>NZ_JAIFZO010000002.1:2023263-3378017 GCF_026341275.1 Streptomyces ortus
GTCTCCCTCCCCCGCCGCCCCTACCCGTTCCCGTCACGTACTCGGGGGCTCCGCCCCCGAACCCCCGGTCCTCAAACGCCGGACGGGCTGAAGCATTTCAGCCCGTCCGGCGTTTGAGGACAAAGGGGGGCGAGGGGGCGCAGCCCCCATATGAGGTCGGGAACGGGAAGGGGCGGCGGGGGCGAAGGAAGGGCCCCTGACGTCACCGGCACGCCCGTATGTCACGAATACGTGTCCCATACGGGACAAGGGGCGCGGGGCACTACCCCCCGCCCACTACCCTGGTGGGGTGACCATTCGCCTGTACGACACCAGCGCCCGGCAGATTCGCGACTTCACCCCGATCACACCGGGTTGTGTCTCGATCTACCTGTGCGGCGCCACGGTGCAGGCCGCCCCGCACATCGGGCACATCCGGTCCGGGCTCAACTTCGACATCATGCGCCGCTGGTTCGAGTACCGCGGCTACGACGTCACGTTCGTCCGCAACGTGACGGACATCGACGACAAGATCATCAGGAAGTCCGCGGAGCAGCACAGGCCCTGGTGGGCGATCGGCTACGAGAACGAGCGCGCGTTCAACGACGGCTACACGGCACTGGGCTGCCTCCCGCCGACGTACGAGCCGCGCGCCACCGGCCACGTCACCGAGATGGTCGAGATGATGCGCGGGCTCATCGAGCGCGGTCACGCGTACGAGGCCGACGGGAACGTCTACTTCGACGTACGGTCCCTGCCCGGCTACCTCTCCCTGTCCAACCAGGACCTCGACGAGCTGCGCCAGCCCGCCGAGGACGGCGAGACCGGCAAGCGGGACCCGCGCGACTTCGCCATGTGGAAGGCCGTCAAGCCCGGCGAGCCGTCCTGGGAGACGCCCTGGGGACGCGGCAGGCCCGGCTGGCACCTGGAATGCAGCGCGATGGCGCACAAGTACCTGGGCTCCGCCTTCGACATCCACGGCGGCGGCATCGACCTGATCTTCCCGCACCACGAGAACGAGATCGCCCAGGCCGTCGGCTTCGGCGACGAGTTCGCGCACTACTGGGTGCACAACTCATGGGTGACCATGAGCGGCGAGAAGATGTCGAAGTCGCTCGGCAACAGCGTCCTCGTCAGCGAGATGGTCAAGGCATGGCGGCCCATCGTGCTCCGTTACTACCTGGGCACGCCGCACTACCGCTCCACCATCGAGTACAGCGAAGAGGCGCTGCGCGAGGCCGAGTCGGCGTTCGCGCGGATCGAGGGCTTCGTGCAGCGCGTGGTGGAGAAGGCCGGGGGACCGGTCGAGCCCGCCGCCGAGGTGCCGCCGGCGTTCGCCGAGGCGATGGACGACGACCTGGGGGTCCCGCAGGCCCTCGCCATCGTGCACACCACGGTCCGCCAGGGCAACTCCGCGCTGGCCGCCGACGACAAGGAAGCGGCCGTCGCCCGGCTCGCCGAGGTCAGGGCCATGCTCGCGGTCCTCGGCCTCGACCCGCTCGACCCGCACTGGGCGGGCGAGAGCGACCGCGGCGAGGACCTCCACGGAGTCGTCGACACGCTCGTACGGCTGGTGCTGCAGCAGCGCGAGTCCGCCCGCGTCCGCAAGGACTGGGCCACCGCCGACGCCATCCGCGACCAGTTGAACCAGTCCGGCCTCGTCATCGAGGACGGCCCCCAGGGGCCGCGCTGGACCCTCGGTCCGCGCTGACCCCTCATCGATCGTTCCTTGATCGATTGTGCCGTCCGGGTCTCCGGGCGGCACACTGCATGGACGTGCATCCGTACGTCCATTCGTAAGCGTTCACACAGACAGGTAGGTCATGGCCGCTCACAACCGCCGCATGTCCGGCAAGAAGGGCGCGCAGGTCGGCAGTGGCGGCCAGCGGCGCAAGGGTCTCGAAGGCAAGGGCCCCACCCCGCCCGCCGAGGCGCGCAAGGGACACAAGAAGAACCGCATCGCCGGCGCCAAGGCCAAGCAGCTCGTGCGCAAGCCCTCGCCGCGCGGCGGCCGGGGCGGCAAGGGCACGTCCGAGATGGTCGTCGGCCGCAACTCCGTCGTCGAGGCGCTGCGCGAGGGCGTGCCCGCCTCGATGCTGTACGTCCAGCAGTTCATCGACAGCGACGAGCGGGTGCGCGAAGCGCTGCAGCTCGCCGCGGACCGTGGCGGCATCCACCTCATGGAGGCCCCGCGTCCCGAGCTGGACCGCATGACCAACGGGCTCAACCACCAGGGGCTCGTCCTCCAGGTCCCGCCGTACGAGTACGCGCACCCGGACGACCTCGCCGCCGCCGCGTACGACGAGGGCAGGGACCCGCTGATCGTCGCCCTCGACGGCGTGACCGACCCGCGCAACCTCGGTGCCGTCGTCCGGTCTGTCTCCGCGTTCGGCGGTCACGGCGTGGTCGTGCCCGAGCGCCGGGCGGCGGGGATGACCGCCGGTGCGTGGAAGACGTCCGCCGGTGCGGCAGCTCGTACGCCGGTCGCCCGCGCGTCCAATCTGACGCGCGCCCTGGAGGCGTACAAGAAGGCCGGGCTCGTCGTGGTCGGTCTCGCGGCCGACGGCGAGGCGGAGGTCGGTGACCTGGACGCCCTCGGCGGACCCGTCGTCATCGTCGTCGGCAGCGAGGGCAAGGGGCTCTCCCGGCTCGTGGGGGAGACCTGCGACTTCCGGGTACGGATCCCGATGCCGGGCGGTACGGAGTCGCTGAACGCGGGTGTGGCCGCGGGAGTCGTGCTGTACGAGGCCTCGCGGCGCCGGGCCTGAGCCGTCGGCCCGGCCGACGCCGAGCGGTCGGCTGTTCGGCCGCGGGTGCGCGCGTGCTGGTCGCGCACCCGCGGAGGAGACGCGAACGGCACAGTTCCGCGCGCCTGACGGGGCCCGCGTTGATCTTGACGGGGTCCGGACACATCGGCGCGGTCAAAGCAGTGTCCTAAACACACGTCACTCGGTTAGATGAGTGTGGACACCAGAACACCCCGCACACCCACGGGGGACAGCTCGTTGGGATTCGACGACGCTCCCGCGCTGAGCATGGTGAAGGTGCCGAGCGATCCGGCGCAGGTCATCGTCAATCATGCGAGCTTCCGCGTGCAGTTGAACACCGCGCCGCGGGCCCAGTCCCCGCGCGGCGCGCGGAACTTGAGCTCGGGCGGCGACACCGCGCGCGTCCCCGTCGTCGGAACCGCCGCAGGCACCCGCCGTCGCGCGCCCGTCGTCTGGAGCGGGAAGTCCGCCCCCGACGACACGGGCGCCACCCGGTTGCTGCAGGCCGTGCGGAACACGAGCCTTCGGCACGGCGCCGAGGACCCGGTGGGTGAAGGCGGCGCGACCCAGGTCATTCCGCGCGTCGACGGCGAAGCACCCACAGGGTTCGACGTCGACGCCACCGTCGAGACCCCGGCCGTCCGCGGCCCCGAGACCCGCCTCCTGCCGCAACAGCTGCGCAGCGCGGGCAGCGCCTACGAGGAGCTCGACCAACCCCCGTACGCGGAGGGCGACTTCGAGGACGACTCCTACGAGGACGACGACTACCGGGACGAGGACGACGGGGCGGTCAAGCGGCACGGAGCCGCCCCCGTCCGGCACGGCTACTACCCCGGCCGCCGGATGAACCTCGGCGTCGTCCTGCTCCCGATGCGCGTCTTCCTCGGCTTCATCTCCATCTACGCCGGCATGGGCAAGCTCTGCGACCCCGTCTACTTCGACGGCGGCAAGCGCGGCTCCATGGTCAAGTGGCTCAACTCGCTGCACCCGTGGGAACTCGCCGAGCCGCTGCGCGAGTTCGCGCTTCAGCACCCCGTCGGCGCCGGACTGCTCATCGCCTTCTTCCAGGTCATCGTCGGCGTCCTCACCGTCCTCGGACTGTGGCAGCGGGTCGCGGCGGCCGTCGGCGCGTCGCTGTCGGCGGCACTCCTGCTCACCGTGAGCTGGAAGTCCGTGCCCGCCTACGACGCACCCGACATCATCTTCCTGGCCGCCTGGTCGCCGCTGATCATCGCGGGCGCCCCCGTCTACTCCATCGACGGCCGCCTCGCGGGCGAGGCCTGGCGCACCCTCGGGCCGCGTACCGAGATCTGGGAACTGCGCCGGCGGGTCCTGCGGCGCGGCGCGCTCGTCGCGGCCATCGTCGTCGGACTCACGCTGCTCATCGGGTCGCTGCTCGGTGGCGCCGTCCGCGACTCCGACCGCGTGGTCGTCCCCGGACCGGGCGAGGCCCCGCGCAACGAACTGCCCGGCTCCGCGCTCCCGGAGGAGCCCGGCGCGCGCCGCGACAAGCAGAGCCCCTCGGCGTCGGCCGACTCGCCCACCCGGGGCGCGACCTCGGCGAGCCCGTCGGGCGCCGCGACCTCGCCCGGTGCGACGGCCCGTGAGACGGCCGGCGCGACCGCGGGCCAGCCCAGCCAGACGCAGGGCTCGAACCAGGCCCCGCCGCAGCAGTCGGCACCCCCGCAGGCGCCCGCCACGACGGCGGGACCGTCCTCCTCGGGCGGCGGCGGCAGCACGGGCGGCGGTACGGGCACGGGTGGCGGCACCGGATCCGGAGGGGGCACGGGCGGCGGCTCGGGCGGCTCCGGAGGCTCCGGCGGCGACTCCAAGCTCGTGGGCGGGCTGCTCGGCTGAGAGGCCGGCAGGAGCCCGTACGAGCGAGTACGAGCCCGTAGGACGCCGATGGGGCCCCGCACCAGTCAGGTGCGGGGCCCCATCGGCGTACGCGCGGCGTACGTGCCGGTTGCCTCGGGTGGGGTGCTCAGCGGGCGGTCAGCGGCTCAGTGCCGCCAGTTCCTTGGCCGCCTCCGTGAGGTCCTTCGCCGTGTCGATGGCGCGCCAGTAGGCGCCCTGCGGGATCGGGTAGCCGGCCAGGCGGCGTTCGCGGGCCAGCCGCGGGAACGTGGAACGCTCGTGGTCGCCGAGGGAGGGCAGCAGATCGGCGAACTCGGGGGAGAACACGTACACACCCGCGTTGATGCCGTGCGTGGTCGGCGGGGCCTCGATGAAGTCCGTGATGTGGCCGAAGTCGTCGGTCTGCACGGCACCCCACGGAAGGCGGGGACGCGCCAGCGCGAGAGTCGCCACGGCGTCCCGCTCGGTGTGGAAGTCCGCCATCTCCCGCAGCGAGAAACGGGTCCAGATGTCACCGTTCGTCGCGTACCAGGGGCGGTCGGGGTGCGGCAGGTGCTTCGCCGCGTACTTGAGGCCGCCGCCACGGCCCAGGGGCTCCGGCTCGACCACGGTGGTCACGGAGACGGGCAGATCCGCCGACTCCAGCCACTCCTGGAGGACCTCGGCGAGATGACCGCAGGAGACGACGACGTCGGTGACGCCCTCCTCGGCGAGCCAGCTCAGCTGATGGCCGATGATCGGGGTCCCGGTGCCGGGGATCTCGACCATCGGCTTGGGGCGGTCGTCGGTGTAGGGACGCAGCCTTGAGCCCTGGCCGCCGGCCAGGACGACGGCTTGAACGGGGCGCGACGCTGCGTTCGGATCGGTCATGCCCGAACTTTACGTCGCGCTCCGCGGGATGAGCCGTTGGGGTTTGCGCGGGGTGCGCGGAGCTTGGATCCGCGGGTCGGAGAGGGCCGGCCGCGCCGTTCCCCGCGCCCCTTGCGGGGCCCGGGCTCAGGCGTGCTGGGCTGCTACGCCCGTGGCGAAGGACGTGTCGCACACCGGGCGGGCGAACGACTGGGCGCGGGTCGGGCCGTACGCGCGGACCGCCGCGCGGCCCAGGGCGCGGGCGATGGAGGCGCAGTGCCTGCCGAGGGACGGGCGGCCGTTCACGGCCTCCTGGAGGTGGGTGAGGGCGACCCCCGGGTTCTTCTCCTGGAGTTCCAGCAGGAGTTTGTCGCGCAGCACGTCCTGTGGAGCGCGGGACGGGGCGCGCCGGGAGACGTCCTCGGCGGAGGCGGCGAGCGCCGACGTGGAGGATTCGTTCCCCGACCAGTTGACCCGGGTGACCGCGAGCGTGCCGGAGAGCACCAGGACGACGGGCAGAACGAGGGCGAGGGTACGGCCGATCCGGCGGGCCGGACCACGGCCGTGTCGGGTCGGTCGGCCGGAGGGGCCGTGGCCGTGTCGCGTCGAGTGGTTAGTGGAGTGCTTCACGCGAGTGAGGGTAGCGCGGGGTGATGATTTGGCGACATTTAGTAATCAGTTCGGGGGACGGGGAAGTGACCGTTTTCGAGTTCGATGTTGACGAACAGCTGTCGAAATGACCGGTCTGCCGGGGTATTTGTCGACAACGAAGAAGGCCCCGCAGTGGTCTGCGGGGCCTTCTTCGTCAACCTGGGTGAATTCTCCGGGATCCGCCCGGCCGATCGGTGCGGTTGCGCGATCAGTCGGTGAGGCGCTCACCGGTGGAGGTCGAGAACACGTGGGTCTCGCCCGCGCGCGGCACGACGTGCAGGGTGGCGCCCTTCTCCGGGACCGCGCGACCGCTGACACGGACGACGAGGTCCTTGAGGTCGTCGCCGAGCTTGGCGCTGCCGTAGACGTAACCGTCGGCGCCGAGTTCCTCGACGACGTTCACGGTGACGGCGAGGCCGGCCGGGGCGTCCGCGGTCTCCTTCGACAGGCTCGCCGCGGCGCCGCCGCCCTGCTCGACGATGTCGAAGTGCTCGGGCCGGACGCCGACGGTGACCGTGCGGTCACCCTTGTCGGAGGCGGTCTTGAGGGCCTCGCGGTTGACGGGCACCACGCTGTTGCCGAACTTCACGCCGCCGTCGGTGATCGGGACCTCGACGAGGTTCATCGCCGGGGAGCCGATGAAGCCGGCGACGAAGAGGTTCGCCGGGCGGTCGTACATGTTGCGCGGCGAGTCGACCTGCTGGAGCAGACCGTCCTTGAGGACCGCCACGCGGTCGCCCATCGTCATGGCCTCGACCTGGTCGTGGGTCACGTACACCGTGGTGATGCCGAGGCGGCGCTGCAGCGACGCGATCTGCGTACGGGTCGAGACGCGGAGCTTGGCGTCGAGGTTCGACAGCGGCTCGTCCATGAGGAACACCTGGGGCTCACGCACGATGGCGCGACCCATGGCGACACGCTGGCGCTGACCACCGGAGAGGGCCTTCGGCTTGCGGGCCAGGTACTCCGTGAGGTCGAGGATCTTCGCCGCGTCCTCGACCTTCTGGCGGATCTCGGCCTTGTTCACGCCGGCGATCTTGAGCGCGAAGCCCATGTTGTCCGCGACGGTCATGTGCGGGTACAGCGCGTAGTTCTGGAACACCATGGCGATGTCCCGGTCCTTGGGCGGCAGGTGCGTGACGTCGCGGTCACCGATGTGGATGGATCCGCCGTTGACGTCCTCAAGACCCGCGAGCATGCGCAGGGAGGTGGACTTTCCGCAGCCGGAGGGACCGACGAGGACGAGGAACTCGCCGTCCGCGACGTCGAGCTCGAGCTGGTCGACGGCGGGCTTGTCGCCACCCGGGTAGATGCGGGTCGCCTTGTTGAACGAGACAGTGGCCATGGTGAGGGGCCCCCTTCACCGGCAGGAACGTGCCGGACGATCCGTAGTGGAAGGTGGTGTACCGCTACGGAACGATCCGTAGTGGTGTAGTCCACATGAGCGGACTGGTTCAGGACGCTACCCCGCGTTCACTCGTTCTGTCAGTACCCGGCGGGTAATGAAGTTCGAGGAAATTTTCGACGGGCCCCCGCTGTGACGTGGGTACACTGCTTCGGGCGTGCCTGCGAGCACGCCCGGGCACGTCCGCGTGCAGGCCTCCTTAGCTCAGTCCGGCCAGAGCAACGCACTTGTAATGCGTAGGTCGTCGGTTCGAATCCGACAGGGGGCTCCTGGTGTGGTGTCGAGAGGTCCGGGTCACTTGGTGACTCGGGCCTTTTGCGTGGGTACGCCTGCCGCCTGGGCGATGACCTGGGCCGTGCGCAGGCCCTCTCGGTGGGCCGAGCCCGTGTGGGCGGGGCGGCAGCGGCCCCATTCCGGGGAGTACTCGGCCATGACCGCGCCCGGGTGGTCCGTGGTGAGTTCCGTGAGCGGGGCCTCGCGGCCGGAGGCGGCCAGGACGCGCTGGAACTCGCCCGCGTTGGCGAAGTCGCACACCGTGTCCTCGGTGCCGTGCACCAGGTGGATGGGGAGGGGTGGGGCCGAGGCGCAGACCGCCATCGGGGAAGGCAGGCCGAGCAGCGGTTCGGGCTGGTTGTAGCGGGCCGCGATGCCGACCACGGCGGCCGGGCGCCAGCCCTCCGGCGGGTCGGGGCGCAGGGCCGTCGCCATGGCCGCGCGCCCGCCCAGGGACCAGCCGACGAGGACGACCTCCTCCGGGTTCCGTACGAAGTCCCAGGTGAAGCGGAGCGAGGCGGCCAGCTGGGGGCGTCCGCCGTCCTCGGCGTCCGGGTGCCAGTCGGGGACTATGACGGTGGCGCCGAGGCGGGCGACCTCCGCCGCGAGCGCGCCGAGGACGTCGCGTTCGGCGGGGCCGCGGCCGTGCCAGAGCAGGACGGTCGGGGCGTCCGGGGCGGCTGCGCGATGGATGTCGAGGAGCTGACCGTCGGTCGAGTAGCGGACGGTGTCCATGACTGCGGTGCTCATGGGGTTCCCCTGTCTTTCAGCGGCCCGCGACCCGGTCGGCGAGACGCGCGATCCGGGACGACTGTGCGGCATGGGTGGTGACTTCGCGGCGGTCGGCGGCTCGATACGTCGCGTACATGCCGTGTACCCCGAGCCAGCGGAAAGGTTCGGGTTCCCACTTGCGGACCTTGTGATCGGTCCAGGGGAGGGTGGTGAGGTCGGTCTCGCCCGGCCGGCCCGAGTCCTGCTGGATGAGGTCGCGGAGGGTGCGGGCGGCGAGGTTCGCCGTCGCGACACCGGAGCCGACGTAACCGCCCGCCCAGCCGAGGCCGGTGGCGCGGTCGAGGGTGACCGACGCGCACCAGTCGCGCGGTACGCCGAGCACGCCCGACCAGGCGTGGGCCACGGCGACGCCGGCGAGCTGGGGGAAGAGGCGCAGGAGGAGTTCGTGCAGGGCCTCGACCGTCGACGGCTGCGTACGGCCGTCGTTGTCCGTGCGGGAGCCGTAGCGGTACGGGACTCCGCGCCCCCCGAGTGCGATGCGGCCGTCGGCGGTGCGCTGGGCGTACATGTACGCGTGGGCCATGTCGCCGAGGGTCTCGCGGCCCTCCCAGCCGACCGCCTCCCACTGGGCGGGGGTCAGGGGCTCGGTGGCGATCATCGAGGAGTTCATGGGGAGCCAGGTGCGTCTGTGGCCCTTGAGGGACGCCGTGAAGCCCTCCGTGCAGCGCAGGACGTAGGGCGCGCGGACGGTTCCGTACGGGGTGACGGCGTGCTTGGGCCGGATCTCCGTGACGGGGGTCGACTCGTGGATGGTGACGCCGAGCGCCTCGACGGCCGCCGCGAGGCCCTTGAGCAGTTTGACCGGGTGCAGCCGGGCGCCGTGCGGGGTCCAGGTGGAGCCCACGGCGTCCGCGACCCGGACGCGGTCGGTGGTCTCGCGGGCCCCGTACAGCTCGCGGTCCTTCTCGCCGTACGAGAGTTCCGTCTCGTGGAAGGCTTTGAGGCGGGCCAGCTGGGCGGGGGTGTACGCGACTTCGAGTACACCCCCGCGGTGGATGTCCGCGTCGATGTTCTCCGCCGCGGTGACGTTGATGACCTCGGCGACCGTGGCGTTCATGGCCTTCTGGAGGCGTACGGCGGCCTCGTGGCCGTGCACGCGCGCGTACCGGTCGCGGCCCGCGATGCCGTTGTAGAGCCAGCCGCCGTTGCGGCCGGAGGCGCCGTAGCCGCAGAACTTCTGCTCCAGGACGGTGATCCGCAGGAAGGGGACGGCCTTCTTCAGGTAGTACGCGGTCCACAGCCCGGTGTAGCCGCCGCCGACGATCACCACGTCGGCGTTCGCGTCACCCTGAAGGGGCTCGCGGGGGGCGGGGAGGCCCTCCTCGGCGTACCAGAACGATATGCCGCCGTTCACGGTCGTACGGGGGCCGTGGGGGACACGGAGGCCCCGGCGGGCGTGGGGGCCGTCCGGTGCCTGGGGTGGCTGCGGCAGAGGTGGTGTCCGCGGCTTGGGGGGCGCGTAAGGCGCGGGGGGTGTGCGGTCCGTGGCGGATGCGCTGTCCGTGCTGGACGCGCTGTCCGGGTCGGACGCGCTGTCCGCGTTCTCCGTGCTGCTCATGCGCGGTGACGTTAGCTTCTCCGGGTGGTGGGTGTCTCCTTCGGATTTCGTGGTTCTGGAGAGGGCGGGGGTGGTGAAGGTGGGACATGGGCGGCTGCTGGAGCGCGGCGGGCGGTTTCTGGAGCGGTGGGGGCTGCGGCAGGAGGGCGCGCCGATGAGCGGGCAGGTCTCGGTGGTACTGCCCGTGGTGCGCGGTGACGGGACGCGGGCCGTGCTCAAGCTGCAGGATCTCGACGAGGAGACGGCCGGGGAGGGGCTGGCATTGCGGACCTGGGACGGCGACGGGGTCGTGCGGCTGCTGGACGAGGACGTGGAGAGCGGCACGCTGTTGCTGGAACGGCTCGACGAGGACCGGCCGTTGGCGGGGGTGCCGGATGTGATGAAGGCGACCTCGGTCCTGGCCGAACTGCTGGCGCGGATCACGGCCGGGCCGGCGCCGGCGGGGCTGCGGCGGCTGGACTCCGTCACCGCGGGCATGTTCGAGCGGTTGCCCGCGGTGGCCCGGTCCCTCGCGGCGGAGGACGACCGGCGGCTGCTCGCGGACTGCGCGGCGGCCCTGCGCGAGGTCGCGGGTGAGCCGGGGGACCGGCTGCTGCACTGGGACCTGCACTTCGAGAACATCCTGGCGGCCGAGCGCGAGCCCTGGCTCGTCATCGACCCGAAGCCGCTTGCCGGGGACCCCTGCTTCGACCTGCTGCCGGCGCTCTGGAACCGGTGCGAGGAGGGGGCGTTGGCACGCCGCTTCGATCTGATGACGGAGGTGCTGGGGGTGGACCGGGCGCGGGCGCGGGCGTGGACGTTGGGGCGGGTGTTGCAGAACTCGCTGTGGCGGGTCGAGGAGGGGGAGGGGTTGGACGAGGACCAGGTCGGGATCGCGCTGCTGTTGCTGGGGCGGCGTTGAGTTGCGTGCGTTGTTTGTGCGTACTATTCGTACATTTTGTACTGTTTACGATTTTGAGCGGCACGGGCGCTGGGGAGTCAGGGCTCCAGGGTTGCCTTGTCGGGGGTGGCCGGCCTGTTGCGGAGCCCGAAAGCCAGGGACACCGCCTCCAGGGCGCTGTTGAACGAGACCTCGGAGAGCACGCCCGGCGCCGCCACCTGGTCGCCCGCGAGGTAGACGTCGTCACCGCGGTCCACGTGCGGGCGGTCGCGCCAGCTCGTGCCGGGGAGGTCGACGGCGCCCGTGCGGCCGTTCGCGAGCGCCTCACGGCGGTACGTGACCCGCTCGCGCCAGGTGGGGAGGGCGAGGTCGAGGAGCTGCTCGGCACGGGCGATGCCGTCCGCGCGTGACTCGTGCGGGGCGATCGGGAACTGGCCCTGGAGGAGCTGTTCGCCGGGCGGGGCGAGGGTGTGATCCTGGGCCGTGAAGCGCTCGATCCAGCCCGGGGCGTCGAGGTCGGAGACGGCGAACGCGTCGCCGCGGCGGGTGCGGACCGCGAGGTCGAGCAGGGCTGTACGGCCGCTCGGCCAGTTCAGGGAGCCGTCCCGGAGGAGGGTGCGGGCCGCGTCGAGGGAGGTGGCGACGATGACCGGGCCGTGGCCGGTGGGGAGGGCGTCCAGGGTGTCGACGCGGGCGAGGGTCTCCACTCGTACGCCGAGGTTCCAGGCGCGGGCCGCCATCCTGTCGATGACGCTCGCCCAGCCGCCGCGGGGGTAGTGCGCTTCCGGGGGCAGTCTGGTGGCGCGGCGCAGGCGTTCCTGGACGAAGGCGGCGGAGAGGGTGCCGGGGGCGTGGTGGAAGAGCGCGACGGCGGAGTAGTGGGCGGCGGCGGTCGCGCCCTCCTCGCCGGCGATGTCGGTGGCCCAGGTGGTGAAATCCTGGTCTACGGGGGCCTGTTGGGGGGCGCGGCGCAGGAGTCTGAGCATGGCCAGGGGTGGGGTGCGGCGTAGGGCGCCCTTGTGGTGGAGGCGCAGGCGGGTCGCTTCCAGGAGTGGGAGGGGGGCCAGTTCGCCCAGCAGGCCGCGTTGTTCGAGCCAGGTCCAGTGGGGGCCGTGCTTGTAGAGGGCGTGGGGGCCCTCGTTCGTCTTGTACGGGCCCTCGGCGGTGCGGGCCCGGCCGCCGAGGGTGTGGTGGGCCTCGTAGACCGTGACCTTGGTGCCTGCTTCCGCGGCGGTGATGGCGGCGGTGAGGCCGGCGAAGCCGCCGCCGATGATCGTGAGGGGTGGTGTGGGGTGTGCGGGGTGCATGGGGTGCATGGGATGCATGGGTTCTCACCATTTCGACGGAGTGGTGTGTGTTGGGTGTTGTCCTTACGACTCGTGGTGGGTTCGGGGTGTGACATGCGGGGCTTCTTTGCTGGTCAGGGGGTGTGTCAGTGGTGGGGTGCAGGATGGGGGGATGGTGAGCAGAGCGGCTAAGGGTGGTTCGAGGGCGGGCGCGGGCACGGGGGCGAGTGCGGGGGTCAAGGGTGCGCGGCGGCCCGAGGTGCGGTTGCCGTCGCTGGAGCCGTACGGGGGTGGGGGGCTGGAGCCCGACGGGGACTATGACGGGCTGCTCTTCGACGAGCTGGATTTTGTGGGGCAGGACGGTGGGGGTGCGCGGTTCATGGACTGCGCGCTGACGGGGTGCGCGGTCGATGAGACGCGGCTGCATCACGCGCGGGTGCTGGACTGCGTGCTCACCGGGTTGCGGGGCGTGGGGACGGACTTCGGGTCGGCGACCTTCCGGGATGTGGAGGTGGTCGACGCGCGGCTGGGCGGGGTGCAGATGCATGGCGCCGTGCTGGAGCGGGTGGTCTTCCGTGGGGGGAAGATCGACTACCTGAATCTGCGGGAGGCGCGGATTCGGGATGTGGTGTTCGAGGGGTGTGTGCTGGTCGAGCCGGACTTCGGGGGTGCTCGGCTGGAGCGGGTGGAGTTCGTGGACTGCGTGCTGAAGGGGGCGGACTTCAGCGGGGTGTCGTTGACGGACGTGGATCTGCGGCGGGCGGCGGAGGTGGGGTTCGCGCGGGGGGTTGATCGGCTGGCGGGGGCTGTGATCAGTCCGGCGCAGTTGCTGGATCTTGCGGGGGTGTTTGCGGCGGAGGTGGGGTTCGGGTGGTGGGGGGTTGATGTGTGAGCGGGCGGGCGTGACGCTGTGGGTGGGGGGAGCGGGCCGTGCCGGTACGTCGAGTCCGCCGCCCCCGGGTGTACGGCTCTACGTTTCTGAGGGCGCCGCTTCCTGGAGGAGCCCTACGCGGCGGACTTTCGACGTACCGGCACGGCCCGCTCCCGCGTTACGCCGCCGGCTGCCCGTGATCTCTCGACTCGTTCGGCTTTCGATCGGCTTGCAGCCCGTTTGGCCATCGATCGTTTTACAACGTGTTCGGCCGTCGATCGTCTTTCAGTCCGTCCGGTCGTCGGTCTTCTTCTGGCGCGTCCGGCCGTTGTTCTTCTAGCCCGTCCGGCGTTTGAGGACGAGGCCGTTCAGGCCGATGGGGGGTCTGGGGGCGCAGCCCCCAGGGTGTTCGGCTCAGGGGAGGCGGGGGAAGCGGGCCTCCAGGGCCCAGATGGCCGGGTTGTCCCGGAGCCCCTCGTGGAGGTCTGTCAGGTCGGCCACGATGTCGTGGAGGAAGTCCCGCGCTTCGCGGCGCAGTTCGGTGTGGGAGAAGGTGAGCGGGGGCTCGTCCGCGGGCATCCAGTCCGACTCGATGTCCACCCAGCCGAAGCGGCGCTCGAAGAGCATGCGGTCGGTGGACTCGGTGAAGTCCAGTTCGGCGCGCTGGGGGCGGGAGGCCCTGCTGCCCAGGGGGTCCTGGTCGAGTTGTTCGACGATGTCGCACAGGGCCCACGCGAAGTCGAGTACGGGTACCCATCCCCAGCCTGTGGACAGTTCCCGGTCCGCCTTCGTGTCGGCGAGGTAGACGTCCCCGCAGAACAGGTCGTGGCGCAGGGCGTGGACGTCCGCACGGCGGTAGTCGGTCTGCGGGGGGTCCGGGAAGCGGGAGGAGAGGGCGTAGCCGATGTCGAGCACGTGGGTGATGGTGTCACGCCGTTCCAAGGGCTGTCCCGTAACTCCCGGTGGATCAGCGTGCGGCGTCGGATGCGGTGCATCGCAAGGCGCCGGGTCGCCCTCATACCGGGTGTATTCGGGCGATCCGGCAACGCCGTAGCTGTCGTCGTGCGCCCGCCGGGAGTTACGGGACAGCCCTTAGGATCGCCGCCATGCCCCGGTCTGTCGTCCTTGGTCCTGTCGGTCTTGTGCTGGTGTGCCTCCTCGCCGGGTGCGAGGGGGGTGTGAAGGGCGTTGCGGGGGCCTCCGGTGTGCGGGATCCGTACTTTCCCAAGGCGGGGAACGGGGGCTACGACGTCACGCATTACGGGATCACGCTCGACTACGAGCCCAAGGGCCGGCGGCTGGTGGGGGAGGCGGAGATCCGGGCTCGGGCGGAGAAGGACCTCAGCGCTTTCAACCTTGATCTGAAAGGGATGAAGGTGCGGTCCGTCGAGGTGGACGGGAAGAGCGCCCGGTTCAATCGCAGTGGTGATCATGAGTTGACCGTTCGGCCGCGTGAGGATCTGCAGGGTGGGGATTCCTTTGTGGCGGTGGTGCGCTACGAGGGAAAGCCCGAGGTCATCACCGATCCGGACGGGTCGGAGGAGGGGTGGCTGCCCACCGAGGACGGGGCTGTGGGGCTGGGGGAGCCCACCGGGTCCATGGCGTGGTTTCCCGGGAACCATCATCCGAGCGACAAGGCCTCGTACGACATCGTTGTGAAGGTGCCTGAGGGGCTGGAGGCCGTTTCGGTCGGGGAGTTGCGGAAGGAGGCGGTGAGGGGTGGTCGGGCTGTTTTTGAGTGGCGGGTCGCGGAGCCTGTGGCTTCTTATGTGGTGACGGTCGCCGTGGGGGAGTTCGAGGTTCGGCGGTCCAGGGCGGGGCGGTTGCCCGTCTACGTCGCCGTGGATCCCGTGGAGGCGGCGGACAGTGCCGAGGTGCTCGGACGGATTCCCGAGGTCATGGAGTGGGCCGAGGACCTGTTCGGGCCCTATCCGTTCTCGTCGACCGGCGCGATCGTGGAGCGGGAGGACGATGCCGGGTACGCGCTGGAGACCCAGAACCGGCCCGTGTTTCCCGGTGCGCCCGGCGTGGATCTTCTCGTGCACGAGCTGGTGCACCAGTGGTACGGGAACTCCGTCACCCCGAAGTCGTGGCGCGACATGTGGCTGAACGAGGGCTTCGCCACGTACGCCGAGTGGTTGTGGGACGAGGACCACGGCGGGGATTCCGTGCAGGACGTCTTCGACGCGCTGTACGAGGGGAGCTACTTCGAGAAGAAGGCGGAGAGCGAAGGGGTGTGGGCCTTTCCGCCCGCTCGGCCGCCGGGAGCCGCGCAGATCTCCGACAGCCCCGTGTACGAGCGGGGGGCGATGGTGCTGCACAAGGTGCGGCAGGCGGTCGGTGACGAGGTGTTCTTCGGCATCCTGCGGGGGTGGGCCGCCGCACGGCGGCATGGCAACGCGGACACCGGCGACTTCACCGCCTTCGTGGAGAAGGCGGCGCCGGACGTGGACTTCTCGGGGATCTGGGACGACTGGTTGTACGGGGAGGGGAAGCCCGCGAGTCCCTGAGATGCGTGTTTCGGGATGGGGTGCGGGACCGTTCTCAGTGCAGGATTTTGCGTAGGACCGTGCAGGGGCGGCCCCGTCCGCGGTCCTTGCGGTGGCCGATGGTCTCGTAGCCGATCGTCGTCCAGAAGGCGTAGGCCCCGGGGTTGTTGTCCAGGGCCGCCAGGCGCACGGCGTCCCGGCCCGCCTCGCGGAAGCGGTCCTCGATGCGTGCCGCGAGCCGCCGTCCGTGGCCCTTGCCCTGGTGGGCCGCGTCGACCAGCAGCAGGCCGATCCAGGGGTCGGGGTCGCCCGGGTCCGGGTGGTGCGCCAGGGTGATCGCGATCGCGACGAGCCGGCCGGCGCTGCGGGCCTGGAGGACCTCCACGTCCGGGTTGGCCAGCTCGTCCGCCAGCGCCTTCGCGACCTGCTCCGAACGGATGTCGTGCGGGTCGGGGAAGTCACCGCTGAGGGCGTAGAAGGCGTGGTTCGAGGCGTAGAGCTCGGTGAGTTCCGTGAGGAGGGGACCCGGCAGGTCGTGGTCGGGGGTGAGGATCAGCGGTTCGAGGATCACGCCGGGAAGGGTAGGCGCTCCGCGGGGGGCCGGTGGGTCCGCCGCGACCGAGGGGCCCGGTCCGGCCGCAGCCGGACCGGGCCCCTCGGATGTCGTGATCAGACGTTGACGCCGAAGTCCTTGGCGATGCCCGTCAGGCCGGACGCGTAGCCCTGGCCGACCGCGCGGAACTTCCACTCGGCGCCGTTGCGGTACAGCTCGCCGAAGACCATGGCCGTCTCCGTGGCCGCGTCCTCCGAGAGGTCGTAGCGGGCGATCTCGGTGCCGCCGGCCTGGTTCACGATGCGGATGTACGCGTTGCGGACCTGGCCGAAGTTCTGCGAGCGCGTCTCGGCGTCGTAGATCGAGACCGGGAAGACGATCTTGTCGACGTCGGCGGGGAGGCCCGCGAGGTTGACGTTGATCGCCTCGTCGTCGCCTGCGCCCTCACCCGTGCGGTTGTCGCCCGTGTGGACGATCGTCTGGTCCGGGGTCTGCTTGTTGTTGAAGAAGATGAAGTGGGAGTCCGAGTAGACCTTGCCCGCGGGGTTGACCGCGATGGCCGAGGCGTCCAGGTCGAAGTCGGTTCCCGTGGTGGAGCGGACGTCCCAGCCGAGGCCCACGGTGACGGCGGTCAGGCCCGGAGCCTCCTTGGTGAGCGAGACGTTGCCACCCTTGGACAGGCTTACAGCCATTGTTGGGAGTCCTTCCCTCGTTATGCGTGCGTACGGATCGTGCGGTGCTGCGCGGCGGGCTTCGTACGGGACGAAGCTACCGCCAACCCTAAGAACGCCGATGGGGGTCCCCAGGGTTCCGCTCCTCTTTACTTTCTTTACCTGCGGGGCCGGAGGGGTGCCGCGCAGGGGGCCGGTGGGCCGGGGGCCGGGCGGAGGCGGGCTCGGGTCGGTGACCGGTCCGGTGCCGAAAAGCTGGTGACGTGGACCGGACAGACAGGGGACCATGGGGGCATGTCCGGTCCCTACGTCATCCGTGGCTCCGTCTCGCTGCCCGAGGCCGAGCTCATGTGGCGTTTCTCGCGCTCCTCCGGGCCGGGTGGCCAGCACGTCAACACGACGGATTCTCAGGTCGAGCTGCGGTTCGACCTCGCGAAGACCGAGTCGCTGCCGCCGGTGTGGAAGGAGCGGGCACTCGCCAGGCTCGCCGACCGGCTGGTCGACGGCGTCGTCGCCGTGCGCGCCTCCGAGCACCGCTCCCAGTGGCGCAACCGTGAGACGGCGGCCGTGCGGCTCGCCTCGCTGCTCGCGGAGGCCAGCGCCCCGCCGCCGAGGCCCCGTCGGGCCACCCGTATTCCGCGGGGCATCAATGAGCGCCGGCTTCGCGAGAAGAAACAGCGGGGCGACACCAAGCGCGGGCGTTCCGGGCGTGACTGGGGGTGACGGAAAGGGGGTCGGGCCGTCCCGGCGCTTTTCCCGTTCCCACCGCTCCGTTCGCTTCTCCGCGACCGCCCGGCGCGAGTTTTCCGACGGCGGCGGAAAAGCCGGGGGATAAGTGTGTCCGGCACATGCCCGGCTTCACATTCGTACACAGTCGTAAGCCGTCGAATCCCCGGCGCCCGGAAAAGGCCTAGTCCAACTGCCGGTAACGGCCCCGGAAATAGGTGAGCGGGCTGCCCTCCGCACCCGGCAGCGCGGATGTCAGGACGCGGCCGATCACCAGGGTGTGGTCGCCCGCGGTCACCCGCTGCTCGGTGCGGCATTCCAGGGTCGCCAGGGCGTCGTCCAGCAGCGGCGCGCCGGACTCCTTTCCGCGGACGTACGGCACGTCGGCGAAGAGCAGGCGGTCCGAGATGCGGTTCTTCATGGCGAAGCGGCCGGCGACCGAACCCTGGCTCCGGGAGAGGAAGGAGACCGCCCACAAGGGCTGCTCGGCGAGCAGGTCGTCCATGCGGGAGCCCTCGCGCAGGCCGATGAGGACGAGGGGCGGGTCGAGGGACACGGACATGAAGGAGGTCGCCGTCATGCCGATGTCCTCGCCGCTCGGGCCGTCCGGGTCGGCCTGCGGCTCGTGCGCGGTCACCAGGACCACGCCGGCGGCGAGCCGGGACATGGCCGCGCGGAACTCTTCGTTGCTCACCCCCACAGCATGCACGGACGGGGCGGGCGGAGCGGTGGAGGGAGTGTTCAGCACACGAAGACGCTATTCTCCGCCGACGGTGGACACATCCGACCAACGTCGGAACCGGGTCCTAGGACCGAAGTGGGAGTGTGACTCGGATCTCTTACCAGGGGCGCGCACATGTTCCACAAATTTACGTTCAGTAAACGCACCGCGAAAACACAGAAACTCTACTCAATTGTTCATCTTCGCCTGTGACTTGAGTCACAGGTGCCATAATTTGTTGACCCTGTGTACCGAGTGGGCAGCGCGCTGTGATTCAGTGGCGGGGAAGCTGGCAGGGAGTAGGCGGGGAGAGAGCCCTGGAGTTGCTGTCGAGGTCTTCGAGGGGAGGGCGAATGGAGACCGAGTCGGAGCCGTACGTCCGCCTTGCGACCCTGCGGCAGCTGCACACGGTCATGGCGGACATGAACACGGCCCGCAGCCTGGCCGACACGCTGCAGACCGTGGCCGACGGCGTCGTCAACGGCCTCGGCTACGAACTGGCCTGCGTCAACCTCGTCCTTCCCGAGGGCGACCTGGTGGTCGCGGCCCTCGCCGGGAACTCCGCCGCCGAGGCGCTCATCACCGGCCGCACGGGCTCCCGCGATTCCTGGGAACGCCGGCTGACCATGGGCGAGGCCTGGGGCGACCTGCGGTTCATACCGCACACCGAGGGCTGGGTCCTCGACGAGGACGACGTCCCGCAGTGGTACACCGACGGACCCGAACCGCGCTTCGAGGACGAGTGGCACCCCGCCGACCGGCTCTTCGCCCCCATGTACACCCCGAGCATCCCGGGCGGCTCCTGCGGTGAGCTGATCGGTGTCCTGTCCGTGGACCGCCCGCGCAACGGACGCCGTCCCGGCGCATGGGGCCGCGAGGCCCTGCAGATGTACGCATTCCAGGCCGCCATAGCCATCAGCAACGCGCGGCTGCGCGCCAACATGCAGCGCGCGCTGGTGCGCCTGGAGCGCGAGCAGCAGGCGCTGCGGGCCAGCGAGGAAAGCTTCCGGCAGGCCTTCGAGTACGCGCCCTCCGGCATGGCCGTCGCCGAGATGGGCGGCGACCAGCACGGCCGGATCCTGCGCACGAACGACGCGCTGTGCCGCCTGCTGGGCCGCCCTGCCTCCTCCATGCGCCGCTACTCCTTCTCCGACCTCGTCCACCCCGAGGACATCGGCACCCTGCTCAGGACCTCCGCCGAGGGCGGGCGCGCCGAGCTGCGGCTCTGTCGCCGCGACGGCACGTACGTGTGGGTGTCGCTGCGCAACAGCGTGGTCGCGGACGCCGCCGACGGGCCGCGCTTCCTGCTCACCCACGTCGAGGACATCGAGGAGCGCAAACGCCGCGAGCTGCAGCTCGCCCACCGCGCCTCCCACGACTCGCTCACCGGCCTGCCGAACTCCGCGGAGCTGCGCTCCCGGCTCGCCGCCCGGCTGTGCGCGCGCCCCACGGCGACCGAACCCGGCGTGGTCGACACGATCGACGCGGCGTACGGGGAAGTGGTGGCCGCCCGCAACGCGAGAGCCAACGGGTACGACGTGAACGGCTACGACGTGACCCCCTACGACGCGAACGGGCACGGGTTCGACTACCGGTCGGTCCCGGACGCCCTGGGCGCGTACGACCACCATGTGCACACCGTCACACCCGAGGGGGAGCGGGACGACGGCACGAAGGGGCTGGCGGTCCTCTTCTGCGACCTCGACGGCTTCAAGTCGATCAACGACCGCTTCGGGCACAACGCCGGTGACCACGTGCTGATCGAGGTGGCCCGCAGGCTGAGCGGCGCCGTGCGCGACGGGGACACGGTCGCCCGGCTCGGCGGCGACGAGTTCGTGGTGCTCGCCGACGGGCTCGGCCGGGCCGACGCGGAGGACCTCGCGGTGCGGCTGCGCAACGAGATAATCCAGCCGATCAGGGTCGACGGACGGGCCATGCGGGTCGGCGCCAGCTTCGGTATCGGGTGGGCCCACTGCGGCATGTCGGCGGACGAGGTCCTGCAGTCCGCCGACGAGCGGATGTACGTAGAGAAACGTTCTCGTCCCAAAGCGCACAGGCGTGCCGGCTGATCCGCAGGTCAGCGCCGGCATGCGAGCTGAGTCACCCGTTTGGGGCAGCGGGACCGGGTAGGCTCGCCTTTCGATCCCCCGTACCGCATCTGTACCGCACCCGCTAGGAGACCAAGGGATGACGCCCGGCAGCAACGGCGCGAGCACGCCCGAGGACGACGACCCGTTCGGCTATTTGTACGAGGACGGGAAAGCCGCCGGAGCCCAGCCGCCGAGCGGCGGTGGTGGTTACGGCTACCCCGGCTCGGTCAACCGTGTGCGTCCGGTCGGTGAGCGCCAGTACGGCCAGTCCGCCGCGCAGGCCGCCCCCACCGCGCAGTACGGGCAGGCGCCGCAGCAGCAGGGCACGTACGGGCAGCAGGGGCAGTACGGGCAGCCGAACGCGAACTACGCCACGTCCGAGAACCACTCCGGCGGCGCGCCCACCACGCACCAGCAGACGCACGGCGGCCGGGGCGGTGGCGGCCGGGGCCGCGGGCCCAACACCAGGGGGCTGCTGATCGGCGCCGTCGCCGTGGTCGCGGCCGTGGTGATCGGTATCGCCATCGCGATGACGGGCGGTGACTCGGACGACGACAAGGGCGGGGACGACGCCGCGGGGCCGACCACGTCGGCCGGGCAGAGCGCCGAGCCGAGCGAGACGTCAAGCAAGGATGCCGACGAGCCGGCCGAGCTGCCCGACATCGACGCGAAGGCACTGAAGCTCGGTGCCGGTGTGACGACCGCGTCGGACATCGAGGGCGCGAGTGCGGCGGGCGGTATCTATGTGACCGGCCTGAACCAGGTCGGTGCCGAGGTCACGTGGACCGTCAACGGCATTCCGAAGGCCGGTACGTACACCGTCTTCACGAAGTACAGCGTGCCCGGCAAGGACGCCAAGATGACGCTGACCGTGAACGGCAAGGAGTTCGGGACCAAGCTGAATCTAGGGAACTTCGCGAAGGCCAAGGAGAACGAGTGGGAGAAGGGGTGGACGGAGACGTACTCCTGGCCCACTCTCACCAAGGGCACGAACACGATCTCCATCTCCTGTCAGGAGGGGGACCAGTGTGATGTCCTCCTGGACCAGCTCCGGCTGAAGGCCGGGCAGGTCAAGAACTGACGTTCGCGCCGTTCCTCGCGCCCCTGAAATGCCGGGTTTACGCTGCTGTGGGTTGGTTTGCCACTGATACTCGGGGGAGTAGTTCTTCGTAGGCCTGCTGGTCGAACTCCCCCGCTGCGGGGGACAGGACCGTTGCCGCGGAGAGGGCGACCGAGCGGGCCAGGCGGTCCGGCCACGGCAGGTGTTCGACCAGGCCCGAGAGCAGGCCCGCGACCGCGGAGTCCCCGGCGCCCGTCGGGTTGCCGCGGACCGGCCTGAGCGGGGCCGCGCGCCAGTCGCCCTCGGGGGTGCGGGCGAGCAGCCCCTGCGGGCCGAGGGACGCCACCACCGCGTGCGCCCCGCGCCGGCGCGCGTCACGCGTGGCCTGCGACGGGTCGTGCGAGCCGGTCAGCTCGGCCAGTTCGTCCGCGTTCGGCTTCACGATGTCGGGTCGCGCCGCGATCCCCCGCCGCAACGGCTCCCCGCTCGTGTCGAGCAGCACCGGAACCGCCAACGCCCGTGCCGCGCGTACGAGTTGGGCGTAGGCCCCGACCGGCACCCCGGGTGGCAGGCTGCCGCACAGGGCCACCGCGGAGCAGGACCGCAGCAGAACCTCGTACGTCTCCTGGAAGCCGGCCCACTCGGCGGGGGTGATCTGCGGGCCCGGTTCGTTGAGCTGAGTCGTGTCACCGGTCGTCGCGTCGGCCACCGCGATCGTGCGGCGGGTCGCGCCGCTCACCGGGACCAGCGCGTCGACGACGTCCGGCGTCTGCGCGAGCCGCTCCCGCAGGGCCCGTCCGGTGACCCCGCCCACGAAGCCCGTCACGGTCACCTCGTGGCCGAGGGCCGCGAGCACCCGGGCCACGTTCAGGCCCTTCCCGCCGGGCCGTTCGGTCATCTCGTCGACCCGGTGCGACGCGTGGGGCCGCAACTTGCGTACGCGGTACGTGATGTCGAGAGCGGTGTTCAGCGTGACCGTGAGAATCACCTGGGGCTGCCTCCCTCGATGTGGGCGCGGGCGCCCGGTGGGCGTACGGATCCCACGGGTGTGCTCGTCCGAAAGTCCGATCATGCCAAAGGCGGAGGCCGTCGGCCCAGCCCCCGGCTCAGCCGATCTGAGGTTCGACCAGCCATTCGCCCCGACGCATCACACCCCTGAGCTCGAAACCGGAGTCCAGGACCACCAGGTCGGCGTCCTTGCCCGGTTCCAGTGAGCCCACCCGGTCGTACAGGCCCAGCTGCCGGGCCGGATTGGCGGAGATGGCCGCGACGACGTCCTCGACGGGCAGCCGGTCCACCGTCACCGCGCGCCGGAAGGCCCGGTCCAGGGTGAGCGTGGAGCCCGCGATCGAGCCGCCCTCCACCAGCCGCGCCACTCCGTCCGCGACCTCGACCTCCAGCGGGCCGAGCATGTAGCGGCCGTCGCCGAAGCCCGCCGCGTCCATGGCGTCCGTGATGAACGCCACCCGTCCGCCGCCCGCGTGATGGAACGCCAGCTGGAGAGAGGCCGGGTGCAGGTGGACGCCGTCGTTGATCAGCTCGACGGTGACCCGCTCGTCCTCCAGCAGGGCCGCGATCGGGCCCGGGGTGCGGTGTCCGAGCACGGGCATCGCGTTGAAGAGGTGCGTCGCCACGGTCGCGCCCGCGTCGATGGCCTCCACCGTCTGCTCGTACGTGGCGTCCGTGTGCCCGATCGCCGCGATGACACCGTGCTCGACGAGCAGGCGTACGGAGTCGATGCCGCCCGGCAGTTCGGTGGCGAGGGTGACCATGCGGGCCTGGCCGCGCGCCGCGTCGATCAGTTTGCGGACCTCCGCCGGGTCCGGGTCGCGCAGCAGCTTCTCGGAGTGCGCTCCCTTGCGGCACGGGGAGATGAACGGGCCCTCGAAGTGGACGCCCGCGATGTCGCCCTGCTCGGCCAGTTCGGAGAGCAGTCCCGCGCGCTGGGCCAGGCCGTCCATGTCGCCGGTGACCGTGGAGGCGACGAGGGTCGTCGTGCCGTGCACGCGGTGGGTGCGGACGCCCTGGAGGATCTCCTCGACCGTGCCCGAGGTGAAGGAGGCGCCGCCGCCGCCGTGGTTGTGCATGTCGACGAAGCCGGGGACCACCCAGTGGTCGCTCAGGTCCACCGTGGGGGCGCCCTCGGGAGCGCTCCCGGCGAAGCGGGTGCCGTCGACGATCAGGCGTCCGCCGCGCACCGTTCCGGTGGGGAGTACTACGTTCGCGCCGGTGAGGACTGTGGTCTGCGGCCCGGCCGGAGACATACGCTCAGTGGTCATCGGGCGGATACCTCCGAAGTGGTGGCCAGCAGGTCCCAGGCGAGGAGGCCCGCGCCCAGGCAGCCGGCCGTGTCCCCGAGTGCGGCGGGGACGATGGACGGCAGTTTCTGGAAGGTGACGCGCCGCTCGACCGCGGCCCGCAGTGGTGTGAACAAGGTTTCCCCCGCCTCGGCGAGACCGCCCCCGATGATCAGGACGCGCGGGTCCAGCAGGGTGAGCGCGGTGACGAGGCCGTCGGCGAGCGCGTCCACGGCGTCCTGCCAGACGGCCCGCGCCCGGGTGTCGCCGGACTCGACGGCCTTCGCGCAGTCCGCCGCGTCGGCGTCCCGGTCGCCGGAGGCCTCGGCCCACGCCGCACCGACCGCGCCCGCGGACGCGTACCGCTCCAGACAGCCGTGCTGACCGCACGGGCAGGGGGCGCCCCCGGGGCGTACGACGACATGGCCGATCTCGCCCGCGAAACCGTGCGCGCCTGCCTCCACCCGGCCGTCGATGCCGATGGCACCGGCGATGCCCGTGCCGAGCGGTACGAACAGGAAGCGGTCCGCGCCCCGGCCGGCGCCGATCCGGCCCTCGGCGAGGCCGCCGGTGCGTACGTCGTGGCCGAGGGCGACGGGGACCCCGGCCAGCCGTTCGCTGAGCAGCGTGCGCAGGGGTACGTCGCGCCAGCCGAGGTTGGCCGCGTAGGCCGCGATACCGCGGTCGGAGTCCACGATGCCGGGGACGGCCACGCCGGCCGCCGCCGCGGGCTCGCCGAAGTGCTCCTCGCCGTGCGCGCGCAGGTCGGCGGCGAAGGCGAGGATCGACTCGACGACCGAGTCCGGGCCGCGCTCCCGGCCCGTCGAGCGGCGGGCCCGGTGCAGCAGCTCACCGTCCGCACCCACGAGGGCGGCCTTCATTCCGGTGCCGCCCACATCCAGGGCGATGACGTGTCTCACACGTACAGTGTCGCCCCTTACCCCGTGAGAGGTCTAGTCCACTTACGTGGTGTAGACCTTAGAGCGAAAATTGCGAATCGAAAGTTCCGGATCACATGAGCGAATTCTGTGTGATACGCGGGCACTTGGGCATGCGGACGCCCGGACGCGCGGACGCGCTCAGGGGACGAACAGGGTTGAGGACGGCAGTAGTGCAGCGGCGAGTGACAAGTCTGATAGCGGTCGTGTCCGCGCTGGGAGTGACCGCGGCCCTCGGAGGCTGCGGCAGTTCCACCGAATCCGGGGACGTCACGCTGAAACTCGTGGCGGCCGACTACGGCGACTCCGCGGCGAACAGCTCACAGAAGTACTGGGACAAGCTGACGCAGGCCTACGAGGCGAAGCATCCCGGCGTCGACGTCAAGGTCAGCGTCTACTCCTGGAACGACGTGGACGCCAAGGTCAAGGCCATGGTCGACGCGGGCGACCCGCCCGACCTGGCGCAGATCGGCGCGTACGCCGACTACGCGGACGCGGGGGAGCTCTACCGGGTGAGCGAACTGCTCTCCATCGACACCCAGGCCGACTTCGTGTCGCAGCTGTCCGCGGCGGGGGAGATAAACCGCACGCAGTACGGCATGCCGTTCGCCTCCTCCACCCGGCTGCTCTTCTACAACAAGGACCTCTTCGCCGACGCCGGCCTCACCCCGCCGGAGAGCTGGAGCGACCTCGCCTCCGACGCGGCGGCCCTCAAGGCCAAGGGCGTGAAGTACCCGTACGCGCTGCCGCTGGGGCCGGAGGAGGCGCAGGCCGAGACCCTGATGTGGCTGCTCAGCGGCGGCGACGGGTACACCGACACGGTCGGCTCCTACAGCTTCGACTCCCCGCAGAACATCGACACCTTCACCTGGCTGAAGGACGAGCTCGTCGACAAGGGGCTGACCGGGCCGGTGGCGCCCGCGAAGCTCAACCGCGCGGACGCCTTCGCGGCGTTCACGCGCGGCGAGGTCGGCATGCTCAACGGCCACCCCACGCTGATGAAGGCCGCCGCCGCGAAGGGCGTGAAGTTCGGCATGGTGCCGATGCCCGGCGAGAAGGGGCGTTCCAAGGCCACGATGGGCGTCGCCGACTGGATGATGGCGTTCAAGAAGAACGGGCACGCGAAGGAGATCGGGGAGTTCCTCGACTACGTGTACAGCGACGAGAACGTCCTCGAGTTCTCCCACGAGTACGACCTGCTGCCCGTGACGACGTCCGCTTCCGAGGCGATGGCCCTCGACAAGGACGACGCGGACCTCGTCGACTTCCTGGGCGAGCTGCCCAACGCGGAGCTGTACCCCGTGGGGCAGAAGTCCTGGGCGGTGGTCAGCGCGGAGATCAAGCGGCGGATCGGTGAGGCGGTGAGCGCGGAGGGGGACCCGGGGGCGGTGCTGGGGCAGTTGCAGCGGGCTGCTTCCGCTGCGCAGAACGCGGCGTAGCTCCGCGGGGTGCTCCGCGGGGTGGGGCGGCGGGGCGGTGGGGTGGTTGCGCCGTTCCCCGCGCCCCTGGTGGGGGAGAGGCGAAAGATTGCGCCGTTCCCCGCGCCCCTTTGGGGTTAGCGTGGGGCGTATGAGTGACCAAGGGCTTAGCTCGCTGGAGCGGGGTGTGCTTGCGTTGGAGGGGCGGGGGTGGGAGGCGCCGGGGGCCAAGGAGCGGGCCATCCGGGAGGAGCTGGGGATCGCCCCGGTTCGCTACTACCAGTTGCTGAACGCCCTGCTGGACACGGAGCGGGCCCTCGCGCACGACCCGGTGACGGTCAACCGCCTGCGGCGCGTCCGTGAGGTACGCAGGAGCGGGCGGGAGGCGTAGGACGCCACCTCGGCGGATAGGGTCGCAGCATGGCCAGTCACCCCGCCCCGTCCGACCCGTCGTCGCTGCCGAGCCCCGTGACCACCGCGGGCCGGGACGGTCTCGCCGCGATCCTCGCGCGGCCTCACAAGGCCGTCCTCGCCTTCGATTTCGACGGCACGCTCGCGCCGATCGTGCCCGACCCCGAGCAGGCCCGCGCCCACCCGGACGCCGTACCCGCCCTCGCGGCGCTGGCCCCGAAGGTGGCGTCGGTGGCCGTCGTCAGCGGCAGGCCCGCGTCGGTAGCCGTCCGGTACGGCGGCTTCGCCGGGGTGCCGGGCCTCGACCACCTCGTCGTGCTCGGTCACTACGGGGCGGAGCGCTGGGACGCGGTCACCGGTACGGTCCGGGCTCCCGCGCCGCACCCCGGCGTGGCCGCGGCCCGTGCGGAACTGCCCGGGTTCCTCGACGGCATCGGTGCCTGGCAGGGCAGCTGGATCGAGGAGAAGGGGCGGGCCGTCGCGGTCCACACCCGCCGCGCCCAGGACCCGCAGGCCGCCTTCGAGGCACTGCGCGAACCGCTGGCCCGGCTGGCGCAGAAGCACGGCCTGATCGTCGAACCGGGGCGGCTGGTCCTGGAGTTGCGTCCGGCGGGCATGGACAAGGGCGTCGCCCTCGGCGAGTACGTGCGCGAGGTGGGCGCCGAGTCGGTCATGTACGTCGGCGACGACCTCGGCGACCTGCCGGCCTTCGCCGCCGTCGAGAAACTACGCTCCGACGGCATCCCCGGCCTGCTGGTCTGCAGCGGCAGCACAGAGGTGACCGAACTGGCGGACCGCGCGGACCTGGTGGTCGACGGCCCGGAGGGGGTCACCCACCTACTGACAACCCTGGCAGCAAGGCTGACCCCATAAGGGGCGCGGGGAACGGCGCAGTCTTTTCGCCTTGAACCCTTCAGGGGCGCGGGAACCGGCGCGCCCCCAGATCGGTTCAGCCCCCCGCCCCCGCGGAGCGCACCGCCTGCAACTGGTCCAGGAACCACTGCGCCGGAGGCAGCGCGGTCGCCGCCGCAGCCAACCGCTTGGTCCGCTCGGCCCGCTCCCCCGCAGGCACCAGCAACGCCTCGTGCAACGCCTCCGCCGTACCGGACACGTCGTACGGGTTCACGACGACCGAGTCGTCGCCCAGCTCCTCGTACGCCCCCGCCTCCCGCGACAGCACCAGCACGCACCCGTCGTCGGAGACGACAGGCACCTCCTTCGCGACGAGGTTCATACCGTCGCGGATGGGGTTCACGAGGGCCACGTCGGCCAGCCGGTACGCCGCGAGTGAGCGCGCGAAGTCGTCCTTGACGTGCAGGACGACCGGCGTCCAGCCGTCCGTCCCGTACGCGGAGTTGATCTCGTCGGCGACCCGCTGCACCTCGGCCGTGTAGTCGCGGTACACCGCGAGGTCCTGCCGCGACGGGTACGCGAACGCCACGTGCACCACCCGCTCCCGCCACTCGGGCCGGTCCTCCAGCAGCTCGCGGTAGGCCAGGAGCCCGCGCACGATGTTCTTGGACAGCTCGGTCCGGTCCACCCGCACGATGGTCTTCCGGGCGCTGCCGTCGGGCGCGGTGCCGATCTGCTCGCGCAGCGCGGCCATCCGCTCGTCGACGTCCTCCCGGTGCGAGCGCTCGCGCAGGAAGTCCGCGTCGGCGCCCAGCCCGTGCACGCCGATCCGCGTGTCCGGGTCGAAGTCGTCCCCCAGCACGGCCCGGCAGCAGTCCGTGAACGCGTCCGCCCACCGCCGGGTGAGGAACGCGGCCCGGTCGGCGCCGAGGATCCCGTGCAGGACCTTCGCCGCGATGTCGTCCGGGAGGAGACGGAAGTAGTCGGCGGGGGCCCACGGGGTGTGCGAGAAGTGCCCGATCCGCAGGTCGGGACGGAGCTCACGGAGCATCCGCGGCACGAGGGTCAGGTGGTAGTCCTGCACGAGGACCGCGGCGCCGTCCGCCGCCTCCTCGGCCAGTGCCTCGGCGAAGGCCTGGTTATACGTCTCGTAGGCCGCCCACTGGCGCCGGAAACCCGCGTCGAAGACGGGTTCCAGGGGGGTCTGGTAGAGCATGTGGTGGACGAACCACAGCGCGGAGTTCGCGATGCCGTTGTACGCGGCGGCGTGGGTGTCGGCGTCGATGTCGAGCATCCGGACGCCGTCCTCGCTCACGCCGCGCCGGACGGCCTCGCGGTCGCCGTCGCCGAGGGCCGAGCAGACCCACAGGGCGCCGGCGTCGGGGCCGATGGCCGAGAGGCCCGACACGAGTCCGCCTCCGCCGCGCTTGGCCGTGAGCTCGCCGGACTCGTCCTTCGTGTACGAGACCGGGCCGCGGTTGGACGCGACGAGGACGGGGTGTGTGCCGTGGGTGGGAGCCATGACTCGAAATCTAGCCGCAGCTCCAACCGCTCAAACGTTCCACTCGCCGTGGACGGGGGTGTCGCGCAGTTCCTCGCGCCCCTGAGAGCCAAAGCCGAAAGATTGCGCCGTTCCCCGCGCCCCTGATGGGGGCGCGGGGAACCGCGCCCCGCTAGGCCGCGCGGCGGGTCACGTACTCTCTGATGTCCGTCATCGGGGGGCGTTCCTCCAGGTCGACGGAGTGTGTCCGCGGCTCGAAGCCGTTCTCGCCCCGGACGAACTGCGTCAGCGACGGCCGGATCATGTGCCCGCGGGCCAGCCGGAGCTGCGCCGTGCGGTAGATCGCCGCGGACATCCGTCCGAGCGCCTGCCCGTCCTGGTGCCGGTGCTTCCGCACGCCCACGTCGACCTGCGCGAGGGCGTCGAGCCCCACCAGGTGCAGCGAGTCGACCAGCATGCCCAGCTCCACGCCGTACCCCACGGGGAACGGAAGCCGTTCGAGGAGCGAGCGGCGGGCCGCGTACTCCCCGCCCAGCGGCTGGACGAAGCCGGCCAGCTGCGGCCAGTGCATGTTGAGCAGCGGCCGGGCCATGAGTTCCGTCACCCGGCCCCCCTGACCCGCGGCCGAGCCCAGCGGACGGTCGTACATCGCCTTGACGAGGTCGACCCCCGGATCCGTGAGCAGCGGCCCGACGATCCCGGAGACGAAGTCCGCCGAGAACTCCTTCAGGTCCGCGTCCACGAAGGCCACGATGTCCCCGCGGGTGACGAGCAGCGAGCGCCACAGCACCTCGCCCTTGCCGGGGACGGCCGGGATCCGGGGCAGGATCTCGTCCCGGTGCACGACACGGGCGCCCGCGGCGGCGGCGACCTCAGAGGTGCGGTCCGTCGAGCCCGAGTCGATCACCACGACCTCGTCGACGAGCGGCACTCTCGTGGTCATCAGCTCACGGCGGATCACGGCGACGATCTCGCCGACGGTCTCCTCCTCATTGAGCGCGGGCAGTACGACACTGACCGTGGAGCCGGTGGACCGCTTCGCGGCGATCAGCTTCTTGAGCGGGCGGTCCTCGACGGACCAGGAGCGCGTGCTCAGCCAGCGCTCGACGTCTTCCAGCACGTGCGGCTCTCCCTTGCGTTCATCGGGATGCGTGCGTCCCGCCGCGACGCGGACCGGTGTGGCGGTCATCTCGCGGTTCGGACGGCTCTCTCCACCATCCATGCCGTCGGTTACAGTCTTGAACAACGCTGATGACCATCGCATGTCGGGGGTCGTTGCGCGGACAACTAAAATCACGTGCAGGACCACACATGCAGGACCACAACTGAATACCGCTCATCCAGAGGGGCAGAGGGATACGGCCCGTTGAAGCCCCGGCAACCCTCCAGCCGGTCTCGTCCTGATCGTCGTCGAACATCGCCGATCAGCGCCGCGAGGCTCCCGGCTCGGGAAGGTGCCAAATCCGTCTCATGGCGAAGTGCGTCGTGAGGAAGATGAGGAAAGGGCCTCGCCTCCATGGCTGCGCAGACAGTTGCAAGCACCACGAATTCCACCCCCGCGTCCGTGTCCGCCTCCGCCGCGGGCTCCGCGAACGCCGTCGACCTCGGTCCGGCCGCCGCGCTCTCCTGCCGCGAGTGCGGCCACCGCGTCCCGCTCGGTCCGGTCTTCGCCTGCGAGGAGTGTTTCGGCCCGCTGGAGATCGCGTACGACTTCTCGGGTTACGACACCGAGGAACTCCGCAAGCGGATCGAAGCGGGTCCCGCGAACATCTGGCGCTACGCGCCGCTGCTGCCCGTCCCCGCGGACGTGGCGGACAAGCCGAACATCAACCCCGGCTGGACCAAGCTCGTCCAGGCCGACAACCTGGCGCGTGAGCTGGGCGTCGACGCCGGCAAGCTCTTCGTCAAGGACGACTCCGGCAACCCGACGCACTCCTTCAAGGACCGCGTCGTCGCCCAGGCGCTGGAGGCCGCGCGCGCCTTCGGCTTCACCACCCTCTCCTGCTCCTCCACCGGCAACCTGGCGGGCGCGGTGGGCGCCGCCGCCGCGCGGGCCGGTTTCCGTTCCTGCGTGTTCATCCCGCACGACCTGGAGCAGGGCAAGGTCGTCATGGCCGCGGTCTACGGCGGCGAGCTCGTCGGCATCGAGGGCAACTACGACGACGTGAACCGTTTCTGCTCCGAGCTGATCGGCGACCCGGCCGGCGAGGGCTGGGGCTTCGTCAACGTCAACCTGCGGCCGTACTACGCGGAGGGCTCCAAGACCCTGGCGTACGAGATCTGTGAGCAGCTCGGCTGGCGGCTGCCGGACCAGCTGGTCGTGCCGATCGCCTCCGGTTCGCAGCTGACGAAGATCGACAAGGGGCTCAAGGAGCTGATCCAGCTCGGCCTCGTCGAGGACAGGCCGTACAAGATCTTCGGTGCCCAGGCCGAGGGCTGTTCACCGGTGTCCGTCGCCTACAAGGCCGGGCACGACGTCGTACGCCCGCAGAAGCCGGACACGATCGCGAAGTCGCTCGCGATCGGGAACCCGGCCGACGGGCCGTACGTGCTCGACATCGCCCGCCGGACGGGCGGGGCTGTGGAGGACGTGAACGACGACCAGGTCGTCGACGCGATCAAGCTGCTGGCGCGGACCGAGGGGATCTTCGCGGAGACCGCCGGCGGGGTGACGGTGGGGGTCGCGAAGAAGCTGATCGAGAGCGGGCTGCTCGACCCGACGCTGACGACCGTCGTCCTCAACACCGGGGACGGTCTGAAGACGCTGGACGCCGTGGCCTCCGACACGGGGCTGACCGCGACCATCCGTCCGAACCTCGATTCCTTCCACGAGGCCGGGCTCGGGTCCTGATCGCCGTCCGCCCGCACCGCACCGCAGCCCTACCTGCCCTACCTGTTGGAGGTCCCGTGAGCGTCAACGTCCGTATCCCCACCATCCTGCGTACCTACACGGGTGGTCGGGCCGAGGTGGCCGCCGAAGGGGCGACCCTCGCCGAGGTCATCGCCGATCTGGAGAAGAACCACACCGGTATCGCGGCCCGTGTCCTGGACGACCAGGGCAAGCTGCGGCGGTTCGTCAACGTGTACGTGAACGACGACGACGTCCGCTTCGAGCAGGGTCTGGAGACGGCCACGCCGGACGGCGTCGGGGTCTCGATCATCCCGGCGGTCGCCGGCGGCTGAACCGCCCGCCCCGTTCGTCGAATTGCCCTCTCCGCGCCCGAAGCGGAGGGGGCAATTCTGTATGGTTGAGCGCGGTACAGTTGGGGAAGCTGCTCCGCTTCTCCAGGTCGGCGCTTGAGAGTTCGCGCCCGGGACCCGCCAAGAAGCAGCCAAAGTAACTGTTCATTTTGAGCCATTTATGGCATTTACCGGGCCCGACTTGCCCTGAATCTTCGTAAATGCTTCACATATTTCCGATCATCCGTGCCCGGAATTCTCGTCGGATTGACCTGTTGCAGAGGGCAGTTGGACGGATACATTCAGCCGCGGTCGACGCGTTCCGGCGCACACCCCCAACCGTTGGGGGGTGAGGTCTGACCCGGATCCGCGAAGTGCGGGTCTGTGCAAGGGCCAGTAATAGGGGAGTTAGGCATGGCTCAGGGCACCGTCAAATGGTTCAACGCGGAGAAGGGGTACGGCTTCATCGCGGTCGACGGTGGTGCGGATGTATTCGTCCACTACAGCGCGATTCAGATGGACGGCTACCGCACCCTGGAAGAGGGTCAGCGGGTCGATTTTGAGATCTCGCAAGGCCAGAAGGGGCCGCAGGCGGACATGGTCCGGCTGGCGACCGGCTGAAGCACGCGCCGACTTACTGCAGCGACGTTCTTCTTCCGAAGGGCCCGTACCTCCCGGGTACGGGCCCTTCGGCATGTCCGGGTCCGGGTGCGGGTCCGGGGCGGGTCCTGGTCAGGTCCGGGTCGGGATCGGGGTCGGGCGCGGGCGCGGGCGCTTCAAGGTCATCCTGCGCCCTCTCCTCGCACCCCCTCCCACCTGCGGATCATCGAGAGGCGCTTGCACTCGCATGGGTCGAGTGCTAATCATTGGCGTTAGCACTCTGAAGGTGAGAGTGACAACGAGGACCGGGTCAGTGAGGCCCGCAGGCCGGGTGGGGCAAGGAACCACGAGGTCTGCAGGCCGTCCGTCGCGGGCGCGGGCGCGGTCCTGGAGATTCCACCCCAGTCCGGGAGGACCACTTCACATGGCCAAGATCATCGCGTTCGACGAGGAGGCACGGCGCGGTCTCGAGCGCGGGATGAACCAGCTCGCCGACGCCGTCAAGGTCACCCTTGGCCCCAAGGGCCGTAACGTCGTCCTAGAGAAGAAGTGGGGCGCCCCCACGATCACCAACGATGGTGTTTCCATCGCCAAGGAGATCGAGCTCGAAGACCCGTACGAGAAGATCGGCGCAGAGCTGGTCAAGGAAGTCGCCAAGAAGACGGACGACGTCGCCGGCGACGGAACGACCACGGCGACCGTGCTCGCCCAGGCGCTGGTCCGCGAGGGTCTGCGCAACGTAGCCGCCGGTGCCAACCCGATGGCCCTCAAGCGCGGTATCGAGAAGGCCGTCGAGGCCGTCTCCGGTGCCCTTCTTGAGCAGGCCAAGGATGTCGAGACCAAGGAGCAGATCGCTTCCACGGCCTCCATCTCCGCCGCCGACACCCAGATCGGCGAGCTCATCGCCGAGGCGATGGACAAGGTCGGCAAGGAAGGCGTCATCACCGTCGAGGAGTCCCAGACCTTCGGTCTCGAGCTTGAGCTCACCGAGGGTATGCGCTTCGACAAGGGCTACATCTCGGCGTACTTCGCCACCGACATGGAGCGTATGGAGGCCGTCCTCGACGACCCGTACATCCTGATCGCCAACTCGAAGATCGCCAACGTCAAGGACCTGCTCCCGCTCCTCGAGAAGGTCATGCAGGGCGGCAAGCCGCTGCTGATCATCGCCGAGGACGTCGAGGGCGAGGCGCTGTCGACGCTGGTCGTCAACAAGATCCGTGGCACCTTCAAGTCCGTCGCCGTCAAGGCTCCGGGCTTCGGTGACCGCCGCAAGGCCATGCTCGGCGACATCGCCATCCTCACGGGCGGCGAGGTCATCTCCGAGGAGGTCGGCCTGAAGCTGGAGAACGCGGGTCTGGACCTGCTGGGCCGTGCCCGCAAGGTCGTCATCACCAAGGACGAGACCACGATCGTGGACGGCTCCGGCTCGGCCGACCAGGTCCAGGGCCGGGTCAACCAGATCCGTGCCGAGATCGAGAACTCCGACTCGGACTACGACCGCGAGAAGCTCCAGGAGCGTCTGGCGAAGCTGGCCGGCGGCGTGGCCGTCATCAAGGCCGGTGCCGCCACGGAGGTCGAGCTCAAGGAGCGCAAGCACCGCATCGAGGACGCCGTTCGCAACGCGAAGGCGGCCGTCGAGGAGGGCATCGTCGCCGGTGGTGGCGTGGCTCTGCTCCAGGCTTCCTCGGTGTTCGAGAAGCTTGAGCTCACGGGTGACGAGGCGACCGGCGCCAACGCCGTGAAGCTCGCCCTGGAGGCCCCGCTCAAGCAGATCGCCGTCAACGGTGGTCTCGAGGGTGGCGTCATCGTCGAGAAGGTCCGCAACCTGCCCGTCGGTCACGGCCTCAACGCCGCGTCCGGTGAGTACGTGGACATGATCGCCGAGGGCATCATCGACCCGGCGAAGGTCACGCGTTCCGCCCTGCAGAACGCCGCGTCCATCGCCGCGCTGTTCCTCACCACCGAGGCCGTCATCGCCGACAAGCCGGAGAAGGCCGCGGCCGGTGCCGGTGCCGGTGGCGGTATGCCGGGCGGTGACATGGACTTCTGATCCGGCAACGGATCGGCGGCCCACCGCCACGGCACGCACCCACCGCTGCCGCGGCACCGCTCCACCCCAGCTGCACGAACCGAGGGCGGCACCCCACTCCAGGGGTGCCGCCCTCGGCCGTTCCGGATTGTGTGCGGGCCGGGTCCGGGATCGTGGCCGGGGTCACAGAGGTGGGCGCGGGGGGAGGCGGAATGCCTTGCGGGCCACGTTGGTTGTTCGGGGAGTTGTTTATGCGTATGCACATACCCGGTGGGATGTGCAATTCCCTCCCCCCCCCACGAGGAGTCCCCACGTGACTGTCGCCCCCTCCGCCTCCCGCGCCGCCGAGGTTCTTTCCCGGCCCGTGGCCCTCAACGGTCTGACCGTTCCGAACCGGATCGCGATGGCGCCGATGACCCGGCAGTTCTCGCCGGGCGGCGTTCCGGGGGAGGACGTGGCGTCGTACTACGCGCGCCGCGCCGCGGCCGGTGTCGGTCTCATCGTCACCGAGGGCACGTACGTGAACCACGAGTCGGCCGGGAACAGCGACAGGGTCCCGCGGTTCCACGGGGAGGAGCAGCTCGCCGGATGGGCGAAGGTCGCCGCGGACGTGCACGCGGCGGGCGGGACGATCGTGCCTCAGCTCTGGCACATCGGCATGGTGCGCGCCGCCGGTGAACCCCCGTTCGCGGACGCGCCCGCGGTCGGCCCGTCCGGCCTGCGCCTGGACGGCACCGCCGGTCAGGGCAAGGAGATGACCCGGGCCGACCTCGACGACGTCATCCAGGCCTTCGCCGACGCTGCGGCCGACGCCGAGCGCATCGGCTTCGACGGGGTCGAGCTGCACGGCGCGCACGGCTACCTGCTCGACCAGTTCCTGTGGGCGGGCACCAACCGCCGCACGGACGGGTACGGCGGGGACCTCGTCGCCCGTACGAGGTTCGCCGCGGAGATCGTGGCCGCGGTGCGGGCGGTCGTCTCGCCCGCCTTCCCCGTCCTCTTCCGTTACTCGCAGTGGAAGCAGGACGTCTACAAGGCGCGCCTGGCGGAGACGCCGGCGGAGCTTGAGGCTCTGCTGGCCCCTCTCGCCGCGGCCGGTGTGGACGCCTTCCACGCGTCGACGCGGCGCTACTGGCTGCCGGAGTTCGACGGCTCCGACCTGAACCTGGCCGGCTGGACGAAGAAGCTCACCGGCAAGCCCGTCATCACCGTCGGGTCGGTCGGCCTCGACGGGGACTTCCTCAAGGGGTTCCGTGGGGAGGGTGCGCCGGTCAAGGGCATCGACGACCTGCTCGACCGGCTGGAGAACGAGGAGTTCGACATGATCGCGGTCGGCCGCGCGCTGCTTCAGGACCCGCAGTGGGCCATGAAGGTGCTGGGCGGGCGGTTCGGGGAGCTGGGGGCGTTCGAGGCGGGGGCGCTGCGCTCGCTCAGCTGAGGGGCGGGGTGCGGGTGCGGGGGCGGGTTCGGGTACGCGTTCGGCTGGGGCCGACGGGGGTGGTTGCGCAGTTCCCCGCGCCCCTTAAATGCGAAAGATTGCGCCGTTCCCCGCGCCCCTAAAAGCCGAAAGGCAAGGGACTGCGCCGTTCCCCGCGCCCCTGGGTACTCAGGGGCGCGGGGAACGGCGCAACGGGGGGTTGGGGGCGGAGCCCCCAGGTGGGGCCCGGTCAGGGTGTCGGGGGCAGGTGGTGTTGTGCCCACTGTCCGAAGGGGGTCAGGGGGATGCCCAGGTCCCTGGCGTACTGGGGGCGGCCGGGCTGGCCGACCACGTTCAGGCGCTCGTGCGAGGCGCCCATCGGCGGCATGCCCGCGGCCAGCGCCTCCTCCTCCGTCATGTCCGGCGCGGACAGCCGCGTACCCAGTGCCTGGGAGAGGATCTCGGCGAGAACTCGTGCTCGCGGGCGTTGGAGGAGGCGGGGGATCCGCTGCTTCACCGCGCCGCGCGGGACGGCGCGGTGGCGGAGGGGGTCACCGTCGCCGACCTGATCACGCTCGCGGTCGGCATCGTGCTGGCCACGGAGCAGCACCGGGACCCGGCGGCGGAGGCGGGCCGGTTGTTCCGGCTGGCGGTGACGGGGCTGAGCCCCGCGGGCGGGAGCGCGGACCGCGCAAGTCGGCAACCGCGCGGCGCGTCCGACGGGCCTGGGTGACGAGGGCGGCACCGCGTACTGCCGCGCCGCCGCGCCGCCGCGCCGCCGGGCACCGGGCGCAGGGCACCGGCCCCAGCATCCGTTCCGGCTCTAGAGGTTTCCCATCGGTTCGATGTCGACCTTCACGGGGGTGCCCCAGATGCGCAGGACCTCGTAGTCCGTGAACTCGTGGACCAGGCGGTAGGCCATGCTCGGGCGAGGGGTCCTGCGCTGTGCGGCGAGATACAGCTCGGCCTCCTGCTTGTCGCGGCGGGGCGTGCCGCAGAGCTGCCAGGCCTGGCCGGTCCACATCTCCGGGAGCCAGCGCTGCTGGGGCTGGGGCCGGTCGCCCCGGACACCGTAACGGGACGTGGTGCGTTCGGAACTCTCCCCCGGGGCCGCCTGGCGCCCCTGGGGGAAGGAGTCCTGGAACGAGTCGTTCACCTTCGAGCGGCGGGCGAGGCGGCGGCGGGTCTCGCAGAGCAGGCACAGGTCGGGGGCGTCCTCGTCGACCGGGCCCGTGGGGTGTTCCGCGCAGCGGGTGGTGGGGGCCGCGGTGGTGACGGTCTCGTCCAGGAGGTCGAGGGCGCGCTTCAGGTCCGCCTTCACCTCGTGGAGCTTGGCGTCCGGCATCTCGGTGGAGAGGGCGTCTCCGTGCTCGCCCAGCACGCGGAGGGCTCTGCCCAGGGCGGTCAGTTGCGCGTGGTTCACGGTCTTGGAGTCCCTTCCGATCGGCTTCACCAGCGTCGCACGAGCCACTGACAGTGCGGCGGGGGTGGTGTGAGTGGTTCTAGACGTGCGGGACTGCCGTCAGGGCTTCGCGCAGGTGGCCGTTCGACGTGGTGAGGAGGTGGGCGGCCGTGGCCGCGTCCACGCCGCCCAGGATCGCGAGGATCGCGTTCTTCACCTCGCCGTCCGTCGCGGCCAGCGCCGCCTCGATCTCCTCGTCGGAGGCACCCGTGGCGAGCGCGACGATACGCCGTGAACGCGCCCGCAGCTTCTCGTTCGAGGCGCGTACGTCGACCATCAGGTTCCCGTACGTCTTCCCCAGCCGGATCATCGTGATCGTCGAGAGCATGTTGAGGACGAGCTTCTGCGCCGTGCCCGCCTTCAGCCGGGTGGAGCCCGTGAGCAGTTCGGGGCCCACCACGACCTCGATGCCGTGCTCCGCCGCTGCCGCGAGCGCGCTGTCCGCGTTGCAGGACAGGCCGACCGTGAGGGCGCCGAGCGCGCGGGCGTGCTCGACCGCCCCGATCGCGTACGGGGTGCGGCCCGAGGCGGAGACGCCGACGACCGTGTCGTCCGCCGTGAGGTCCAGCGCGGACAGGTCCGCGACGGCCAGCTCCGCGGAGTCCTCCGCCCCCTCGGCCGACGTCGTCATCGCGGCCGGACCGCCCGCGATCAGTCCGACGACCTCGGCCGGGTCCGTGTTGAACGTGGGCGGGCACTCCGACGCGTCCAGCACGCCGAGCCGTCCCGCGGTGCCGGCGCCGGCGTAGACGAGCCGGCCGCCGCGCCCCATCCGCTCCGCGATGGCGTCGATGGCCGCCGCGATGTCCGGCAGTTGCGCGGCGACGGCGGTGGGCACGGTGGCGTCCTCACCGTTCATGATCCGCGCGATGTCGAGCGTCGGCAGCCGGTCGATGTCGGAGTGCTCGGGACGGAACGCCTCCGTGGTGAGCACCTCCAACTCGGCCCGTACATCGCGGTATTCGGCAGGGGAAGGGGAGGGGGCGTCGGTGGCGTCGGCGCTTGAGGTCATGTGCAGCGACTCTTTCCGGTACGGGGCGCGCTCCTCTTCGGGGGCGCGGCAAACGGCTTCAGGGTGCGGCAAACGGTGCGGTCTTTGTCTTCCCGGGGGGCGCGGGGAACGGCGCGATCTTCTGTCCTCGCGCTGAGGGGCGCGATCTTCTGTCCTCGCGCTGAGGGGCGCGATCCTTCGTCCTCGCGCTGAGGTGCGCGGGCCCACGGGCTCGCCCTAACGCGGCGTACTCCGGTGCCGGTGCGCCAACGCCTCGTACGACGCGGACAGCGCCGGCGCCGCCGTCTCGTACGTCCGTTGCGCGACCCCGATGAACAGGCAGTCCACCACCAGCAGCTGGCTCGTCCGCGACGACATCGCCGCCGGGCGCAACTCGCTCTCCCGGGCCGTGGACGTGGTCAGGATGTGATCCGCGTACTGCGTCACCGGCCCGTCCGGCCGTCCCGTGATCGCGATCGTCGTGGCCCCGTGCTCGAACGCGACCCGCAACGGCTCGATGACGTCGCCGGTGGCCCCCGAGTGCGTGATCGCGATCGCCACGTCCTTGGCCCGCAGCTGCACGGCGTTGGTCACGGCGAGATGCGGGTCGTTGTGGGCGTGGGCTATGAGCCCGATGCGCAGCAGCTTCTGGGTGAGGTCCTGGGCGACGAGCCCGGACGCCCCGACGCCGTACACGTCGGTACGGCGGGCCGCCGCGAGCGCGCCCACCGCCGCGCCCAGCTGCACCGTGTCCAGCGCCGCCGCGGTGTCGGCGAGCGTCTGCTGCTCGTCGTACGCGAGCTTGGCGACGACGTCCGCGATCGGGTCGTCGACCGCGATGTCGGCCGTCACGGCGGGGGCGCGGCCGGACTGCTGCTGGGCGGCGAGACCGGCGAGGGCGAGGCGCAGGTCGCGGTAGCCGGGGTAGCCGAGGAGGCGGGCCGTGCGGACGACCGTCGCCTCGCTGGTGCCGGTCAGTTCCGCGAGGCCGGTGACCGTGAGGGCCGCGCAGCCCGCGGGGTCGTGGGCCACGGCCTCCGCCACCCGCTGCATGGAGCGGGTCATCGAGGGGGCGAGGGTGCGGACCTTTGCGGCGAGGGCTGCGGGGGGTGGCGGGGGATCGCCCGCGAAAATTTCCTTCACTTCTTGGGTCACCCATGAAAGATATTTTCGGGTGGGAGGAGGGTCAAGAGGGTCGTCGGGGCGCTGGCGCACAATGGATGTATGGAATCCTCCGTCGCGCCTCTCGAACAGGCTCTGCACGCCGCTCGCGCCCTGGTGATCGCCGATCTCGTGGCGGGGGAGGTCGCGGAGGCCGATGTCGTGTCGATGGTCGAGGAGTCCGTCGTGCAGCGGCGGTGGTGGGTGGAGCAGTGGCCCGAGGGCGTCGCGTACGTGGCCGGGCTGGTCGCCCAGGACGTACAGGACGCGTTGCTGGAGACGTACGGGCGCTGGCCGCTGTGTCCCGTCTGCGGTGACGGCGATCCGCATGCCCTGGAGATCGAGCCGGAACTGGGGCCCGACCCGCACTGGGTGTGCCACAAGGCCGGTGTGAGCGTCGCTCCGGTGGGCGCACTCGGACCCGCCCTCGGGAGCGGAGCGACCTCTTCGTGACCGTCTACATCGATCCGCCCGACTGGCCCGGGCACGGGCGCATGTGGTCCCACCTCGTGAGCGATGTGTCCTTCGACGAGCTGCACGCGTTCGCGCGGCGGCTGGGCGTGCCCGCCCGCGCCTTCGAGCGCGACCACTACGACATCCCCTCGCACCGGTACGAGGACGCCGTACGGGAGGGCGCGGTGCGGGTGCGCAGCCGCGAGGTCGTACGCGTCCTGCACGCGTCCGGGCTGCGCAGGCCCAAGGGGCGGCCGGAAGCCCGGGGGCCGGGCTCAGCCGCGTAACCCAGCTGCGTGGTTCAGCCGCGTAACTCGGCTGCGTGGTTCAGCCGCGTAGCTCGTACACGTACTGCTCGCCGACGTCGTCCACCGTGCCCACCCGGGTGAAGCCCGCGCGGGAGATGACGCCCTGGGAGGGGGCGTTGGTGAGGTCGACCGTCGCGAGCAGGTAGGAGACGTCCTCGCGGGCCAGCGCCCGGGCGGACATGGCCCGCAGGGCCTCGGTGGCGTAACCGTTGCCGCGGGCCGATACGGCCAGGTCGTAGCCGACCTCGGCGCGGCCCTCGTCGTCCGGGGCGCCGTGGAAACCCATGCCGCCGACCGCGCGGCCGTCCTCGCGCCGCACGAGGACGAACAGCCCCCACTCGGGCCGGTGCACCCCGGCCTCGTACGCCTTGACGACCATGCCCGCGGCGTCGCGCGTGCCCTGGTAGGGGCCGCCCTCGATCCACTCGAAGCCCCCGGTGCCGCCCGCGCTCAGGTCGGCGGCGGCGGCGGGGGTGACGCCCTGGAGGGTGAGGCGCTCGGTCGGCAGGACGAGGTTGTTGTTCCACTGCCAGCTCGTGACGGGCGGGCGGCCGGGCAGTTCGCCGCGGCCCGTCGCCCACAGGAGGGTCCGCCAGTGGTCGGGGCCGGGTTCGGGGCGCACGTGCGGGAAGATCCGGGTCAGCACGTCGGCGCAGAGCGCGGCCGGCGGCTCGTACGCGATGCCCAGGCCCTGCGCCACGTCGTGCGTGTGCAGGAGCACCTCGGCGACGCCCATCGCGGCGAAGCCCTCGCGGTTCGCGCTGCGGAAGGGGTACGGGTGGAAGGCCCGCGCCTCCCGTGGAGTGGTGCGCACGGCTGCCGCGAGGAGGGCGCCGGTCGCCTCGATGACCTGGAGGACGTCCTCGGGGCCCTCGCACTCGTCGAAGGCGATCCGGAAGGGTACGTAGCGGTCGGCGGGGCGGCCCGCCAGTTGGCCCGCGTACGAGACGAGGTCCGACGCGATGTGCTCCGCCGCCCTGCGGCAACTCCATTCGAGGCGGCCCGCCTCGACGTCCCAGTCCCGGTCGGTCGCGCCCCGCAGGGCCGCCACCGCACCGGAGACGGCCTCTTCCACCTGGTCCCCACCCATGGCTCGCATGCCGGTGAGGATAGGTGATCAATGCACGGACCGCCGGGCGATTTCGCCCGCCCGACCGGCCGCCTCTCCGGCCGGCCCGGCCGTTACTCCGGAGGACGCCGATCCGCTGCTCGTGCTCAATGAGACCGCCGTCCCCTCCAAGGCCACCCAGAAACCCCGGCTCGCACCCTCATCCGCTACCGCCGACTGGCCAATCGAAATGACCTTCTAGGCTTGGATTTCCGGAGCGATCTTGGCTCCGTTCTCCCCGTCCTCGATTCTGGGTGTGGCCCGGGTGACTACCCGCGACGACGTCCCGCGCCGGTACAGGCGCAGGGAGATCGCGGTCAGTACGCCCGCGGCGACGGTCAGGGCCGCTCCCGCCCAGGCGGGGGAGGCGAAGCCGAGGCCCGCGTCGATGGCGGCGCCGCCGATCCAGGGGCCGCCGGTGTTGCCGAGGTTGAAGGCGGCCGTGGTGGTCGCGGCGGCCAGGGTGGGGGCGGCGGTCGCGACGTTGAACAGCCGGGCGTTGAGCGCCGGGGCGGTGTAGAAGGCGGAGACGCCGAGGAGGAAGGCGAGGAGGGCCGCCGCGACGGCGTACTGCGCGAGCAGGGCGAGCGCCACGAGCAGGACCGTCGAGGCCGCGATCCCGGAGAGCAGCACTCCGAAAAGGTGCGCGTCCGCGATCCGGCCGCCGATCGTCGTCCCGATGAGCGCGCCGATCCCGAACAGCGCGAGCACGGCCGGCACCCAGCCCTCGTCGAGCCCGGACACGTCCGTGAGCAGCGGCGCGAGATAGCTGAACGCGCAGAACACCCCGCCCGCGGAGAACGCGATCAGCGAGATGGTGAGCCAGACCTGCCGGTCGCGGTAGATCCGCAGCTCGTCCCTGAGCCGGGGCTTCCCGTCGGGGAGCGGGATACGGGGGATGAGGGTGGCCACGCCGACGAGCGCGACCGCGCTGGCCGCGCCGACCGCCCAGAACGCCGAGCGCCAGCCGAGGCTCTCGCCGAGGAAGGCGCCCGCCGGGACGCCGAGGACGTTCGCGATCGACAGGCCGCCGATCATCACGGCGAGTGCGCGGGCACGGGCGTTCACCGGGACCATGGCGACGGCGACGGCCGCGCCGACCGCCCAGAAACCGGCGCAGGCCAGCGCGCTCACCACCCGGGACACGAAGAGCACGGCGTAGTTCGGGGCGAGGGCGCCCGCGATCTGGCCGAGGCCGAAGACGCTGATGAGCGCGATGAGGGTGGTGCGGCGGGGCAGCCGGAGCGTGGCCACGGCCAGCAGGGGCGCGCCGACGACCATGCCGACCGCGAAGGCGGATATCAGCAGGCCCGCGCGCGGAATGGACACGTGCATGTCGTCCGCGACCGCGGGCAGCAGCCCGGAGAGCATGAACTCGCTGGTGCCCAGCGCGAAGACGGAGAGCCCGAGGATGTAGACGGCCAGGGGCATGGACGCGGACCCGGGCTTGGGGGTGGTGGCGGGTGCGGGGGAGCTGGAGCTCGTGGGGACGGGCATGTCAAGTGCCAACCTCGACGGTGGACAGCCCATTCCACCGGGGTGGTCTTCAGGCCGTCAACAGGGTCAGCTCGCTCGTCAGGTTGTGACGGGCCGGGCCCTCCCACTCCCTTGTGCCGTAAGGGGTGTGGAAGAGACGCGGCAGGTCCAGGAGCTGGCGGAGGATCGCCGCGCGGCCCTCCCGGAAGGCGTCCGGTGGCACGAAGGCGTACTCCTCGCGGACCGCCGCGGTGTAGGCGGCGTACGCGTCGGCGGGCGAGGCGAGGATCGCCAGGTCGGCGTCGCACAGGACCTGCCCGTTCGGGTCGTCGGCGGAGGCGGCGTGCGTGACCGTCAGCCGGACGAGGCGGGCGACCTCGGCCGTCGCGTCGGCGGAGAGGCCGGCCTCGGGGAGCGCGCGCTCGGCGAGCCGGGCCGAACGTTCCTCGTTCTCGGAGCGGTCGGGGAGGTAGACCGCGTCGTGGAACCACGCGGCCAGCCGCACCAGGTCCGGGTCGTCCGCGGTCTCCTCCAGCACGTCGACGTGGTCCAGCACCGCCGTGAGGTGATCGAGCGTGTGATAGCGGCGCTGGGGTTCCGACCAGCGGGCGAGGAGATTGTCGGCGTAGGCCTCCGGCGAGGGGGCGGGGGTGCGGGTGCGGGTGGGGGGTGCGAACTCACGGCTCTGGCTGCGGCTGCGGCTGCGGCTTCGGCTTCGGCTTCGGCTTCGGTGGAGTGTGTCGGACCAGCGGGTGCGCAGAGCGTCGGGGTCGGCCATGCGCTCCATTGTCCGCGGTCCCGGGCTGCGCGTAGGCTGCGTATTGGACTAGACCTGTATGCAGCCCGTCACCCGAAGCCATCCGACGCCATCCGTAGCCATCCGAAGCCGCCCGAGGGAAGAGGTCCTATGAGCAAGCGTGCAGTCCTGGAGGTGATCGCCCTCGACGTCGAGGACGCCGTCGCCGCCGAGGCCGGAGGCGCGGACCGGCTGGAACTGGTCACCGACATGGCCGCGGACGGGCTCACCCCGCCGGTCGCGACCTTCGCCGGGATCCGGGCCGCCGTCGGCATCTCGTTGCGCGTGATGCTGCGGCTGGCGGACGGTTTCGCGGCCGGGGACGTACGGGCGCTCGTACGGGCTGCTCGGGAGCTGCGGGCGGCCGGGGCGGACGAGTTCGTGCTCGGGTTCCTCGACGAGAACGGGGAGCCCGATCTGGCGGCGCTGGAGTCGGTGCTCGCCGAACTGGACGGCTGCGGTTGGACGTTCCACCGGGCGATCGACCGGGCCGCGGACCGGGACGCGCTGCGTAAGCGGCTTTGCGAGCTTCCCGGGCTCGACACGTATCTCACGGCGGGGGCCGTGGGGGGCGTGGACGAGGGGCTGCCGACGTTGCTCGCGGAGGCGGGGCGGCGGGGGGAGCCGGGGTATGAGCCGCGGCTCCTTGTGGGGGCGGGCTTCGGCTGGACCATGTGCCGCGGTTGCGGGGGCGGGGTGGACGCCTTCCACATCGGGGTGCGGCGCGGCCGGAGGGGTGGGCGGGGGCGGTCTCCGCGGCGGCGGTTGCGGAGTGGCGCGGGGCGCTGGACGCGGGTTTTGCCGCTTGAGCGGGGGTCGGGGGGTGGTTTGCGCCGTTCCCCGCGCCCTTGGTGAGGCAAAGGCAAAAGATTGCGCCGTTCCCCGCGCCCCTGAAGGGCAAAGGCGAAAGGTTGCGCCGTTCCCCGCGCCCCTGGTGAGGTAAAGGCGAAAGGTTGCGCCGTTCCCCGCGCCCCTGGTGAGGTAAAGGCGAAAGGTTGCGCCGTTCCCCGCGCCCCTGGAGGGCTTGGCCCTGGGGGGCCGGGGTGTCCTGTGGTGGGCAGGAGGGGGTCATGTGGTGACCGGGTCTCCTACCTTTCCTCCTGTGGCTTCGCGGACGGCGCGTGCCAGGCGTTCCGGGCCGTCGGCGAGCTGGGCCGGGTCGACGCCGTCGAGGAGTGCCGCGCCGATCTCCTCGTTGAGGACCCGGACCGCGGCGGAGGCGGCTGCGGCGTACAGGCGTACCTGGAGGTCGGAGGCCGGCAGGCCCAGCCGCTTCGCGATGATCCCCGCCATCTCGCGCTCGACCTGGTCGCAGGCCATCAGCCAGGCCGTACGCAGCGCGGGCTCCGTGTCGGCCAGCCGGATCATCCGCATCGCCAGCGCGTTGTCGGCCTGTTCGACGGCGCTGGCCTCGCGACCGAACCGGATCGCCTCCGTGCTGAGGCGCTCTTCGAGCGAGAGTTCGGCGGGCCAGTCGCGCAGTGTGCCCATCTCCCATTCCACGCCCTGCATGATGATGGGCTCGGCGCAGCTCTCCTTGCTGCGGAAGTGACGCCAGATGGTGCGGGTGGACAGGCCTACCGCCTCGGCGATCTGGTCACCGCTCGTGGCGTCCACTCCCTGTTTCCAGAACAGCCGCGACGCCTCCCGGGAGATCTCCAGACGCAGCCGGTGGCGCCGCTGCTCACTCATGCCGCTCCTGCCGCGTTTGGCGGTCTCCACGCGGTCACCTCCGCTCGGGCCGTGCCGGCGGATCTACGGCAGATCTACGGCAGGGCAAGGGCCATCTCAGTGACATATTGACACTGAGTGACGCCTGCGGGCGAGTGTGGCGCTGACCGCCGAGGGGCCGGCAACGCCCTAGTCCCCCAACTGCGCGGGCAAGGCGTCCGCGTGGGTCACGATCAACCCCGAGACCGCCCGCGTCAGCGTGACGTACAGACGGCGCAGCCCCGTCCGTTCGTCCGGTTCGCCGTCCACCACCGCCCGCGGTTCGTCCAGTACCACGTAGTCGTACTCCAGCCCCTTCGCGAGAGAGGCCGGCACCAGAGTCAGACGCGCCGCGGCGGTCGTCTCCTCACCCGGAGCGAGATGGGGAAGACCCGCCTTCGCCAGCGCCTCGGACAGCACCGGCACCCGCGCGTCGGCGGCGATCAGCCCCACCGACCCCTCCCGCGCGAGCAACTCCTCGCAGGCCGCGACCACTTCGGCCGCAGTGGTGTCCACGGCGGTCTCCCGTACCTCGAAGAAGCCCGGGTTCTCCCGGACCGACGCCACCGGCGCGAGCCCCGGCGCGATGTGCGGAAGCAGCCGGGACGCGTACGTGATCACATCCGTCGGGACGCGGAAACCGGCCGTCAGCTCCTCCACCACCGCCTCCGACTTCCCGAGGTGTGCCAGCGCCTCCTCCCAGCTCCGCGTCGCCCACGGCGTCGTACCCTGCGCCAGATCCCCGAGCACGGTCGCCGAACCGGTCGTGCAGCGCCGCCCCACCGCCCGGTACTGCATCGGCGACAGGTCCTGCGCCTCGTCGAGCACCACATGCCCGAGGGAGTGCGTGCGCTGTACGAGGTCGGTGGCCTCGTCGATCAACACCGCGTCCGCGGCGGACCACTTGACGGACTTCACCGACCGGACGGGTTTCGCCCAGCGGATCGTCTCCTGCTCCTCCCCGGTGAGGACGCCCTCCGCGTGCAGCGCCAGGAAGTCCGCGTCCGAGAGCAGCCGGAAGACCAGCTTCGCCGGGTCCACCGGCGGCCAGATCGCCTTCACGGCCGCCTTCACCGCGGGGTTGCGGGCGACGGCGTCCTGCACCCGGTCGTCCGGCGCCTCGCCCGACCGTTCCATCTGGACCAGCACGGCGTGCGCGATGCGCTGCGGCAGGGCCTCGCGGGCGGCGCCGTACCGGATGTCCCGGTCCAGCAACTCCCGCACGATGGTGGTCAGTTCGTGCTCCGGTACGCGCCAGCGCCGCGAGCCGCGGACCACCACGACCTGCTCGGTGGGCAGGGTCACGTGCGCGCGGACCGCCCGGCGCAGCACCTCGGCCATCCGCGCGTCGCCCTTCACGACGGCGGTCGCCGCCTCGTCCGTGCCCCGCACCTCGACATGGGCGACCAGGTCGGCGACCGTGGCCTGCTTGACCTCCAGCTCGCCCAGCGCGGGCAGCACCTGCTCGATGTAGTGGAGGAAGGACGCGTTCGGCCCGATGACGAGGGTGCCGGTGCGGGCGAGCCGGTCGCGGTGGGCGTACAGGAGGTAGGCGACCCGGTGCAGGCCGACGGCCGTCTTGCCGGTGCCCGGACCGCCCTGCACGCAGACCGTGCCGCCCAGACCGGACCGTACGATCTCGTCCTGTTCGGGCTGGATCGTCGCCACGATGTCGCGCATCGGGCCCACGCGCGGGCGCTCGATCTCCTGCTGGAGCAGCTTGCTGGTGGCGGCGGTCTCGGCGGGGTCGGAGAGGTGCTCGTCCTCGTACGCGGTGAGGTCGCCGCCGGTGTAGCCGAAGCGGCGGCGCAGTGCGATGTCCATCGGGGTCTTCTTGGAGGCCCGGTAGAACGGCTGGGAGACCGGGGCGCGCCAGTCGATCACCATCGGGTCGCCGCCGGCGTCGTGCACGTGCCGGCGGCCGATGTAGAAGCGTTCGCCCTCGGCGCCCTCCGCCCGCTCGGCGCCCGGGGCGTGCAGGTAGTCGAGGCGGCCGAAGAACAGCGGGGTGTGGGACAGGTCGGCGAGGGCCTTGATGCGCTCGTCGATCTGCCGGGTCAGGACCTCCGCGTTGACCCAGTTCGCGGTGACGTCCCGGATGTCGAGGGACTGGACGTCCTCGCGCATCGAACGCAGGGCGGCCCGGGAGTGCGTGAGGTGGGCGCGTTCACGGGAGAGGGGATCGTCGGACGGCACGGCGGACGGCATGGCGGGGTCGGACGGGGTGGACACGGGTGTTGCCTCCGGGCCTGCGAGAACCGCGGGGCCGGGCGGGCCCCGCTGACTGTGGCGGTGAACCGGCCGGTTTCCGTCCGGACGGCGGCGCTCCACGACGGGAGGCGGGCAAGAGCGGAGATCCTAGGCGAACGGGGATGTCCGAGGCCAACCGTTTTCGCCTCCTGCTTTTCGGTGTCCCCTAGGGGACACCCACCCCCGCCTACGGGTACCTACGGGGTACGGGTCGCCCCGAAGTCGTACGCGGGGACGATCGAGGGTCGGTCCGCAGGCCGATGGAAGTGGAGCGCGAACGTTCCACCATGGATGCATGAGTACCGTGACTTTCACCCAGGCCCCCGCCCGCCCCCGCCCGCCGACCGGCGCGACCGCACTGCGGGACGGCCACCGCCACCGCGTCGGCGACGCCCTGCGCGCCGTCAAGGTCTTCGCCGGCGCCGCCCTCGGAGTGGTGCTCCTCGGCGAGTACGGCGAGGAGGCGGGCGTACGCCGCCGATGACACCCGGCCGCCGATGATGCCCGGCTAGTTGTTGTCGGCCAGCAGCTCGTCCGCGTCCACGATCCGGTACGCGTACCCCTGCTCGGCCAGGAAGCGCTGGCGGTGGGCCGCGAAGTCCTGGTCGATGGTGTCGCGCGCCACGACCGAGTAGAAGTGCGCCTGGTGACCGTCCGCCTTGGGACGCAGCACCCGGCCCAGACGCTGCGCCTCCTCCTGGCGGGAGCCGAAGGTGCCCGACACCTGGATGGCGACCGTCGCCTCCGGCAGGTCGATGGAGAAGTTCGCGACCTTCGAGACGACCAGCACGCTGATCTCCCCCTCACGGAACGCGTCGAAGAGCTTCTCGCGCTGCGCGTTCGACGTCTCGCCCTTGATGACCGGCGCGTCCAGATGCTCGCCCAGCTCGTCCAGCTGGTCGATGTACTGCCCGATCACGAGCGTCTGCATCCCCGCGAAGCGCCGCACCAGCGCCTCCGTGACCTTGCGCTTCGTCGCCGTCGTCGCGCAGAAGCGGTACTTCTCCTCCGCCTCGGCGGTCGCGTAGGCCAGCCGCTCGGAGTCCGTGAGGTTCACCCGGACCTCGACACAGTCGGCCGGCGCGATGTACCCCTGCGCCTCGATCTCCTTCCAGGGCGCGTCGAAACGCTTCGGCCCGATGAGGGAGAACACGTCCGACTCACGGCCGTCCTCGCGCACCAGCGTGGCCGTCAGACCGAGCCGCCGGCGCGCCTGGAGGTCGGCGGTGAACTTGAAGACCGGCGCGGGCAGCAGATGCACCTCGTCGTAGATGATCAGCCCCCAGTCGCGGGAGTCGAACAGCTCTAGGTGCTGGTACACACCCTTCCGCTTGGTCGTCAGCACCTGGTACGTCGCGATGGTGACCGGGCGGATCTCCTTGCGCGTACCGCTGTACTCGCCGATCTCGTCCTCGGTCAGACTCGTGCGCTTGACCAGCTCGTGCTTCCACTGCCGGGCCGAGACGGTGTTCGTGACCAGGATGAGCGTGGTGGCCTTCGCCTCGGCCATCGCGCCCGCGCCGACCAGCGTCTTTCCGGCGCCGCAGGGCAGCACGACCACACCTGAGCCGCCGTGCCAGAAGTTCTCCACCGCCTGCTTCTGGTAGGGCCGCAGGGACCAGCCGTCCTCGGCGAGCCCGATGGGATGCGCCTCGCCGTCCACGTACCCGGCGAGGTCCTCGGCCGGCCAGCCCAGCTTCAGGAGCGTCTGCTTGATCTGCCCCCGCTCGGAGGGGTGCACGGCCACGGTGTCCGGGTCGAGCCGGGCGCCCACGAGCGGGGTGATCCGCTTCGAGCGCAGGATCTCCTCCAGGACGGGCCGGTCGGTGGTGGTGAGCACGAGCCCGTGGGCCGGGTGCTTGCTCAGCGTGAGCCGCCCGTAGCGGCCCATCGTCTCCGCGATGTCGACCAGCAGCGCGTGCGGCACCGGATAGCGGCTGTACTGCACGAGCGCGTCCACGACCTGCTCGGCGTCGTGTCCGGCCGCGCGCGCGTTCCACAGCCCGAGCGGGGTCACCCGATAGGTGTGGATGTGCTCGGGTGCGCGCTCCAGCTCGGCGAAGGGAGCGATGACCCGGCGGCACTCGTCCGCCAGCTCGTGGTCGACCTCCAGGAGCAGGGTCTTGTCGGACTGGACGATGAGTGGACCATTCACGCGCGTCCCCTTCTGCACAGCCGTGCGATGTGCACGGCCAAACGTCCAGTGTGCCTGATGGCCGGAGCCCGCCGCCGCGAACGCCCGACGACCTTGTCCTGTCCTACTGAATGTCTATTCATTCCAATGAGTGGTGTGAATTCAGATTTACGGTCTCTGCCCCGAAGAATGGTGATCTCGCAGGTCACTGCCCCAGGTCACCGCCCGGTTCGCCGTCCAGGGAGAGCCCACTGTTGCCTCGTCACAGCCATGCCCCGCCGCCCGAGCCGCGGCCCGAACCCCAGCCCGGGACGCCGCCTCCCCCCTCGCCGCCGACCGTGACCCTCGGGTACTCACTCTTCGCGACCCGCTGGCTCCAGGCGCCGCTGTACTTCGGACTGGTGGCCGCACAGGGCGTGTACGTCTACAAGTTCTTCAGAGAGCTGTGGACTTTAATCGTCCGGAGCGTGACCGGGCAGGCGAACGAGACGTACGTGATGCTCGCCGTGCTGAAACTGGTCGACGTCGTCATGATCGCCAACCTGCTGATCATGGTGATCGTCGGCGGTTACGAGACGTTCGTCTCGCGCATCGGCCTCCAGGGCCACCGGGACCAGCCGGAATGGCTCTCGCACGTCAATTCCAACGTGCTGAAGGTGAAGCTCGCCACCGCCATCGTGGGCATCTCGTCCGTGCACCTGCTCCAGATGTTCGTGGACGTGCACCACACCTCGCACCACTCGCTGCTGTGGGGGACGGTCATCCACATGGCGTTCATCGCCTCGGCGGCGATCCTGGCGTACATGTCGGGACCGATGGCGACGCACGGGGAGCGCCAGCACAAGGGGCACGGAGTGGCCCACACGCCTGGACACGGCCTTGGACACCGCCATGGACACGGCCATGGACAGGGACAGGGACATGGGCAGGCGCAGGCGCAGAATCACGTGCGGCGGCAGGAGCCCGGGGTCGAACAGGTGCAGGAGCGAGGGGCCGGGCACGCGTATGGCTCCGGCGCGGGGGCCGGGGGTGAGAGCACCGGGAGGGCGGCCGACGGGATGACCGGGTCCTCCGTCCCGGCCGAGTTCGCGTTCGCCACCAAGACCGCGCCCGTCGCACGGGTCGCCCTCCCGCTCACGGGCCCGTCCGCCTCGCAGGTCGCCGCACAGCTCGCCGCGCAGGTCACCGCCCCGATCCCGGTGCAGACCGTCTCCTCCCCGTACGACGCGCACGAGTCCCACACCGCACAGGACGCGCTCGACGTGCACGACCCCTCCGAGCCCGGGTTCGAGGCCCGGATCCGTGACGCCCGTTTCCCCGCCCGGAAGCTGCTGGAGGAATTCGACGAGGAGTACCCCCGGGTGCTCGACCGCGAGGCCGTGGCCCGGCTCGGCGGCCTGGACTTCGTCACGGCCCGGCGCAACGTGGTGTTCGTCGGCCCGCCCGGCACCGGCAAGACGCATCTCGCCGTCGGCCTCGGCGTGCGGGCGTGCCAGTCCGGACATCAGGTCCTCTTCGCGACCGCGGCGCAGTGGGCCGCGCGGCTGGCGGGGGCCCGGTCGGCCGGCCGCCTTTCCGAGGAACTGGCGGACCTCGACGCCCGACCCCTCCTCATCGTCGACGAGGTCGGCTACACCCCGCTCGACCCGGACACCGCGCACCTCTTCTTCCAGCTCGTCGCGCACCGCTACGAGCGGTCCTCGCTGATCGTGACCACCGACCGTCCGCTCAGCCGCTGGGAGGAGGTCTTCGGCGGCGCCGCCCCCGCGATGGTGGACCGGCTGGCGCACCACGCGGAGATCGTGCGTCTCGAAGGGGACAGCTACCGCACGCGCCGGGTCACCGCGTCGTGGACAGAGTGACGTTGTTGATCAGCGGCCCCTCGACGCCGACTCCCTCGGTCACCAGCGGTTCGACGGCGGTCACCGGCAGAGGAAGCGGCAGGGGCAGCGGCGGGGCGGCCCGCGCGGCTGCGGCTGCCTGCGGGGCGAGTACGCCGATGAGCACCGCCGAGGCGATGAGGACGACCGCGGCGGCGGTGCGCGCGTGCGGGGTACGGCGGGCGGGGGGTACGGGGTGCACGTGAGTCACGGGGCTCCCGTAACTCACGGAGGTCAGGGAGGGTACCGAGGGCTCGGAAGCCGTGGGACAGACGGGTTGCAGCAGACGGCGGAGGGGGCGCATGGACGCTACGGAACCTTTCGGGTGCTGCGGAGCCGGGACGGGACCTGTGGGATCCCCCTTCGCCAAGTGGCTGCCCAGCGACCGGCCCGGGGATGCCGGAGAACCCGCGAGGTCCCTCATGGGTGGGAAGCGCCCGGCGTGGCGTGCATGAACCGCCGCACACACCCGAACGAGTGAGACGGAGTCCGGTGGACGAGCCGGTTCAGGCCTGTTCGTCCGCCAGTTCCGCCACGCCCGTCACCCGGTGCAGCGGATACGTCCGGACCTCGTCCGCGGTGTGGTCGTACGCCGTGACGAAACCGCCCTCCACCCGGACGGGGGCGATGACGCGCTGGCTGGCGGCGCCCTCGGCGTTCACGTAACCGATCCACAGGGTGCCGCCGGTGAGGACGGCGGCCTGCATGGTGGCGAGGGTCTCGGCGGGGGTGGTGCGCGGGAGGGTGCCGCTCCGGCCGCCGCCGGAGGAGCCGGAGTCGGCGGAGGTGCCGGCGGCATCCGAGGCGGACGGCTTGCGCGGGGTCGTGGAGGCCAGGTCGCCCGCGCGGATGGCCCGGATGGCGGCGCCCAGCAGGGTGGTGTCGGGGGCCGGCGGACCGTCGGGGACCGGCTCGGGCGCCGTGCGCGGGGGTGTGCGGTGCGCGTGCGCGCGGGTGATCAGCACATCGCCCTCGGCGGACTCGGCGGCCGGCGCGAAACCCATCGCGCGCAACCCTTCGAGGAGCGTGGCCGGATCGGCCTGGGCGGCCAGCACCGTGGGCGCGAGACGCCGCAGCCGCAGGCCCTGCGACCGCTTGTCGGCGATGATCTCGTTCAGGACCGCGTCGTCGTCGCAGCGCACGTACGCCGACGCCGCGCCGATCCGCAGATGGCCGTGCCGGCGCGCCACGTCGTCGATCAGGTAGGCGAGGGGCTGCGGGACCGGCGTACGGGAGTGGGCGGCGAGGAACGCCTGGAGGTCGGAGGCCGAGCGGCCCGCGTCCAGGGCCCGGCGGACCGAGCCCGGTGTGAAGCGGTAGACCGTCGCCCCGCCCTTCGACTCCACGTCCGCGAGGACGTCCAGCACGTCGGCCAGCGGGCGGCGCAGCGGACCCGGGGCCACCGCCGTCAGGTCCGCCTGGAGCAGGACGTGGTCGAGGGGTTCCGGAAGAAGTGGCGCCAGCAGCCGGCCAGCCAGCGCGGCGGCGGAGGCCACCTCGGCGGGAGAGCGGGGCTCCGGCGCGGGCGCCGGGTGGTGAGGGAAGGGATGGAGAGGGCGGTGATGATGCACGGGGAGCTTGTCACCGGCTCCTGCGCCGGGCCTGGTACCGGAGACCGCACCGGATCCTGCGGCGGATCCCGCGGTGGGTGCGGACGCGGGGGCGGGTGTGCCGGGGGGTGCGCCCATGAGCGCCCGGCCGTGCGCGGACAGCGCGCCCCTGCCGGTGATCCCCAGGGACTCGGCCTCGGTCAGCGTCCACCGGGCGATACGGGACCGCAGGTCGTCCGCGGAGGCGGCGCCGCGCAGGGCCCGCTCCCAGTGCAGGCGGGCGACGACGGCGTCGGGGGACGTGGAGCCGCCCTCGGGCAGCGCGGCGAGGAGCGAGAGGACCCGGTGCCGGACCTCGGGCGCCGCCGAGCGGTCCAGGCCGGGGCCGAGCGCCGCCAGCGTGCGCTCCTTGGTGTCGCGTCCGCCGACCACGCCCGCCGTGCGGGTCGCCGACAGCCACGCCGTGGCCAGCCGCGTCCAGCGTTCGGCCGCCGGGAGTTCCAGCCACTCGTCGTAGGCGGGCGTCGCCGCGTACCGCTCGTCGGCCTCGCCGTCCGTGGCCAGCAGGCCCGCCGCGTAGGCGAGTTCCACCCAGAAGGCGGCGACCGGCTCCGGTACGTCCAGGGCCACGGCCGTCCGCTTCAGGTCGCGCACGCTCAGACCGCCCGCGCGCAGCACGGACGGGCCGCCCTCGTCCCAGTCCTTCAGCAGCTCCTCGACGGTGGCGAGCGCGGTGTACGCCTGTCCGGCCGCCGTGCTGTCCACAACCTGTGGACGGTGTACGGAGGTGGGCTCGACCGGCGGAGGGAGCGGTTCCGTCCTCCGGTGTGCCCGTCCCGCCCGCAGATGGAGGGCCACCTCGCGGGGCAGGACCACCGTGCCGGGCGCCGTCGGCAGCAGCAGTCCGCGGTCCAGGAGCCAGCGCAGCCGGGGCGCGGGATCGGCGGTCACCTGACCGTACGGCGGCCCCCAGAGCAGCCGTGAAAGGACCTCTAGCGAGTCCGGCGGGGCCGAGTCGAGCAGGGCGGACATCCGGGCGCGGTCGGTGAAGAGCGCCGTGAGCGACTCCGTCGCGGACACCGCGTCGTGCGTGGTGGGCAGTCCGGCGGCGGTGAGGAGTTCCTGGATCCGGCCCGGGGACATGCCCGCGGTGGCCTCCGCGACCGTCGGGCCGAGCCCCGTCGGGGAGGGGTGCTGCGGCGAGGGCGCGAGCAGTTCGCGGGCCGTGCGCACCAGCCGGAGCCGGTCGTCCGAGCCCCACACCAGTGCCTGCTCACGCAGGACGGCCACGGCACGCGGCAGCGCCTCGACGACCACCGGATCGCCGGCGTCGCCCGCCAGCAGGTCCTGGAGCGTGCCGTACGGGGCTGGTTCCGGGGCCACGGCCAGTGCCTCCGCGGTCTGCAGGGCGAACCGGTCCAGGCGCTCCAGGGCCCGGATCACGGAGGCGCGCGTACCGGCCCGGGTGGCCAGCTGGGTCAGGTCGGTCGGTACGGGAGTGATGAGGTCCGGGCGGGCCCGCAGCAGCGCGGACAGGGAGGAGTCGTCGCGGGCCCGCAGGTCCTCCGCGAGGGAACGAGGGTGTGCCCCGGCGTGGGCGGGCCCCTCCGCGGACGCCCCGCCGGGCTCCTCTGACGACTGCTCCTGGACGCTCATCCGATCCACGGTAGCGGGTGGGCCCCCGCCGCCGTTCCCGTTGGCGTGCGCCACGGCCGTGCCGGGGCCCGCCGCCGGCGGCGGGCGCGGTACCGTCGGTCGCACGGGAAATCGCAACGTGGGCGTCCCGGAGGGGACTTCGTGGGGATCGAGAGCGACCAGCTCGTATTCGACTATCTGAGCCGGGTGGGCGACCTGGCCCAGCAGAGGCAGCTGCCGTCGGGGACGCGGATGCGGCTCGTGTCCGAGCTGCGCGGCGAGATCGACCGGCGCCGCACGAAGGCGACGCTCGACAGTCCGGCCGCGGTGCGCCGCATCCTCGACCGCATCGGCAGCCCGGAGTCGGTGGTCGAGGCCGCCAACGCCGGGCCCGACGGCGGCGCGGGCCGCTCCACCGGCCGGGACAAGGGCGCCGACACGACCCCGTCCCCCTCATTCCCGACGGCCCCCTCGTCCTCGGGGGAGCGGTCCGCCGTCCCCGCGCAGCGCGACGGCGGACCCGCGGCCCGGCCCAGGCGCCTGCGCCGCGCGGTGCCCCGGCCGCGTTCGGCCCACCCTGAGCTCGCCGAGACGGAACCGACGGGGATGGTCGGCTCCACGCCCACCCCGCCGCACCTCGCCAGCACGGAGGAGCTGGGCACCGGGCCTCAGCCCGACTGGTGGCGGGTGGAGAGCGGCCCGTTCGGGGCGACGGACAGCGTGCCGGGGTTCACGGGCGGCGTGGAGATCCCGGAACTGTTCAAGCCGCCACCGATCGACGAACCCGACAAGCGGGACGAGCAGGACAAGCAAGGCAAGCGGGACGATCAGGCCAAGTCCGGTGCGGCAGTGGTGGAGGTGGTCGAGAACCCCGGGCCGACCGGGCGCGTACGCCGGCGTTACGTACCCCGCCTGCGCCCCCTCGGCGGCGGGGGCGGCGGTGGCGGCGGCTGGTCCAACCCTCTTCTCCTGCTCGCCGCCGCCCTCCTGGTCGCCGGCGCGGTCATCGGCAACCTCGTCATGCTGGGCCTCGGCTGGCTCATCGCCTACCTCTCGCGCCGCCTGACTCCCACCGAGGCGAAGTGGGCCGTGCTCGTCGTGCCCGGCCTCGTCGCCGCTGGGGGCATCGCCTGGATCTGGGGCCGCAAGGAGGGGCGTTGGGGCGAGCCCATTCCGCAGGACCGGATGAGCGACGCGATCGCCGAGACCTGGCCGTGGGTCCTGCGCGGCGCGGCCGTCGCCTCGGCGCTGTACCTGGTGTGGCGCTCGCAGCGCCGACGGTAGTGACGGCACCCGCACAATGGCTCATATGACTTCTCGTGTGCTGACCGTCGGCTTCGACCTCGATATGACCCTCATCGACTCCCGGCCCGGGATCCGTGCCTGTTACCAGGCGCTCTCGGCGCGGACGGGGACCTTCATCGACGCCGATCTGGCCGTCACCCGGCTCGGGCCGCCGCTCGCGGAGGAGTTGGTCAACTGGTTTCCGGCCGAGGAGGTCGCGGCCGTGGCGGATGTCTACCGCGAGATGTATCCCACCCACGCCATCGCCCCGACGCCCGCGATGACCGGCGCCCGCGAGGCGATGGCCGCGGTACGGGCCGCGGGGGGCCGGGCGATCGTCGTCACCGCCAAGTACGAGCCGAACGCCAAGCTGCATCTCGGTCATCTCGGCATCGACGCCGACGCGGTCGTCGGCGACCTGTGGGCCGAGCGCAAGGCGGAGGCGTTGCGCGAGTACGACGCGGACGTCTACGTGGGCGACCACACCGGCGACGTGCGCGGCGCGCGGACCGCCGGAGCCCTGTCCGTCGCGGTGGCCACCGGCCCGTGCGACGAGGAGGAACTGCGCGCGGCCGGCGCCGACGTCGTCCTCAAGGACCTGCTGGAATTCCCGGCCTGGCTGACGACATGGTCCGCGGCCCGCCGGTAGTCGGTCACGAACGTCCGCGTGCCTGCCGGCGGCCGTCGGCGATCGACTGGAACACCCCCGCTCCCGCGATGAGGAATCCGACGCCCATCAACATGCTCAGACCGAACATGTACGTAGGAAAGGGCGTCGTGTCGAGCAGCAGCGGGGCCACGGTGACCAGAGTGGCCACAGCTCCGACGAAGAACACGATGGCACCGGCACGGATGAGCCGTTCTCCGGCCGCGGCGGAATTCGCTTGGGTTTTGTCACGCACTCCACCAGGGTAGTTCCCTGCCCGGAGGAACAATCCGGCGACGTCTTGTCAGCAGCCGCCGGACCATTAGCCTTGGTACCGGCGGGTCCGACGACCCGCTGTAGTGCTGTACGGACCTGTTTCCCGAGCAGTTTTCAGCCGAAGTCTTGAAGTCTTTCCGACGCAGTTTCCGACGATTACGAGGACGAGGACAGACGTGCCTACCGGCAAGGTCAAGTGGTTCAACAGTGAGAAGGGCTTCGGCTTTCTCTCCCGCGACGACGGCGGCGACGTCTTCGTTCATTCCTCGGTCCTGCCCGCCGGAGTCGATGTTCTCAAGCCGGGGCAGCGGGTGGAGTTCGGTGTGGTCGCCGGACAGCGCGGTGACCAGGCACTCTCGGTGACGCTCCTGGACCCCACGCCCTCGGTGGCGGCCGCCCAGCGCCGCAAGCCGGACGAACTGGCTTCCATCGTCCAGGATTTGACGACCCTCCTGGAAAACATCACGCCGATGCTGGAGAGGGGCCGCTACCCCGAGAAGACATCGGGCAAGAAGATCGCGGGCCTGCTGCGCGCGGTGGCGGACCAGTTGGACGTGTAGCGCGCGGCAGGGGCGCGGGGGTGTGAAGCGGTAACAGACCTCTCTGCCGGGACCTTCCGGCCGGGAAATCCCGGCCGGGAAATCCGGCCGGGGGCCGTCAGGGGAAGTCCAGCGCCCCCGGCCCGAGCGCCGGAACGAGTCCCTCGGCCGCCGCTCGGGTGAGGAGGCCGCGGACCGCCGCGTAGCCGTCCTCGCCCAGGTCCGCCGTGAACTCGTTGACGTACAGGCCGATGTGCTGGTCGGCGACCGACGCGTCCATCTCCTGCGCGTGCTCCAGCACGTACGCCCGTGAGGTCTCGGGGTCGTCCCAGGCGGCCCGCACGGAGGCGCGGGCGGACTCGGCGAGCAGCCGCAAGGTCTCCTCGCCCAGCGCCCGGCGGGCGATGATTGCGCCCAGCGGGATCGGCAGGCCCGTCGTCCGCTCCCAGTGCTCGCCCATGTCGGCGAGCTTGTGCAGACCGTAGTTCTGGTAGGTGAAGCGGGCCTCGTGGATGACCAGCCCGGCGTCCACCTTCCCGTCCCGTACCGCGGGCATGATCTCGTGGAACGGCATCACCACGATCTCGCCGACCCCGCCCGGCACCGTGTCCGCGGCCCACAGGCGGAACAGCATGTACGCGGTCGACCGCTCGCTCGGTACGGCGACCGTGCGGCCGGTGAGGTCCACGCCCGGCTCCCGGGTGAGGACCAGCGGCCCGCAGCCCCGCCCCAGGGCGCCCCCGCAGGGCAGCAGGGCCCATTCGTCCAGGACGTATGGCAGGACGGCGTACGACACCTTCAGGACGTCGAACTCGCCGCGCTCGGCCATGCCGTTGGTGATGTCGATGTCCGCGAAGGTCACGTCGAGCCCGGGCGCTCCGGGGATCCGGCCGTGCGCCCAGGCGTCGAAGACGAAGGTGTCGTTCGGACAGGGCGAGTACGCGATCCGCAGCGGCCCGGCCTGCGAATCCGCCGAGGTCTGGGAGGTCTGGGGGGACTGCGAGGGTTCAGTCAGTGACGTCATGTGGGTTCCAACTCTCCAGTACGGGCGCAAGCTTCCCGAACGCGCCGGTGAGTGCCGCGAGGGCCTCGCCGATCCGCCAGGCGGCGCGGTCCCGGGGGCCCACGGGATTGGACACGGCACGGATCTCCAGGACGGGGACGCCGTGCGCCGCGGCGGCCTCCGCCACCCCGAAGCCCTCCATGGCCTCGGCGAGCGCCCGCGGGTGGCGCCGGCGCAGTTCCGCGGCGCGCGCGGCGCTGCCGGTCACCGTGCTGACGGTCAGGACGGACCCCTGACGTGCTCCGGTGACGGCCGCGATCTCTCGTACGAGTGAATCCGGCGGCCGGTGGGTGACGGCTCCGAACCCCAGTTCGGTGACGGGCGCGTAGCCGTCGGGGGTCTCGGCGCCGAGGTCGGCGACGGTGATGTCGTCGGCGAGGACGAGCGAGCCGACGGGGGCCCCGGGCTGGAACCCGCCGCCGATACCGGCGGAGACGACCACGTCGTACGGCTCACCGGTCAGCGCGGCCGACGTGAGCGCGGCTGCGGTCGACGCGGCGGCAGCGGCCGGTCCGACGCCGCCGGCGAGCAGGTCGAGGACGAGGCCGTGGCTCTCCGCCGGGAACGCCACCCTGCTCAGGGCCGCTCCCGGCACCGGGTGCGCCGACGCCGGTGCCGTGAACGCCGCGGCCACCGCGTCCCGTTCGGCGGGGACGGCGGTGGTTACGAGGACACGCATGAGCGGCGCTCCATGGGGGCCATGAGGACCGGGCGGCTCAGCGGTGGCTCAGGCGTCCGCGTTCTCGAGCTTGAAGTTCCAGACACCCTGGACCTGTGTACCGGTCTTGTTCTGCTGGACGACGCTGATGTAGATCGTCTTCGGTGCGGCCTGGCCCGACTGCTCGGCGAAGAGGTCGACGCCCTCGAAGGCGTAGTACGTCTTCTTGAAGGGGGACGTGACCTGTTCGCCGTTGAGCCACAGGGCCCAGCCCTCGTCGGCGATCTCCGGGTCGACACCGATGCGCAGCGTCTCACCCTGCGAGACGCTGATCGTGTCGGAGGACTTCTTGAGGGCGCACTTGGTCGCTTCCTCCTTGCCGATGGTCTTGCCGTCCTCGTAGCACTCGGCCTCGACACTGACCGAGTTCTTGCCGACCGTGACGGTGGCCATCGGCGTCGGCTTGTCGCAGGCGGACAGCACGAGAAGTCCGGCGGAAACGGCACTTGCGGCGGCGACGGCGCGGCGACGGCGCGCAAGGGGACGCTGGGAGCTCATGGCCGAAGGTTATCGGGCGGGTCCCGCGGCCCGGCCATGTGGGTGCGCTACGCGGCGTGCCGCGGGTGCGGATCACCCCGGCGAGCGGGTGGCGACCGGACGGCCTGACCCCGGACGGCCTGCCCCCCGGACGACCTGACCCCCGGGACGGCCTGACCCCCGGGACGGCCTGACCACCGGACGGCCGAACCGCTCAGGCCAGGTGCGCGTGGTGTCGTCCGCCGTGCCGGGCCGCGCTCAGCAGTCCGCGGACCGTGGTGAGCCAGCCGACGGCGATGATCGTGGCGGCCACCGCCATCCCGAGCGTGCCGTTGAGCGGCAACGCGATCCCGATCGCCCCGCCGACCACCCAGGACATCTGCAGAAGCGTCTCGGAGCGCGCGAACGCGGACGTCCGCACCAGTTCCGGTACGTCCCGCTGGATCAGCGCGTCCAGGGACAGCTTGGACAGCGCCTGGGCGAAACCGGCGAACGCCGCGAGCACCGCCACCAGCAGCACCCCGAAGAAGACCGCCGCCGTGATCGCCACGCCGAGTACCACCGCGACCACGGTGACGATGATCAGTTCGGGTGCCCGGGATCTCAGGGCCGCCCCGACCGCCGTGCCCAGCGCGTTGCCCACGCCCGCCGACACGCCGACGACCGTCAGCGAGACCGCCGCGCTGGCGCCCGCGAGGGGGTGTTCGCGCAGCAGGAAGGCCAGGAAGAAGATCAGGAACCCGGACAGGCCGCGCAGCGCGGCGTTCGCGGCGAGCGCGTGCGTGACCGCCGTGCCGACCGTCCGCAGACCCGGGCGCTTGGACTGTTTGAGGTGCGGGCCGTGCAGGTGCTGCTCGTCCGCGGCCAGCAGGGCCTTGTCCTCGCCCTTGGCCGAGTCGACCTTGTGCGGCAGGGAGAACGACAGGAACGTACCCGCCACGAAGATCAGGAAGGCGCCGTAGAGCGGGTAGCGGGGGCCGAGGGCCTGCAGGCCCGCGCCGATCGGGGCCGCCACGCCCGTCGCGAGCAGGCCGCCGAGCGTGACCCGTGAGTTCGCCTTGACCAGGGAGAACGCGGGTGGCAGCAGCCGGGGCACCACGGCGCTTCTGACCACGCCGTACGCCTTCGAGGCCACCAGGACGCCGAGGGCCGCCGGGTACAGCTCGATGCTGCCCGTGACGACCGCGCCCGACAGCAGCAGGGCCATGAACGCGCGCGCTATGAACGCGCCGGCCATCGCGGCGCGCCGGCCGTGCGGGAGGCGGTCCAGGAGAGGGCCGATGACCGGGGCGAGCAGGGTGAAGGGGGCCATCGTGATCGCCAGGTAGAGCGCCACCCGGCCGCGCGCCTCGTCCGTGGGGACCGAGAAGAAGACCGTGGAGGCGAGCGCGACGGTGATCAGCATGTCGCCGGCGCCGTTCACCCCGTGCAGTTCGATCAGTTTGCCGAGGCCCGACTCGCCCGCGCCGTGCGCGTGTGTCGCTTTTCTGATGCCTCTCGCCGTACCGCTGAACGGCAGGCGCAGGGCATGCCCGACGGAACGGACGGCCCCGCGCACCGGGCCCGTTCCGCTCTTGCCTTCTGCCCCGGCCGCACCGATTCCGGTGACGCCCTGGGGCGACCTCGCGGCTGCCACTCCGCAATAGTGCCCCGAGAACGGGGGAAGTAGCGCAGTTACCGCCCGTATAGCGGCTGAGTGGGGGCGCTGGACCGGGTGCCGGACGTGCGCGAAGGGCGCGCGAAGGATGCGTGAGGGGTGTGCGGAGGATGCGCGGAGAATGCCCCGCGCACCGGCCGCGAACGCCCCGCACGGCCGGGCTGCGGCGGGCCGTGCACCCGGTCGGGGCAACGCCGCGACAGCCTGAGGGCAACGCCGGTGTAGGCCCAGCGCCGACGAGACGGTAGCGTGCGTAACGCGCCCGCGGCGGTTGTTCTCGGCCGCGCGCCTCTCGGTCATCCCGCAGAATGGATGACGTAGGTGCGCCCGAGTGCGATCGGGCGCGGACGTCGACGCGGCCCTCCGGTCCGCTCCGTCCGCACCCCCGTCGAGGGATGGCGCACTCGTGAGACGGCGTAGGAGAGAAGCGATACCTGTGAGCGCGACAACGCGAAGCCGAACCCCCGACCGTCTGTGTGCCGAGGCAGTGGACCTCGCCCGGGCCGCCGCCGAGGAGGCCGCCGCTCCCGGCGTGGTGGGTGAGCACGCGGGACTGGTCAGCGAAGGGGACCGCGTCGTCACGCACTTCTTCGAGTGCAAGGAGATGGGCTACCGCGGGTGGCGGTGGGCCGTGACGGTGGCCCGGGCCTCCCGGGCGAAGGTCGTCACCCTGAACGAGACCGTGCTGCTGCCGGGCGCCGACGCCCTGCTGGCGCCCGAGTGGGTGCCATGGAGCGAGCGGCTGCGGCCGGGGGACATGGGTCCCGGGGACCTGCTGCCCACGGACGCGGAGGATCTGCGTCTGGAGCCCGGCTACTCCGGCGAGGACGAGCCCGCTCCGAACGCGCCGATCTCCGAGGAGATGGCCCAGCTGGCCGAGGCGGAGGACGCGGAGATCACACCGCAGGCGCCGGCCGCGCTGCCGCTCGTGCCGTCCCGCGGGTCGATCGCGTCCGTGGCCGAGGAGCTGGGGATGCGGCGGGCGCGTGTGCTGTCCCGGTACGGGCTGCATGTCGCGGCGGACCGGTGGGAGGAGTCGTACGGGGCGAAGACCGCGATGGCGCAGGCCGCTCCCGCGACGTGTGTCAGCTGTGGGTTCCTCAATCCCATCGGCGGGTCGCTCGGACAGGCGTTCGGTCTGTGCGCGAATGAGTTCTCGCCCGCGGACGGCCGGGTGGTGGCGCTGTCCTACGGATGCGGAGGGCATTCCGAGGCGGCGGTCATGCCCGCGCCCCCGCGGCCCGCGCCGCCGGTGATCGACGAGACCCGGATGGATCCGTTCCCGCTGCGGCCCGCGCCGGATTCGGGTTCTGTCCCGGCGGGGGCGGACGGCTCCGCGTCGGAGTACGGCCACAGCTAACCTGCGGCCGGCGGGGCGTATGTGTCTGATCGTGCGGCCCCCCATCCCCCGAAGCCAAAAGATCGCGCAGTTCCCCGCGCCCCTGAAGGGGCGCGGGGAACTGCGCGACAAGCCCCACTCACCCGCCCCCGGCGAACCCGCGGAGCCACCCCTTCCACCCCGGCCCCCTGCCGAGGGACCCGCGCGGTACCTTCTTGCGGCGACCGGCCGATGCGCGCGGGCGTACGACGATGAGGGAGTGTCAAGCGTGAGCAACTTCGTGCGGCCGGCTGCCGAGGGCGCGGATCCGTTCGGGACGGCCCGGCTGCGACGCGGGGTGCTGGACGCCTGGGCGACCAGTCCGGCACGGTTCCGCGAGGACGCCAACTCCGAGGAGGACCTCGTCCTCGGCGGCTACCGCGACCGCCTCGTCGTCGAACTCGCCCAGAACGCCGCCGACGCCGCCTCCCGCGCCGGCGTCCCCGGCCGCCTGCGCCTGACCCTGCGCGACGGAGTCCTCGCCGCCGCCAACACCGGCGCCCCCCTGGACGCCACCGGCGTCGAATCCCTCTCCACCCTGCGCGCCTCCGCCAAGCGCGACGAGAGCGACAGCGCGGTCGGCCGCTTCGGCGTCGGCTTCGCGGCCGTCCTCGCCGTGACCGACGAACCCGCCCTGCTGGGCAGGCACGGCGGCGTCCGCTGGTCCCTCGCCGAGGCCCGCGACCTCGCCACCGACATCGCCCGCCACAGCCCCGGCCTCGGGGACGAGGTACGCCGCCGCGACGGCCACGTACCCCTGCTCCGGTTGCCGTTCGCGGCCGAGGGCTCCGCGCCGGACCCGTACGACAGCGTCGTCGTCCTGCCGCTGCGGGACCCCGCCGCCGAGGCGCTCGCGGAACGGCTCCTCGACGGTGTCGACGACGCCCTGCTGCTCGCCCTGCCCGGCCTGGCGGAAGTGGTCGTCGAGAGCGGCGACGGCAGCGTACGGACCGTCCGGCGGCGCACCGAGGACGACGGCGGCGGTGTGGTCGTCGAGGACTCCCGCGACGGGACGACCCGCTGGCGCACCGTCTCCGCGCACGGACCCCTGGAGCCCGCCCTGCTCGCCGACCGGCCCGTCGAGGAGCGCCTGCGCCCCCACTGGTCGGTCACCTGGGCCGTCCCGGTCGACGCCGACGGCACCCCGGGCCGCCCCCGCACGGGCCCCGTCGTGCACGCGCCCACCCCCAGCGACGAACCCCTCGGCGTACCCGCGCTGCTCATCGCCTCCCTCCCGCTCGACACCACCCGCCGCCATGCCGCCCCCGGCCCGCTGACCGACTTCCTGGTGCAGCGCGCGGCGGAGGCGTACGTCGAACTGCTCGCCGCCTGGCGGCCCGTGACCGCCGGGATCATCGACCTGGTGCCGGGGCCGCTCGGCAAGGGCGAACTGGACGGGGCCCTGCGCCAGGCGATCCTCGAACGGATGCCGCGCACCGCCTTCCTGCCGCCCGCGGCTGAGCCGGCCGGCGGGGCCGATGCCGATGCCGACGCGGCCGTGGACACCGCCGCAGACCCGGACGGCGCTCTCGATGTCCCCTCCGACCGGCCCGAGGCCCTGCGCCCCCGCGACGCCGAGGTGGTGGAGGGGGCGGGCGCCGAGACCGTACGGGTGCTCGCGGAGGTGCTGCCCAGCCTGCTGCCCGCCGGGCTCGAACGGCGGGCCGAACTGCGCACCCTGGGGGTCGCGCGGGTCCCGCTGGCCGAGGCGGTCGACCGGCTCGCGGGCCTGGAGAAGGCCCCTGAGTGGTGGCGGCGCCTGTACGACAGCCTGGCCGGAGTCGACCCCGACCGGCTGTCCGGGCTGCCGGTGCCGCTGGCCGACGGCCGGACGACGATCGGCCCCCGCCAGGTCCTGCTGCCCACCGCCGACGGGGCCGCGACCACCAGCGGCGTCGCCCCCGACGCCCTCGCCCGGCTCGGTCTCAAGGTCGCCCATCCGGACGCCGTCCATCCGCTCCTGGAGAAGCTGGGCGCCCTGCCCGCCACCGCGCGGGCCGTCCTGACCACCCCGCAGGTCCGGGCCGCCGTCGCCGGCTCCCTCGACGACGACCGGGGTGCCTGGGACGACGACACGTCCCCCGACGCCGAGGAACTGGCGGACACCGTCCTCGCGCTCGTCCGGGACGCCGACCTCGAACCCGGCGACGAACCCTGGCTCGGCGCCCTCGCGCTCCCCGACGACGAGGGCGAACTCGTCCCGGCGGGCGAACTCGTTCTGCCCGGCAGCCCCTTCGCCCAGGTGATGCGCGAGGACGAGCTCGCCTCCGTCGACACCGAACTCGCCGAACGCTGGGGCGAGCAGCCGCTCGCCGCCTGCGGTGTCCTGGCGAACTTCCAGCTCGTACGCGCCACGGACGTCGTCCTCGACCCCGACGAACTGGAGCCCAGGGACGGCGACTTCGCCGAACCCGACGACGCCGGGCTGCTCGACGCCGTGGACGTGTGGTGCGAGGACGCCCTGGACGGGCTGCCGGAGTCACCCGTGCCGCCCGTCGCCACGGAGATCGTCGCCGTGCGCGACCTCGACCTCGTGGACGACGACCGCTGGCCCGAGGCCCTGGCCCTGCTCTCCCGCCCGCCGCTGCGGGACGCCCTCACCCAGCCGGTCCGCGTCCTGCTGCCGGACGGCACGCACGAGATCATCCGCTCCTACACCGCCTGGTGGCTGCGCGGGCACCCCGTCCTCGACGGCCGCCGCCCGGCGGGCCTGCGCGCCGAGGGCGGCGACCCGCTCCTGCACGGCCTGTACGACGCCGCCGACGCGGCCGGTTTCGACGACGAGCAGGTGCTGCGGGCCCTCGGCGTCCGTACGTCCGTGGCCGCGCTGCTCGCCGAACCGGGCGGCGGCGCCGAACTGCTCGACCGGCTCGCCGACCCCGACCGCGAGGTCTCGGCGTCCCAGCTGCACGCCCTGTACGGCGCGCTGGCGGACCTCGATCCCGAGCAGGTGACCCTGCCGGACGAGGTGCGGGCCGTGGTGGACGGCGAGGTGCGGGTCGTGGACGCGGCCGACGCCGTGGTCGTCGACTCGCCCGATCTGCTGCCCTTCACCGCGGGCACGCCCCTGCTCCCGGTACCGCCGTCCCGGGCCGCCGACCTGGCCGAACTGTTCCAGGTCCGGCGGCTGAGCGAGTCCGTCACGGGCGAGGTGACCAGCGAGGGCGCGGAACACGACGTACCGGAGTCCGTACGGGTTCTGCTGGGCTCCTCGACCCCCGCGACCTATGTCGAGCACGAGGAACTGGTCGTCGACGGCACCGAACTCGACTGGCGCCGCACCCGTGACGGGGTGCTGCACGCGGCCACGCTGGAGGGCGTCGCCGCGGGCCTGGCGTGGGCGGCCGGTCAGTGGCCCCGCCGTTTCGAGGTCGCGGCCCTGCTGGAGGACCCGTCCAGGACGGAGGAACTGGCGCGGGACCGCTGGTTCGACTGAGGGTCTGGAGAGTTCGGCCGAGGGTTTGGAGCGCCCCGAACGAGGGTCGGGCGGGGCGCTCTGCGGGGGAGTTGATCACGAGTTCGCAAAACCTTCACGATCCGTACAACCATTCGCCCCCGTTCGGAATCTGATCACCTGAGTCAACAGACTCTCGATCACTCGGGCCCCAGCGTGCCGACCTACCGTCGGGGCCCCTTTCTCCATCAGGGGAACGCATGCGTATACGTGCCACCGTGGCCGCCGTCACCGGCGCCCTGGCTCTTTCCGCCTTCGCCGTGCCCGCCGCGCAGGCGGACGACTCCGCGATCACGCGCGAGGACACCGCGAAGGTCCTCGACGCCGCTCACGCCGCCGCCGCCAAGTCCGGCTCCCGGGCCGCCGCCGCGGCGGTCGACGCGCCGTACGCGCTCGACGCGAGCGTCTCGAACGTGAAGATCAACAACGGCAAGGCCATCGTGGCCGGCACCACCAAGCAGGTCACCGTCCCGACGACGTTCACGCTGAAGCACGGCGCCGAGGTCGACATCAACGCCGCCGACTTCTTCGTCGACGTCGAGATCTACAAGGGTTCCTACGAGGAGCCGGAGAACATCCTGGTCGGCGACGACTGGCCGACCTGTGTGGCCGTCACCTCCACGACCGCCTCCTGCAAGGCCACCATCGACGTGCGTCCCGGCGACGGCGAGCTGTGGAACTCCGACGCCGGTGCGTGGTCGGCCAACGCCTACGCGATCGCCTTCAACGGCGAGGACCCGTCCGCCGCCGACTACGACATCACCAAGGTCGGGTACGCGGAGCAGTCCAAGGTCGGCAGCACCAAGGTGCAGCGCTACTCCAAGCTCTCCGTGAACGCCTCCCCGGAGCCGGTGAAGAAGGGCAAGACCATCACGGTCACGGGTGCCCTGACCCGCGCGAACTGGGACACGTTCAAGTACGCGGGCTACACCGTCCAGCCGGTGAAGCTCCAGTTCAAGAAGAAGGGCACGTCCACGTACGTGGACGTCAAGACCGTCAAGTCCGGCACCAAGGGTGCGCTGAAGACCACGGTCAAGGCCGCGTCCGACGGCTACTTCCGGTACAACTTCGCGGGTACGTCGACGACTCCGGCGGTCAAGGCCGCGGGCGACTTCGTGGACGTGAAGTAACCTTCCGCTCCACCGCACCCCCCGACGGGCGCGGGTGAGTCGTGGCTGATTGCGCCGTTCCCCGCGCCCCTCAAGGGGCGCGGGGAACGGCGCAATCTTTTGTCTTTCGGTCCGCGCTACACGGGGAAGCGGCGGTCCACCCACTTCCACCCCAGTTCGAGGACCCCGGCCCCCACCACCGCCACCCCGACGGCAGTCCACGGCATCGTGGCCCCCACCAGCTTCAGCGCGAAGAACGACTGCAGCCACGGCACCACCAGCACCAGCAGGAAACCGAGCCCCATCGCGGCCACCAGACACACCCGCCACCACGTGTACGGCCGCGCGATGATCGCCAGCACCCACATCGACACCAGGAACAGCGTCAGCGTCGCCGCGCTCGTCTCCGCGTCCAGCGCCCCCTCACCGGAATAGTGGTGCCGCGCGAGCAGGTACGTTGTGAAGGTCGCCAGCCCCGCCACCACCCCGCCCGGGATCGAGTACCGCATCACCCGGCGGACGAAGTGCGGCCGGGCCCGTTCCTTGTTGGGCGCGAGCGCCAGGAAAAACGCCGGCACGCCGATCGTCAGCGTCGACAGCAGCGTCAAGTGCCGCGGCAGGAACGGGTACTCCACCTGGAAGCACACCACCAGCACCGCGAGCAGCACCGAGTACACCGTCTTGACCAGGAACAGCGTGGCGACCCGGGTGATGTTCCCGATCACCCGGCGGCCCTCCGCGACCACCGAGGGCAGCGTCGCGAAGCTGTTGTTCAGCAGCACGATCTGGGCGACCGCCTTGGTGGCCTCCGAGCCCGAACCCATCGCGACACCGATGTCGGCGTCCTTGAGGGCGAGCACGTCGTTCACCCCGTCGCCGGTCATCGCCACCGTGTGCCCGCGCGACTGGAGCGCGCCCACCATCTCCCGCTTCTGCTGCGGCGTGACCCGCCCGAACACCGAGCCCCGGTCCAGCGCCTCGGCCATCTCCTCCCGCTCGGCGGGCAGCCGGCGCGCGTCGACCGTGGCGGAGGCACCGGGCAGACCGAGTTTGGCGGCGACCGCGCCCACCGACACGGCGTTGTCGCCGGAGATCACCTTGGCGCGTACGTCCTGCTCGTCGAAGTACCGCAGGGTGTCCGCGGCGTCGGGCCGCAGCCGCTGCTCCAGGACGACGAGCGCGGCGGGCCGTGCGCCGTCCTGGACCCGGGGGTCGTCGAGGTCGCGGACGGCACGCGCGAGCAGCAGGACCCGTAGCCCCTGCTCGTTGAGCTGTTCGGTCTCGGCGAGTACGGGGTCGTCGTCGGCCAGCAGCACGTCGGGGGCGCCCAGCAGCCAGGTGGTCACCCGGCCCTCGTCCCCGCCCTCGCCTTCGTCGAAGGACGCCCCGCTGTACTTGCGCGCGGAGGAGAAGGGCAGCGCACCCTCGCGGCGCCAGTTCCCGCTGTCCGGGTAGGCGTCGACGATGGCCTGGAGGGAGGCGTTCGGGCGGGGGTCGGACGCGCCGAGGGCGCCCAGCACTTCGCGTACGTACGCCTCGTCGCCGTCCAGGTCGCCCAGGGGGCGCAGCTCGGTGACGTCCATGCCGCCCTCGGTGAGCGTGCCCGTCTTGTCGAGGCAGACGGTGTCGACGCGGGCCAGGCCCTCGATGGCCGGGAGTTCCTGCACCAGGCACTGTTTGCGGCCGAGCCGGACGACGCCTATGGCGAAGGCGACCGAGGTGAGCAGGACCAGGCCCTCGGGGACCATCGGCACGATGCCGCCGACGGCGCGCGCGATGGAGTCCTTGAAGTCGTTGTCCTTGCTGACCAGTTGCGTGACGGCGAGGCCGATCGCGGCCGGGATCAGCATCCAGGTCACGTACTTGAGGATCGTGGAGATGCCGGTACGCAGTTCGGAGTGGACGAGGGTGAAACGGCTCGCCTCCTCGGCGAGTTGCGCCGCGTACGCCTCGCGGCCCACCTTCGTCGCGGTGAAGGCGCCGCCGCCCGCGACCACGAAGCTGCCCGACATGACCGGGTCGCCGGGCCGTTTGACGACCGGGTCGGCCTCGCCGGTGAGCAGGGACTCGTCGATCTCCAGGCCGTCGGCCTCGGCGCACTCGCCGTCCACGGCGATCTTGTCGCCCGGCCCGATCTCGATCAGGTCGCCCAGCACGATCTCGGAGGTGCCGACGGAGGTGGCGGTGCCGTCCCTGCGGACGGTGGGGCGGGACTCGCCGATCACCGCGAGGGAGTCCAGGGTCTTCTTGGCGCGCAGCTCCTGGATGATGCCGATGCCGGTGTTCGCGAGGATCACGTAGCCGAAGAGGCTGTCCTGGAACGGGGCGACGAACAGCATGATCAGCCAGAGCACGCCGATGATGGCGTTGAACCGGGTGAAGACGTTGGCCCGGACGATGTCGGCGGTGGTGCGGCTGCTGCGTACGGGGACGTCGTTGACCTCACCCCGGGCGACGCGCTCCTCGACCTCGGCGGTGGTCAGTCCCTGCGCGCTCGTGCTTGCGGGCAGGGGGACGGGGTGCACGGGGTCGAGTTCGGCGCCCGCGTCGATGTGGGTCATGTCTTCGACGGTACGGGGGGATATGCGGGTGCACCCGGTGAGTGCGGCAAGATCCGACCAGGGGAGGAGCGGGGATGGTGCCGTGGTAGTACACGGCGGTTCCTCGCGCCCCAAAAGATTGCGCAGTTCCCCGCGCCCCTAGGTACCTAGGGGCGCGGGGAACTGCGCAATCGATCGCAATCGATTAGGGCCACCCCCTACGGTGCGGAGGCCCGCTTGATCGCCGCCTCGCGCCCCCGCACGTACCAGATCCCGATCAACCCCAGCCCCGCCCCCGCGAGACACGTCCACAACCACCACACGTGCCCGTGGTCGTCGAGCCAGCCGTAGAACGGCAGCTGGACCAGGAAGAGGACGAACCAGAGGATCGCACCGCCCGTGACGGTGGCGACCACGGGCCCCTCCAGCGGTTCCGGTGCCTCGTGTGTCGGTGTCCACTTCGCCATGAGGACAGCTTACGAGCAGGCTGGGGACGGACCACAGCTGCCGCGGTCTACGCGCGGAGATAGCGCCAAAGCCGTCATATGTTCATACTGAATCTGTCTGACCATGGCCACTTTTGCTCGTACGAAACTCCAAAAAGGTCCTCGATGCCCACCTCGGCCCCCGCCAAGGCTCCCGCGCCCGGTGAGCCGGACCCCGCGTCCGCCCCCAGCGCCCTCGACCGCTACTTCAAGATCTCCGAGCGCGGCAGCACCCTGCCGCGCGAGATCCGCGGCGGTCTCGCCACCTTCTTCGCGATGGCCTACATCATCGTGCTGAACCCGATCATCCTGGGCAGCGCGAAGGACATGTACGGGCACCAGCTCGACAACGGCCAGCTGGTCACCGCGACCGCGCTGACCGCCGCGTTCACCACGCTCCTGATGGGCGTCATCGGCAACGTACCGATCGCCCTCGCGGCCGGCCTCGGCGTGAACACCGTCGTCGCCCTCCAGCTCGCGCCCCGGATGTCCTGGCCGGACGCGATGGGCATGGTCGTGCTGGCCGGCCTCGTGGTCATGCTGCTCGTCGCCACCGGTCTGCGCGAGCGCGTCATGAACGCCGTACCGCTCGGCCTGCGCAAGGGCATCGCGATCGGCATCGGCCTGTTCATCATGCTGATCGGCCTGGTCGACTCGGGCTTCGTCTCCCGTATCCCGGACGTCGCCCGGACGACCGTGCCGCTGCAGCTCGGCGGCACCGGCCACCTGAACGGCTGGCCCGTCCTGGTCTTCGTTCTCGGCACGCTCCTCACCCTCGCGCTGATCGTGCGCAAGGTGCCCGGCGCGATCCTCATCTCGATCGTCACCATGACGGTCGTCGCCGTGGTGATCAACGCGGTCGCCGAGGTGCCCTCCTGGGGCCTGACCACCCCGAAGTGGCCCGGCAACCCGGTCGCGAGCCCCGACTTCGGTCTCGTCGGCCAGGTCAGCCTCTTCGGCGGCTTCGGCAAGGTCGGCGTACTGACCGGCGTGCTGTTCGTCTTCACGGTCCTGCTGTCGTGCTTCTTCGACGCGATGGGCACGATCATGGGCATCGGCGACGAGGCGAAGCTGACCGACGCGGACGGCAACATGCCGGGCATCAGCAAGGTGCTCTTCGTCGACGGCATCGCGGTCGCCGCGGGCGGCGCGACCTCCTCGTCCGCGACCACCTGCTTCGTGGAGTCCACGGCGGGCGTCGGCGAGGGCGCGCGCACCGGCTTCGCGAACGTGGTCACCGGCGCGCTCTTCGCCGTCGCGCTCTTCCTCACCCCGATCGCCACGATGGTCCCGTCCCAGGCGGCCACCCCGGCCCTGCTCGCGGTCGGCTTCCTGATCCTGTCCGGGTCCGTCCGGCAGATCGACTGGGCCGACCACACGATCGCGATCCCGGCGTTCGTGACGATGCTGATGATGCCGTTCACCTACTCGATCACGAACGGCATCGGGATGGGCTTCATCACGTTCGTCGTGCTGCGGCTGGCGGCCGGGCGCGGACGGGACGTGCCGGCCGCCATGTACGTGGTGTCGGCGGTCTTCGCCTTCTACTACCTGATGCCGGCGCTGGGCCTGACCTGATCCCGTGCACGCCGGCCCCGGGGCTCACGGAACCCCGTAGAACTTTTCCGTCTCCTCGACCGCGGTCGAGAACCGCTCGTCGAAGTCATCGCGAATGAGCGTCCGGACGACATAGTCCTGGACGCTCATTCCTCTTTTCGCCGCGTGCTGCCGGAGCCGGTCGAGCAGCTCCTCGTCTATCCGCAGGCTGAGCACTGTGGTCCCCATGGGTACGAGAGTCGCGGCCGGGGGGTGTCCTGTGTCACTTTCCGCGCTCGTCTCACTCGTATGGGTGAAGTAAGGGTTGGCGCGCGTGTGAAGAGCCGGTAAGTGGCCGGACTCACGGTGACAGGCGGGGTGTCGTGGTGGTCTTTAGTTAGAGTAATGAGTTATTCTAAAGAACATGCCTGACCTCACCCATGGTGACGACGTTGCCGCCGTGAACTCCCTGCGCTCCGCCGTGATGCGTCTGTCGCGCCGACTCAAGCACCAGCGGGTCGACGAGTCGCTGAGCCCGACCGAGATGTCGGTCCTGGGCACCCTCGCCCGCTGCGGCACGGCCACGCCGGGCGAACTCGCCCGCAAGGAGCACGTGCAGCCGCCCTCGATGACCCGCATCGTGGCGCTGCTGGAGGCGAAGGGCCTGGTCCGCCTCGAAGCGCACCCGGACGACCGCCGCCAGAAGGTCGTCACGCAGACCGAGCGCGCGGAGGCCATGCTTGCGGAGAGCCGCACGAAGCGGAACGCGTGGCTGGCCTCGCTCGTCGACGGCCTGGACGAGGACGAGTGGGCCAAGCTCCGCGAGGCCGCTCCCGTACTGGAGAAGCTCGCGCACCTGTAGGCGGCTCCGGCCGGCCGCGGGAGCCCGCGGACGCCTGTGAGGCAGTACGCACCACCAGCACCACCAGCACCGCACGCACCACGCAAGGAGGCGAACGCCGTTGAGTACGGGATCCGGAGCAGACTCCGCCCCCGCACCTGCCGCCCACGACACCCCGCACGACCCCAAGACCCGTTCCTCGATGTTCAGCTCGCTGAAGATCAGGAACTACCGGCTGTTCTTCACCGGCCAGGTCGTCTCGAACACCGGCACCTGGATGCAGCGGATCGCCCAGGACTGGCTGGTCCTGAGCCTCACCGGCTCGTCCGCCGCCGTCGGTTTCACCACGGCCCTGCAGTTCCTGCCGATGCTGCTCTTCGGCCTCTACGGCGGAGTCCTCGTCGACCGCCTGCCGAAGCGCCCCACGCTGCTCGCCACCCAGACCGCGATGGGCCTCACCGGCATCGCACTCGCCTTCCTGACCCTCACCGGACACGTCGAGGTCTGGCACGTGTACGTCGCCGCCTTCGCCGTCGGCCTCGCCACGGTGATCGACAACCCGGCCCGGCAGTCCTTCGTCGCCGAGATGGTCGGCCCCGGCCAGCTCCAGAACGCGGTCAGCCTCAACTCCGCCAACTTCCAGTCCGCCCGTCTGATCGGCCCCGCCGTCGCGGGTCTGCTGATCACCGGCGTGGGCACGGGCTGGGCGTTCCTGCTCAACGGCCTGTCGTTCGTCGCGCCCATCGCGGGCCTGCTCCTGATGCGCTCCGGCGAGCTGAACCAGGTCGAGCGCGCCCCGCGCGGCAAGGGCCAGCTCCGGGAGGGCCTGCGCTATGTCGCCGGCCGCCCCGAACTGATCTGGCCGATCGTCCTCGTCGGCTTCATCGGCACCTTCGGCTTCAACTTCCCCGTCTGGCTCTCGGCCTACGCGGACGACGTCTTCCACGGCGGCGCGGGCGCGTACAGCCTGTTCAACACGTTGATGGCCGTGGGCTCGGTCGCGGGCGCGCTGCTCGCCGCCCGGCGCGGCACGGCCCGGCTGCGCGTGCTGATCGCCGCGGCCGTGGCCTTCGGAGTCCTGGAGATCGTGGCCTCGCTGGCCCCGTCGTACTGGCTCTTCGCCGCCCTCATGGTCCCCATCGGGATGGCCGGCCTGACCGTCAACGTCACAGCCAACACCGCCGTCCAGATGGGTACCGACCCCGCCATGCGCGGCCGGGTCATGGCGCTGTTCATGATGGTCTTCATGGGCGGTACGCCGCTGGGCGCGCCCGTGGTCGGCTGGATCACGGACGCGTACGGGCCCCGGGTGGGCTTCGCCATGGGCGGAGTCGTCTCGGCGCTGGCGGCGGCGACCGTCGGTCTGGTCCTGGCCCGCGTGGGCGGCCTGCGCCTGTCGTTGGGCTGGCACCACGGCCACCCGCAGGTCCGCTTCGTCCCCCGGGAACGGGAACTGGCGACGGCGGCGTAAGCCCTCACCCTCAGAAGCGGGGCTTCGCCCCGGGCGGGGGTGCGGCCCGTGGCAGGGTGGCCGGATGAGACTCTTCGCCGCTGTGCTGCCGCCGGCGGACGTGACGGCCGAGCTCGGCGCGGCGGTCGACGAGCTGCGCCGGCTGCCGGGGGCGGGCGACGGCCTGCGCTGGACGACCCGGCCGGGCTGGCACTTCACGCTCGCGTTCTACGGGGAGGTCGGCGAGGAACTCGTACCGGAGCTGTCGGTCCGGTTGGAGCGGTCGGCGCGGCGGACGGAACCCTTCCCCCTCTCCCTGCGCGCCGGGGGCCGCTTCGGGGGCCGGGCGCTGTGGGCGGGCGCCGCGGGCGACGTACGGACTCTGCGGCTGCTCGCCGACCGGGCGGTGGCGGCGGGGCGCAGGGCGGGGGTGACGCGGGAGGAGCACCGCGCCTACCGGCCGCACCTCACGCTGGCCCGCGGCAACCGTGAGCCCGCGGACCTCGCCCCGTACGTGTCCGCGCTGGACGGTTTCGAGGGGCGGACCTGGACGGTGGGCGAGCTGTGCCTGATGCGCAGCCGGCTGCCCGCGTCGGGGGTGCCGGGGGAGCAGCCGCGCTACGAGGCGCTGGCACGATGGCCCCTGGGCGGACCCCGAGGGGCGGGTGGCTGAGGCAGGCCGGTTACGCTCGGTGCGTGGACCCGAAGACGCGGAACCGGATCATGGCCGGTGTGCTGGTGCTGATGTTCGTCGTGGTGGCCTTGGCGGCGGCCGTCGGTAGGTGACGTCCGCCGCCGGGCCCCCACCTGGGCGTTGCCCCGTGCGCGGCTACCAGGCGAAGGCCTCCGGGGACGGGCCGGGACCGGGGAAGATCTCGTCCAGGCCGGTCAGAAGTTCCTCACTCAACTCCAGGTCGACGGCCCGCAGCGCGGACTCCAGCTGTTCGGCGGTGCGTGGGCCGACGATCGGGCCCGTGACGCCAGGGCGGGTCAGCAGCCAGGCCAGTGCCGCCTCGCCGGGCTCGATGCCGTGCTTGTCGAGCAGGTCCTCGTACGACTGGATGCGCGCGCGGCCGGCGGGGTCGGCGAGGGTGTCGGCGGCCCGGCCGCTCGCCCGGCGCCCGCCCTGGACCTCCTTCTTGAGGACTCCGCCCAGCAGACCGCCGTGCAGCGGCGACCACGGGATGACGCCGAGCCCGTACTCCCGCGCGGCCGGGACGACCTCCATCTCGGCGCGGCGCTCGGCGAGGTTGTAGAGGCACTGCTCGCTGACGAGGCCGATCGTGCCGCCGCGGCGGGCGGCGATCTCGTTGGCCTGGGCGATCTTGTAGCCGGGGAAGTTCGAGGACCCCACGTAGAGGATCTTGCCCTGCTGGATCAGGACGTCGATCGCCTGCCAGATCTCCTCGAAGGGGGTGCTGCGGTCGATGTGGTGGAACTGGTAGACGTCGATGTAGTCGGTTCCCAGCCGCTTCAGGCTGGCGTCCACCGCCCGCCGGATGTTGAGCGCGGAGAGCTTGTCGTGGTTGGGCCAGGCGTCGCCGTCGGCGGCCATGTTGCCGTACACCTTGGTGGCGAGGACGGTCCGGTCGCGGCGGCCGTCCCCCTGGGCGAACCAGGAGCCGACGATCTCCTCGGTACGGCCCTTGTTCGCGCCCCACCCATACACATTTGCTGTGTCGAAGAAGTTGATGCCCGAGGCCAGCGCCGTATCCATGATCGCGTGGCTGTCGGCCTCGTCCGTCTGCGGACCGAAGTTCATGGTGCCGAGGACGAGCCGGCTGACCTTGAGTCCTGTGCGTCCCAGCTGCGTGTACTTCATGGCTCATAGCCAACGTGGTCGAGTGCGCTCTAAGCAACACCTCCCTCTAGGGTGACCGCCCATGACGACCCCCTCGACGGCCGCGTCCCTGTGGCGCGACCGGCGTTTCGTGCTGCTGTTCGCGGCCCGTACGGTCTCGGTGCTGGGCAGTGCCTTCGCTCGGGTGGCACTGGCGTTCGCCGTACTGGAGCTGCCGGGGGCGAGCCCGGGGCGGCTCTCACTGGTGCTGGCGTGCCAGGCGCTGCCGCAGCTCCTCTTCGTCCTGGTGGGCGGCGTGATCGCGGACCGGGTCTCGCGTTCGCGGCTCATGGTGGTGTCCGACCTGCTCGGGGGCGCCGCCTACGCGGGGCTCGCCGCGATGGTGCTGACCGGGCACGCGCCCCTGCCGGGCATGTGTCTGCTGGCGGTCCTGGCGGGGACGGCGACCGCGCTGTTCGCGCCGGCGATGACGGGCGTGGTGCCGCTGATCGTGCCCGCGGCACGGCTGCAACAGGCCAACGGCGTGCTGCAGATGGGGACCAACACGTCGATGCTGCTGGGGCTGTCGGTATCAGGTGTGACGGTCGCGTTCGTCGGGGCGGGCTGGGCGCTGGCCCTGAACGCCGCCTCGTTCGCCGCGAGCGCCCTGCTCATCAGGGGGCTGCGGGTGACCGCGCGTCCGCGTGCGGCATCATCCGGCTGGGCCGACCTGCGGGACGGCTGGCGGGAGTTCGCCTCCCGGCAGTGGCTGTGGGTCGTGGTCGTGCAGTACGCGTTCGTCGTGGCGGCCCTCAACGCCAACGTCGGGGTCCTCGGTCCCCTGGTGGCCGAGCAGCACCTCGGCGGGGCGCGCGCCTGGTCGCTGATCGTCGCCGCGCAGGCGCTGGGCACCATCGCGGGAGCGGGCCTCGCGGCACGCGTCCGAGTGGCCCGGCCCGTACTCGTGGCGGTCCTGGCCACCTTCCCGGCGGCGGCGCCGGTCGCGTTGCTCGCGCTGCGCGCGCCGGTGTGGGCGGTGGCGGTGGCGATGTTCTGCGCGGGCGTCTCCTCGGACGTCTTCGCCGTCCTGTGGACCACGACCCTGCACCGCGAGATCCCCGAGGAGGTCATCTCCCGCGTCAGCTCGTACGAATGGTTCGGCTCGCTGGCCTTCGCCCCGCTGGGCCTGCTGGTCGCGGGTCCGCTCGCGTCGGCGGTGGGCACGGGTCCGGCGCTGGCGGGCTGCGCGGCGCTGGTGGTGACGGCCACGGTGCTGGCGCTGCTGTCGCCGCAGGTGCGTGCGGTGCGGGCGGTGGCGGGGGTTCGTCCGCCCGGGGCGGCGGCCCCGCCCCGGGAGAGGAAACAGGTGTCGGAGGAGTGAGCGGCCGGCCCTCGTCCTGGCGTCAGCCGCCGAACTCGTCGAAGTCCATGTTCGCGATGGCCAGGTTGCAGTGCATCTCGTGCGGGGTCTCCAGGGCCGGTATGCGGTAGGGCTCGGTCTCCTCCTCCGGGTCGGGGCTCACCGCGAGGAGTGTCGGTTCCGCGCCCTCCATGCTGGCTTGGTCGGCGAGGAAGACGACCGGCCACCCGCACTCGTCGGACGCCTCCCCGCCCTCTTCCCCGGGCGCGGTGAGCGCGGCGAGGACGTCGGAGGGGGTCGCGTCCGCCCACGCGGGGTCGTCCACCTGGACGATGTCCTCCTTGAGGCGGCCGTTGTCCTCGTCGCCCTCGTCGAAGACCCAGGGCTGGTCGAGGGCGGCCAGCACCCGCTGCCAGCCGTCGTCGTCGCGGTAGTCGGTGCGCACGAGCAGCAGGGGCGGATAGTCGGCGTCGGTCTTCGGCAGGACTCGCACGGTTCGGCACTCTTTCCAACGGGCGGCGTCAAAGGCCGCGTTGACGGTGCTCCGAAGAGTAGGGGGAGGGTCTGACAACGGGTCCGGCAACGGTGGTCCGGCCGTCGGCGCCGGGAAGTACGCGGCTCTCCGGCAGGATGCCTCTGTGCATCACATCCTGTGCGGGCTCGCCGCCAATCCGGCCCTGCCGTCCGAGCTGGTCGACCGGCTGATATCCCTCGCGGACGACGACCTCGCCTGCCGCCCGGATCTCAGCCATGCGCAGGCGGTCGCGTTGGTCGAGCGGGTCGAGGGGAGCGCGCTACGGCTTGCGTACGAGGGCCGGTTGACCGCGGACGACGTGGATCCCGCCGCTCGGCCGGACGCCGCCCTCGCCCTGCTCGACCGGGGCGTCGGCGTCAGCCATCCGCAGTGGGCGCGTCTCCTCGCGGCGGACCCGGCCCATGAGCGCCGGGAGAAACTGGCGGCCTGCCCCGGCCTCCCGCCCGACGTGGTGGACACCCTCGCGGCGGACCCGGACGTACGGGTGGTCGCCGAGCTGGCCCTGTGGACGACGGTCCCGGACGTCGCCGCGAGACTCGCGACGCATCCGCACGCCGAGGTACGCCGGGCGGTCGCGGCCAACGAGGCGACACCCCCTGCCGTGCTGGTGGCGCTGCTGACGGGAGAGGGGTTGCCGGCTGCGCGTCAGTGTCTGGTCTGCGACCGCGAGGAGATCCCGTTCGTTCACGATCCGCAGTGCCCGCGCCCCGACTGCGATCTGCCGGCGGGGGCTTCCTGCGACGGCTCCCACGAGTCCGCCGTCCACGGCACGCGGGAGGCGGCGCTCCGCAACCCCGCCACCCCGGTCGAGTCGGTCACCGCTTTCGCGGACCACCCGTCGATGCTGCTGCGCTGGGCGCTCGCCACGCGCGAGGACCTGCCCCCGCAGACGTACGCACGCCTGGCCGAGGACCCAACCTCCGCCATTCGCAGGGACATCGCCGAGAACCCGGCGATCGACGAAGCGCTGATCCGGACGATGGCCGACGACCGTGACCCCGAGGTGCGTCGCGCGCTCGCACACCACCCGCGCGTACCGCTCGACGTACTCACCCGCCTTGTAGCGACCGCCAAGGCCGCCGCCACCCTGCTGCCCCGCATCGCCGCGGCCTCGCCCACCGAGATCGAGGAGTTGGCGCTGTCACCGGACCCGGCGGCCCGCATGCTCGTGGCCCACCGGCGGGATCTGCCGCCCGTGATACGCGACCGGCTGGCCGACGACCCGGACGCGAAGGTGGTCAAGGCGCTGGCTCCCCACCCCGGCCTCACCGAGGCGCGGTTGCGCGCCATGGTCGAACGCCACGGTGTACGTGTCCTGGCCAAGGTGGCGACCAACCCGGACGCGACCCCGGCCCTGCTGGACGAACTGGCCCGACACGAACCGCCGGTGCAGAAGGCGTTCCGCGAAATCGCCCGGCATCGCGCGGCCCCGGCCTCGGCACTGCTCACCTGCCTGACGGACAGCCAGGCGAGACCCGTAGCCGCGGGTCACCCGGCGCTCCCGCCGCCGGTCATCGTCGACCTGCTGGCCGACACGGACTGGCAGGTGGCGGAGGCGGCAGCGGCGAACCCGTCCTTGCGACCTGCGGTGATGTGGGATCTGGCATGGCATCGGGACTGACGAGTCGATGGTCCGGATGGTCCACGTGTTCACTGGGGTGACCTTGGTGGTTGGGCCGAGGACCTGCGTCGCGCCGGGAGGCTTCTCGTAGCTCCGCGACTTCAGAGAATCCGCTGGGGGGCGTCCGGATGGCAGATGCCGATGTGGTGCTCGCCGAGAGCTTCCCGGTAGGCCAGCAGATCGTCGGGATCGGTGGTGACGATCAGGGCTCTGCCGTGATGGGCGGCGATCACGAGCACCAACGCGTCCACGACGTCGAAGTCCTTCTTCGCGGGAAGCTTGGCCCTGGCACCGAGCGCGCCCACGCGCTTGCCGTCGGCCTCCGTGTGCCCTGCTACGCACGGCCGACAGGCGTGGAGCGGGTCGTCCCACCCCTTGGCGGTGAACAGCGGGGCTCGTGAGTCCCGGGCGGCGTACACCGTGCAGCCTGCGAGTACGGGCTTGAGGCAGGTGTAGTTCCCGGCTCCGGGCCGCCAGACCTGCCCTAGCACGGGCAACGGGACGATGGGCCGGTGCCCTCCGCGCCTGAGGATCTCCTGGTGTAGGGTCACGGCCTTCTTCCGCCCCTGCTCCAGATGGATCAGCATTCCGGCGTCGTAGACCACGGCAGTCATACGACGCCCCTGCGCCTGGTACCCGAAGTACCCGAAGTACCCGAAGTACCCGAAGCACTCGAACCGAAGAAGGCGTCCAGAGAGGCGGAGATCTCCTCGCGCTCGGCATCCGGTACCGAGTCCTGCCGGCGCTCTCCCGTCGGCTGACCGGCCGTGGCGTCCTGCGCCTCCGCCTCGGCGATCAAGTCGTCGAGGGGCGCGAAGGTCCGGGCGACCTGGTCGTCGTGTGCCATCGCGGCGCCCACCGCGGCCATGACGTACGTACTGACATCGACTCCCGCCGCTTCCGCGTAGGAGCGGATGCGTTCTTTGGTCTCCGGGTCCGTGGCAAAGGTGATCATGCTGCGCTTTGCGGCCATACGGCCAACGTACAACAGCTTTGTACGTGACGGCATGCGAAGGGAGGGGCTGTGCGTGGGGTGGTCTGGGTATGTATGGCTCTCTCCAGGCGCCTTCCGGGTCTCGCGTGGGGCGTGTGCTCAGTAGATGAGGGAGACCGGTGTGGATTCAGCAGGACTTCGTCGTGCCGTCGCGGCAGGGCGGGTAACCGCTTCTGAGCTGGGCTTACGGGTGGACGACGCGATCGTCGTCCACAACTCGGATCGCGTGGCCCTGCGCCTGACCCCCTGCGAGGTGCTGGTGCGGGTCGCGCCCTTGGGGCATCTGGCCGACTCCGAGTTCGAGGTGGAGGTCGCGCGGCGTCTCGTCGACGTCGACGCGCCAGTGGCCGAGCTCGACCCTCGCGTCGAGCCCCGAGTCCAGGTGCGTGACGGCTTCGCCATCTCGCTCTGGACCTACTACGAACCGGTGGGATCGGAGATCGCTCCGGCCGACTACGCGGACGCGTTCACTCGGCACCACGCCGCCCTGCGCCGGATCGACCTGGCCGCCGCACCGCACTTCACCGACCGGGTCGCCGTGGCGTTGAGGGAAGTGGACGACCGGAGGCGTTCCCCTGAACTGCCATACGCTGACCGCGAATTCCTCAGCACCACACTGAAGGAACTGAGCGCCGCTGCCCACGTCGGCGGAGCCGGTGAGCAGTTGCTGCACGGCGAGCCGCATCCCGGGAACCTCCTGAACACGAGGAGGGGTCCGCTCTTCGTCGACCTCGGCACGTGTTGCCGGGGGCCGGTCGAGTTCGACCTCGCCCATGCGCCCGAGGAAGTGGGACGGCTCTATGCGGGTGCCGACGCCGCCCTCGTACACCGGTGTCGCGCCCTCAACTGGGCGCTGTTCTCGGCGTGGCGATGGCGCCGCGATGACCAGATGCCCGACCGGGAGCGCTGGAGAGCGGAAGGGCTCGAACGGGTTCGTACCGCGCTCGTTCAGTGCGGGCCGGGCTGATTGCTTCCGTACGTGGCCGCGTACGGGAGGAAGGCGGACCATGTCGCCGGGGCGACGGTGAGGATGGGGGCGGCGGGGGTTTTGGAGTCCCGGATGTGGAGGAGAGCGGTCTCGGATATGGCTATCTCCAGGCATTCACCGCCCTGGCTACCGCTGTAGCTGCTCTTGAACCACTTGAGGTCCGTGTTCATAGTGCGTCCGCCACTCGTTCGATCAACTTCGTCGACTCCTCGGGGCTGAGTGCCTGAGCTCGCAGAATGCCATACTGCGCGAAAAGGTCACCCAGGTTGGGTTGTTGGTCCACGAAGTAGCCCCCGCCCGGGCCCTCGACGTAGGCAAGTCGGTCGCGCTCGGCGGTCTCCGCCAGGATCATCGGGCCGTTCAAGCCGGCGTGCACTTTGCGGTTGTGCGGCATCACCTGGATTCCGACGTTGCGCCGTTGCCCCACTTCGAGCATGTGGCTCAGCTGCTCCTTGAGGGCCGTGGGGCCGCCCAGGGGCCGCGTCAACGTGTGCTCCTCCAGTACGAAGTCGACGAGCGGGGCGGGCTTGCGCTGCAGGACTTTCTGGCGTTCCAAGCGCGCCGACACCCGGGCCTCGACCTCGTCCTCATCCAGCGGCGGGCAGTGACAGTTGAAGATCGCTCGTGCGTACCCCTCCGCTTGGAGCAGTCCGGGAACCACATGATTCGCGTACATGCTGATGGCGGCGGCCTTCGCTTCCAGCTCGGCGTAGTCCTCGAACCATGCGGGGAAGTGGCTGGTCCGCAGCTGCTTGCCCGCCGTGAGAAGTGCACCTTGTGCACCCAGCGCCTCGTCCGCGATCTCGACCAGGCGCCCCTTGGGGGGCCGCTCGCCCCGCTCCACCATCGCTACCTGCGACTTGGAGTAGCCGACCTGCCCTCCCAACCCCTCCTGCGTCATCCCGGCCCGTTCGCGGAAGAACCGCAGCAACGAGCCGAACATCTCCAGGTTGCTGGAGCTCTGTTCACCGGCGTGCACAACGACCTCCCCGAGTGCACAGACGTGCACGGACCCTGCGTAACCCTGGTCACAGTATGTGAGCGGCCGTAAGCATTTGCTTCATGAACTCGGAAACCGCACCGAACAGGGTGCACTCGTGGATCCCGGCTGCCGGGCACGGCCTGCGCCACGCCGGAATCCACTTCGACGCCGTGCGCATCGCGGGCGTACTCGCAGAACAAGTGGCGTACGAACTCATCCAGTTCACGGACTTCCAGGCGGGCCCGATCGTCCGGGGGGCGACGGGATGCCGGTACATGTACTTCCTGTTGCCCCCGCAAAGTGCCACCGGCCATCGCTGGCCCGCCGACGTGCGGGCGCTGGGCCGCGACGCCCAGGGGTGGGCGTACGTGGGGGTGCCCGCGTTGGACGGGTTGACCTGGCCGTTGGACTGGCGGTCGGAGCCGACGCGCGAAGTGCCTTTCGTGGAGGCGGGGTTGCTGGCGGAGGTCGTGAGTCGCGTGATCAGTCGTGCACCGTGATCGCGACATCACACTCCGTGTGCATTCGCATGCGGAGCGGTCCCCGGAGGCGCTACCAACACCATCCGAGGACCTTCACCACTAGTGGATGGACGTCCACCAGAAATGCTCCGTCGTGCTATCGCGCCGGTTCGGCGCTACACGAAGGCCTCGTACGACGTCGTACGGCACTCGCGCCTCAACAGCGACGCGAAGATCCTGCTCCGCGGCGGCCGGCCTGCGACGCCTCACGTCGCGCGACGGAGAGGCGATCAAGGTGCTGATGGTGGGACGGACGCAGGTCTGACAGAGCGCCCCGGCTCAGTCCCGGGGGAACTCGTCCGTCTTCAGCGTGAGGTCGAGGAGCGTGTTCGTCATGTCGATGTCCGTTCCGTACCTGACCGAGAGTCTGCTCAGGTAGTCCCCGTCCCGGGGTTGGGTGAAGAGGTGGCACTTGCCCTGGTACGGGTCGACGATGAGGTAGACGGGAACCTCGGCGACGGCGTACGCGGTCCTCTTGGGCCGTAGTCGTTCTTCGTCCTGTGCGGGTCGATGACCTCCGCGACGAACTCGACGTCCTGGTGGAGCCAACGGCCCTCGGCGTCCGCCGTCGAACCGTCGCGCAGTTTCGCCACGGCCGGTGCGAAGCCGTTCAGGTCGCCGGGGAAGTCGATGCGGACGTCGGAGAGGACCTGGAAGTCGTTGTCGAACCTGGCCGCCAGGGTGTCGAGGATGGTGAGCGTGGTCTGCCAGTGAAGGTCGAGGTGCGGCGCGATGGAGAAGGCGCCCTCGACGATCTCGCCCTTGTACCCCTCGGGGACGGGCACCTTGTCGAACAGATCGTCCAGGATGCGGTCGTTGAGACTGCTCATCGTCGTGCTCCTCCGCCACCGGCACCCTCGGGCGGATGCCACCACGCACTCCAACGGCATCCACGGTGACCAGGAGACCCGCGGATTCGGTCAGGTGGTTCCGGCCAGGGTCGGGCTGTAAGGCGCGCCCATGCCCCAGCCCTGGTGCAGGGCCTGGGCGTAGGTCGCCGCCAGTTTGTGTTCGCCCGCTGCGTTGGGGTGCGTGCCGTCGTACGTGTCCGTGTGGATGTCGTATCCGTGGGGGAGCGAGGCCAGCAGGAGAGGGGAGCCGGGCTCGTTCAGGTTCGCGACCGTCTTGTCCAGCAGGTCGTTGAAGCGGGTGACCTCCTGGGCGAAGGCCGCGTCCGATTCCGCCCGAATGTTCGGGATCACGGGGAGCAGGGCCATGGCGATGTGGGGGTTCGCCGACCGCGCCTGCGCGACGAACGCGTGGACGTTCTCCGCCGTCTGGGTCACGTTCGTGTAGAAGCCGAGGTCTATCAGGCCCAGGGAGACCAGGAGCACGTCCGCCCGCGACGCCCGCACCGCGTCGGCGATCAGCGGGCTCAGGTGGTACCAGCCCTCGCCCCAGCCGGCGAGGTGGGCGCGGGGGAAGGCGGGGTCCGGGTCGGCGTACTCGTACGAGTCGGCCGCGCCCGTGGCCTTGTCGTACAACGTTTCCCGGGGGCCGACGATCTGGAACGGGGCCCCGTGCGTCGCGCGCAGGTGCTGCCACATGCGGTAGCGCCACGTGTGTTCGCCCGCGCTTCCGATCGTCATGGAATCGCCGACGGGCATGAACCTGAGCATCCGCTCATGATGGACGATCACCGGCGGAGGCGGGGCGGGCCGCGGTGTGAAGCTGGACACGCCCGCCGAACCGGCGGCGGGGTGGGAGGCTGGGGGCATGTGTCGCTCGTTCGTGCTCCTTGCCGGGGCCCTTCTCGCCGGGGTGCTCGCCGTGCCCGCCGCCCCCGCCGTTGCCGCCGCCGAGGGTGATGGCGACGGCTCGAAAGGGTTCACCATCGAGGACCCCCGCATCACCGAGTCCAGCGGACTCGTCGCCTCCCGGGCCCACCCCGGCGTCTACTGGACCCACAACGACAGCGACGACGGCGCCTTCCTCTACGCGGTCGACAGCAAGACCGGCAAGACCGTCGCGACCGTCACCATGACGGGCGTCGGAAGCCCCCGGGACGTCGAGGCCATCTCCATGGGGCCGAACGGTCATCTGTACGTCGGTGACATCGGCGACAACCTCGGCGGTACGTGGGACCACGTGTGGATCTACGAACTGCCCGAGCCGAAAAAGCTCAAGGACCAGACCGTCCGCGCCACGCAGTACGACGTGAAGTACGCGGACGGGGCCCGGGACGCCGAGGCGCTGATGGTGCATCCGAAGACCGGGCGGGTCTACATCGTTTCGAAGAACGAGGACGGTGGCGGCCTCTACGAAGGGCCCGCCCAGCTCTCCGCGTCCGGCACCAACACCTTCAAGCGCACCGCCGACATCGGCCTCTGGGTCACCGACGGCGCCTTCTCGCCCGACGGCGAACAGCTCGCCGTACGCGGCTACTTCGGCGGTATCGCGTACCGGTGGAACAACGGGAAACCCAAGCGCCAGGCGCAGTTGAAGGTGCCGTTGCAACGGCAGGGCGAGTCGGTGACGTACACCCCCGACGGATCCACGCTGCTGTACGGGAGCGAGGGGAGCGGGAGTTCCGTCGAGGCGGGGAGCGTGACGGGCGGCGGCGACGGCCAGTCGTCGGGTGGCGGCGGTTCGGCCGCCGGGGACGACGGAGACGACGGGTCGGGCAATGACTACAAGATGGGCGCGGTCGCTCTGGCCGTCGCCCTCGCCGTCGTCTACGGCCTCAAGCGGCTGTTCCGGCGTGGCGGCGACCGGCCGTAGCCCCCGGCCCCCGGCCGCCGGTCGGCGGCTGTTCCGGGGGACCGGGCGCCTTCCCCGCGCCCGGCCGCCGGTCCGGCCGGGCCAGGGTCTGCCGGGCCGGCGCTCATGCCGAGCGGAGTGCGCCCGTGGGTGACATGCGGGCCGCCCGCAGCGCGGGATACAGGCCGGCCGCCGTGCCGACGAGTACGGCCACCGACGGCCCCGCCACGACCCACGCCAGGGGGACGGCGGCGGGCCAGTCCTGTACGGCCGCGTACCCGTACACCACCACGACTCCCATGGCGGCGCCGGCCAGGCCGCCGAAGAGGCCGAGCAGTACCGCCTCGATCAGGAACTGCAGGGTGATCTGCCCGCGGCGCGCCCCCAGAGCGCGGCGGAGTCCCACTTCCCCGCGCCGCTCCATGACGCCGACGACCATGGTGTTCGCGATCCCGACTCCGCCGACCAGCAGGGCCACGCCCGCGAGGGTGAGTACGAGGCCGGTGAGGGCGGTGTTCGTTTCGGTACGCGCCTTGAGCAGGTCGGACGGGCGGGAGACGGCGACCGTGGACGACTGGGCCGGGTTGGCCGTGGCCGCGGCGACCTCCTGCACCTCGCGCACCCGCTCCGGATGGGTGCGCAGGTAGACGGTCGACGGTGTGCGGGCGCCGTCCAGAGCGCGGACCGCCTGTGGGGCGCCCACGAGTACCGAGTCGTCGATCTCGGGCACGAGTTCGTTCGGTGCCAGGACGCCGATGACTCCGTACCAAGCTCCGGGCAGGTCCTCGCCCGCGAGCCAGACCTTGGTCCCCGGGCGGGTCATACCCAACCGGTCGGCTGCGGTGGCGCCCAGCACCACGACCGGGAGCCGTTCGGTGCCCCGGTCGAGCCAGCGTCCGGCGGCCAGTTGCCCGCGCAGGGTCCTGAGCAGGTCGAGGCGGGCCGACAGTACGCGCAGGCTGTTGGTCTGGTTCGAGGGGACGAGGTCGGTGCGGTAGATGTTCGCCCCGGTGTCCGCGGTGGCGCTGACCTGCTCGACGGGGGCGATGTTGCCGAGCATCGTGACCGCTTCCCTGGGCAACGGCACCTTCGTACCGTCGTAGCTCTCGCCGGGTGACACGGTGATCAGGTTGCTGCCGAGGCGGTCGAGGCGGTCGAGGAGGTGGGCCTGGCTGGATGCCGAGATCCCGGTGATGGCGACGACCGCCGCGATGCCCAGGGAGATGCCGAGGGCGGACAGCGCCGAGCGCAGGCGGCGGGTACGGGGGCCGACCAGCCCGATCCTGAGCAGGTCGGTCGGGCGCAGGCGGGCCGGCCGCGGCAGGTGGCCGGTCATGCCGTTCCTTCCCGCGCGGGGCGACGCCAAGCACTCTGTCCGGGCGAGGGCGAGGGCGAGGGCGAGGGGCCGAGGCCGTAGTCGTGCCCGTGGTCGTGCTCGTACGTCTGCTCGCGCCCGTGTGCGCCGTTGTCCGCGGTGTCGAACTCGACGCGCCCGTCCTGCAGTCCTATGCGCCGCGGGAAGGACGCGGCCAGGTCCCGGTCGTGGGTGATGACGACGACGGTCGTGCCCTGTGCGTTCAGTTGCAGCAGCAGTTCGACGACACCCCGCCCGGAAGCGGTGTCCAGGGCGCCGGTCGGCTCGTCGGCGAGGAGGAGTCCGGGTCTGCCGACCAACGCCCGTGCGATGGCGACGCGTTGTTTCTCGCCGCCGGAGAGCTGGTCGGGCCGATGACCGAGCCGGTGTGCCAGGCCCACCTCGCGCAGGGCGCGTACCGCGCGTTCGTGTCTGCGTCCGACGGTCTCCCCGGTGTAGAGGAGGCCGGTGGCGACGTTCTCCAGGGTCGTCAGGCCCGGCAGCAGGAAGAACTGCTGGAAGACGAACCCGATGCTACGGGCGCGCAGTGCCGCGATCTGCCGGTCGCTCAGCGCCGTCAGGTCGTGGCCCTCCAGCTGGATCCGTCCCGATGTGGGCCGGTCGAGCGTTCCGATCAAGGACAGCAGGGTGCTCTTGCCCGAGCCGGAGGGGCCGACCACCGCGACGAGTTCTCCCTGGGCCACGGTCAGGTCGATGTCGTGCAGGATGCGCAGGGGCGGGTCGCCGTCGTACTCCTTGACGACCTTGTCCAGCAGCAGGACCGGTGGCGGACGCCGACCGTACTCGCTCATGCGGGACTCGCTCGTGCGGGACTCGCTCATGCGGGGACCACCACCTTGTCGCCCTCTTTGAGACGGCCTTCGACCTCGGCCTGGTTGGCGACGATCAAGCCCACCTGCACGGGGACGAGTACCGGCTCGGCAGGTCCTGGCCTGACGACCTCGACGCCGTAGCCGCCCCCCGTCATGGCGAGCAGCGCGGTCACCGGCACGACGAGTACGTCGTCCGCCTTCTTCTCCGGAACGGTGACGGCGGCGCCGACCCGGCCGCCGCGCAGCGCGGCAGCGGCCTTCTTCTGGTCCGACAGCCGGATCGACACGGTGGGCTTGGTCTCGCCGTCCGATCCGCCGGGATCGCCCTCTCCGCCCTGCCCGGTGTCCCGCGTGATGGAGGTGATCTTCCCCTGGACGCTGCCTCCGGCGTCCAGTTGAACCGTCACCTTGCCGCCCGGGGGCAGTTGCGGAAGCTCATCCTCCGTGGGCTTGACGGTGGCGTACACGTCCGTGGTCGTCACCTTCAGCACCGTGCCGCCGGCACCGGCGGTCGCGCCGGGCTTGGCGACCACCTCCTCGACCCGTACGTCCCCGTACGGCAGGACCGCGACCTGGCCCAGTTCCACCGTGCCCGTCGTCCGTACGCCGAGGGCCTTCTGCCACCGTTCGACGGCCGCGGCGGTGGCGTCGGTGAACTCCTCGTCGACGGTCAGGCCGGCCGCGTTCGCGTATCCGAGATCGGTGAGGTTGCGCTCCAGGTCCTTGACGTCCGGGCCGTCGCTCATGCCCTTCTTCAGTACGCGCCAGAAGGGGCGGGAGCCACGGAACAGTACGACCGGTCGCGCGTCGATCTCGTACAGCGTCCTGCCGAGCCGGACCTGCTCACCGGTCTTCGGCAGTCTGGTGAAGGTGCCCTGCCCCTGGGCGGTGATCTCGTCGGGCGGCGCGTGCCCGAGCTCGCCGTCCAGCCGCAGCCCGGAGGCCAGCGAGGTGCGTTGCACGGGTGCCGTCGAGTGGGACGGGCGCTCGGTGGCGGCGTCCTTCGTGTCACGCGGCCAGGGACGGACGAGCAGTGCGGCGCCGGCCACCGCGACGACCACGGCGACGACCCCGACGGTGACGGCCCGCCGACGCGTGCGCGACGCGCCGCGGCGGCGTCCTGGCCCGGCGTACACCGCTTCGCGTTCCTGCTCCGCCCGTTCCCGTTCCTCCGCCGTCCGTTCCCGGGCCGGCTCCTGTCGTGCCCGGTCGTCCCCGTCCGTTCCCTCCCTGCGCAGCGTCACTGAGCCTGCTCCGAGAGGAAGGTGGTACCCGGGAACTTGTCACCGCAGACGCTCATGGCCCTGGTCCACTTCTCGCCGACCGCGTCCTTCGGAACGGAGAGCGCCTTCTTCTTCGGGTCCGGGTCCGCCATGTTCGGGATGCCGTTCTCGCGGAGACACTGGGCCATGCCACGGGCCTGCTTCAGGCTCTCCGTGTCCCCCTTCTCCTTGAGCTGCGCCATGCCGGGGACCTGTTTGTCGCACTTCTCGACGGCCGCGGGCAGGTCGTCACCGGCTTCCCGACCCTGACTCCCACTTTCCGGGCTCATGGCGGAGGTGCTGACGCGGCCGAACTCGTCGACCGACACCTCGTGTCCCATCTCCCGCATGCACTTCGTGTACGCCGCGGCGATGTCCTTCTGGTCCTGGGCATCGCTCTGTCCGTCCTGCTTGCCCTGCTTGTCCTTGTCGCCGCCCGCCACGTTGGGCGCCTTCTCCTCGGACTCCGACGTGCAAGCGGTCACGGACACGGCCGCCGCCAGCGTGAGCGTCGTCACCGCTGCCCAGGACATCAGCCTTCGTCGCATGTTCTTCCTCCTGCCGGACCTGCCTCCGGCGGCACCGGTCGGCGCCGCCGGAGGCAGGTCTACGGGGGTGCCGGTTAGTCGTCGGTGACGTGTGGCTAACCGCCGCTTAACCCCCGGCCCGGCAGAGTCTCGGCGAACGGACGAGACGGGAGCTGCGATGCGCGTGCTGGTGGTCGAGGACGAGGAGGACCTGGCCGAAATGATCGCCGACGGGCTGCGCTCCTCGGGCATCGTCGCGGATGTCGCCGTCGACGGCGGCCGGGCGATGGAGATGGCCGCGGCGGCCGAGTACGACGTGCTGGTCCTGGACCGTGATCTGCCGGTCGTGCACGGCGACGCCGTGTGCCGCATGCTGCACACGGCGGGATATCCGGCCCGGATTCTCATGCTGACGGCGGCCGGATCGCTGGCCGACCTCGTCGACGGCCTGGGCAAGGGCGCCGACGACTACCTCGCGAAGCCCTTCTCCTATGTCGAACTGGTCGCGCGTCTGCAGGCACTCGCCCGGCGCGGGCCCAGTGGCACACCGACCGTGCTCGAACGGCACGGCCTGCGCCTCGACACCGTCCGGCGGTTCGCCGAGCGGGACGGGCGCCTGCTGCGGCTCACCCCCAAGGAACTCGGAGTCCTGGGGGCGCTGATGTCCGCGGACGGCGCCCCGCTGCGCCCGGCCGACCTGCTCGACAGGGTGTGGGACTGTGCCACCGACCCCGAAAGCACCACCGTCAAGGTCACGGTCCACCAGCTGCGCCGCAAGCTCGGCCCGCCGCCGCTGATCGAGACCGTGCCCGGATTCGGATACAGACTGTGAGCCCTGTGAGCCCTGTGAGCCCTGTGAGCCCTGTGCGCTGGTCATTCGGTCAACTGACCATCCGGACCCGCCTGGCGCTGCTCAACGCGACCGTGTTCGTCGTCGGCTGCGCGGCTCTCCTCGCCCTGGTCTGGGTGAGCGCCCGGGAGATCATCGGGCGCCATGGCCCGACCGTCATGTCTGTGGCGGCGAGGTCCGCCGACAGCGCACAGGCCGAGTCGGCCGTCACGGACGCTCCCACCGGGCCGGCTGTCACTGCGCGGCCGAGCAGCGCGGCCCGCTTCGCGATATTCGAGCAGGACGTACTGGAGGAGCTTCTGGCACGGTGTCTGCTCCTCTTCGTCGTGATCGCTTGCCTCTCGGTCGTGGCGAGTTGGTGGGTGGCGAAGCGCGGTCTGTCCCGGATCGGCCTGGTGACCGCGGCCGCCCGGGACATCGGGGACCGCAACCTGCACGCGAGGCTCGCCCTGGAGGGGCCGGCCGACGAGGCGAAGGAACTGGCGGACACGTTCGACGCCATGCTCGACCGCCTGGAGCGCAGCTTCGCCGAGCAACGGCGTTTCACCGGGCACGCCTCCCACGAACTGCGCACCCCGCTCACCGTGCAGCGAACGGCACTTGAGATCCCTCTCTCCCAGGGGCGGATACCGGACGATCTGCTGCCCAACGTCCGCCGCGCGCTGAACGCCAACCACCGGAGCGAGCGGCTGATCGCCGCACTGCTGGCCCTGGCGAAGGGGGAGAGCGGCGTACTCCTGCCGGCCGCCGTGGACCTGGCCGAGGAGGCCCGGACCGCGATCGCCGAGGTGCTCGACGAGGCGCGGGAGACCGAGGTGACCGTGGACACCCGACTGCGTCCCGCGCCCGTGTGGGGCGACCCCTCTCTTCTCGGCCAGCTCGTGGGAAACCTGGTGACCAATGCCGTACGCCACAACGAGCGCGACGGGTCGGTCCACATCGCCACCGGACCGACCGGCGTGGGCGGCGCCTTCGTCGAGGTGACCAACACCGGTGCACGCGTCGACGCGGCCGAGCTTCCGACGCTGTACGAGCCCTTCCGGCGGGGCAGCGGACGCCGGAAGGGCGCAGGTCTGGGGTTGTCCGTGGTCCGCGCGGTCACCACCACCCACCACGGAACGCTGACCACCGGGGCCAATCCGGCCGGTGGCCTGACGGTGCGGGTGGAGCTGCCGGTGGAGCGAGCGCGGGGCCGTGAGCACGGCGCCGGTGAAGGTTGAACGGTCGGCTCCTGTGAGCGGTCGACTCCCGCGCGACCCCTTGACGTGTCCACGCTTAATGCCTTCCATGGGGATGCGCGGTGTGGTGGGAGCGCTCCCATCCGTTCCGGGCCCGCGCCTTTCGAGAGGAAGCAGCGACATGTTCCGCAGCTTGCGAAGAGCGCTGGGTGCTGCTGCTGCCGCCGCGGCGCTCCTGTTGCCGCTGGCCGGTGTCCAGGCCGCCCACGCGGACCCGGCGGCCACCGCGGAAGCCACTTCGGCGGCAGCCGCCCCCGGAGCCGGTTACTGGCACACCAGCGGTCGGCAGATCCTGGACGCCGCAGGACAGCCGGTACGGATCGCCGGCATCAACTGGTTCGGGTTCGAGACGTCGAACAACGCTGTCCACGGACTCTGGGCGCGTGACTACAAGAGCATGATCGACCAGATGAAGTCGCTCGGTTACAACGCCATCCGGCTGCCGTACAGCGACGACATCCTCAAGAGCGGTGCCGTGGCCAACAGCATCGACTTCTCCGGCGGCAAGAACGCCGACCTCCAGGGGCTCTCGCCCCTACAGATCATCGACAAGCTCGTGGCGTACGCGGGTCGGGACGGCCTGAAGGTCATCCTGGACCGGCACCGGCCGGACGCGGGCGGCCAGTCCGCGCTCTGGTACACGGCCGCGGTCCCCGAGACGACCTGGATCACCAACCTCAAGTCCCTCGCGGCCCGTTACAAGGGCAACCCGACGGTGATCGGCATCGACCTCCACAACGAGCCGCACGATCCGGCCTGCTGGGGCTGCGGCGACACGACGAGGGACTGGCGGCTGGCCGCCCAGCGCGCCGGGAACGCGGTCCTGTCCGCCAACTCCGAGCTGCTGATCTTCGTGGAGGGCGTGCAGACGGTCGACGGCGTGTCGGGCTGGTGGGGCGGCAACCTGATGGGCGTCGCGCAGTACCCCGTACAGCTGGACGTCCCGAACCGGGTCGTCTACTCGGCCCACGACTACGCCACCAGCGTCGCCCAGCAGAACTGGTTCAGCGATCCGTCCTTCCCCGCCAACATGCCGGGCGTCTGGGACAAGTACTGGGGTTACATCTTCAAGCAGAACATCGCCCCGGTGTGGGTCGGCGAGTTCGGTACGACCCTGCAGTCGACCGTCGACCAGAAGTGGCTCGCGGCGCTGGTGAGCTACCTGCGCCCCACGGGCACGTACGGCGCCGACAGCATGTCCTGGACCTTCTGGTCGTGGAACCCCAACTCCGGTGACACGGGCGGGATCCTGAAGGACGACTGGACGACCGTGGACACGGTGAAGGACGGGTACCTGGCGAGCGTCAAGGCGCCGGGGTTCCCCGCGGAGGGCGGGGGAAGCGACCCCGGCGATCCGGGTGACCCGGGAGGCGGCGCCGCCTGCACCGCCGCGTACACCGTCAGCAGCGACTGGGGTGGCGGCTTCAACGCCGAGGTGAAGGTGACCAACTCCGGCAGGACAGCGCTCAAGTCCTGGAAGACGACCTGGACCTGGCCCGGCGCCCAGAAGGTCACCAGCATGTGGAACGCGTCGTACACCCAGAGCGGACCGACGGTGACGACCACGAACGCCGACCACAACGGGGCTGTGGCGGTGGGCGGTTCGGCGATGTTCGGGTTCGGGGGAGCGCCGGGGGGTGGGGGTGTGCCGGCTGTCAGTTGCACGGCAACGTGACGGTCTGACGCCCGGACGGCTGGGTGACAGGGGCGCTCGGTGCTTGCCGGGACGCCCCTGTCAACGAGTGCCAGTAGCGACGTACAGCCGGACCATGTCGTCGTCGGCGCTGTCCCAACGGTGGGGCCGGACAGGTGGTTCGGGTACGTTCCAGCACTCCTCGGCGCCAGGAAGAGGCAGCCGATACCCGGCCGCGCGGGACCGCTTCGCCCACCGGCGCCAGCGGGCCTCGCCCGGATCGGGCAGCCTCCACACGTAGGGGTCCGGCGCCCTGACCTCCGCCGAGAGCTCCAAGTCGCTCACCGCGTGACCGCCGCTGCGGGGGCGGGTGAACAGGCCGACCAGGGCGTCACGCACCGGTCGGAACACGGGGTTCCTCCGGGACGGGAAGCGCGAACCTTGCCCACACGCTCTTCGTGTGCGGCTGCCGGGTGTGCCCCCAACTGTGGGCCAGCTGCCCGACCAGAGCGAGTCCGCGTCCGTCCTGGGTGTCAGGACCGTGCTCCCGGGCCCTGGGGATCCGGTCCCGGTCGGGGTCGTGGACCTCCAGGAGGAGGTGGGCCCCTTGAAGCGCGAGCGTGACTCTCACCTGGGCGTCTGACACCCAGCAGTGGATCACCGCGTTGGTCACGAGTTCGTTGGCGGAGAGGGTGATGTCGTCGGCGAGTTCACCGGTGATGCCCCAGTCCGCGAGTGTCTTGCGGACGCGCTGGCGGGCGGTGGGGACGTGGCTTCTGTGACTGGGGATGCGGAAGGTCTCGGACATGGGCATGGGGGACCCCGTTCTGACGTGGCATCAAGTGATTGGCCTGACGGCGCATTGCTGAAGCTACGGCCCAATTCTGGCCGTTAGCAATGCGCTCAACTGAATACATTCACTCGTCCACTCGATCGAGTGACGCGCTCTGGGGTGCGGTGACCTGTGTGGCATCGTTGCGAAAGGAGAGGGGAGGTCCCATGCCCGCAGGTGGACGGCCGACGGTGCGCAGCAGGCGGTTGGGCACTGCGCTCAGGCAGTACCGGCTCGCCGCGAAGCTCGACCAGCCGCAGGCGGCCGAGGTGATCGCGTCAAGTCAGGCCAGAGTGAGTCGCGTTGAGACGGGGCACGTCACCGCTCGTGTCATCGAAGTGCGCCTGCTGCTGGATGCGTACGGAGTCACGGATCCGGAAGTCCGTGCCAAGTTGGAGGAGTTGGCCAAGCGCTCCAAGAACCGGGGATGGTGGCTTGAGCACGCTGCACACCTGCGGCCGGACTACATGGATCACATCGCCCTGGAGGACGATGCGACCTACATCCAGGAATGGCAGCAGGCGCTGGTGCCAGGACTCCTGCAGACTCCGGCCTACACAGAGGCAGTCATCCGGACGAGTCCCGTGCACATGGCTCCCGAGCGCGTCGCCCAGTTGGTCGAGGTGCGGGAGGCCCGCCAGGCGAAGATCGAGGAGGGCGGGGCGACGTACTCCGCCGTCATCTGGGAAGCGGTGATCACCCATCCTCTGGTGAGCCTCGAAGTCCATCAGCAGCAGCTCTTGGCTGTTCTCGCGGTGGCGAAGCGGAAGAACGTCACCGTGCAGGTGCTCCCGTTCAGCATGGGAGCGCTCGCCACCGTCACTTCGGCTTTCTCTACTTTCAGCTTCGACACCGAACCTGCGGTGCAAGCAGTGGCCCTGGAAAACCTGAGAGGTACCTCGGTCCTTGAGGCCCCGGAAGACCTTGCCGCTTACGCCAATATGTACGACCTACTACGATCGTCGGCACTGGCACCGGACGCGAGTGCGAAGCTCATCCGGGGCGTACTGCGGAGCTTGAAGGAAGACGCATCGTGCCCGAGGCCATAGGCCCCTTCCGTAAGTCGTCGTACTCAGGAGCGGAGAGCAACTGCGTCGAGGTGGCCCACACGGCTGTCGGCGGCCGAGCTGTCCGCGACAGCAAGCAGTCGGCGTCGGACGGCCCCCTGCTCACCGTCTCGCGCGAGAGCTGGCAGGCGTTCCTGCAGCAGTTCGGCTAGGGGCACCAGCTGAGCACCTGCGGGCGCCGCTTCTCACCTCAGCTTCGTCCCCGGCGTGGCGATCACTCGAGCGGGTACGACACCCGCGGCGTGGCCTGAGCGTCCTGAAGTCATCGGCTGCGCTCGGGGAAGGCGTTCCCACATCAAGCCGGGCGCGTTTCGACTTCGGCGCACACCCGCCGGGATCTCAGCACCGTCCGTGGCTGGACACCCCACTGGGCCACAGCACGGTCAACTGCGGTGGCCCTCGCCCGCCTCGGTGACCCGCAGCCGGTGACTCCTGTGCCGGTACGCCGATGGGGGCGCCCGGTGTTGTCCGGGCGCCCCCATCGGCGTACGAGAAGGTGTACGCGGTGAAGTCAGAGCTTGTCGATCACGTAGTCGATGCACTTCGTGAGCGCTTCGACGTCCGCCGGGTCGATCGCCGGGAACATCGCGACGCGGAGCTGGTTGCGGCCGAGCTTGCGGTAGGGCTCGGTGTCGACGATGCCGTTGGCGCGCAGGACCTTGGCGACGGCGGACGCGTCCACGTCGTCCGAGAAGTCGATCGTGCCGATGACCTGCGAGCGCTTGGCCGGGTCGGTGACGAACGGGTTCGCGTACTTGACGTCCTCGGCCCAGCCGTAGAGCGTGCGCGAGGAGGTCGCGGTGCGGCGGACCGCCCAGTCGAGGCCGCCCTGGCCGTTGATCCACTCCAACTGGTCGTTGAGGAGGAAGAGGGTCGCGAGGGCCGGGGTGTTGTACGTCTGGTTCTTGCGCGAGTTGTCGATCGCCGTGGGGAGCGAGAAGAACTCCGGTACGTGGCGTCCGCTCGCGTGGATGCGCTCGGCGCGCTCGATCGCGGCCGGGGAGAAGACGCCGATCCACAGGCCGCCGTCCGCCGCGAACGACTTCTGCGGGGCGAAGTAGTAGACGTCCGTCTCCGCGATGTCGACCGGGAGGCCGCCCGCGCCGGAGGTGGCGTCCACCAGGACCAGGGAGCCCTCGTCGGCGTTAGCGACCCGCTTGATGGGGGCGGCGACACCGGTGGAGGTCTCGTTGTGGGTGAGGCCGTAGACGTCCACGCCCGACTGGGCCACCGGCTCCGGGTGCGTACCCGGCTCGGAGGTGATGACGTCCGGGTCCGCCAGCCAGGGCGCCAGCTTGGCCGCCTTCGCGAACTTCGACGAGAACTCGCCGAACGTGAGGTGCTGCGACTTGTTCTCGATCAGTCCGTGGGTCGCCACGTCCCAGAACGCGGTCGAGCCGCCGTTGCCGAGGACCACCTCGTAGCCCTCGGGGAGCTGGAAGAGGTCGCGCACACCTTCGCGGACCTTCCCCACGAGGTTCTTGACCGGGGCCTGGCGGTGGGACGTGCCCATCAGGGACGTGCCCGTTGCGGCGAGCGCGGTGAGCGACTCCGTACGCACCTTGGAGGGGCCCGCGCCGAAACGGCCGTCGGCGGGCTTGAGGTCAGCGGGGATCTGGATATCAGCCACAACGGGAGCGTAGCGGCTCGCGGAAACCTGGGTGAAACGTCGTCCGTCGGGTGAGACGCGCCTGTCACCGCTGGGGGGCCGGTCGCGCGGTTCCCCGCGTCCCTTGACCCGTGGTGACGGGGATACGGAAGTAGGCGGCCCGAGGGGGCGCGGGCCTCCACGCAGTCGTCCACGGCGGCGGGAACCTGCGTGGAGTCGTTGCTCCGCCCATGGAAGTCCACCGTGACGGTCAGGGCGTCGGGCAGGCGTACGTGATTGCGTTCCGCGCAGCCGCGGACGAGCCCGGTGAGTTCGGTCAGCCCCGCGGCGCGGTCGGCGTGAAGCGGACCGGCAACCGGGTCAGGCTGCTCAGCCAGGGGGACGGGCGGCGGGTCAGGGAGGCGGCGGGGGTCGCGAGGTCGAGGTCGGGGAGGCGGTCCAGGACCACCTCGATCGCCGTACGCGCGACCACCTCCGCGATCTCCTGCGCCGGGAACGGACACCGGTGCTCCCCGTGCCCGAACGCGAAGTGCGCGCTGTTCCCGCCGGTCAGGGCCGTGCCGTGGGTGCGGACCTGCGGATCGTGGTTCGCGGCCTGGATACCGAGCAGCAGCAGATCCCCGGCGCGGACGGCGCGACCGCCGAGCCGGGCGTCGCGGGACGCCCACCGGCCGGCCACGGTCCGGGCCGGCGTGTCCTCCCACAGGACCTCGTTCATGGCCTCGGCGACACTGCGCCGGCCACCGAGGAGCGAGGCCGCGAAACGGTCGTCCGTCAGCATCAGCCGCAGCGAGTTGCCGATCCAGCCGGCGGTCGGCTGCTGGCCCGCGGTCAGCATGACGATCAGGTCCTTGGCGATCTCCTCGTGGCTGAGGGTGGGCCCCGGCGCCGTACGCCCGGCGGCGAGCATGCGGCTGACCACGTCGTCCGCGGGCCGCGCCGCCCGGTCCGCCACCAGCCGCGCCATGCACGCGGCCACGTGCAACTGCCCCGCGAGGGCGTCCCCGCGCCCGTCGACCATGTCGCTCAGGGCGGCGACGAGGCCCGGCCCCTGCTCGTCGGCGAACCCGTAGAGCGTGGCGAGGACCCGTACGGGGAGCAGGGCCGCGTACTGCGCGACGAGGTCCGCCGTGCCGTCGGCGCACACCGCGTCGATCAGCTCGTCGGCGAGGCGTTCGGCGTGGGCGCGCAGCTCGAAGGGGTCGACGGCTTCGAGGGCGCCGCCGATCACCGCCACCCGCGTGCGATGGCGTTCGCCGACGGTGTGCAGGACGGAGGAGCGCCCGCGCCCGATCATCGGCAGCAGCGGCCAGTCGTCGGGGACGCGCTCCCACTGGTTCCAGAGGCCGGAGTCGCGGCTGAACAGCACGGCGTCCCCGGTGACCTGGTGCAGCTCGCGGTAGCCGAGCACCAGCCACGCCGGGATGTCCGCGTCGAGCAGCACCGGCGCCACCGCGCCGAACTCACGTCGCAACTCCCGGTACAGCGCCGCCGGTTCGGACCGGAACCGAAGCCCGTCGAGGCGTACGGGGAAGGCGTCAGAGGTTGCGGAGTCCAACGAGCACCTGTTCCAGGACGTGGGAATCGGGACGGCCGCCGAGTTCGGCCCTGCGGGGGTGGCGCGCGCTGACGCGGCCCTCGGCGAGCAGGTCGCAGAGCAGGATCTTCGTGATGGTGACGGGCAGCCGAAGCTCGGCGGCGACCTCGGCGACGGCGGTGGGCCGCCCGGTGAGGCGCAGGATCGCCGCGTGCTCCGACTGCATGCCGGGCACCGGATCGCACTCGGCGACGACCAGCGTCAGCAGGTCGAAGGGCGTGCCGGGCGCGGACCGGGTACGCCCCTGCGTGAGGGTGTAGAGCCGGTCGGGCGCGTCGTCCCTGCCCGGCCGGCTCATGGCGTACGTGGTGGCGCGCTCAGGTGACCGTCGAGTTGTTCCACCAGCTGGCCCATGTTGTGTCCGACGAGCCCGGCGTCGGCGTCCTCGGCCGTGATCAGGGCCAGGTGCGCGCCCTCGCCGGCCTCGACGATGAACAGGATCCCGCCGTAGAACTCGGTCATCGCCGACCGTACGTCCCCGGTGCCGTCCCCGAACTGGAGGGAGGCCCCGTGGGACAGGGCCTGGATCCCGGCGGCGATGGCGGCGAGCTGGTCGGCCTGGTCGACGGTGAGTTCCGGCGTACTGCACAGCTTGAGGCCGTCCCGGGAGAGCACGAGCGCGTGCCGGGCACCCGGTGTGCGCGTCAGCAGCCCCTGCACGAGCCAGCGGAGCTTCTCCTCGGTCGTCGACGCGCTGAAGGGGGCGGTGGAGGGGGCGGAGGTGACGGAGGTGGCGGTGGCGGGCGACGTGGTTCCGGTGGCCGAGGTGGTGCCGGTGTGGACGGTCATGGCGTGGAGTCGCCTTCCGGGTGGGGGGTGGCAGGGCTCGTACGGGCCTGTACGGGCTCGTCCGCCGGAGGGCGGCGCACGGCTTGGCGGAAGCTGTTGAAGCGGGTGGCGCGGTTCGTCACGTCGTCGGGGGAGGGGCGGGAGGCCTCGGCCGCGGCCCCGGTGGCGGCCTCGACGGCGGCTTCGGCCTCGGCGAGGGTGCGACCGCGGTGACGCCTGGGGAGCAGTTCGGCGTGCTCGGTGCGCTCGGCGTCGTCGGACCGGCCGGGGTGGTCGGGACGGTCGGCGGGCCGGGGCCGGAAACCGTGGGCCGGAACCGGCTCCGGGTCCAGGTCGGGGACCGCGTGGGAAGCGGCGTACGACGCGGACGGCCCGTGGGAGCCGGACCAGGGGAACTCCTCCCGGTCGTCGGGGTCGGACCAGGGCCCGGGGCGCGGGCCGGGGAAGGGCGACGAGGATCCCCGTACGACCGGATTCGCCGGCGGCGCGGAGCTCGCCGTGCCCGCCGAGGTCGAGGTCGCGGTTGAGGTCGAGGTCGAGGTCGAGGTCGAGAAAGGCGCCCGGAACGGCGGTGGTGTCGCAGTGGGTACGGAGGTCGGCGCGGATGCCGGTACGGAGGTCGTGTCAGTCGTCCGCGCCGACGTGGTGGCGGCGGCCGGGGTCGACGTCGGGTTCGACGCCGGGGTCGCGAGGATGTCCTGCGGGATGCGGACCAGGACGCCCGTGCCGCCGCGCGCCGAGGGGCGGAAGGAGATCGTCAGGCCGTACTTGCGGGCGAGCAGGCCGACGACCGTGAGGCCGAGCCGGGCGCCGGTGAGGCCGCCGGGCCCCGGCTGCGTACCGCAGACGGCCCGTTCGGCGTGCCGCAGCTGTGCCTCGCCCATCACCAGGCCGCTGTCCTCGACGGAGACGACGACTCCGGCCGGCACCTCTTCCACGTAGACGTGCACTTCGGCGGTCGGCGGGGAGAAGTTCGCGGCGTTGTCGAGGATCTCGGCGAGCGCGTGCATCACCGCCTCGGCGGCGTGCCCGGCGACCGCCGCCTCGCTCGCCGAGTGGATGCGTACGCGCTGGTAGCCGCCGATGCGGCCCATCGCGCCGCGCAGGATCGACTCCATGACGATGGGCCGTGCCCAGCGGCGGCCGGAGCGCGCGCCCGTGAGGACGGCGACGGAGTCGGCGAGACGGCCCGCCTGCGCGGTGCGGTGGTCGAGGTGGAGGAGGTCGGCGAGTACGTCCTCGTCGGCGTGCCTCTCCTCCATGGCGCGCAGGTCGGCGAGCATGCCGGTGGTGAGGGCCTGGAGGCGGCCGGCGGTGTGGGCGGAGGCCGAGATCGCGGTGTCCCGGTCGGTTCGCGCCTGCCGCAACTCCTCGCTCACGCGCGCGTTCTCGGCGCCGAGCCGGGTGCGCTCGCGGTCGAGTTCGGCGGCGAGTCGCACCTTCTGGTGGGCGTTCTGTTCGGCGAGCCGCGCGCGTTCCCGGGTGAACTCGTCGGTGAGCCGGGCGTGTTCCCTGGCCGATTCCTCCGTGAGGGCGGCCTTCTCCTGCAGTAATCGGCCGGCGTCCTGGGAGACCTCTTCGAGACGGCGGAGGAGTAATCGCGAGGTCTGTGCGGCATGGCCGGCCACGGCCGCGGCCGCACACAGCAGGAGGAGCGCCGCGCCCAGGCCCCAGCCGAGGGGGACGCGCGCCTGCGCGGGAGCCAGGGTGACCGCGGCTCCGACGGCGAAGCCGGCGGGTACGACCGTCAGGAGCGGGGCGACGGCGACGGCACGCAGGCGGGGGCGTGCGCTGCCGAGCTGTGCGAGGGACGGCCGATCTTTTGTGGGGCGCGCTTGCGAGGTGGGCGCGTTCATGAATCGTGTCCTCGGTCGTGTCCTGGGCGGGATGCGACACCTGGTGCTCAACTGGCGGTCACTATATGGGACTTCGTGATCGGAACGGGCACGTTCTGGCGCACTCTCACAATTCGTCCCCGATTCCCTGAGGAGCCGCCCCGGCGCACAACGGGGCGCACGAAAGGGGCGCGTGAAACGGCGCAATCTTCCACCTCCCGAGCGCGATGACCGGCGCACCTTTCAGGGGCGCGGGGAACTGCGCGTGCTCAGCGGCGGCGGGCGTTCGGCCGGAGGGCTCCGGCCGCGGGAACCGGCCGGCTTTCAAGGGGCGCGGGGAACTGCGCGTGCTCAGCCACGGCAGGCCCCGCAGCCGAAGCAAGCCCTGCCACCAACCCACCCCCCGCCGGAGGCCCTACGCAGGAGACACTTGCACACATGACGGACACGCACCGCGCCCCACCCCACCCCGCGCTGACGCGCGAACTGACCGCGGCGCTCGCCACAACCGTCCGCGGCGAGGTCGCGTTCGACGCGACCGCGCGAGCGCTCACCACCATGGACGCGTCCAACTACCGCCGCGTCCCCCTGGGCGTGGTCGCCCCACGAGACGCCGACGACGTCGCCGCGACCCTCTCCGTGTGCGCCGGACTCGGCGTACCGGTCGTGGCCCGCAGCGGCGGCACGTCCATCGCCGGCCAGGCCACCGGCACCGGCGTCGTCCTCGACTTCACCCGCCACATGAACCGCGTCGAGTCGCTCGACCCCGGGACCCGCACGGCCGTGGTCCAGCCGGGCGTCGTCCTGGACCGCCTCCAGGAGGCCGCTGCCCTCCACGGACTGCGCTTCGGCCCCGACCCCTCGACCCACAGCCGCTGCACGCTCGGCGGAATGATCGGCAACAACTCCTGCGGCTCCCACTCGGTGGCCTGGGGCACGACCGCGGACAACGTACGCGAACTCTCCGTCCTCACCGCCCGCGGCGAAAGGCTCCGCCCCGGCCCGGGCTGGGCGGGCGCCCCCGACGGCCTACGGACCCTGGTGGAACAGGAACTGAAAACCCTCCGCACCGGCTTCCCCACCCTCCCGCGCCGCATCTCCGGCTACGCACTCGACGCGCTGCTCCCCGAACGCGGCGCGGACGTGGCCCGCCTCCTCTGCGGCTCCGAGGGCACCCTCGGCATCGTCACGGAGGCGGTCGTACGCCTCGTCGAGGCACCACGCGCGCGTGCGCTCGCCGTCCTCGCCCACCCGGACGAGAGCGCGGCGGCGGAAGCGGCCCCCGGGCTGCTGCCGCACGGGCCGCTGACGGTGGAGGGGATGGCGGCCGACCTCGTACCCCCGGACGCCGCGCTGCCCCGGGGCGGCGCCTGGCTGTTCGTGGAGACGGGCGGTGACACGGAGGCGGAGGCACGCGCGCGTGCCGAGGCGATCGTCCGCGCGGCGGACGTGACGGACTCCCTGGTGGTCACCGACCCCGCCGCACAGCGTGCCCTGTGGCGCATCCGCGAGGACGCCAGCGGCACGGCGACCCGGATGCCGGACGGCACCGAGGCCTGGCCCGGCTGGGAGGACTGCGCGGTGCCACCGGCCCGGCTGGGCGCGTACCTCCGGGACTTCAGGGGCCTGTTGACGTCCCACGGGCTGCGCGGGGCGCCGTACGGCCACTTCGGGGACGGCTGCGTGCACGTACGCATCGACTTCGACCTGCTGACCCCCGCGGGCGTCGGCCGCTTCCGTCGCTTCTCGGAGGAACTGGCCGAACTCGTCGTCTCGCACGGCGGCTCGCTGTCGGGCGAGCACGGGGACGGACAGGCGCGGGCCGAACTGCTGCCGAAGATGTACGGGCCCCGGGTCATCGGCCTCTTCGAGCGGGTGAAGGACCTCTGGGACCCGGACGGCCTGCTCAACCCCGGCATGCTGACCAGGCCGCACCGGCTGGACGAGAACCTGCGCTTCGCGGTCCTCCCGCGCGAACCGGTGGACGTCGAGTTCGGCTACCCGGCCGACGGCGGGGACTTCTCGGCGGCGGTACGCCGGTGCGTGGGGGTCGCCAAGTGCCGCACCACGACCACGACGGGCTCCTCGGTGATGTGCCCCTCCTTCCGCGTCACCGGTGAGGAGGAGCACTCCACGCGCGGGCGCGCCCGGCTGCTGCACGAGATGCTGGCCGGCGAGGTGATCACGGACGGCTGGCGCTCCACGGAGGTACGCGACGCCCTGGACCTCTGCCTGTCCTGCAAGGGCTGCCGCTCGGACTGCCCGGTCGGCGTCGACATGGCCACGTACAAGGCGGAGTTCCTGCACCACCACTACGAGGGCCGCAGACGGCCGGCGGCGCACTACGCGATGGGGTGGCTGCCGCTGTGGCTCCGGCTGGTCGACCGCACCCGTACGGCACGGCCGGTCAACTTCCTCTCCTCGCTCAGGCCCTTGGCGGCGCTCGCCAGACGACTGGGCGGCATCGCGCCGGAACGGGACATCCCGCGGGTGGCGGGGGAGACGTTCAGCCGATGGTGGGCGCGGCACGGCGGCACACGGCCGGTGCCCGCGGAACCGGCTGCGGAAGCCGCCGGTCCGACGACGACGGTCGTCCTGTGGCCGGACACCTTCACGGAGCACCTCTCCCCGTCCGTCGGCAAGGCGGCCGTACGGGTCCTGGAGGCGGCGGGCCTGAACGTGACGCCGGTGACCGCCGGCGGGCGACCGACCTCGCGCGGTCCGGGCGTCTGCTGCGGTCTGACCTACGTCTCGACGGGACAGCTGGACCGCGCCCGTACGGTGCTGCGCCGCACGCTCGACCTGATGGCCCCGCTCCTGGACCCGCTCCTGGACCCGGCGTCCGCGTCGGAGCCCGCGCCCGTCCCGCCCGTGGTCGTCCTCGAACCGAGCTGCGCGGCGGCCCTGCGTACGGATCTGCCGGAGCTGCTGCCCGACGATCCGCGCGCGGGACGCCTGGCGGCGGCGGTGGTGACGTTCGCGGAGGCGCTGGAACGCCATGCCCCGCACTGGACGCCCCCGCGTCTGGACCGCCCGGTGGTGGGGCAGACCCACTGCCACCAGCACGCGGTCCTGGGAGACGCGGCGGACCGGCGGCTGCGCGAGGCGGCGGGCCTGACCGGCACGCTGGCGGGCGGCTGCTGCGGGCTCGCGGGCAACTTCGGCTTCGAGGAGGGCCACTTCGAGGTGTCGAAGGCCTGCGCCGAGGAACACCTGCTCCCGGCGGTCCGCGAGGCCCCCGACGACGCGGTCGTCCTGGCAGACGGCTTCTCCTGCCGCACCCAACTGCACCAGCTGACAGAGGCACGCCCCCAACACTTGGCAGAAACCCTGGCAGCAGCCCTACCACCCCCCTGAGGGGCGCGGGGAACTGCGCACTCCAGCCCCGACCAACCCGCACCTCTCCACACCCCCCATCCCAACCCCCTAGGGGCGCGGGGAACTGCGCACCCCAGCCCCGACCAACCCGCACCCTCCACACCGACCCCCACCCCGGTGCCCCACCCCACGCCCGCGCGCGCCCTCCGTAAGCCGCAAACCCGCTTCACAACCCTGACCAAGTCCACTACCCTGGACCAGCAAGTCCACCACGATGTACAAAACCCGCACCCCACCGAACTTCCTGGACACCCCGTGACCATCCCCCGCGCCGACCCCGCCACCACCGCCGCGCTCCCGGACCCCGCGTCCGGACAACCCCCCGCCGCGGCCCCCCGAGGCATCCGCGCCCTCGGCCCGGTGGGCCTCGTCCTGGCCGGAGGCGTCAGCGTCCAGTTCGGCGGCGCCCTCGCCGTGAGCCTCATGCCGCGCGCCGGAGCGCTCGGCGTGGTCGCCCTGCGCCTCGCGGTCGCCGCGATCGTGCTGATGGTGATCTGCCGGCCCGGACTGCGCGGGCACTCACGCGCCGACTGGGGCACGGTCCTCCTCTTCGGCGTCACGATGGCCGCGATGAACGGCCTCTTCTACCAGTCGGTGGCCCGCATCCCGCTGGGCCCCGCCGTCACCCTCGAAGTGCTCGGCCCGCTGATCCTCTCGGTGGTCGCCTCACGCCGTGCCGTCAACCTCCTGTGGGCCGGCCTCGCCCTCGGTGGCGTCTTCCTGCTGGGCGGCGGCGGTTTCAGCAGCCTCGACCCCGCGGGCGTCGCCTTCGCCCTGTCGGCGGGCGCGATGTGGGCGGCGTACATCGTGTTCAGCGCGCGTACGGGGCGCCGCTTCCCGCAGGCCGACGGTCTGGCGCTGGCGATGGTGGTCGCGGCCGTGGTGTTCCTGCCCCTGGGGCTCGCGGAGTCGGGCAGCAGGCTCCTGGACCCGACCACGATCGCCCTGGGCTCCGCCGTGGCGATCCTGTCCTCCGTGCTCCCGTACACGCTGGAACTCGTCGCCCTGCGCCGGATGCCCGCCTCGACCTTCGCGGTCCTGATGAGCCTGGAACCGGCCGTCGCCTCGATCGCCGGCTTCCTGGTGCTGAGCCAGACGCTCACGGTCACCGAAGGGCTCGCGATCGCCCTGGTCATCGCGGCGAGCATGGGAGCGGTACGCACCCAGGTGGGCCGAGGCAGAGCAAAGAACGTCGGCTAGGGCAGCCGCCCAGGGGCAGCCGCCCGAGCGGCGAACCGGACGCTCCCCGACGCGGCGAACCGCACGCTCCCCGGGGTGCGGACCGGGGGCGCCGGCCGAAGACGTCGGTCCTCGCTCAGGTCGCGGACGCCGGCGGTACGGGACCGCCCTTCGAGTCCATGCGACGGTTCCGCGCCTCCTGCGACAGTTTGGTCAGATAGGCGAAGAGCACGTTCTTCCTGCTGTGCCCCTTCAGGCGCAGATAGACGAGCAGGTCGAGCAGGACCGTGTCGTAGTGGACGTTCGGGGTCGAGGCGCCGTACACGTAGCGCCGCTGGATGTGGCTGCGCAGCGTCGTGTCCACCTTGGGATCGGCGGCGGCGCGGGCCAGCATCTTGTCCAGGTTGTCGTTCACCGTCTGGGACTGCTCGGCGAACGAACTGCCGGCCGTGGTGGCGTAGTGGAAGTTCACCGACTGCCAGTAGACCTTCTCGCCCGGGTCGGTGGGCTTGTCGTAGAGCTTGTCCACGCTCACGTGCATGATCTCGTGCAGGATCGAGGCCGTGCGGAACGGCGCGTCGTCCGTGGTGGCCTCCCCGGACGAGTACACGGGGTCATACGTGACCAGGGGATGCGCGCCGACCGTCGCCTGCGCCACCGCCCCGTCGTTCTTCTTGGTGAAGGTGATCTCGTCGATCAACGCCGCGCATTCGTCGAGAAGTTCGGCGAAATGCGGTTCGTCGGTCACGTCGTCGGGCAGTGCTGTTCCGCCGGCGTCCTTGATGAGCCTGTCCAGAGCCAGGCGGCGCAGGGGTTCCGAATGGGTGCTCATGTGGCCCTCTCTGTAACCCTGTCGGATGTCGTGGGGCGGGTGATCACGGTGCGTTCCCCGCCGTACGCCGCATGCTGCTCCCGGGTGAAGTGTCCGGCAATGCCTGAAACACACCTCAATAGACACTTTCGCCGCGCGGGCAGCAATCAATGCAAGCATGCTTGCTTGTTTCTCGCCCCGCTGCCATGCTCCAGAGCGCACCGCACGCCCTGCACCGCACGCCAGGAGCCACGCACCGCACCGCACCGCACACCGTTGTGCCCCGAGGGGAGCGCCATCGTGTCCGACCCGTCGTCCGTGATCGACGATCTGAGCCGGGAGAGCGAGCAACTCGACGCCCTGGTAGGTGAGTTGGCGGAGGAGGCCTGGGCGCTCGCCACCCCGGCCCCGAGGTGGACCGTCGCCCACCAGATCGCGCACCTCGCCTGGACCGACCGGTCCGCCCTGCTCGCCGTGACCGACGCTGCGGCCTTCGCCCGGGAGGTCGGGAAGGCGCTCGCCTCACCCGACGGCTTCGTGGACGAGGGTGCCGAGCAGGGGGCCGCGCTGCCCCCCGGCCGGCTCCTCGCCGAGTGGCGTGCCGGGCGGCAGGCACTGGAGAAGGCCCTGCGCGCGGCACCCGCCGGGACGCGATTCCCCTGGTACGGGCCGTCCATGTCGGTCGCCTCCATGGCGACGGGCCGGCTCATGGAGACCTGGGCCCACGGCCAGGACATCGCGGACGCGGTGCGGGTGACGAGGCCGGCCACCGACCGCCTCCGCCATGTGGCGCGCATCGGCGTGCGGGCCAGGGACTTCGCCTTCGGGGTGCGGGGGCTCACCCCGCCCGAGGAGGAGTTCCGCGTCGAACTCACCGCGCCCTCGGGCGAGGTGTGGTCGTACGGGCCCGAGGACGCCGCCCAGCGCGTCACCGGCCCCGCGCTCGACTTCTGCCTCCTCGTCACCCAGCGGGCCAACCGCGTCGACCTCGCGGTACGGGCGGAGGGCCTCGACGCCGACCGCTGGCTGGACATCGCCCAGGCCTTCGCGGGCCCGCCCGGCACGGGCCGCGCACCGAAGGGGCCCGCGGAATGACCGACGGCCCCACCACCGCCGGTCCCACCGGTGGCACGGCCTCCGGTATGCCGACCGGGACGGCCGCCGACGCCCCCGGCCCGGCGCCGGGCCCGGCCGCCCGCCCCCTGCGCATAGGCAACGCCTCCGGCTTCTACGGCGACCGCTTCGACGCCATGCGCGAGATGCTCACCGGCGGCCCGCTGGACGTCCTGACCGGTGACTACCTCGCCGAACTGACCATGCTCATCCTCGGCCGCGACCGTCTCAAGAACCCGGCCGGCGGCTACGCCCGCACCTTCCTGCGCCAGCTGGAGGAGTGCCTGGGTCTCGCCCACGAGCGGGGCGTACGGATCGTGGCCAACGCGGGCGGCCTCAACCCGGCCGGACTCGCCGACGCCGTACGGGAGTTGGCGGCGCGGCTCGGCATCCCCGCGCGGGTCGCCCACGTCGAGGGCGACGACCTCACCGCCCGCCACCCCGGCCCAGGGAATCTCGCCGCCCACGCCTACCTCGGCGGCCAGGGCATCACCGCCTGTCTGCGTTCGGGCGCGGACATCGTCGTCACCGGCCGGGTCACCGACGCCGCGCTGGTCACCGGGCCGGCGGTCGCCCACTTCGGCTGGGCGCCGGACGCCTACGACCGGCTCGCGGGAGCCGTCGTCGCCGGACACGTACTGGAGTGCGGCACGCAGGCCACCGGCGGCAACTACGCCTTCTTCACCGAGCACGACCCGGCCCGGCTGCGCCACCCGGGCTTCCCGGTCGCCGAACTCCACGACGACGGCACGAGCGTCATCACCAAGCACGACGGCACCGGGGGCGTCGTCGACCTCGGCACGGTCACCGCCCAGCTCCTGTACGAGACGGCGGGCGCCCGGTACGCGGGCCCCGACGTCACCGCCCGCCTCGACTCCGTCCGCCTCACCCAGGAGGGCCCCGACCGCGTACGGATCGCGGGGGTACGGGGCGAGGCGCCGCCGCCCACCCTCAAGGTCGGGCTCAACCGGCTCGGCGGCTTCCGCAACGAGGTCGTCTTCGTGCTGACCGGGCTCGACATCGAGGCGAAGGCCGCGTTCGTACGGGCCCAGGTGGAGGCCGCGCTCGCGGGAGCCGAGTCGCGGCCCGCCGAGGTGCGCTGGGAACTCGCCCGCACCGACCGCCCCGACGCGTCCACCGAGGAGACCGCGAGCGCCCTGCTCCGGCTCGTCGTGCGCGACCCCGACCAGGACACCGTGGGCCGCACCCTCAGCGGAGCCGCCATCGAGCTGGCCCTCGGCAGCTACCCCGGATTCCACGTGGCGGCACCACCGGGAAAGGGCGCCCCCTACGGGGTCTTCGAGGACGTGTACGTCCCCCAGGCGGACGTGGACCACGTGGCGGTCCTCCACGACGGACGCCGGATCCCCGTGCCGCCGCCCCCCGACACCCTCGTACTCCGGCCCCTCGCGCCCTCGCAGGAACCGCCGCTCCCCGAACCCCCGCCGACCGCCGGTTCCGCCGTGCGCCGCGCCCCCCTCGGCCTGGTCGCCGGAGCCCGCAGCGGGGACAAGGGCGGCAACGCGAACGTCGGCGTCTGGGTGCGCACGGACGAGGCCTGGCGCTGGCTCGCCCACACCCTCACCGCCGACCGGTTTCGCGAACTCCTGCCGGAGACGGCAGAGTTGACCGTCGTACGGCACGTCCTGCCCCGGCTGCGCGCACTGAACTTCGTCGTCGAGGGCATCCTCGGCGAGGGCGTCGCCGCGCAACACCGCTTCGACCCGCAGGCCAAGGCCCTCGGCGAATGGCTGCGCTCCCGCCACCTCGACATACCGGAGGTACTGCTGTGACGGTCCTGGCGTCCGCGCTGGACACCTCCTCCGCGGACTACGCGGCCCACCGCGAGAGCATGCTCGGCAAACTCGCCGACCTCGACACCGAGCACGCCAAGGCCCTCGCGGGCGGCGGCGAGAAGTACGTGGCCCGGCACCGGGCGCGCGGCAAGCTGCTCGCCCGTGAACGCGTCGAGCTGCTGCTCGACCCCGACACACCGTTCCTCGAACTGTCGCCGCTCGCCGCCTGGGGGAGCGACTCCCCGGAGTACGCGGTCGGCGCCTCGCTCGTCACGGGCATCGGCGTCGTCGAGGGCGTCGAGTGCCTGATCACGGCCAACGACCCGACCGTACGCGGCGGCGCCAGCAACCCCTGGAGCCTGAAGAAGGCCCTGCGGGCCAACGACATCGCGTACGCCAACCGTCTTCCGAGCATCAGCCTCGTCGAGTCGGGCGGCGCCGACCTGCCCTCCCAGAAGGAGATCTTCATCCCCGGGGGCGCCATCTTCCGGGACATCACCCGGCTGTCGGCGGCCGGTGTCCCGACCGTGGCCGTCGTCTTCGGCAACTCCACCGCCGGGGGCGCGTACATCCCCGGCATGTCCGACCACGTGATCATGGTCAAGGAGCGCGCGAAGGTCTTCCTCGGCGGCCCGCCGCTGGTGAAGATGGCCACCGGCGAGGAGAGCGACGACGAGTCCCTGGGCGGCGCCGAGATGCACGCGCGCGTGTCGGGTCTCGCCGACTACTTCGCCGTCGACGAGCGGGACGCCCTGCGGCAGGCGCGGCGTGTGGTCGCCCGCCTCAACCACCGCAAGGCGTACGCCGATCCGGCACCCGCCGAGCCGCCCAAGTACGACCCCGAGGAGCTGCTGGGCATCGTGCCCGGCGACCTCAAGCACCCCTTCGACCCGCGCGAGGTGATCGCCCGGATCGTCGACGGCTCCGACTTCGACGAGTTCAAGCCCCTCTACGGGACGAGCCTGACGACCGGCTGGGCGAGCCTGCACGGCTACCCCGTGGGCGTCCTCGCCAACGCGCGCGGGGTGCTCTTCAGCGAGGAGTCGCAGAAGGCCGCCCAGTTCATCCAGCTCGCCAACCAGCGCGACATCCCGCTGCTCTTCCTGCACAACACCACCGGCTACATGGTCGGCAAGGAGTACGAGCAGGGCGGCATCATCAAGCACGGCGCGATGATGATCAACGCGGTCAGCAACAGCCGCGTCCCGCATCTGTCCGTGCTCATGGGCGCCTCCTACGGGGCGGGCCATTACGGGATGTGCGGTCGCGCGTACGACCCGCGCTTCCTCTTCGCCTGGCCCAGCGCCAAGTCCGCCGTCATGGGCCCCCAGCAGCTCGCCGGCGTCCTGTCGATCGTCGCCCGGCAGTCCGCCGCCGCGAAGGGCCGACCGTACGACGACGACGCGGACGCGGCCCTGCGCGCCATGGTGGAGCAGCAGATCGAGTCCGAGTCCCTGCCGATGTTCCTGTCCGGGCGGCTCTACGACGACGGCGTCATCGACCCGCGCGACACCCGAACCGTCCTCGGCCTGTGCCTGTCCGCGATCCACACGGCCCCCTACGAGGGCGCGCGCGGCGGCTTCGGCGTCTTCCGGATGTGAGAGGTCCCATGAGTTCCATGATCGCGAGTCTGCTGGTCGCCAACCGCGGCGAGATCGCCTGCCGCGTCTTCCGCACCTGCCACGAGCTGGGCATCCGTACCGTCGCCGTGTTCTCGGACGCCGACGCGGACGCCCTCCACGCGCGCGTGGCCGACTCCGCCGTACGCCTGCCGGGCAGTTCGCCCGCCGAGACGTATCTGCGCGGCGAGCTGATCGTGAAGGCCGCCGTCGCGGCGGGCGCCGACGCCGTCCACCCCGGCTACGGGTTCCTCTCCGAGAACGCCGACTTCGCGCGGGCCGTCCTCGACGCGGGCCTCGTCTGGGTCGGCCCGTCCCCGGAGGCGATCGAGGCGATGGCCTCCAAGACCCGCGCCAAGGAACTGATGGCCGCCGCCGGGGTGCCGCTGCTGTCCCCCCTCGCCCCGGACGCCGTGACCGAGAAGGACCTGCCGGTCCTGGTGAAGGCGTCGGCGGGCGGCGGCGGACGCGGAATGCGGGTCGTGCGCGAACTGGTTCACCTGAAGGATGAGTTGGCGGCGGCCTCGGCCGAGGCCGCGAGCGCCTTCGGGGACGGCACGGTCTTCGTCGAGCCGTACGTCGAGCACGCGCGCCACGTCGAGGTGCAGATCGTCGCCGACGGCCACGGCACCGTGTGGGCGCTCGGCACCCGCGACTGCTCCCTCCAGCGCCGCCACCAGAAGGTCATCGAGGAGGCCCCCGCACCGGGCCTCGCCCCCGAGACGGAGCAGCGCCTGCTCTCGGCGGCGACGGCCGCCGCCCGCACGATCTCCTACACGGGCGCCGGCACGGTGGAGTTCCTGGTCTCAACCGACCCCGCCGGCGAGCAACACGGCGAGGAGCGCGTCCACTTCCTGGAGATGAACACCCGCCTCCAGGTCGAACACCCCGTGACCGAGGCCGTCTTCGGGACCGACCTGGTCGCCCTGCAACTGCGCGTCGCCGAGGGCGGCACCCTCGACGGCGACCCGCCGGCCCCGTCCGGCCACGCGATCGAGGCCCGCCTCTACGCCGAGGACCCCGCCCAGGACTGGGCCCCGCAGACCGGCACCCTGCACCGGCTGGCCGTACCCGGCGTCCGCCTCGACACCGGCTACGGCGACGGCGACACCATCGGCGTCCACTACGACGCCATGATCGCCAAGGCCGTCGCCCACGCCCCCACCCGGGCGGAGGCGATCCGCAGACTCGCCGGAGCCCTGGAACGGGCGACGGTGCACGGTCCGGTCACCAACCGCGACCTCCTCGTACGCTCCCTGCGCCACGAGGAGTTCACGGCGGGCCGGATGAACACCGCCTTCTACGCCCACCACCTCGCCGACCTCACGGAGGCCGCCCCGGACCCGTACGCCCCGCTGGCCGCCGCGCTCGCCGACGCGCACGGCCGCTCCCGGTTCGGCGGCTGGCGCAACCTGCCCTCGCAGCCGCAGAGCAGGCGCTACCTCGTGGCGGGCGAGGAGCACGAGGTCCACTACCGGCACACCCGGCGGGGCCCGGCCGCCGACGGCGTCCACGTGGTCGAGGCCGGCGCGGACCTTGTCGTCCTCGACATCGCGGGCGTACGCCGCAAGTTCGCCGTGTCCCGGTACGGCGACCGGGTCCACGTGAACGACACCACGCTCACGGCCCTGCCCCGCTTCCCCGCCCCCGAGCCCGACCACGCCCCCGGCTCCCTCCTGGCCCCCATGCCGGGCACGGTGGTCCGCGTCGCGGAGGGCCTCGGCGAAGGGACCCAGGTCCGGTCGGGCCAGCCGCTGATATGGCTGGAGGCGATGAAGATGGAACACAAGATCACCTCCCCGACGACAGGCACGCTGACCACGCTGCACGCCACCCCCGGCCAACAGGTGGAGGTGGGCACGCTGCTGGCAGTGGTAGAGCCCCTTTAGGGCGGCGGGGAACGGCGCAACCTCCGGGCTCCTGCCCTTCAGGGCCGCGAGGAACGACGCAATCCCTTCGCCACCTTCAGGGGCGCGGGGAACGGCGCAATCTTTTGTCTTTCGGTTTTTGGGGGCGCGGGGAACGGCGCAGTCTTTCCGCTTTCAGGGGCGCGGGGAACGGCGCGACCACCCGCACGACCCCGCCCCCTCCACCCGACACCAGCCCCCATCCCTTGAGGAGCCCTCATGACGACCACTCTGGAATCCGACGAGCACAAAGCCCTCCGCGCAGCGGTATCCGCCCTCGGCAACCGCTACGGCCACCCCTACCTGGCCAAGGTCATCGCAGAGAAGTCGCACCCCACCGAGCTATGGGCGGAAGCCGCCAAGCTCGGCTACCTCGGCGTCAACCTTCCGGAGGAACACGGTGGCGGAGGCGGCGGCATAGCCGAACTCTCCATAGTCCTCGAAGAACTCGGCGCGGCCGGCTGCCCCCTGCTCATGATGGTGGTCTCACCGGCCATCTGCGGCACGGTGATCGCCCGCTTCGGTACGGAAGAGCAGAAGCGCGAGTGGCTCCCGGCCCTCGCCGACGGCACCCGCACCATGGCCTTCGGCATCACCGAACCCGACGCCGGCTCCAACAGCCACCGCATCACCACGACCGCCCGCCGCGCGACCGACGGCCCCGCAGGACAGCCGGAGGACCGCGCCGACTGGATCCTCACCGGCCGCAAGGTGTTCATCTCCGGCGTCGACATCGCCGACGCCACCCTCGTCGTCGGCCGCACGGCGGACGCCCGCACCGGCAAGCTCAAGCCCTGCCTGTTCATCGTCCCCCGGGACACCCCCGGCTTCGGGCGACGGCAGATCGACATGGAACTGCACGGCGCGGAGAAGCAGTTCGAGCTGACCCTGGACGACGTACGGCTGCCCGCCGACGCGCTCGTCGGCGACGAGGACGCGGGCCTGCTCCAGCTCTTCGCGGGCCTCAACCCCGAGCGCATCATGACCGCCGCCTTCGCGATCGGCATGGGCCGCCACGCGCTCTCCAAGGCCCTCGCCTACGCCCGCGAACGCACCGTCTGGCGCGAGCCCATCGGCGCCCACCAGGCCATAGCGCACCCCCTCGCCCAGGCCCACATCGACCTCGAACTCGCCCGCCTGATGATGCAGAAGGCCGCCCTCCTGTACGACTCCGGGGACGACGCCGGCGCCGGGGAGGCCGCCAACATGGCCAAGTACGCGGCGGCCGAGGCCTGTGTGAAGGCCGTCGACCAGTCCGTGCACACGCTCGGTGGCAACGGCCTGACCGCCGAGTTCGGCCTCGCGTCGCTCATCACCGCGTCCCGGGTGGCCCGGATCGCACCCGTCAGCCGGGAGATGATCCTCAACTACGTATCGCACCAGACCCTGGGCCTGCCCAAGTCCTATTAGGCACCATCTCCCGTACAGCCCCATCTTCCGTACAGCCTCAGCTCCCGCATTTCTCTCCGGCTTCCGTGCAACTTCCGGCTCCTGGAAAGGGCCCGCCATGGTGTTCCGCAGCGAGTACGAGGACGTTCCCGCCGTCGAAGAACCCATCCACGAGGCGGTGCTGGGCCACGCCGCCTCCCGGGGCGACGCACCCGCGCTGATCGACGGCGTGAACGGCATGACCCTCACCTACGCCCAGCTCGACACGTTCCACCGCCGGGTCGCCGCCGCGCTCGCCGAACTCGGCGTCCGCAAGGGCGACGTACTGGCCCTGCACAGCCCCAACACCGTCGCCTTCCCCACCGCCTTCTACGCCGCCACGCGCGCGGGGGCGTCGGTCACCACCGTGCACCCCCTCGCCACGGCCGAGGAGTTCGCGAAACAGCTGCGGGACTGCGCCGCCCGGTGGATCGTCACCGTGTCGCCGCTCCTGGAGACGGCCCGCGCGGCGGCCGAACTCGCGGGCGGCATACGCGAGATCCTCGTCTGCGACCAGGCCGAAGGGCACCGCTCGCTGCTCGACATGCTCGGCTCCACCACCCCCGAGCCGCAGGTCGACATCGACCCGGTGACGGACGTGGCGGCCCTCCCGTACTCCTCCGGGACGACCGGCACCCCCAAGGGCGTGATGCTCACCCACCGGAACATCGCCACCAACCTCGCGCAGCTGACGCCCACCATGCCGATGGGCCCCGGCGACCGCATCCTCGCCGTGCTGCCGTTCTTCCACATCTACGGGCTCACCGCCCTCATGAACGCACCCCTCAGGCAGGGCGCCACCGTCGTCGTACTGCCGCGCTTCGACCTCGACACGTTCCTCGCGGCCATCGAGAAACACCGCATCAGCGGTCTCTACGTGGCCCCGCCGATCGTCCTCGCCCTCGCCAAGCACCCGGCCGTCGAGGGCTACGACCTGTCGTCCCTGAAGTACGTCATCAGCGCGGCGGCACCCCTGGACGCCGGACTCGCCGAAGCGTGCTCGCGCCGCCTCGGCCTGCCGCCCGTCGGCCAGGCGTACGGCATGACGGAACTCTCGCCCGGCACCCATGTAGTCCCTCTGGAGGAGACGAACCCGCCCCCCGGAAGCGTCGGCAAACTCATCGCCGGCACGGAGATGCGCATCGTCTCCCTGGACGACCCCGGAAAGGACCTCGGCGCCGGCGAACGCGGCGAGATTGTCATCCGCGGCCCCCAGGTCATGAAGGGCTACCTCGGCCGGCCCGTCGAGACGGCCGCCATGATCGACGACGACGGGTGGCTCTCCACCGGGGACGTCGGCCACGTCGACGCGAACGGCTGGCTGTACGTCGTCGACCGGGTCAAGGAACTCATCAAGTACAAGGGCTTCCAGGTGGCCCCCGCCGAACTCGAAGCCCTCCTGCTGACCCATCCCGGCATCGCCGACGCCGCCGTCATCGGGGTCTACGACATCGACAACAACGAGAGGCCGCACGCGTACGTCGTACGCCAGCCGACCGCGCCCGACGTCACCGGGGACGACGTCATGGAGTACGTCGCCGAGCGCGTCTCCCCGTACAAGAAGGTCCGGCACATCACGTTCCTCGACGCGGTGCCCAGGGCAGCCTCCGGGAAGATCCTTCGACGAGAGCTTCGAGAACTGCGGGGGCGCGCATGACCACGGTGCGGCGGGCGTACGAGCGCGGGATCACCACCCTCGCGCTCGACGCGCCCGAGCGGCGCAACGCCCTCTCCGCCCGGCTGGTGGCGGACCTGGCGGACGCGCTCCGGGAAGCCGGCAAGGAGGGTGACGTACGCGCCGTCGTCCTCACCCACACCGGCAACACCTTCAGCGCGGGCGCGGACCTGAACGACCCCCCGCCCCCCGACGCCCTGGTGGCCCTGCTGCGGCAGATCGTCGAACTGCCCAAGCCGGTCGTCGCGCGCGTCACCGGACACGTCCGCGCGGGCGGACTCGGACTGCTCGGCGCCTGCGACCTCGCGGCGGCCTCCCACGAGGCCACCTTCGCCTTCACGGAGGTACGCATCGGGGTCGCCCCCGCCGTGATCTCGCTGCCCCTCCTGCCACGCCTCGACCCGCGCGCGGTGGCCCGCTACTACCTCACCGGAGAGAAGTTCGACGCGGCCGAGGCCGCCCGCATCGGCCTCGTCACGGTGGCGGGAGCGGCGGGGGAGGCCGTGGACGACGTCCTCGCACCGGTCCTCGACGGACTGCGCCGCGCCTCCCCCCAGGGGCTGGCCGAGACCAAGCGGCTGCTCACGGCTAAGGTGCTGGACACCTTCGACCGGGACGCGGCCGACCTGACCGCGCTCTCGGCCCGGCTGTTCTCCTCCGCGCAGGCCCGCGAGGGAATGACGGCCTTCCTCGAACGACGGGATCCCTCATGGGTTTGGTGAGCGGCGCGGCACAGGCGCCGGCGGAGCGCGTCCCCAAACAGGACCGCAGCCGCGCCACCCGGCAACGCCTCCTCGAAGCGGCGGTCGCCTGCCTGGCCGAGCGCGGCTGGGCGGGCTCCACGGTCTCCGTCGTCGCGGAACACGCCGGAGTGTCGCGCGGCGCCGCCCAGCACCACTTCCCGACCCGCGAGGACCTCTTCACGGCGGCCGTCGAGTACGTCGCCGAGGAACGCTCCACCGCGCTGCGCGCCCTCTTCCCGGAGGGCGCGGCGGACCGCCGTGCCGTCGTCACCGCCCTGGTCGACCTCTACACGGGCCCGCTGTTCCGCGCCGCCCTCCACCTGTGGGTGGCCGCCTCCAACGAGGACCAGCTGCGCACCCGCGTGACCGAACTGGAGGGCCGGGTCGGCCGCGAGACCCACCGCATCGCGGTGGACCTCCTGAACGCCGACGAGACCCGCCCCGGCGTACGCGAAACGGTCCAGGGCTTCCTGGACATGTCCCGGGGCCTGGGCCTGGCCAACCTCCTCACGGACGACGCCACCCGCCGAGCCGGAGTGGTAACCCAGTGGTCCCAAATCCTGGACACCACCCTGGACTGAGCCCCACGCCCCCACCCCCCACCCCCCACGCCCCCAGGGGCGCGGGGAACGGCGCAGTCTTTTTGCTTTTCGTCTTTCAGGGGCGCAGGAACGGCGCAATCTTTTAGCTTTTCGGCTTGAGGGGCGCGAGGAACGGCGCAATCTTTTGGCTGCTCGGCTTCAGGGGCGCGGGGAACGGCGCAATCTTTCGTCCTTCGCGGCCCGCGGCCCGCGGCCCGCCGCCAGGGCCGCCCCGCGGCAAGGGGGCGCCAGAGGGGCACAGCCCCTCAAGGACTGAGCCGCTCAACGACCCACCCCCCGTCGGGCTCCGCCACATACCGCAACCGGTCGTGCAACCGGTTCTCCCGCCCCTGCCAGAACTCCACCGTCCGCGGCGACACCCGGAACCCGCCCCACTCCGGCGGCACCGGCACCTGCGCCCCCTCGGGATACCGCGCCGCCAACTCCGCGTACGACGCGTCCAGCTCGTCCCGCGAGCCCACCACCGAGGACTGCGCACTGGCCCACGCCCCGAGCTGCGACCCATGAGGCCGCGTACGGAAGTACGCCGCCGTCTCGTCCCGCCCCGTACGCCGCGCCGTCCCCGTCACGACGACCTGGCGCGCCACCGGATGCCACGGGAAGAGCAACGACACGTGCGGATTCTCCGCCAGCTCGCGCGCCTTGCGGGACTCGTAGTTGGTGAAGAAGACGAAACCCCGCTCGTCGTACTGCTTCAACAGCACCGTGCGGGAACTGGGCCGCCCCGCCGCGTCCGCCGTGGAGACGACCATCGCGTTCGGCTCGTACACCCCTCCCCGCGCCTCACCGTGCGCCGCGGCCTGCGCGAACCAGCGCGCGAACTGCTCCATGGGGTGCTCGGCCAGCCCGGTCTCGTCGAGTCCCGCGGCCCGGTACTGCTTGCGCATCGAGGCGGGGTCGAGGAGGGGATCGAGGCCGGGGCCGAGGACGGGATCGAGCGGGGAGCTGGGGCCCGGACGGGGCTCACGGTCGGTCACGCGGCCATCCTGCCGTACTCGTCACCGGGCGTGGGCTTCATCACTGACTGGCACTGAGTGCCGCGTACCCTCCCCAAAGGTGGCACCAAGGGATATCGTCCTGCTGCCAAGAGGTGGGGTGACCGCCGACCGCACCGGGCATGACCGCAGTGACGTACGGACCGCGAGTCCCCGAGGCGACCGCGTACCCGCACGCTCGCACCCACCGAGGACACCGCACCACCCACCCCTCGCACAGCTCACCCGCACAGCCGACCCCGCACCGCGCACATCCCACACATCGTCTGTCGCCCACATCATGAGGAGCCGCCTGATGTCCGACTTCGTACCCGGACTTGAGGGAGTCGTCGCTTTCGAGACGGAGATCGCCGAACCGGACAAGGAGGGCGGCGCCCTGCGGTACCGGGGCGTCGACATCGAGGACCTGGTCGGCCACGTCTCCTTCGGCAACGTCTGGGGGCTGCTCGTGGACGGAGCGTTCAACCCCGGCCTGCCGCCCGCCGAGCCGTTCCCGATCCCGGTCCACTCCGGTGACATCCGCGTGGACGTCCAGTCCGCGCTCGCCATGCTCGCCCCCGTCTGGGGCCTCAAACCCCTCCTCGACATCGACGAGAAGCAGGCGCGCGCCGACCTCGCCCGCGCCGCCGTCATGGCCCTGTCGTACGTCGCCCAGTCCGCCCGCGGCCAGGGCCTGCCGATGGTCCCGCAGCGGGAGATCGACAAGGCGCAGTCCGTCGTCGAACGCTTCATGATCCGCTGGCGCGGCGAACCCGACCCCAAGCACGTGGCTGCGGTCGACGCCTACTGGACCAGCGCCGCCGAGCACGGCATGAACGCGTCCACGTTCACCGCCCGCGTCATCGCGTCCACCGGCGCGGACGTGTCGGCGGCCCTCTCCGGAGCCGTCGGCGCCATGTCGGGCCCACTGCACGGCGGCGCCCCCTCGCGCGTCCTCGGCATGATCGAGGAGATCGAGCGCACGGGCGACGCCGACGCCTTCGTCAAGCAGGCCCTCGACAAGGGCGAGCGCCTGATGGGCTTCGGCCACCGGGTGTACCGCGCCGAGGACCCCCGCGCGCGCGTGCTCCGCCGCACCGCCCGGGAGCTCGGAGCCCCCCGCTTCGAGATCGCCGAAGCCCTGGAGAAGGCGGCACTCGCCGAACTGCACGCCCGCCGTCCGGACCGCGTCCTGGCGACGAACGTCGAGTTCTGGGCCGCCATCGTCCTGGACTTCGCCGAGGTCCCGGCCCACATGTTCACCTCGATGTTCACGTGCGCCCGTACGGCGGGCTGGGCCGCGCACATCCTGGAGCAGAAGCGCACGGGCCGCCTCGTACGCCCCTCGGCCCGCTACATCGGCCCCGGCACCCGCAACCCGGCCGAGATCGAGGGCTACGAGGACATCGCCCACTGATCTGCCCTGCGGGCGGGACCGGTGTGCACGGCACAGGTGGCGGCGCTCCACGGGGCGCCGCCATCCGTCTGCCCCGCGGGCGCACGTACGGCGTACGGGGACGCGTCAGTTGGTCCCGGCGGCGAGTTCGCCGAAGAGCTTGTTGGCCGTCTGTGAGGTGAACTGGCGCTGCAGCTCGGCCCGGGCCACCTGCTTGCGGAACTCTCCCTCGTAACCGGTGAAACCGGCGTTGTGCATCATGTCCGTGATCCAGGTCGCGAACGCCTGGTAGTTCCAGATGTGCGGCAGACAGGTCTCCGAGTAGCTGTCGAGGAGGCTCGCGTCGCCTTCCCGGACCTGCCGGATGACGGCCCGGGCGAAGACCTCGGTGTCATGGAGGGCCAGGTGGATGCCCTTGGCGCTCATCGGCGGGACGATGTGCGCCGCGTCCCCGAGGAGGTACAGGCTGCCGTAGCTCATGGGGTCGAACACCACACTGCGCAGCGGCACGATCCGCTTGTCGACGATCTCGCCGCTCGGCACGGGGGTGCCGAACCGGGCTTCCAGCTCGCTCCAGACACGCTCGTCCGGCCACTGCCCGACCGTGTCGTCGACCCGGCACTGAAGGTAGACGCGGCTGGCCCGCGGGCCCCGCGGGATCATGCCGGCCAGGCCGCGCGCGTGGATCGCCATGCCGGAGGGGTCCGCCGGGACCGCGGCCAGGACGCTCAGCCAGTTGTACCCGTACGCGTGCGAGTACTCGGTCAGCGCGGCGGCCGGAATCGTACGCCGGCTCACTCCGTGGAAACCGTCGCAGCCGGCGACGAAGTCGCAGGCGACGACCTCGGCCGAGCCGTCGGCCCCTCGATAGCGGACGCGGGGACGCTCGCCGGTGATGTCCTCCAGGGACACGTCGGCGGCCTCGTAACGAAGATCCCCGCCGTCGCGCAGGAAGCGGTCCGTGAGGTTGCGGACGAGGACCTGCTGGGGGCAGAAGAGACTGTCGTCGTTGTCGTCGTCCATGTCGATCGGCATCGCCTCGCCGTCGATGTAGAAGCCGCCCTCGCTCTGCGGAACGGGGTCGCCCTCCAGCACCTCTCCGAGCCCCCACGCCCGGAACATGCGCACCCCGAAGGCGTCGATCGTCCCGGCGCGCTGACGCTGCTCGACGTAGGCCCGGGAGTGCTTCTCCAGTACGACGCAGTCGACGCCGTTGCGCAGGAGGAAGTTGCCGAGCGTCAGCCCGGCGACCCCGGCCCCGATGACGGCGACGGTCGTGTTTTCACGGTTTCCAGTCATGGGACCCACTGTGGAAGTCGCCGGGGCCCGCGAACCACCGGTAATAGGACGCCGAATACCGAAAAGCCGCCAACCTGGTGTCGGCGGGGATTCAGCGCCCTACGGACTGCTGCCGTGCGGGCGAGGGCGAGGGCGAGGGTGCGGGCGCGGGTCTGCGCAGGTCCGCCTGATAGCGGCCGGGGGTCTGGCCGACGACCTCGGTGAAGGCGTCGATGAAGCTGGAGGGGTTGGACCAGCCGCACGCCATCGCCGTGTCGGTGACGGACAGGCCGTCGGTGAGGTGGCCCAGGGCGTGATGGATGCGCAGGGTGGTGCGCCACCGATGGAAGCTCATACCGAGCTCCGAGTGGAACAGCCGGCTCAGGGTGCGCTCGCTCGCCCCGACCGCGCGCCCCAGCCCGGCAAGGGTGGTCGGCCGGGCCGGATCCTCGTGCAGGAGGTCGGTGGCCGAACGCAGCCGGTCGTCCCCGGGCTCGGGCAGATGCAGGGACTGCTCGGCGGAGTCGGCGAGCTCGTCCACGACCACGGTGAGCAGCCGCCTGCGCGCGCCGGCCCTCCTCTCCGACCCGTCGGTCAGGGCCAGGAGTGCCTCGCGCAGCAGCGGGCTCACGGCGAAGACGCTGGGGTGGTCGACGAGTTCACCGCACAGGTCGACCGGCACGGAGAGCAGGCGGACGTCGGTCTCGCCGTAGAAGCGGTGGGAGTGCGCGAAGCGCGGCGGCGTCCAGGTGACGCGGTTGGCCGGGGCGACCCAGGTCCCGCGCTCGGTCGCCGTGGCGAGCGTGCCGGCGGCGGCGTACACGAGCTGTCCCTGGGCGTGCGAGTGAGGATGGAGCCGATACCCGTGCGGAAGCCACGCGGCTCCCCGAAAGACGGTCTCCTCGGGCCCCGGCCGTGATCCGGCGTGCGTCGCAGCGGCCTGGCGGTCTTTCGGCATAGGGGCCCACATTACCGTTGACCGACGGGTCAGATGGGGGGCAGTGATGCCCGCCCTGGGAAAACGCAGACGACCCGCGTGCTCTGGTCCCCTCCGAGGAAGGGGCCGGCCGGACTTACCGGCGAGCACGCGGGTCGGGTGACTGCTGAGATTGGGCCGGCCGCACGCTCGTCTCACGCGCTGGTCCGGCACCGCACTGTGTGTGGTGACGGGCCGCTAGCCCGCAGCCACCTCTCCTGTCCGGGTTTCATACATCTGCCGAACCACCTCCTCTCTGGAATGGCACTCACCCTAGGAACCCGGTCAGCGCGCTTCAACCGGTTTTTGAAGAGGTGGTGCCCCGAGCTCGGCTCGGACGGCGTACCCGTACCCGTCACCGCGCTGCACGAGCCGGAGGTTCTTGTGACGGACGTTGAAACGGCCCACTGACGTCATGAGACTGTGCTGCCCCATGGACCGTACGGAGACATGTCCTGTCCAGTTGCCCGCCCACTTGCCGCTCGGCACGGTGGCGCGCACGAGGTCCCCGGTGATGTACCCGAAGTGCTGCTTCACGCGGCTGCGGCGGAGGCGCGGAAACCCGAACCGGTCCGGAGTGGTGCGGGCGTACGAACCGCGTCCGGTGGCCTTGACGAGGAGGACCTGCGCCGGAAAGCGGACGATCCTGTCGCCGCTCTCGTGGTCCAGACGCCCGACGGACAGGGCGTCCAGCGTGTGGGTCTTACCCAGCCCCATGGCCGTGCGGTTCCACTTGGTACGCCCGCCCGACCACGTGTGGACCGGTCTGCCGAGGCGTTCCAGGACTTCGGTCAGCCGCTGGCGGGTGGCGTTCATCGCGGCGGCGTCATGGAGTGGAGTTCTGACCTGTCGGAGGATCTTCGCCAGACGGTCGGGCCGGTGGGCCAGGAAGACGTCGACGGGCGTGCTGCCTTTGGCCCGGTTGCAGGGAACACAGGCGAGGACGAGGTTCGAGACGCGGTCGGAACCCCCGCGGCTCCGGGGCCGGAGATGCTCGATGTTCAGAGGTACGCCGGAGGCGTCGCAGTAGGCGCAGGCGCGGTTCCATCTCGTGTGGAGGTAGGCGCGGGCATCGGTTCCGACGAGGGTGCCCTGCCGGTGTTCGGCTTCGGTGAGGGGTCTGCCCGCGCTCATGGAGTGCGTGTCGAAGGCGACGTGTTCCAGGTGGATCTCGGTGACGGGTGCGTATCGGCACATGCGTACGACCAGGGACAGGGTGGTGTCGACGTGATGGCGCAGTGAGGGAGGGAGCCAGCCTTCGGGGCGGGTGCGATGGTCGGAGCGGGGCGCTCGGTAGCGGCAGTTGGCGGATCGTCGCCGGTGCCGGTATCCAGCACGCTGTCGCATGGTCATGCGGATGTGGTCGCCCCTGTGCCGGAGTTCGACCGCGATCAGCCCGCGCCGGACGGTGACGGTGGCGCCCTGCTCGTCGGATTCTTTCTTTTCGTCGGTGAGGATGAGCCCCGTGCCCTTCGAGCCTGGGTCGATGCGCACCTGCACACCGTCGACCTCGGATGCGGCGAAGGTGCGGTCCTTCAGCCGGATGGTGAAAGGGACTTGCCGTGCGACCACAGCGCGTCCTTTGCCGAGGAGCTCTCGTGCGCGGGCCGGATGGCAGGGCATGAGCGGGCGGCCGTCCTTGGCGAGGACGAAGACCCGCTGCGCCCCGGTGCCACCGGAGTACGCGCGGTCGTGCGGGGGAACGTCACCGTTCCCGTTCTCTGCCGTCGTCGGCGCCGGAGCGCTGGCTTCGGCGTGACGCCGACGGGGCCCGGTGCCGCGCCCGTCGGTCTCCCCTCGCCCATGTTTCCTGCCGGTGCCCCGCGCGGTGGTGGGGTGTCCGTGAGCCGTTTCGTCCCTGCTCCCAGGGGTGTCTGCTCCCACGGATTCCAGAGCAGGCTGCTGAGGAAGCACAGCCTGGTGGGTCTGCTCGCCCGCAGAAAACGTAGTCATCGAGGGCACCTCCCTGATCCCGAGGATCGTGACGACTGGGGCTGGTCACCCGGAGTCCGTGGCACTCGGCCCGGGCTTCGGCTCTCGCCGAGGAGCGGGTGACCTCCCTTCGGCGTGTACGGACGACGTTAGTGATCCGACTCCGGCGAAGGGCCGATCGCACTGGTGAAGGGCCCGTATGTGCGAATCGCTCCGGTTTTCCGAACGCGCACCCGATCTTGCTGCTACTGACGTGTCGTACGCGGGGTACTGGACATGTGATTCTGGGGAGGGAACAGGGAGTGCCGGCTGATCGAACCGGAAGGTGAAGTGGCCGGCGCAACGATTTCCGCAATCTTGTGGGAACCAGATGTGGGGTGTGTCACGTTCGAGTTGAATGACTGGCAGTGAGTGATTCGTAGTGAGTGGACGGACGCGCGGGCGCACCGCGCAGGACACGCCGACACGGCCTGCAGGGGGTGCCAGGTGAGTGCTTCGCGGCGTAGTGGGACCACGGACGAGCTCGGGCCGGACGAGCCGGAGCGGGACGGGGCCGATCTGCTGGCCGCTCTGCTCGACGGGATGGACGCGGCGCTGTGCGCGTTCGACGCCGACGGAGTGGTGACGCACTGGAACCGCGAGGCCGAGCGCATCCTCGGCTGGACCGCGGCCGAGGCGGTCGGTCGGCACGGGTTCGCCGGCTGGGCCGTGCGGACCGCGGACGCCGGGGAGGTCGAGAGCCGGCTGCTGTCCGCGATGCAGGCCCCGGGACGGCAGGTCCACGAGTTCGCGCTGCTCACCAAGGAGGGCGGCCGGGTGCTCGTACGGACCCAGTCGGCCTCCGTGCCGGGTCCCGACGGGAAGCCGGCCGGGGTGTACTGCGCCTTCAGCGAGGTGCACGCGCAGATCGACCTGGAGCGGTCGATCGCCCTGAGCGAGGCGCTGTTCGACGACGCCTCCTGGGGTGTCGTCCTCGTCGACGCCGATCTGCGGCCCGCCGTGGTCAACGGACACGCCGCGCGGGCGCTCGGCATGGGGCGTACGGCTGTACTGGGCCGCCCCCTGGGCGAGTTGATCGCGCAGGGCGTGGAGGAGCTGGAGAGCGCGCTCACGCACGTGCTCGCCGAGGGCGCGCCGCCGGCGCCCGCCGAGATGTGGGTGACGCTGCGGACCGCCGAGGGTGAGCAGCGCCGTTGCTGGCGCAGCGGTTTCCTGCGGCTCGCCTCACCGCTCACGGAGGAACCGGTTCCGCTCGGTGTGGGCTGGCTGTTCCAGGACGTGACCGAGAGTAAGCAGACCGAGCAGGAAGCGGCGCTGCTGCGCTTCAGGACCAATCAGCTGCACCGGGCCGCGCGGGCCGCAGCCGAGTGCGAGGACCCCGCGGAGGCGGCGTCCGTCCACCTCGACTTCGCGCTGGCCGGATTCGCCGACCACGCGCTGATCGACCGGGTGGCGGGGGCGGGTGGCTCGGTGGCGGACGGCGAGGGTCCGGTCCGGCTCGTACGGGGTCCCGCCACGCCCTCCGGAGCGCCGGGACCCAGCCTGCCCGCGGGCCGGGCCGGGCTGCCCGTGCGGTACTCCGAGGGGCATCCGGCGCTGCAGTGCGTCGAGCGGATCGGTTCCGTACGGGCGAGCGCGGGGTCGACGGAGCCCGACCGTACGCGCGAGTGGGCCGCGGCTCGGCAGTGGCCCGCGGACTCCGTGCACGCGTTGTGTGTCGTCCTGCGCAGCCGGGGGCGGACGCTGGGCGTCGTCACGTTCCTGCGGGGCGCCAGCCGTACGCAGTTCGAACGGTTCGACGCGACGTACGCGGAGGATGTCGCCGTCCGGATCGCGGCGGCGCTGGACCTGGCGGCGGTCCTGGAACGCCGGACGGGGTGAAGCGGGCCCGGCGGTCCTGCGGGACAGCCCTCAGCCCTGCCAGTAGAAGATCCGGTCCCCGTACTCCTTGAAGACGCGGTCGTTCCATTCGAGGCCGCCGTCCACGTTGCCCGACCGCAGCAGTGGGGGTTCGACCCCGCGGTCCGCGAGGACGCCCGCCGCCGTCGCCATGACCGACTGGAGGAGTGCCGAGGTCACGACCGTGGACGCGGAAGCGAAGGGCGCGGGAATGGCGTCGAGGCTGAGCTCCGCGTCACCGATCGCGATCTTCGAGTCGAGGACGACGTCGCAGTGGTCCTTCAGATACGTCCCCGAGGAGTGCCGGGACGCCGTCTCGGAGGCGTACACGACCGATGTGACCCCGATGACCCTGAGCCCGAGCGCGCGGGCGCTCATCGCCATCTCGACGGGGAGCGCGTTGCGCCCGGAGAGGGAGATGACCACCAGGAGGTCGCCGGAGCGGGCCGGACTGGAGTCGAGGACCGCGCTCGCGAGGCCGTCGACCCGCTCCAGCGCGGAGCCCAGCGTCGCGGGCATCACGTCGACACCGACCGCGCCCGGCACGGCGAGCAGGTTCATCAGCGCGAGGCTGCCCGCGCGGTAGACGAGGTCCTGCGCGGCCAGCGACGAGTGCCCGGCGCCGAAGGCGAAGAGCCGCCCGCCGTCGGCGACCGTGTCGGCGATCAGCGTCCCGGCGGCCTCGATCGACGCCGCCTCCTCGTCCCGCACCCGCTGCAGCAGGCCGATCGCGGCGTCGAAGAACTGCCCGGCCAGCTTGCTGTCGCCCATCCGCGAAGCCCTTTCCACCGCCTGCGCCTGTCGTGTCGCGGATCACGTTGCGGTCTGGACCACTGCTGTGTCAATACGCTCCGCAGGGGCGACACTGGGTGACGAGGGCCCCTTTCCACCCGGCCGGGTGCCGGGCCCGGCCGCATCGCGCGGGCACTCGCCACCACGTGCTTCCAACGGCGCGGCACGGTTGTCAGTGGGATGCGTCAGAATTGACGCCAGGGCCAGCGCACACGCCGGTGAGCCACCCAGCCTCCGGCAGAGCTAATCGAGGGGCACGTATGTCCGGACTGATCGACACCACGGAGATGTATCTCCGCACCATCCTTGAGCTGGAGGAGGAAGGTGTGGTCCCCATGCGCGCCCGGATCGCCGAGCGGCTCGACCAGAGCGGGCCGACCGTCAGCCAGACCGTGGCGCGCATGGAGCGCGACGGTCTCGTGGCTGTCGCGAGCGACCGCCACCTGGAGCTCACGGAGGAGGGCCGCCGGCTGGCCACGCGCGTGATGCGCAAGCACCGCCTCGCCGAATGCCTGCTCGTCGACGTGATCGGTCTGGAGTGGGAGCAGGTGCACGCGGAGGCGTGCCGCTGGGAGCACGTGATGAGCGAGGCGGTCGAGCGCCGCGTGCTCGAACTGCTCCGCCACCCGACCGAGTCGCCGTACGGGAACCCGATCCCGGGCCTGGAGGAGCTGGGCGAGAAGGACGGGGCGGACCCGTTCCTGGACGCGGGCATGGTCTCGCTGGCCGACCTCGACCCCGGCCTCGACGGCAAGACGGTCGTCGTCCGCCGCATCGGTGAGCCGATCCAGACGGACGCGCAGTTGATGTACACGCTGCGCCGGGCGGGCGTACAGCCCGGTTCGGTCGTCAGCGTGACGGAGTCCGCGGGCGGGGTGCTCGTGGGCAGTGGCGGGGAAGCCGCGGAGCTGGAGTCGGACGTGGCGTCCCACGTGTTCGTGGCGAAGAAGTAGCGGGGCGATCGTTGCGGGTTCGCGCCGCGAGTTCGTGCTGCGGGTTCGCGTTGCAAGTTCGCGCCGCGAGTTCGCGGTGTGCGCTGTGCGCACAGGTTCGCGGGAGGGGCGGGGGTGTCCGCGGACCCTTCCCGGGCCGGTCGTGCGGTGCCCCGCGCCGGTCCGGGCGCCGTCGTGCGTGTCGGCGTACTCCGGGAGCGGGCGGGGGAGCGCGACCGTGACCAGGCCCCCTCGTGGCCGCTTCTCCGCGCCCCGGACCCCGCTGTCAACTCCCGCAACATGCAGCTCAGTTGCCCCACCTCGGCGTTCCCGTAGAAACACAGATTCAGTGCGCGGAATCGCAGCGAACGGGCCGATCCCATGCGAGGCTGTCGCGAAAGGCATATGACCTGAGGGCTCTGGACCGGGGGCGGCAGCGGCGCCGACGTGCGGTCGGGGAGGGGGCGCAAGGATGTGCCGCGGACGTGAGGTGGGCCTCGGCGCCCTGAGGCGCCGAGGCCTGTCCTCCCCTGTGCTGACCCGGAGCCCCGAGCTCCCAGGGTCATCCCCTTCGGACCGTTGTCCCCGAGCGGCCCGCCTCCCGTTGGAGATCTCCCCTCGGCGGCGGCGGTCAATCCTTGGGCGGGGTCACTCGAAGGAGGGGTGTTACCGCCGAGAAGCCCACTTTCGAATGCGCATTCGATAGCGTGTGGGTGACGGATCGACCACGGATTACGCAGGAACAACCAGCAGGAGCAGGAGCAGCGGCACGGCGAACGGTACGGGCGGACCGGCGGGCTCGTGCGGGTTGAGTCGGCCGAGCGGATCAAGGGGGGTGCCAGCGGATGGTGCGGCGCATCGACGTGACCGGTGCGAGCGGGATACGCCTCGCTGCCTGGGAGTTCGCCGACCCTCCCAAGAGCGGTCCGGGCGGGACGCGGGGCAGCGGGAGCGGTAGCGGGAGCGAGCAGGCGCCCGGCGTGCTCTTACTTCACGGGCTCATGGGCCGCGCCTCGCACTGGGCGTCCACAGCGCGCTGGCTCGCCGAACGGCGCCGGGCCGTGGCGCTCGACCAGCGGGGCCACGGACAGAGCGCGAAGCCGCCGGAGACGGAGTACACACGCGAGGCGTACGTCGAGGACGCGGAGGCCGCTCTCGAAGAGCTGGGCCTCGCCCCCGCTGTCCTCATCGGGCACGCCATGGGCGCCCTGACGGCGTGGCAGCTCGCCGCCAGACGGCCCGACCTGGTGCGGGGCCTGGTCATCTGCGACATGCGGGCCTCGGCGCTCGGGGCGGCCTCGCAGCGCGAGTGGGAGGAGTGGTTCAAGTCCTGGCCGGTTCCCTTCGCCACGCTCGCGGATGTACGGAAGTGGTTCGGCGAGGACGACCCCTGGGTGGAGCGGCCCAACACCTCGCGCGGGGAGTTCTACGCGGAGGTCATGGCCGAGCACGAGGACGGGTGGCGGCCGGTCTTCGAGCCCGGGCAGATGCTCAAGTCGCGGGAGGCGTGGGTGTACGACGCGCACTGGGAGGAGCTGGCGCAGGTGCGGTGTCCCACGCTGGTCGTCCGGGGGCTCGACGGGGAGTTGGGGCGGGCCGAGGCCCAGGAGATGGTTCGGGTGCTGCCCGATGGGCGGTATGCGGAGGTGGTCGATGCGGGGCATCTTGTCCACTACGACCAGCCGGAGGCGTGGCGGGTGGCGGTTGAGCCGTTCCTGGACGAGGTGCTGCGGTAGCGGGCGGGGGTAAGGGATTGCGCCGTTCCCCGCGCCCCTGAAAGCCACGGGACTGCGCCGTTCCCCGCGCCCCTGAAGGTGAGAAGCCCAACGGCAAAAGATTGCGCCGTTCCCCGCGCCCCCTGGCCGGAAGGGGGCGGGGTCAGCCCTTGCTTACTGCTGTCAGGATTTCTGGGAGGTGGTGGGCGGTTCGGGGGGCGGCGAGGCGGAGGCCCGCGAGGGTGAGGAGGGCGCCGTACGCCGCGCCCAGGGGCAGGAGGAGCCAGGTCCAGCCGTTGCCGCCGGCCGAGACGTTCAGCCAGATGGCGAGGGCGATGACGGGCGCGCACAGCAGCGCCGCCGCGACCATGCCGCCGAAGATCGAGATCCAGGCCAGTCCCGCCTGACCGGGGGCCACGTTCTTGTAGCCCTCCTGCGGGATCGAGTACGGGAACCGCGCCGAGGACCAGGCACCGGTCGCCAGCATCGCGCCGAGCAGCGCGAAGGAGAGGCCGAGCACCTCGGGCAGGGCGGCCCAGTCGCCGAGCAGCGCCGTCGTCAGGACGGTGACGAGAACCGTGTACGGGAGGGTGATCAGCAGGAGCGCCAGCGCGCGGCCCCGCAGCTCGACGTACGCGTCCCGGGTCGAGGAGATCGTCATCGCGACCATCCAGAACGCGGACGTGTCCTGCCCGAACTGGTTGTACATCTGGATGCCCAGCATCCCCGCCGCGAAGCACGCGAAGTAGATCGAGCCGGTCCCCTGCAACGCGTTGAACACCGGGACGATCAGGCCGATCGCGAGCGAGGTCGCCCACGCCGCCTTCGTCTTCGGATCCCGCCACACGTACCGCAGGCTGCGCTCCATGACCGTGCCCGTGCGCCCCGCGGGCAGCAGCCGGCCGAGTCCGGAGGAACGCCCCGCCCTGTCCCGTTCCGGCTCGGCGGCCTGCAGGGTGGAGCCGTCCGGCGCGGTCATCAGCCGGGTGAGGGTCCGCTGCCAGTAGCTCAGCAGCGCCGCGAGGGCCAGGCCGCTCAGGGCGAGTTGGGCGACGGCGACGGCGTACGAGCCCTCGCTGACGGAGTCCACCGCGCCGAGTGCTGACGCGGGCGGCACCCAGCGCAGGACGTCCACCGCCGGGTCGAGCGTGGACAGGCCCGACGAACCGAGCCGCTGCGCACCGAAGTTGACGACCTGGGCGCCGATGGCGATCACCAGGCCGCTCAGTACGGCCAGGTCCCGGCCCTTGCGGCTGGTCAGCAGACGGAGGTTGGCGGTCGCGACGGCCCGTGCGAGGGCCACGCAGATCAGCAGCGCGAGGCCGGTCGCGACGACGCCGGTGACGTACGCCGCCGCCCCGTGGGCCGTCGCGACGACCGAGCCGACGAGCAGGACCAGCGTGAAGAAAGGTCCCATGCCGACGAGCGACGCCGCCAGGAGCGCCCGTACGAGGGGGCGTGGGCGCAGCGGGAGCATCACCAGGCGGGTGGGGTCGAGGGTTTCGTCGCCGCCGGGGAAGAAGAGCGGCATCACGGCCCAGCCGAGGGCCAGGACGGCCGTCAGCAGCACGGTGACGTTCAGGGCGTGCGGGTTGCCGCGCAGTGCGATCAGGCCGAGGAGCTGGAGCGCGGCGAAGAGGAGTACGACGACGAGGGAGGCGACGTAGGCGGCCCGGCGGCCGGACGACTGGCGCAGGCCGTTGCGCAGGAGGGCCAGCTTCAGGCGTACGACGACGGGGGTGACGGAGGCGGCCGTGGCGGGTGCGGGGGTGGCGCCTGTGGCGGGGCTCATCGGGCGCCGCCGCCCAGCCAGTCGAGGTCGGAGCCGGTGGTGCGGCCGTTCGCGCCGACGAATTCCAGGAAGGCCTGCTGGAGGGAGGGCGCGGCGCCGCGTACGTCGGCGAGGGGGCCGTGTGCGCGGATGCGGCCCGCGGCCATCACGGCGACCCAGTCGCAGAGCGACTCGACGAGCTCCATCACGTGGGAGGAGAAGACGACGGTCGCTCCGGAGGCGGTGTAGCGCTCCAGGACGCCGCGGATGGTCTGGGCGGAGACGGGGTCGACGCCCTCGAAGGGTTCGTCGAGGAACAGCACTTCGGGGTTGTGGAGCAGGGCCGCGGCCAGGCCGATCTTCTTGCGCATGCCGGTGGAGTAGTCGACGACCAGTTTGTGCTGGGCGCCGGCGAGGTCGAGGACGTCGAGGAGCTGGGTGGCGCGCTTGTCGACCTCCGGGCCGGGGAGGCCGCGCAGGCGGCCGGTGTAGGCGAGCAGTTCCCGGCCGGAGAGGCGTTCGAAGAGGCGCAGGCCCTCGGGGAGTACGCCGATGCGGGCCTTGACCTCGGTGGGGTCGCGCCACACGTCGTGGCCCACGACCTCGACGGTGCCGTGGTCGGGGCGCAGCAGGCCGGTCACCATGGAGAGGGTGGTGGTCTTTCCTGCGCCGTTCGGGCCGACGAGGCCGATGAACTGGCCCGCGGGCAGCGCCAGATCGATCCCCGCGACGGCGATCTGTTCCCCGAACCGCTTCCAGAGTCCCTGCACCCGCACCGCGACCGTCATGCGGGGCACGATACGGGGCGGCGGGGCTCGCCTGCGCAGTTCCCCGCGCCCCCGGGGGAGTCGGGGCGAGGGCGGCTTACAGGCGCGGCCCAGCTGAGGTTGCCCGCGCCGTTCCCCGCGCCCCTTAGGGAGTGGGGGTGAGCGGGGTTTACAGGTGCGGCCCGGTCGGAAGTTGCCCGCGCCGTTCCCCGCGCCCCTGAAGGCGTGCCCTCGCGGGGGCAGAAGCAGGGGCGCAGCCCCGCTTTTGAGGGGCGCGGGGAACTGCGCGCCCAGCGGCTGCGTACCCGCACGTGTAGGTATGCCCGGGCCTTGGCCCCCCAGGGGCGCGGGGAACTGCGCGCTCGACCTCTGCGTACCCGCACTTGGGGGTATGCCCGGGCCTTGGCCCCCTAGGGGCGCGGGGAACTGCGCGCTCGACCTCTGCGTACCCGCACTTGGGGGTATGCGCCGGCCTTGGCCCCCTAGGGGCGCGGGGAACTGCGCGCTCCGCCTCTGCGTACCCGCACCTGGGGGTGTGTGTGAGCCTTGGCGCCCTGGGGTGCGGGGAAGACGGCGGGCGTCAAGGATGGCGCCGGGTGTCGCGGCCGCACGCGTACGCCAGGGGCGAGATCAGCTCCTCCGCGTCCGGCAGCCACCGGTTCGCCGGCGTCGGCCGGCAGGCCCACTGCACGGCCCCCCGCGCCCCGAACCGCGTCGGCGGCGCGGCCACATACGCGTCCTCCCCGAGCACGTCCAGGTCGAGGGACGCGAGCGGCCACCCCAGCCTCCGCACGAGGTCGGGCACCTTCGCCGCGGCCCCGGGAAGCACGAAGAACTGCATCCGCCGATCCGGCGTACACGTCACGGGCCCGAGCGTCAGCTCCATCCGCCGCATCCGCGCGAGCGCGAGAAACCCCGCCGTCTCGGGCACGTCGATCGCGTCGAACGTCCGCCCCGTCGGCAGCAGGATCGACGCCATGGGCTGCAGCGCCCACAGCCGGCGCGCGACGGTCGCACTGCCCGTGGCCAGCGTCCCCCAGTCCTCGCGCGCCGGGTGCGCGCCGGGCACCGCGCACGACGGATCGCCGCAGGAGCAGCACTGCACGCCCTCGACGGCCTCCAGCCAGGTGCCGGGGAACACGTCCCAATGGCGCTCCTCGGCATAGCGCACGGCTGTGTCCTGCAGCGACTCGCCGCGCTGCTTGGGGATCTGGGCGGTCTCGGTGCCTGCGATCGTCTCTTCCACGCTGAACTCAACTCCCGCACCCACCACTGGTTACGGCCCGTGCGCGCGCGGGGGAGAGCACCGATCCCACGCGTGGGGCGCATGGATGCATCTGTGGGGGCGCGCATGGGAGGCGGCAGCGGGTGGTGGGTAGCCCTGTGTGGGGCGGGCAGCAGCCTTTACCCGGCAATCCTCGCATGTCTCGCATCTTCGGTATGTCCGCGGGGCATTGATCTTCGAGGCCGGACTTTTCGTTCCTCGCACGAGGAGCGGAAGGGCCCGGTCACTGAGGGCTCATCAACTCGGTGCGCGTGGGCAGGCACCGCAGCCACAGGGGGTACGCCAATGGCCGCAAGGCCTCTCGTCGCGCGGCAGCCGAACGAACGACTGCAGGCGCTCATTCAGGAAGCGGGCTGTTCGAACGCCGGTCTGGCCCGCCGGGTCAACATGTGCGGCGCGGAACACGGCCTCGATCTCCGCTACGACAAAACGTCCGTGGCGCGCTGGCTGCGCGGACAGCAGCCGCGCGGCCGGGCGCCCGCGATCATCGCCGAGGCGCTGGGCCGCAAGCTGGGCCGGACCGTCACGATCGACGAGATCGGCATGGCGAACGGCAAGAACCTCGCCTCCGGCGTGGGTCTGCAGTTCTCGCCGACGGTCCTCGGCGCGATCGAGCAGGTCTGCGAGCTGTGGCGCAGCGACGTGGGGCGCCGGGACTTCCTGTCCGGTTCGTCCGTCGCGGCCTCCGCGCTCGTCGAGCCGAGCCGGGACTGGCTGATCTCCTCGCCGGACGCGCAGGTCTCGCGCTCCGCCGGGCCGCGGGTCGGGCAGTCCGACGTGGCCGCGGTCACCGCGATGACGCAGGCGCTCGTCGACCTGGACCACCAGTACGGCAGCGGGCACGTGCGCCCGGTCGTCGTGCACTACCTGAACAGCGTCGTCTCGGGGCTGCTGGCCGGCTCGTACCGGGAAGCGGTCGGACGCGAACTCTTCGCGGCGGTCGCACGGTTGACGGAACTGGCCGGGTACATGGCGATCGACACCGGCCAGCCGGGCCTCGCACAGCGCTACTACATCCAGGCGCTGCGGCTCGCACAGGCGGCGGGCGACCGCGGATACGGCGGATACGTGCTCGCCGCGTCCATGAGCCACCTGGCCGCGCAGCTCGGAAACCCCCGGGAGATCGCCCAGTTGGCGCGGGCGGCGCAGGAGGGGGCGCGCGGGCGGGTCACACCGCGCGCGGAGTCGATGTTCCACGCCGCGGAGGCGCGGGGCCACGCGCTGATGGGCGACGCGCGCTCGGCGCAGTCGGCGTCCGGCCGGGCCGTTGCGGCGCTGGAGCAGGCCGATCCGGAGTCCGGGGACGACCCGCGCTGGATCGCGCACTTCGACGAGGCCTATCTGGCCGACGAACTGGCGCACTGTCACCGGGACCTCGGACAGGGCGAGGCCGCCGCGCGGCGCGCGCGGGAGTCCCTCGACGGGCACCCCGAGTCGCGGGCCAGGCGGCGCGCGATCGGGTACGTGCTCCTGGCCTCCGCGCAGGTGCAGCAGCGCGAGGTGGAGGAGGCCTGCCACACGGGCCTGCGAGCGGTCGAACTGCTGGGCACGCTCCGGTCCAACCGCGGCGCCGAGTACCTGGACGACTTGCAGCAGCGCCTGGAGCCGTACCGGGACGAGCCCGTGGTGCGGGAGTTCGGGGCACGGATGGAGCTTCAGGCGGCGGCCTAGGCGGGCGTGAACGTGTGAGAAAAGAAGCACGTGTGGCGAAAGGAGGCGCGAAAAGGGGGCTCGAACAGCTTTCCGGGGGCGGTTTGTCACTCACTGTCCCCGGTGGCGGGTGTCACGTCCCGTGCTGCGTGGCACCGGCTCCTGGGGACCCGGTAGCGTGAACCGACGATTCCGAAGGTCCCCCATTCGTAGGAGTCCCGGTGACGCACAACGGACAGGGCGACGAGCCCTCGGCGCGACCCGCGCGCGAAGGCATCGTGCTGCCGTCCGACGGCGGCGAGCCCCTCCTGCCGGGCCAGACCGGCGACCGCGCGGTCCCGGCGGGCGGCCAGGCCTGGGACCAGCCGTGGGGTCCGCGGTCCGCTTCACAGGGTGACGAGTGGGGTGGCGCGGGGGGCGCGGGAAGCCCCGGTGGTGCGGGTGGTCCGGGTGGCGCGCGGGGCGGGGCCGGTGCCGGTGGTGCCGGTCAGGCTCCGGATACGCAGATATCCAGCTGGAGTGCCGGGCCGCAGGGTGCCGGCGGGCAGGTCTCGCAGTACAACGAGCCGCCTGCTGGTTCGTACGGGGCGCAGGACCAGGGCGGTCCGTGGGGTGCCGCCGGCCCGCAGGCGCACGGGGGCGCGATACCTCAGCAGCAGCATCAACCGCCCCAGCAACAGCAACAGCAGCAACAGCAGCAGCAGTACGACGGCCGGACCGGTGATGGGTACGGCGTCTCGCAGGCGCACGGTGGCTACGGATATCCGGGTGCGGGTGCATTGCCGCCTGCCGCCTCCATGGACGAGGGCGCGACCCAGTTCCTGCCGCCCGTCGCCTCGGCTCCGGCCATGGACGAGGGCGCCACGCAGTTCCTTCCTCCGGTGGGGCCCGGGGCGCTGCCTCCGGAGATGCCTGCCGCGGGTGCCGCTTCCGGTGATGCCACGCAGTACCTCGGGCAGGTTCCGTCGGACGGTCCCGGGCCCCTGCCCGCCGCCGTCGATCCCGACGCCCAGCCCACGCAGTTCATGGCGCCGGTGCCTTCGCAGCCCGGCTCGGCCGGGACCGGGACCGGGACCGGGACCGGATTCGGGGTGCGGCCCGGTGGTCCTGGGAGCGGGCCTGGGCCGGAGGATCGGCAGCAGCCGCCTGCCGAGTTCGACAATCTCTTCCGGGCCGACGGCGGAGGCGCCACCCAGCAGTTGCCCCCGGTCGACCAGCCGCGGGCGCGACGGGGGAGGCAGCCGGGCGCTGCCTCGCCGGAGTTCGGCGCTCCGGCCGGATTCGGTACGCCCGGTGGCTTCGGTGCGTCCGGTGGTGCGGGTGGGGTCGGTGGTGCCGGTGCGTCGGGGGGCCCCGAGGGTCCCGGCGGGCGTGGTGCGCGCCGGGCCGCGGACGGTGACCACGGCCGCGGTGGCCGTTCCCGCTCCCGCGTTCCCCTCATAGCCGCCGTCGGCGTGGGCATAGCGGTGCTCGGCATCGGCGCGGGCGCCCTGCTCAGTGGTGGCGGGGGCGAGGAGGACAAGGGCGACGAGAACACGACGGTCGCGGCCACCGCGTCGGCCAGTGAGGACTCGGGCTCTTCCGAGGTGGGGCCGGAGGAGAAGCAGGCCGTGGCCCTGGACAAGCTCCTCGCGGACAGCGGCAACAGCCGTGACTCGGTGGTCAAGGCCGTCGACAACGTACGCAAGTGCACCAACCTCGGCCAGGCGGCGGCGGATCTGCGTGACGCCGCCGAGCAGCGCAACGGGCTGGTCACGCGGCTGTCGGGGCTGTCCGTGGACAAGCTGGAGAACCACGCGAAGCTGACGGCCGCGCTCAAGAGCGCGTGGAAGGCCTCCGCCGCGGCGGACACCCACTACGCCGCGTGGGCGGATCAGGTGGCGGGCAAGAAGGGCTGCAACAAGGGGCAGGCCCGGTCCACGGGGCAGACCGCCGCGGGCAACCGGGAGAGTGGTACCGCGACCACGCAGAAGGCCGCGGCCGCGGAGCTGTGGAATTCCATCGCGCAGGCCCATGGGCTTACGGAGCGGCAGCCGGGGCAGCTTTGATCTGTCCGGTCGGCCGACCGGTTGGGTTGATCAGGGGTTGGTTTGATCGCGGGCTGGGTTGATCACCGGCTGGGTTGATCAGTGGTTGGGTTGAGCGGCCCGGTTATGTTTGGGTTTTTTCCAGGGTTTTTGAGACGTTTACGAAGCCCTTGCGTTCCGTGACCAGCTTGCCCTCGCGTACCACCTGGAAGGTGACGTCCGCGTTCACCAGGCGTGCGAAGCCGCTCGACGCGATCAGGTCCTGGAAGCTCCAGTTCAGGGTCGGCGTGAGCCCGCCCGTGTCGATCTTCAGGCCGTCATCGAGCGTGCGCCGCAGCGATCGCGCGGTCACGTCGTCGTCGCCGAGCGACTCGATGGCCCTCTTCAGGACCGTGTACGCGATCCAGGTCGTCTGGACGCCGGGGTCGGAGGCGTCGATGCGGTTGTCGCCGAACGCCTCCTCGCGGATGACCTCACGCATCGGATCCCACCGCTCGTCGCTCGACGCCGGGTACCAGCCGGTGACGTACGAGCCCTCGTACATGCTTCCCGTCGTGTCGATCATCGACTGGTCGATGCTGCCCAGTACGGAAGCCGTCCGTACCGTCGGGTAGTCCTCGCGGGTGCGCCGGAACGAGTCCATGAAGGTGTCGGTGCGGTCGCCGAGGGCGGGGACCACGCAGCCCTCCTCCTCCTGGGGGTCCTTCGTGACCCGTTGCAGGGCCCGCTGGGCGTGGCCCGAGAACTCCGTGGCGTCCTCGGCGGCCCGCTGGTCGACGGAGGCCCGGTGGCCGCTCGCGGTGAGTCCGGAGTCCAGGAGTACGGGGAGTTCGTCGCCCGCGATCGTGTCGGGGCGGACGAGTGTGACCGGGCCGCAGGAGCCGGCCAGTTGCTGGCCGAGGCCGACCAGCAGGGACGGCTGGCCGCCGTTCACCGGGTACGAGAGCGGGCTCGTGAACTCGTCGTCCGTGACGCCGTATCCGCCGAGGTACGGGATGCCGGCCGCCTCCAGCGGGCCGAGGAAGGAGCGGGCATGCTGGCTGTACGAACCGACGACCGCGACGACGTTCTCCGCGGCGGCGCGGCGGGCGCAGCCCGCGGCCTCCACCGTGTCGTTGTGGTCGTTGCAGGTCAGCACCTTGAGCTTGCGGCCGTTGAGGCCGCCGTGGGAGTTGACCCAGCGGGCGTATGCCTTGGCCAGGGCGGGCATACCGGGCTTGTTGGTCGTTTTTGTTTTTTCGGGGGCCCAGGTCATGACGGTGATCGTGTCGTCCCCCGTGCCGCCGGGGACTGCACCGCAGCCGACGGCCGTGGACAGGCACACCGCCAGTGCGCCCGCCGACAGTGCTCTCGCCTTGGGGAGGGAGAGGGTGAGGGGGAGGCGAGGGCGCAGGGCGGTGAGGAAGCTGTGGGTGCGTCGCCGGCCGGTCATGGGTACGCACGATTCCGTCACGTAGCTACGGTGGGTGTGACTCTTGGTGTGCGTGTGGTGACTTTTGGGTGAACCGCGGGGTGCGGGAGGGGCCGGTTCGGCGGGAACGTACGATCGGTGACCGTGCAAGGTTCGGAGAACTCTTCCCGTCGCGGGCGTCGCTCATCCACCATGGGCGGCATGCCACTGAACGATATGCCGTGGTGGCGCTGGCGCAGCAATGTGCGCTCCGCGCTGCACATGCTTTCCGATACCGATTTCCAGCGGGGGATATGGCTCGCGGGGGTCGACGGGTACGGGGATGTGACCGACGCCGTCTATCGCCTCGTCGAGGACACCTGGCTGGACAACTGGTCCGCCGAGAAATATGTGGGGACGATCTTCCGGGACTCGCAGGAGGCGGCGCTGGTCGACTCCGCGGTGTTGCGGGTGTTGCGGATCATGCATCAGGTGGGGCCCGATGCGGCTGTCTCTGTGTATCTCGAACATGCGGGGTGGGCCGATGCGGTGCGGGCCGCGCGGGACGCGCATGTGCGGATGGCCGTGAGTGACGGGGAGGATCCGGATGTTCCGCCCCGCACGCTTGAGGTGCTGCAGATCATGACTCGGTCCGCCTGAAGTTCGGCTTGGGTTCGGCCTCGTGCGTCCGGTTCGGGCTGGGCGGGGGCGTCCGGGATTCGGGCGTGTGCCTGGGGGGTCCGGCCTTTGTGGGACCCTGGCGGGCATGAACGACCAGTACGTCCTGACGCTTTCCTGCCCCGACAAGCAGGGCATCGTGCATGCCGTGTCGAGCTATCTGTTCATGACCGGCTGCAACATCGAGGACAGTCAGCAGTTCGGTGACCACGACACGGGGCTGTTCTTCATGCGTGTCCACTTCTCGGCGGAGTCGCCGGTGACCGTGGACAAGCTGCGCGCGAGCTTCGCGGCGATCGGTGACTCGTTCCAGATGGAGTGGCAGATCCATCGGGCCGACGAGAAGATGCGGGTCGTGCTGATGGTCAGCAAGTTCGGGCACTGTCTTAATGACCTGCTGTTCCGGGCGCGGAGCGGGGCGCTTCCCGTGGAGATCGCGGCTGTTGTGTCCAACCATATGGAGTTCGCCGAGCTCGTGGGCTCCTATCAGGTGCCGTTTCGGCATATTCCGGTCACCAAGGAGAACAAGGCGCAGGCTGAGGCGCAGCTGCTGGAGTTGGTGCGGGAGCAGGGGGTCGAGCTGGTCGTGCTCGCTCGGTATATGCAGGTGCTCTCGGATGATCTGTGCAAGCAGTTGAGTGGGAAAATTATTAATATCCATCACTCTTTCCTGCCTAGCTTCAAGGGTGCGAAGCCTTATCACCAGGCGCATGCGCGGGGTGTGAAACTCATCGGGGCCACCGCGCACTATGTGACGGCCGACCTTGATGAGGGGCCGATCATCGAGCAGGAGGTCGAGCGGGTGGGGCATCAGGTCACGCCGGAGCAGTTGGTGGCTGTGGGGCGCGATGTCGAGTGCCAGGCGTTGGCGCGGGCCGTGAAGTGGCATGCGGAGCGGCGGATTCTGTTGAACGGGCGGCGGACCGTCGTGTTCGACTGAGGGTCCGGGGATTCGCGGACGCTTGGCGTGGGGGCGGGGGCCGGGGCGACGTGTCCGTCCTCGGTCCGGCGCGAATTGCGTGGGAATCAGAGGGCGACCTGGGCGGACGCGCCGGCCGCTGCGGGCGAACACGTCGCCCCGGCCCCCTTGGCGCGCCTGCGGGTGCGGATTCGTGGGTGGGTACGGATTCGCGGCTGGTGCGCCGCCGACCTTCGTGGGCGGCCTTTGCGGCCGGGGTGTTGTTACATGCGGCTCAGGGACGCTGCGGCGAAGAGGACGTCTCTGATTGCTTCTCGGTCGCCCGATTGGCCCGCCGCTGCTTCTTCTGGGCTTACGTGGCCCGCTGCCAGTTGGCAGAACTCCACGCCGTCCAGGGCCACGTGGGCCACCTCGCGGTCCTGGGAGGCCAGGGCGCCTGGTGCGTCGAGCGGGATGAACCACTCGCCGCCGCCCAGGCCCTCGATCTCCAGGCGGAGGCTGCGGCCGGGAGTGCCGGCCGGGACCAGGTGGGGCATCTCGCCCGGATCCGCGAGGCCTGCCTGGCGGCGGGCGGTCAGGGCCGAGGGGAGCATGCGGGCGCCCAGGTCGATCATCGCGTGCAGATGGCGGGGCGAGGGCGGCTCATAGGGGTAGTCGACCGCGTCGGCGATGTCTCCCGCGTGGACCCAGGTCTCGAAGGCCCGGTCGAGCATGGAGTCCCGGAGCGGGAGTTCGAAGTCGCCGTACGGGACGGGGAGGCGGCCGGAGCCGCCGCCCGCGAAGGCGACCGTGCGGACGAGGTTGTGGGACTGCTCGCGCCAGGGACCGCGTACGGAACGCGTGGGCGGGAAGGGGGCGGCGCCCCAGAAGGCCTCGGTGCGGGCCGAGGGTGTGGGGGTGTCCGCCGGGGTTTCCAGGGGGTCGTCCAGGCCGAGGGTGACGGCGACGAGGCCGTCCACGGTGAGGAGATGGGCGATCACTCCGGCGACGGTGGTGCGGCGGCTGGTCGGTTCCTTGCCGTCGAACCAGCGCAGGCGTACGGGGGCGTGCCATTCGACGTCGCCGATGTCCTGGAGCAGGGCGTCCAGGCGGGCGGTCTCCGCGTCATACGGGGTGGCCCAGGAGGGGACCGGGATCCGGGGCGGGCGGCGGGTCAGACAGGCCTGGAGGACTCGGGTGCGCAGGGCCGGGTCCAGGTCGAGGGTCTCCGGCGCGTGCAGGAGGCCCACCGCTCCCCGCAGTCGCAGAGCCTCGTCCGCGCAGGCGCCGCAGCCGCCCAGGTGGTCCTCCACCGCCGCCGTCTCCTCGGGCGAGCAGGCCGCCAGCGCCCATGCCCCGAGCAGCGCCTTGAGCACGCGGTGTTCGAGGATGAGGGGCGGGGTGGGGAGGGGGAGGCCTGTGTCCTCTATCGAGGTGCGGGGGATGGGGATGCGTGGCGGGTTGTGGGGGGTCGGGTCCTCTTCGTACTCGCCGAAGGGGTTCGCGTTGGTCATCCGGGGCCCCCTTGGCCGGGGGCCGTGTCCTGGGCTGTGGAGAGGAGTTGGAGGCCCAGGCGCAGGCGGCGGCGGGCCTCGTCCGCCGTGACGCCCAGGTCTGCCGCGGTCTGGCGGTAGTCGCGGCGCTGCAAGTAGGCGAGTTCCAGGGCGGTGCGCAGTGGGGTCGGCATGGACGTGACGATGTAGTCGGCGCGGGCCGCCACCGAGGCGCGGCGGACCTTGCGTTCCAGTTCCTCGGTGCCGTCCGTGTCGTTGTCGGCCAGCGCGGCGGTCTCCGTGGTGCGCAGGCGCTGCACGGCGAGGCGGTGCGTGAGGGTGGCGACCCAGGAGCGCAGGGGGCCCTGCTTGGGGTCGTACGACTCGGGGTTCTCCCAGACGTGGGCGAAGACCTCGCGGGTGATGCCGTCGGCCGCGTGCTCGTCCCCGAGCACGCGATGGGCGAGAGCGTGCACGAGTGAAGCGAATCGGTCATAGAGCTCGCCCAGCGCGGCAGCCTCCCCCCGCGCGAGCCGCTGTTGCATCTTGCGGTCCCAGCGGGGTGGCGTGTCCCTCCTGGCCATACGGCCCCCTCGCCCCTGTCGTGCCGTGCGCCTGTGCCCGTGTCCACCGGATTCTCCTCTCCGGTCTTCTTACGAATGTAGTCGGCACCCGTGGTGACGCACGCCCCTTTGTGGCAATGCACGCCCCGGGGAGGGGTGGGGTGATAGGGCTGCGATCGCGTTGTGTGTGCCGGTTGTCACGGTGAGTGGGCTGGTGGGGTTGATTGTCCCGATCGGGGGCCCCGGGGGCGGCTCGGGTTTGATCGGGGACGGTCGGGTGGGGGGTGTTTGGGTACGGCGGAGTGGGGCAGCCACGCAGCAGGGAAGTGAGGCTTTGGCTTCCGTTTCCGGGTCCGACATTGTCGAGCGAGGGACAGGCGTGTGACGCTCAGGGTGACCGAAGGCGAGCAGCGCGGCTGGGCCGTCGTGCGGGTTTCGGGTGAGATGGATCTGGTGACCTCGCCCGTACTGCGGCAGCGGGTGCACGAGGCCGTGGCCGACGGGCGGCGGGATGTCGTGCTGGATCTGTCCGGGGTGCTGTTCTGCGACTCCAGCGGTGTGAGTGTGCTGATCGCGTCGCGGCGGCTGATCCGCTCGTGCCAGGGGCGGCTGCGGGTGATCCTGCCCGCGCAGGGCGCGGAGGACGGGTCCCATGTGAACCGGGTGCTGGGTGCGCTCGGTGTGCGCCGGCTCTTCGACGCCTATCCCGATGTCGACGCCGCCGTGGACGATGAGACGAGTTCACTTTCCGCGTGATTACCGTCACGTATGGGGAAGATCGTTGGGTGTGTTCGTGACGACGTTGTCGCGGATTTTCCCCGGTCTTGGCGCAAGCGTCGTTTTCCCGCTCCCCGAGGGGGCCGGTCGTCGTACGCTCCTGCCAGACGCACCCACGTGAGGTAAGGCGGCCCGAAAGACATGGTCAGTACCGAGTACGAGCGGAAGATCGCCGCCCGGTTCGCCGGCTTCGACCAGGACGGCAACGGCTATATCGACCGCGAGGACTTCAACACGGCGACGAAGGCGCTGCTCGCCGAGTTCGGCACGACGGCCCGGTGCGACAAGGGTCAGGCCCTGTACATCGGCGCGGAGGCCTTCTGGCAGGGCATGGCCGGCATAGCGGACCGTGACGGCGACCAGCGGATCACCCGCGAGGAGTTCGTGAACGGGGCCGTGAAGCGGCTGCGCGACAACCCCGACCGCTTCGCCGAGATCGCCCGGCCGTTCCTGGACGCGGCGCTCGCCGTCGCGGACGCCGACGGGGACGGTTCCGTGACACTGGATGAGACCGTGCGGATTCTGAAGGCCCTGGGTGTGCCCGAGGACACCGCTGCCACCGCGGCCGGCGCGCTCGACTCGGATGCCGACGGAGTCGTCACCGAGCCCGACATCGTGAGTGCTTTCGCCCGTTACTTCACGGTGCCCGAGTAACGCTCCCTGAGGCGGTACTTGAGTACCTTGCGCAGGGTCTCGTTGCGCGGAAGGGCGTCGACCACCTCCAGTTGCTCCGGCAGTTTGTGGGTGGACAGTCCTTCCGCGCGCAGATGGGCCGTGATGGCGGAGAGGGTGAGTGGCCGGGTTCCGGTGGTCTGTTCCACCACGGCGCAGACTCTTTCTCCTCGCTCCGGGTCGGGGAGGCCGATGACGGCTGCGTCGGCCACGGCCGGATGGCTGTGCAGCAGGTCCTCTATCTCCTTGGCGCTGATGTTCTCGCCCTTGCGGATGATCACGTCCTTCAGGCGGCCCGTCAGGACGAGGTGGCCGGTCGGGGTGAGGTGGCCGAGGTCCCCCGTGATCAGGAAGCCGTCCTCGTCGAAGGCCTGTGCGGTGTGGGCGGGGTCCAGGTAGCCCGCGCACACCGCTTCGCCGCGCAGGCGTACTTCGTTGTTCTCGATGCGGATCTCCATGCCCGGTGGAGGCTTGCCCTCCGTCGTCGCCAGGTTCTCCTCCGTGTCGTCCGGTGAGCCCATGGTGATCATCGGGACCTCTGTCATGCCGTAGCCGTGGGTGAGCTTCACCCCCATCTCGCGTACGACCGCGTGGTGGATCTCGGGGGGCTTGGGCGCCCCTCCGCCGGCCAGGAGGCGCAAGGTCGGGATGAGCCTGACGTTCGGCTGCTTGCGTTGCTCTGCCAGGAACATGGAGTAGAACGCCGTCGAACCGCCCGCCACCGTCACCCCGTGCTTGCGGTAGCCCTCCAGTGCGTCCGGCAGCGCGAACTTCTCGAAGAGGACCGCCGGGAACCCGTACAGCAGCAGCATGACCAGGTAGTCGGGGCCGCCTATGTGGGCGAAGGGGAAGGCGATCGAGCCAGTGTCGGCTTCCGACAGGTGCAGGGCGTGGGCCAGGCAGCTGCCGCCCGCGATCAGCGAACGGTCCGTGTGCAGGACGCCCTTGGGGTCCGAGGTCGTGCCCGATGTCCAGTAGATCCAGCGCACGTCCGTACCGGTGGCCGGGGGCGCGGGGAGCGACGCGGGGTCGCCGGTGGGGAGTGCGGTGTACGCCTCGAAGGTGCCGTGGGCGCCGACGCGTTCGGCCATGGCGGTGTGGTCGAAGCCCCGCCAGGTGCCGGGGACCGCGAAGAAGGCGGCCTGGGAGGCGCTGAGCGCGAAGGACACCTCTCGGTCCCGGTAGAAGGGGATGACCGGGGACTGGATCGCGCCCAGTCGCGTCAGGGCCATCGCGAGGACGACCGTCTCGATGCGCGTGGGCAGCTGCCAGGCGACCACCGTTCCCGGCCGTACGCCCATGTCGTGCAGGCCCGCCGCCGTGCGCTCGGCGCCGGCGCGCAGCTCCTCGAAGGTGAGGGTGCGGTCGTCCTGGAGGAGGACCGGGCGGTCGGGGGTGAGTGCGGCGCGGCGCTCGACCAGTTCCCAGAAGGTGCGGGAGGCGCCGAGTGCGTGCGCGGTGTCCGTGGGCATGTCCGTGCTCCTCGCCGCCGGCATGGACGGAACTGACGGTCCGTCAGGTTGCGTGGAGAGCGTAGGCGTCTGCGCCTTGTCGGTCCAGGGGTGCGGGGCTAGCCTGCCTTCTGACGGTCCATCAGATATGCCGTGGGAGAGGGCTGGACTCATGACCGAACTGCCTCGGATCATCAGCGTCGACGACCATGTGATCGAGCCCGCCCACCTCTTCGAGACCTGGCTGCCGAGGAAATACCGCGATCGCGGACCCAAGCCGCTGACGGCGGGCATCGGCGAGCTGGCCTACGTGGCCGGCAAGTACCGGATCACGATGGACCCGGACGGGCCGCCGACCGACTGGTGGATCTACGAGGACCTGAAGTTCCCGTACAAGCGCAACATCGCCGCCGTCGGCTTCGACCGGGACGAGATGACGCTTGAGGGCATCACGCGCGCGGAGATGCGGCCCGGGTGCTGGGATCCGGTCGAGCGGCTCAAGGACATGGACGCGAATCATGTGGAGGGGAGCCTGTGCTTCCCGACCTTTCCGCGCTTTTGCGGGCAGACCTTCTCCGAGGCGCACGACAAGGAGGTCGCGCTGGCCTGCGTGCGTGCCTACAACGACTTCATGGTCGAGGAGTGGTGCGGGGGGAGCGGAGGGCGGCTGATTCCGCTGTGCATCATTCCGCTCTGGGACATCGACCTCGCTGTCGCGGAGATACGGCGCAACGCCGGTCGGGGCGTACGGGCCGTGACGTTCTCGGAGATCCCGACCCATCTGGGACTGCCGTCCATCCACTCCGGGTACTGGGATCCGTTCTTCGCCGTCTGCCAGGAGACCGGCACGGTCGTCAACATGCATATCGGCAGCAGTTCCCAGATGCCTGCCGCGTCTCCCGATGCTCCCCCCGCTGTCCAGGCGTCCCTGAGTTTCAACAACGCCATGGCCTCGATGATGGATTTCCTGTTCTCGGGTGTGCTGGTCAAGTTCCCGCGGCTGAAACTCGCGTACAGCGAAGGGCAGATGGGGTGGATCCCGTACGCGCTGGAGCGTGCCGATGACGTGTGGGAGGAGCACCGGGCCTGGGGCGGGGTGCGGGATCTGATTCCCGAGCCGCCGTCCACTTACTACTACCGGCAGATCTTCTGCTGCTTCTTCCGTGACAAGCACGGGGTCGCCTCGCTGGATGTGGTGGGGCGGGACAATGCCACGTTCGAGACCGACTATCCGCACGTCGACTCGACCTTCCCGCACACCAAGGAGGTCGCCCTCGATCATGTGAAGGGCCTCGACGACGAGACCGTCTACAAGCTGATGCGCGGCAACGCCATCCGCATGCTGGGCCTGGACCTGGACCTCGACAGGGCTCGGTAGGCGATGGATCTTTCGTACTCGGTCGAGGACGAGGAGTTCCGGGCCCGGCTGCGGGAATGGCTCAGGGAGGTGCTTCCCGGGCTGCCCGCCAAGCCCTCGGCCGACGACTGGCCGGGGCGGCGGGCGTACGACCTCGGGTGGCAGCGGCTGCTGTACGGCGCCGGGTACGCGGGCCTGCACTGGCCGGTCGACGCGGGGGGCCGTGGTGCCACGCCGACCCGGCATCTGATCTTTCTGGAGGAGACCGAGAAGGCGGGCGCTCCCTACGTGGGGGCCAATTTCGTCGGGCTGCTGCACGCCGGGCCGACCATCGCCGCCGAGGGCAGCGCTCGGCAGCGGGCGCGGTGGCTGCCGCCCGTGCTGCGCGGCGAGGAGGTGTGGTGCCAGGGCTTCAGCGAGCCGGACGCCGGGTCCGACCTCGCGTCGCTGCGCACGCGCGCGTGGCGGGACGGCGACGACTATGTGGTCACCGGGTCCAAGATCTGGACCTCGCATGCCGAAGTCGCCGACTGGTGCGAGCTGTTGGTGCGCACCGACGGGGACGCTCCGAAGCATCGGGGGATCACCTGGCTGGCGATGCCGATGGACGCGCCGGGGATCACCGTGCGACCGCTTCGTACGCTCGCCGGTTCGGCCGAGTTCGCCGAGGTCTTCCTCGACGAGGTGCGGGTGCCCGTCGCCAACCGGGTCGGCGAGGAGAACGACGGCTGGCGCGTGACCATGGTGACGCTGTCCTTCGAACGCGGCACCGCCTTCGTGGGCGAGGTGGTGGCCTGCCGGCGGGTGCTGGGCGAGATGGCCCGGGAGGCCCGGAAGAACGGCCGGTGGGACGACGCGTCGCTGCGGCGCCGGCTCGGGCGGCTCAACGCCGAGTTCCGGGCGCTCTGGCGGCTGACGCAGTGGAACGTGAGCGAGTCCGAGCGCGGCGGCGGGGTGCCGGGCGTGGGCGGTTCGGTCTTCAAGCTGCGGTACTCGCAGGCGCGGCAGGAACTCTACGACGCGGCGGCCGAGGTGCTGGGCCCCGAAGCGCTCGATCTGGGCCGGGAGTGGACGGTCGACCGGCTGTCGTCGCTCTCGTACACCATCGCGGCCGGGACCTCGCAGATCCAGCGGAACATCGTGGCCGAGCGGATCCTGGGCCTCCCGAAGGGACGGTGAGCGGTGGACTTCCAACTCACCGACGATCAACGAGCGTTACGGGCCGGGATGCGGGAGTTGCTGGCGCGGCGGTTCGGGCGGGAGCGGTTGCGGGCCGCCGCGGACCCGGGGCCGGGGCAGATTGCGGGCTCCGGGGCGCTCGACCGGGCGCTCTGGCGTGAGTTGGGGGAGGCCGGGTTCTTCGCGCTGCGGCTGCCGGAGGAGCGGGGCGGGGTCGGGCTCGGGCTGCCCGAGGCGGTGCTCGCCTTCGAGGAGGCCGGCCGGGCGCTGCTGCCCGGACCCCTGGTGGCCACCCACCTCGCGGCCGGCGAGGTGCCGGGCGCGGCCACCGGCGCGTGTGTCGTCGCCGCCGCCGACGGCGACCTCGTTGAATGGCTGGACGAGGCCGACGTCGTACGCGGAGAGGTGACCGGAGCCGTCGCCCTTCGCTCCGTCGACCCGCTGACGCCGCTGCACCGGGTGCCCCGGGCCGCGCCCCACGACCCGGTCGCCGCCCTGCTGACCGCCGCCGAGCAGCTCGGCTCGGCCGGGTGGACCTGTGCGCTGGCCGTGCAACACGCCCGGACCCGTGAGCAGTTCGGGCAGCCGATCGGGGCCTTCCAGGCGGTGAAACACCTGTGCTCGGAGATGCTGGTGCGGGTCGAAGTGGCCCGCGCGGCGGTGTACGCGGCGGCCGTCACCGGCGATCCGCTCGACATCGCGGCGGCCCGGCTGCTGGCTGACGAGGCCGCCGAGCGCGGGGCCCGCGACTGCCTCCAGGTGCACGGCGGGATGGGTTTCACCTGGGAGTCCGACGTCCACCTGCACCTCAAACGAGCCTGGTCGCGGGCCCGTCGCGGGGCGGGCGCGGCGGCGGCCGAGGAGGCGCTCGCGGAGGATCTGCTGGCGTCGGGGGCCCGGTCCGGGAGGTGAACCGCGGGGGCTGAGCGGAGCCGAATGCCGCCGATCGTGGCGCTGTGGCGGGGAGGGGGAGCGCCCCGAGGGGGACGGAAGTCACGGAACGTGGCATACCGGAATTACCGAGCGTTGATATCGGGTTGTGTCCTACGCGTGACTCGTCACGGCCTGGAGTCGAGGGCCCGCTCCGGTACCTTGTGTGGGATGCGAGTGGTTCTGAGGCCGGGCCATCACGGTGTTGCCCCCGGGGCAGCCCCGGATCCGGCGATGCGTGCCGCTCGTGGGGCGGGAAGCAGGACCGTTCCTGCCTGTTCGACTCCCCGCGGCGAGCGTCGCACAGTATGCCGCACGCGTACTCCTTCGCGCTGGAATATGCCCGAAGCGCTTGGCGGGGTGACTGTACGTCAACCATGCTGTCTCCTGAGGGAATCACGTTCCGTGAGCCCTTTTCTGACCACGATCGTGGCCCTTGCGAGGCGCGAGGCGATGTGTCCGCCGGTTCGGATGGTGTGAGCGGTGCAGGTGCTTCAAGTGCAGCTGGAGATCCGGCCCGACCCCGCGGAGGTGGGGCGAGCCCGGAGGTGGGCCCGTTCGCGGCTCGCGGGTTCCGGGATAGAGGCCGATGAGCCACTGGCCGAGACGCTGATCCTGCTCATCTCGGAGCTGGTCACCAACGCCGTGGTGCACACCGGCCGCCCCGCCGTCCTGCGGCTGTTCGTGCCGGACGCGGCGAGCGCGCCGACGGCCGGTGAGCGGGCCGTCGGAGAGGCCGTGGCGACCGTCCGCCTGGAGGTCGTCGACGCCAGTACGCGCGCCCCGCGCCCGCGCTGCGCCGACGGCGACGACACCAACGGCCGCGGCCTCGCGCTCGTCGACGGTCTCGCCGACCGCTGGGGCTGGAGCGCGGAGGGCGCCGGCAAGCGCATCTGGTGCGAGGTGGACCGCTGTTCGTCGGCCGCCACCCTCGACGCGGGATGCGACGCGGCGCCCGTGGTTCCTTCGGTGGCGTCTCCCGCGGTGTACGGGGATCTGGCGTACGAGGCCGTGTAGGGACTGGCCCCGCCAGGGCTCGTCACGCGGGAGCGGGCGCTCGGGCACGGGTGCGCCCGCTGGCGCACGCGTGGCACGGAGTTCGGGGCCGGGGCGTCCGCCGCGGTCGCATGCGCCGGGCCGTGCTTCCGTCGGTGGACGGCACAAAGGCCGCCAATGGCATGAATCCCCGAACGGGTGTTGACGGCGCTTGTCCGTTTCGTCACGCTTGCGTTCAGCGGTTCGCCGTGAGGGGATGTCGAGGTCCTCGGTGACGGGAGCCCTCGGCGGGCGCGGACCGTGATTCGGCGTCGGCTCCTGCGGGGTCAGGGGCGGACGCGCCGGAGAGCCGGATGGCGGCGCGCGATGCGGCGCTCGGGCCGGGGTGGGGGCACCTCGCGCCCGGGCGTGGTCGTACGTGGGGGAGACGCGCCGCCAGCCGGCCCCGGACGGTCCCGGGCGGGGAGTCCGCCTCCCTCAGAGGATCGCGACGGGTGCGACGGGGGTTCCGGTGGCGCCGGTGAACGGTTCGGGCATCGCCGACAGCAGGAACGTGAAGCCGCCGATCTCTCCACAGGCTGTGGACAACTTTTCGAGATTCCAGTTCTGGCCCTGAAGCATGCCCATCTCGACCAGATGGAGCCCGTGCACGGGCAGCCACAAGTCCTCTATCTCCGGAGGAAATATCTCAAAGGTGAGGGTGTCGTTCGCGACCGCCGCGACATCGCGGGCGTGGAACCACTCCGGGGTGCGTACCGACAGGCCGGGGGAGGGGAAGGCGTACCCGTGCTTGTCGCCCGCGAGGAGGAGCTGGATCTGGCCGGTGCGTACGAGGACGATGTCGCCCGGGCCGACCTTCGTGCCGCTCAACTCCTCGGCCGCTTCGAGGTCCTCCGGGGTCACCGCGTGCCCGCTGTCCAGGCGCTCCACGCCGAGTGCGCGGGCCACGTCCAGCAGGACACCGCGCGAGACGATGTGCCCCGGTTTGTCGATGCCGTTGAACTCGGCGCCCCCGTGGGCGGTGATCGTCCCGGCGGGGCGGTTGTTGTAGAGCCTGCCCGAGTGCGAGACATGACTGAGCGCGTCCCAGTGGGTGGCCGCCTGGAGGCCCATCGTCACGGCGTCGTCGCTGCAGGCGACCGTGCCCGGGCCGAACAGCTCCTGGTTGATCTGCACCATCGTGTGCAGCGGATCGACCCGGCCCGGGATCATCCCCGTCTGTACGCCGTCCTGGCGGAGGGGCAGCGCCAGCGGCACGCGGCGGCCGGTCCGGACGTTCGAGGCGGCCTCGCGCACGACCTCGTCGGTGATCAGGTTCAGGGTGCCGATCTCGTCGTCGGCACCCCAACGCCCCCAGTTGTTCACGCGCTTGGCGATCTCGTGGAACTCGGCCGGCAGTGACATGAGTCCTCCGCGGGGCTTGTCTCCAGGTATCTGACGGGTCGTAGAATCTGACCGAAGCAAATCTAACGGACCGTCAGAAACTGCGGGAAGGGGCCGGGGCGTGGGGAACTTCCTGGAAGGCGGGGTCGTCGCCGTGACCGGGGCGGGCCGGGGCATCGGACGCGCGGTGGCCCTGGCCGCCGCGGCCGAGGGCGCCAGGGTCGTCGTCAACGACTACGGCGTGTCGATCGAGGGCTCGGAGCCGAGCAGTTCGGTCGCCGACGCCGTCGTCAAGGAGATCGGGGCGGCCGGCGGGGAAGCCGTCGCGGTGGCCGACGACATCTCCACCATGGCGGGCGGGCAGCGGATCGTCGACACGGCCCTGGAGGCGTACGGGCGGCTCGACGGCGTCGTCTGCGTGGCCGGCATCCTGCGCGAACGCATGCTCTTCAACATGTCCGAGGACGAGTGGGACCCGGTCATCGCCACGCACCTCAAGGGCACCTTCACCGTGTTCCGCGCGGCGTCCGCCGTCATGCGCAAGCAGGGGGCGGGGACGCTGATCGGGTTCACCAGCGGCAACCACCAGGGGTCCGTCTCGCAGGCCAACTACAGCGCGGCGAAGGGCGGCATCATCTCGCTCGTCCGCAGCGCGGCGCTCGGGCTCCACAAGTACGGGGTCACGGCGAACGCGGTCGCGCCGGTCGCCCGTACGCGGATGTCCGCGAACGTGCCGATGGAGCTGACGGAGATCGGCGAGCCGGAGGACGTGGCCGCGCTCGTGGTCTATCTGCTGTCCGGGCGGGCCCGGCAGGAGGGGATCACCGGGCAGGTGTACACGGTGGCGGGGCCGAAGATCGCGGTCTGGGCCCAGCCGAGGGAACTCCGTTCCGGGTATGCGGAAGGGGGGTGGACGCCCGAGCGGATCGCCGACTTCCTGCCGGGGACGGTGGGGACGGATCCCATGCCGTTGCTGGCGCGGGTGGAGGAGATGGCGCGGGCGGCCCGGGGGGTGAAGAGGGCGCCGTAGGGGGCGGGGCGCGGGCGCGCTGTGGGTTTTCGCGCCGTTCCCCGCGCCCCTGGAAGAGCGGGTACGGGTCGGCCAGGGCTTTTGCGCCGTTCCCCGCGCCCCTGGGTGAGTCGGTCGACGGGCGGTGGAGGGGTTTATGGAGTTCGGGGTCACCGCGGAGGATGAAGCCTTTCGCGCTGAGGTGCGGGGGTGGCTGGACGGGCATGTGCCGTGGGACGGGGGCCGCAGGGAGTGGGAGCGGGTTCTCGGGGCCGGTGGGTGGATCGGGATCGGGTGGGGGGCGCAGGGGTACGGGAACCGTGCGGTCGGACTCGGGCGGCAGGTGGTGTGGGCCGAGGAGTACGCGCGCTCCCGGGCACCCGCGCGCAGCGGGCACATCGGCGAGAAGCTGCTGGCCCCCACCCTCCTCGCGCACGGCAGCGAGGAGCAGAAGAACCGCTTCCTGCCGCCCATCGCCTCCGGTGACGAACTGTGGTGCCAGGGGTACAGCGAACCCGGGGCCGGGTCCGACCTCGCGGGAATCCGTACGCGGGCCGTGCGGGACGCCGACGGGTACCGGATCAGCGGGCAGAAGATCTGGACCTCCCTTGCCCACGAGGCGGACTGGTGCTTCGTACTGGCGCGTACGGAGACGGGGTCGCGTCGGCACCACGGGCTGAGCTTTCTGCTCGTACCCATGGACCAGCCCGGCCGGATCGACGTCCGGCCGATCCGGCAGCTGACCGGGACAAGCGAGTTCAACGAGGTCTTCTTCGACGGGGCGCACGCACGCGCGGAGCATCTCGTCGGTGGCGAGGGCAACGGCTGGCAGGTCGCCATGAGCCTCCTCGGCTTCGAGCGCGGAGTCTCCACACTGGCCCAGCAGGTCGGGTTCGCGCAGGAGCTGACGCAGGTGGTGGAGGCGGCCGTCGCCTCGGGGGCGGCCGACGACCCGGTCGTCCGCGATCTGCTCGTACGCCAGTGGGCCGAACTGCGTGCCATGCGGTGGAACGCCCTTCGGACGCTGGGGAGTTCGGCGGACCGGGGCGCTCCCAGCGTGGCCAAGCTGCTGTGGGGCCGGTGGCATCAGCGGCTGGGCGAACTGGCGATGCGGGTGCGGGGGCCCGGAGCGGCGGTCGGCCCCCGGGAGTGGTCGGCCGGGGCGCCCTACGAACTGGACGCGCTGCAGCACCTGTTCCTCTTCAGCCGGGCCGACACGATCTACGGCGGCTCGGACGAGATCCAGCGCACGATCATCGCCGAGCGCGTGCTCGGCCTTCCCAGGGAAGCGAAGGGCTGAGATGAGTGCGACGAGAGGCGCGACATGAGGGGCGTCGTCTTCGACGGAAAGCGGGCCCAGGTGGTGGACGACCTGGAGATACGGGGTCCGGGGCCGGGCGAGGTGCTGGTGGCGGTCTCGGCGGCGGGGCTGTGCCACAGTGACCTCTCCGTGCTGGACGGGACCATCCCCTTCCCCGTACCCGTGGTGCTCGGCCACGAGGGCGCGGGCGTCGTGGAGGAGGTCGGCGCGGGCGTCACGCATGTCGGGCCCGGCGACCACGTCTCCCTGTCCACGCTGGCGAACTGCGGTGCGTGTGCCGAGTGCGACCGGGGGCGGCCCACCATGTGCCGCAAGGCCATCGGGATGCCGCGGCGGCCGTTCCTGCGGGACGGGCAGCCGCTGTACCAGTTCGCGTCCAACTCGGCCTTCGCGGAACGGACGTTGGTGAAGGCCGTGCAGGCCGTACGGATCCCGCGGGACATCCCGATGACGTCCGCCGCGCTGATCGGGTGCGGGGTGCTGACCGGGGTCGGGGCCGTGCTGAACCGGGCGCGGGTCGAGCACGGGGACAGCGTGGTCGTCATCGGCACGGGCGGGATCGGGCTCAACGTGATCCAGGGCGCGCGGATCGCCGGGGCGTCGGCGGTGGTCGCGGTGGACTCGAACCCGGAGAAGGAGGCGGTGGCCCGGCAGTTCGGGGCCTCGCACTTCTTCACGTCCGTGGCGGGGGTGCGGGACGTCCTGCCGACGGGGGCGGATCACGTCTTCGAGTGCGTGGGGCGGGTGGAGCTCGTACGGCAGGCCGTCGATCTGCTCGACCGGCGGGGGCAGGCGGTGCTGCTCGGCGTGCCGCCGGCCGGCGCCGAGGCGACCTTCCTCGTCTCGTCGATGTACCTGGACAAGTCGATCCTGGGGTGCCGGTACGGGTCTGCCCGGCCGCAGCGGGATGTCGCGTTGTACGCGGAGATGTATCGGGAGGGGCGGCTGTTGCTGGATGAGCTGGTGACGGAGACGTATGGGGTGGAGGACTTCGAGAAGGCGGTCGCGGACGCGCGGGGAGGCCTTGCGGCCCGGGCGGTTCTGACGTTCTAGCCCACGTCCAGGCGGATCGCGGGCGCGGGCGGGCCCCAGCCCCGGCGGGGTTGGTTGCGCAGTTCCCCGCGCCCCCAAAAGGCAGAGGACTGCGCCGTTCACCGCGCCCGGTGCGGCGAGAGTGCGTGCATGGCGTCGCGCGGCAGACGGGAATTGTCAGACAGACCCTACGGGACAGCCCTTAGGGCCGTCCTTGCGGCGTCAGGGCGTGAAGTGGCCGAAACGGCCGCGGTGGAAGAGGAGAGGGGCGTCGGCGGGGCCGTTGCCGTCGGGGCCGGGGGCCGGGGTGCCCAGGGCGCGCACCCTGCCCACCACGATCAGGTGGTCGCCGCCCGTATGGACCGCGTGGACGGCGCAGTCGATCCACGCCGTGGCGCCCTCCAGGCGAGGCGAGCCGGAGACCGGCGACGGTTCGTGGGCGACACCGGCGAACTTGTCCGAGCCGCTCACCGCGAAGCCGCGGCACAGGTCGCCCTGGTGCGCGCCGAGGACGTTCACGCAGAAGACGCCCGCGCGGGCGATACGCGGCCAGGTCGTGGACGTACGCGCGACCATGAACGCGATCAGGGGCGGGTCGAGGGAGAGCGCGGCGAAGGACTGGCAGGCGAAGCCGGCGGGGGTGGCCCCGGGGTCGGCCTCCGGGTCGGCGGCCGGGTCCGGGGCCGGGGCTGTGATGACGGTGACGCCCGTCGCGAAGTTGCCCAGTACGCGGCGGAACTCGGCCGGGTCGACGGGTGCGCGTTCGTCGTCGCCGACCGCGCGCAGATCGGGGCGCGGGAGTGGTTCGACCGGTCCCGCGGTCCTCGGCTCTCCGGCCGACCTCAGATAGCGGACGGCTGCCGCGGCCATTCCTGCGTGTCCCATCACACCTCCATTGAAGGTGACGGGGCGTCAGATGGGAAGGGCCGCAACGGTGCTCAGTGGTGTTCAGCGGCCCGTGAAGTCCGGGGTGCGGCGCTCCACGAACGCCGTTACGCCTTCCACGGCGTCCGACGTCGTCATGTTGATCTCCTGCGCGGTGGCCTCGGCGGTGAACGCGGTGGCGCGGTCGGAGTCCAGGGAGGCGTTCACCAGTTGCTTGGTGAGGGCGTGGGCGCGGGTGGGGCCGGCGGCGAGGCGTTCGGCCCAGGAGCGGGCCGTCTTCTCCAGCTCCACGTCCGGGACCACGCGGTTGACCAGGCCGAGGCGGTGGGCGTCCGCGGCGGTGAGGGCGTCACCGAAGAACATCAGCTCCTTCGCGCGCTGGGGGCCGATCAGGCGGGGGAGGAGGTAGGCGCCGCCGCCGTCCGGGACGAGGCCGCGGCGGGCGAACACCTCGATGAACCTGGCCGACTCCGCGGCGAGGACCAGGTCGCAGGCGTACGCGAGGTGGGCGCCGAGGCCGGCGGCGGTGCCGTTCACCGCGGCGATCACGGGTTTCTCGCAGTCGAGGACCGCGGTGATGAGGCGTTGGGCGCCGTTGCGGATGACGCGGGCGACGTCTCCTGGGAGGCGGTCCTTGGGGGGTGGGGTTCCGCGGAGGTCCGCGCCGGTGCAGAAACCTCGGCCGGTGGCGGTGAGGACGACCACGCGGGTGGTCGCGTCCGCGGACGCGGTCTCCAGGAGGTGGATGAGCTCTTCTCGCTGGTCGGGGGTGAGGGCGTTCATGACCTCCGGTCGGTCGAGGGTGATCCAGGAGATGTGCTTGTCGAGGGTGTGGACTGTCACGGGGGCTCCGAGGGCTCCGGTGGTGGGTGGGTGGGGGTGGGTTTGTGAGTGCGGGTCGGAAGGGTGCTGGTCGCGCAGTTCCCCGCGCCCCTTTGGTGGGTGGGGGCTGAGGGCGTTTGTGGGTGCGGGGAGGTCGGAGCGGGGTGCGCAGTTCGCCGCGCCCGTGAAGGGCGCCTCTTCAGGGGCGCGGGGAACTGCGCGGCCAGCACCCGTCCGACCTCCACTCGACAACACGCCTCCCCCTCCCCCTCCCCCTCCCCCTCCCGCCGATCCGCACCGGGCCCCTCGCGGTCAGCGGCAGGTGGCCAGGGCGTCCAGGGCTATGGCTCCCTGGCCTCGGGGGAGGACCATCAGGGGGTTGATGTCCAGCTCGGAGAGTTCCGTGTCCAGTTCCAGGGCCATGCGCTGGACCCGCAGGACCACCTCCACCAGCGCGTCCAGGTCCGCCGGAGGCCGCCCGCGGACGCCGTCGAGCAGCGCCCGCCCCCGCAACTCGTCGAGCATCGACCGCGCCTGGTCCTCGCCGAACGGCGGCACCCGTACCGCGCTGTCCTGGAGGACCTCGACCAGTACGCCGCCGAGACCCACCGTCACCGTCGGCCCGAAGAGGTCGTCGTGCGTCACCCCGACCACCATCTCGACCCCCGGCTCCACCATCTGGCACACCAGGACCCCGTCGAGCGACACGTCCTCGTAACGGGCGATGTCCGTCAGCTCGCGGTACGCGTCCCGTACCTGGCTGGCGGACGTGAGCCCGATCTTGACCAGGCCGAGTTCCGTCTTGTGGGCGAGCCGCGCGCCGGACGCCTTCATGACGACCGGGTACCCGACCAGCCCGGCCGCCCGTACGGAGGCCGCCGCGCTGGTCACCAACTGCTCGCGCGGCACCCGGATCCCGTACGCCCGCAGCAGTTGTTTCGCCGCGTGTTCGCTCAGCCTGCTGCCCGGCCGCATCAGCGCCTGCGCCTTGCGGAAGGAGGGGGACGGGGTGCGCGGGGCCTCGTCGAAGGGGGAGCGGTAGGAGGCGGTGAAGCGGGCGTGCTCCAGGTGGGCCCGTACCGCCGTGATGCAGTTCGCGAACGTGCGGAAGGTCGCCACGCGGGACGAGCCGAGGAGGGTGTCGCGGTACGCGGGCTCCGTGCCGACCGGTGAACCCCACACCACGCACACCAGTTTGTCCGTCTGTTCCGCCGCGTCCACGAGGTCCTGCGCGAGCCTGTCGCTCATGGGCGGGAAGGGCCCCGTGATCGGACAGATCAGCACCCCGACGGCCGGGTCGGCGAGGATCGCGTCGATGATCTTGCGGCCCCGCCAGTCGCCGACCGGATGGCCGCCGTTGTCGACGGGGTTCGAGACGTCCAGGTAGTCCGGTATCCACTCGTGCAGTTCGGCCTGCTTGGCGGCGGAAAGGGGCGGCAGGCGCAGGCCCGCCGCCGTGGCCAGGTCGGAGAAGTGGGCGCCCGTACCGCCCGAGATCGAGTAGACGGCCACCCCGTCGGCGGACGGCGGGCGGGCCCGTGCCATCAGGGCCGCGGTGTCCTGGAGTTCGTCGAGGCCGTCGACGCGTACGACCCCGTACTGACGCATCGCCGCGTCCACCACCGCGTCCGCGCCCGTCAGTTTGCCGGTGTGGGAGGCCGCCGTACGCGCACCCGTCTCCGTGCGGCCGACCTTGACCGCGACGACGGGGACCCCGCGCCGGGCGGCCCGGTCGGCGGCGAGGAGGAAGGAGCGGCCGTCCTTGAGGCCCTCGACGTAGCAGGCGATGGCGCCCACCTCGGGCTGCTCGGAGAAGTACGAGATGAAGTCGGCGCTCTCCAGGTCGGCCTCGTTGCCGGTGGGCGCCCAGTGGGAGACTCGGATGCCCAGTTCCTGGAGGGTGAAGACCGGGCGGCCCTGGTGGCCGGACTGGGTGATCAGCGCGATCGCCGGGCCGGTCAGGTCGTCGCGGAACCTCTCGAAGGCGTTGAGGTTGGTGTTCGGGCCGAGCAGCCGCAGACCGGAGCGGATCGCGGAGCGCTGTACGGCGTCGGCGAGCCGGGCCTGTGCGGCGGCGCCCACGGTTCCCGTCTCGGCGAACCCGGAGGCGAAGGCGACCGCGAACCGCACCTTGGTCTCCGCGAGTTGCTCGATCACGGGGAGCGGGTCGGAGACCAGCAGCACGGCCAGGTCGACCTGTTCGGGCAGCTCCGCGACCGACGGGACGCAGGTCAGACCGAACACGGACTCCCGGGTGGGGTGCACGGGGTGGAGGCGCGCGCCCACGCGCCCGGCCCAGGCGAGCAGTTGACGGGTGATGCCGGTGTTCGGCCGCCCTTCGGCGTCCGAGGCGCCGACGACGGCCACCGACTCGGGGCGGAAGAAGCGGTCCAGATCGGGTACGCCCGCGTACAGCGGCCGGCCGCTGACGTCCAGGTCGTCGGTGGCGGCCGGCCTGCCGTGCACGGCAGGGGCCGGTTGCTCACCGCAGGCGATGACCCGGGCCCGGCGGGAGTCGGTGGTGAGGGTGCCGTGGGTTGATCCAAGCATCGCGTCCGCCCGCTCCTGTGTGGCTGCCAATAACTGACGCAGTGTCAGATCAGGCCAGATTACTGAACTGACGCTGCGTCAGGAATGGGTCGGGAAGCAAAGAACTTGTGGCGGCCATGGGTATGGGGGTGGTGCGGGGCTTCCGCGGTGGTCTTCAGCTCGCGCAGCCACTGTTCGAGTCCCGCGCCGAGCATCGAGGTCGCCAGGGGGACGTCCGCCTCGACCTGGGCGCCCGTCCACGTCTCCTCGGTCTGCACGCGTACGCCGCCCTTGACCTTGGTGAACTTCCAGACGTGGACGCCCTCGTCGATACGCAGCCCCTCGCCGACCGCGGGCCCTGTCCACCTGATGCAGGAGTTCCGGTCGAGCGCGCGGACGGTGGAGGTGATGTTCAGAGTGGTCTCGGGGGTGGTGGGAGTGGCAGGCGCCGGGGTCGTCCAGCGGAACTGCGAGCCCGCGCGGAGCGGACCGCGGTCGAGGCGTTTCGCGGACAGCACCGGCGCCTGCCACGACGGCCAGCCCTCGACGTCGGTCTGCAACTTGAAGACGGTGCTCAGCGGGGCCTTGATCACGATGTCGGTCCGGTACCGGATGAGGGCGTCGGAGTCCGCGCCCCTGCCCTGGCACTTCAGCCCGTCGGTGTGGGTCACGGCTCCCGTCCGGGCGGGGGCGGCCTGGGCGGGAACGGTACTCGCGAGGACGCCGAGCGTGGCGAGAGAGGCGAGTGAGGCCATTGAAGCGATTGACGCGAGTGACGCCTTGCGCGTGGTGATGGTGCGTACGTGCGTCCGGCGCCGGTGCCGCGCGGGCTGGACGGGGAGGGCGGCGGGGCTGTTGCTGGGCATGGTGTACCTCTCGCTGTGGGTGTGGGTGTGGGTGTGGGTGTGGGTGTGGGTGTGGGTGTGGCGATGGCGCTGGTCAGGTGGTGGTGAGGCGGCGGTGTTCGAGGACCGCCGCGAGGGCGTAGGCGCCGCCGCCCGCCAGGGTGAGGACCCAGTAGAGGCCGGGGCTGCCGAGGAGGAGGGCCGCGGTGGAGGTCAGGGCGAGCCAGCTGCCGAGGCCGTAGTGGAGCAGGTTGCGGCGCTGGGCGCCTTCGGCGATGTAGAGCAGACCGACGACGAAGCCGGAGCCGGTGGGCCAGAGAAGGGACTGCACGTCGGGCAGGTCGAGCGTGGCCGTCAGGCCCGTGATGGCGAGGAACAGGGCGGCGAAGGCGGTGGCCCAGGCGAGGCCGAGGAGCTTGCCTGGGAGGACGTCGTCCGGCTCGGCGGTGGAACGCTGGGCGCGCAGGGCGGCCACCGTGGCCTGGACGGTACCGAGGGCCAGCCCCGCCCCGAGGAGCGTCATGGGCAGCCAACCGGGCAGGTCGAGCAGCGGGGTCGCACCCTCGGAGACCGCCGCGGAGCCATGGCCGAACAGATAGGCGAGCCCGAAGCTGACGTAGGTCGCACGGTTGTCGACGTCGCCGCCTACGAGGGCTCTCGCGGCCGGATGCCCGGCGACGGTGGCGGCGCCGGTGCCGGCGATCGGCGTGACGGTCAGGGCGGGGGCGGACATGGTGGAAACCTCCGGGCTACGGGCGGGCTACGGGCGGGGCGAGGGCTGCCGGCACGACTGCGCGCTCTGGAACGGGGGAGCGGGGACGATGACGACCTTTCCGGCGACCGTGCGGGACTCGGCGAGCGTCAGGGCCGCGGCGGCGTCCGGCAGCGGGATCCGCGCGGCGATCTGCGGGGTGATGACGCCGTCGGCGACCAGCCGCAGGACCTGGGTCAGGTCCTCGGTCATCCGCCGCTGCCAGGAGGCACGGCCACGGCGCTTGCCGGCCCAGAAGTTGTAGAAGTGCGCGCTCCTGCCGTTGGGCAGGGAGTTCCAGGCGGCGAGGCGCGCGAACAGCTTCAGCACCGGCAGCTGGGAGTTGCCCTCGTCGTCCTTGGTGGCGGCGGTGCCGTACGAGACCAGCGTGCCGCCCCGGCGCAGCAGCTGCCACGACTGCTCCACCCCGGCGCCGCCGACGTGGTCGAACACCGCGTCCACGCCGTCCGGGGCGAGTTCGCGGATCCGGGCGTACAGGTCGGGGTCGCGGTAGTCGACGGGGGTCGCGCCCAGCTCCCGTACGGTCGCGTGGTGGCGGGGCGACGCCGTGCCGATCACGGTGATGCCGGCCGGGCGGGCCAGTTGTACGAGCGTGGAGCCGACGCCGCCGTTGGCGCCCAGGACCACGATCGTCCCGCCGGTACGGACCTTGGCGACGCGGTGCAGCATCTGCCAGGCCGTGATGCCGTTGACGACGACGGTCTCCGCGTCGGCCGCGTCCACCTCGTCCGGTACGGGCATCAGGTCCACGGCGTCCACCAGGAGGTGGCTGGCCCATGCGCCGGTCTTGGTGACCGCGGCGAACCGGCGTCCGACGAGCGCGGTGTCCACCTCCGGACCGGCCGCCGTGGCGGTGCCGACCACGTCGTAACCGGGCACGAAGGGGAACGGCGGCTGGTCGTAGTACTTGCCGCGGCGCATCTGCTGCTCGGCGAACGACACGCCCGTCGCGTCCATCCGCAGGACGACCTGGCCCTTGGCGGGGGCCGGCAGCTCGCGGCTGCGGAGCTCCAGACCGTCCGGCTCGACCAGCCCGGGCAGGACGATCTGGGTCGCCGAGACGACGGGGGCGGCGGAGGTGGCGGATGCGTGGGCGGCGGTGCTGGTCATGGCGTACCCCTCGAAGTTGCTGCCGTGTGCTTACGGTTGTAAGGTTATGCCTGTTAGCTGATGGATGGCAAGAGGAAACAGCCATAAGCTTCGCGCTGTAAGGTGACAGGCATGGGAACAGGTGTGGGAACAGGTACGGGAGACGAAACAGGCGATGCCGCGGCGACACCCGTCCGCGTCCGAAACCGGCGGGGGGAAGGGGACCGGCTACGCCAGGAGATCGTGACGGCGGCGGTCGCCCTGCTCGACGAGACCGGCGACGAGAGCGCCATCACCCTGCGTTCCGTGGCCCGCAGGGTCGGTATCGCCGCCCCGTCGATCTACCGGCACTTCTCCGATCAGCCCGCCATCATGCTGGCCGTGGTGCGCAACGCGTTCGCCGAACTGGACGAGCGGTTGCGGGCGGCCGTGGAGGCGGCCGACGACACGCCCCGCGCGCGGCTCACGGCCCTGTGCGAGGGCTATCTGGAGTTCGCCGAGGCCCATCCGGGGCGCTACCGCACGATGTTCGGCGGGTTCTGGATGCCCGATCCGGGCGCGAGTTCCGTGACGGCCGAGGACCTCGGCGCGCTCGGCGACGCGAGCCTGCGGCGGCTCGGTGACGCACTCCAGGAGTGCGTCACCGCCGGCGTCGCGGCCAGTACCGACGTGGCGGCCGACGTGGTCGTGCTCTGGCTCGGCCTGCACGGACTTGCCCACCAGCGGGCGGTCGCGCCCTCGTTCCCCTGGCCGCCGGACATCGCGGACCGGCTCATCGCCACGCTCGCGCACTTCACGGAGGAGTAGGGCGGGCGCGGCCGGCCCCTCCCGGGGCCGGCCGCCGTGGACGGGTGAGGGGGGCGGCGGAGGCCGCCCGCCCAGGTATCAGCGTGCGAGGCGGGACGGATTCCTTCGGGCGGCGTCGCGCGCGATCGCCTTCGCGATCTTCTCGGCGTCGAGGGCGAGTTCGCGGAACATGCCGCTGATCGGGTTGGTGAAGCCGGTGAAGTAGAGGCCGGGCGCGGTCTTCGGCGCGCGGGCGCCGTGGACGACCGGGCGGCCCCGGCCGTCGAGCACGTCGAGGTGGCCGACGACGTTCTCCAGGGCGCGCCGGTAGCCGGTCGCGGCGATCACGGCGTCCGGGCCGACGCGGTCGCCGTTCGCGAGGACGACCTTGCCGTCCTCGAAGCCCTCGACCGCCGCCACCACCTCGACCCGGCCCTTGCGGACCGCGTCGATCAGGCCGACGTCCTGTACGGGGATGGACCCGTCCTTCACCCGCGAGTACAGCCCGGTGTCGGGCCGCGGCAGCCCCTTCGCGGCCAGGTCCGGAACGCTCAGCTTCGCCATCGGCCGGGCCAGCCGGTCCACCAGCGCGACCGGCAGCCGCCGGCAGAGCACCCCGGTGTACTGGGCCGCCCACCCGGCCGTCGACCGGCGCACGATGTGCGGCGCGGTCCGCACGGCGAGCCGTACGCGCGCCGCGCCGCCCTCGACGAGGTCCACGGCGATCTCGGCGCCGGTGTTGCCGACGCCGACCACGAGGACGTCCTGTCCGGCGAAGGGGGCGGGGTTGCGGTACTCGCCCGCGTGCAGGAACTCGCCCGTGTACCCGTCCCGGCCCGGCCAGTCGGGCACGTACGGCGTGTGGTTGAAGCCGGTGGCGACGACCACCGCGCTGCCGGTCAGCTCGCGCCCGCCGGTCGCGTGCAGCAGCCAGCCGGTACCGTCCGCGGAGGGCTCCACGCGGGAGACCTCGACGCCCGTGACGATCTCCAGCTCGTGGTGCTCGGCGTACTTCTCCAGATAGCGCACCACGTTGTCGCGCGCCACCCACCGCCCGAACGAACGCGGCATCGGCAGGCCCGGGAGCCCGGAGAGCCGCCGCGTCGTGTGGAGCCGCAGCCGGTCGTAGTGCCGCCGCCAGGAGGCCCCGACCCGGTCGGACTTCTCCAGCACGACGGCCCGTACGCCCTGGGCGCGCAGCGCGTACGCCGCCGCGAGGCCGCCCGGCCCGCCCCCGATGACGTACACGGGCCGGTCCTGCTGAGGCGCGGCCCCCGTCGGCTTCGCCGACCTCGGCGAAGCCGACGGGGGCGAGGATTCCTGCGCCGATGTCCGTGCGGCTGCCTGCGAAGGCGCCTGCGCGGGTGTTTGTGCGGGCGTTTGCGCGGGTGTCTGCGTGCTTGCCTCGGACACTTCGGGCGTCCGGGGTGTCGGGTCGGGAGAGTCGGCCATGTGCCGAGCGTATGCACGTGGTCATTTGATGGGTCTCGGTCAAGCCCGGAATCGGTTGCGAATTGATCACGGCTGTAGGAGGGGTGTGGGGGGTTTGTGTCGTAGGCCACATGCGTGTGTGCGGCAGGGGAGATGGTCGCGCCGGGACGGGCGGGCGTAGGACTCTTGCGCACCCGCGCCCGGTGCGCTGAACTGACGTACCGTCAGATAGGCGGCTGTGGAGGGGGTGCGGGGCCATGGACACCATCTGGCTCACCGGTGCGGAATGGGTCGCCGTGCTCCGGGTCGGGCTCGGGCTGTGGTGGCTGGAGAGCTGGCGGCACAAGGACAAGAAGGGCTGGTTCGAGCGGGGGACCGGGATCGCGTGGGCGGCCGACGTCGCCGCGAAGCACCGGTGGAACCCGGTGCGCAGCGGCTTCGACGTGGTCGTCGCACCCCGGCCGCGCACGATGGCGTACGTCGTCGTGTACGCGGAACTCGCCCTCGGCCTGGGCCTCGTGGTGGGCTTCCTGACCCCGATCGCCCTGGTCGGCGGCCTGCTGCTCAATCTCCTCTACCTCGTCCTGATGATCCACGACTGGGCCGAGCAGGGGCAGAACACGATGATGGCCCTCATCTCCCTGGTGGCCCTGTTCGGCATGTCCTGGCAGACGTGGTCCCTGGACAGCGCGCTGGGACTCTTCTGATGGCGACCGGCTCCGGCGGCTCGGCCGGCTCGGACATGCCGGCCGGCTCCGGTGGACCTGCCCGCTTCGACCTGCCGGAGATCGACGCGTTCAGCCGGCCCTACTGGGACGCCGCCACCGACGGGCGGCTGCTGCTGCGCCGGTGCGGTGCGTGCGGACGCGCCCACCACTACCCGCGCGAGTTCTGCCCGCACTGCTGGAGCGAGGACGTGACCTGGGAACGGGCGAGCGGTCGCGCCACGCTCTACACCTGGTCCGTCGTCCACCGCAACGACCTGCCGCCCTTCGGGGCCCGCATCCCGTACGTCGCCGCCGTCGTCGACCTCGACGAGGGGCCGCGGATGATGACCGAGGTGGTGGAGTGCGGGGAGGGGGACCTGCGGGTGGGGATGGCCTTGGAGGCGGCCTTCAGGGAAGGGGACGCGGAGGGGGCTGTCGGGGTGCCGGTGTTCCGGCCCGTGGGTCGTTGTTGAATGGCTCGATGACCGACTTGTACGAGTCCTCCGGCTCCCTCCCCCGTCCCGGGATCCGCGGTTACGGACTGCGGCTCCGCCCCTGGGACGCGGACGCCGAGGAGGATGTCCAGGCGTGGCTGCGGGGCTACCTCGACCCCGAGTTCCAGCGGTGGAACACACCGCTCAGGCCGCTGGAGGACCGCGCCGACGCGCTGGAGTCGATGGCGGCGCGGGCCAAGTCGGCCCAGGAGGGGGTGGGCGCCTCCTTCTGCGTCACGGACGCGAGCGGCGGCGTACCGCTCGGGCACATCGGGATCAACGACATCGACCACGTCGTACGGGTCGCCCGCGTCGGCTACTGGGTGCTCCCCGACGCGCGGGGCCGCCGGGTGGCCACGCGCGCCCTCGCCCTGGCCTCACGCTGGGCCTTCGAGGAACTGGGTCTGCACCGGCTGGAGTTGGGGCACGCGCTGGGGCACGAGGCGTCGTGCCGGATCGCCGAGCGGTGCGGCTATCCGTACGAGGGGACGCTGCGCGGGGCGATGTTCGAGGCGGGGCGCCTGGACGCCTTCCGAGACGTGCATCTGCACGCCCGGCTGGCCACGGACCCCGCCCCGGAACGCGGACCCGCACTGCCCTAGGGCGTTTCTGATGGATCTCCCTCCTTCACCCACGGAGATCCATCAGAAACGCCCTAGCGGACCGCCCCGGCCCCCTGGCCGGTGGTGGTCGTCAGGGCCACAGCAGTTCCTTGCGCCAGGTGCCGTCCGCGCGGCGGTAGGTCAGGCGTACGTGCCGGCGGCGCGCGTCGCCCTGGAAGAACTCCACCTCGGCCGGGTCCAGGACGTACACCGTCCACGACGGCGCCGACGCGTCCGGTTCGCGGTGGGCGCGGTCCCAGGCCGCGTCCGAGGCGCGCTCCAACTCCTCGTACGAGCTGAGCACTTCGCTCTGCCGGCCCACCAGGGCCGAGGCGAGCGCGCCGGTCGAGCGGGCGTGCAGGTCGGCCCGCGCGACCTCGGGCGGGGCGGCGGTCACCGGGCCGCGTACCCGGATCTGCCGGCCCTGCGCGGGCCAGTAGAAGCCGAGTGCCGCGTACGGGCGGGCTGCCAGGTGCCGTCCCTTCCGGCTGCCCGCGTGCGAGGCGAAGTGCCAGCCCTTTTCGTCGGCGCCGTGCAGCATCACGGTCCGTACGTCGGGCAGGCCGTCGGCGTCCGCCGTGGCCAGCGACATCGTGTGCGGCTCCGTCTGCCCGGCGGCCACGGCCTCGGCGAACCACTGCTCGAAGAGCGGCAGCGGTGCGGCCGGGGCGGTGGCCGGGGCGAACTTCGGCAGCTCGGTGTCCCAGACCCGCTGAGCCCTCAGCAGCCGTACGAACTCGGAGGGACCGGTGGTGGCGGCGGAGGGGGCGGGGGAGTCGGGCGTGGGCGGGGTGGGGGTGTCGGCGCTCATGCCCCGATTGTCACGTGGTGGGCGGCCTCAGACCGAACCGAGGTCGGACGACAGCCACCGGTCGGGGCGCATCCGGACGACCACCATCTCGCCGTGCTCCTTCCAGGAGAAGTCGACGTACCCGTCGACCTTGTCCGCCGGGAGGTAGCGGGCCGAGATCTCGTGGAGCTGTTCGCGGGTGGCGGGGGTCGATTCCACGACCGCCCCTTCGAGGGACACCTACCTGATGGTGGGTTCGACTCGCTCCACCATCAGGGAGAACCGGCCCGCGGCGCTGATCAGCTCGTTCTTGCGGGAATTCATCCCGGTCAGGATCCAGACGTCGCCGCCGGGCTCGTACTGGTACCAGATCGGCACGGTGAGCGGGGCGCGGCCTGGTCCTGGTGGGCGGAGCGGGGGCGGAGCGCAGGTCGGGGGTAGGGCTGGCACCACCATGGATCCGGGTGCGGACTGTCTCGATGGGGCGGCCGGGCGACGGCATTGTTGGACCCGGTCGAAGCCAGTTGATCGAAGGGGCCGCAGCCTCTTCCCCCGGAAGGAAAACCCCCATGAAGTCGCAGCTCGCGGCGGAGCCGGAGACGGTGGGCGTGGCCGCTCCCGGGGCGTTGGTCTCCTTCGTCCGGTTCGTGGTGTGCGGCGGGGGTGTCGGGGTGCTCTCCAGCGGCGCGGTGGCGCTGCTGGCCGGGGCGATGCCGTGGGTGGTGGCGAACGCGGTGATCACGGTCGCGTCGACCGCCCTGTGCACCGAGTTGCACGCGCTGTTCACCTTCGGGACCGGGAAGCGGGCCGGGTGGCGGCGGCACTGGCAGTCCGCGGGGTCGGCGACGGCCGCCTACGCGGTGACGTCCCTCGCGGTGCTCGTCCTGCACCTGGTGCAGCCGTCGCCCGGGGTGCTCACCGAGCAGCTCGTCTACCTCGGGGCTTCCGGGCTGGCGGGGGTGGGGCGGTTCGTGGTGCTGCGGGTGTTCGTCTTCGCCCCGAAGCTGCGCGGGCCGGTGCCGGCCGCTGCTGTCTCCGTCTGTTCTGTCCCCGTCTCCCCTGTCCCTCTCTCTCCGCTGGTTCTCGCGGCCGGGGCGTGATGAGCTGGGACGGGCTGGGACCGATTAGTTTTTCCGGCTCGCGCCGTCCAAGTGATGACCGGTTCACGGATTTCACCGACCGGCTCTTTCGGACTCTGGAGGAACATCATGAGGAAGATCAACGCCGGACTGTTCATCTCGCTCGACGGTGTCGTCGAAGCGCCCGACCAGTGGCACTTCCCGTACTTCAACGACGAGATGGGCGCGGCGGTCGACGCGACCTTCGGCTCGGCGGACACCATGCTGTTCGGCCGCAAGACCTATGACACCTTCGCCGGGGCGTGGCCGGAGCGGGAGGCCGCCGGGGGCGAGGACGCGGGGTTCGCCAAGCAGCTCGGGGACATGCGCAAGATCGTTGTGTCGAAGCGGCGGCTCGCGTTCGAGTGGCGCAACTCCGAGCAGTTGGAGGGGGACCTCGTCGAGACCGTGACCGCGCTCAAGAACGGGGAGGGCGGGGGCATCGCGCTCAGCGGGTCCGTGTCGGTCGTACGGCAGCTGTTGGCGGCGGGGTTGTTGGACGAGCTGCATCTGCTGGTGCATCCGATCGCGGTGCGGAAGGGGATGCGGTTGTTCGAGGAGGCGGAGTCCGCGGTTCCGCTGACGCTGATCTCGTCGGAGACGTTCAGCACGGGGGTGCTGAATCTCGTGTACGGACCGGCGGGCAAGTAGGCCGGTCCGTACAGTGCGCCGTTCCGCGCGCCCCTATTACCCCCGTGTTCCCGGGCAGCGGGGGCGCAGGCCCGTCTTTTAGGGGCGCGGGGAACTGCGCGGCCAGCCGCTGCCGGCCCGCGCCCTCCGAACTGCGTGATCATTCCCGCCGGTGTTTTTCGGGAAGTCGGGCAGCTGGGCGGTCAGGGGCGCGGGGAACTGGACAGACCCTAGGGCGCCGGTGTTCTGCCCGCCTTGCGGGTGAAGCGGCGCAGGCCTCGGCGGGTCGGTTTGAGCGGCTTGTCCTCGGGAGCCGCCGGGGACTCGGTGGCCTGGCCCGGGGGCAGCGCCGGGGTCGCGGGCGGGGCCGCCGGGACGGACCGGGCGCCCTGTGCCAGCCGGGTCCGGACCGTCTGCGCCATCGCCTGGTGCGCCGGCTCCAGCAACAACCCCTCCGCGGACAACCGCCCCCACATGTGCAGCAACTCCTGCCCCCGCGTGACCACCTGCCCCTCGTCCATCAGCCGCTGCCACGCCGCCGTGGCGCGAGCCACATCGGGCGCCGCCCGGTGCAGATCCGTGCGGCACCGGATGCGTGCGACGGTCAGCGCGAGCGTGATGGACAGCGTGTAGTCGGCGCGCAGATACGCGAGATACGCCTCGATCGCCCGCGCCTCCAGCGACAGATCGTCCTCGGGCCCCCTGCGCAGCGTGAGGTGCTCCCGCAACGCGCTGGCGAGGACGAACGCGGTGTGCAGATCCTCGCGCTGCGCGTGCTGGATGATCCGCTCGACGCGGGCGAGCGGAGGAAACGCCTCCTCCTCCGCGGCGGTGCGTTCGAGCCCCGGCGGCAGATCGTCCTCGTCGGCGATGGTCCGGCTCGACCCGTCGGGGTGCACCCGCAGGCGCGCCACCTGCATCACGGAGCGGTCGATGACGGTGGCCGCCACCGGCGCGCCCAGGGTGCGGGCGAACATGGCGATGGCGTCGAGGATCGCCTCGTTGGGCTTGCTCGTGCCGCCCATCTGCAGCAGATGGCCGTTGACGACCGTCGATCCGTCCTCGGCCACGTAGGCGTCGAGGCGGACCAGCGGCCGGGCGGCGAGCGCGGGCAGGTTTCCCGTGTCACGGGGTGTCAGCGAGTGGGACATCCGCTCATACTCCCGGTCGGACGACACCAAGAATGGCCATGGAGGCGGCCGGGGCGGTCGTGATCGTACGTCCTGGGCGCGGCGCGTGGACGATCTTCCCGCCGCCGATGTACATGCCCACGTGCGTGGCGTCGTTGAAGTAGATGATCAGGTCGCCGGGCCGTGCGGACGCCAGGCTGACGCGGGTCAGGCCCGCCCACTGCGCCTGTGACGTACGGGGTATGGGGTGGCCGGCGCGCGCCCACGCCACGGAGGTGAGTCCCGAGCAGTCGTACGCGGAGGGGCCGGTGGCGCCCCACCCGTACGGTTTGCCGATCTGGGCCATCGCGAAGTTGACGGCCTTCGCGGCGGCGCCGGTGGCGTTCGTCCCGCCGCCGATCGAACCGCCGCCTCCGCCTCCGCCGCCGTTCCCGGATCCGCCGCTGTTTCCGGTCGAGGTGCCGCCGCCCGTGCCGGAGCCCGAGCCCGTCCACTGGGACTCGGCCTCCTTGGCCCGCTGCCTCTCCAACGCGGCCAGTTTGCGGGTCTGTTCCTTTTCGAGGCCGGCCTCGATCTGCTCGGCCTCGGCGATCTTCCCCTCGATCTTCTCCCGCGACTCGGCCTTGTCGGCGCGGGTGCTCTTCAGCTTCCGCAGTTCCCCCGCGGCGGTGTCGGTCTGCCGGGTCAGCTCCGCGCGGGCGGTTTTCTGGGACTCGGAGACGTTGACCAGGCCCCGCATGGCCTGGCGGGCCTGGGACGCCTCGTTCAGGGCCTGTTCGGGGTGGTCGCCGAGCAGCAACTGGATGCCGGTGGCGGCGAGATCGCCTCCGCGGTACTGCGTGCGGGCGGCGGCGCCGCCGAGTTCGTGCAGGTCGTCGACGCGGCTCTCGGCGCGGGCGAGTCCCTTGCGGAGCGACTTGAGGTGTTTCTCCTGCTTCTTCGCCTTCTCGTCCGCGGTGTTGTACGCCTCGGTGGCCACCTCCGCCGCGCGGTAGAGGCCGTCCAGTTCGGCGCGGATGTTCTCGATCGACCGGTCGCCCTGGGGGTCGGGTTCGCCCGGGGCTGCGTAACTCGGTCCTGATATGAGGGAGATGGCGAGGGTGAGGGTGGCTATGGTGGCGCGACTGCGGAGCCGTCTGCCGCCGGTAGACACGTTCATCAGCTCCACTTTCAGAGGTCACGTGCGGGTTGCTCGGACGGACTGGTCGTGTGTCGGAGTCGCCTCCGCGGGGTGGGCGGGGGGCCTTCAACCCTCGAACACACTACCGCCCCTTGTACGGGTGGCCCCTGTATCCCCAGGCGTGTCAATCACCACGCCAACAACTTTTCCCCTCCCGTACGGGTGCGCTCCGCTTGGGGGGTGGGGATAAGGGTGCGGGTCGCCCGGGTTGAGCGCGCAGTTCCCCGCGCCCCTGGGTGAGTGCGGGGGGTGGGCGGGGCGCTGGTGCGGGTCGCCCGGGCCGTCGCGCAGTTCCCCGCGCCCCCAGGTGGATGGGTGGCGGCGGGCAAATGGGTGGCGGGGTGGGCAGGAGTCATCATTCAGGGGGCGCGGGGAACTGCGCGCGTTCAGCGCCGGTGGGCCTGCGGTCGTGGTCCCGGCCGTCCCCCACTCACCTGGGGGCGCGGGGAACTGCGCGCGTTCAACCCTGGTCGGCCTGCGGTCGCAATCCCGGCTGTGACCGACTTACCTGGGGGCGCGGGGAACTGCGCGTTCAACCCCCGTCGGCCCGCAGCCGAAACCCAGTTGTGCCCCGCCCCTCCCACGGCCGCAGGCGGCCCGGTCGCCGGCTAGCGGCCCAGTACCACCGTTGCTGCCGAGCAGAACCAACCCCCCGTCCCCGACGCCACCGCCAGCTCAGGGAGGCCGCCGTCGGAGCGGCGAACCTGGCGGGCCCCCGCCTCTCCGCGGAGTTGCCGCGCCGCCTCCACCAGGAGGAACAAGCCCCGCATCCCAGGGTGTTGACTCGACAGCCCACCCCCGTCCGTGTTGACCGGCAACCCGCCGCCCTCCACGAACGCACCCCCCTCCCCCTTCTCGCAGAAGCCGAGATCCTCCAGGGTCACGAGCGTCATGTACGTGAACGCGTCGTAGATCTGCGCCACATCGACCTCCCCCGGCCGGACCCCCGCCCGCCCGAACGCGATCCGCCCGCTCACCGCCGCCGGCGACACCGTGAAGTCCGGCCACTCGGACATCGTCGTGTGCGAGACGTGCTCACCGGTGCCGAGGACCCAGACAGGGGCCGTACGGCAGTCCCGTACGTACTCCTCCGCCGCCAGCAGGACCGCCGCCCCGCCGTCCGACCGCAGACAGCAGTGCAGCTTGGTGAAGGGGTCCGCGATCATCGGGCCCGCCAGGACGTCGTCGACCGTGATCGGGTCGCGGAACATCGCGTCGGGGTTGAGCGCCGCGTTCTGCCGCGCCCGCACCGCCACCGACGCCAACTGCTCCAGCGTGGTGCCGTACTCGTGCATGTGGCGCCGCGCGGCCATCGCGTACTTGGCGATGAGCGTGTGCCCGTACGGGACCTCGAACTGCAGCGGCCCCCGGGCGCCGAAGGAGAGGTCGCCGGTGCGGCGGCCCGCCCTGATGTCCGCGCGGGCGGTGGACCCGTACACCAGCAGGACCGCGTTCGCGTGCCCTGCCGCTATCGCGTCGGCCGCGTGCGCCGCCATGACCTCCCACGTCGAGCCGCCGACGGACGTGGAGTCCACCCAGGTCGGCCGCAGGCCCAGATACTCCGCCACCTCGATCGGCTGCAGCGTGCCCAGCCCCGCCGAGGCCAGACCGTCGATCACCGAGCGGTCCAGGCCCGAGTCGGCCAGGGCCCTGCGCGCGGCCTGGGCGTGGAGCGCGTACGGCGTCGCCTCGTCCACGCGCCCGCAGTCGGAGAGCGCCACACCGACGACTGCCACCTTGCGGTTCCCGGACGGAGTCATGGAATCTGACGGTACATCAGATGGGGCCCACATGGGGAGGCGTGGTGGCGTCGCGGCCCTGTGCATCTGCCTGCCACCGCTCTAACATGACGGCCCGTCAGATCAGGGAAGCGGACGCCGGACACCCGGCCCCGGGGAGGAGCCCGCCGATGGACGCCACCTTCACCGCGGAACAGGACGAGATCCGCCGCACCCTCCGTGAGCTGCTCCTCAAACGCTGCGGCCCGGAGGAGGTCAGGGCCGCCGTACGGACCGCCGCCGGTCATGACCCCGGCCTCTGGGAGACCCTCGCCCAGCAGCTCGGCCTGCCCGGCCTCGCACTCCCCGAGGCGTACGGGGGAGTGGGGTGCACGACCACCGAACTGGCCCTGGCCGCCGAGGAGATGGGGCGCGCCCTCGCCCCGTCCCCCCTCCTCGCCACCGCCGCCCTCGGCGCGCCCCTCGTACTCGCCCTCGGCAGCGCGGACCAGCGCGCCGCACTGCTGCCTCGTATCGCCTCCGGCGGACTCACCGCCGCCCTCGCCGTGCCGGGCGCCGCGCTGACCACCGCCCTCGGCCTGACCGGCGGCAACCGCGGCGACTGGGCGGGCGGCGGCCGGGCCGGCGGCGTGCAGGCGCGGCGGGCCGACGGCGGATGGCGGCTGTACGGGCAGGCCGACCAGGTGCTCGACGGACACAGCGCGGACCTGCTGCTCGTCGCCGCGCACACCGGGGGCTTCGCCCGCCCGCGCACCCTCCTCTTCCTCGTACGGGAGGGGGCGACCCGCGTACGGCAGACCTCCCTCGACGAGACCCGTACGCAGGGCCGCGTGCAGTTCAGGGACGTCGAGGCCGAGTTGCTCGGCGACGACGGGCCGGGCGCGGACGTGGGCGGCGTCCTCGCCCGGGTGGGGGACTCGGCCGCCACCGTCCTCGCCGCGGAGGCCGTCGGCGCCGCCGACCGCGTACTGGAGCGGACCGTGGAGTACGTCAAGCAGCGTGAGCAGTTCGGGCGCGCGATCGGCTCCTTCCAGGCGGTGAAGCACCGGCTCGCCGATCTGTACGTACAGGTCCAGGGCGCCCGCTCCGCCGCCTACTACGCCGCCTGGGCGACCGTCGAGGGCCGGGAGCGGGTCGGCGGGCTCGCGCTCGCGCAGGCGCTGGAGGCGCAGCGCACCTGCGCCGCCGAGGCCGTCCAGCTGCACGGCGGGATCGGGTTCACCTGGGAGCACGAGGCGCATCTGTACTTCAAGCGGGCGGCAGGCGACGAACTGCTCTTCGGGCCGGTGCACCGGCTGCGGGCGTACGCGGCCCAGGAAGCGCGGCTCTTCGGCGGCGGGGAGGTGGCGGTCTGATGGCCACGACTCCGTCCCGTCGTCCCGGGGTGCGGCTGGTCCAGAGGGTGTCCTCGACCCGGGGTTTCGCGAAGGTCGCGCCGCATGTCGTTCCGGCGCTCGACCGTGCCGTGCACCGGCTCACGCGGGGGAAGGTGCTGCTCAGCGCTCAGATGCTGCCCGGTGTCATCCTGACGGCGCGGGGCGCGAGGAGCGGGCTGCCGAGGCGTACGCCGCTGGCCTGCATGCCGGAGGGGCCCACCGGAAAGGGTGCGGGCGGGGGCGAGGACTCGGTCGGGAGCTGGATTCTCATCGGGTCCAACTTCGGGCGTACGGACCATCCCGCCTGGACCGCCAATCTGCTCGCCCATCCGGACGCGGAGATCAACTGGAGGGGCCGGGACATCCCGGTGACCGCCCGCCTGCTGGCCGGTGCGGAACGGGACGCGGTGTGGCGGGCACTGCTGGCTTTCTGGCCGCCGTACGCGACGTACCAGGCGCGGGTGGAGCGGGAGATCCGCCTGTTCCGGATCGTACGGAGGTGACGAGCGCCGGATCGTACGGAGGTGGGTGGCGGACGCCGGATCGTACGGAGGTGGCGGGCGCCGGATCGTACGACGGCGGTGAGCGCGCGACAGGCGGCAGTCCACCGGGGCGGGGCCACCGGGGTGAACTGCCGCCTGGGTGACAGGACGTGTGCCTGGAGCGGCGGGCTGAAGACGCGTGACGTGCCTGGTCGGCCTGGTCGGCCGAGTCGGCCGGGCTACCTGGTCGGCTTCTTGCCCGTCACGCCCAGGTACACCAACAGCGCCAGGTTCGGCCTCAGTTCAGCCTGCTTGACGCCCCACGTCTGGAAGCCCTTCTGGTGCGAGGCCACCGCCGCGAGCATCGCCACGAGGGAGCCCGCCATGGCCGCGGGGCTGACGTCCTTGTCGACCTTGCCCTTCGCCTGGAGCTCCTTGACCGTCTCCGTGAGGGAGTTGTTCACGGAGTTGAGGATCTTCATGCGGAGTTTGTAGAAGCGTTTGTCGCCTTCGGCGGCGCCCAGGTCGACGACCCGGAGGATGGCGTCGTTTTTGCGCCAGAACTCAAGGAAACCGTCCACGAGTTCCTGCGCGGTCTGCCAGCCCGCCTTGCCGACCCATGAGCGTCCTTCGAGGACCTCGGTCAACCCGGCGCCCTCGGCCGCCATTTGCTCGGCGATCTCCAGGACGGCGCCTTCGACGTCCGGGAAGTACTGGTAGAAGGTCGCCGGTGAAGTGCCCGCCTTCCGGGCGACGTCGATGACTTTGACGTCGCGGTAGGGCGAGGAGCTGAGCATCTCGCTGAGGCAGTCGAGCAGCTTCTGCCGCGTCGCCTGCCCGCGCCGACCGGCCACACGGCCGTCGACGGTACGCACTTGTCCTGTCATGCCGTCAGCTTACCGAGGGGTGATCGGAGCGCGATTCGGCCGACTGCAAATGGGGTGCACGGGCCCGCGGGGCGCTGGAACCGCCCGCTCTGCGGGATCGGTGGAACGCCGTTAGCTTGGCCGCATGGCTGGATCTGACTCTGCCGCGTTCCCCGAGGGCGTCCCCTGCTGGATCGACGCCCAGCTGCCGGACGTCGAGGCGGGCAAGCGTTTCTACGGCGGACTCTTCGGCTGGACCTTCGACCCCGCCGACCCCGCCCGCCCCGCCGACTCCGCGAGCCCCTCGGAGGCCGGGCAGGGGGCCGACGGCCCGTACGAGGGCGCCGCGTGGGCGCGGCTCGGCGGGGAGGCGGTCGCCGCCCTCGTGCCCAAGCGGGACGGGCGGATGCCCACCGTCTGGACGGTCTACTTCGCCACTCCGGACGCCCAGGACATGGCAGACCGGATCCGCAAGGGGGGCGGCCAGATCGTCACGACCCCCGAGCCGGTGGGCTCGTACGGGGTCGTGGCCCTCGCCGCCGACCCGGAGGGCGCGGTCTTCGGGCTCTGGGAGGCCGGTACGCACCCCGGCTTCGGGAGCGGGCGCGGGACGGGCACGTTCAGCTGGGTCGAGCTGTACGCACGGGACACCGCCACCGCCGACGCCTTCTACCCCGGCCTCTTCCGCGACGCCCTCTTCGGGCCGGGCGTCACCCGTGAATTCGGGCGGGCCCACATCTCCGACGTCTATCCCGCCGAGATGCCGCCCCACTTCCTCGTGCATTTCGGGGTCCAGGACTGCGAGGAAGAGCTCGGCGCGGTGACGAGGCTCGGCGGCCGGGTGCAGGCTCCGCCGTTCGACACCTCGTACGGGAGGGTGGCCGTCGTCAGTGACAATCAGGGGGCGTCCTTCGCGCTGCTGCAGCGCCGGGACGGGGTATGAGGCGGGGGTGAGGCGTCCGCGAGGCGTCCACGGCGGGGGACGAGTCGTGCTCCAGCGCGGAAATTCAGGATTCTGCGCCGTTGAAATGGGCGATGCTCCGCGGTCGAAACCCGTGCCGGAAGCTCTGAAAGGCACCGAAAAGCCCCGGGTGACGTGGAAAATCAAGGTGGTCCCGGGCTGTTTGCCCCGCAATGGCGGGAGACATCCCGAATGGGTCCCGGGTTCGCAACCGGAGCGCAGGACAGGAAGAATCGGGGTGCGTGCCGCCGGAGCGGTTCGGTGGTGAGACGCTGCGCAGTGGCTGAAGCTGCGGCTGGAGCGGTGGCTGGAAGCGCGGCCGCGTACGGGGAGGTGGCAGGCAAGTGGTGGATCAGCTGACACAGCACGATCCGCGGCGGATCGGTCCGTTCGAGGTGCTGGGACGGCTGGGCGCCGGCGGCATGGGGCTGGTCTATCTCGCGCGCTCGGCCTCGGGCAGGCGCGTGGCGATCAAGACCGTCAGGACCGAGCTCGCCGAGGACCAGCTGTTCCGCGTCCGCTTCTCGCGTGAGGTCGAGGCGGCCCGTGCCGTCTCCGGCTTCTACACGGCGGCCGTCGTCGACGCCGACGCGCGCGCGGCCGTGCCCTGGCTGGCCACCGCGTACGTGCCCGCGCCCTCCCTCGAAGAGATAGTGACGGAGTGCGGGCCGATGCCGGCCCAGGCGGTCCGCTGGCTCGCCGCGGGGGTCGCCGAGGCGCTGCAGTCCATCCACGGCGCCGGTCTCGTCCACCGCGACCTGAAGCCGTCGAACGTGCTCGTCGTCGAGGACGGGCCGCGCGTCATCGACTTCGGCATCGCCTCCGGTGTCTCGAACACGCGTTTGACCATGACGAACGTCGCCGTCGGTACCCCCGCGTACATGTCACCCGAGCAGGCCAAGGACTCCCGCAGCGTGACCGGGGCGAGCGATGTCTTCTCGCTCGGCTCGATGCTCGTCTTCGCCGCGACCGGACACGCGCCCTTCCACGGCGCGAACCCCGTCGAGACCGTCTTCATGCTGCTCAGGGAAGGCCCGGACCTCGAAGGGCTCCCCGACGAACTGCGTCCGCTGATCGAGTCCTGCATGCAGATGGACGCGACGGCCCGCCCCAACCCGGCCGACCTCCAGGCCCAGCTGGCACCCCATCTCTTCGGCTCCGGCTCCGACGACAGCGGTACCGCGTCCGCGTGGCTGCCCGAGCGGGCCGTGAGCCTGATAGAGACGCGGCGCGGAGGCCGGCCGGCCCCGAAGCCCCCGTCGGGCCGCAGTGGCGGGCGCGGAGTGGCCGTGGTGCCGCCACCGCCGCGCCACGACCCGCCGATTCCGCCCATGCCGTCGTCCGGGCCGCCGCCCCTGCCGTCCGTACCGGTCGGCGCGGGGGTCGGCCGGGGCGGTGGCGCGCCCGACGCCGGGCCCGTACGGCTCGCCGGTGCCCAGGTGCCGATCGGGCCCGGCCCGCGCGTCGCCGACGCCCGCGCGGCGGCAGTGAAGGCGCCTCCTCCGGAGGCCGGACTCGCGGCGGCCTGGTCCCGGTCGCGGCCGGGTGTGAACGGCGCCGAGCCCGTGGCGGCCGTCCCCTCGCCCGCCGGGCCGGACGGCGGCTCCTCCTGGCGGCCGTGGCGCTTCCGGATGTCGAACGACGTGTGGGGTACGCCCTCCGTCGCCGGGGACCTGGTCTACGTCACCTCCTTCGAGGTGCACGCGCTGGACGTGGCCACCGGCCGGCGCCGCTTCAAGACGCGGGACGTCGCCTGGTCGATGGCGGTCGCCGACGGCCGCGTGCACGCCTCCGACGGGCCCACGCTGTTCGCGCTCGACGCCCGCGAGGGCGGCGATCTGTGGCGGCTGCCGACCGACGCGTGGGTGTACTCCCTCAAGGCCGACCGCGGCACGGTCGTCACCGGCACCCGCGGAGGCGGCGTGCAGGCCTGGGAGGCCGCCAACGGGCAGAAGCTCTGGGAGATCACCGGCGCGCAGACCGACTTCGAGTCGCCGGAGGCGGGTCCGGCCGTCCACGACGGCACGGTGTACGTCTGGAAGGACGCCCGGCTGCGTGCCCTGGAGGCCCGTACGGGGGAGGAGCGCTGGTCGTACCCGATCGGCGACGCGGCCTCCTGCGGGGGTGTGCCCGTCCGCATCACGCACGCCGACGACGGATATGTGTACGTGTCGGCCGGGACGCGCGTCCTCGCCATCGACATCGCCGGCGGGCATGTGCGCTGGCACTTCGAGGCGCCGGCGGTGTTCCTGAGCGCGCCCACGTTCGCGCCGGGTCCCGCCGTCGCGGGCGGCGGGGTGTACCTCGCCGACTACCTCGGCACGGTGTACGCGCTCGACGCCACCGACGGCCGGGACCGCTGGCGCATCGCGACGGAGGCCCGTTCGTCCATCGACCCCGTGCTGGTCTCGGCAGGACACGTCCACGTAGGCAGCGGCAAGGGGCTCTACACCCTGGACGCGGTCACCGGCACACCCAAGTGGCGCTTCCAGGCGGGCGGCGACCTGGTGGGGGCCCCGGCCGTCGCGGACGGCCGCATCCACTTCGGCTCGACGGACCACCTCCTGTACACCCTGAAGGCGGACGACGGCCGTCTGCGCTGGAAGCTCGCGACCGGCGGGGAGATCACGGGATCACCGGTCGTCAAGGACGGGGTGGTGTACGCGTGCAGCAAGGACCGGTGCGTGTACGCCCTGGACGCGGAGAAGGGCACGGGGACGGCGCGCTCCTGAACGGGCCGTGCCCGGCGTCCGGGGCACGGAGCCGGTTTCACGGGGGCGGGTCGGGAACGCCGCGCTCCCGCATCGGAGCCGTACGCGCCCGCAACATCGCGGCGATCGCTTCCTGACCCTGGGCCGCGGCCGGCGGCATCTCGTGGTCGGTGATCCCAGCCGATCCGGCCGGCCCGGCTCAGCCGGTCTGTTCCACGGCGTGGCCGACGAACATCACCCAGGCGTCCCGGGCGACAGCCAGCGCGGGACGGGCGGTGTCCTTGGAGTCCCGTACACGCACGCCGTGGGAGCAGACGGCCACTTCCAGGCACTCGCCGCCGGCTCCTCCGCTGTGGCTGCTCTTGGACCAGTCCAGCCGGTTCGAGCAGTCGGCGGTCTCTGCGATGCTCATAGGTCTCCCAGCGACTTCTCGATGAATGCCAAGGACTCACGCGGAGTCAGAGCTTGTGCTCGGATGATTCCATACCGGGACACGATGCCGCGAACCTCTGTTCGCTCGTTCACGATCGTGCTCCGCCCCTGGGCTTCCAGGTAGGCGACCTGATCTTCATTGTCTCTGTGCAGCACGACAAACGGTCCGTCGACGCCGGCATTGTCCTCTCTGTTCAGAGGCATGATCTGAATCTCCACGTTTCGGTAGGCGCCGATCAGCAGGAGCTGCTGCAACTGCCTCCGCATGACGGCAGCCCCTCCCAACGGTCGCCGTAGAACCGACTCGTCGACGACGAAGCTCAACAACGGAGTCGGCCTCCGCTCGAAGATCTGCTGTCGGGCCAGCCGTGCCGCAACGCGTTGCTGGACCGTTGCTTCATCCAGCAGAGGACGCCACATCTCGAACACGGCCTGCATGTACTCCTCGGTCTGCAAGAGCCCGGGGACCGCATGGGTCCCATACACCCACAGCTCGACCGCTTCCGCCTCCAGTTTCGCCGCGTCCCTGAAAAACGCCGGATACTGCGCCCGTGCCACCTCCTCCTTCATCTCGCGGAGGATCCTGTCCGCGTCAAGTACCTCGTCCGCCAAGTCGATGAACCGGGGCGGTGGCACCCGGCGCCCCTGTTCGTACGCCGCGATCGTCGACGGTGAGTACCCGGTCCGTGCCCCGAGGTCGGTGCGTTCGATCCCGGCCCGCAGCCGGAACCGTTTGAGCTGGCGGCCGAACACCCGCAGGATGCCCGAGCCCGGTTCGGACGCGCTCGCGTCCGGTGGCTCGGTCCCCGGACCCTCGCCGTCTCGTCCCCCGACCATGTCTCGCATGCGCGCTCTCACTTCCATCCGGGATCACCACCACGTATCGTTCTGCGGACCTCACGCTAGAAACGAGCAGGTCACCACACTTGCGAACGACGGAAGTTCACCGGAACCAGTGGTGTGACGACCGCCGTGCGACGGGCTCAGGCGGCTGGTCGGAGCTGATCGGTCCGCCAGCCCGCGCACCGGGCCTTGGGTTCGTAAGTGGCGAGTGGCCGTCGCGAAATACTTCGAACCGGTTCATGAGGCGGGTCAGGGAGCGACCGCGCGGACGAGAAGCGTCAGCGGAGCTTGTGCGGAACGGTTCTGTGGCTGCCCCGGAGAGGGCCGGTTTTTCCGTATCCGCTCGCTGCGTACGACGGCGGAGGCATCAGTGCTCTGCGGGATCGTGGCCCGCGCCCATAGGCCGTGACCACGACCGCCTCGTCGGACGGGCCTTGCCGGTCGGCTCAGCGTGTCCGGAACCCCCTGTCCCGGGCGCCGAACAGCTTCGCCTGGTCCGTGGGGGGCAGGTTGCCCAGGGCGATCAGGTGGGGAGCCTGGGACAGGGCTGCCGTGCGGGTCGCCTCCTGGGCCGACCAGAGTGCTCGGACCGTGCCCTGCACCGCCGCGGGCGGGTAGGACGCGATCACGGACGCGCAGCGCACCGCCGCCGCCGCCGACTCCCCCCGCGCCGTCACCTCCGACACCAGCCCCACCTCGTACGCCCGCCGTGCGGAGACCCGTTCCGCCGTGCCCATCAGGGCCATCCGGGCCACCTCCCCGAACGGCGTCCGCTGCGCCAGGTACACCGACTCGTACGCGCTGACCATGCCGTACGTCGTGTGCGGGTCGAAGAACGTGGCCGTCTCGTCCGCGATGACGAAGTCCGACTCCCCGAGCAGGTAGAACGCCCCGCCGCACGCCATCCCGTTGACCGCGGCGATCACCGGCTTCCACAGAGCGGACGCCTTCGGGCCGATCGAGGCGAGTGGGTCGTCCAGCATGTAGGGCGACGCCGGCTGCGGGACCTCCGCGTCGCGGTCGAGGCCCGTCGAGAAGGCCCGGTCGCCCGCCCCGGTCAGCACGACCGCCCGTACGGAGTCGTCGAATCTGAACTCCGACCATGTCGACCGCAATTGAGCCACCATGTCCAGGTCGATGGCGTTCAGGCGCTCAGGGCGGTCCAGTGTCACCACCGCGACGCCCGTCTCCTTGTCGGTGGTGGTCCGCAGGGCGGTCATGGCCGCTCCAGCACCCAGCGCGGCAGCCGGACGCCGTCCCCGCCGTCGGCGCCGAACACCACCTGCACCCGCGCCCCGATCCGGATCCGTTCCCCCGCGACCGAGTTGAGCGGCGCGTCCGGCCCGCTGACGAGATTCCCCACCAGCCGGATCCGCGGCGCCTCCGCCAGCTCGACGACGATCACGTTGTACGGGGCCAGCGCCGCGTACTCCGGCAGGAGCGGGGGGTGCGGAATCACGTACGACCAGACACGGCCTCTGCCGCTCATCCTGCGCCACTCGCTGTCGAAGGAGTGGCAGTGCGGGCAGCAGGGGCGGGGCGGGAAGCGCAGCTCCCCGCAGCCGGGGCCGGCGCAGGCCTGGACGCGCAGCTCGCCCCGGGCCGCGTACTCCCAGAAGGGGGCGCCGTCGTCGTCCACCACGGGTGTCAGCATGTGGCCTCCTAGGTTGACTCGGGTCCTCAGTTCCTCAGGAGCAGCGCAGACGTCGGGACGCCCTCGCCCGCCGTGACCAGGCAGGTCGCCGCGTCCGGGACCTGCGCCGTACTCGTCCCCCTGAGCTGCTTCACGCCCTCGTTGATGAGGTTGAAACCATGGACGTACGCCTCCGAGAGCCCGCCCCCGCTCGTGTTCAGCGGCAGCCGGCCGCCGATCTCCAGGGCGCCCCCTTCCGTGAACGCGCCGCCCTCGCCCCGGCCGCAGAAGCCGTAGCCCTCCAGGGAGAGCGGGATGAGCGGGGTGAACGCGTCGTAGATCTGGGCGACGTCCACGTCCTCCGGGGTGAAGTCGGCCTGCTTCCAGAGGTGGCGGGCGGCCGTCCAGGCGGGGCCGGTCAGCGGATCGTCGTTCCAGTAGTTGACCATCCCGTGGTGCTGGGCGGGCAGGCCCTGGGCGGCGGAGTGCACGTACACGGGCCGTCGGCGGCAGTCGCGGGCCCGTTCGGCGGAGACGACCACGCAGGCCAGCGCCCCGTCCGTCTCCAGGCAGTTGTCGAAGAGGCAGAGCGGCTCGCTGATCCAGCGGGAGGTCATATACATGTCCCGGGTCAGCGGTCGCTCGTACATCATCGCGGCGGGGTTCTGGTTGGCCCGGTTGCGGCAGGCGAGGGCCACGTTGAAGAGGTGGTCGCGGGTCGCCCCGTACTCGTGCAGGTAGCGGCGGGTCAGCATGGCTATCTCGTCGGCGGGGCGCAGCAGGCCGAAGGGGCGGGTCCACTGGGCGGGGGTGGGGAGTTGGACGGCCGTGTTCTTCCACGGGCGCGGGCCGCTGCCGCGCTTGCGTGAGCGCCAGGCGACTCCGACCGTCGCCTGCCCGGTGGCCACCGCGGACGCCAGATGCGCGACCGTGGCGCACGAACCGCCGCCCCCGAAGCCGACCTTGCCGAAGAAGCTGAGGTCGCCGAATCCGACGGCCTTGGCGACCTCGACCTCGTCGGTCTCCTCCATGGTGTAGGAGGCGAGCGCGTCGACCTCGGCCGGCGGGATGCCCGCGTCGTCGAGGGCGGCGAGGATCGCACGGCAGGCCAACGCCTTCTCGCTGTCCGGCAGTTGCTTGGCGAAGGGTGTCTGCCCGATCCCGACGACCGCGGTCGCGTCCTTGAGCCCCGCTGCACCGGTGCCTGCCATGGGCACACCTCCACGACGGTCCACGAATGCTGACAGGGCGTCAGGCTACAGCTAATCTGACGGGTAGTCAGCTAGTGGTCGGCCGGTTGATCGGCAGGCCGGTCGATCGGCCGATCGACCGAGCGGCCGAGCGCTCGGGCGGCGAAGGGAGGCACGCTGTGCGCGGCGACTTGGAGTGGGAGACGATCCCGGGGCTCGTGCGGGCGGCGGCCGGGCGGTACGCGGACGTGGAGGCCGTCGTCGAGGGCCGGACCCGCGTCACGTACGCGGAGCTGGGCGCCCGCGTGGACCGCGCGGCGGCGGCCTGCGTCGCCAACGGCGTGCGGCCCGGCGACCGGGTGGCGATCTGGGCGCCCAACACCCTGGACTGGATCGCCTCCGCGCTGGGCGCGGTGTCGGCGGGCGCGGTCCTCGTCCCGCTGAACACCCGCTTCAAGGGGACGGAGGCCGCCTACGTACTGGCCCGCAGCCGTACGAAACTGCTGTTCGTGACGGGTACGTTCCTCGGGACCTCGTACGTGGCGTCCCTGCGGCGGGCCTGCGCCGACAGCCAGGAACCGGCCGGGACGGGCCCCCACCCGAGTACGCGTCCCGGCCCCCGTACCGGTCCCCTGCCGGGGCTGCCGGACCTGGAACAGGTGGTCGTCCTGTCCGACGACGCCCCCGCCGACTTCCGCACCTGGAAGGACTTCCTGGCCAGTGGGGACGGCGTGGGGGAGGCCGAGGTGCGGGCCCGGGCGGACGCGCTGGACCCCTCCGCGCCCTCGGACATCATCTTCACCTCGGGCACCACCGGCCGCCCCAAGGGTGCCGTGATCACCCACGCGCAGACCCTGCGGGCGTACGACGTGTGGTGCGAACTGGCCGGTCTGCGCGAGGGCGACCGCTATCTGATCGTGAACCCCTTCTTCCACACCTTCGGCTACAAGGCGGGCGTGATCGCCTGTCTGATGCGGGGCGCGACGATGATCCCGCAGCCGGTGTTCACCGTGAGCACGGTCCTCGCGAACGTGGCCTCGGAACGCATCTCGGTGCTCCCCGGCCCGCCCACCCTCCACCAGTCCCTCCTGGACCACCCCGACCGTGACGCGTACGACCTCTCGGCCCTGCGGCTGGTGGTGACGGGCGCGGCGGTCGTGCCGCTGCTGCTGGTGGAGCGGTTGCGGGCGGAGCTGGGCGTGGACACGGTCCTCACCGCCTACGGGCTCTCCGAGGCCAGCGGGATCGTCACGATGTGCCGGCGCGGCGACGAGCCGGACGTGATCGCCTCCACGTCCGGCCGCGCGATCCCCGGCACGGAGGTGAAGGTGGTCGACGGGGCGGGCACGGCCGTCGCCCCCGGCACCGCGGGCGAGGTCCTGGTCCGCGGCTTCAACGTGATGCGCGGCTACTACGAGGACGCCCTCGCGACCTCGGAGGCCATGACCCCGGACGGCTGGCTCCGCACGGGCGACATCGGTGTCCTGGACGCGGCCGGCAACCTCCGGATCACCGACCGCATCAAGGACATGTTCATCGTCGGCGGCTTCAACGCGTACCCGGCGGAGATAGAGCAACTCCTGGGGCTGCACCCGGAGGTGGCGGACGTGGCGGTGATCGGCGTCCCGGACGCCCGGCTCGGCGAGGTCGGCAAGGCCTATGTCGTACGCCGTCCGGGCGTCCCGCTCACCGGCGACGACCTGATCGCCTGGGCGCGCCGCGAGATGGCGAACTACAAGGTGCCCAGGGCGGTGGAGTTCGTCGGCGAGCTGCCGCGCAACGCGAGCGGGAAGGTCGTGAAGGGGGAGCTGCGCGGGCGCCGTTGAGGGGCCCCGCCCTGTCGCGGCGGGACCCCGGTCGCCCACGCGGTACGCGCTATTCGCGGGCGGACAGCGCGTGGGCCGGGGCCGTACGCAGGGCCTGCCGGGTGGGGAGTTCGACCGTGACGAAGGCCGTGCCGATCACCGTCAGCGCGACGGCCGGGAGCAGCCACACCGGGCCCGCGGGCCACGGCCGGTCCAGGAAGCCGATGCCGAGCAACGCCAGCGGGACCGCGGACAGCAGCAGACCGGTGGCCACCGCCGCGACCCCGATCACCGCGGCCTCGCGGCGCATCATCGCGAGGATCTGGCGCGGGGTGGTGCCGTTGAGGCGCAGCGTGGCGATCTCGTTGCGGCGCTGGGCGGTCGTGGCGACCAGTTTGTTGGCGATGGACAGGAGGAGGTAGCCGAGGAGCACGACGACGGTGGCGAGGTTGATCCAGACCGTCGCGGGTGCGTCGCTCAGACTGTCGCCGGACCCGGTGTCCGTGGGCTCAAGTGCCAACCCGGGCCGGGACGCGGCGAGTTCGGTGAGGCCGCGCAGCGCGGCGTCGGTGCCGTCGGTGCGTACGAGGACACTCTGGTCGAGGCCGCCGGTGGTGTGCCCCTCGGCCAGGTCGTGGGAGACGGCGACCGGGCCGAAGCCGAGGCCGCGGTCGTAGACGGCGACGACCTTCGGGCTGACCCGGCTGCCGTCCCCGAGGACCAGGTCGATCCGCTCGCCGACCCCCGCGTCGCGGGAACGGGCGACCTCGCTGTCGACGGCGACCGTGTCACCGGAGAGCCGGGCCAGGCTGCCGTCCCGTACGCCGAGGTCCAGGACGTCCGGCGCGGCCGGGGTCAGGACCATCGCCGAGGCGGCCTCGACCTCCGGTTCGCCGAACATCTCGTACTCCCACACGACCGTGGTGTCGCTGACCGGGGCCGCCGACCGTACGCCGTCGGTCCTCTCGACGTCCGCGAGGGTGCCGGCGGGCACACCGCCGAGTCCCGGCGCGGTCAGGCGCTGCTGGGCGAGGGTGCCGGTGCGGGTGTCCTGGGCGGTGGCGCTCATGACGGTCGTCTGGGCGAGGGTGTAGGTCAGGACGAACACGACCGCCATGGCGAGGGCGCTGACGACGCCCGACAGCCGCAGGGCGTAGCCGCGGATGTTCGCCACCGCGAGCCAGGTCGGGGCCGAGACGCCGGGCCGCAGTCGCCGGGCCGCCGTGTCGCCGATGCCCCGGACCAGGGCGGGACCCGCCAGGGCCAGACCGGTCGCGCCGATGATCCCGGCCATGGAGGTGGCCGCCGCGCCGAGGACCGTCCGGCTCAGCAGCGGCACCACCGAGAGGCTCGTCGCGGCGACGATCAGCAGGAGACCGGCGCGGATCCGGGTCTTCGACGGGTTACGGGGCTCGCTGCGCGACTCGGCGACCGCCTCCGTGGCGGGCAGCCGCGAGGTGCGCCACGCGGCACCGCGGGCCGACACCTGCACGGCGAGCCCCAGCAGGAGCACGGTGGCGAGCGCGGGCAGCGGGCTGTAGGTGAGCGGCAGCCCCGCCGGGATCACCTCGCGGTCGACGAGCATCCGCCGGAACTGCCCGGCCAGCAGATGGCCGAGGCCCACACCGGGCACGACCGCCACGGCGGCGATGACCGAGGCCTGCGCGGCGGCCAGTCGCCTGATCTGCTTCGGAGTCGCGCCGACGGCCCGCATCAGGGCGAGGTCGCGGCGCTGGCCGCCGACCGACACGGCCAGCGCGCTCGCCAGCACGAATCCGATGATCAGGAGGACGATCCCGGAGAGCGAACCGGCGAGCAGGATCAGCAGCGAACGGGCCGCGCCCGCGCCGGGGGAGGCGATGTCACCACGGTCGGAACCGGTGGAGACGATCACTTCGGCGCCGGCCTCGCCGGAAGAGGTTCCGGCCGCCTTCCGGCCGGCGTTCTCGCCGGCGTCCTCGATCGTCTCGCGGGCCGCGGTGGCCACCGAGGCCTCGGCGCCGGGCTCGGTGCGCAGACCGACCAGGTCGACGGTCCCGGCGCGCGCTCCCTTGCCGCCGCCGTCGCTGCCGTCGGTGCCGCCGTCGCGGCCGGACAGCCGGGCGGCCGTCGGGTCGGCGAAGAGGATGCCCGCGCCCGGGGCGTCGACCACCGCCGTGACGCGGTACGCGGCGGCGGACCGGCCGGCCGCGACGACCTCGACCCGGTCGCCCGCCCGGACACCCGCGGCCTCGGCCGTCGCCCGGTCGAGCGCCACCTCGGCGGTGCCGGACGGCTTGTCGCCACTGACCTTCGGGTCCGTGAGCAGCTTCGTCGAGGACCAGCCGTGACCGGCCGTCCGCGGCTCCTCGGCCGGTACGACGCGGCCGTCGGCGTCGAGGACGGCGGCGGGGAAGCTGACGTCGCCGACCGCCGCCGTGACGCCGGGCAGTGCGGCGAGCCGGTCGACCAGGGCGGCCGGGACCGTGCCGCGTTCCGGCAGGGCGATCGGCAGGTCCCCGGCCGGACGGAAACTCTGGTCGGTGGAGACCACGACGTCGGCCCCCGCGAGCCGGCCGGCCGGCAACTGCGAGCGCAGGCCCGACTCGGCCAGTACGCCCGTGCCGGTGATCAGTGCCGCGCCGCCGAGCACCGCGCACGCCACCGCCAGCAGGGCGGTGATGCGGTGGCCCGCCATACGGACCGCGAGATGCAGCATGGTTCTAGACCTCTCCCAGCTTGACGAGACGGTCGGCCAGTTCGGGGGCGCTGGGCCGGTACAGGCGCTCGACCACCCGGCCGTCGGCCATCACCACCGCGTGGTGGGCCTGGGCGGCGGCGGCCGGGTCGTGGGTCACCATCACCACCGTCTGGCGCAGTTCGTCGACGAGTTCGCGCAGCAGGCCCAGCACCTCGTGGGCGCTGCGCAGATCCAGGGCGCCGGTCGGCTCGTCGGCGAACACGACGGCGGGCTTCGCCACCAGGGCCCGTACGATCGCGGCCCGTTGCTGCTGGCCGCCGGAGAGTTCGGCGGGCCGGTGCGCCATCCGGTCGGCGAGACCGACCCGCTCGACCAGCGTCCCCACCCACTCCCGGTCCGGGGCGCGCCCCGCCAGCCGCAGCGGCAGCGTGATGTTGTCGGCGACGCTGAGGGCGGGGACCAGGTTGTAGGACTGGAACACGAAACCGATGTGCTCGCGGCGCAGTTCGGTGCGGCGGGTCTCGTTGAGCCCGCTGATCTCGCGCTCGCCGATGCGGATGCTTCCGGAGGTGGGGGAGTCGAGGCCGGCGGCGCAGTGCATCAGCGTGCTCTTGCCCGACCCCGAGGGCCCCATCACGGCCAGGAACGTGCCGTGCTCGACGCTCAGCGACACGTCGTCGAGGGCGCGGACGCCTCCCGCGTACGTCTTGCTGACGTTCGCCAGCTCGATGGCCGGGGCGGGCGGTGCCGCCATCGGCCGGCCGGCCCCGGCGAGGAGCCCGCTCATCGCCGGCCCCGCAGGTGACGGACGACGAGCGTGGTCACGCACAGCGCGGTGACCCCGCCGCAGACCAGGTGGACCAGGGTGGAGGCGGCGCTGTACGAGGCCACCATGTTGCCGACGGTGCTGATCACCAGGACCAGCCACAGCACCGTACGGACGAGGCGGTCCCAGGTGAGGGCTTCGCGGGCGGTGTCCTCCCGCCCGGCCGGGTCCGTGCTCCCGGGAAGGCCGTCGAGGCGGTAGGGGTCCGTGGTCGTCATGGCTGTCCCTCTTCGGAGTCTGCGAGCTCTTCGGACCCTGCGCGGTGCGCGGTGCGCACTTCACTCTTCGCGGCGTGCGGCGTGCGGCGTGCGGCGTGCGGTGTGCGGTTCGCGACGCGTGCTGCGGGTCTCGCTGTCGTGATGTCGAAGTTACGGATCGGGGCCCCGGCTGGCCGAGCCCGCCAGCCGCCCGAGTGGGGGTACAGCAGGCTGTACCTCTAGGCTCCTCGCACGGCCGTGAGCGGTCGCAGGTGGCAGGCTCCCGACGAGCGGGAAAGCGGGACGGGAAAGCAGGAGGGGAGGGGCGGATGCCGATCTCGGACCGGCACGACGCACCGGACGACGGCGGCGAGGACAGGCCCGGTCTCCGCGACACCGCCGTCCGCGCGGCCGGTGCGGCCGTCGCCGCACTGGAGCAGCTCGTCGGCGGACTCGGCACCGCGATGATGGCGCTGCTCGTCCTGCTCTGGGCGGCCGTGACCGCCGTGGCGTCCCTGGTGGGCGTCGGGCTGCTGATGGCACCGCTCGTCCTGCGTGCCCTGCACGGGCTCGCCGGCCGCGAACGCGGCCGGCTCGGCCGGTGGGGGCCCGAGGTGCTGGGCCCGGACCCGGCGCCGACCGCGCTGCGGCTCGCCGTCGTCGACCCGACCACGCGCCGCGAACTGCGCTGGCTGGCCCGCCACGCCACGCTCGGCCTGCTGCTCGGGCTCTGCGGGCTGCTGCTGCCCCTGCTGGCCCTGCGCGACACCCTCTTTCCGCTGTACTGGCGCCTGCTGCCGGAGGGCGCGACCAGCACGTCCCTGGGGATAGGCGTCGCGGAGACCTGGGCCGACGCGGCAGCCGCCGGTCTGCTCGGGCTCGGCTGGACCGCCATCATCCTGGGTCTCGGCCCCGGTATGGCACGCGTCCAGGCCCGGCCGGGGCGGCTCCTTCTCGCGGCCGGGCCCGACACGGACCTGTCCCTGCGCGTCGCGGAACTCACCGCGACGCGGGCCGCCGCACTGGACGCCCACGCCGTCGAACTGCGCCGCATCGAGCGCTCGTTGCACGACGGCACCCAGAACCGGCTCGTCACCGTCACCGTGCTCCTCGGCGCCGCGCGCCGCATGGTGGCCCGCGACCCGGCGGGCGCCGAGGAACTCCTCGAACGCGCCCAGAGCGCCGCCGAGCAGGCCCTGTCCGAGCTGCGGTCGGTGGCGCGGGGCATCCTGCCGCCCGTACTGGCAGACCGGGGGCTCGCCGGGGCGCTCACCGGGCTCGCCGCGAGCTGCCCCGTGCCCTGCCGGATCGACGTGGAGGCGCCCGAGCGGTGCGCCGCGTCCGTGGAGGCGACCGCCTACTTCGTGGTGGCGGAGACCCTGACGAACATCGCCAAGCACAGCGGGGCACGGCAGGCGGCGGTCACGGTCCGCAGCGGTGGCGGGCGGCTGCGGCTGGACATCACCGACGACGGCCGGGGCGGTGCCGACGAAGCCGGTGGCTCCGGGCTCAGCGGCATCCGCAACCGGATCGCCGCGCACGACGGCACCCTCGAACTGGCCAGCCCGCCCGGCGGCCCGACGACTCTCAAGGTGGAACTGCCATGCGGATTGTGATCGCCGAGGACGACGCGCTGCTGCGGGAGGGGCTGGCGCTGCTGTTGCGCGCGGAGGGCCTCGACGTGGTGGGCACGGCCGGTACCGGCGACGGTGCCCTCGACGCCATCGACACCCACAAGCCGGACGTCGCCATCCTGGACGTACGGATGCCGCCGACGCACACCGACGAGGGGATCGTCGCGGCCGTGGAGGCCCGTCGGCGGCGGCCCGATCTCGCGGTCCTCGTGCTGTCGGCGTACGTGGAGCAGTCGTTCGCGACGGAGTTGCTGGGCGGTGGGGTGACGGGGCTCGGCTATCTGCTCAAGGAGCGGGTGGGGCGGGTGGAGGAGTTCCTGGACGCGCTCCACCGGGTGGCGGGCGGGGGTACGGCCATCGATCCGGAGGTGGTCGCGCAGCTGTTCACCCGCAGTCGGCAGGACACCCGGCTGGAGCGGCTCAGTCCGCGGGAGCGGGATGTGCTGGCGCTGATGGCGGAGGGGTTGGGCAACGGGGCGATCGCGGGGCGGCTGGTGGTGACGGAGGGTGCTGTGCACAAGCACATCCGCAGTATCTTCGCGAAGCTGGACCTGTCGCCGGCCGATCAGGTGGACCGGCGGGTCGCGGCGGTCCTGAGATACCTGGACGACGCGCGCCGCCGGGCGTGAAGCAGTTCCCGCGCCGTTCCCCGCGCCCCTGGGTGGGCGTTCGGCGTCGCACGCCGTCACGAGCAAGCCCCCTGGGGGCGCGGGGAACTGCGCGGCGGTGCCGCCGATCTGCCTCGCCTCGCGGCCTCGGCGACCCCAACCCCCTAGGGGCGCGGGGAACTGCGCAACAGTGGCACCGATCTGCCTCGTCCCATCACCCCGGCAACCCCAACTCCCCAAGGAGCGCGGCGAACCGCGCAGCCCCCCGTACAGCAGGCGCCACCCCGGCCAGGGGGAACGCACCCCTACCAACCCACCCGCCTGCATGATCGTGACGTACCGCCGGAGTTCCTAGCGTGGTGGTCGCACCGCAACGACGGCCGGACCCGGACGCGAGGAGCCCGTGACCCATGAAGACCCGACTCACCTCCCGAGCGGTGGCCACCACCCTGGCGACCACCCTGGCCGGCATCGGCCTCACCCTGCCCGCCGCGGGCGCGACCGGCGCCACCGCCACCCCCGCGCACAGCGCCTCGCACAGCAGGACACTGCAGGCCGGCGTGGACGCGGTCATGAGGACCGGCACCGTGGGGGTCGTGGCGCGGACGACGGACCCGCGAGGCTCCCGCTACGCCACCGGCGGCGTCGCCGACAAGGCGACGCGAGCGCCCGTACGCCCCGGCGACAAGTTCCGCATCGCCAGCTCCAGCAAGACCTTCGTCGCCACGGTGATCCTGCAACTCGTCGGCGAGGGACGCCTGTCGCTCGACGACACCGTGGAGCACTGGCTGCCCGGAGTCGTCTCCGGCCACGGCAACGACGGCGGCGCGATCACCGTACGGCAGCTGCTCCAGCACACCAGCGGACTGTTCGACTACACGGCGGACTTCCCCCTGTTCGCCAGTACGGCCGGCTACCAGGCCGACCGGTACACCACCTGGACCCCGGAACACCTGGTCGCCGTCGCGATGCGGCACGCCCCGGGATTCGCCCCGGGCGAGGGGTGGAGCTACTCCAACACCAACTACATCCTGGCCGGAATGATCATCGAGAGGGCCACCGGGCACACCTGGAACGAGGAGGTCGCCCGGCGTCTCATCCGCCCGCTGGGCCTGCGCGACACCTCCGCCCCGACCACCGCGTCCCGCATCACCGGCCGCCATCTGCACGGCTACTCCAGCTTCAAGGAGGCGGGACCGGCGATCGACATCACCGAACTCAACGCCTCCGCGGGCGGCGCGGCGGGTGCCATGGTCAGTACGACGGCCGACCTGACCCGCTTCTACCAGGCGCTCCTCGGCGGCAGGCTGCTGCGCCCGGCGGAACTGGCGGCGATGAAGTCGACCGTACCGGCCCCGGAGCTGGAACCCGGCTGGCCCGGCGTGCGCTACGGCCTCGGACTGATGAGCGTCCCGCTGTCCTGCGGCGGCGTCTACTGGAGCCACGGGGGCAACCTCCCCGGCTACACCACCCGCAACGGCATCAGCGGCGACGGCCGCCGTACCGTCGTCCTGAACTCGACCGGTGACGGGTCGTCCGACTCCGCCACCCAGGAATCCCAGAACACCCTGATCGACGACCAACTCTGCGCGTGACCAGGTGCGGCTGCGCCGCGGAGGGACCGCTCAGCCCTGTGCGAGCGACTCCCGCGCGGCGGCCCGCAGCGCGTGGATCTCGTCCCGGGCGCCGCGTCGCGCGGGCGCGCCCCGGCCCGCGGCCCCCGCCGTGTGCTCGGCCTTGCGCAGCCGCGCGGCCGTGGAGGGGAACCTGACGATCTCCACGGTGACGGCCCACGTGTCGAGAAGCTGGATGATCGGCCCGAGACTGCCGGTGCGGGCGGCGGCCCCGATCGCCCCGTCGGTGTCCCGTTCCAGTTCGGCGAGCCGGTGCGGGGCAACCCGGATGACGGCCGCGCGAAGGGCGCCGGGGGTCCGTGCCGGCCGGGGAACGAGCGGTCTGCCGGGCTCGGTGGGCTGCGCTGTCATCGTGATCCGCACAGTACGGCGTACGGGCGGCCACCGCGAGGGGCTGGACCCGCCCGGCGGCGAATTCCGGCCGGGACGGCGCGCCCCGGACCCGACGACGGGCCGAGCACCCGTTCGGGGCCCGGCCCGGTCGGGGCGGTGAGGTGTCAGGACGCCGTGCCGTCCGGCGAGTTCACGGCAGCCGGGTGGTGCGAAGTGGCCACCGGCGCCGCGCCGTTGGGCGCGGGCGCCGGCATGGAGTTGTCTGCCGCCGCCGGGCTCGCGAGCGCGGCGGCGGCACCGAGTATCAGGGTGAGCGTCGTGAGGAACTTCTGCGTACGGGTCATACCGAACTCCTGGGTGAAGGGATGAGGCCGGCCGTCCGAAGGCGCCGTCCCTCTACTGGTGCTACGTCCTGCCGGGCCGAAACGGCGCACGTCGCCGATCGGCCGGATCGCGCCAGGACAGACTTCGGCCGCGGTGGCTCCCCCTCCGCGCCACCGCGGCCGATCCCCGTCGGGAGAAAAGTCTTTACTTGCCGCCGTCGAGGTCCAGCGCGGGCGGCGAAGGCATGCCGTTGTCCAGCGTCCGGATGTCGGTCTGGGGCGGCGTCGGCATCCCGTTGTCCAGCGGAGAGACGACCGGGTCCTCGGCAGGCGGGGTGGGCATCCCGTTGTCGAGCGGAGTGGCCACCACCGGGTCCTTGGCGGGAGGAGTCGGCATCCCGTTGTCCTGCGTGGTCGCGGTGGGGTTCGTGTCCTTCGTCTGGTCGCTCATGGCGTGTGTCCTCCGTTGTGTTGACGAGTGAGGAACGCCCGTCCAGAGACTCCCCCGAGGGCCGCTGGACGGGCGTTCGGAGCCGCACACTAGCCGTTGGGCTCCTGGTCAGACCGTCTGCCCCCCGACGCGACGGTGTGACAGGTATGAGAGTGCCGCGCGGAGATAAACGAATGCTGAACGTCCGCAACGGCCCGGTCCCGGGCCCCCTTCTCAGGCCGCCGTGGCGGGCGTGAGCAGGACCCTGACCTCCTCGGCCTGTGCGGAGCCGCCGTTCTGCTCCAAGAGGTTGACGGCCTCGTGCCAGCACGCCCGGGCCCGGTCCAGCTGCCCGAGCATGGTGAGCGCCCGGCCGAGCAGCGTCAGCACGGTGCCCTGCATCCGGTCGCCGCCGATGCAGCCGAGCGCCAGTGCCTGCTCGGCGTGCTGCGCGGCCTGTGCGGGCCGGCGGGCCGCAAGATGCACCTCGGCCATCCGGAAGTTGGTGGTGCCTTCCCAGAGCCGCTGGCGGTGGCCGGCGAAGACGGACAGGGCGTCGGAGAACTGGCTGAGGGCCTCGGCGTGCCGGCCGGCCCGGGTCAGCGCGATGCCCAGCGTGAAGTGGCCGTTGGCCAGTCGCAGGGTCTTGCCGATCTCCAGGTAGGTCGCCAGGGCGCGCTGCGCGATCTCCACGGCCTTGTCGGTGTTGCCCATGCCGAGGTGGGCGCGTGAGAGGTTGCAGAGGCTGAGCGCTTCGAGGGGCCGGTTGCCGATCGCGGCGTACCCCTCTATGGCATGTTCGAAGTGCGTCTTGCCGCTCGCGAACTGCTCCTGGTGGAGGAAGGTGAGCCCACGGTCGTTGGCCGCCCAGCTCATGGCCATGGCGTCCTGCGCGGCGGCGGCGCGGTCCATGGAGAGCTGCGCCTGCTCGGCGGCCTGCTGGATCCGGCCGGAGACCAGCAGCGGGTGGGTGAGCGTGGTCCGTGCTCTGCCCTCCGCGTGCGCGTCCCCGGCGGCCAGGGTGGCGTCGCACATCGCCCTGGCCGTGGTCTCGTACTGGTGGGAGTTGGCGCCCGACTCCGCGAGGTCCCGGGCGGCCCACAGCAGATCCACCGCGCGCCGCAGCAGCTCCGTGCCCGCCGACTGCCGTACGCACGCCAGCAGGGGCGCGGCCTCCGTGTAGAGCCAGTCGAGCGCGGCGCTGCCTCCGGAGAAGGTCAGCCCCGGGTACCGCGTCGTCTCCAGGTGGTCCACGAGGCGGTCGCCGGGGCGCTCGATGGCGTAGACGCCCGCGGCCGTGGCGAGGTAGAAGTCGAGCAGGCGCGACATCGCGGCGGCCCGTTCGCCGGGCGGGTGTTCGTCGCGTTCGGCGCACGCACGCGCGTAGAGCCGGACGAGGTCGTGGTAGCGGTAGCGGCCGGGCGCGGCCGATTCCAGCAGCGAGGTGTCGACGAGGGATTCGAGGAGTTCCTCGGTGTCGTCGAGGGGCAGGTCGAGGACCGCGGCGGCGGCGGCCAGGGACATGTCGGGGCCGTCCGCGAGGCCCAGCAGCCGGAAGGCGCGGGCCTGGGCCGCCTCCAGCTGTCCGTAGCCCAGCTCGAAGGTGGCCTTCACGGCCAGGTCGCCGGCCTGCAGCTCGTCCAGGCGCCGCCGCTCGTCCGCGAGCTTCGCCGCGAGGACCGAGACGGTCCAGGTGCGCCGGGCGGCCAGCCGGGAGGCGGCGATCCGGATCGCGAGGGGCAGGAAGCCGCAGGCGGCCACCACGTCCAGCGCGGACTGCCGCTCCGACTCCACCCGCTCGGTGCCGACGATCTTCGTGAAGAGCTGGAGGGCCTCCTCCGGTGACATCACGTCCAGGTCGACCAGGTGCGCGCCGGCCAGGTCGACCATCCGTGCCCGCGAGGTCACCAGCGCGGCGCACCCCTCGGTGCCGGGCAGCAGGGGCCGGACCTGGGCCGCGTCCCGGGCGTTGTCCAGCAGCACGAGCACCCGGCGGCCGTCCAGCACCGAGCGGTACAGCGCCGCCCGTTCCTCCAGGGTGTCCGGAATGGCCGAGTCCGGGGTGCCCAGCGCGCGCAGGAAGGCGCCCAGGACGGCCTCGGGCGCCGCGGCCCGCGCGCCCGCGCCCTGCAGGTCGATGTACAGCTGTCCGTCCGGGAAGGCGCCTCGCGCCTGGTGGGCGACGTGGACGGCGAGCGTGGTCTTGCCCACGCCGCCGATGCCGGCCAGCGCGGAGACGGCCATCACGCGGCCCTCGGCGCTGGCGAGGACCTCGCACAGCTCGGAGACGAACGACATGCGGCCGGTGAAGTCCGGGACGGTGGCGGGTAGTTGTGCCGGACGCACCGGGGTGGCCGCGGTCTCCGGGGCCAGCGGCGCCGAGGGTTCGGCGAGGCCCGGGTCGGCCTGGAGGATGCGCTGCTGGAGTTCCTGGAGTTCCGCGCCCGGGTCCACGCCCAGCTCGTCGGCGAGCAGCCGCCGGGTGTCGGCGTACGCGGCCAGCGCTTCGGCCTGCCGGCCCGAGCGGTACAGCGCCAGCATCAGCAGCGCGCGCAGCCGCTCCCGCAGGGGGTGCGCCGCGGTGAGCGCGGTCAGTTCGGAGACCGCCTCGGCGTGGCAGCCCTGTTCGAGGTCCATGTCCAGGCGGGACTCGGTGAGCTGGAGCTTCCACTCCTGCAGCCGGGTGCGCTGGGTCTCCGCGTACGGGCCCGGGACGCTCGCCAGCACCTCCCCGTCCCACAGGCTGAGCGTCTTGTTCAGCAGGGCGCGCGCATGGCGAAGGTCGCCCCCGCTCTTCGCCTTCTCCGCGTCGGCCACCAGTTCCTGGGCCAGCGCGAGGTCGAGGGTGGCGCCGCTTCCGGAGGCGTCGCCGCCGGAGGCGTCGGCGAGCCGGATCGCGTAACCGCCGGACTCACTGACCAGGACGCCCGGGGAGAGGGTCTTGCGCAGCCGCGAGGCGTACGTACGGACGGCGGCCAGGGCCTGGGACGGCGGGTCGTCGCCCCACAGGGCGTCGATCAGCTCGCCGGACGTCGCCGTGCGGCCCTCGCGGAGCAGCAGGGCGGCCAGCAGGGCGCGTTGCTGAGGGGACCCCATGGGCAGCGCCTGTGCCCCCCGCCAGGCGCGCACCGGTCCGAGCACACTGAAGCGCAGGGCCACCGATTCCTCGGGAACCCACTGCTCCGGTACTCGCGGTACACCGTCCATCGCTGTCCCCCTGCCGAACCGTCATGACAACCAGGCCAGTTTGCCTTGTTCATGGCGGATGCGTCAGCCGTGGGAGACACCGATCACAGGCCGCCATGCCAGATTCACGCAAGCCCACACAGGGCCCACACCCCCTCCCCGCAACCACGCGGTGCCGTACCCGCATTCCGGAGATCGGCCACCAGTAGCTGACGGGCCGTCAGATCGGCGCTACCGTACAACGCATGGAGACCTTCCCGAAGATCATCTCGGTGGACGACCACACGGTGGAGCCCCCCAACGTCTGGCGGGACCGGCTCCCGTCGAAGTACCGGGACACCGGGCCGCGCGTCGTACGCGCCCCGCTGAAGGAAATGACCTTCCTGGGCGGGAAGTTCGCTCCCGTCATGGGCAGCCCCGGCGACGACGGGCCGATCGGCGACTGGTGGGTCTACGAGGACCTGCACCGCCCGCTCACCCGTCTCGACACGGCCGTCGGCTACGACAGGGACGAGATCAAGCTGGAGATCATCACGTACGAGCAGATGCGGCCCGGCTCGTACGACGTCCCGCGGCGCCTGGCCGACATGGACGTCAACCACGTGCAGTCCGCGCTCTGCTTCCCGACCTTCCCCCGTTTCTGCGGCCAGACGTTCACCGAGGCCGCGGACCGCGAGCTGGGGCTGCTCTCGGTGCGGGCCTACAACGACTGGATGGTCGAGGAGTGGTGCGGGCCCGAGGCGCGGGGGCGGCTGATACCGCTCACGCTCATCCCTCTGTGGGACCCGGAGCTCGCCGCGCGGGAGGTGCGGCGCAACGCCTCCAGGGGTGTGCGGGCCGTCGCCTTCTCCGAGATACCACCGCACCTCGGACTGCCCTCCGTTCATACGGACGCATGGGATCCGTTCCTCGCCGCCTGCGACGAGACCGGCACGGTCATCGCGATGCACATCGGGTCCAGCAGCCGGATGCCCTCCACCTCGGCGGACGCGCCGCCGGCCGTCGGTTCGACGATCACCTTCGCCAACTGCTGCTTCTCGATGGTCGACTGGCTGATGAGCGGCAAGTTCGAGCGCTTCCCGAATCTGAGGGTGATGTACGCGGAGGGCCAGATCGGCTGGATCCCCTACATCCTGGAACGCGCGGACGTCGTCTGGGAGGAGAACCGCGCCTGGGGCGGCGTCGCGGACAAGGTCCACCGCCCGCCCTCCGAACTCTTCACCGAGCACGTGTACGGCTGCTTCTTCGACGACGCCTTCGGCCTGAAGAACCTGGACGCGATCGGCGTCGGCAACGTCCTCTACGAGACCGACTACCCCCACTCCGACTCCACGTGGCCGGAGTCGCGCCAGGTCGGCGAGGCCCAGATGGGCCACCTGGACGCTGACGTCGTCGACCGGATCGTCCGCCGCAACGCGATCGACCTGCTGGGCCTCACGGCGGACGGGCTGTGGGCCGGGCCGGGCGGTGCCCGTTGAGCGCGCCCCCCGGCGCCGCGTCCCTCACCTACGGGATGCAGCTCCCGGTCCAGTCGCAGAGCACCCTCTACGCCGAGGCGTGGGAGGCGGACGCGGGCCCGGCCGATCTGGTGGAGATCGCCCGGGTCGCCGACACCTCCGGCTTCGCCTACCTCGCGAGCTGCGACCACGTCGCCATCCCCCGCCGCCTGGCCGCCGCGATGAGCACGATCTGGTACGACCCCGTCGCCACCCTCTCCTTCCTGGCGGGCGTCACCGAACGCGTACGGCTGCTCAGCCACGTCGCCGTCGTCGGACTCCGCCACCCCCTCGCCACCGCCAAGCAGTACGCGACCCTCGACCACCTCAGCGGCGGACGCCTGATCCTCGGGGTCGGCGCCGGACACGTACAGGAGGAGTTCGAGGCGCTGGGCGCGGACTTCGAGCGGCGCGGCGCGGTGCTGGACGAGTCCATCGACGCGCTCCGGGCCGCGCTGGGCCCCGAGGAGTTCCCCTCCCACCACGGGAAGCTGTACGACTTCGAGGGGCTCGGCCAGCGCCCCCGGCCCGCACAGGAACGGGTGCCCGTGTGGATCGGCGGTTCCTCACCCGCCGCCGTCCGGCGGGCCGCGGTCAAGGGCGACGGGTGGCTGCCGCAGGGGGACCCGCGGGAGCGGCTGCCCGAGCAGATCGCCCGGCTCGGGCGCCTGCGGGAGGAGGCGGGGGTGCCCCGCCCGTTCACCGTCGGCGCCATCACCGAACCGCTCTACGTCGGACACCCCTCGTGGGCCGTGGGCCGCCGCACGGTCTCCGGCCCGGCCGAGGAGATCGCCGAGTCGCTGCGCGCGTACGCGGCGATGGGCGTGCACCAGATCCAGGTGCGGTTCCGGTCCCGGAGCCGGGCCGAACTGACCGACCAGATGGCGGCGTTCGGGTCGGGGGTCGCTCCGCTGCTCGGGTAGCGGACGCCTCCGTGTACGCGACCGCGGGTGCGGGTCCGTCGTGACCCGCCACGCCACGGGTCGGAGCCGCAGATGTCACAGCCCCGCGCCCCGACCGTGGGCGCCCATCGGCCAGGGAGTGTTCATGGGCAAGTTGGACGGACGTGTCGTCGTCGTCACCGGGGCGGCTCGGGGGCAGGGGGAGCAGGAGGCTCGGCTCTTCGTCGAGGAGGGTGCCTCGGTCCTCGTCGCCGACGTGCTCGACGAGCAGGGCCGGACCCTGGCCAAGGAGCTGGGGGCCCGCGCCCGGTACGTACACCTGGACGTGGGACGGGAGGACGACTGGGCGGCGGCGGTGGAGGTGGCGAAGGAGGCGTACGGGAAGGTCGACGGGCTCGTCAACAACGCCGGCATCCTGCGCTTCAACGCCCTCGTCGACACCCCCCTCGACGAGTTCATGCGGATCGTGCGGGTCAACCAGGTCGGCGTCTTCCTCGGTATCAAGGCGCTCGCCCCCGAGATCGAGGCGGCCGGCGGCGGGACCGTCGTCAACACCGCCTCGTACACCGGTCTCACCGGCATGGCGTACGTCGGCGCGTACGCCGCGAGCAAGCACGCCATCGTCGGCCTCACCCGTGTCGCCGCGCTGGAGCTGGCGGCGAAGGGGATCCGCGTCAACGCCGTCTGTCCCGGCGCGATCGACACCGCCATGAGCAACCCCGCCCTGCTCGCCCCGGCGACCACGGAGGCCGAGGCCGGAGGAGAGGCAGAAGCAGGGGCAGGGGCAGGGGCTGACGCGGAGGCGGCCTCGGCGGCCGTCGCCAGGTTCTACCGCAAGCTCGTCCCGATGGGCCGCATCGGCCGGGCCGAGGAGGTCGCCCGCCTCGCCCTCTTCCTGTCCTGCGACGACTCCTCCTACATCACCGGCCAGCCCTTCGTGATCGACGGGGGATGGCTGGCGGGAGTGCGCGCGATGTGACGGGCCATCAGCTATTGACGCCTCACGGGCTCGGTGCCACAGTCGGCGGCAGGTCAATCTGACGATGCGTCAGGTTCGGCGTTCGCCGGACGGACGACGGACACAGGGGACGGTGAACCTCCTTGGAATTCGGGCTCTTTGTACAGGGATACGTGGGCAAGCGGGCCGAGACCGATCCGCTCGCGGAGCACAAGGCGCTGATGGAGGAGACCGAGTACGTCATCCAGGCGGACGCGTCCGGCTTCAAGTACGCCTGGGCGTCCGAGCACCACTTCCTGGAGGAGTACTCGCACCTGTCCGCCAACGACGTCTACCTCGGCTATCTGGCGCACGCCACCGAGCGCATCCATCTGGGATCGGGCATCTTCAACCCGCTCGCCCAGGTCAACCACCCGGTCAAGGTCGCCGAGAAGGTCGCCATGCTCGACCATCTCACCGAGGGCCGCTTCGAGTTCGGCAGCGGACGCGGGGCCGGCTCGCACGAGATACTCGGCTTCCTCCCCGGCATCACCGACATGAACTACACCAAGGAGATCTGGGAAGAGACCATCGCCGAGTTCCCCAAGATGTGGCTCCAGGACGAGTACGTCGGCTTCCAGGGCAAGCACTGGCAGCTCCCGCCGCGCAAGATCCTGCCGAAGCCGTACGGGAAGTCGCACCCCGCCATGTGGTACGCCGCCGGGTCGCCGCCCTCGTACGCCATGGCCGCCCGCAAAGGGCTCGGGGTGCTCGGCTTCAGCGTGCAGAAGGTCTCCGACATGGAGTGGGTCCTGGACCAGTACAAGACGGCCGTCGTCGACGCCGAGCCGGTCGGCGACTTCGTCAACGACAACGTGATGGTGACGACGACGGCGGTCTGCGCGCCCACGCACGACGAGGCGGTACGGGTCGCCGTGAGCGGCGGGCTGCACTATCTGCCCTCGCTCGTCTTCCGCTACCACGACACGTTCCCGCGGCCCGAGGGCTTCCCCGTCTGGCCGGAGACGCTGCCGGAGTACAACGAGGAGTTCATCGAGCTGCTCATCGCGGAGGAGCTGCTGATCTGCGGGGATCCGGACGAGGTCCTGACGCAGTGCAAGCGGTGGGAGCAGGCCGGGGCCGATCAGTTGTCGTTCGGGCTGCCCGTCGGGGTGCCCAGGGAGGAGACGCTGCAGACGATCAGGCTGATCGGGGAGCACGTCATTCCGAAGATAGACACGGATCCCGTGCATCGGACCACGCGGTTCCGCGGGGCGGTCTGAGGGGCGTCGGCGGGTGCGGCGGCGTGGCCCGGCCGCGCCCCGCGGCGGAGCCGCATAGCGACACGGCCCCGCGCCCCTTGGCGGGTGTGCCTGCCGCAAGCCAGAAGGTGACAGGGAGGGAAGGGGTTGTCGTGCTTGACCATCTCATCAAAGGTGTGACCGTCGTCGATGGGTCGGGCGGGGACTCCTTCGTCGCCGATGTCGGGATACGGGACGGGCGGATCGCCGTCGTCGGGGCGGTCACCGAGGAGGCCCGCACGTCCGAGGACGCCGCCGGGCTCGTCCTCGCCCCCGGATTCGTCGACCCCCACACGCACTACGACGCGCAGCTCTTCTGGGACCCGTACGCGACGCCTTCGCTCAACCACGGCGTGACGACCGTCGCGGGCGGCAACTGCGGTTTCACGCTCGCCCCCCTGAACCCCGCGCGGCCCGAGGACGCCGACTACACGCGGCGGATGATGTCCAAGGTCGAGGGCATGTCGCTGGTCGCCCTGGAGGAGGGCGCGCCCTGGAGCTGGCACTCCTTCGGGGAGTACCTCGACGCCCTGGAGGGCCGGATCGCGGTCAACGCGGGCTTCATGGTGGGGCATTGCGCGCTGCGGCGGTACGTGATGGGTCCGGACGCGGTGGGCGGGCAGCCCACGCAGGAGCAGCTGGCGGAGATGGTCGCGCTCCTCGACGAGGCGATGGAGGCCGGGGCCTGGGGGCTGTCCACCACCCAGTCGTCGACGCACTCCGACGGCGACGGCAGGCCCGTCGCCTCCCGGCACGCCGGACCCGCCGAACTCCTCGCCCTGTCCCGGGCGGTGGGCGAGCGCGAGGGCACCCAGATCGAGGCGATCGTGGCGGGCTGCCTCGACCAGTTCAGCGACGACGAGATCGACCTGTTCGTGGAGATGAGCGCGGCGGCCGGCCGGCCCCTGAACTGGAACGTCCTGACGATCGACGCGGCCGTGCCCGAGCGCGTCCCGCGGCAGCTGGCGGCGAGCGAGCGGGCCCGTAAGGCCGGCGGGCGGATCGTGGCGCTCACGATGCCGATCCTCACGCCGATGAACATGTCGCTGGGCACCTTCTGCGCCCTCAACCTCATCCCCGGCTGGGGTGAGATCCTGGGCCTCCCGGTGCCCGAGCGGATAGAGAAACTGCGGGACCCGGATGTCCGCGCCGGGATGCTGCGGCGGGCCGAATCCAAGGAGGCGGGCGTCTTCCGGCGCCTCGCGGACTTCGGCCGGTACGTCATCGGGGACACCTACAGCGCGCAGAACGAGGGCCTCACCGGCCGCGTCGTACGGGACATCGCGGCCGAGCGGGGCCAGGAACCCTTCGAGTGCATCGTCGAGATCTGCGCCAATGACGTGATGCGTACGGTGCTGTGGCCCATGCCGACCGACAACGACCCCGGCTCGTGGACCCTGCGCCAGGAGACGTGGCGGCACGAGGACGTGCTGCTCGGCGGCTCGGACGCGGGCGCCCATCTGGACCGGATGTGCGGGGCGCCGTACACGACCCGGTTCCTGGGGGATTGCCTGCGGGGCCGCAAACTCGTCACGCTGGAGCAGGCGGTGAAGATGCTCACGGACGATCCGGCACAGCTCTTCGGGCTCCGTGGGCGCGGACGGATCGCGGAGGGTTTCCATGCGGACCTCGTGCTCTTCGACCCGGAACGGATCGACGCCGGCAAGGCCACCCTGGTGCACGACCTGCCGGGAGACAGCCCGCGCCTCGACTCCAAGGCGATCGGCATCACGGCCGTGTGGGTCAACGGCGTCGAGTCGATACGCGACGACGTGGTGACCGGGGCCGTACCGGGCAAGGTGCTCAGGTCGGGCCGCGACACGCGCACGGTGAGCACCAAGTGACGGGCACGCCGGTCTCCGCTGTGCGGGGGCTGTTCATCGGCGGCTCGTGGGTGGAGCCGGACGGCGGCCACTACGAGGTGATCGACCCGGCGACCGAGGAGGTCGTCGGGCTGGCGCCGGAGGCCTCGCGGGATCAGGTGCACGCGGCGGCAGGCGCGGCCCGCGAGGCCTTCCGGACGTGGTCGCGTACGACACCTGAGGAACGGGCGGCGATCCTGCACCGGGCGGCCGGGGAGATCCGGCGCAACCTTCTCCCGTACGCGGAACTGGCGCAGGCGGAGACGGGCGCCACGACCGGGACCGCGCGCGGGATGCAGGTGGGGGTGGGCGCGGCCCGTTTCCAGCGGTACGCGCGCGTGGAGCCCGTCGAGGTGCCGCTGCCCCCGCAGATCAACGAGGCGGGCCCGTTCGGCGGGGCCGCGGTGCTCGGCGCGCTCGCCGTACGCCGTCCGGTGGGCGTGGTCACCTGCATCACCTCGTACAACAACCCCTGGGCGAACCCGGCGGGCAAGATCGCCCCGGCGCTCGCGATGGGCAACACGGTCCTCGTGAAGCCCGCCCCGCAGGACCCGCTCTCCGTCTACCGGATGGCCGAGGCGCTGGAGGCGGCGGGCGTACCGCCGGGGGTCGTGAACGTCGTCTCCGGCTCGCGCGCGGAGGCGGGGGAGGCGGCCGTCGACTCGGACGACGTCGACATGGTGAGCTTCACCGGTTCGACGGCGGTCGGCCGGCGGATCGCCGAGGTGTGCGGACGCGGGATGAAACGGCAGCTGATGGAGCTGGGCGGGAAGGGCGCGGCGATCGTCTTCGAGGACGCGGACCTGGAGTCGGCGGTGCGGGGCATCGGAACGACGTTCTCGTTCTACAGCGGCCAGATCTGCACGGCCCCGACGCGGGTGCTGGCACAGCGCCCGATCTACGACCGCCTGGTGTCCCAACTGGCCGCCTACGCGAGCCGTCTGCCGGTGGGCGACCCCCGAGCCCCGTCCACGGTCGTCGGCCCGTTGATCTCTGCCGCCCACCGGGACCGGGTCGAGTCGTACGTCGAACTGGGCCGCAAGGAGGGCGCGCGGGTGGTCACGGGCGGCGAACGCCCGCCGCTCGACCGGGGCTTCTACGTGGCCCCCACCCTGATGGCGGACTGCACGGCCGACATGCGGGTGGTCCGCGAGGAGATCTTCGGCCCGGTGGTCGTGGTCGTCCCCTTCGACGACGAGGAGGAGGCCGTCGCGCTCGCCGACGACAGCGACTACGGCCTGATCGACTACGTCTGGTCCGGCGACGTGTCCCGAGCCTTCCGCGTGGCGGCCCGCCTCCGCGCCGGCGGGGTCGGCGTCAACACGGTGGGCCGCAACATGGAGGCCCCGTTCGGCGGCTTCAAACAGAGCGGAGTGGGCCGGGACGTCGGCTCGTACGCCCTGCACGCGTACGCGGAACTCCAGTCACTGGTGTGGCCGGGCTGACGGCGCCCCCTCGCTTCCGCACCGCCGGGCACGGATGCGCTCACGGACGAGGGCCTGCGCCCCGGGTCACAGGTCGAAGACAGCGCGGAGGCCGATCTCGACGGCTTCCATGACGCGTTCGTCCACCGGCCCCAGATCTTCGGTGAACCGGGACACGGACAGCGTGCGGAACTCGCCCAGCACGATCGTGCCCGACGAGGGTGCGCCGACCGGAATGTCGACGAGCGTCGCCTCACGAACCTGCTGCGGGTAGATCAGCACGCAGGTCGCGGTCTTGTTCTGAGCGTTGAGGGCGTCGGACGAGATCACCAGGACATGGGCGGGGCCGCCGGCAAAGGACAGCTGGTAGACGTTCCCTCGGTTCACCGGCCCGCCACCCGCGCCCAGCGCTCAAGGGTGGCGTCCTCGCTCTCGGCGGGCTCCGCCACGGTGGTCACTATCCCCGCCTCGGACCGTACCCGCGCGGATTTTTCCAGCTCTTCGGCCAGCATCTGTCGGCGCAGTATCCGGGCGGTGTAAGCGGAGGCGTTCCCTTTGGCCTTCACATAGGCGGCTACGTCATCGGGCAGGCTCATCGTCATGTTCACCGTCATGCCACCATCATACGCAGTGTGTGGCCCGTCTCATGCGAACGATCGTGCAGGGCGACGCCGGGCCGATGAGCCGCCGCTCAGCGGCGGCGTCGCAGGGCCGGGCCCAGCAGGGACGGCGGGGTGTCGTTCTTCTCGTCGGGGGCCAGGTCCGTGCCCGGGGCCACGATCGTGTCGATGGCGTCCAGTACGTCGGCCGGGAGGACCGTGTCCGCGGCGGCCAGTTGCGAGTGCAGATGGTCCAGGGTGCGGGGGCCGATGAGCGCGCTGGTCACGGCGGGGTGCGCGGTCACGAAGCCGAGGGCGAGCTGGATCATGGTCAGCCCGGCCTCGTCGGCGACCTCGGCCAGCCGCTCGACCGCGTCGAGCTTGGCCCGGTTGGACGGCACGGCGGTGTCGAAGCGCTGCGGCATGAACGCCGACCGGCTCGTGGTGACCTCCCGGCCCTCCCGGATCGCCCCCGACAGCCAGCCCGACGCGAGCGGGCTCCACGCCAGCACTCCGAGCCCGTACTCCTCGGTCACCGGCAGGACGTGCGTCTCGATGCCGCGCTGCAGGATCGAATAGGCCGGCTGCTCGGTCACGTAGCGGCCCAGGCGGTGCTCACGGGCGGCCCACTGCGCCTGCACGATCCGGTACGCCGGGAAGGTGGACGAGCCGAAGTAGCGGATCTTGCCCGCGCGTTGCAGGTCGGTCAGGGCCGACAGGGTCTCCTCGTCGCTGGTGGCCGGGCCCCACCGGTGGACCTGGTAGAGGTCGACGTGGTCGACACCCAGGCGCCGCAGGCTGTCCTCCAGCGCGGTGATCAGCCAGCGGCGCGAACCGCCCCGGCGGTTGCGCTCCTCGCCCATCGGCAGATACGCCTTCGTGGCCAGCACGAGATCGTCCCGGCGGCCCGCGACGGCCTTGCCGACCATCTCCTCGGACTCCCCGGCGCTGTACGCGTCGGCGGTGTCGATGACGTTGACCCCGCCCTCGAGCGCGGCGTCGACGATCGCGGTGGCCTCCTCCTGGGTGGTGCGCCCGATCCTGCCGAAGTTCATCGCGCCGAGTGCGAGGGAGCTGACCTGCACACCGGTGCGGCCCAAAGTGCGGTACTGCATGGCTGTTCCTCCGGATGTCGGGGTGCTCCGCCACCTTCGCGGATAAGCGGAGCGTTGTTCCGGTAAATATACGGAACGCTGTTCCGCTTCGCAAGCCGCCTCGTTGCGGTGCCCTGAACGAGGTCGCGGCACTCTTCGACGCCGCCGAGTCGACGTACGGCGGGATCGACGTCGTCGTGCACGCGGCCGGCGTCATGACCCTGGCCCCGCTCGTCGACACCGACCTCGACGCCCTGGACCGCATGCACCGCAGCAACATCCGCGGCACCTTCGTCGTCGACCAGCAGGCCGCGCGTCGGCTGCGCGGGGGCGGCGCGATCCTCAACTCCTCCACCAGCGTGCTGGGGCTCGCCCGCCATGCGTACGCCCCCGGCGGCGGCGCTGGAGGCCCACCGCATCCTCACCTCGGACCTGCAACGGGCCGCCGCGCAGGGCAAGGTGACGATCGCGCCCTGAGCTGGCGGCCCAGATGATCATGTCCGCGAACGTCGGCGTGGCCCTGATGCTGGTCTCGCGCCCGGCGACGTTCACGGACGAGTCGGTGTCGCGCCGGGTGCGGGACGCGGTCCACGCGACGGTGTTCACGCCGGACGTGACGGCGGCGACAGCGCGCGAGGGAGGGGGGGCTGCCGAACCGGCCTAGCCCCACGTCCCCTCCACGGCCGCCCACCTGAACGCACTCCTCCAGCAGTCCCCGCCCCCGGCCCTCACCCGGGCCGAGGGCGCGCTGCTCACGGAGTGGCTGGACCGCCTGTCGAACGGGCCGGCCTGAGGCGGCGGTTCAGTCGGCCAGATCGACCCGCACGGTCAGCAGGTTCGTCCCGACGAGGCGGACGGCCGTGCTGTTCACGCGCGGCAGGGAGGCGAGCCTGGCGCGCGGGTCGTCCTCCGGCATCAGGTGGGCAGTGCCGTGGTGCCAGCGCCCGCCGACCCGGACGCGTACGCGCGGGTCGGCCTGGATGTTCCGCACGTACTGCGACTTCTCGCCGTACTCGGACACGAACCAGAACGCCCGCCCGACCCGCCGCCCCCCGACCGGCGTCCGCCGGGGCAGCCCGGAGGTACGCCCGGTGGTCTCCACGAGGGTGTGGAACGGCAGCCGCCGGCTCACGGGGTTCGCCAGATACCGCTGAACCCGGGTGACAACCCGAAACCGCAGATCCCGCTCACGCCCCATGCCGCCCCCGCCCCTTCACCACACTGAGCAGCGCCGAGAAGGCCCCGGGGGAGGCCCCGAGTATCGCTCCGCGGGGATCACCGCTCTCGGTGAGGCGAATCGTTTTCGCGGCAACCCCCACGTGTAGACAGGCTTCGCCTTCCTGGCAGAGGGAGGACTTCTGCCACGTTTCGGCCACGTGGAGGCACGAGTCGCCTTGTCCGCAGTGGGACGACTTCTGCCTAGCGCTGGCGGTCATCGCGGGTCCCTTCACAGGTGTCGGGTGATGCCGTGGATGAAGTCCCGTGACTTCTCCGGCGGCAGAGCCATCGTCTCCACGACGTCAAGCAGGCGCCTGTACTTGTCCAGATGGGCTTCGGCGTCGAGGAGTACGGGCCCGTGGAACTGGTCCAGTTGCAGGGTGTCGAGGCGCGGCACCGGCCCATAGGCGTAGTTGATGGACTGGCCGGAGCCGGGAAAGGCGCCCACGTCGTACGGGAGTACCCGGATCGTCACGTGCTCGCGCTCGCTCATGTCGAGCAGATGCTCCAGCTGCGCACGGGCCACTTCGGGTCCGCCGACCTTCATGCGCAGGGCCGCCTCGTGGATCACCGTCCGGTACGGGACCGGGTCCGCGCGGTACAGGACGTCCTGGCGCTTGATCCGGTACGAGATACGGTGCTCGACCTCGGGCGGTGTGGGCGCGGGGATCACATGACGGAAGATCTCGCGGGCGTGCTCATTGGTCTGCAGCAGGCCCGGCACGTGCGCGGTGAACGCGGTGCGAAGGCCCGTCGCATGATGTTCCAGCTCGGCCAGGTCGAGCAGCCCGGCGGAGAGGACGCCGCGGTACTGCTCCCACCACCCGCGTGTGCGGTCGCCCGCCAGGGTCACCAGGGCTTCGACGAACTCCTGGTCCGAGCAGTCGTACGTGCAGGCCATGGCCCGGATCCGGTCGGCGCTCACGCCGAAGCGGGCCGACTCCACGTTGCTCAGCTGCCCCGTGCTTGTGCCCAGCTGGCGCGCGGCCTCGGTGGTGGTCATCCCCGCGCGTTCACGGAGCTTGCGCAGCTCGACGGCAACGCGACTGCGGCGGGCCGTGGGTGCTGGCCTGTCCGCCATGCAACTCCTCCTGTGGCAACTCATGTTGGCGTCTTCACCCACACGAGCGATTCTGTATGGATTCTCTTGGAATCACGCAAAGCGACTTTGGTGGGCCCCTATTCTGTGTCTCAGGCGCCATCACCCAGAAGCACCCCGCTCGACGGAGCGACACGGTCACTGGGGCCCGTACTCAACCCCCACGCGTGATCGGAGACTCCCATGGCCACCGTATCGCCGCCCTGGGCGTACACCCTCCAACTCCCGCACGATCCACGCGCACCGGGTATCGCCCGCGCAACTCTTCGAACCGTCCTCGCCGCGCACGACCTCGCTGGTCTCACCCCCACCGCGGAACTGCTCGCCTCCGAACTGCTCACCAACGCCCACCTGCACACGCGGGGCCCGTACGCCCTCCGCGTCCGCTCGGCGGAGCCGGACCGGCTCGCGCAACACCGCACACCGCCGAGAACGGCCGCGGCCTCCACCTCGTACAGGCGTGCGCGGACAACTGGGGCGCACCCGTCCTGGGATCCGCCCGAGGCGGCAAACTCCTGTGGGCGGAGTGCGGCCACGAAACGACGGACCGGTGAGCGTGCCGGCGCGGGCTCGCGCGCACAGCGCGAGCTGTCCGCCTCGCGAAGGCGGCACCATACTGGGAGGTGGAGCCACGCCTGTCCGTCAGGAGCAGATCATGAGCGCACAGCCTGAGTACGGCTGGGGAACGATGCCCAAGCCCGAGATCCGGACCGTGGACGACCTGCGCAGCGCGCTCAGCCGTTACGGGTTTCCCGGTGATCGGGAGCGGTTCGAAGAGGAGCTGGCAGCCGCCATAGGAGCTTCGCCGACCGACGACTTCGCGGGCGCCGCAGCCGTGGTGCGGGCCTACCGTCACCGCGTACGGATCAGGAACTCGCCGGAGATCATGGCGGCCCTCGAAGACGCGCGTCCCGGGGACGGCGGCCCATGAGCGAAGTCCCGCTGGAGGAGGCGGAGCCCGCCAGGAAGGCGTTCGTCGATCTCACGGAGGGCGAGCAGGAAGTGGCCCTGGACGCGCTCGCGCTCATCGGGCGCGATCCGACGGTCGGTCGGGAGATCCCCGGTTGGCGGCCTCCGTCCGTGGAGTACACCTATACGACTCCCCTCGCCCGGGACTCCGCCGAGGCGGTCACCGTCGTGTACACGCACACACCCGGCCTCGGAGTGACCGTCGTGTACTACTTCCGCGATCCACAGGTGGTGGACTGAGCGGCGCGGTCCGACGGACGTCGCATACCGGCGACCCGGCTCATCCGGAGGGGAACGTAATCCGTTCACTCGGACGGGTGAGGTCGGGTTTGCCAAAAGCGCGGGGACTTTACAGCATTCGCCCGCACAGTGGCGGGTCGTGCGGAAAGTCGTCTGCCCCTGCGAAGGCCGCCCTAGCGTTTCGGGTAAGCGCGACTACACGGAAGCTGAGGGCCATGGCCGAGTACTTCACTGTCAAGATCCGTCGGATGGGTGTGAGCCTGGGGACGGTCAACGCGTCGGGTGCCATCGCCCTGATCGCGGCGGGGGTCGTCCATGACGGATCGAGCATCGCCGGGGTGGTCGTCGTCTCGGTGGCGGCGCTCGGGCGTGACGCGGTGATCGCGTGGGCTCCCCGCCTCCGCGACTCGGGCAACGGGACGCCGCCAGGCATTCCCGGCATGCCCGTGCTCTAGCCGGATCGACCCGCAGCGCCGACGCCGCACCGGTCCGGGAAGCCGCCCGCCTCCGCGACGGCACCCGACCGCACCGCCCGCGAAGACCGGCCCGGCACAGGGGACTTGGGCGGCGCCGCACCTGTCCGCCCGGCACAAGTGCCCCCGACAGACCCAGGGTTCGGGCGCGCCACTGCCGTCGTATCTCCTATCCTCGCTGCGAAGGCGTCGGCGGGGACTCGGCGGCGGTTCGGTGGGTGTCGGGGATTGAGGAAGTACGCATGGACGGGTTGGCCCCGGACGATCCGGGCTGGATAGGCAATTACCGACTGCTCGGCAGACTCGGCGAGGGCGGCATGGGGCGGGTGTACCTGGCCCGCTCCGACCGGGGCCGTACGGTCGCGGTCAAGGTCGTCCAGGAGCAGCTGGCCCGCAAGCCCGACTTCAGGCGGCGCTTCGCCCAGGAGGTGAAGGCCGCCCAGCGCGTCGGCGGCGAGTGGACGGCCCCCGTCCTGGACGCCGACACGGACGCGCCCACCCCGTGGGTCGCCACCGGCTACGTCGCCGGGCCCTCCCTCGCCGAAGTGGTGGACAAGCAGTACGGCCCGCTGCCTGCGAACTCCGTACGGGCCCTCGGCATCGGGCTCGTCCGCGCCCTCCAGGCCATCCACGGCGCCGGGCTCGTGCACCGCGACCTCAAGCCGTCCAACGTCCTGGTGACGATCGACGGCCCCCGCGTCATCGACTTCGGCATCGCCCGCGCCCTCGACCCCGCCCTGCAGTCCACCGACGGGCTGACGATGACGGGCGCCCTCGTAGGTTCGCCCGGTTTCATGTCGCCCGAGCAGGTCCGCGGCGAGCGCGTGACGTTCGCGAGTGACGTCTTCTGCCTCGGCGCCGTCCTCGCGTACACCGCTACGGGCAAGCTGCCGTTCGGCACGGGCGAGGGCGGGATCCACTCGCTGCTCTACCGGATCGCCAGCGAGGAACCGGACCTGACAGGACTTCCGGCTCCCTGGGACCAGCTGGTCGGCTGGTGTCTCGTGAAGGATCCCTCCCAACGGCCCTCCCTCGAAACCCTGTTGGCGCGCATCGAGAGCATGGAGGACGCCGGCGGCGCGTGGCTGCCGGGCGAGGTGCTGGCCGAGCTGGGCCGGCACGCCGTGCAGCTCCTCAACAGCGAGGACCCGCAGAGCCCGCAGCGCCTGCAGAGCCACGTACTCGCCGCACCGGCCCCGGCGGCCGGAGCCGTGGAGACCCCGCCGGGCGGAGTCGGGCAGGCACCGGCCCATGCCCCGGTCCAGGGGTTCGGGCCGCCCGTCCCCTTCGACCCCGCCCACCACCCGTCCCCGCCCCCCTGGCAGCAGAGCCCCCCGCCCGGCAGCCTCCACGCGGGCAGCCCCCCGCCCGGCAGTCTGCGCCCCTCGCCGCACTACTTCTCGCCGCGTCCGCCGGCCCGCTCGGCCCGTGCGCTGGGCACGGCGCTGTCCCTCGTGCTCGGCCTCTACGTCGTGCCCCTGCTGATCCGGGGCGCCGTTCTCGCGTACACCTTCGTCGTGCTCGACGGGCAGGACGGGGAGGCCGACCCGAGAGTCGTCCAGGACTACGACGTGCTGCAGTTCGCCACGGACGGGGTCGAGTTCCTGGAGCTGCTGATCGGTCTCGGACTGGTCATCCTGTGGCCGCTGTGGTTCCAGCGCATGCGCAACAACGCCGACGCCTTCGCGCCCGTGCGCCTGCGCTTCGCACCCGGCATGGCGGCCGGCGCCTGGTTCATCCCGGTCGTCAACCTCTTCATGCCCAAGCAGATGACCAACGACATCTGGACGGCCACCGCCGGACAGGCCCGCGGCGCCGCACGGTGGCTGATGCACACCTGGTGGTGGTGCTGGGTCGCCTACATGCTGGCGGCCCTGAACGAATCGTTCAGCACCTGGTATTCGAACGACACCGTCTCGGGCGCGCAGGAGGACATCATCACCGCGGAGATGTCGATCGTCGCGGGGGTCGTGAGCACCGTGCTGGCGGTGTTCTTCGTCCGGCGGCTCACCTCCATGCAGCAGAACCGCATCGAGGAGGCCCGGAGCAACGGGGCCTCCTGACGCGGGCGGGGAGGTGGCGAGGGACGGACGCGGGCGGCTGCTACCGGCCCAGGAAGATCGGGTTGGTGAACGCGGCCAGCGCCCCCGGCACCGGCCCCGCCGCCGCCTCGTGCCGTACCTCCGCGCGCACGTACGCCGCGTATTGGGCCGTCGTACGCCACTCCACCGTGCCGGAGCCCGCCACCGGCAGGACGGCGCTCGTGTGCAGGACGCCCTGGTCCGTGACGAAGCGGACCGTGCAGCGGGGTGCGCCCGACACGTCCAGGCGGACCGTGACCGGGTCGTCGCCGGCCACCTTCAACCGGCCGCCGATGCCCGCGTGTTCACCCTTCGGGCCGGTCGCCGAGAACGACAGCGACACCGCCTTCGACTCGGCCACGTACGAACGGCCCGCGCGGATGCCCTCCTGGATCGCCGCACGGGACAGTTCGTCGGCGAGGACGACCGTCTGCGGGGTGCCGACCGGGTCGGGATCGCGGTGGGCGTCGCTGTTGCCCATCGCCGGAATCCAGTCCCGGCTCCCGCGGCCCTCCCGGACGGAGGCCACCAGCATGCTGTCCCAGTCCGCGAGCGACACCTCGTCGTCGGGCCCGTACGCGCCGTTCCACACCTCGACCGCGTCCGCCTCGCCGAAGCCGAACTTCCAGTTGCAGCCGACGCAGGTGGCGTGCGGATGGGCGGGGACGACAAGACCGCCCGCCTGGCGGATGCGGCGCGCGTACTTGCCGAAGCGGTTGTCGCGGGCCCGGTAGCGCCAGTCCACGAACGTGCCCGGGTCCGTGCCGAGCGCGACGACGTGACCGTTCCTCGTCGTCACCTCCTCGCCCAGCAGGATCAGCAGCTCACCGTCCGGGTGCGGGCCGGCCTGGTCGGCCCAGTGGGCGTGCGCGGAGTGCGTGTTGTGGTCGGAGGTGTTGATGAAGTCCAGGCCCGCCGCCCGCGCGAGCGCCGCGATCTCGGCGGGGGTGCGGCGGCCGTCGGAGTACCAGGAGTGCAGATGGCAGTCGCCCCGGTACCAGGCCCGCCCGCGCCCCCTGGCCCGTGACGGCGGGTACACCGGCTTCACCGTCTCGCCCGGTTCGCCGTACGTCAGCGTGATGGTGACCTCGTACGCGAGGCCCTGCGGAGCCACCGTGTAGGGGCCCAGCGCGATGTGCCAGGTGCCCGCGCGGACCGGCCCCGGGAGGTAGCCGGGGGTCGCGTCGTCCGCGCGGATGAAGAACTCCGTGCGCGCGCCGCCCGACCAGCCCCTGAAACCCCGCCCGCCCAGCTCGGTGCCGTGCTGGTCGAAGATCCCGATGTCGAGCGCGTTGCCCGCGGTGCCCGCCGGGACGGCCGGCCGCTCGTAGGTGTACGCGACCTTGATCTCCCGTACCCCGGACGGGACTTCGACGGGCAGGTACACGAAGTCCGGCGAGCCGGTGGGCAGCGTGCCGCGCACGGTACGGGTCACGGATCCGCCCGGACCGGAGGGACCGTCTGCCGCGCCCGCCGCATCGGCCGCGTCGGCCGCCTCACTCGGAAAGGTCACGCTCCCCAACGTAAGCGCGGCGGCGGCCCCCGTCACGAACAGGGCGCGTCTGCCGACGCCGTGGTGTTCGTCCTCGCACATGTCTGCTGCTCCCGGTGTCGTGCGTGCATGGGTGGTGCAGGAGTGGTACCGGACACCCTCGTATTCAGCCGTGAACTCCGGGGCAAGGGAAGGGGATCGACAGCTTTCGGGGACAGAGCACTCGTACGACGCATTTAGGGTGCCGACCGGTCGGTATGGACACCTGAACCTCCTGCCGGTAGAGATGGGGCATGCGCATCTCCGTGACGATCTTCCTCACCGATGAGACGATCACTCCGACCCGGCTCGCCCGTGAGCTGGAGCAACGCGGCTTCGCCGGGCTCTATCTGCCCGAACACACCCACATCCCCGCCGAACGGACCACTCCGTACCCGATGGGCGGTGAACTGCCGCCCGAGTACGCCCGCACGCTCGACCCCTTCGTCGCCCTCGGCCAGGCGGCGGCCGTCACCGAAAGCCTCGCGCTCGGCACCGGCATCACCCTCGTCACCCAGCACGACCCGATCGACCTCGCCAAGCAGGTCGCGACCCTCGACCACCTCTCCGGGGGCCGCTTCACCCTCGGCGTCGGCTTCGGCTGGAACGTCGAGGAATCCGCCGACCACGGCGTCGAGTGGCGTACGAGGCGGGAGCTGGGCCGCGACCGGATGGCGCTGATGCGGGCCCTGTGGTCGCCCGAACCGACCGCCTACGAGGGCCGGTTCGACTCCGTACGGGCCAGCCACGCGTACCCCAAGCCCGTGCAGAAGCCGCGCGGACCGCTCGTCGGGCCGCGCACGCTCATCGGGGGAGCGGCCGGACCCAAGCTCTTCGCGCACATCGCCGAGTACGCGGACGGCTGGCTGCCCATCGGCGGCCGGGGCCTCACCGAGTCGCTGCCCGTGCTGCGGGCCGCGTGGGCCGAGGCGGGCCGCGACCCCGACCACCTCCAAATCGTGCCGTACGCCGTACTGCCCGGCGCCGGAAAGCTCGCGCACTACGCGGACCTCGGCGTCGAGGAGGTCGTCCTGCAGCTGCCGCCGGCCGGCGAGGGGGAGGTCCTGCGGGTACTGGACGAGTTCGCGCCGTACCTGTAGGACGCCCCCGCCCGTCGCCTCCGCGGGATGGCGCCGGTGTGTCGTTTGTGACGCGGCACACCGGTAATGCCTGATCACTGCGATCGTATGCTCGAAGGATGACGACTTCCGCGACCTCCGGAACCGGGCCCACCGAGAACGCCATGCGCCGCGCCCTCAAACGCGCCCGCGACGGCGTCGCCCTCGACGTCACCGAGGCCGCCGTGCTGCTCCAGGCGCGCGGCGCCGACCTGGACGACCTCACCGCGTCCGCCGCCCGGGTGCGGGACGCGGGCCTCGCCGCGGCGGGCCGCCCCGGCGTGATCACGTACTCGAAGAGCGTCTTCGTCCCGCTCACCCGGCTGTGCCGGGACAAGTGCCACTACTGCACGTTCGTCACCGTCCCGGGCAAGCTGCGCCGGGCCGGGCACGGCATGTTCATGTCCCCCGACGAGGTGCTGGACATCGCCCGCAAGGGCGCCGCGGCCGGCTGCAAGGAAGCCCTGATCACCCTCGGCGACAAGCCCGAGGACCGCTGGCCCGAGGCCCGCGAATGGCTCGACGCGCACGGCTACGACGACACGATCGCCTACGTGCGGGCCATCTCCATCCGGATCCTGGAGGAGACGGGCCTGCTGCCGCACCTCAACCCGGGCGTCATGTCGTGGACCGACTTCCAGCGGCTCAAGCCCGTCGCGCCGAGCATGGGCATGATGCTGGAGACGACCGCGACCCGGCTGTGGAGCGAGCCCGGCGGCCCCCACCACGGCTCCCCGGACAAGGAGCCGGCGGTCCGGCTGCGGGTCCTGGAGGACGCCGGCCGCTCCTCCGTCCCCTTCACCAGCGGGCTGCTGATCGGCATCGGCGAGACGTACGAGGAGCGGGCGGACGGCCTGTTCGCACTGCGCCGCGTCTCCCGCGCCTACCACGGCGTCCAGGAACTGATCATCCAGAACTTCCGCGCCAAGCCGGACACGGCGATGCGCGGCATGCCGGACGCCGAACTCGACGAGCTGATCGCGACGGTCGCCGTGGCCCGGCACATCATGGGCCCCGCCGCCTGCCTCCAGGCACCGCCGAACCTCGTGGACTCCGAGTACGCGCGGCTGATCGGCGCCGGGATCGACGACTGGGGCGGCGTCTCGCCGCTGACCATCGACCACGTCAACCCCGAGCGCCCCTGGCCCCAGATCGACCTGCTGCGCGAGCAGTCGGCCGAGGCGGGCTTCGAACTGCGCGAACGGCTCTGCGTGTACCCCGAGTTCGTGCGGCGCGGCGAGCCGTGGCTGGACCCGCGCCTGCTCCCGCACGTACGGGCCCTCGCCGACCCGGAGACCGGGCTCGCCGTGCCGGACGCGGTCGTGGAGGGCCACCCGTGGCAGGAGCCCGAGGAGGCGTTCACCTCGTCGGGGCGGACGGATCTGCACGCGTCCATCGACACCGAGGGGCGCACCTCCGACCGGCGCGAGGACTACGACCACGTGTACGGCGACTGGGAGTCGCTGCGGGAGGCGGCGGCGCCCGGGATGGTCCCCTCGCGCATCGACACGGACGTACGGGCGGCCCTCGCCACCGCGGCCGACGACCCGACCCGGCTGACCGACGACGAGGCACTGGCCCTGCTCCACGCGGACGGCCCGGCGCTCGACGCGCTCTGCCGGATCGCCGACGACGTCCGGAAGTCGGCCGTCGGCGACGACGTCACGTACATCGTCACGCGGAACATCAACTTCACCAACGTCTGCTACACCGGCTGCCGGTTCTGCGCCTTCGCCCAGCGCCGCACCGACGCCGACGCCTACACGCTCTCCCTCGACCAGGTCGCCGACCGTGCCGCGCAGGCCTGGGACGTCGGGGCCGTCGAGGTCTGCATGCAGGGCGGCATCCACCCCGACCTGCCGGGCACCGCGTACTTCGACATCGCGCGGGCGGTGAAGGAACGCGTCCCCGGCATGCACGTCCACGCCTTCTCGCCGATGGAGGTCGTCAACGGCGCGACCCGTACGGGTATGTCCGTCCGCGAGTGGCTGACGGCCGCCAAGGAGGCGGGCCTCGACTCCATTCCCGGCACCGCCGCCGAGATCCTGGACGACGAGGTCCGCTGGGTCCTCACCAAGGGCAAGCTCCCGACGGCGACCTGGATCGAGGTCGTGACGACCGCGCACGAACTCGGCATCCGGTCCTCCTCCACCATGATGTACGGGCACGTGGACCAGCCCCGCCACTGGCTCGGCCACTTCCGCACGCTCTCCCGCATCCAGCAGCGGACCGGCGGCTTCACGGAGTTCGTGACCCTGCCGTTCATCCACACCAACGCGCCGGTCTATCTGGCGGGGATCGCCCGGCCCGGCCCGACCACCCGCGACAACCGCGCGGTGATCGCGATGGCCCGGCTCCTGCTCCACCCGCACATCCCCAACATCCAGACCAGCTGGGTGAAGCTGGGCACGGAGGGTGCGGCCGAGATGCTGCGCTCGGGCGCCAACGACCTCGGCGGGACGCTGATGGAGGAGACCATCTCCCGTATGGCGGGGTCGAGTTACGGCTCGTACAAGTCCGTGAAGGACCTGATCGCGGTGGCGGAGGCGGCGGGCCGTCCGGCCAGGCCGCGGACCACGCTGTACGGGGAGGTGCCCGAGGAGCGGCAGCGGGCGGCGGCGGTCTCCGACGGGCATCTGCCGGAGCTGCTGCCGGTTCTGGAGTAGACGGGCCGTTCCGCACAGCCGTTCCGTGCAGCCGTTCCGCACAGCCGTTCCGTGCAGCCGTTCCGTGCAGCCGTTCCGCACAGAGGGCGGGCGAGCCGCCGGTTCCGGAGGGAGTTCCCCGTCGGAGTAGGATGATCGGACCTCCGGCGGGGTGTCTCCGACGGGGTGAGCCAGAGCTGAGGAGATGCGTGCCCGTGCCTGCCCGACGGCTTCCCTCGTGGGCCTGGGTCACCGGCCTGACCGCCGCCGCCCTGGTCATGGTCGCCGTGCTGGCCGTCAAGGCCGGGGACGGGCCCCAGCCGACCGCGTCGGCGAGCAAGAAGACGAGCAGTCCCTCGGCGAGCCCCAAGCCCTCGGCGAAGCCCGACGAGTCCGAGCCGGTCGCCGTGCCGGACGGTTCCGGCACGGGACGGCGGATCGTCTACTCCCTCGGGCAGAAGCGGGTGTGGCTGGTCGACGCGAGCGACGCGCCCCGGCGCACGTTCAAGGTGTGGCAGGGGACGGTGAGCCCGGACCCCGGTACGTACACGGTCGGCACCCGGCGCGAGGCCGCGACCGGCAGTGACGGCGTGGAGATCGAGAACATCGTCTACTTCGCCGTGGCGTCCGGCGTCAACGTCGCCTTCTCCAACGCCCTCGACGGCTCCTCCCCGCCGCCGCCCGCGTCGGGCGCGACGACGGGCGGCGTCCGGATGAAGGCGGCGGACGGGGCCGCGGTGTGGAAGTTCGGCACGGCGGGGACGACGGTCGCGGTCGTGAAGTAGGCCCGGACGCCGCCCCCGGAGGGCTCCCGGCCGGGGGTCCCGGACGCCGTCCCCCACCAGGCGCTCAGCCCGGTTCGGCGTCGGTCCACGCGTGCAGCTTGTCCGGGTTGACCACGAGCCACAGATCGCTGACCCGGCCCGCGCGGACGCCCACACCCACGACGGCGACGGTCGTCCCGGCGATCCGGACCGCGACGCCGGGAGAGCCGTTGACGTCGTCCTCCACGACGTCGAGACCCGGCTCCTTGCGGAGCAGCCCGAGCAGGAACCGGGCCACCTTGTCCGGCCCGACGACCGGCCGCAGGGCCGCGCGGACCTTGCCCCCACCGTCACTGCGCGCCTCGACCGCCGGATCCAGCAGGGCGACCAGCGTGTCGAGATCGCCGGTCCCGCACGCGTCGAGGAACGCGGAGACGACCCGCCGGTGCTCCTTCGTCGTGGCGCCGACGGGCCGCCGCTCGGCGAGGCGCCGCCGCGCGGAGGTGGCGAGTTGGCGGCAGGCCGCGGGGGAGCGGCCGACGGTCTCCGCGATCTCCGCGAACGGCACCCCGAAGACGTCGTGCAGGACGAAGGCCACCCGCTCCGCGGGCGTGACCGAGTCCAGCACCACCAGCATGCCCATGCTCACCGACTCGTCGAGCGTGACGCGGTCGGCGGGATCACCGCCGTCCCCGGCACCCCCTCCGCCCCCGCCGCCCCAGGTGGCCGCGCCGCCCCGGACGGGCTCGGGCAGCCACTCGCCGGTGTAGCGCTCCCGGCGGACGCGCGCCGAGGCCAGCTGGTCGAGGCAGATCCGCGAGGCGACCCGGGTCAGCCAGGCCAGCGGCGCGACGATCGCCTCCTGCTCGGCCTCGGACAGGGCGTACCAGCGGGCGTACGTCTCCTGGACGACGTCCTCGGCGTCCTGCACGGAGCCCAGCATGCGGTAGCCGAGCCCGAGCAGCCGCCGCCGCTCCGTCATGAGGTCCCCGAGCCCGGGACCGCCGCCACCGCTCACTCGCCCCGTACCTCCTTCTCACCCTGCCCGGCGTACTCGGCCAGCCACTCGTCGAAGGTCTGGCGGCCACGGGGTCCGGCGGACCCGGTCGGCAGGTTGCCCCCCTCGACCATGGCAGTGCCCGCCCCGCCGGGCATCTTCACCGGCAGGAGCAGCCGGCGCCGCCCGCGGACCCGCAGCACCCGCCGCGCCATGTCGACCAGCTCCTCGACCCGGGGCCCGGCCAGCTCGGGGGCCCTGCCCCGCGGCGATCCGAGGACGAGTTCCACGAGATGCCGGGCGACCTCGCGGGCCGCCACCGGCTGCGTACGCATCCGGGGCACCACGGCGAACGGGCCGGGCACCTGGCCCAGCACCTGGAGCGGGAACTCGTGGAACTGCGTGGCCCGCAGCACGGTCCACGGAACGGCCCCGGCCCCGTCCCTGTTGCCCCCGGTTCCGCCCTTCGTGACCAGCTCCTCCTGCCGCAGCTTGCCCTGGTAGTAGCCGAGGCCGACACGTTCGAGGCCGACGATCGACAGGACGACGTGGTGCAGTACGCCGGCCCGGGCGCCGGCGTCCAGCAGATGGCGTCCGGCGCTGTCGAAGAACGCGATCGCCGTCCTGGCGCGGGTCGTCTCCAGATTGCTGACGTCCACGACCGCCTCGGCCCCTGCCAGGGCAGCGTCGAGCCCCGCACCCGTCACCAGGTCGACCCCCCGGGACCTGGCCAGTACCACCGGCTCGTGCCCGGCCGCCGTCAGCTCCCGGACGACGTACCCGCCGACCAGCCCGGTCCCGCCCGCTACCGCGACACGCATGAGGAACCTCCCTCGGACGGTGCGGGCTTCCCCGGTACCGGCATGAGCAGCACGGCCGACGCGAGCACCAGGGCCGTCAGCGCGACGACGTTGAGGACCTGGTCACGCGTGCCGTACATGCCCAGATGCCGCATGTGATAGCCGAGGTGCAGCACGTTGAAGACGAGCCACACCGCACCGGCCGTCTGCACGAGCCGGTTGTTCCGTACGGAACGCAGCGCGATCGCCGTGAGCACGGCCAGCGCCAGGAACATCGCCCCGGCGTCCTTGGCGAGGTGTTCGTTGTAGGGGCCCAGCTGGGGCAGCCAGCTCATCCCGAAGCCGGGAAAACCGGCATGCCACTCCCGTGGCGCGAAGTAGGCCCAGCCTCCGGTGTACAGCGCGGTCACGCCCAGGAAGCCCAGGGAGGCGTACCGGATTCTCGTGTTCATACCTCTCTGACGGGACAGCCCGCGAAAGTGTGAGGCGGGGCAGGTCCGGCCCGGCCGCTCAGGGCTGCCGCGGCCCGGGAGCCGGAGTGTCGTTCAGGGAGATATGCGCGGTGACGCGTTTGCCGGTCGGTTCGAGTTGGACGTAGAAGTCGTCGGCGACGGCCGCGACGATCTCCAGGCCGTGCCGGCCGATGCGCTCCGGGTCGAAGGCGTGGATGGTGGGCCGCACCGGAACGCTGTCCTGCACGGTCACCTCCACCGTGGAGTCCGCGAGGCGCAGTTCCATCAGCGCGGGCCCGGGAGCGTGCCGGCGGGCGTTGGTGACCAGTTCGCTGACGACCAGCTGGGTGAGGCCCAGGGCATGGTCGGAGACGGCCACGTGCTGCTCGGGGCCCGCGCGGGAGAGGAAGTCGGCCGCGAGGCGACGCGCCGCGGCGATGCACGAGGTGTCACCGCTCAGCTCCATGACGGTGGAGCTGACCCGCGCGTCCGATCCGTTCCCACCGTCGACTGACTCCACGGCCTCGGCCCGCCTTCGTGTTCGCCCGTCCCGGCCCGGTTCCTGACACGGTGCGCTTCATCTGACTCTGGCAGCCACCGGCCGAGCGGTCGAGACGGCACGGCGTCACCTTGCGGCGCCCCGCCCGCCAACTGCTGGGCCTCAGGGGCCGAGTTGATCCACACTGGGACCCGTACACGACCCGGCGGCATGGCGAGGAGGCGGACCGGTGGCGCAGGCAGGGCCGTCGTGGCAGGAGCTGATCCAGCAGGGCAACCGCGCCGGATTCGTGGGACGGGACGCCGAACGGGCCGCGTTCCTGACGAACTTCGACCTCCCCGTGGGAGACGCCCGGCGGCGCTTCCGCTTCCATGTGCACGGCACCGCGGGTGTCGGAAAGACCTTCCTGATCCAGGAGTTGCGCCAGCTCGCCCGCGAACGCGGCGCGCTGACCGCGTACGTCGACGAGCGGGCCGGCAGTGTGCCGGAGGCGATGGCCGAGATGTGCCGTCAGTTCGCCGATCAGGGGCGAAGGCTCAAGGAGCTGGAGCGGCGGCTCGCCGTGTACCGGGACCGCCGGCACGAGGCGGAGGCCGCCGCCCTCGCCGCCCTGGCACCGGAACAGCAGCAGCCGCAGCCCGCGTCCGCCGGAAGCAGGACCGCCGTCGGGCTCGGCCTCGCCGCCGTGGAGGCCGCCGTACCGGGCGCCGGCCTCCTCACGAGCGCCCTGCCCGCCGATCTGCTCGCCCAGGGCGCGGACCGGCTGCGCGCCGGTCTGAGCGCCCGCTTCCGCAACCCCGACGACATCGAACTGGTCCTGTCCCCGGAGAGGGTCCTCACCCCCGTCCTGCTCCGCGAACTGCGTGCGGCGGCCTCCGCCCACCCCTGGATCGTCCTGTTCCTCGACACGTACGAACGGACCGGCCCGTTCCTGGACCCGTGGCTGTACGACCTGGTCACCCGGCACGCGGAGGACGGCGGGCTGCCCGCCGCCGTCCTGGTCGTCACGGCGGGACAACGCCCGCCGGACACCGCGCGCTGGAGCGGCGTGGGCTCCGTGGCGGACGTGCCGCTGGCACCGTTCACCGAGTCCGAGTCGCGCGGGCTCCTCGCCGGGAAGGGGGTCGTCGCCGAACCGGTCGTCAAGGAGGTGCTGCGCCTCACCGGCGGCCTGCCCGTCCTCGTGTCGACGCTCGCGGAGACCCGCCCCGGCGACCCGGACGACGTGGGCGACCCCAGCGCCGGAGCCGTCAACCGCTTCCTGCAGTGGGAGGCCGACGACACCCGCCGCCAGGTCGCCCGCGTCTGCGCGCTGCCCCGGCAACTGGACGCGGACGTCTTCCGGGCCCTCGTCGGCGGCCCGGACGGCGGCCTGGACGGGGCGGGCGATCCGGACGAGCTGTACGACTGGCTGACCGGGCTGCCGTTCGTCGGCGAGCGCGGGACCCGCGTGCGGTACCACGACGTCGTACGGGCCCCGATGCTGCGGCTGGAGCGCCGCCGCTCCCGGCGGGAGTGGGCCGGCCGGCACCGGCGGCTCGCGGAGACGTTCGCCCGCTGGCGGGCGGAGGCCGAAGCCGGGCGGGAGGGCGAGAACCTGTGGGCCGACGAGGAGTGGCGCGAACTGCGCCTGGAGGAGACCTACCACCTGCTCTGCGCCCGCCCGCCCGCGGCGCTCGGCGCGGCGCTGCGGGCCCTGGTCGAGGCCTGCCGCGAGGACGCCGTCCTGGGCCGCGGCTGGGCGCGGATGCTGGCGGACGCGGGCCACGACACGGACGACACCGACCTCGCCGCGTGGGGCGCGCGGCTCGGTCAGGCCCTCGACGACGACTCGGCCGGGATCGCCGGCGCGATGGCCCTGCTGCTGACCCACCCCGGCCCGGACCCGGCGTGCCGGGCCCTCGCGCACACACTGCGGGGCCGGGAACTGCGCTACGGCGGTGAGCACCACCGGGCCATGGAGGAGTACGACCGGGCCCTTGAACTCGACCCCCGGCTCGCCTGGGCGCACTACGGCCGCGGCTACACCCTCCAGCTGCTGGACGACTTCCCGGCGGCACTGGCCGCCCTCGACCGGGCGGACGAACTGGCCCCCGGCACCTGGTGGATCCTCGCCGGGCGCGCGGAGACCCACCGGCTCGCGGGCCGCTTCGCGGAAGCCGTCGCCGACTTCGACCGCGCTGTCGCCCTCGTCCCGGCCGACGCCGATCCGCTGACCGGCCGGGCCGTGAGCCGGCACGCACTCGGGCGGTACGACGAGGCGCTCGCCGACTTCGACCGGGCGCTCGCCCTCGACCCGGACAACGCCTGGGCGCTGGTGCGCAGGGCCCGGCTGCGCCGCACCAGGGGCGAACCGGCCGAGGCCTTCGCCGACTTCGACCGGGCGGTCCGGGTCGCGCCCGACGCCGCCTGGGTCGCCTCGGAACGCGGTGACGCCTACCGGCTCGCCGACCGCCCCGAGGAGGCCGTCGCCGAACTGACCCGCGCGCTCGCCCTCACCCCCGACTACGCCTCCGCGCTGGCGAGCCGCGGCGCCGCCCTGTGCGACCTGGGCCGTCACGAGGAGGGCCTGGCCGACTTCGGCCGAGCCGTCGAACTGCGGCCCGACTACGCGTGGGCGCTGGTGATGACGGCCCGCGCGAAGGACGGACTCGGCGACCGGCCGGCCATGTTCGGGTCCCTGGAGCGAGCCGTGGCCGCGGCCCCCGACGCCGACTGGATCAGCCACGAACTGGCCGCGGAGTACACCAAGGAGGGCCGGTACGAGGAAGCGGTCGCCGTCTTCCGCCGCGTACTGGACCGCAGCCCGGACGACGAGGCGTCACTGACCGGCCTCGGCGGCACCTACCTCCTCATGAGGCGGTACGAGGACGCCCTCGGCCCGCTCTCCCGCGCCCTGACACTGAGCCCGGACGACAGCTGGACGTACGCCATGCGCGCCCGGGTCCGCCTGGCGACCGGACGGACCGAACAGGCCCTCACCGACCTGGACCGCTGCGCCGGACTGGAACCCGCCTCGCAGGCGGCCTGGGCGCGCCGCACCGCCGTCGAACTGCTGACGCAGTGTGAGCGCTGGGAGGAGGCGACGGCACGGCTGGCGGCGGCGGACGACGCGGACGACCTGGACGACCTGCGCTGCGAGGCACACCGCCAGGCCGGGCAGTGGCCGCAGGCACGCCGGACGGCCGAGCGGCTGCGCGCGACGGCCCCGATCCCGGGCACGTTCGAACTGGCGATGACGGTGAGCGGGTCGGAGGGCCTGCCGGCCGCGGAACCCCTCTGGCGGGAACTGGCGACCCTGATCCGCGCCGACGCCGAACTGCCCGCCGAGGACAGCGCGCTCGGCGACCTGGAACGCGCCCAGGCCCGCTGCTTCCTCGCCTGCGCCCTCTCGGACCCGGCCGCCGCGCAGGAGGCCCTGACCGGCCTTCTGACCTCACCCCTCGACTGGGACGACCTGGCCACCCTCACCCTGATCCTCAAGGACCTCCTGGCCTCCCCCGGGGCCGACGCGTCCCGCATCGCTCCCCTGCTGGCGGAGGCGACAAGGGCCCGCGACGAGATCAGGTCCCGCCACCGTCCACCCCTGTTCCCCGGTCCACGGGAAGGTGGATGACGATCAGCACGACCGCGCTGAGCAGGAACACCCGCATTGCCGCGTCCAGCCCGTTCCAGTCCTCCGACTGCCACATCGCGAACCACTCGCCCCCGATCGCGAGAAACCCCGCGCCGAAGAGCAGCATGAGCATCAGCAGCCCCACCGTGGAGGTCCGCCGAGCCCGCGCGACGTCCCGCCGCACCCACTGAACCGTGCCGAGGATCAGCACGAGCGCGGCCACCGTCTCCCACACGATGATCGCGACGTACGCCGCGTTCTGAAGCGCCTCGGACTCGACGGCCCGCCACATCAGGTCGTCGTCCTTGAAGGTGGTGTCCATGGCCAGAACGTGCTGGACGAACTGCTGGTTCGTGCCGAAGTCGGTGATGTTCCCGAACGCGACGAGCGTGATGTAGAGCGCGACCGTGCCGGTGAGCAGGGTCGCGGTGATCGGTAGAGCCCGTGCTGCCGCCATCCTCAAGTCCCCTAGGTGTCAGGTGTGTTGCCGAACGGAACACCTGACACTCGACACCATGCACGCCACGCGGACCACCGAATTTTCCGCTGCACCCGCTGCACCCGCTTCACCGCAGGCGGTCGACGTACCGGTCGGTCCCCGGCACCGTGGGAATGAAGGGCGCCACCAACTCCACCCGCCCGAGGCCCGTTGCGGCCACCGGCGCCTCCAGCCCGGTGAAGTACTCCTCCCAGCACTCCCGCGGATCCGCCTCCAGGAACCACAGGAGTGTCAGCCGCGTATCGACCCCCTCGACCTGCTTGACGTACGTCATGCGGTCACCGGGCAGCGGGGTCGGGCGGAAGACCGTGACCATGGCGGCGGGGGAGCCCGTGAGCCGCTTCGGAAGGTGCCGGGAGCGCAGCCACTCCAGCAACTCGGCCCGCCGCTCGCCCGATTCGGCGTCGACGACCTGAAGCACCAGCCCCTGATACGGATGGTCCAGCGCGTGGAAGTCGCGCGGCCCGGCGGCCCCGTCCCGGTACACCGTCGCCTCGTGGTCCTGGAACGCGGTGAAGACGTGCGTACGGTCCTGGTAGACCCGGCCGTCCCTGTTCAGCCGCTTGTTGATGCCCACGGTCCACTTCATGTGGTCGTCGTAGCGGCCCTCCGTGACCCAGTACGTCGAGAGGTAGCACCCGGCGGTGACCGGCTCCGCGACCGCCGACTTCTCGGGACGGCGCAGGAGCTGGAGATCGCGGGTCGCCACCCACCGCCGCCCCGCGTACATCCACGGCATCGCCATCGCGCCCGCGTAGTAGTGGTCGTCCTCGTACCAGCGGTTGTACGCGTACTCGTGCCCCGGATGCGGCTCCACCATCGTGATCAGCGCATGGCCGGGACGCACCCCGTACGGACCGACGGCGGCCAGTTCCCCGTACACCTCGCTGCGCGTGTCGTCGAGCATGGCGCTCCCCTTCCACCGCGTCGCGTTCTCTTCCGTCATCTGCCGGACGCCCTTACTCTGACGGACCGTCAGTTCGATCGCCAGAGCCGGGAGGGCCGCAATGTCACTGCTCCAGGGCAGGACCGTCGTCGTGTCGGGGGTCGGGGCCGGGCTCGGTCACCAGGTCGCGGCGGCCGTCGTGCGCGACGGCGGGAACGCCGTGCTCGGGGCGCGCACCGAGGCGAACCTCGCCAAGGCCGCCGCCGAACTCGACCCGACCGGCGCGCACACGGCGTACCGGGCCACGGACATCACCGACGAGGGTCAGTGCGACGCGCTCGCGGCGCTCGCCCGGGAGCGGTTCGGGCGGCTCGACGCGGTCGTCCACGTGGCCGCCTGGGACAGCTACTTCGGCGGCCTCCAGGACGCGGACTTCACCACCTGGCAGGCCGTGCTCGACGTGAACCTGCTCGGCACGCTGCGGATGACCCGCGCCTGTCTGCCCGGGCTGAAGGAGCGCGGCGGCTCCGTGGTCGTCATCGGCACGCAGTCGTCCGTCGCCGCACCCTCCCAGGTGCGCCAGGCGGCGTACGCGGCCTCGAAGGGCGCGCTGACCAGTGCGATGTACTCGCTGGCGCGGGAGCTCGGGCCGGACCGGATCCGGGTGAACACCGTGCTGCCGGGCTGGATGTGGGGTCCGCCGGTGGAGGCGTACGTGCAGTTCACGGCGTACACGGAGGGCGTGCCGGAGGCGGAGGTGCTGGAGCGGCTGACCTCGCGGATGGCGCTGCCCGAGCTGGCCACGGACTCGGACGTGGCGGATGCCGCGGTGTTTCTGGCCTCGGACCGGGCGCGGGCGATCACGGGGCAGTCGTTGCTGGTCAACGCGGGGGAGTTGATGCGGTAGAGCCCACTTGTCCCGTTCGCCACGTCGATCGAAAACGTTCAGGGACATGAACCGAGGTCAGTAAGCAGAACTATTTTACTCCCCTTTGACCGTACAGGCAGTTGTCGCAGTCATGCCATCGAACCCACGATGAGCGGGCGCTTCACGACCCTGACGATCCTGGGAGAGGGCATATGAACGGTCTCGACTGGGCCGTGCTCATCGGCTACTTCGGCGTGATGGTCGCGATCGGTGTCTGGTCCCACAAACGGGTCGACAACGTCAGCGACTTCTTCACGGCCGGCGGCAAGATGCCGTGGTGGCTGTCGGGCATCTCGCACCACATGTCCGGCTACAGCGCGGTCATGTTCACGGGGTACGCGGCCATCGCCTACACGTACGGCGTCACTTCCTACGTCACCTGGTCCTTCCCGATCGCCATCGGCATCGCGATCGGCGCGAAGGTGTTCGCGCCCCGGCTCAACCGGGTGCGCTCACGACTGCACGTGTCCTCGCCCCTGGAATACCTGAAGAACCGCTACGACCTGCCCACCCAGCAGGCGCTCGCCTGGTCCGGCGTGCTGCTGAAGATCGTGGACGTGGGCGCCAAGTGGGCCGCCATCGCGACCCTGCTGTCCGTCTTCACCGGCGTCTCGCTCAACACCGGCATCATGGTCACCGGCGCGGTGACCGCGATCTACTGCACGGTCGGCGGCCTCTGGGCGGACGCGCTGACCGAACTCGGCCAGTTCATCATCCAGTTCATCGCCGGTGTCGCGATGCTCGTCGCCGTCATGGCCGAGCTGAACGGCTTCAGCACCCTGTGGAGCGTCTGGGACGAACCCGCGCTCGACGGGCACACCAAGCCGCTGGCCGGCCCGTACATGATGGTCTTCCTGATCGCGTATCTCTTCATCAAGACCTTCGAGTACAACGGCGGCATGTGGAACCAGGCCCAGCGCTACATGGCCACGGACTCCGCGAAGTCCGCCACGCGCTCGGGCGTCCTGTCCGCCTCGCTCTGGCTCATCTGGCCGCTGGTGCTGTTCTTCCCCATGTGGGTCGCGCCGCTGATCATCAAGACCGACGTACCGGCCGATTCGTACGCGCTGATGGCCGAACACCTGCTGCCGCACGGGCTGCTGGGCCTGGTCATCGTCGGGTTCTTCTCCCACACGATGGCGATGTGCTCCTCGGACGCCAACGCCATCGCGGCCGTCGTCACCCGCGACATCATGCCCGCGGTCTCCCGCAAGGCCCGCGAATGGGACACCCGGATGGGGCTGCTGGCCGCGCGCTGGGCCACGCTGCTCTTCCTCGGCCTGTCGATGGCCATCGCGACCCAGGTCAACTCCGCCTTCTTCGGCGACATCATCACCGTCGTCATCAAGTGGGTGGCCGGTCTGATGGGCCCGATCGCGATCCCGCTGATGCTGGGCCTGCTCCCGTGGTTCCGCAAGAGCGGTCCGACGGCCGCGCTGATCAGCTGGGCCGTCGGCCTCGTCACCTTCTGGCTGGTCAACTACCCGATCAGCTGGAACGTCGACGGCGGGGTCCCGCTCCAGTACCAGGTGTCGATCCCGCTCGCGGTCTCCCTCGTCCTCTACATCCTCATCGGCTACGTGAAGCCGGAGGACACCCCGGAGCGGGACGCGCTCATCGCGAAGATCAACTCGGACGGCGGCGGATCGGCCGCCTCGGCGATCCCGGCTCCGGCCGGGCCGGCGGACGACGTGGTGGGCGCGCCGGCCAAGGACTGAGAGCCCGTGTGATAGCCCGGCCGCGGGTATGCACAGGCTCTGACGCCGAACCGCGCGCACGAGGCGTCCGTGCGACTGGCACGACGCGTACGCAGGACTGTGGGGGTGGCCGCTTCCTGACGAGCGGCCACCCCCACGCGTCGGCGGGAAGGCGGGGCTCCGCCCAGGCGCGTCAGGGACGGGTGCGTCGCGGCGGGCGCGTCAGCCCCGGTGGTCAGGCCCGGGTGGTCAGGCCGGCCGGGATCGGGGTGGCGACCGTGCCCGACAGGGCGGCGTAGCCGCGCGGGTAGCGGGCCAGCCAGCCCGGGGAGGAGCCCGCCGGACCGTGCAGGGCCGGACCCTGGGTCATCTCCATCGCGAAGTCGTCGGCGAGGACGAGCATTGTGGGACGGCCCTCCAGCTCGGCCAGCCAGGACGGCGGCAGCGCCGTCTCCCCGTGCAGGGCGCCGAGCAGCGCACCCGTGAGTGTGCCGGTGGCTCCCGAGGCGCCGCCGTGGTTCACCGACAGGCACAGCCCGTGCCGGGTGTCCTCGCCGACCAGGGCGCAGTACACCGCCACCGAGAGCAGCCCCTCGGCCGTGCCCGGCCCCGCCAGGTCCTCGATACGGGACGGGGACGGCATGCCCTGCCGTACGGCCCCCAGCGCCCGCTGCAGCGCCTCGGCCACCGGCTGCTGGCCCGGTCGCGGCGCCAGCAGCTGCAACGCCCGCTGGACGGCCGTGTCGAGACTCTCGCCGCGCGCGAGACCGTGCACGATCACGGCGTACGCGCCCGCCGACAGGTAGGAGAGTGGGTGGCCGTGCGTCTGCGCCGCGCACTCCACCGCGAGCTGCATGACGAGCTGCGGCTCCCAGCCGACGAGAAGCCCGAAGGGCGCGGAGCGGGTCGCGGCCTCGACGCCACGCTGGTCGGGGTTCTTGGGCGCGTCCAGGGTGCCCATCGTCTCGTCGCCGAGGCCCAGCAGACAGGCGCGCGAGGGATCACGGCGTGCGTACAGCCACTCCTCGCGGGCCAGCCAGCCGTCCTCCTTGCGCCGCTCGTCCGGGCCCCAGTCGCGCTGGGTGGCGGCCCAGCGCAGATACGCCCGGTGCAGATCCGTCGGCGGATGCCAGGCACCGGTGTCCCGGCGGACCTGGGCCCTGATCAGCCCGTCGACCGAGAACAGGTTCAGCTGGGTGAAGTGGGAGACGGCGCCGCGTCTGCCGTGCCCGTGGGCCAGATCGGTGAGGCCCTCCGCGCCGTGCGCCGCACGGATCTGCTCCATCGAGAGATCGCGGACGGGTGAGCCGAGCGTGTCGCCCACGGCCGCGCCGAGGAGCGTGCCGCGCACCCGGCTGCGGAAATCCTGCTGTTCGGCGCGGCCCCAGACGGCACCGGCTGTCGCACCCACCGAGGCCTCCCGAGATCCCGATCCGATTCCGTCCGTACGGCCGACAACTCAGCACTGTAATCGAACAGGAACGGTCGGTTGAGGGCCGGATCGGTATGCGCGCAGTGGGCCGACTGAGCGTGTTTGTCAGCGATCGGTACGCATTTCCGGCGAGCGGTCACCGGGAAGCCACCGGTAAATGAAGATCCACACGAATGACGACGACTTTCATACGCGATACCTGCGCATCATGCGCACAATTGCGGGAGGATCTTCCAGGGGGATGGAACTACGACCGCGGACAGGGCCGAGCCCCCTCGGCCAGGACGGCGGGCCAGTCGAGAGGGCTCTTTCACGGTGCGTACGCGGTTGTTGATCCAGTTGCGTATGCGGTTGTCGATGAAGTTGTTTCCTCTGGCGCACAGGGCGCCGGTGGCGCGGACGTGCTGTGCGAGGCCTCCGTCGATGTCAGACGGTGCCCCGGCTCACTTCTGCCACGAACGCGTTCCAGGACCGCGCCGGGAAGGACAGCGCGGGCCCTTCGGCGACCTTCGAGTCGCGGACGGCCATCGCCGCCGTGACGGGGGACTTGACCTCGACGCACGCGCCGTTTCCCTGCGAGTACGAGGACTTCGTCCACGTGTCCGTGACGCCTTGCTTGATTGCCATGTTCACTCCGGTGGCCGGTTGCTGAGTAGCTGTCACCGAGTTGCGGGTTCCTTCCGGAACCCACGGTTCGGATTGCGCCAAGGTTGTTCCCCCTTGGCGTGATCGACGCTACTCGCCAACATCGGTGTACGAAGCGACTATTCACTCGACCGGGTGACATATGCCAGCTGAGTCTTCCGCCGGGATAGGAGGAGGGTGTATCTTTCCGCCGCCCTACACCATGCACCGTTCTTCGGCGGGTTCCTCAACGCGCGTAGTCCTTCGCGACGTCCGCGATGAACTCCCGTGACTGGTCGGCGTTGAGCGCCTGCGCCCGCAGATGCTCGTACATGACGCTGTACTTCTGGACGTCGTTCGCCTTCTCCAGGTACAGATCGCTGGTGACGCCCTCGATGTAGACCACGCTGGAGTCGGCCGCGTCGGGGAATTCCAGGATGGCGTACTGGCCGCTGACCCCCGGATGGGCGCCCATCGCGAACGGAATGACCTGAACCGTCACGTGCGGCACGTGCGACATCTCGACCAGATGCTCCAACTGGTCGATCATCACCTGCTTGTTGCCGACGTTCCTGCGCAGCGCCGCCTCGTCGAGGACGGCCCACAGCCGCAGCGGGTTCTCCAGGTCGGAGATACGTTCCTGTCGCCGCAGCCGCACCTGTACGCGCTTGTCGATGTCGCCGGCCGCCGCCTCCGGCAGGGCGCCCTGGATCAGCGACTCGGCGTACGGCCGGGTCTGCAGCAGACCCGGCACGACCAGCGGGTCGTACACGCGCAGGCTCGCCGCGTCGGTCTCCAGACCGATGTAGACGCTGTACGGGATGTCGCCGAAGGAGTGCCACCAGCCCTGCTGGCGCGAGTCCTTGGCCATCTGCATCAGCGAATCGACGATCCGGACGTCCTCGACCTCGTACACCCCGCACAGATCACGGACGTCGCGCTGGCTGATGCTGCGCCGCCCGTTCTCCAGACGGCTGATCTTCGACTGCGAGACGAGCAGCCGCTCGGCCACCTCTTCTGCCGTCATGCCCTTGAGCTCTCGGAGCCTTCGCAGCTCCTGGCCCAACCGGCGTCGCCTGACGGTGGGATTGACGTTGGACGCCACGGGACGTGCACCTCCGGCTGAGGACTGCCTGTACTTTGCGTATCTGCTGTTGAGCAGATTGCCACCAAGGGGCTTGCTACCGCTGGGAAACAGCGGATATGCAGCGGATATGCAATAAGTACCCGCCACTTGCCGCCACTTGCCGCCACCTCGCGCCACCTGCCGCTACCTGGCCGCCACCTGGCGGCGGTCCTGACGAGGGACGAGCATGGGTGACGGGCGGGCGTAGGCACGGATCCGGTCCGCCGGGTCGCGGGTCCGCGTGGCCTACGAGGCCGACGGGGCAACCAGGAACAACTGGGAACGCGGACATGGGGACATACGGGCCCGGGACATGCGGACGCGCGGGGTGGCGGGCCATGTCGTCGTCCGGACGTACGGCCCGCCGCCCCGCGCGGCCCAGCGGCTCCCGAACCGGGTCATGGGGACTGCGGTACTTCGGGGACTGCGGTGGTGCGGTGGTGGGACGGTGCGGTGCGGTGCTGCGATGTTGCGTTGGTGCGGTGCGCCGTCGTGTCGGTGGGTGTGTGCCGTGGACCTGCGACTCAGTGGGCCACGGCGCGTGCCATCGAACTGCGGTGCGGTTGCATCGGGACGCCCCTGGCGGGCTCCGGTGCTGGCCTGGCTCCGGGGGCGGCCTGGCGGCCGGTCGGTGCCGGGCTGCGGCGTGGCTGTGCGGCCACTCCGTTCTGGACGTCCATCACGGCGTGCGCCACGAGTCCGCCCATGGGGTCGTGCCTGATCAGATCCCGGAGCCGGGAGCGTGACGAACGCCCTTCGTTCCCCGGGTAGAGGTGCTTGCCCAGGCCGACGGCGTGCGCCAGTGCGGCCAGAGCGGCGGTCCGCGGGTCCGGCGGGACGCCGGTGCGGATCGCGCTGTCCAGCCGGGCCCTGATCTCCCGGCTGATTTCCGTGTCCGTCGCTTGGTAGCGAGTCGTCGGAAGCACCCCGCACATCTGGCCTGCCACGGCATGGACCATGCCGCATCGCTCCAGATGCGAGAGATATGTCTGGCGCAACCCCAGGCGGGGTCCGCCGATCCAGTTCACAGCGCGTACTGGAGCACCCCGCCTGCGGAGTAGTTCCAGCGCACAGTCCAAGGTCGGATCTCCGGTCGGCCGTGGTGCCACCACGGCGATACGATCCCCGTCTGGGGCTATCCGTCCGGCCAGCGCCAGCTCTACTAGCTGTGCTCCGGCCAGACCGAGGTCGAGCGACTGCGGCTGTGCGGTGGTACCCGTGGTCGGGTCCAACGCCAGCAGCAGAAGCTCCTCCGGAAGTGTTCTGCGGCTCCTGCCCATCCATGCCTCCCCGCGTGGATGAATGACAGGGTGACCCCTCTCACATTGGTCTGTCGAGAGCACGTGACCGGTTCGTAGTGGAACCAGTAGATATGTCGTTCTCGTCTACCGCAGGGGTCAATCCCTCACACAGGACACTGGTAGATGGTTCGGACACGAGTGTCCGGGCCGCGTGTGCACTGTTTAACGGGTTCATGGTTCGGTTGGGCGCACGGTGTGTGGCGCACGGAGGAGGCATCGGTGGCGGGCGAGTTCCCCGACAGGTCGAAGCAGCACGAGTCGTCGGCAGAACCGACGTCGGGGAGCAGGGTCCCGGTTCCGGATCCGCGGCTGGCGGTCGCGCGGGAGGCCGTGCCGGCGGCTGCGCGGGCGGACACGGCCACGGCTGTGTTCTCCACGAAGCGCTCTGCGGAATCCGCAGGTTCCACGGATTCCGCCGGCGCGGAGGGGGAGGCGGAGCCGGCTGCCGGGAGTTCCCTGGGGAGTGACGGTTCTGCGGAGCCGGAGTCGGAGCCGGAGAGCCCCGCGGAGGGCGCCGGAGGCGGCGACGGGCGACTCCGGTCCGCTGTGGCCGCCTGGGCCGCCACGGCGGACGAGGAGGCGCCTGAGGGCGCTCCTGCGGGCGCGGGAGCGGATCCGGGTGCGCCGGAGGGCGCGAAGGACGCGAGCGCCGGTACGAAGCCGGAGGCGGACGCGGACGGCGCGGCTCCCGGGGCGGCCGAGTCTGCCCCGAGCACGGATAGCGCGGCGCGGGGGGCGTTTGCGGGCGACGCAGACTCCGGTTCCGACTCCGGTGCCGACGTCGAGCGCGACTCCGGTCGGGAGACCGATGCCGGGAGTTCGGTGGAGGGTGCGTCTGCCGGTGACGGCGGGGATGCCGACGTCGACCGCGACCCGGACCGGGATACCGATGCCGGGGGTTTGACGCGGAGCGGGTCCGCTGAAAACGCCGACTCCGACGCCGACGTCAGCGCCGACCGCGGCTCTGTGCCGGGGGAGGCGCGGGCTGAGGCCGCTGCCGCGGACCGCGCCACGGAGGACGCGGACGAGGCCGAGGGCCTTCCGCTCAGGAGTGGAACCTCCGCGTCTGGTGAGAGCGCCGGGGGCGTCGCCGCCGCGAAGGCCGGGTCGAAGGCTGACGCGAGCGCCGACCCCGAGCGCACGGCGGCGACCGCCGGGGCTCAAGCCCTTGCGGGGGAGGCCCCCTCGGGCGGAGCTTCCGACGCCGACGCCGACCCCGCGTCGGTGACGACGCAGGGACGCGCGGCCGACGCGGACCCGGCGGGGAAGTCCGACTCCGCTGGGAAGCCGGACCCCGCGGCTACGCCGACCTCCGCCGCGCACGCGGACGCCGACGGCGAGCCGGACGACACAGCGAAGCCGGATTCCGCGGCAGCGCCGGGTCCCGTGGCCGACGCACGCCCTGCGGGAAAGCGGGACGCCGCAGCGAAGCCGGGCCTTTCGGCGAAGCAGGACGCCGCAGCGAAGCCGGATCCCTCGGCGAAGCCAGGCTCCGGAGCGACGTCGGCCCCCGCGGGCGACGCGGACTCCGCGGGCAAGACCGGCTCCACGGCGGAGCCGGACACCGCGGCGGCGCACGCGGACTCCGCAGGCCGCCCCGACGGTGTCGCCAAGCCGGACGCAGGCGGTGAGTCCGACTCCGCCGCGACGTCGGATGCGGCGGCCGGGTCGGGACCCGCCGAGTCGGGGGCCCCCTCCGGCGGGGGGCGGCCGGAGTCGAAGCCCCCCGTCGACCAGGCCACCGCGATCTTCAAGCGGCCGCCCGCCGTGGATCAGCCCACCACCATGCTCAAACTGGGCGACGCCAAGCCGGATGCCGGACCGGGCAAGGAAGCCGGACCGGGCAAGGAAGCCGCACCGGGCAAGACCGCCGCGTCCGAGGGAGACGGTGACGCGAAGGGCGGGAGTGAGTCGGCCGGCGAGGCCGAGACCGCCGCCCCCGCCGAGCGCACCAGCAAGTTCGTCGCGCTCAAGCCGCTCGACGAGCCCGCCCCGCCGAAGGCGAGGCCCGCCGTCCCGCCCCCGGGACCGTCCGCCCCGCCCGCGGCGTCGCCGACCGCCGCCGTCCCGCAGGTCGGCCCCGAGCGGACGACCCAGCAGCCCCTCCCGCCGAGGCCCCCGCTGGACCTGCTGGCGGAGCTGACGAACACCCCGCCGCCCCGCCAGACCCCGGTCCGCACCCTCGTGCGCCGGGTCAAGATCTGGACACCCCTGGTACTCCTGCTGGCCGTGGTGTTTGCAGTCGTACAGGTCGTACGTCCACTGCCGACCCCCACCCTCGCGCTGACCGCCGACGAGACCTACGCCTTCAAGGGCGACAAGGTCTCCCTCCCGTGGCCCGAGGAGGGCCAGGGCTGGATGGACGTCAACGGCGTCGGCACGGTCGACTCGTTCGGGGACCAGAAGCCCGTCGCGATCGGCTCGGTCGCCAAGGCCATGACGGCGTACGTGATCCTCAAGGAGCACCCGCTGAAGGCCGGCGCGGACGGCGCGAAGATCCCCGTCGACGCGAAGGCGGAGACGGAGGGCGGCTACGACGCGCAGGGAGAGTCGACGCTCAACACCGTCAAGAAGGGCGACACCCTCACCGAGAAGGACGCCATCGCGGCCATCATGATCCCGTCCGCGAACAACATCGCGCGGCTGCTGGCCCGTTGGGACGCGGGTTCCGAGGCGAAGTTCGTCGAGAAGATGAACGCCGCCGCCAAGGACCTGGGGATGAAGAACACGAAGTACACCGACCCCTCGGGCCTGAAGGAGACCACCGTCTCCACCGCCGAGGACCAGGTGAAGCTCGGCAACGAGCTCGTGGACATCAAGGCCCTGGTCGACATCACCAAGCTGCCGACCTGGGTGGACCCGTCCGGCAAGAAGTGGGACAACTACAACCGCCTCGTGCCGTACAACAACGCCATCGGCATCAAGACCGGCTCCACCACCAAGGCCGGCGGCAACCTGCTCTTCGCCGCCACGCAGGAGGTCGGGGGCGAGAACGTCATCGTCGTCGGCGCGATCCTCGGCCAGCACACGCCGCCGATCATCGACACGGTCAACGCGGTCAGCAAGACGGCGATGATCGCCGCCCAGGAGGCGCTGACCTCGCGGAAGATCCTCAAGAAGGGTGACGTCGTGGGGTACGTGGACGACGGGCTCGGCGGTCGCACGCCGGTCGTCGCCACCAAGGACGTCTCCGCGGTGGGCTGGGCCGGGCAGACCGTCAAGCTGAAGCTGGACGAGGGCGGCGAGGCCATCCCGCACGAGGCGAAGGCCGGAACCGAGGTCGGCTCGCTGAGCGTCGGTGACGGTACGACGGGCGACGCGGTCGATGTTCCGGTCGCGCTCCAGTCGGATCTCGCCGAACCGGCATTCGGCGCCAAGCTGACCCGGGTCGGCTGACGGGACGTACGCCCTCCCGGGGACGTACGCCCGCAAAGAACAGAAGACAAGACAAACAAGTAGACCCGGTAAACGGAAGAACCGGCCGCACCCCGCCGACGGAGCACCGCCAGGTACTCCACGGCGGGGTGCGTGCTAGCGTCGCCAGGATGGGGCAGGCCGTCCGCCGCGATGCCCGGCCGGGAGTGGAACAACGGGACACGGGAGTGCCAGCACGTGGCGACAGCGGAGCCGACACATGCCGACGACGCCGAGCCGGGCCGAGGGGCCGGCCCGCGAATAAGCGTGCGTACACGGCACGCCGAGAACCCCGACGTCGCGGCCGGAACACCGCCCGACGCGAACGGGACCCCGCCGGACCCGACCGGAACCTCACCGGATACGACCGGGAGCCCCGACCCCGACCGGGACGGCGACTCCGGGCATGACCGCGCCTCCGGGCGGGCCGGTGACTCCGGCCAGGAGGACGACTCCGCCCCGGGCACCGCTTCAGGCCCGGACACGGCGACTGGACCGGCCCGTGCCGCCGAGCCGCTCCCCGAAGCCGAAGCCGAAGCCGAAGCCGTACCGGCCCCGGCCCCGGCCCCGGCCCCGGAGCCGGCTCCAGGCCTCCCGCCGAGCGCCGAGACCAAGCAGGCCCCCCCCCTCGTGCCGGCCCCCACCCCCACCGCCGCCCCGAAGGTGGCCCCCGGCGTCCGCGAAAGCACCCGGCTGCACCGCTTCCTCCGGCACCCCGCGGTCCTCGCGACCGCCCTCTCCGGTGTCCTGCACATCATCTGGTTCTTCACGTTCGCGAACAGTGGGGGCGACCTCGCGGCGCAGGACGCGTGGGCGGAGTTCGTGGGGCGCAACCCCGGCTCCGCGTACAACCTCGCCTGGTACGGCGGCATGCACCCGGTGTCGTACAGCGTGGTGTCCCCGTACCTGATGGCCGTGCTCGGTGTGCGGACGACGATGATGATCGCGGGCACGCTCTCCGCCGGACTGCTCATGCTGGTGCTCATGCGCAGCCGGGCCGTCCGCAACCCCGTGGCCGCGGCAGCCGCCGGAGTGTTCGCGCTCCTGTGCAACGCGATCTCGGGCCGCGTGACCTTCGGCCTCGGCATGGTCTTCGCGCTCGGCGCCGCCGCCGTCGTCTTCTGCTGGCCGTACCGCTGGCGCTACAAGCGCTGGGCCAAGGCCCTGTGCGCCGCCCCCCTCGCCGCGGCGGCGACCGCCGCGTCCCCGGTGGCGGGCCTCTTCGTCGGCTTCGTCGCCGTCGCGCTGTTCCTGCAGAAACGCCGTCCGGGCGCGTGGGCGCTGGGCCTCGCGCCCGCCGCGGTCGTGGGCGTCTCGGCCTGGATGTTCCCGTTCTCCGGTACGCAGCCGATGATGTTCGGCTCGGTCCTGCTGCCGTTCGCCTCCGCGGCCTGCGCCTTCCTCCTCGTCCCCAAGGAGTGGAAGACGGTCCGGATCACGTCGGCGGTGTACGGCCTGGCCGTCGTCCTCGTCTGGCTGATCAGCTCGCAGATCGGCTCCAACATCAGCCGGCTGCCGATGCTGCTGGGCGGGGTCACGCTGATCGCCGCGCTGCCCTTCACGGTGCCGCGCTCACGCAAGTGGTACGCGATCCTGCTGGCCTTCGTGACGGTGAACGGCTGGATCGCCTTCAAGGCCGTCGACGACATCGTGCACACCACGCCCGCCGCGTCCTGGGCCCGCGAGCTGGCCCCCCTCGTCAACCAGCTCCAGGTGGCCGGCGCCGAGAAGGGCCGCGTCGAGGTCGTACCGGCGCGCTCCCACCGTGAGGCGTCCGCCCTCGCCCCGTACGTGAACCTCGCCCGCGGCTGGAACCGGCAGGCGGACATGGAGCGCAACCCCCTCTTCTACGACGACACCCTCAACTCCGCGAACTACCACGAGTGGCTGCAGCGCTGGGCCGTCCACTACGTCGTCGTCCCCAAGGGCGAGCCCGACGGCGACGGCGGCGAACGCGAGCGCGAACTGGTCCAGCGCGGGATGCCGTACCTGAAGCAGGTCTGGGGCGACGCCAACTGGCAGCTCTTCCGGGTCACCGACCCCAAGCCGATGGCCGACCCGCCCGCCGTCGTCGACCGTGCCGAGCAGGGCGAGCTGACCCTGGAGGTTAAGCGGGCGGGACGCGTGCTCATCCGGATCCCGTACTCGCCGTGGCTCGGGCTCGTCGACGCGGAGGGCAAGAGCCTGCAGCCCCCGCAGGAGACCGAGGAGTCCAAGCGGCGGGAGGACGGGGCGCCGAAGACGTACGACAACGTCAACGGCTGCCTGATGGAGACGGAGGAGGACGCCCAGGGCGACCAGTGGACGGAACTGCTCGCGCCCAGGGCCGGCACGTACCGTCTGGCGGCGCCCTATCAGCTGCCCCGGGGCACGGGCTGCCCCGAGGAGCTGCGGGAAGAGGTCCGCGGCAGCGAGGAGTAGCGCGCCGCCGGGGCGCCGAGGAGGACGGGTGGGCGCCGGGCTCAGCCGAGGTGGGCCTCGACCGCGGCGACGACCTCGGCGGACTCCGGTTCGGTCTGCGGCGAGAAGCGCGCGACGACCGTGCCGTCCCGGCCGATCAGGAACTTCTCGAAGTTCCAGCGGATGTCGCCGCTGTGCCCCTCGCCGTCGGCGAAGCCGGTGAGGCGTTCGTAGAGGGTGTGGCGGGCGTCCCCGTTCACGTCGACCTTCTCGGTCATCGGGAAGGTCACGCCGTACGTCGCCGAGCAGAACTCCGCGATCTCCTCGGACGAGCCGGGCTCCTGGCCCATGAACTGGTTGCACGGCACCCCGAGCACGGTGAAGCCCTGCGCCGCGTACCGCTCGTGCAGCCGCTCCAGGCCCGCGTACTGCGGGGTGAGCCCGCACTTGGACGCCACGTTGACGACGAGCACGGCCCGGCCCTTGTACTGGCCGAGGTCCGCGGAACCGCCCTGCAGCGCATCGATGTCGACGTCGAGAGCGGAGGCGCCGGAGGCGGCGGGGGAGACGGAGGCGTTGTCAGTAGTCATGACCGGATGCTAGCTCCGGTCCGACGGAGCCGGATCGGCACCCTGCGCCCCGCGCGCTACGCCCCCGCCTCCTGCGCTCCGACGAGCACGTCGCCCTCGGCCGTCCGGTAGTAGAGGACCGACCGCCCCGAACGCCGCCGCTCCACCAGGTGGGCGTCGAGCAGCAGCCTCAGATGGCGGCCGACGGAGCCGAGCCCCTGCCCGGTGACGGCGACCAGCTGGCTCGTACTCATGGGGGCCCCGAGCAGGACGAGCACGCGGGCCCGAGCGCCCCCGAGCAGCCGGGCGAGACTGCCCGGAACGGCGACGGACGAGGGCCCGCCCCCGCCGCCCGGCCGAGCCTGCGCCAGCACACCCGAGCAGGGGTACACGATCCCGTACCGGGGCGGCGTCGCGCCGGGGTGAGGGTGCTGCGGGGGCTCCTCCCACGACACCCATCCGTGTCGCTGCGGAGTCACCGGTACGAAGACGATGCGGGCGTCGGAGACGTCGTGCGGCGGGTACTCGTGCAGGTTGACCTGCAGCCGGTTCTCGCCGAGCCAGCGCATACCCGGCCGCATCGCCCCGAGCGCCGCCGCCCACCCCTCCTGGCTCAGCCGGGCGGTGCGGGCCACGACATCCGCTTCGAGCACGCGTCGGCGCCGGTGCCAGTCGGGGCGTACCGCCTCGGTCCAGACATGGGTGAGCAGGTCGGCGGCGCGTTCGGGAAGGTCCTCGCGGTCCCGGAGGATCTCGGGAAGCGGACCGCGCAGAGCGACGGCGAGGTGGGCGCGGGCCGCCTCGGGGGAGGCCTCGCGCACCCGGGCGACCTCCGTGGCGAAGTCCTCGTCGCCGCGCGGGGTGGGCGTGAGGAAGTCGGCGATCCACTCGCGTCCGAACCCGGCCCGGACGAGGGCGGCGGTGACGGGATCGGCCGCCAAGTGCCGCTCGTAGCAGGACAGATGGGCGTTCAGCCAGGCCCGTTCGCCGGGATGCGCGGCGCCGCGGACGTGCAGAGCCTTCAGACAGGCGAAGGTCTCGGCGAGCGGTGAGAGCGCGAACCGGCTGCCGGCAAGGGTGTCGGCACTGACCTGCCACCAGCCCACGTCTTCCCCTCTCTTCCCGTGTCGTGTCGCGTCGCGTCGTCACGATTGTTTCGCACAGACGCGAAACAATAACGGTCGCTTCGACGAGGATCCGAGACTCCGGCGCATGCCCACGACATGCCGGTCCACGACCTACCGCTCCCTCTTCCGCACCCCGGAATTCACCCCCCTCTTCCTGGCCTCCTCGGCGCAGGTGGCGGCGCAGACGATGAGCGGACTCGCGCTCGGCACGCTGGTCTACCGGGCCACGGACTCACCCCTCCTGTCGGCCCTGAGCATGTTCGGGCCCTCGCTCGCCCAGGTCCTGGGCGCGACCACGCTCCTGTCGGCGGCCGACCGGCTCGCACCGCGCGCCACGATGACGGGCACGGCGCTCGCGTTCGCGGCGGGTACGGCGCTCCTGGCGCTCCCCGCCCCCCTCTGGACGGTCTTCGCGCTGGTCCTCACCCTCGGCCTGGTGGCCTCCCTCGGCGGCGGTGTCCGCTGGGGCCTGCTGAACGAGATCCTGCCCAAGGACGCGTACATCGTGGGCCGTTCGGTCTTCAACATGGCGAACGGGATCACCCAGATCACGGGGTACGCCACCGGAGGCGTCCTGATCACGCTCCTGTCCCCGCGCGGCACCCTGCTCACGGCGGCGGCCCTGTACGCGACGGCCGCGCTGATCGCCCGCTGTGCCCTGACTGCCCGCCCGCCGAGAGCGAAGGGCCGCCCGTCGATACGCGCCACCTGGCACACGAACAGGACCCTGCTCTCCCCGTCCCCCCGCCGCCACCTCTACCTGGCCCTGTGGATTCCCAACGGCCTGATCGTCGGCTGCGAGTCCCTCTACGTCCCGTACGCCCCCGAGCACGCGGGTCTGCTCTTCGCGTGCGCGGCGCTGGGCATGCTGGCCGGGGACGTGGCGGTGGCCCGTCTCGCCGGACCGGCCCTGCGCGCCCGCCTCGGCGTACCCCTGCTCCTGCTGCTGGCGGCCCCGTATCTCCTCTTCGTCCTGCACCCGCGCCCGTCCCTGGCCGCGGCGCTCGCCGCGCTGGCCTCCATCGGCTTCGGCGCGAGCCTTCTGCAGCAGGAACACCTCATGGCTGTCACACCGCCCGAACTGGCGGGCCACGCCCTGGGGTTGCACTCGGCGGGGATGCTGGCGATGCAGGGTGTGGGCGCGGCGCTGGCGGGTTCGCTGGCCCAGCTGACGTCACCGGCGACGGCGATGACGATCACGGCGGCGACCTCGATCACGGTCACGCTGACGCTGGCGCGGGGCTTGGCCTCCGCCCCCGTACGACCGCCGTCGGTATCGCCTGTAGGCGCGCCTATCGGGCGACGAACTGGGTGAGGATCGCCTGGACCTCGTAGATGTCGACGCCCTTGGTGAAGGTCTTCTCGATGGGCGTGGGCGTGCCGGAGATCCAGATCTTCAGTTCGGCGTCGAGGTCGAAGGTCCCGGCGGTCTCGACGGCGAAGTGCGTGATGCTGCGGTACGGAACGGAGTGGTACTCCGTCTTCTTGCCCGTGATGCCCTGCTTGTCGACCAGGATGAGACGGCGGTCGGTGAAGAGGATGGTGTCGCGGATCAACTGGAAGGCGGCGTAGACCTGCTCGTTCTGCCCGAGCAGGCGCGCGTAGTCGTTCTGGGCCTTCGCCGGATCGACGGTGTGCGCGTTTCCGAACAGCGCCATGACAGCCCCCATGGGATAAGTGAAGTCGGGATGTGTGAAGTGCCAGGATCCTCGCACCGGGATCCATGGGGAGCAATGCCTGGTTTCCGGCGTGCGAACGGATGTCGAGAACGCGACCCCGGCTCCGTCCCAGGTATGCGAGCGGCCACCGCCGGCCGCACGAGAAGTCCGAGAAGCGCAAGAAGTATGAGCAGAAGGAGAGACGGGCATGGCAATTCAGCGGATGGACAACGTCGGCATCGTCGTCGAGGACTTGGATGCCGCCATCGCGTACTTCGTGGAACTCGGTATGGAGCTGGAGGGCAGGGCGCGGGTCGAGGGCCCCGTCGCCGACCAGTGCACCGGACTCGACGGAGTCAGCTGCGACATCGCGATGGTCCGGACCCCGGACGGCCACAGCCGGCTGGAACTGGCGAAGTACCGCAGCCCGGCGGCGGTCGGCGCCGGCCCGCGCAACCAGCCGCACAACATCCTGGGCACGCACCGCGTCATGTTCGCCGTCGACGACATCAAGGACACGGTCGCCCGCCTGCGCCCGCACGGCGCCGAACTCCTCGGCGAGATCGCCCGCTTCGAGGACAGCTACCTGCTCTGCTACGTCCGCGGCCCGGAGGGCATCATCGTCGGCCTGGCGGAGCAACTGAGCTGAGAGGGATCGCGTCAGGACAGCGTCCGTACCGGCGGTCCGCGCGGGAGCAGAGACGTGCGCCCGGCTCAGTCGAGCAGCGACTCCCCGAACCGTGACCCGCTCGCGAGGCCGAAGTCGGCGGAGCTGAGGGACGCGGAACCGGTACCGGTGAGGCCCGACGCGGTGCCCGGCAGGGTCCACAGGCCCCCGCTGCGGTCGTTCTCGAAGGAGGCGGTCACCGCCATGTCGGCCTTGCCGTTGTTGTCGTAGTCGGCGAGCCGGACCTGGGCACCGAAGAGGTCGTTGGTCTCGGCGGCACCCGGAACGCCGGCGGTGTCCTGGGAGATGCGTACGACGCCGGACTGCGAGACACCGGAGGCGGAGCCGCGGAACACCGTCACGTCGCCGGCGTTCTCCAGGTCGCCGAGCCATTCGCCGTTGGCGCCGACGACCAGTTCGGCCTTGCCGTCGCCGGTGATGTCGCCGATCGCCACCGAGGCTCCCCAGCCGTCGCCGTCCTCGTTGGCGCCGGGAACACCGGTGCTGTCCTGGTGCAGGGTCACCGGGTCGCCGAACCCCGTCAGGCCGCCGTACCGGACGGTCACGTAACCGGCGCCGTCGCTGGGGTCGGCGATGGAGAACGTCTCGGGCCAGGTGAGGGAGGTGGCCAGGTCGTCGAAGCCGTCGCCGTTGAGGTCGCCGAGGGCGACGGCGGTGTCGCCGTTCTCGACCCGCTGTATCCGGTTCGGACGGCCTTCCTGGCCGGTGTAGACGTCGGTGCCCGGGCGTCCGGTGCCGGGGTCGCCGGTCACGGCAAGGTCGTCCTTGCCGTCTCCGTTCACATCGCCCACGGCCGCTTCCCAGTTGAGGAGCGGGGCGCCCGGGACCGTCAGGGTGTAGGCGGAGGCCGGCTGGGTCGTCCGGGAGGAGCCGCCCTTGTAGACGACGACCGCGTTCGGCTCGATGACGGCGAGGTCAGCGGCGCTGTCACCGGTGAAGTCCCCCACGGCCACATCCAGACCGTGCCCCTGCCACTGGTGCGGGTTGTCCACGGTGGTCGTGGTGCTGGTGGTGAACGGCTCGGCGCCACCCCAGAGGATGGTCACGCTGCCCTGGCCCTCGTACTCGCCGACGTCCTCCCCGTCGGCGCCCACGACCAGGTCCGCGTACCCGTCCGAGTCCAGATCCCCACCGGCGATCGAGATCCCGAAGTTGTCGCTGTCCTCCGGCGTGCCCGGCACCCCCGCGGAACTCTGGGTGAGCTCGACCTTCCGCGTGGTCAGCCCGGCGGCGGACCCGAAGGACACGACCACGGCACCCGCGGCCTCAGCACCGTTCACGGACTTGTACGGCGCGCCGATCGCAAGATCCCGGTGCCCGTCACCGTTGAAGTCGTCGGCGTACTTGGCGGGAGCGGCAGCCGCCGGCCCCGCGCCGGTCACGGTGATCAGCCCACCGGCCAACGCGGTCACGGCCGCAACGGCGACAACGGTACGGAAGGGCATGGGCATAGAGATTTCCTCCTGAAAGGCTGAAAGGGAGAAGGGCTGAAAGGGAGAAGGGCTGGGGGACGCGCATCATCGACGACTCGGCGGGACTGGATGGGTCGGCGGTCGACGTCGTACCGTCCTGTCAGGCGCCCGAGCCGTCGGTGGTCGGCTTGTCCGACACCTCACCCAGCTGCGGCTCGGGACAGCTCTCCGTTGTCATCGTGCCGCGGCCCACGAAGAGGCCGAACTTGGTGGCGCCCTTCTCGGACCGATACGCGGCGGCGAACTCGTCCTCGTACTCGCCGACCGACTCTTGGAACACGGTGTAGCCGGAGACCTCGGTGACGTGGACGAGTTCCGGCGCGACACCCCACTCGCGCGCGACGGCATCGAGGTCGGCGCTGTCGGCGGCCGTTCCGTCGTTCTTGTCGGGGCCGCATCCTGCGAGCAGAACTGACAACAGGAGAAGGGGAAGCAGCACACGCGCGGGTCGCATCACACGCACATCTTTCCGCATGAACATGCCGTAGGCGCAACCGCTTTACGGGCTCGCGCTCACGGCCCCTGCCCTTCTCGTGTCATGGGGATTCGTGGAGTCGAACCTGCGTCACCCGCACGTACGCCTCCTGCGTGTCGGCGGGCCGCGCCTCGGGGACGCGCGGACGAGGTGCTGGACGCCGGAGGCGTCCTCAAGGTGCTGAAGGAGGAGGTGGGGCGGGCACAGTATCCGGCGTTCTTCCGGGACACGGCGCGGCTGGAGGCCGCGGCTGTCGAGTGCTCCTACGACTCCTACGACTCCCACGCGGCCACGCGGTCACGCCGCCTTGCGGGCACTGCGGGCACTGCGGGCACTGCGGTCCAAGCTGGACTTGAAGCCCTTGTCGGGGCTGAAGTACTGACGACCCATGACGGTCTGGGCCGACGCCTATGACAGCGCCGATCCGTCCGACGCGTCCAAGGAGGCGTTGCAGGGAATGTGGCTGCTCGTCGGCGGCGCTGTGGTCACAGGCGGTGGCCTTCTCCCTCGACGTCCTGCCCCTCGACCGGGCCCCTGAGCCGACCCTTCTCCTCTCACTTCCCAGCAGGATGAGAACGACGGCAACGCACGAGGCACGGGCAAACCCTCGGGCTCGTAGGGCCGCGTGTGGCACATTGAGACCGCCGGACTTCGACCATGTTCCGATCCGGCAAGGGGGTTTGTGATGACGGGCCATGGGGAGGCCGCACGGTTCGCCGCTCGGTTGCGCGCACTGCGGGAACGAGCCGATTACAGCTACGAGGCACTCGCACAGAAGACCGGCATCAGCCGCTCCAGCCTTCATCGGTATTGCGCGGGCTTATCGGTCCCGCAGGACTACGGAGTGGTCCACCGCATTGCCACGGTCTGCGGGGCGACCCCGACGGAACTACGTGCACTGCACCGGCTCTGGGCCCTGTCCGACGCGGAACGGGCTCAACGGGTCCTGCCGGAGGACGCGGAGGACGCGGGGAACGCGGGGAATGCAGGGAATGAGGGGAATGCGGCGGGTGAGGGGGACGGAGGGGAGGCGTCGGCAGCGGAGACCTTGACGGCCTCCGTAGCCGAGGACCTGGAGACGGACGAAACGCACCGGCAGTCGGGAACCGACGGGACACCTCGGGAACCTGAACCCGAAACCGATACCCATACCCATACCGATCTCCATACCGATTCCGATACCGATGGACCATGTCCCGAAGCGACGACCGACCGGAGACTCCCAGAGGGAGAACCGACCGTGCCGCCGGGACCCCCGACGGTGCGCGGGAAGGGTGGGCGGCGGGGCCGCCTGCGCACCGCCGTCATCGCCGCGATCACCGTGGTCGCCCTCGGGATCGTGGTCTGGGGTGTGTCCACGCGCTCCTCCCAGACGAAGGCAGCCGAAGCGAACGCCGAGCGCGTGCTGTTCTCGGCCGCCTGTCCGCCCGTGCTCGCCCTGGGCCAGCAGGACGAGTGCGTGAAAGAGGCCCAGCGGCTGCTCCGACAGCGTGGCGCCGACATCGGTGTCGACGGCATCTTCGGTCCGGAGACACGGCTCCGGGTGACGGCCTTCCAGGTGTTCGCGGGCCTCACCCCGAACGGGGTCGTCGCCGACCCCACGAAGAAGGCCCTCTACGAGTCGAAGGCTCGCCTGGACACCTGGTCCCCGGAGAAGGTCCGGGGACGCATCCATGAGGTGTTCGCCGAGGCACCTGCCGACGCCGTCGCCATCGCCGACTGCCAGTCCTTCCTGGACCCCCTGTACATCCTGCCGAACACCGACGGCACCAGGAACTGGGGCTTGTTCCAGATCTCCGACCTCCGGCTGCAGGAACTGGGCGGCACCCCGAGCGAGGCACTGGACCCCGAGTGGAACATCCAGGCCGCCAAGAAGCTGTGGAGCCGCGACCGCGACTTCCACCACTGGCAGTGCGCACGGGCCCTCCCGCAGGCGTCGCCGTCGCAGTCCTGAGCGACGCGTCGGCCGGTGGCAGGACAAGCACTGCCACCGGCCGACTCGGGCTGAAACCCGGGACCTCAGTAGGTGGCCACGCACCAGTTGGCGAAGGTTTTGAACGCGGACTGGGTCCCGGGACCGGCGATCCCGTCGATGGAACCGGTGTAGCCCCAGCCGTTGTTCTTCAGGAAACGCTGCAGCGCACTGATCGTGCCGCTGCCGACGATTCCGTCGATCTCGCCGCGGTAGCCGTGGTGCGCGGCGAGGTGGCGCTGGAAGGCCTTCCAGCTGTTGGTGCCGAGTTCCCCGTCGATCGCGCCGTTGTACCCCCATTCCTTCTTCAGCCAGCGCTGGACGCCCTTGGCCTGGTTCGTGCTCAGACCGAGGTTCACCACCGCGAGCACGCCGACGTCCTGGGCACTGGCCGCAGGCTTCGAGGGCGCCGCGTCCGAGGCCGCGAAGCTGGTGCTCGCTGTCGCGAGGCTGCCGGCGGCGATGCCGACGATGGCGGTGACACTGACGAGTGCCCTGCTCACAACACGCGGTCGCATGTCTTTCCCCTTTGGTTCGTTGGAGCCACTGGTGTGCTGGTTCGTACCGCTGCTCCGTACCGCTGGTCCGTGTCGCGGTACGTCCGGTCCGGCACTGACGCCGAAGCCGGGCTCGAAGTTCGCAGAGCGCGCCGACACCCGGCAACGGAAACCCGTACCAGTGGGATGGCGGGACATCGTCAAGCCCATGACCTGGGCACTTAGCCGACGCGCTGGGACGGAGGTGGGACGCTGGACGCTGAGGGGGAGGAGGAAGGGGAGGAGGAAGCGGGTCGGCGGCACCGAGATCCGGAACGTACTCACCGGGCTGTTCGGCGACTCGAACTGCCGGGCCCCTTCAGGGCTTCGACACCGCCATAGGGTTGCTCTCCGGCCCGCGGCGGCGACGTATCGCGCCTGACGAGTCGCTCACCGAAGGAGCCGAGCTCCGAAGGAGCCGAGCCGGACTGCGCCCGATGCAGGAGTTTTCGCTGGGCAGGGCTGCCACCTTCCCGGCCGTGCTGAAGGGCGGCGCGATCTGAGCAGGCGCACCCCGAAGCCCACGACGGCTTGGCGTATGCATTCCGTACTGGCTGGCGCCGGGACAACGGATCGTGCTGCTGACGGTCTTGCGCAAGACGAGGGGGCCTCCCCTGAGTGGTGGACACGCTGATACTGGACCTGCTTGATCCGGAGGAAGCGAGAAGACCGCCGATGGCGATGAAGGACTGCTCGGGCGAGTTCAAGGCCGATGCTGTGGCCCTGTACGAGTCCACTCGGACACGTGCACGAGCCTGCTCCCCGAGGCGGAACTGGCGATCGCGGAGGCCGATTCCGACGACACGGAGGATCCCGACGCGGGGTCCGTGCCGGACGGTGCCGAATCCATTGGGCGATATCCGGGAGATCAACTCTCCGTCCACTCGCGCGCCGCTCACTCAAACGGCCCCGGACGAGTGGTCCGAGGCCGAACAGGGCGCCTCCCCGGAGAGGAAACCCCAGTTCAGCGGCGCAATACGCGGTGCCCCCGGCAGGATTCGAACCCGCGACACCCGCTTTAGGAGCGAGGTTGGGTGACTTGACGGCTGACCTGCGGAAGGAGCACTCCAGCGGACGTGGGCCCCGTGGCCCGTTGGGGTCTGTCGCTCCCTGTGAGTCCCCGCTCGTTCCGGCACGGATGTGGCACGGGGACCATCTGATCCGTAGCTCCATGCAGGTCGGTCGGCGACGGTCAAACCGCCAGTTCAATCGCGATGGGCGCTGCGGAGTCGATATTGATCGTGGCCCCTTCGTCCTCCTGCGGGGCGTCAGAGGAAGCGTCGACGGGGAGTACGACCAGCCTCGTGTGTGGCCGAGGAAGCCGACCCAGGTCCAGGGGCGGATCGTGACGCAGGATGTCGACGACACGAACGAGCGTCTCGGGGATGCTGACGCTGCACGAGTCCCCACGGTTCAGGTGTTGAGGACTCGGCTCGGTGCGAAACAGCGTGTACGACCACTCCCGCGAGCCAGGGTCGACAGGGAAGGCCACTTGCCCGTTCCATCGGAACCGGGAGTGCGGATCGACCTGCTCCCAGGGCCACTCCACAGAGATGTAGGAGCCTCGAACATCGGCGACTCGCGCCCTCGCTGGGGAGCAACTCACCCTCAGTACATCGCCCACCTGGTAGGCCGGTCGGCTGACCTCGCGCTTCACCACGCTGTTCCCCACACGTCTGATCCGTGTCCGAAGGCTACCGCTGGTTGTTGCCTTCTTCTTGCCCTGGGACTTGTCGGGGATCTTGGGGGCCTGCGTTTTTGCAGCTCCGGGGCCAGACCATAGGGATCTACGGTGTCCGGCACGCAAGAGTGATGCACCAATGTGCTGGGCCATGGTGCTGGTTCGTCATCGCCCTGGCCGCGTCCCTCGGGGCGAACATCGCCACCCCCGGACTGCTCGACCACGACCTCGACCTCGACCACGACCACGTGCCGGCCTGGCTGCGCATCCTGGTCGCGGGCCGGCCCGCGCTCGCCTTCCTCGGCGGAACGCTCCTCGCGCACTCGGTGCCGAAAGCGGCGGAGGACGTGGGAGAGACCGCTGAAGACGACGCGGACCAGGAGGAGCGCGCCGAACCCGTCCCCGAACCGCCCACGCTACCGGCCGCAGATCCGGCGCCCGTGCCGACGGCCGCGCTCACTCCACCTGCTTCTGCTCCTGCCCCGGCGGTGTCCGTCCCGGCCGCCCTGATCGAGCACGCCCGCAAGGTCGCCGCCGAGCACCGCACCCGTATCGGAGGGGCCATCGACACTCCGACTCTGCGCGCTCGCCTCGGCGTCCCCGCGCCCATGGCCGCACGTCGTACAGGACACTCAGCGCGAGGCCATCAGCCACATGGACCGGCTGCTCAAGCGGCGGCCGGTTGCGGGTGACCGTCCTCGTTGATGTCAGAAGTGGATGTCAAAGGCCCCGGACCATGATCGGTCCGGGGCCTTTTGGCTGGTGCCCCCGGCAGGATTCGAACCTGCGACACCCGCTTTAGGAGAGCGGTGCTCTATCCCCTGAGCTACGAAGGCGGGGCTTGTGCGAGGCCTTGCGTGGGACTCGGTGATGAGTCGTGGCCAGGTCTCCCGGTCAAGCCCTGAGCGATCTGGATCGTTGCCGCGGTGGTGAGGTGCGGGGATCGCGCCACATGCCGCAGCGCCTGCCAGGGACGCTCGCACCACAGGGTACCGGATCGGGGTCCAGGCGGGCGGGTGAGGGGCCACCCCCGTCACCGCCAGTCCGGTGCTCCCGAAGTGGAGGGGAACGCGTTCTCGATCTTTGTGCGGGTCTCTCGCATTACCGCGATCACCCTGGCCTCGTGGGACTCGCTGAGGCGGGCCACCGGGACCGAGCAGCTGATGGCGTCCGTGGCCGGGGAGTCGTAGCGCAGGGCGAAGCCGAAGCCCGCGATGCCCGGCACCGTCTCCTCGCGGTCGACGGAGTGGCCTCGGGCGCGTACCTCCGCGAGGTCCGTGAGCAGGGTGGCCCTGGTGGTGTGCGTGTTCTCGGTGAGGGCGGGCAACGGGTCCTCGGGGAGCGGTAGTTCGGTGTCGGGGCGTTCCGCGAGGAGGGCTTTGCCCAGCGCGCCCGCGTGGGCCGGGATCCGGCGGCCGACCCTGCTGATGGTCCGCAGGTACTCATGGGACTCGCGGGTCGCGAGGTAGACGACGTCCGGGCCGTCGAGCCGGGCCAGGTGGATCGTCTCGCCCAGCGCGTCCGAGGCCTGGTCCAGGTAGGGGCGTACCAGACGGACGTGCGGGTCGCTGTCGAGGTAGCTCGTGCCCGTGAACAGGGCGCGGATCCCGATGCCGTACAGGGAACCCGTCGTGTCCGAACGCACCCAGCCGCAGTCGATGAGGGTCTGGAGCAGCTGGTACATGCTGCTGCGCGGTACGTCCAGCTCCTCGGCCAGTTCGTCCAGGCGTGCGGGGCGGTCGCCGCGGGCGGCGAGCAGTTCGAGCAACGCGACCGTGCGGCTCGCCGACTTCACCCCGCGTACTCCGCGGCCCCCACTGCTCTCCGGCATGGCCTCATCGTAAATCCGCGCCGCCGCACCCATTGACCGTGCCCGGTTCATCGACCTAGCCTCCGTTCTCATACGTGTACGTCATCTGCATATAGAGATGAGAGAGATCGGAGGTCGGGAATGCGGTACAGCGCTGAGGTCGAGAGCGTGGTGCAGCGGCTGCGCGACGGTATGGCGGGCGGAGTGCTGTCCTTTCCTCTCACCAGCTTCCGTGACGACGGTGACGGCAACGGGGACGGCGATGGCAACGGGGACGGCGATGGCAATGGCGGCGGGCTCGATCTGGAGGCCTATCGGGCGTACCTGACCGCCCAGTTGGCCCCCGGGCCCGATGCCTCCGGGTCCGATGCCGCCGCGCCCCACGCCGCCGCCCCCGGCGCCGTCTTTCCCGCCTGCGGGACGGGAGAGTTCTTCTCGCTGGACGAGGACGAGTACCGCGCGGTCGTCGAGGCCACGGTCGACGTCGCCGACGGCCGCCTCCCGGTCGTCGCCGGCATCGGATACGGCTGGGCGCAGGCCCTGCGCTTCGCGCGGATCGCGGAGGAGGCCGGCGCCGACGCCCTGCTCGTGATGCCGCACTACCTGGTCGGCGCCCCGCAGGACGGCCTGGTCGGGCAGCTGCGCCGGATCGCCGCCGGCACCCGGCTGCCGCTGATCGCGTACCAGCGCGGGCAGGTCGCCTTCACCGCGGACACTCTGCGGCGTATCGCGGAGATCCCCACCGTCGTCGGCCTCAAGGACGGGCACAGCGACCTCGACCGGCTGCAGCGGCTCACGCTCGCCGCCCCCGACGGCTTCCTCTTCTTCAACGGTGCCTCCACCGCCGAGATCCAGGCGCGCGCGTACGCCACCGTCGGCGTCCCCGCCTACTCGTCGGCCGTCCACGCCTTCGCCCCCGAGATCGCGGGCGCCTTCTTCACCGCCCTGCGTGGGAACGACGAGGCCACGCTCACCACGCTCCTGCGCGACTTCTACATCCCGTTCGTCGAACTGCGCGACCGCGTGCCGGGATACGCCGTGTCCCTCGTCAAGGCCGCCGCCCGGCTGCGCGGCCTGCCGGTCGGACCCGTACGGGCCCCGCTCACCGATCCCGGCGCCGCCGACCTCGCCGAACTGGAGGCGATCCTCGACACCGGCCTCGCCCTCGTCCGAGCGCCGCGCCGACGCCTCGTCGCCTGACCCACCGCCCGACGCCTCATCGTCCGACCTACCGCCCGACGCGTCGTCGCCTGACGTACCGCCCGTTCCACCGCCTGACACACGGCCAGTTCAAAGGGGAACTGCATGCCTCTGCTCGTAGTCGGGATCAGCGTTCTGGTGCTGCTGTTCCTGATGACCCGGATGAAACTCAACGGCTTCGCCGCGCTGCTGCTCGTGGCGGTGGGCGTCGCCCTGGTCCAGGGCATTCCCGTGGCCGACATCCCGGACGTCCTCTCGGAGGGCATCGGGGGCCAGATCGGCGACACCATGCTCGTCATCGGGCTCGGCGCCATGGTCGGCCGGGTGATGGGGGACTCCGGCGCCGCCCAGCGGATAGCCGTCCGGCTGCTGGACGCGTTCGGGCCGCGCTGGGTCCAGGTGGCGATGGTGGTCACGTCCATGCTCATCGGCGTGACCATGTTCTACGAGGTCGCGTTCATCATCATCGTGCCGATCGCGTTCACGCTCGTCAGGGTCACCGGGGCGAAACTGCTGTGGGTCGGCCTGCCGATGTCGATCGCGCTGTCCACGATGCACAGCTTTCTGCCGCCGCACCCCGGCCCCACCGCCGTGGCCGCCACCTTCCACGCCTCCGTCGGACACACCCTGTTCTACGGCCTGTTCATCGCCGTCCCGGTGGGCGCGTTCATCGCCCTGCTGTGGCCGCGGCTGCCGTTCATCAGGGCCATGGACCCGGCCATCCCCAAGGGCCTGGTCACCGAGCGCGAGTTCGAGGACGGCGAGATGCCCGGCCTCGGCTGGTCGCTGTCCGTCGCGCTCTTCCCCGTCGTACTCATCGCGGGCGCCGCGGTCGTCGACATGGCGGCCTCCGGGGACGGGCCCGTCCTGCACTTCGTCGCCTTCATCGGCTCGGCGCCGATCGCGCTCATGCTGACCCTGCTCCTGGCGATCTGGGCCTTCGGCCCGCGCATCGGCCGCAGCCTGGCGGACGTCAACACGTCCTGCACCTCCGCCGCCCAGTCCATGGCGATGATCCTGCTCGTCATCGGCGCGGGCGGCGCGTTCAAGAACGTCCTCGTCGAGGGCGGCATCTCCGACTACATCAAGGACGCCACCGACAGCTGGTCCATCTCGCCGATCATCCTGGCGTGGCTCATCGCGGTCATCCTCCGCATCGCGCTCGGCTCGGCGACCGTGGCCGTCGTCACCGCCTCGGGCGTGGTGCTGCCGCTCCTCGCGGGCAGCGGGATCCACCCCGAGATCATGGTGCTCGCCGTGTCCTGCGGCTCGATCGCCTTCTCCCACGTCAACGACCCGGGATTCTGGCTCTTCAAGGAGTACTTCAACCTTTCGGTCGTCGAGGCCATCAAGGTGCGTACCACCTATACGACCGTGCTCGCGGTCCTCGGCCTGGGCGGTGTGCTGGCGATGGAGTGGGTCCTCGACGTCCTCAGCCTCTGAGCCACCCCCAGGAAGGGCACCGCCCCCTCTCACTCCGCTCCGAAGGGTCTTCGATACGTATGAGTCAGCCGACCGTCACCGAGTTCGCCGTCTATCCCGTCGCCGGCCGCGACAGCATGGAGCTGAACCTCTCCGGCGCCCACGGCCCCTTCTTCACCCGCAACATCGTCGTCCTCAAGGACTCCGAGGGCCGTACGGGACTGGGGGAGGTGCCCGGCGGCGAGAAGATCACCCGGACACTGCGGGATGCCGAGTCCCTGGTCGTCGGTGCGAAGGTGGGCGACTACAAGCGGGTCCTGCGGGCGATCGGCGACCGCTTCGCCGACCGTGACGCGGGCGGCCGGGGAGCCCAGACCTTCGATCTGCGCACCACCGTGCACGCCGTGACGGCCGTCGAGTCGGGGCTGCTGGACCTTCTGGGCCAGCACCTGGACGTACCGGTCGCGGCGCTGCTCGGGGACGGCCAACAGCGTTCGTCCGTACGGGTCCTGGGCTACCTCTTCTACGTCGGTGATCCCGGCCGGACCGATCTGGAGTACGTGCGGGAGCTCGACGCGGACGTCGACTGGTACCGCGTCCGGCACGAGGAGGCGCTCACGCCGGAGGCGATCGTGCGGCAGGCCGAGACGGCGTACGACCTCTACGGCTTCCGGGACTTCAAGCTGAAGGGCGGGGTCCTGGCGGGGGCGGAGGAGGTCGAGGCCGTACGGGCGCTCAAGGAGCGGTTTCCGCAGGCGCGGGTCACCCTGGATCCGAATGGGGCGTGGTCGCTGAGCGAGGCCGTCGAGCTGTGCAAACCGCTGGTCGGCACGCTCGCGTACGCCGAGGATCCTTGCGGGGCGGAGGGCGGGTACTCCGGGCGGGAGATCCTGGCGGAGTTCCGGCGTGCGACCGGGTTGCCGACGGCCACCAACATGATCGCCACGGACTGGCGGCAGATGACGCACGCGTTGGCGCTCCAGTCGGTGTCCATTCCGCTGGCGGACCCGCACTTCTGGACGATGCAGGGGTCCGTGCGGGTGGCTCAGCTGTGCAACGCGATGGGGCTGACCTGGGGGTGTCACTCCAACAACCACTTCGACATCTCGCTGGCGATGGTGACGCACTGCGGGGCGGCGGCGCCGGGGGAGTACAACGCGCTGGACACGCACTGGATCTGGCAGGAGGGGCTGGAACGGCTCACCGTCAGTCCGCCTCGCATCGTCGACGGGGAGATCGCGGTGCCGGATGCGCCGGGGCTGGGGGTGCGGGTGGACGTGGAGCGGTTGCTCGCGGCGCACGAGCTGTATGTGAAGGAGGCGTTGGGGGCGCGGGACGATGCGGTCGGGATGCGGTACCTGGTGCCGGACTGGCAGTTCGACGCGAAGCGGCCTGCTTTGGTGCGTTAGGGGTGTGGGCCGGCCCACGGTGGGTGGGGCTGAGTGCGCCGTTCCCCGCGCCCCTGGGGGGAGTGGGGGGCGCGAGGAACCGCGCAGCTAGCCGTCGCTGGGGCCGCGTCGTATCGCAGGGCCGCGCGCCTGTGGTTGTTCGCCAGGGGCGCGGGGAACGGCGCACTCAGCCCTCACCGGGTCGCGCCCACCAAGTTCTCGCTCACGTCGGCCCCGCCGACGGACCCCCCGCTGGCGATCGGGATGCTGGACAGTACCTCCGCCGGCAGGTCGAACGCGTCGACCAGCGTCATCAGGTGCGGCGCAAGGTCCCCCAGCACCATGTCGACGGCCTTCGGCAGACCGCGTACGTGATCTGCCGTGAGGCGGCCCTCGGCCAGCAAGTCACCCGTGTGCGGACCGAGTTGGCGCAGCAGGAACAGCCGGCACAGGTTCCGCATCAGCTGGCCCGCCCGGGGATCCGCGGTCCGGGCGATCGCGGCCAGGAACGCGTCGGCCGCCCGGAGGCGGGCATGCGCGGAGACCATCTCCAGGGCCGCGTCCGAGGTCACGTTCCACCGGCCGACCGGGTCCCCCGAGGGACCCGCGCGCAGAGCGGCGCGCGCCCGGTCCTGCCAGATGTGCTCGACATCGGCCAGCAGGTCACGCAGGAAGCCAAGTTCGGTGATCTCCCGACCGGTGACGTCGGTAGAGCCGGTGGAACCGGTGGAGCCGGTGACGTCGGTAGAACCGGTAGAACCGGTAGAACCGGTAGAACCGGTAGAACCGGTAGAACCGGTAGAACCGGTAGAACCGGTAGAGCTGCTGAAGTCGCTGGAACCGGTGGCATCCGCTGAGTTGACGCCTTCGATGGCCGCATCGGATGCGTCAGCGCCCCCGGCGCCGCCCCGCCGTGGCACCTCGTGGCCGAAGATCATCTCGGACGCCGCCTTCACCCAGATCACCAGGTTGTCGCCCTCGGCGGTGATGCCGCCCTCGATGTTCAGGGGGAGGTCGGCGAGGCCGTTGGCCGGGAACAGCCCCTGTGCGCCGCAGCGTTCGCGGCACTCGGTCGTGATCGCCCGCGCCTGCCAGGTGATCCATCCCTTGGCCACGGCCACCTCACGCTCCACCTCCGCCCGCTCCTCCTCCGCGTGCGCGGCGAACCGGCTCACCGTCGACCGGTGCAGGAACGTCATCGCGTACGCCGTCGCCAGCGCGTGCAGCAGCCGCCCGTGATGGCTGCGGTGGGCCGCCAGCGGAATGCGCTCGCCCGCCTTCGGACCGGCCAGCAGCCGGCTGTGGGCGTACCGCACCGCGATCGTCAGTGCCGCGCGGGACATCCCCAGCGTGCCGGCGCTCATGCACAGCTTGCCCATGGTGACGCGGTTGATGGAGCGCAGGAGCCGCTTGCGTCTGTTGCCGAGGCTGCTGGTCAGGGTCCCGTCGGTGGACAGCCGCCCGTGTTCGGCCTCCAGCAGCGCCTCGCGCGGCAGCCACACCTCGTCGAAGGAGGTGAGGCAGTGGTCCACCGGGGTGCCGGTGCGCTGCGGCAGCGGACGGACCCGTACGCCGGGCAGGTGGCCGCTCTCGTCGCTGAGCGGGGTCAGGAACAGGAACGTCCCCCGGTCCTCGCCGTCGACGAGGAGGCGGGCCGCGACCACGGCCGTCTTGGGCCCGCCGGTCAGGCTGGTGTTGGGCATGAACTTCTGCGCGCCCTCGGTCGGCGTGGTCAGCCGGAAACCGCCCGTCCCCCGGTCGAACACCGCGACCGTCTCCATCGACGCCACGTCGTTGCCGTGCTCCAACTCCGTGCAGAGGAACGTTCCTGTGCTCTGCAGGGACGTAAAGGGGGAGAGGTCTCTGTCGCGGCCCCCGTCGTGGTCGAGGACGCTGCCGAGGAAGAGGTTGTAGTGGATGCTCGCGAGTGTGGTCAGCCCGCCGTCCACCGGCCCCGTCCACTCGTGCAGACCCGCGAGGCGGTACGGGTCGGCCGCCAGCTCCACCGGGTCGCCCACCCGCTCGTTCAGCAGCCGCAGCCGCTCGTACGAGAGCGCCGTCCGCTCCTGCGGCGACAACTCCGCCCGGTAGGCGAACTCCCTGCCGCGGACGAGCCTGCGCCAGGCCCCGTGGACGCGCTCGCGGTCAGCGCCCTCGAAGAGGAGCCGGGCCAGTTCGTCGGCCACGGGGTGGGTCTTGGTGTGTGCGGGCACGGACATCGAACTCCCCAGGGTGTGGGACTGGTCGGATGCGGACCACTGCGCCACAAAGATACGTACCAACCGGTTTTCTTTTCAAGGTGGCCGGTGCGAGGTGGAGGGGATCAACCAGAAGCATCGGGAGTCCCGGAGGCGCCGATCGACGGCAACTCGTCGCCGTCGCAGCTCAGTACGGCGCGACGCGTTCGGGCCGGAGGAATCCTTGAGAAACCGTTCGGCTGGTTTTATTCTATGCCGCGAGGTCGTGGGCGTACGGTACGGACCTCTTGGTCTCTTTTCCCGGTGAGCGGGATGGTACGGAGGTTCCCCGTGGCGCGGCAAGAGCGAGCGATCCGGACACGACGCGCGATCCTCGTCGCGGCGGCCCAGGTCTTCGACGAGGTCGGATACGAGGCGGCGACCATCTCGGACGTCCTCAAGAAGTCCGGCATGACCAAAGGCGCCCTCTACTTCCACTTCACCTCCAAGGAGGAGCTGGCCCAGGCGGTCCTCGCGGGACAGGTCGACTCCCTGCCGCGCGTGCCCGAACAGGAGCTGAAACTGCAGCAGTCGCTGGACGAGGCGTTGCTGCTCGCGTATCTGCTCAAGCAGGACACCGGGGACCCGATCGTGCAGGGCAGTGTGCGGCTCACCGTGGACCAGGGCTCCCCCAAGGACCATCTCAACCGCCGGGTTCCCATGCAGGCCTGGCAGGAACACACCCACGCCCTGTTCCGGGAGGCCAAGGCCAGGGGTGAGGTGCTGCCGCACGCCGACGTGGACGCGCTGGCCAAGCTGTTCGTCGGCGCCTTCACGGGCGTCCAGGTGCTGTCGCGGATCATGACGGGCCGCGCGGACCTGGCGGAGCGGGTGGCCGACCTCTACCGGCACCTGATGCCGTCGATCGCGGTGCCCGGGATCCTCGTACGGCTGGACTTCTCACCGGAACGGGCGACCCGCGTCCACGCGGACGCGATGCGACTGCGCGAGGCGGAAGCGGACGCGGAGTCGGAGGCGGAGGCGGATACGGAGCCGGAAGGGGATACGGAGTCGGAAGGGGATGCGGAGTCGCAAGGGGATGCGGACTCCGACTCCGACTCGGAGTCCAAGTCCGGTGCCGAGTCCGAAGCCGGTGTCGGCCTCGGGCCCGGAAGCGAAGTGGCGGAGGGGGCCGCGGACGGGGGACCGAAGGCGTCGCGGGCCGGGTGGCCGGTAGCGGCCGTGACCGCCGGCCAGTGAGAGGACGAGCCGGCCGGGCGCCCCGTTAAGACGCCTCCCCGTGTCGGCGGGGCGTGTGGACGACCTACCGAACGGAGTGCACGGATGGACATGCCCGCTTGCCCGTACGCGTTGGACGTGACGGGACGCGACCTCTCCTCGGAGGCCGGGAAGCTGCGCTCGCGAGGGCCGGCGGCGGCGGTGGAACTGCCGGGCAAGGTGGCCGCCTGGGCGGTCGTCCGGCAGAAGTACGTCAAGCAACTCCTCCTCGATCCGCGGGTGTCCAAGGACGCCCGGCAGCACTGGCCCGCCTTCGTCGACGGGCGGATAGACGCCGAGTGGCCGCTGTATCCGTGGGTCGCCAACGAGAACATGCTGTTCGCCTACGGAGAGCACCACGCCCGGCTGCGGCGGCTGGTCGCGGGCGCGTTCACCGCTCGCCGCAGCGAGGCCCTGCGACCGCGCGTCGAGGAACTGACGGCCGCACTGCTGGACGAGTTGGCCGCCCGTCCGGCCGGTGAACGGATCGACCTGCGGGCCGAGTTCGCCAAGTTGCTGCCGATGCGGGTGATCTGCGAGTTGTTCGGGGTGGCGGATGAGGCGCGCGAACCCCTGTGCACCGCGTTGGAGCTGGTGTTCGGTACGGCGGTGCCGGCGGTGGAGATGGCCGCCGCGCAGGTGGAGGTCTTCGGCATGCTGGCGCGCGTCGTCGCCGAGAAGCGGGAGCGTCCCGGCGGCGATCTGACGTCCGCGCTGATCGAGGCGCGCGACCAGGACGGCGGGCTCACCGAGCAGGAACTTCTCGGCACCCTCTATCTCATGATCGCCGCGGGCCAGGAGACGACCTGCACCCTCATCACCAACGCCGTCGGCGCGCTGCTCGCACACCCGGACCAACTGGCCCACGTACGCGAGGGACGGGCGACCTGGGCGGACGCGGTGGACGAGACGCTACGGGTGCACAGCCCGGCGGCGTACTCGCCGATGCGGTTCGCGGTGGACGACATCACGCTGGGCGAGAGCGGACCGGAGGGTGGGGCGGGCGGCGCGCCGGACGGTGGGGCGGAGGGCGGCTCCGGGGCGGACGCCGTGGTGATCCGGCAGGGGGATCCCATCCTCGTCTCCTTCGCGGCGGCCTGTGGCGATCCCGAGGCGTACGGGGACGATGTCGCCGTCTTCGACGTGCTGCGGCCGGGCCGGCGCGAGGACCTGGCCTTCGGCTACGGGGTGCACCGGTGCCTGGGGGCACCGCTCGCGCGGATCGAGGCGGGGGTGGCGTTGGCCGCGCTGTTCGGGCGCTTCCCCCAACTGTCCCTGGCGGTGCCGGTGGAGGGGATCGAGCCCGTGGAGTCCTTCATCGTGAACGGCTACGGCTCACTGCCGGTGCTGCTCTCGGCGGCCTCGTAACCATGCAAGAAGCCGCGCGAGAAGCCGTACGCGCTATAGAAACCGCCCGTGCGGTTTGTTAACGTGATGCTGCCTTTCCGGCATGCCCTCGCAGCAACGGAGCGTTCTGATGGCCCAGCAGGAGCGAGCGGTGCGTACGCGCAACGCGTTGATCGAATCGGCTGCCGAACTGTTCAGCAAGGACGGCTTCGACGTCGTGTCCCTGTCCACGATCAGCACCCGGGCGGGCGTCAGCAACGGCGCGCTGCACTTCCACTTCGCCAGCAAGGCGGCGTTGACCGCGGCGGTGTGGGAGGCGGCGGCGCAGCGGCTGCGCCAGATCACCCATGAGGGTGCGGCGCGGGGGCAGGCCGCCGGGAGCGGGGGGCCGTTGCAGGTGCTCGTCGACACGACGCACGCCCTCCTGCGGGGGCTGCGGCACGATGTGATCCTGCGGGCCGGCTTCGACCTGAGCGAGAGTCCTGTCCCGGTGCCCGGCGCCGATCTGCGGCGGCGTTGGCAGGCGTGGGTCGAGAGTCTGCTGGTCCAGGCGGCCAGGGAGGGCGCGTTGGCGCGGGACGTGGCGCCGCAGGACGCCGCTCACGCGGTGGTCGCGGCCACGGTCGGCTTCGGGGCGCTGGGCAGCCGCAACGCGCAGTGGCTCTCCCAGTCCATGCTGACCCGCTTCTGGGCCCTGCTGCTGCCGCGCCTGGCGGCGGAGCCGACCCTGAAGGAACTGGTCGCCTCGGGTCGCCGCCGGGAGGGGACGGCGCCGCCGGAAGCGGTGGCGCCGCTGCACCGGGCGGTGTCCCGCCAGAGCGCGTGACACCGGGCTCCTGGGGGCGAGGGGAACGGCGCAATCCTTTGTCTTCGGGGGCGCGGCCCCTGGGGGCGAGGGGAACGGCGCGACCGGCCCTACGTGCCCTGTTCAAGCCCCGTCCCGCCCGTTACGTGGCGGGGACGCGGGTGAAGCGGCCCGCCACGCGCAGGTCCGCCTCGATCAGACCCGCCGTCGCCGACAACTCCGGCAGCACCTCGGCCACGCACCGCTCGACCGTCCGGCGGGAACTGTGCATGGCCACGTTGACGGCGGCCACGACGGCCCCCGTACGATCCCGGACCGGCGCCGCGATCGACCGCAGCCCCTCCTCCAACTCCCCGTCGACCAGCGCGTAACCGGCCTCCCGTACGCGGTCCAGGGTGGCCGCGAGCGCGGCCGGGTCCGTGACCGTGTGCGGGGTCAGCGCGTCGAGGCGGCCGGTCAGGAACCGCCCCCGCCCGGCCGGGGAGAGGTCCGCCACCATCACCCGTCCCAGCGAGGTCGCGTACGCCGGGAGTCGGGTGCCGACCGTGATGTTGACGCTCATGATGCGACTGGTGGCGACGCGTGCCGTGTACTGGATCTCGTCGCCCGCCAGCACCGCGAGGGACGCCGAGTCGTGCAGCCGGCCCGCGAGATCGGCGAGGTGCGGGGCCGCGATCTGCGGCAGCGTCGTACGGGAGAGGGGCGGGAAGCCGAGCGACAGGACGCGGGGCGTCAGCGTGAAGTGCCTGCCACGGGACGCGACATGGCCCAGGTGTTCCAACGTGATCAGCGCCCGCCGTGCCGTCGCCCGGGCGAGCCCGGTCGCCTGCGCCACCTCGGTGAGCGTCAGCTCGTCGCGGCCCTCGCCGAACGCCGTGATCACGGTCAGCCCGCGGGCCAGCGACTCGATGAACTCCCGGCCCAGTTCCTGTTTCGAGGCGCCGGTCCAGGTGGCGAGCCCGGCCGGAGCGGCGGGTGGCCGGGCGGGCGCGTCGCGCAGATCCCGTTCCATGGCGTGTACGGTCGCCCGCAGCCGCGGCAGCATGGTCTCCCGCAGGGACTGCGCGCTGTGCTGGCTGGTGTGGCTCACCACGCTCACCACGCAGGCGACACGGCCGCCCCGGTCCCGTACGGGCATCGAGACGGCGACCAGGCCGGGTTCGATCAGCTGGTCGTCGAGGGCCCAGCCCCGGGTGCCCGCCTGGTGGGTCCGCTCCTCGAACTCCGTGTCCGGGGTGGGGTGTTCGCGCGGGGGCAGCGCCGGGAAGCCCTGGTCCCGCGGGTCCGCCGCCCGTCTGTCCCGCCACCGCGCCCAGTCCTCCAGGGTCCACTCGGTGGCGAACAGCGGGCCCGGCGCCGTCCGTTCGGCCGGCAGGAGGTCGCCGATACGGAAGCTCAGGGACATCGCGCGTCGGCGCGTGGCCTGGTGGATGAAGCGGATGCCGTCCCGGTCGGCGACCGCGAGGGAGACCGACTCGTCGAGTTCGTCCGCGAGGGCGTCGGCGCGGGTGTCCAGCAGGCGGGGGAGTTGCAGGGCGGCGAGGTAGGCGTTGCCCAGCTCCATCAGCCGTGGGGTGAGTACGGCGTCGCGGCCGTCCAGGCGCAGGTATCCCATCCGGGCGAGCGTCGCCGCGATGCGGTCCACCGTGGATCTGGCGAGTCCGGTGGTCTTCTCCAGGGCGCTGAGGCTCTGGGTGCCGCCGGCCTCGGTGAGGCGGTGCAGCACGGTGACGCCGCGTATCAGCGGGGCTACCGCCTCGGCGGGTTCGACTGCGTCGGGCTTGGCCGGGGTGAGGTGGGTCGGTGGCATGGCTCCCCATAACGGTGTGCCGACCACGGTAATGAATGGGAGGGGGAGGGCGGGGTGTCGTACTTGACCCCCGGGGCCGGTGGGGCCGGTGGGGCCGGTCGCGCAGTTCCCCGCGCCCCTGGGGCTGCGCCCCCAAAGACAAAGGATTGCGCCGTTCCCCGCGCCCCTGGGTAGGGGATTGCGCCGTTGCCTGTTCCCCGTGCCCCTCAGGGGCCTCGGGTTACGTATACGCGGTGGTTGCCCTTGGGGTCCTTGCCCGCGATGGTGACGCGGATGCCGGAGTCCAGGTCCTTGAAGTACTGGCCGGGGGAGAAGGGGGCGTCGGAGAGTTCGGCGTGGACGTTGGGGCTGCGGGTGCAGCCGCCGCTGTCCTTCGTGGAGTCGACGACCGAGATCGGGCCGTGGCCGGTGTCGACGTCCGCGTTCACCTTGTAGATCAGTACGCCCGTCTTGCAGACCGCCTCGTCGTTGCCCGCCTGCGTGCGCAGCTCGACCGCGTACCCCGTCTTCGCGTCGACCGGCACGAAGAGCAGTTTGCCGCCGCCGCCGCGCTCGGTCAGCGGGGTCAGCACATGCTCGGTCGTCCCGGGCGAGGCCGCGCAGCTGACCTGGGAGTCGTCGAGCCAGCCGAGTTTCCACTTGTGCCAGCCCAGCAGGTCGTTGTCGGCCCCCCAGTCCTCGCTCATGATGTCCCAGTGCCCGACCGCGCCGCCGCCGTCCTGGGTGTAGAGGTCGGGCAGCCCGAAGACATGCCCGTTCTCGTGGGGGAGTACGCGGTAACCGGTCTCGGTGTACGTGCCGGAACCGTCGTCCTGACGGCTGTAGACGAACGACGCGTTGGCGACGGGCACCCCGTCCGCGACCGGCGCCTCGGTGTTGCCCGCGAAGGTGACGGAGAGGACGGTGTCCAGGGCGGAGGGGCCGGCGTTCGGGGTGATCAGCACGTTCAGCAGGTCGTAGTCCTGGAAGTTCACCTTCGGGTCGGCGGTGCTCACGATGTCCTGCACCAGCTCGCGGTACCCGGGATCGAAGGGGGCGCCGCGTTCTATCCCGTACTCCTTGAAGGGCTTGGGCATACGCAGCCAGTCGCCTATCGGGGCCTGCGGACGGTAGTCGAGACGGCCGTACGAACTGGTGCGGAACCAGTCGGTGGTCTGCGGGAAGAACTCGCCGAAGCGGTCGAGCGCCCTGCCCTGGCCGGGCGCGTCGGAGAAGTCGACCATCAGGTTGAGGGCGCGGACGGTGCCGGTGGAGCGGGCGTAACCCGTGGGGGTGGGGATGCCCTCCGACATCTGCACGCCCGTCGAGCCGCTGATCATGCAGGGACCGAGCGGGGAGGTGCCGGCCGCCGGTGCCACCGGGCCCGCCGCCGAGGTCGAGCCGGCCGTCGGATGCCCGGACCCCGCGGAGGTGCTGACCGCCAGCGTGAGGGCGGTGACCGAGACGAGGGCTGCGGTGCGGCGGCGCGGGCGTATCCGGCGGCTGGACGGCTGCATACGAAGCCCTTCGCTCCGGGCAGCCTGCCGTTTGTGGCTGCACCCTGTCCGATCACCCTGTGCCGCCGGATGCGAGGGCGCGCGCTGGAGGAGACCGATCGTGGGAGACGGGCGGCAAACCACCCCGAGATGATCTGTGACTCAGGTCACATCGAATCTCTTCGGGATCGGGAAATAACCGGGGACCGTCTCCCCGTTTAGACCTGTGTCCGCACGATGCGGGGAGGTGCTCCCCGGATCGGACGGGCGACACGAACAATCGAGATCGAACAGACGAGATCGAACAGTTGAGATCGGCTGACCGAGATCGGCTGACCGAGCTCGACTGACTGAGCTCGACCGACCGAGATCGCACAGCCGAGATCGACCGACCGAGAAGACTTCGAAGGAGGACGCCGTGGAGACCGCAACCGTCGCTCAGCGCAAGGTGCCCCGCCCGAGGGCCGATGCTCTGCGCAACCGGGAGCGGATCGTCGCCGCCGCACGGGAGATGTTCGTCGAGTTCGGTGCCGAGGTGCCGCTCGACGAGATCGCCCGCCGCGCGGGTATCGGCAACGCCACGCTGTACCGCAACTTCCCGGACCGGGCGGCCCTCCAGCGCGAGGTCGTCTGCTCGGTCATGGACCGCGTCTCGGAACAGGTCGAGCAGATGCTCGCCGAGACCGGTGACGCCTTCGAGGCGCTGTCACGGTTCGTGCACGCTTCGGCCGACGAGCGGATCGGCGCCCTGTGCCCGATGCTCTCCGCGACCTTCGACGCGAACCACCCCGACCTGGTCGCCTCGCGCGTACGGGTCGAGGAGTTGATCGAGACGCTCATGGAACGCGCCCGCCTGGCGGGCCAGCTCCGCCCCGACGTCGCCGTCGGGGACCTCATGGTCGCCCTCACCCAGCTCACCCGGCCCCTGCCGGGCACCGCGTGCCCGAACATGGACCGCTTCGTCCACCGCCACCTGCAACTGTTCCTGGACGGGCTACGGGCGCCCGCCCGCTCCGAACTGCCGGGTGCGGCCGCGACCATGGAGGATCTCCGCCGAGCATGACCGACTAGCCAGACCGACCTGCCCGACCGGGGGGACCGGGAGACCGGCAGGCCGACCGATCAGATTCGCGTACTCCGAGAGTCACTACTCACACCACTGCCACCGGTCGTCATCGACAAGGACGTCGAGGAGGGCGTCGACAACGAAGTCGACGAAGACGTCACCGGTGACGAGCCGTCCCTTCCGTCACGTTTTTTCGCCACGAAGTCCTGAAGTGGGTACTCCCATGTCTGAAACAGTCCCGGCCACCGCCGCCAAGGCGCCGGCTCCCGATTCCAACCGCTGGAAAGCGCTCGCGTTCATCGCGATCGCCCAGCTGATGGTCGTGCTCGACGCGACCATCGTAAACATCGCCCTTCCCTCGGCCCAGCAGGACCTCGGGATCTCCGACGGCAACCGGCAGTGGGTCATCACCGCCTACGCCCTCGCCTTCGGCGGACTCCTCCTGTTTGGTGGCCGCATAGCCGACCTGTGGGGCCGCAAGCGCACCTTCGTCACCGGTCTGATCGGCTTCGCCGGTGCGTCCGCCCTGGGCGGCGCCGCGACCAACGAGGCGATGCTCCTCGGCTCCCGCGCCCTGCAGGGTGCCTTCGGCGCGCTGCTCGCGCCCGCCGCGCTCTCCCTCCTGGCCGTGATGTTCACGGACGCCAAGGAGCGCGCCAAGGCGTTCGGCATCTACGGGGCGATCGCCGGTGGCGGTGGCGCCGTCGGCCTGATCCTCGGCGGATTCCTCACCGAGTACCTGAACTGGCGCTGGACGTTCTTCGTGAACATCCCGTTCGCGATCGTCGCCGCCACCGGTGCGTACTTCGTCATCCGTGAGCCGTCCGGCAGCCGCAACCGCTCGCCGCTCGACATCCCGGGCGTCGTCCTGTCCACCCTCGGTCTGGTCTCCCTGGTCTACGGCTTCACGCGCGCCGAGTCCGAGGGCTGGGGCGACTCCATGACGATCGGCCTGTTCGTCGTGTCGGCGCTGCTCCTCGCGTCCTTCGTCTTCGTCGAGTCCAAGGTCAAGGCCCCGCTGCTGCCCCTGCGCGTCATCACCGACCGCAACCGTGGCGGTATCTACCTCTCGCTCGGCCTCGCGATCATCGCGATGTTCGGTCTGTTCCTCTTCCTGACCTACTACCTGCAGATCGTGAAGGGCTACTCGCCGGTCAAGACCGGTTTCGCCTTCCTGCCGATGATCGCCGGTATGATCACGGGCTCCACGCAGATCGGCGCCCGTCTGATGACCCGCGTCCCGGCGCGACTGCTCATGGGCCCGGGCTTCCTGGTCGCCGCGCTCGGCATGCTGGTGCTGACCCAGATGGAGATCGGCTCCTCGTACGCGACCCTGTTCCTGCCGGGCATGCTGCTCCTCGGCCTCGGCATGGGTACGGCGTTCATGCCGGCCATGTCCCTGGCCACGCTGGGTGTCGAGCCGCGTGACTCCGGTGTCGCCTCCGCGATGGTCAACACCTCGCAGCAGGTCGGCGGCGCGATCGGTACGGCGCTGCTGAACACGATCGCCGCCTCGGCGACCACGGCGTACGTCAAGGACCACATCGCCGGTGCGACCACGCAGTCCCAGCAGCAGCTCGTGCAGCTGCAGGCGCAGGTGCACGGGTACACCAACGCGATCTGGTTCGCCGTGGGCATCCTCGTCGCGGCGGCGGCGATCGTCTTCACCCTCGTCAACGCCCACCCGGCCGACGTGGCGTCGTCCGACGAGGCCGTCGACGGGGTCGAGGACGACCTGAAGGTGCCGGTCATCGCCCACTAGCCGCTTCGCGGTGCGCGGGCCCGGCATTGACTGGGTCACCCACTGACCTCGTGCGTACGCTGGGGTGGGGACGCCTTCGTACGCACGAACCCCGATCTGCCTCGGCTCCGAGAGTGATGGAGCCGGGGCAGATCCATGCGCGCTCCCCGGCGGGTAGGTGAGGGCCGCTTTCAACGTGCGGCCCCGATGGAGGTTGCCCGCGCAGTTCCCCGCGCCCCTGGGTGAGTTGGGGCTCGGGGTGCTGTCGTGCGGGCGCGGCCCGGTTGCCGTTACCCGCGCAGTTCCCCGCGCCCCTCACGGGGCTGCGCCTGGGCCACAGGCTGCTTTTAAGGGGCGCGGGGAACGGCGCGCTCAACCTCCAGAGTCCCGCGCCGGGCAACAGGCTGCTTTTAAGGGGCGCGGGGAACTGCGCGGGCAACCCTCACTGACCCGCACCTTGGGCAGCGGGGGCCTGCCTACAAGGGGCGCGGGGAACGGCGCGATCGGCACCAGCGTGCCCGCCCTCCCCGGTAAGCACCTCCCCAGCCGGACGGCTACCGCAGCCAGGGGAGGTCCGCCCCCGCCCCCTCCGGCTGAAGGCCCTCCGCGATGAGCAGCATCGCCTCCCCGAGCGCCTTCTGCTGCTCGGGCGTGAGCCGGTCGAACAGCGCCTGCCGCACCGCGGCCACATGCCCGGGAGCGACCCGCTCGAGCACGGCGTACCCCTCGTCCGTCAGAACGGCGAACTGCCCCCGCTTGTCGGACGGGCAGTCCTCCCGCCGCACCCACCCGTTCTTCTCCAGTCGCGCGATCGCATGCGAGAGCCGAGACCGCGTGATCTTCGCCTTCATCGCCAGTTCGGTCATCCGCAATCGCCGCTGCGGCGCGTCGACCAGCTGCACCAGCAGGCCGTAGTAGATGTGCGGCATGCCCGCGTCACGCTGCAGCTGCCGGTCGAGATGGTCCTCAAGAAGCGTGGTCGCGTGCATGAACGCACGCCAGGTGCGCTGTTCCTCGTCACTGAGCCAGCGCGGCTCGTCAGCGGGTGCCGTGTTCATACACCTACTGTACGAGCCCCTTCTTGAATCTTAAACAAGTAGGGAGTAGGCTCCGCCTCATAGAGCTTGATACTTCAAGCAATCTCGCTTCGAGCAGCACGAGAGGGAGCCGCAGTCATGTCCGTTGCCACCGAGGAACACCCCGCCGTGGAGCGCATGCCCGCCCTCTACCTCTCCCACGGCGCCCCGCCCCTGGCCGACGACCCGGTCTGGCCCGGCCAGCTCGCCGCCTGGTCCGCCGACCTCCTGCGCCCCAAGGCGATCCTGATGGTCTCCGCGCACTGGGAGGAGGCCCCGCTCGCCCTCGGCGCCACCGCCCCCGTCCCGCTGGTCTACGACTTCTGGGGCTTCCCCGAGCACTACTACAAGGTGCGGTACGACGCCCCGGGCGCCCCCGCCCTCGCGGAGTCCGTCCGCAAGCTGCTGCGCGCCCCCGGCACGCCGGTCCAGGACATCCCGGACCGCGGCCTGGACCACGGCGCGTACGTCCCGCTCGTGGAGATGTTCCCCGAGGCCGACATCCCGGTCCTGCAGATCTCCATGCCCACGCTGGACCCCGGCCGTCTCATGGACATAGGCCGCAAGCTCGCCCCCCTGCGCGACGAGGGCGTCCTCATCGTCGGCTCCGGCTTCTTCACCCACAACCTCGCCGCCCTCCGCCAGGGCGGCATCCCCGGCTGGTCCGCCGAGTTCGACGCCTGGGGTCACCAGGCGCTCGACTCCGGGGACGTGGACGGCCTCCTCGATTTCCTCCACAAGTCCCCGGCCGGGCAGCTGGCCCACCCGCGCACGGAGCACTTCGCCCCGCTGTTCGTGACCATGGGGGCGGCGGACGCCGCCGGTGACCTGGCATCCCAACGGTCCGTGATCGACGGCTTCTGGCTGGGCCTGGCCAAGCGCTCGGTGCAGTACGGCTGACGGGGACCGCCTCTTCCTCACGGAGGCTCTTTTCCAGGCCTCAGAGATCCTTCTCGTACCGCGCCACGTCCCAGTACCGGCCGAACTTCCGCCCCGCCTCCCGGTACGTACCGAGGTACCGGAAACCGAACCGCTCGTGCAGCCGCACGGACGCCTCGTTGGGCTGCGCGATCCCCGCGTACGCCCGGTGGAGGTCCTCGCCCGCGAGCGCGTCGAACAGGGCCTCGTAGAGCCGCGTGCCGATGCCCCGCCCGCCCGCGCCGGGAGCCACGTAGACCGTCATGGCCACGGACGTCGCGTACGCGGGCTTCGGCCGGAACTCGCTCGACGTGGCGTACCCCAGAATCCGCTGTGAGTCCGTTTCCACGGCAACCATCAGCCGGTGCGGGCCGTCTTCAGGGTGGGAGAGCAGCCAGGGACGTCGCTCCTCCGGGGTGAAGACCGCCGTGTCGAAGGTGACGGGCGTCTCGAGGACGTAGTGGTTGTAGATGTCCGTGAGCGCGCCGAGGTCGGCCTCGACTCCCGGTCTGACCTCGACCTCTGTACGTTCCGACGGCACCGCGCCTCCTTTTACGGCGGCACAGGGTACTGCAAGATCAGAAAAATCGAGGGCCGGGTTGGGAATTCTGTCCGGATTCCAGTCGTTGTTTCCATTGGAAGCAGGGCACTCGGGAGGGTGTCCGAGCCACCGAAGCCACCACTAGGACCCGCAAGCCCACCATCGTAAGGGAGCACGCATGGCAACCCGTGCCGTCGCCCGTCGTAAGTCCGCCTCCGGCGAGACCGACGCGGCACGCAGTGTTCGCGTCGTAGGCGGCGAGATCGCCGACCGCGACCTGGTCGGCATGTATCTCGACGAGATAGCGCGTACACCGCTGCTCGACGCCGCCAAGGAGGTCGAGCTGTCGCAGACCATCGAGGCCGGCGTCTTCGCGCGGCAGCTTCTCGACGGGGTGACCACCGACACGAAGGTGAAGGCGTCCCGCGAGGAGCTCGAAGCGCTGGTCGCCGAGGCCGAGCGGGCCAAGGACGTCTTCATCAAGTCGAACCTCCGCCTGGTCGTCGCGGTGGCCCGCCGCTACCCCCGCAGCGGCCTGCCGCTGCTGGACCTGATCCAGGAGGGGAACGCGGGCCTGGTGCGCGCGGTCGAGAAGTTCGACTACCGCAAGGGCTTCAAGTTCTCGACGTACGCCACCTGGTGGATCCGTCAGGCCATCACCCGGTCCATCGCGGACCAGTCCCGCACCATCCGGCTCCCCGTCCACCTGGTGGAGGAGCTGGGCCGGATCCGCCGTGTGCAGCGCGAGTTCAACCGCGAGCACGGCCGCGATCCGGAGCCCACGGAGATCGCGGCGGAGCTGGACACCAAGCCGGAGCGCGTCGTCGACGTCCTCGACTGGGCCCGCGACCCGGTCTCGCTGAACATGGCGGTGGACGACGACGGCGACACCCAGTTCGGTGACCTGCTTGAGGACACCTCGGCCGTGTCGCCCGAGCAGTCCGTGCTGACGCTGCTGCGCAGCGAGGAGCTGGACGACCTCATAGGCCGCCTCGACCAGCGCACCGCCTCGATCATCAAGATGCGGTACGGGATCGAGGACGGCCGGGAGCGCACGCTGACCGAGGTCGGCAAGGAGCACGGCCTCACCCGTGAGCGCATCCGCCAGATCGAGAAGCACGCGCTGATGGAACTGAAGAAGCTGGCCCGGTCCACGGGGTTCGACGCCGCGGCGTAGGCCCCCGGCGACGCCGCCCTCGCCTCCGGCACCGGTTCCGGCACCGGTTCCGGAACCGACGACGCCTCGATACCGCCCCCGGTTCGAGCCCCGGCCCCGGGCCCGATCCGCACTGAGAACCGTGCTGAGAAAAATTCTTTCCCATCAAGAGGATTGGGTTCGTGTTTCGGGGGCAGGCGAGCCTATCGCAGGCCGGACGAGCAGTTCCGTGTCGGCCATGCCCCACGGCATGGCTGGTCGGAGCGGCTCACCGGGTCGCACAGAAGTCCGTTTACAGCCGCTTCAACCCATCGGTCCCGGGGCACAAACTCCAGGACCCCCAGAGCCGAGTCCCGACGCACTCCCCCCGGTGCCGGGACTCTTCCAGAGCCGAGTCCCGGCGCCTCCCCCCCTGGCGCCGGGGCTCGGCTTCGTCTCCGCGCCCATCCGGCCGTACGGACTGCGGACTACGAACGCGATGACGGCGCGTGAACACGACGACTGGGCCACCCCGAACCTGAACCCCGGGGTGACCCAGGCGACACATTGTGTCACGGAGGTAACCCCTGCCGACGAACGCACCGTCCGCCGGCAGGGGTTACCTCCAGGGCCGCCTCCCCGCCCGCGCGGCCCGTCAGCCCGCGACGGCCCGGCTGAGCCGTCCCCCCAAGTCCCGCACGCAGGCCACGAGTTCCGCCGGCGCGTGCACGGTGAACTCACAGTCCACCATCGCCAGCCGTACGGCCATCCACTCCACCGCGTCCCCCGTCGAGGCCCGCAACCGGCACCGCCGGTCGTCGATCGGCTCGGGCGCCCCCAGCCACGCGGGCAGCCGCGCCGTGATGAAGTCCGCCGACGCCACGAACGTCACGTCGACCTCGTACGTCTCCTGCCGCCGGTACATCGACTGCCGCAGATACTCGGCCGCGTCCCCCGTCGGCAGCTCGCGCTGCGTGAAACGGGCCCCGGTCGCGAAGGGTTCGGAGACCCGGTCGACCCGGAACGTACGCCAGTCCTCGCGGCCGAGGTCGTACGCGACGAGATACCAGCGGCGCCCGGTCGACACGAGCCGGTACGGCTCCGTCCGCCGCCTGCTCTCCGCCCCGTCCCCCGCGCGGTACGCGAACCGCAACTGCTCCTGCCCCGCGATCGTGGACGCCATGGTGGTCAGCGTCTCGGGCGCGATGCCGGCGCCGTCGCCCGTCGTCAGGAGTGTGGTGGCGGCCTGCAGGGTGGAGACGCGGTGGCGCAGCCGGCTCGGCAGGACCTGTTCGAGCTTGGCCAGCGCCCGGACCGAGGCCTCGTCGACACCCTCGACGGCGTGCCCCGCACCGGCCCGCAGACCGACCGCTATCGCCACCGCCTCCTCGTCGTCGAGGACGAGCGGAGGCATGGCCTTACCGGCGACGAGCCGGTAGCCGCCGTCCGCGCCCTTCGTCGCCTGCACCGGATACCCCAGCTCCCGCAGCCGGTCGACATCGCGCCGCACGGTCCGCCGGGACACCCCGAGCCGCTCGGACAACTCCCCACCGGGCCACTCCCGAGGAGTCTGCAGAAGCGACAGCAACTGCAACAGCCGTGCCGGAGTATCCGTACTCATGGGCTCTCCCTCTGGTCAGACATCGCAGGCAAGCACCCCACCCCAGGGCCCGCCCCCTTAGGGACGCGGGGAACGGCGCAGTCTTTTGCTTTCAGGGGCGCGGGGAACGGCACAGTCTTTTGCTTTCAGGGGCGCGGGGAACGGCGCAATCCTTCGTCCTTTGGGGGCGCGGGGAACGGCGCAATCCTTTGCCTTCAGGGGCGCGGGGAACTGCGCGGCCACCCCCAACGCACCCGCACCATCCCCACGCCCCGGCCACCCCAATGCCCCCACCAACACCCCCACCAACGCCCCCACCAACACCCCGAGCACCCCACAACTAGGACAACACCTGACCTACATCCCCCCTACCTTCCAACCATGACCTCGCCAAGCAGCACCCCCGCACCCCCCGCCCCGGAGGCCCCCACGGACCGCCGTCGCTGGTACGCCCTGGCCATCGTCATGACGGCCGCCTTCATGGACCTGGTCGACGTGACGATCGTCAACATCGCGATCCCCTCGATCCAGCGGGACGCCGGCGCCACGTTCAGCCAGATCCAGTGGATCACCGCCGGCTACGCGCTCGCCTTCGCCGCGGGCCTGATCACCGGCGGACGCCTGGGCGACATCCACGGCCGCAAGCGCCTCTTCCTCATCGGCATCGGCGGCTTCACCCTCGCGTCCGCGCTCTGCGGCTTCGCGGTGAACCCGGACATGCTCGTCGCCTCCCGCATCCTCCAGGGCGCGATGGCCGCGCTGATGGTCCCGCAGGTCCTGTCGATCGTGCACGCCACCTTCCCGGCGCACGAACGCGGCAAGGTCTTCGGCCTGTTCGGCGCGATCGTGGGCCTCGGCGCGGTCTCCGGCCCCCTCCTGGGTGCGCTGCTCACCGAGTGGAACCTCTTCGGCCTGGAGTGGCGGCCGATCTTCCTCATCAACCTCCCCGTGGGCATCGCGGGCCTGATCCTCGGTCAGAAGTTCATCACCGAGTCCAAGGCTCCCCGCGCCCTGAAGCTCGACCTCGTCGGCGTCGCCCTGGTCACCCTCGGCCTGCTGATGCTGCTCTACCCGCTGATCCGCGGTCGCGAGCTGGACTGGCCGGCCTGGGGGTACGTGTCGATGGGCGGCTCCCTCGTCGTCCTCGGGGCGCTGGTGGCGTACGAGAGGCGCAAGGCGGCGCGTGACGGTTCGCCGCTCGTCGAACTCTCCCTGTTCAAGGTGAAGAGCTTCGCGGCGGGCATCGCCGTCCAGACCGTCTTCGGGATCGGTCTGGGCATCTTCTTCCTGATCTGGACGCTCTACATGCAGACGGGCCTCGGCTGGAGTCCGCTGCGGGCCGGCCTGACGGGCGTACCGTTCTCGATCGCGGTGTCCCTCGCGGCCGGGCTCTCCGTGCAGCAGCTGGTACCGCGGTTCGGCCGGAAGGTGCTGCAGGCGGGCGCGCTCACCATGGCCGCCGGTGTGCTGCTCTACATCTGGGAGTCCGAGCGGTACGGCCTGTCCATCGCCCCCTGGCAGATGGCGCTCCCGCTGATCGTGATGGGCCTCGGCATGGGCCTGATCGTGGCCCCGCTGACGGACGCGGTCCTCTCCGAGGTGCCGCGCGAGCACGCCGGTTCGGCGTCCGGCCTGATCAACACCGTCCAGCAGATGGGCAACGCCCTCGGCCTCGCCCTGGTCTCCGTCGTCTTCTTCGGCGCGATGCCCGACCGGCCGACCCCGTCGGAGGTCGGCCCCGCGTTCGTCGACGCCTTCCAGCACGCGATGGTCTGGGTGGTCGCCGTGATGACGGTCATCTTCCTCCTGATGTCCGCCCTCCCGAAGCGCCCGGCCCAGCACGTGGAGGGGGCGGAGCCGGGGGAGGGCGCGCCCGGAGCGGCGAGTGCGCTCACCCTCGCTGACGACCAGGAGCCCGAACTCGTCGGCTGAGCAGAGACACCCGTACATGCCCGTTCATGCCCACATCGATGCCTGAACCTGTTTACTTTCCCGAAACGCGAGCGTAGCCTGCCAGGGAAACAACAGGTTCGGGCAGAGAGTGGAGGCGAACGGGCATGTACGCACCTGAGCGGCAGCAGGAGATCCTCCGGCTCGCACGTGACGGTGGACGCGTGGACGTCGTATCGCTGGCCGAGGAGTTCCAGGTCACGGCCGAGACCATCCGGCGGGACCTCAAGGCCCTCGACCGGGCGGGACTCCTGCGCCGCGTCCACGGCGGCGCCCTGCCGGCCGGGCGGCTCGACTTCGAGCCCGACCTCGCCGAGCGCGAGACCACCGCCGCCGACGAGAAGGACCGCATCGCCAAGGCGGCCCTCGCCGAACTGCCCGAAGAGGGCACGATGATCCTCGACGCGGGCACCACCGTCGCCCGCCTCGCCGGCGCCCTCCCGCTTGAGGCCTCGCTCACCGTCGTGACGCACAGCCTCCCCATCGCCGCCCGCCTCGCGGACCACCCCGGCGTCCAGCTCCACCTCATCGGCGGTCGCGTCCGGCACCGTACGCGCGCGGCCGTCGACGCCTGGGCGCTGCGGGCGTACGCGGAGATCCGCGCCGACGTGGTCTTCCTCGCCGCGAACGGCTTCTCCGCCGAACACGGCCTGACCACCCCCGATCTCGCCGAAGCCGCCGTGAAACGCGCCGCCCTCGCCGCGGCCCGCCGCGTGGTCCTGCTCGCCGACTCCGCGAAACACGGCCAGGAACACTTCGCGCGCTTCGGCGGCCTCGGCGAGGTGGACCTCCTGATCACCGACAGCGGGCTGAGCCCCGAAGACACCACCGCCATCGAACGCGGCGGCACGGAAGTAGTGCGCGCATGATCCTCACCGTCACCCCGAACCCGTCCCTCGACCGGACGTACGAGGTCCCCTCGCTCGACCGCGGCGAGGTCATCCGGGCCACCGGCGAACGCATGGATCCGGGCGGCAAGGGCGTCAACGTCTCGCGGGCGGTCGCCGCGGCCGGCCGGCGCACCGTCGCGGTCCTGCCGCTCGGCGGCGCCCCCGGCGCACTCGTCGCCGACCTGCTCGACGCCCAGGGCATCGAGGTCGCACCGGTCCCCGTCGCCGGGGCGACCCGCTCGAACATCGCGCTCGCCGAGGCGGACGGCGTCCTCACCAAAATCAACGCACCCGGGCCCGAACTCACCGCCGCCGAACAGGAGTCACTCCTGGAGACCGTACGGGAGCAGTCCCGCGACGCCGACTGGATCGCCTGCTGCGGCAGCCTGCCCCGCGGCCTCGCCCCCTCCTGGTACGCGGAACTGGTCGCCCGCGCCCACCGGGCGGGCACCCGCATCGCCCTGGACACCTCCGGACCGGCGCTGCTCGCGGCCCTGCGCGAACGGCCCGACGTCGTCAAGCCGAACGTCGAGGAACTCGCCGAGGCGGTCGGCCGCCCGCTCACCACGGTGGGCGACGCGGTCAAGGCCGCCGAAGAACTGCGGGAACTGGGCGCGCGGGCCGTACTGGCCTCCCTCGGCGCCGACGGGCAGTTGCTCGTCGCCGAGGACGGCACGTGGTTCGCGAGCGCCCGCGTCGACGTCGTACGCAGCAATGTGGGCGCGGGCGACTCCTCCCTCGCCGGATTCCTCATCGCCGGCGGCAGCGGACCCGGCGCGCTCGCCTCCGCCGTGGCGCACGGAGCGGCGGCCGTCCAACTGCCGGGCAGCGTGATGCCAGGCCCGGCGAACCTCGACCCGGACGCGGTGACGGTCACCGCGGAGATCCCGTCCGACCGCGTCCTGACGGAACCGGCGTCATGAGCACCCACGCGCTCCACCCCTCAACCGACCCTCCACCAGCCCCACCAGCCCCAGCAGTCCTAGTAACCCCACTAGCCCCAGCAGCAGCCGAGGCATCAGAAGCAACCCCCGTCCCCATGCCTGTCCCCGTCCCCATCCCCACCCTCGCCCAACACTCTCCCCGGGCGATACGCGAGCGAAGGAGCCCGCGATGAGCGAGATGATCACCGCGGACCTGGTCGATCTCGACCTGTCCGCCGATACGAAGGAAGCGGCGGCGCGTGCCCTCGCCGAGCGCATGGTGTCTCTGGGGCGGGTGACCGACCTGGACGGATTCCTCGCCGACGTCGCCGCCCGTGAAGCCCAGATGCCGACCGGCCTCGACGGCGGCATCGGCATCCCGCACTGCCGCAGCGAGCACGTCACCGAGCCGACCCTGGCCTTCGGGCGCAGCGCGGCCGGGGTCGACTTCGGCGCGCCGGACGGCCCCGCCGACCTGATCTTCCTGATCGCCGCTCCGGCCGGCGCGGACGACGCCCACCTCACGATCCTGTCGTCGCTGGCCCGCCAGTTGATGAACGCCGAGTTCACGTCCGCGCTGCGGTCGGTGGACGACGCGGCGTCCGCGGCGGCGCTCATCCGCGGGGACGAGCCCGCCGAGGCGGGCGTCGGGCCCGAACCCGCCGCCGAACCCACGGCAGCCGCAAAGCCCACGGCAGCCGCAAAGCCCACGGCCGACGCCCCGGCCGAACCGGCGCCGCCCGCGGAGGCGCCGGTCGCCGAGACCCCGGCCGGCGCCGGGCCCGCGGCCGAGGACAGCGCTCGGCCGCCGTTCCGGATCGTCGCCGTCACCTCCTGCCCCACCGGTATCGCGCACACCTACATGGCGGCCGAGTCGCTGGAGAAGGCGGGCCGCGAGACCGAGGGCGTCGAGATCGTCGTAGAGACGCAGGGCTCGGCCGGCTTCACCCGGCTCGACCCCGCCGTCATCGCCGCGGCGGACGGCGTGATCTTCGCGCACGACGTGCCCGTACGGGAGAAGGAACGATTCGCGGGCAAGCCGACCGTGGACGTCGGCGTGAAGGCGGGCATCAACAAGCCCGCCGAGCTGATCGCCGACGTACGCGGCAGGGCCGAACGCGGCGAGTCCACCTCGGCCGCCCGGCCCGGCGGCACCCCGGTGGACCGGGCGGGCGACCCCGGCGACGGCTACGGCACCAAACTCCGCAAGTGGCTCATGACCGGCGTGAGTTACATGGTCCCCTTCGTCGCCGCGGGCGGACTGCTGATCGCGCTCGGGTTCGCGATCGGCGGCTACCAGATCAACGAGGCCAAACCGGTCACCGAGGTCTTCCACTGGGGCCAGGTCGACAGCTGGGGCGCGCTGCTCTTCCAGATCGGCGGCGTCGCCTTCGGCTTCCTGATCCCCGTCCTCGCCGGCTACATCGCCTACGGGATGGCCGACCGGCCGGGCCTCGTACCGGGCTTCGTCGGCGGCATGATCTCGGTCAACATCAACGCCGGTTTCCTCGGCGGCCTGGTCGCCGGTCTGCTGGCCGGCGCGGTGGTCCTGGGCATCCAGCGGGTGAAGATCCCGCCGGTGCTGCGCGGCATCATGCCGGTGGTCGTGATCCCGCTGATCTCGTCGATCGTCGTCGGCTTCCTGATGCTGATCGTGATCGGCAAACCCATCGCCGAGGCACAGAAGGCGATGACGGACTGGCTCGGCGGTCTCTCCGGCACGAACGCGGTGCTGCTCGGCGTCCTGCTCGGCCTGATGATGTGCTTCGACCTGGGCGGCCCGGTCAACAAGGTCGCGTACGCCTTCGCCACGGCCGGCATCGCCGTGCAGGACCCCAGCGACTCCGCGATGAAGATCATGGCGGCCGTGATGGCCGCGGGCATGGTCCCGCCGCTCGGCATGGCGCTGGCGACCACCCTCCGCAAGAAGCTCTTCACCCCGACCGAGCAGGAGAACGGCAAGGCCGCCTGGGTTCTGGGCGCGTCCTTCATCTCCGAGGGCGCCATCCCGTTCGCGGCGGCCGACCCGCTGCGGGTCATTCCGGCCTCGATGGCGGGCGGCGCGGTCACCGGCGCCCTGACCATGGCGTTCGGCTCGACCCTGCGCGCCCCGCACGGCGGCATCTGGGTCACCTTCCTGATCGGCAGCCCGTTCCTCTACCTGCTGGCCATCGCGATCGGCACGGCGGTCACGGCCGGCCTGGTCATCGTCCTGAAGGGCATGCGCAAGCAGACCCCCGACGGCGGTACGAAGGCGTCCGCCGGGGCCGCGGCACCGCAGCCGAAGGAGCCGGTGGCGGCGTAGCAACCCAGCCGCGGGACCAGCACACGGCACGGCCGTGGCCGGGGAGTTCGTCCCGGGCCACGGCCGTGTCCGTATAGGTCCTCAGGTAGGTTCTCATGCGCCCGCGAACCTGCCGGCTTTGTCAGCGCGGGTTGGCCGCCCGGCGCTCCATGGCCTCCCGGGCGTCCTCCTCGGACGCGTACACCTCGCACATGTGCCGTCCGTCGGGCGTCGCCGTGTGCTCGACCTCCCACAGGGACAGCTCACGGCCGTCCCGCAGCAGGAACGCGTGCTCGTACAGCGAGAAGCACAGCCTTTTCCGGCCCGCCCGGAACGGCCGTCCGAAGGCCTGGGTGATCTGGTGCGCGAACGCCACCCGCAGTAACTCGGCCATGTCCTCGCCCGGCCGGTCCGCGTTCTCGGCGCGCCGCAGCAGCCGCCGGCCGTGGTCCGCCGAGTCGTCCGGAACGTACACGTGCAGCGGTTCCGGAATGGCCGACAGCCGTACCTGGAGGGGCAGTTCGAAGTCGGGGGTGTCCACCGGCAACGGCAGGCGCGCGGTCGCGGTCCGCAGCTCTTCCTCGTCCTCGTAGACCTCGTGCTGGGTGTCGCGGCCCGGCGCGGTGTTGTGGACCAGCTCCCAGAGCGTGAGCGCGCTCCCATCGGCCAGCAGCCACGTGTGACGATACGTCTCGCGGTGCAGCCCCGCGCTGTGGTGCGCGGAGTGGAGTGAACTGTCGTGCGCCAGCGCTCGGTCGAGCCGCCCTATGGTGTCGTCCGGCAGCTCGAAGGAGTTCAGGGCGCGACCGAGGAGTCGCGCGAGATGCTCCTCCGGAGACTCGGGCGACTCGGGTGGTTCGTACGCTGCCGTCTCGTACGGAACGCTCAAGGCTTCTCCCGGCGTTGCTGCATGTCACCTTGTGGGTGCATACCGTAGCCCCTCGGGCGGACATCATGTCCGCGAACCGAGAAAACGTACACACAGAAAACGCCGTGGCCGCGGGAGAAGTTCCCGCGCGGCCCGCGAAAATCACAAAACCCTTAGGTCAGAGGGCACTTCCGGCGGTCCATGCACTCCATGCCATGTTCCAGCCGTTGAGCCCGTTGTCCGGCGCGACCGTCTTGTCGGGGGAGTTCTTGACGGTCACGACGTCCCCGACGAGCGAGTTGTCGAAGAACCACTTGGCGCTGGTGTCGCTCCCGGCGCCCTGCACGTCCGCGAGGCCGATGCAGCCGTGGCTGGTGCCCTGCCTGCCGAAGGGCGGGTTGCCCCGGTCGTACCAGTAGTTGCCGTGGATGAAGGTCCCCGAGGTCGTCAGCCGCATCGCGTTCGGCACGTCCGCGATGTCGTACTCGCCGCCGTAGCCGACCGTCGACCCGTTCATCCGCGTCTGCCGGAACTTCTCGGCGATCACCATCTGCCCGTTGTACGTGCTGTTGTCCGCGCTGCCCGCCGAGATCGGGACCGTCTTGACGGTCCGTCCGTCACGCACGACCTTCATGGTCTGCGAGTCCACGTCGACGGTCGACACCTGCGAACGCCCCACCGTGAAGCTGACCGTCTTGTCCTGCACCCCGTAGACGCCCTTCGCGCCCTCGACGCCGTCCAGGTCGACCTTGGTCGTCACCTTGGAGCCGGCCTTCCAGTACTCCTTGGGCCGGAAGTCCAGCCGCTGCGCCCCGAACCAGTGCCCGACCACCTTCTGCCCGCTGCTGGACGTGACCTCGATGTGCGACTGGACCTCCTTCTTGTCGGTGATCGCCTTGTCGAAGGTGAAGGACACCGGCATCCCGACGCCGACCTTCGCCCCGCCGTCGGGCGTGTACGTCCCGATGAAGCTGTTGGCCGTGGAGACCGTGGTGAAGGTGGAGTTCGCCGCCGCGGCCTTCCCGCCGTCGCCCTCGGCGGTGGCCGCTATCCGGTACTTGGTACCCCTCTCCAGCCGCTTCGCGGGCTTCCAGCTCTTCCCGTCCCCGGCCACCGACCCCGGTACCTCGGCCCCGGTCTCCGACTCGGTCATCTTCACCTCGGTCAGCTTCCCGTCGCTGACCTTCACACCGGTCGAGTTGATCGAGGCCCCGGCGGAGCCGTCCTTGGCGGAGATCACGATCCGCGCCTCGTCGGACCCGCCGGCCTTGTTGTCGGCCTTGGCGTCGCCGCCGCAGGCGGTGAGGGTCAGGGCGCCGACCATCAGGGCGGCACAGGCCGCCAGCGTGCGCCTGGCGTTCGGGTGCGCGTCGGGCGTGGTCACGGGCTGCTCCAGGTTCTGGTGATGGGGATCCGCTCCGGTCCGTCGTGGAGGAACCACGAACAAGGAGGCGAACACGGGCGGCCCGGGTTCCCACCCCCCACCCCAAACACCATCACGTGACAAAGTCGGGACAATCCCACCAGCCACCACCACACTTGCCCACCCCCGACCCCCCACCGCCCGGCGCTCCGCCCTCCTGGGGGACCCGGGGCCCCTCCCTCCCCACGACGACGAGCTGGCCGCGGAAGCGACCCAGCGCTGGACCCGGCTGCGAGACCTGTTCACACAGGTTCACCCACACCTCGAACGTGTCCAGGGCCCAGGGCCCTGGGCCCTGGGCCCTGAGACCACGCATCCAGCACCCAGCCGTGCTGAAAATGCTCAGCCGGTACGGCTCGCCGGCGCAGATCCGCAAGCTCGGACGCCGACGGCTGGTCACCTGATCCGCCCAGGACGGCTGTCCGGCTCGTCGACGAGGTCTTCACCGCGCTCGCCGAGCAGGCCGTCGTCGCGGTGCTCCGCGACGGCGACGGCGCCCTCTATCAGCCACCAACCCCCGAGCGCCCCGTGACCAAAGTCGTAGGAACGCCCTCCCCCTACCCCCTCCCGTACAAGTCCCCGTGCGACAGCCACACTCCGCCCGGGCCCTCCGCCGATTCGGCGGCCCGGACCGCACGCACGATCGCTCGGGTCACGAGGTCCGCGCCTGCGGCGAGGAGGTCGTTCAGGGCGAGGGGGTTCTCGTCGGCGAGCGGGTGCGCGCCCGTGGCCAGGGCGAACACCGTGTCCCCGTCGTTCAGTAGATGCACCGGACGGACGGCTCGCGCGATGCCGTCGTGTGCCGTGCCCGCCATCTTCTGGGCCTGTGCCTTCGACAGGTCGGCGTCGGTGGCGACCACCGCCAGGGTGGTGTTGAGCGGCGGAACCGAGTTCTTCGCCGCGGCCTCGGCCAGCCGCGTCCGCGCCGCCCGGTGGACCTCCGCGGCCGGACAGCCCAGCCTCCCCTGCACCAACTCCCCGTACAGCGCCCCTGTCTCCGGCTCCAGCACCGAGCCCGCCGCGTTGGCCACGACGAGCGCCGCCACCGTGATCCCCGATTCGAGGACGGCACTCGCCGTGCCGACCCCGCCCTTCATCATTCCGACGGCCGCCCCGGTCCCGGCGCCCACGCACCCCTCCCGCACGGGCGCGCCCTGCTCGCTCGCCGCCGCGGCCTCCACCGCCTCGCGGCCCGTCGCCGCGTCCGGCCGGGCCCGGAAGTCGCCACCCCGGCCCAGGTCGAAGACGCAGGCCGCCGGCACGACCGGCACGACATGGTGCGGATCGGGTCCGACCCGCACCCCGCGCCCCCGCTCCTCCAGCCAGGCCATCACACCCGTCGCCGAGTCCAGCCCGAACGCGCTGCCGCCGGTCAGCACGATCGCCTCGACCTTGCGCACCACATTGCGCGGGTCGAGCGCGTCCGTCTCCTTCGTACCGGGCCCGCCGCCGCGCACGTCCACGGCGGCGACCGCGCCACCCTCCGGAGCCAGGACGACCGTCGTCCCGGTGAGCCAGCCATCGCCGACCCGCGTGGCATGCCCCACACGCAGCCCGGTCACATCGGTCAGAGCGTCAACAGTCATGCGCCCAGTGTCGACCCCGCCCAGCACCCCACCGCCTGCGCGTACCCTGAAGGTATGAGCGAAGCCGGAGCGCCCACCCCCGAACCCCGTGACCCGAAGGTCGCCGCGCTGATCTTCGACGACCCGCTGAGCCGGCCGTCGGCGGACGACACGGACCGCGGGTGGGGCGAGAGGCCGACCGGCGACAGCGCCGCCGCGGACCTGGCCCGCTTCCTGGACGAGAAGCCGCCCCACCACATCTGACCACACCCGCGGCCCGGCCGCCGCAGAGCCGAACCCCGCCTGCCCGGCCCCTCGCCCGCCGCTCCTACCTCTCGCCCTGCCCGGAGCCGCGCTGGGCCACCAGGGCGTCGCGGATCTCCTTCAGGACCGCCAACTCGGTGACCTCGATCACCTCCTGCGTGTTCTCCTTCGCCTTCTGGCGGGCCGCCTGCCGCGCGAGGTACTTCGACATCGGCAGCACCATCAGGAAGTACACGACAGCGGCGGTGATCAGGAAGGTCAGCGTCGCGCTGAGAACGGTGCCCCACATGATGGGGATGCCGCTGGTCGCGGTCCCCGTCGCCTCGTCGAAGTTGCAGGGGTGCTTCAGACACGAGCTGTACTTGTCGAGGTCCTTGGTCCCGAAGGCGCCGACCAGCGGATTGATCACTCCCTTCACCACGGAGTTGACGATGTTGGTGAAGGCGGCGCCGATGACGACCGCGACAGCCAGGTCGACGACGTTCCCGCGCATCAGAAAGGCCTTGAAGCCGTCCCAGATGCTCGGGTCCTTCTTGTTCTCGCTCACCAGGGGGGCCCTTCTCGGTTGCACAGATCGTGGAACGAACAGCTCCGCAACCTACGTCAGGGGGCGGCGGCCCTGTCCAATTCCATAACTCCAACGAGCGACTTGACACCCAAACCACACTCCGCCTGAGCATGCTCAGCACAAGGTCACCGCCAGCCGCGAGGTCACGCCTGCCCCGGCCAGCCGTGCGGCAGTCCTCCTGGGCACGGACAGAACGACCAACGCCCCGCCCTCGGACACGCTGTCCAACGACTCCGGTACTTTCGTCACCCGCACCCCCCGGGCCACCACCCGGGCGTCACCCGCACCCGACTGCCCGGCAGCGACCACGTCCACCAGGTCACCGGGCCTGAGCAGCCGCACGGTAGCGCCGTCGGCGATCCGCACAGGCGCCGTCACCATCTCGACGGGCCGCCGCTCCCGCACGGAGTCGACCACCGGCCGGGGCGGTCCGGCCCCGCGCGCCGCCACCTCCCGGGGCCCGGCCGCGACAAGAGCCGCCGCGGTCACGGCCAGCCCCGCCGCCAGAGCCCGTCTCCGGCACCGAACCAGCCGACGCAACCGATACCGCCCACCCCGCACCCGTACAGGAGCGAAGTGCGGCACCTGGCACGTACCGGGAACGTCCGTGCCCGAGGGCCGCGGGAAGGAGGACAACTGCGACACGAGTACCACCACCTGCAATCGGAGATCGCCTTCGCCCCCAGACTGCAGCCTCCCGAGAATCCCCGCCGAAGCCCGTGGACAGCCCTCCACTTGTGGAAAACCCCACCACCCGAAGGAGAGACTCCGCCCCACCCCCAACGCCACAACGCCCGACGACACCCGGCGACGAAACCGGGAGCGGGCCATGCCGGTAAGCCGACGCCCGACCGACACCCGGCGACGCAACGGGGAGCGGGCCGTGCCGGTACGTCGAAAGTCCGCCGCGTAGGGCTCCCGCAAAAGAGCCCGACCTTCCAACGAAGAGCCGTATGCACGGGGGCGGCGGACTCGACGTACCGGCACGGCCCGCTCCCACCCTCCGACACCCCGGCCCCTCGGCCCTCCGCGCACCCCTACGGCAACGCAACCCCCGGATCCATCCCACCCAGCGCCGAAGCGCAAAGGCAGTCCCGCGAACCCCCCGCAGGCAACCCGGCGACCGCGTCGAACAGAACCCCCCGCAACCGCCCCACATTCGCGGCGAACACCTTCAGCACCTCGTCGTGCGAGACACCCTCACCCGCCGCGGCCCCCGCATCAAGATCGGTGACCAACGTCATCGACGTGTAGCAGAGCTCCAGTTCACGGGCGAGCGCCGCCTCCGGATGCCCGGTCATCCCCACCACGGACCATCCCTGCGCCTGATACCAGAGAGACTCCGCACGGGTCGAGAACCGCGGCCCCTCGATCACGACGAGCGTCCCGCCGTCCACCGCCTCCCACTCCCGCCCCCGCGCCGCCGCGAGCGCGACCTCGCGCCCGACGGGGCAGTACGGATCGGCCAGCGACACGTGCACCACGTTCGGGGTGCCGCCACCGACCAACGGCACGCCGTCGAAGTACGACTGCGCCCGGGACTGCGTGCGGTCGACGAACTGGTCCGGCACGAGCAGCGTCCCGGGCCCGTACTCGGGCCGCAGCCCGCCCACGGCACACGGCCCCAGCACCTGCCGCGCGCCGACGGACCGCAGTGCCCACAGATTGGCCCGGTAGTTGATGCGATGCGGTGGCAGATGATGCCCGCGACCGTGGCGAGGGAGGAAGGCGACCCGCCGCCCGGCGATCTCGCCGATGAAAAGGGAGTCGCTGGGCGGCCCGTAGGGGGTGTCCACCTGTATCTCGGTCACGTCGTCGAGGAACGAGTAGAAGCCCGACCCGCCGATGACGCCGATCTCGACGTTCTCCGTGTTCGCCATGAACGGCACCCTAGCCGTGCCTCGAAAACGTGCCTCAACCGTGCCCGGAAAACGTGCCGTGACCGTGCCTCGAAAACGTGCCCCAGCCGTGCCTCGCAAACGTGCCCCAACCCTGCATCGGAAACGTGCCGTGACCGTCCCTCGAAAACGTGCCCTGACGGGACCCGGGAAACGCCGAAGACCCTGCCGCACGCGCAGCGCGCGAACGACAGGGTCCCGTAAGAAGAAAGGCGCGAGTAAAGCGTCAGGCGGCGTTGCTGCCGGAGGACGAACTCGTGGACGACGACTTCGAGGACGACGACTTCGAATCCGACGAGGACGACGAAGACTTGGAGTCCGACGAACCGGACGGCTTCGAGTCGGACGACGAGCCCGAGGACTTCGAGGCCGAGGCAGGGCTGCTGCTCGACGACGACCCGCGGCTGTCGTTGCGGTAGAAACCGGAACCCTTGAAGACGATGCCTACTGCGGAGTACACCTTCTTCAGGCGGCCACTGCAGTTGGGGCACACGGTCAGGGCGTCATCGGTGAACTTCTGCACCGCCTCAAGGCCTTCGCCGCACTCGGTGCACTGGTACTGGTAGGTCGGCACTGTGTCTTCCTCCTGGCACTCTCACTCAGTGAGTGCTAACGACGGTCCATACTGACCTATTCCTCGGGATCAGTCCACTGCCACCGGCGTGCGGTGACCCACGCCACGTGCGACGGTCCGGCTCACGGCCGGCGGAGCGAGCCGCGAACGCAGGCCCACCAGGGTCGCCAGAGCGAGCAGCGTGCCGCCCATCGGGACCAGGAAACCGGCCCCGTCCCACAGCCGGTCCTCCAGCTGTCCGGCGATCATGACGGCGGTCGCCTGGCCGAGGGCGACCGCGCCGGTCAGCCAGGTGAAGGCCTCCGTACGGGCGCCCACCGGCACCAGCCCCTCGACCAGCGTGTAGCCGGTGATCAGGGCGGGTGCGATGCACATGCCGACCACGAGGCCGACGCCGGCGAGGACGACCACGGACTGTGCCGCCCACAGCCCGGAGGCGGTCAGCGCCAGGGCCGCGTACCCGATGAGGAGGCGGCGGCGCGGGGCGACCTTCCAGGCGATGGCACCGCAGACGATGCCGGAGAGCATGTTGCCCGCGGCGAAGGTCCCGTACAGGACGCCGTTCAGGCCGGGCTCGCCGATCGACTCGCTGAACGCGGCCAGTGAGACCTGCATGCCGCCGAAGACCGCGCCGATGCCGAGGAAGGCCACGACCAGCACCCGCACACCGGGGACGGCCAGTGCGGAAACGGCCTTCACGCGCGCGTGCCCGGCGTCACCGGCCCCCGAGCCGCACAGGGCCCCGGTACCGACACCCACCGGCGGCTGGGATCCCCGCTGGGCGGCGAACAGCAAGCCGCCCACCAACGTCAGAGCCGCCTCCGTGAGCAGCCCCGCGGCCGGGTCCACGGCCGTGCACAGGGCGGTCGCCAGGAGCGGCCCCAACACGAAGGTCAGCTCGTCCGTGACGGACTCGAAGGCCGCCGCGGTCGTCATGAGGGGCGAGCCCTGGAGCTTGGTGCCCCAGCGGGCTCGCACCATGGGCCCGACCTGCGGCACGGAGGCGCCCGTCGGCACGGCGGCGGCGAACAGGGCCCACAGCGGAGCGTCCGCGAGGGCCAGCGCGGTCAGGGAGAGGCCCGCCAGCGCGTGGACGGCGACACCGGGGAGCAGCACGGCCCGCTGCCCGTGCCGATCGGCGAGACGGCCCGTGAACGGCGCGAACAGGGCCATCGCGACACCGGTCACGGCGGCGACGGCGCCGGCGGCCCCGTACGAGCCGGTGGTGTGCTGCACGAGCAGCACGATGGAGATGGTCAGCATCGCGAACGGCTGACGCGCGGCGAAGCCGGGAAGCAGAAACGCCCAGGCACCGCGCGTGCGCAGCAGCTGCCCGTATCCAGGACGAGCGGAGACGGAACTGCCGACGGAGACGGAACTGCCCGCGGAGACGGAACTGCCGTCGAAGACGAGACTGCCGTCGGAGACGAGACCGCCGTCGAAGACGAGACCGCCGTCGGAGACCGGGGTCCCGTCGGACTCGGGCGTTCCGCCGGTCTCCCGGGTGACCGTGGATGCCACGGCCGTGCCTTTCTGCCGCCTGGTAGCGCGGCCCCTGTGGCGGGGCGCGGGGCGCCGAGAGCTGTCCTCTTGCGCGGAACTGCGGTAGATACCGGGCCGCCCACTGAGAGGGGCGCCGCGGCCGCCATACGGTCGCGCCAGCACTGCGTCAGGCAGAGTTGGTTCGATCAAGTGTGCCTTGATGATACAGGCTCTACCAGGCCCGGACCTGTGAAAACCAGCACGTCCAAACCCAAAGCCTGGCTTTCACAACGCACCGCCCCGGCCCCCGCCAAGCCCACAGCCCCCGTCAACCACCTCGCCCCGCGCTCAGCGATCCCCGCCCGTCCCCAGCCAGTCCGCCAGCTTTCCGCCCTGCCCGACCGCCCGCAGGCGCCGTTCGGCGGCGTCGCGGACGGGGTCCGTCGCCACGACGAGCAGTTCGTCGTCGCGCCGCAGCACGGTCGTGGGAAGCGGCACGAACGATTCTCCGCCGCGGACGACCAGCGTGACCGCGGCCCCCGCCGGCAGCCGCAGCTCATTGATCTCGACGCCGTGCATCTTCGACCCGTCCGGGATGGCCACGGACAGCAGATGCCCGCGCAGCCGCTCCAGGGGCGCCGACTCGATCCCCAGGTCGGCGGTCTCCGAGTCGGACTTGGACAGCCCCAGTCTGCGGGCCAGCCAGGGGAGCGTCGGCCCCTGTACGAGGGTGTAGACGACGACCAGGACGAACACGATGTTGAAGATGCGAAGGCTTCCCTCGATGCCGCTCACCATCGGGATCGTCGCCAGGATGATGGGCACGGCACCGCGCAGCCCGGCCCAGGACATCAGGGCCTGTTCCTGCCAGCGCATACGGAACGGCAGCAGGGCCACCACGACGCTCAGGGGCCGCGCCACCATGGTCAGTACCAGGCCGATGACGAGCGCCGGCCAGATGTCGTCGCCCATCTCGTGCGGCGTGACGAGCAGGCCGAGCAGCACGAACATGCCGATCTGCGCGATCCAGCCGAGCCCGTCGGCGAAGCCGCGGGTGGCGGGCCAGTGCGGCAGCTTCGCGTTGCCGAGCACCATCGCCGCCAGATACACGGCGAGGAAGCCGCTGCCGTGCGCCAGCGCCCCGGCCGCGTACGCGGTGACCGCGATCGCCATGACCGCGATCGGATAGAGGCCGGAGGCGGGCAGTGCCACATGCCGCAGTCCGTACGCCCCCAGGAAGCCCACCGCGAGCCCGATGGCCGCTCCGATGACCAGCTCCAGCGCTATCTCGCCGATCAGGTGGTACCAGTGGTCCACCGGACCCGCCGTGGAGAAGGCCACGACGAGGATGACGACCGGGGCGTCGTTGAACCCCGACTCGGCCTCCAGGATGCCCGTCACGCGCGAGGGGAGGGGCACCTTCCGCAGGACCGAGAAGACTGCCGCCGCGTCTGTGGAGGACACCACCGCGCCGATGATGAGCGCCTGCCGCCACTCCAGCCCGATCAGGTAGTGGGCCGCCGTCGCCGTGACGCCGACGCTCACCGAGACACCGACGAGCGCCAGTGAGGAGGCGGCCGGGAGCCCCGGCCCGATCTCCTTCCACTTGGTGCCCAGACCGCCCTCGGCGAGGATCACGACCAGGGCCGCGTATCCGATGACCTGGGTCAGTTCGGCGCTGTCGAAGTGGACGTCGCCGATCCCGTCCTGGCCCATGGCGACGCCGATGCCCAGGTAGACGAGCAGGCTGGGGAGTCCGCTGCGCGAGGAGATCCGAACCGCTGCCACCGCGACGAGCAGAACGAGCGAGCAGACGAGCAAGAGCTGGTTGAGGTGGTGGACAGTCAGCGGCTGTTCCCTTCTCGTCGTTCCGATCCTGCTGTTCCGAGTGGCTCGGTCTGATCGGTTCCGTCAGCGCAACTACTTCGTTACCTTACCTAACTCTTGACGCTTTCTTGACGCTTGCCAGGGCAAGATCGAACTTTCGTCCGCCCGGGTTCCCGACACCGCGTCAAGCCGGGGTTGGCCCTGCGCCTATGGTTGCTCCAGCGTTCAGTCAAATGGACAAGCCCGTCTGCCGCTCGCGTGAGGACAGCAAGGACAGCGATGCCCCCCAACACCACCGCATCTTCCGGTCAGAAGCCCGGCAAGTCCGGCAGGAAGAAGGGGCGCAGAGCCCGTCTGATCCTGATCATCCTGGTTCTGGCCATTGTCGGCGGTATCGCCTACGGGGCGTTCTGGAGCATCAGCACCGTCCGCGGCTCCTTCCCGCAGACCAAGGGTTCCATCACCCTCGACGGTCTATCGGGGCCCGTGGACGTGAAGCGGGACGGCTACGGCATCCCGCAGGTCTACGCCTCGACCGACGAGGACCTGTTCATGGCGCAGGGCTACGTCCAGGCGCAGGACCGGTTCTACGAGATGGACGTCCGCCGCCACATGACAGCCGGCAAGCTCTCCGAGATGTTCGGCGCGGGCCAGGTCGACAACGACGAGTTCCTGCGCACGCTCGGCTGGGAACGGGTGGCGGAGAAGGAGTACAAGAGCAAGCTGTCGCCGGAGACCAAGAAGTATCTCCAGGCGTACGCCAAGGGGGTCAACGCCTACCTGAAGGGCAAGGACGGCGCCGACATCTCCCTGGAGTACGCGGCTCTCGGCTTCACCAACGACTACAAGCCGAGGGAGTGGACCCCGGTCGACTCCGTGGCCTGGCTCAAGGCGATGGCCTGGGACCTGCGCGGCAACATGCAGGACGAGATCGACCGCTCCCTGATGACCAGCAGGCTCGGCCCGAAGCAGATCGCCGACCTGTACCCGCAGTACCCGTACGACCGGAACAAGCCGATCGTGCGGGAGGGCCAGTACGACACCGTCACCGGCCAGTACTCGCAGGACAGCACCGGCACGGGCACTGGAACGGGGACCGGCACGGGTACGGGCACCGGGACCGGCAACGGCACCGGAACGGGCACCGGTACCAGCGGTACGCAGTCCACCGCGGGCTCCGGGCTCACGAACGGCACCGAGGCGCCCGCGGGGCTGGAGAGCCAGCTGTCGGGCCTCTACGGGGTGCTGGACGACGTCCCCGAGGCCGTCGGCGTGAACGGCAACGGCATCGGCTCCAACTCCTGGGTCGTCGGCGGCGACCACACCATCAGCGGCAAGCCGCTGCTGGCCAACGACCCGCACCTGTCGCCCTCGCTGCCGTCGGTCTGGTACCAGATGGGCCTGCACTGCAAGAGCGTCTCCGAGAAGTGCCAGTACGACGTCTCCGGGTACACCTTCGCGGGCATGCCCGGTGTGATCATCGGACACAACCAGGAGATCGCCTGGGGCATGACGAACTCCGGGGCCGACGTCACCGACCTCTACCTGGAGAAGCTCACCGGGGAGGGCTACGAGTACGACGACAAGGTGGTGCCCTTCACCACCCGCAAGGAGAAGATCGACGTCGCGGGCGGCGCGAGCAAGAGCATCACCGTCCGGGAGACCAACAACGGACCGCTGCTGTCCGACCGTGACGACGAGCTCGTGAAGGTCGGCAAGAAGGCCGGTGTCGACAGCGCCGCCCCCGACCGCGGCGACGGCTACGGCATCGCCCTGCGGTGGACCGCGCTGGACCCGGGCACCTCGATGGACGCCGTCTTCGCGATCAACAAGGCCACCGACTGGACGTCGTTCCGCAAGGCGGCCACCCTCTTCGACGTCCCCTCGCAGAACCTCGTCTACGCGGACCGCGAGAACAACATCGGCTACCAGCTGCCCGGCCGGATCCCGATCCGCGGCGAGGGCGACGGCTCGCTCCCGTCACCGGGCTGGGACTCCAAGTACCGCTGGACCGGCTACATCGACCAGGACGAACTGCCCAACGAGTACAACCCGAAGCGCGGTTACATCGTGACCGCCAACCAGGCCGTGGTCGACACGGACAAGTACCCCTACACGCTCACCACGGACTGGGGTTACGGCACTCGCAGCCAGCGGATCTCCGACCTCATCGCGTCGAAGATCAAGAACGGCGGCAAGGTCTCCACGGACGACATGCGTCAGATGCAGCTCGACAACAGCAGCGAGATCGCCAAGCTGCTGGTGCCCAAGCTGCTCAAGATCGACGTGGCGGACAAGGACGTCCGCGAGGCACAGAAGCTCCTGGAGGGCTGGAACTACACCCAGGACGCCGACTCCGCCGCCGCCGCGTACTTCAACGCGACCTGGCGCAACATCCTCAAGCTCGCCTTCGGCAACAAGCTCCCCAAGGAGCTGCGGGTCAAGGGCCAGTGCCTGTACGTCGAACCGACCGACTCCACCGGACCGGTCGACGACGAGGACGACAAGGTGCGCGAGTGCGGTCAGCGCGACGCGGACAGCGCCCAGCCGGACGGCGGCGACCGCTGGTTCGAGGTGGTGCGCAAGATCCTCGACGACGAGGACAACGACTGGTGGTCGGCGCCCAAGACGCGTAACGACAAGGCCGTCGACACCCGTGACGAGCTCTTCGGACGGGCCCTCGCGGACGCCCGCTGGGAGCTGACCGCCAAGCTCGGCAAGGACCTGGACACCTGGAGCTGGGGCCGCCTGCACCGGCTGTACCTCAAGAACCAGACCCTGGGCACCAGCGGCCCCGGCTTCCTGCAGTACATGCTCAACCGTGGCCCGTACAACATGGGCGGCGGCGAGGCGGCGGTGAACGCCACCGGCTGGAACGCGGCGGGCGGTTACTCCGTGGTCTGGGTGCCGTCGATGCGCATGGTCGTGAACCTCGACAACTTCGACAAGTCCAAGTGGATCAACCTGACCGGGGCCTCCGGCCACGCGTACAGCGCCCACTACATCGACCAGACGAGCAAGTGGGTCAAGGGCGAACTGCTCCCGTGGGCCTCCTCGGACCGGGCCGTCGACAAGGCCACGTCGGACACGCTGGTGCTGAAACCCTGACCGGCACCGCTGCCAGGCATCACTGAAACAGCCCTCCACGCACGCGTGGAGGGCTGTTTCATGCCTTTTCGCCAATCGGTGCCCACAGGAGGCCGCGGAACCGGTGCACCCCCGACGGGGTCACCGCCGCGTGCACCGGCCGGTCGTGCGGCTCCTCGGGTACGTGGCCCACGACTTCGGAGTCGTGCAGCAGCACCACCAGGGCCGGATCCGCGCCCGCCCGCTCCAGTCGCGCGAGCACCCGGTCGTACGAGCCGCCGCCCCTGCCGAGCCGCATCCCGCGCCCATCCACGGCCAGACCCGGCAGCAGCACGGCGTCGGCGCCGAGGACGGCCCCCGGACCCAGGCGGGTGCCCGCGGGCTCCAGGAGGGTCATCCGGCCCCCGTGCCGGACGGGCACCAGCGAGCGGGGGCCGTCGTAGGCGCCCCAGTCGAGATCGTTGTCCGCGAGGAGCACGGGGAGCAGGACACGCACTCCGCGCGCGTGGAGTGCGTCGAGGAGCGCGCGGGTGCCCGGTTCGCTCCCCACGGAGACGTACGCCGCCACCGTGCGCGCACGCGCCAATTCGGGCAGTTCCAGCGCGCGGGCCGCGAGAACGGCCTCCGTCTCCCGCACGTCATCGGCCGTCAACCTGCCCCTCACCGTGAGAATCTCCCGACGCAACACACGCTTGGCAGAGTCCTCTTCGGGTCCCAGGTGATTCATAGGCTTGTTCCGTACCCTTCATAATGCGCTCATATGAGAGCGAATTAACCGGAGCCACAGATTCACTACAAAGGCACCGGATATGGTGTCGGGCATGACTCAGTCGCACCCAAGGATCAGCAAGGCTGTCATCCCCGCAGCAGGTCTCGGCACCCGGTTCCTGCCGGCCACCAAGGCCACTCCCAAGGAGATGCTGCCGGTCGTGGACAAGCCGGCGATCCAGTACGTGGTCGAGGAAGCCGCGTCCGCCGGCCTCGATGACGTCCTCATGATCACGGGCCGCAACAAGCGCCCGCTGGAGGACCACTTCGACCGCAACTACGAGCTGGAATCGGCCCTTCAGAAGAAGGGCGACGCCGGCCGGCTCGCCAAGGTGCAGGAGTCAAGCGACCTCGCCACCATGCACTACGTCCGCCAGGGCGACCCCAGGGGCCTCGGTCACGCCGTGCTGTGCGCCGCGCCGCACGTCGGCAGCGAGCCCTTCGCCGTGCTCCTCGGCGACGACCTGATCGACCCGCGCGACCCGCTGCTCAAGCGCATGGTCGACGTCCACGAGCAGTACGGCGGCAGCGTCATCGCGCTCATGGAGGTCGAGCCCGAGCAGATCCACCTCTACGGCTGCGCGGCCGTCGAGGTCACGGAGGACGGCGACGTCGTCAAGGTGACCGGCCTCGTCGAGAAGCCCGACCCGGCGGACGCCCCCAGCAACTACGCGGTCATCGGCCGCTACGTCCTCGACCCGCACATCTTCGACATACTCCGCACGACCGAGCCCGGCCGCGGCGGTGAGATCCAGCTCACCGACGCCCTCCAGCAGCTCGCGGACGACGAGAAGATCGGCGGCCCCGTGCACGGCGTCGTCTTCAAGGGCCGCCGCTATGACACCGGTGACCGCGGCGACTACCTGCGTGCCATTGTCCGACTCGCGTGCGAACGTGAAGACCTGGGCCCGGACTTCCGGACCTGGCTTCGCCGTTACGTCACCGAGGAGATGTAGCACTTTGAGCAACGCCGTGACCCGTGCCACCGGCCAGGACCACCTCTGGTCGGTGACCGAGCACTTGGAGGACATCCTCTCGACCGTGCGGCCCCTGGACCCCATCCAGCTGCAACTCCTCGACGCCCAGGGCTGCGTCCTGGTCGAGGACGTCATGGTCCCGGTGTCCCTGCCGCCCTTCGACAACAGCTCGATGGACGGGTACGCGGTCAGGGTCGCCGATGTCGCGGGCGCCAGCGAGGAGTACCCGGCGGTGCTCACCGTCGTCGGCGACGTGGCGGCGGGCCAGTCCGAGCTGCAGCACGTGGGACCCGGCCAGACCGCCCGCATCATGACGGGGGCTCCGCTGCCGCCCGGCGCCGAGGCGGTCGTCCCCGTGGAGTGGACCGACGGCGGCCTCGGTGAGGGCCCCGTCTCCCAGATGCGCGCCCGCAGCACGTCCCCCGAGGGCGCCTCGGGACAGGTGCACGTCCACCGCCCGGCGGGACCACGCGCGCACGTACGCGCGAAGGGCAGCGACGTGAACGCCGGAGACCGCGCCCTGTCCGCCGGCACCGTCCTCGGCCCGCCGCAGATCGGCCTGCTCGCCGCGATCGGCCGCGGGACCGTCCGCGTCCGCCCCCGCCCGCGCGTGGTGGTGCTGTCCACCGGCAGCGAACTGGTCCAGCCCGACGGTGAGTTGGAGAGCGGCCAGATCTACGACTCCAACAGCTACGCGCTGTGCGCCGCCGCCCGGGACGCCGGAGCGATCGCCTACCGCGTGGGCGCCGTCGCCGACGACGCCGAGACGCTCCGCGCCACCATCGAGGACCAGCTCATCCGCGCGGACCTCGTGGTCACCACGGGCGGCGTCAGCGTCGGCGCGTACGACGTCGTCAAGGAGGCGCTCTCCTCGGTCGGCGACGAGGACGAGGCGGGCGGCGGCATCGAGTTCCGCAAGCTCGCCATGCAGCCCGGCAAACCCCAGGGCTTCGGCACCATCGGCCCCGACCACACCCCGCTCCTCGCCCTCCCGGGCAACCCCGTCTCGTCGTACGTGTCCTTCGAGCTGTTCGTGCGCCCCGCGATCCGCACCCTGGCGGGCCTGGACGACGTCCACCGGCCCACCGTCAGGGCGACGCTGCGTACGGAGAAGTCGCTCACCTCGCCCGCCGGCCGCCGTCAATTCCTGCGCGGCCGGTACGCGGACGGGGAAGTGACGCCCGTCGGGGGCGCCGGATCCCATCTGATCGCCGCCCTCGCGCACGCCGACGCGCTGATCGTCGTCCCGGAGACCGTCGAGTCCGTGGAGCCCGGCACGGAGGTCGACGTGGTCCTCCTGGGCTGACAGCTCCGGGTTGGGGGTACCGTGTCGCGCACGACAGGCACGACCGGGAGCGCCGCCACAGCATGAGTACGGCATGAGTACGCAGGACAGACTGACCCACATCGACGAGGCGGGTGCCGCCCGTATGGTCGACGTGTCCGCGAAGGACGTGACGGCCCGCACCGCCCGCGCGAGCGGCCGCGTCCTGGTCTCGGCCCGCGTGATCGAGCTGCTGCGGGGCGAGGGGGTGCCCAAGGGCGACGCCCTCGCCACCGCGCGCATCGCGGGCATCATGGGCGCCAAGCGCACACCGGATCTGATCCCGCTCTGCCACCCGTTGTCGGTGTCGGGTGTCAAGCTGGACCTGTCGGTCGCGGACGACGCCGTCGAGATCCTGGCCACCGTGAAGACCACCGACCGCACGGGCGTCGAGATGGAGGCCCTCACCGCGGTCACCGTGGCGGCTCTCACCGTGATCGACATGGTCAAGGCGGTCGACAAGGGGGCGGTCATCACGGACGTGCGCGTGGAGGAGAAGACGGGCGGCAAGTCGGGCGACTGGAGCAGGCCATGACCCGAACCCCGGAAACCCCGGAAACCCCGGCGACCTCGGAGGTTCCGCAGGCCCCGACCGCGGCGGCACCGGCCGATCCGCCGATCGGCGCCGCCCTGGGCGCCCCGTACAGCGCGCTCGTCGTGACGGCCTCGAACCGCGCGGCGGCCGGGGTCTACGAGGACAGGGGCGGGCCCCTGATCGCGGAGGGCCTCGCGGCGTTCGGGTTCGCCGTCGACGGCCCGTGGGCGGTCCCCGACGGGGACCCCGTGGAGCACGCGCTGCGGACGGGCGTCCGCGCCGGATACGACGTCGTCGTGACCACCGGCGGCACCGGCATCTCACCCACCGACCGCACCCCGGAGGCCACCCGGAAGGTGATCGGGTACGAGGTGCCGGGCATCCCCGAGGCCATCAGGGCGTTCGGACGGGAGAAGGTGCCCACGGCGGCGCTCTCCCGAGGTCTCGCCGGAGTCGCGGACCGAACGCTGATCGTGAACCTGCCGGGCTCCACCGGCGGCGTCAGGGACGGCCTGGCCGTCCTCGAACCCCTGCTGATCCACGCCGTCGACCAGCTCCGCGGCGGCGACCACCCCAGACCCGGCGGCAGTGGGGGTGTGAGCTGAACAGCCCATCCTGGCCGGTCGAGCTGGTGCACGGCGATGTGGTCCTCAGGCCCATAAAGCTGCGCGACCAGCGCGCCTGGCGTGACGTGAACCGGCGCAACCGGGACTGGCTGCGCCCCTGGGAGGCGACCATTCCGCCGCCCACGCCCAGCGGGCCGATCGCCCACCGGCCGACGTACCGGCAGATGGTCCGGCATCTGCGCGCCGAGGCGAACGCGGGGCGGATGCTGCCGTTCGTCATCGAGTACCAGGGGCGGCTCGTCGGACAGCTGACGGTCGCCGGAATCACCTGGGGCTCCATGTGTTCGGGCCATGTCGGCTACTGGGTGGACGAGGCGGTCGCCGGGCGCGGAGTGATGCCGACGGCTGTGGCGCTGGTGTCCGACCACTGCTTCCGAACCGTTGGTCTGCACCGCATCGAGGTCTGCATTCGGCCCGAGAACGGACCGAGCCGGCGGGTCGTCGAGAAACTCGGATTCCGTGACGAAGGTCTCCGCCCGCGTTATCTCCACATCGACGGAGCCTGGCGCGACCACCTCGTCTACGCCCTCACGGCCGAGGAGATCCCCGAAGGACTGCTGGCCCGCTGGCGCCGCACACGCACGAGGAACGCGTCCGAAAACTCACCACGGGACACACCCCGGAACACCGCGTAAATGAAATAGGTGTTCGAAAATGATCGGCGATCGACCACCCTCGGGCATTAATTTCATGCTCTCCGTGACCTGCTGATCGCATCGGTCACAAAAAAAGCTCGAAATATCAGCCAGATCGTGCGACACACCGGCTCAATTGGCAGATGGCCTCACGCAAACCCCTCTACCGTGTGAGGCGTGAGCAGCAGCGGCCTCATCTACGCAGTCATTGTCGGGGCCTGGGCCGCCTACTTGGTGCCTATGTGGCTCCGTAGGCAGGACGAGCTGAACGAGGCCCGTCCGACGGAACGCTTCAGCACCGCCATCCGGCTTCTGTCCGGACGAGCGGGCATGGAGCGCCGATACGCCAAGGACCTGCAGGCGCGCTCCGCCGAGGAGGGGGAGCACCGCGCCGACCCGGACGGCGTCACCGACTCGGTGGACGTCCGGGCCTTCGCCATGCCTCCGACGCGCCGGGAAGTACGGGCGAACGTCGACGAGGCACGGGACGCACGGGACGCGCGTGACGCTCGGGACGCGCGTGCTGCGCGCTCCGAGGCGCAGCACGCGCAGGCGCAGGCCCAGCATGCACAGGCTCAGGCGCAGCAGGCCTCCAGACAGGCGCAGGCGTCGAGGCAGGCCGCGAAGCAGCAGGCGCTGCAGCAGGCGCAGCAGGCGTCGGAACAAGAGGCGAGGCAGGCGGCACGGCAGGAGGCACGGCAGGCGGCGGCGACGGCTTCCAAGCCCGGCGCCCGGCCCGTGCCCCAGCAGGGCGCCAAGCCCTCGAAGACGTCCAGGGCCTCGAAGGCGTCGAACGGATCCACCGCGTCCCCCGCGCGACGGGCCGCCGCGGCGGAGGCCGCAGCACGCGCCCGGCGCTCGAAGGTGCTCGCGCGCCGACGGCGTACGACCGTCATGCTCTTCCTCGCCTTCACGCTCGGCGCGATCGTGGCGGCCGTCGGCGGGCTCGCGTTCCTGTGGGCGCCCGGGGTGCCCGCTGTGATGCTGAGCATCTACATCGCGTACCTGCGCTCCCAGGAACGCCGGCGCTTCACGTACGTGATGGACCGCAGGCAGGCCGAGGCCGCGGCGCAGCGGCTGCGGGAGCGGCAGCCGCGCCGGCGCCCCCCGGCCGACCCGGGCGCCGCCGACGAGCCGGAGGACGGACCTGAGCCCGACACCGATCCCGGCATGTCGGCGCTCGCGGCGGACCGCCGCGCCCTCGTCGAGCAGACCGATCACGCGGAGTGGGTCGACCAGCAGCGCGAGCGCCGCAACGGACCCGCCCGCGGCGACAGCTGGGACCCCGTCCCGGTGCCCCTGCCGACGTACGTGACGGCGCCGGTCGCCCCGCGTGCGACGTCCGACGTCGATCTGGGCGCGCCCGACGCGTGGAGTTCGGCCCGGTCCAGCACGGCCGAGCCGAACGCGGACCGCACGGCGGCGGAGGGCACGGAGGCGGCCGAGGCGCACAGGGCACCGGGCGAACCCCAGGAGTACGAGGGGGGAGGCGAGGACGAGGGGGACGACTGGGGCGACGGAGACGGCACCCCCGGCAGCGCCGCGGACGCCCGCCGCGCGGCCTCGGCCCGCCGGGCCCGCGAACGGGGCCGCACGCCCCTCTTCGACCAGTACGAGGACGGCGACCGGCCACGCGCCGCCAACGAGTGACGACGCCTCAGAAGTCCACCTGAGGCCCTGCCCCTGACCAGCGGGAGAGCCACCGGGAACGGATTTCCAAGCACCCCGACCGGGATGCTAGAGTTTCACTCGTTGCAAGGGCCTGTGGCGCAGTCTGGTAGCGCACCTCGTTCGCATCGAGGGGGTCTGGGGTTCAAATCCCCACAGGTCCACCGCAGGGCCGTTCACGGGTTCATCCCAGAACGGTTCACGAGATCCCGGTCAGACGGTCATCGTCTGACCGGGATCTCGTCGTTTGAGCTCCTGCTTGTGTGAAAGTCAGCCTGCCGGGCCGCTGGGAAGCGCGGCGGTCCGCGTCGGAACGGACAGGGGGTCGGGATGCGGACATGCCGCAGGGACCGCAGGCGTGGAGGCAGGCTCCTGCGGTCTCGCGACGTGCCGATCTTCAATTATCCGGAACGTGCCCGCTCAGGGGCTACGGCTAAGCACCTGAGGGCGGGACGGGACCGTCAAGCTGATCGTCGGGTAGGGCAGAAGGACGTCGTGTGGCTCGAGGTCGAGGCCGGTGATCGCGCTCTGCTTGCTGGCTGCCAGGTACTGCTCGAGTTCCTTGATGTTGTGGACCATGACGGTGATGGCGGACAGGAGGGTCTGGGCGACGCGACCACGGGGCTGACGTCTCTCCCGGGCGTGCAGGGCGGAGTCGACGGACTTCAGCCGCCCGTTGCCACCTTCGATGTGAGCCCGCAGCGTCTGGTAGGCCAGGGCCCAGGAGGGCGTTTGCCAAGGCAGTTCCTGGCGCGTGCGGGGCATGACGTGTGCCTGCACGGTGACGGAAGACTGGCGGCAACATTTGGGGCGTTCGGCGAGCGGCAGGGTTGGGGGCTCTACAGTGGGCCGGCTCGCGGGGTGCGCGGTGCGCTCCCGGTGGGCATCGAGGTTGATGACGACCGGTACGGGCTCCCTCTTCGGCGGTGCGCCGCGGCCCTCACGCTCCTGTGCCCAAGGGCAGTTGAGCTTGGTGATGGGGCAGGCGAACCGCTCGGTTCCGCGATCGTCGAGTGTGTCCTTGCGGGTGAGCGCGTACGTCTCGATCTCCTGCAGCCGCTCTCGGAGCGGGATGCGTTCACGCTCGTTCTTGGCGGTGCGGATCTGCGAGTACAGGTCGAGCAAGCGGCGTGGCGTGAGGGGGCAGAAGAGCCGACCGACCTTCGTGATCGCGCCCTGGTGATGGCCTTCCGCCCTGGCGGAGGTGACCTGGGGCCCAGTGAAGTCGAGCACGGGCATGTAGCCGAGGGCACGCATCGGCCGGTGGAAGTTCTCGGGGAGGAGTTTGGTGTAGGCGCGGTCGGCCGCGGTGAAGCCACGGAGCTCTGTGAGCTGCGCCAGCACGGCGCTGACGTAGTGGGCGTGGCGGCCCATGTCCTTCTCCGGCGTATGCAGCACCATGCCGAGGATCAGCTGTGGGTAACGGCCAGCTCGGTCCGGGTCGGCGTGGGCCGCGATGGCGAGCGTGGCGCTGTAGCCGAACTCCCGGTCGCCGCCCCCCTTGTAGTGCCAGTTCGCGCTCGCCTCCAGAGCGGAGCGCTTGCGTGTGTGGGGACGGGCCCAAGTTGGCACGCAGGTGGTGTCGATCGCAGTGTCGCCGCGCCAGTGGCGCATCAGACCTTTCACGAAGGCGATGCGGACCGGGGCGGTGACCAGCCGGTTGGCCAGTTCTTCCAGACGGCGGAGAGCGGGCTGTCCGTGTTCACCGTTCCACTGAGCGGCCACTTTGCGGCCTGCTGCTCTGGGAAGCCGACTGCGGCGCTGGTGCGGTGCAGCGTCCAGCAGTCGGTTCATGCGAGTCCAGGCGCGGTGGAAGCGGTTGTAGAGCGCGTTGACCGCGTCCTGGTCCTCGATGTCACAGGTCGGAATGGCGAGGTGGGCGCGCAACCGCTCGCTGGTGCCGAACGTCATGATCTCGAAGGCATCGTCGAGGTTGCCGCTGGTCCTCTCGTAGCTCGCGCAGACCAGACCGAGCAGAACCAGACGGACGGGGTACCCGGGCGGGCCCGGCAGCCCTGCAAACTGGGCCTCGATCATCTTAACGACGCCGCTCTGATGGAGCGCGCGCCGAAGCTTCATGATCTTGCTGTCGGCCATCTTGGACGGCTCGTGTGAGCGCGGGTACGGGCGGCGGGGGCGGCCGTTGCCAGGTTGGTAGCGGGGGTCATCGGCGGGCGTTCTCATGCCGAGCCGCGCAGCATGCGGGCGGTGGCCGCGGTGGTGAGCGGGGGGACCGATGCCCGGTAGGGGGCCAGGGCGGCGGTCGACTTCATGCCAGCCGCCCTGGCGATGACATCTTCTGGGACACGTTGGCGAAGGAGCTCAACGATCCAGGTGCTGCGCAGCCGGGCCAGCTTCAGTTCGGGAAGCCCCGATGCACCCTTCAACGTCCGCTCGGCCCAGTTGGACACACCGTTCTTCGGGTCGTCGACCTGGCGTTGGGGCAGGAACAGGTATCCGTCACCTGCGGCACACGCCCTTGCGGCGAGAGACTCCTCCCACATCGCTCGGCAGACCACCAGCCGATCGCTGCCCGGTACTGCGACGACCACCGCCTCCGACGGCAGCACGGTGATGTCGGTGCCGCGGGTGGCCAGTACCTCGCGGCGTGCCAGTCCGCAGCCGGCGCCGAGGGCCAGCAGGGACAGGGCGCTACCGCCGAGGGTGGAAGTAGGAGGCAGTGTGCGGGCCCACATCAGGTAGCGGGCGAGTTCCGGCGGGGTATAGGGGGCGGCGCGCTGCCGCTTGGCGCTCATCCGAGGTGTGGGTTGTTGCCCGTACTCCAGCCACAGCAGCGCCTCACGGATACGCAGCAGGATGCTTCGGTACGTCTGGATGGAACTGCCTTCGAGTTTCGTCCGCGCGAGCAGGTAACGCGTCATCACCTCTGGTGCCAGCCAGGCCAGCGGGTCGCGGGCAATGCCGATGCGTTCGGCGTACACAGCGAGTCCGGAGAGCGCGAGCATCAGCTTCGGCACCGGGTACGGGACGGAATCGCAGGTCGCAGCCGCCACCATGCGAACCCCATCGGCGACCAGGGGCCATTCCGATGGTTCCTCCGACGGCTGGTAGCCGAGGATCGCGCCGCTCATGTCCGTCTCCAAAGGAACACACCACGAGTAGTGGCTACACAAATGGCCACCTGTTTCGTGAGTGTGCACTTCGACTGTCAGGAGCGCATGCGCATGACCGGAGGACGAGGCCGCAGTGTGCCGCCGCGGGAGCTGGCTCGGGACCCGGAGAACTGGCCCGAGGCGACGTTCGTTGACCACCCCCAGGCCAGGGTGGTGCAGGCCGTCGCACAGGCTCTGACCAGGCAGATGACCATCCAGGGACTGGGGCTGCGGCGCGTGGCAACTCTCAGCGGCGTCAATCGCCAGGCCGTCGCGAATCTTCTCGCCGGCAGTAGCTGGCCGGATGTGGCGACTCTGAGCCGTCTGGAGGACGGGCTCGGTGTTGGTCTCTACCCGGGTACCAATGATCCGGGATCGATGCATTGCTGAACCTCCGGAACCCGCACGGTGTCTGCGCAGGCAGGATGGATTGGGCTCAGCACGCCACAGGTAGCCCAGCGGTGGGCTACCCTCAAAAATGGCATGCAGAAGCCCCTAACCGGACTCACATGCTCGGTGCCGCCGAGACTGATCCCTTGGCGGCACCACCAATTCACCCTCGTCCACGCCGTGCTGATCCTTCACGACAGTGGACGTGTTGCTAAGCGGCGCTTCCTATTGCTTCACCTCCGTGCCGGCGTACAGGCCTGGTCCAACCTGCTGCAGGTATCCCTTGGTCACCAGGCGGTTAAGCCGGTGACGCATCCGTTCTATTTCTGTTCGAGGTGCGCCCTTGTCGACCAGAGGGATGACGACGTCCTTGGGGCTCATTGGTCGATCTGCCGAGGCCACCAGTGTGACGATCTTCCGGTTCAGCTCCGCCGTAAGTGGGCCAGAGGGCATCGAGGGCTGCTGCTTGCCGAGGCTCGACTCTTCATGCAGCCTGGTGGTTTCTGAAGCGTCATCCATGGAGGGCTGCGGAGAAGTCCCGCCGCCGTTCTTGGGGGGAGGCCCGCTCTCAGTAGCCTGCTCCGGGGGTACCTCTTCGAGGAGCTGGGCTGCAGTACGCCGCGTGATCGCCAGTGCGGCCAACCGCTCCTCCACCTCGGCGATCTCCGCGCGCAGTCGGCTGGCCAGCTCCCGAGCGGCGTGCTCCTCCGCGTCGAGACGCTGAAAGAGCATCTCACTCATGGACTGACTCCACATCAGAAGCTGTTCTTCTAGGCCAGTTGCGCGCAAGCTTTCCGCACCTTGCAAGCAACCCTCACTCTAGAGCCAGCGCATGGCCTTGCGCGGGACCTTGCAAGATTTGGCCCTGCGCAAGAGGCACTTCCCCAGCAAGTCGCATCCGAAGAGCTTGCAGACCTGGCCCGCCGTGGTGACGGCGAGGTTTGCGTGGGCAGACTGGAAGTTGCCGTGCGGCGGACGGTTCGCTCACCCTGTTGCTGTAAGTGGCTTTCAACAGAGGGCGATTGGCCCGCCCGGCGGGCGGGGTTCTGGTTTGAGGTGCGTTGTGGGCAACCGGGGTTCAAGGCCAGCTTGCGTGGATGCCGCGCAGCGCGCCCGCAGTCAGCGAGCCATGCTTGCGGTGGTGGACCAGCCCTACCTCGATGCCCGCGAAGCCGTTCCTTGCCTCGTCGCGGAGATCGGAAATCATCGCGGACAACTGGAGGCCAGCGGCGATCATCTCACCGGGTATCGACGCAGGCGCGGGACCGGGTCGCTCGGTTCTTCTCCAGGAGTGGTGACGGCGGCTCGGCCGAGGAGGAACTGCGCCTTTCCCGCCAGTAGTTGATTGGAACTCGTGAGTCCGGCGACGAACTGGCCGCAGCAGACATCGAGGCTGGGTGGCGCACCCGGTTACGCCGCGGCCTGCAGGATGATCCCGAGGCCACAGCATCAGCGGGGGTGTGCAGCACGGCCCGGTGTTTCAGGGGCAGAGCTTCTCCGGGCTGACGTTCAACCCCGGGGACGGTCCCGCCCGGGCAGGGCGCGGGGGCGGAGCGATGGGCGAGGGCGTCGGGCACCGCCCGGGGGAGCCGCGTGTCAGGAATGAGCCGTCCAGAAACGTCAACGGCTGACATCAGGCGAGCGCCGTCCAGGGTGGCAGCACAAGCACCAACGGCTGTCGACGCTGACGGTTCCTACCTGCGAGCCGTGACAACTCCCGGATAAGGAGCAATTCTTCGGGCAGCGGCGGCCGTGATCTGTTCGGGGGTGAACTCGGCCACCAGGTGATCCAATGCTGCGTTCAGGCGAGCATCGGTGTCAGCCTGATCGCGGGCGATGGCATCCAGCAGCGCCCGCTTCATGTACTCGTCCGGATCCTGCCCGGCGACCGCGGCGGCATCCTGCGCCCTTGAGCACACCTCTTCGCTCACCTGCACGCTGAGCAAATGCATGCCGTTGTCCGCGTACGCGGTCCACAAAGCGTCGATAGGTAGCAGGTTCTCCAGGGCCGCCCAGACACCGCGCAGTGCGGCCTGCCGGTTTGGTGCGCAGATCATGGTCAATAGCCGGACCTGGTCCGCGGAAACCACGAGCGGCAGCCGGCTTTCGCGGCGAGCAGCTTTGAGCTCCTTCTTTACCGTTGGACGGACCAACGTGATCTCGATGGCGTGGAGGGACATACCCACTCCTACTCGTGAGGGAATGATGCCTCCGTCCTCCAGCGAGGGGTTCAGTCGCGGGCGGGTGGCCGTGGAGCAGGCGGAGTCATCGGCCGGAAGAGGCGTGAACCAGATGCGTAACAGCCCATGGCTGGTCTCAGTGAAGGGTGATCGGACCGTCCGGCAGCCACCCGTCGAGGTAGCCGTGGACAAGATCAGTGGTGCTGTCGACGTGTGATTCCTGCAGGACATGGTCCAGGGTCGCGCGCGGCGTCCAGACGGCGGTTGGGCCGGGATGGTCCACAGCGACCGAGGTTGAGGATGGGGAAGACCCGGCGCGAGCGAGAAAGACACGCTCTTCTACTCGTACGAGCGATGGATCATCAGGAGGAGGGGCCCAGCGCCGCCCGACCACTGACCCCCACCGCACGGGTCGGCCAGTGAACCAGCGTGCTGCTACCCGGACAGCGGCTTCTGCGTACGACTCCGAGAGCCTGACATTGGCCTGCGGCAAGGCCCAGTGACCGGAGGCCCAACCGGGATGGTGGAAAAGAGCCACCTGCTCGTCGGCGTCGATAACGACGAGAGTGGCCATGCGGCGGAATCGAGGACCGGGAAGACCCATGAGGACAGCATCGACGTATGGCCAGACAAATAGCCACCTGGGTGGGCTGAAAGGGCTACAGGGGCGAGTCTCAAGCGACCTGGGTTCTGGCGCTCGCGAAGAGGACGCGGTTCGCGTTGCGCGAGGCATAGGGCGCCTGCGGTGCTGGTGCCGCGCTGGATGACATGCGCCCGGGCCCCCTGCGGCGCGGGCGCATGTCGGACGGGGTTACTGCTGGACGAGGCCCAATGCAGTCTCCTTGTCGAGGCCGCCCCAGCTGTCCGGAGTTCGCCACAGGACGTGGACGCCGAAGACGTCGTGGACGGTGTCGGCCGACCAGTCTTCTACCGGCGGTTCGCACAGGACCAGGTAGAGGCCGGTGGCCGGGACGGGGAGCGTGTGGTTGATCTCGAGGAGGCGGGTCGCTCCGGAGCGGAGGTCCTCATACGTGGAGCGGCCGGCCCCCAGAACCTCGTAGATGAAGAGGCCCTCGCTGGTGACGCAACTGACGTCGACGACCGTGGAGTCGGCCGGCTGCAGGTCCGACCACAACAGGGCCGACTTCAGCGCGTGGCGCACAGCCTCGTGTTTCCTGCATGTACGGTCGGCAGCCGCCGACGTCTCCAGGGCGCGCAGGAAACCCTCCTTCGTGGTCGCTGCCTGTGTGGCGGGGACTTCTTCGACGGCGGTCACGGGTTCGGTTTCCTTCTGCTCGGGTTGATGCGCAGCGGTGGTGGGGGTGTTCTCGAAGTCCAGTTCGGCCGCAGCGGCAAGGCGCGCCTTGAGCGTTTCCCGTGCTTCGGCCAGGGCCTGGGTCCAGCCCGAACTCGCAAGGTTCTCCCGGAGTCGACTCACGTCCGGCGCCTCGTCCTTGAGTGCACGGTTCGTGCTTGCCGCGAGGTCGCGCAGCGCGCTCAGCCGGTGCCTGTCCGGAGAACCGAGCACGCGCCGTACGTCCACCCAGTCCGCCTGGTCGCGGCGGAGGACGCGGTTGGCCATGCCCTGGAGCTCGGAGAGGCGGCTGCGGGCATCCTCCGAAACAGTGCCGCCGTCACCGCTGGTCAGTTCGTCGAGAACGCCGAGCGCCGCAACATAGCGTTCCGCCATCCTGGGCGAGATGGGCAGGTGGCCACGCTGGTCGGCTGTGAGCACGCTCTGGTTCGTCTCGTTGGCGAACACCCAGCAGTCCAGGTCCTCGCCCGGACGCGGGGAAACCGAGCCGTGCCGGACGGTCAGGACCAGCGTGCGGTCGATGGCGGGAGACAGGGCCTTGACCTTGTAGCGGCCGCCGGGCCCAGGGCCGATGACCCGGACCCGGATGTCGGCCCCGATCTCGGGGACGTCACCCGGTCCTGTGTTGGCTTCGGCTTCGGTGGGTGGTGGTTCGGTGGTGTCAGCGGTGTTCGTGAGGCTCTCCGGGAGCGGGGAGGTGTGCAGGACGGTCAGGCTTTGCGTGCTGCGGGTGAGGGCGATGTAGAGCTGGCGCAAGCCCGCCGGGCCGCGATCGGCGATGGTGGTGGGTTCGACGACAAGGACGTGGTCGTACTCCATGCCCTTGGCCTGGGCCGCGGCCAGTACGGACACCGCCTCGCGGCTCTGGCCGGTGATGTCGGCACTCTGATCCAGGTGGCGGCTGATCTCGTCGAGCCAGCCTGAGTCGTCGGGGACGATGACGGCCACCGAGCGCAGGGTGTGCCCGTCGCTTGTGCCCACCAGGCGAGTGGCCTGGGCGACGGTGTCGTCGAGGAGCTTCCACGGCTCCGTCGACACGGTTCGTACAGCGTCCTCGCCGGCTTCGCGCACGGCCTGCGGGTAGGGCAGCGCCGGGGCGACCGCACGGGCCAGGGGTGCGACGAAGTCCATGATCTCGGCGGGCACGCGGTAGCTCGTGTTCAGCTGGGCGACGCGCCAGTCGCCGTGGTCGGAGAGGAGGGCGCCGAGGCGGTCCCAGTCCGCGTACGTGTGGGGCCCGGTGGCTTGGGCGAGGTCGCCGAGGACCGTCATGGAGCCGTTCACCGCGCATCGGCGGCGCAGGGAGCGGGCCTGCATGGGGGTGAGGTCCTGTGCCTCGTCGACGACGATGTGTCCATAGCGCCGTGGGGTTTCCCCGGCGATGAGGTACCCGAGTTCTTCGAGGCAGACGCGGTCGTCGAGGGTCCAAGGGTCGTCGGCGGCGGTGGCCGCCCGGGGGCGGTGCAGGGCGGCCTGCTCCTCGTCGGCGAGGATGCTGTCGGCGCACGTGCGCAGGAGGTCCGGCGAGTCGTAGAGGCTCCGGAGCGCTTCCCTGGCGCCCGGTGACGGCCAGACACGTTCGATGAGGCGCTCGACTCGGCGGTTGCGTTCCAGGTCGCGGCGGATGGTGTCGTCGCCGCGGCGGCGCGGGGCAACGGCCATGAGTTCCTGCAGAAGGCGGTCGACGAGCAGGCTGCGGAAGCGGTCGCGCCGATCACGGTAGGCGCCGTCGCCGCCGCGGGCCTCGTCGAGGAGGGTGAGGAGTTCGGAGCGCGGGATGCGCAGGGTCGTGCTGCCTGCTGTGACGGTGAACGCTGCTTCGTCGCCCTCGTAGGAGGGGGCGGTGGTGAGTGTGTCGAGGGCCTCGGCACGGCACTCGTTCTCGACCCGTCGCCTCAGGACGGCCGCCATACGCTCGTCGGACTTCACCAGCCGCGCCTGCGGGGTGTCGGAACCGAGGATCTCGCCGTCCCACAAGCGGGTCAGCTGCACGGCGTTGACGTCGCGGGTGCCGAGGGTGGGTAGGACCTGACCGACGTAGTTGAGGAACCGCTGGTGAGGGCCGACGACGAGAATGTCCTGGGCCTTGAAGTGGTTGTTGTTGACCAGCCACGTCACGCGGTGCAGGCCGACCGCGGACTTGCCGGTGCCTGGGCCGCCCTGCACGACGAGGATGTCGGAGGGTGAACCTGTGACCAGATCCATCTGGTCGCGGCGGATGGTCTCGACGATGTCCCGCATGCTGCCGCTGCGCGAGCGCTGGAGTTCACGCAGGAGGAAGTCGTCGGGTTGCAGCGGCTTCTGGCGCTGGACACGGGTGATGTCGGCAGGTGTGGGGACGGGCGGGCGCGGTGTTCCTCCCGCCCGGGTGACGGTGGCGGGTGCCGCGGGCTGGGCCTCCGGCTCGGCGTCCGCCGGCCGCGGCTGCGGAACGGTGGCGGCGATGGCGATCTCGTCGAAGTAGTCCTCGACGAGATTCCGTACACAGCACAGTTTCCGCCGCAGGAGCACCTCGCCCGGGGCGTCGGGCTGAGCCTCGAACCACTTCTTGGCCAGCGGGCTGGTCCACAGGAGGACCACACGGTCACTGGTCGCGGGGTCGCTGACGCCACGTCGTCCCACATACCAGGGCTTGTGCTCGTCCTGTACATCGATGCGGCTGATGACCAGCGATTCATTGCCGAGTCCGTCGTAGGCCGCGGCCCGCTCCTCGGCCTCGACCCGGTTGGCGATGCTGTCCTTGCCGCTGGCCGAGGCCGAGACGACGGACCCCTCGGTCATTTCGGCCAGTCGCGCGGCGTAGCAGTCATAGGCGCGGTCAACCGCCTTCTGCTCGATGGCGATGGTCTCGTCGCGCGTAACGGTGCCCATGTGTATTCCCCTCCCTTGCAGCACCCGAAGGACGCTGCGACGGGCATACGCCCGTCCCCCGACGGAATAACTATCAGATACCTTCCGATGACAAACAGTCAGAGGGTCAACGCCCCGACCACCTGGCCGACTTCCGTCCGCCAGGTGCGGACCTGGTCGTGCGTGGGGCCGATCTCGTACTGGTGGTAGTGGCATCCCAGGCAGAGGTGCGACCACACGGCGTTGGCGCGGCGCGCGGTCTTCGCCGCGGTGTAGCAGCCCAGGCACAGCATCTTGGCCCGCATCGTGGTGTCGGCGAGCCCTGGCACCGCGGCGTCGAGCACGCGGTCGATGGAGATCTCCAGGGCGGTCCGCAGAGCGAGGGAGGCTCCGCGGTGGCGGCCGGCGGCCGTGGCGCCCGTGCGGGCGGCAAGCAGCTGATCGGCCGTCAGCAGGAGTTCCTCGACCGAGGTAGTGGAAGTGCTCATCACGGGGTCGCCTCCGGCTTGCGCACCTTCTGCGCCATGATCTCGATGTCGTCCACGAAACGGTGAGGGTCGGTGATCTGCGCTCCCGCAGCGTGGGCGCCGTCCTGGCACTGTTTGAGGAGGTCCACCGCACGCGGTCCGCAGAGGGTGCGCAGTTCCCGGTAGACGTCGCCGGTCCGCTCAGCGTCGCCGAACAGGGCCAGGGCCGTGACTTTCATGAGCTTGTCGGCGCCGCCGACGGCGGCCTGCAGCGTGTGCTCGGGCGCGCCGGAACGGTGGTGCCGGATCCAGGCGGCCTCAAGGAAGGCGTTCTCCAGGGCGATACGGCACAGGCTGGGCAGCACGTGGGTGCGTGCCGCCGTCGGCAGGTCACTGGTACTGGCGATGGCTCGCGCGTCGTCGAGCGCCTGCCGTACCGGGTCTGTCACCGGCTTGACCTTCACCTTGGACGACTCGGCCCGCTCGACCTCGAACACCGTCACGGGCAGATCCTGACTCGTGAACGCCCGCTGGAGCCGGGTGTCGTGGGTGAACACGACGACCTGCCGGTGCTCGCCGAGCTCGTGCAGGACCTGGGCGAGTCCGTTGACCTTGGCGGGGTCCATGGACTGCACGGGGTCGTCGATGACGATGAAGCCGAACGGGCTGTCGGCGGTGGCGGCCCTGGGCAGGAACAGGGACAGCGCGAGGGAGTGCTGCTCGCCCTGGCTCATGACGCTGAGAGCCGAGGCTTCCTGGCCGTCGACGGAGACATCCATGACGAGCTTGCGGACAGTGGCCTTCTCGCTGCCCTTCAGGCTCACGGCCTTGAGGTCGATGTTGCTCTCCTGGCGGAGCCGCTCCCAGATCCGCTGCGACTGGTCGGCGAAGCCTTCCATGCGCTGTTCCCGCAACTCGGCGGCCAGCGCCTTGATCCAGGTGCTCGCCTTCCTGATGTCCCGCAGCCGAGGCTTGTTCGCCTCCACGGCACGGGCTCTCCCCGCCCAGCCCGCCAGGCGGATGACGAGCCCGCGCCAGCGTTCGTCCCGCTTCTCCAGCTCCCTGACGGCGTTCTCCTTGACCGCGGCGCAGGCATCGGCCAGGGGCGCGGCGGCCTCGTGGGCGCGCCGGGCGAGCTCGTCGGGATCGCTGATCGTCCGGCAGGCGGTCCAGGCGCGCCACGGGTCGGCGAGGGCGGCGGGGATCCGCGGGGGCGTGTGAACGAGGTCCTGCACGGCCCGCGCGGCCGACCGGAGTTCGCTGCGCGCGCCCGCGGCTGCCTCCGCCTCCTGCCGCAGTGCGGCGATCTGGGCGATGGCGTCCGCAGCCCATGCCGCGTCCAGCATTCCGTCGGTCCCACATACGGGGCAGGAGTCAGCGTCGGGGTGACGGTCGTTGTGCGCCACAGCCCGTTCGAGGAGTTCCGCACGCTGCAGAGCGTCCTCGGTGCCGGTGCCGCGCAGGTCCTCGACGTCGGCGAGAGCTCTGCGCAGGCGGTCCACGGTCGTGCGGACCTGCGCCATCTCGGGTCCCCGCACCTCTGCCTCGGCGCGCAGCCGGGCGAGCAGGCCATCGTCCGTGTCGGCGGGCAGACCGGCGATCAGGGCTTCAACGGTCTCGAAGTCGGGCGTTCCCGCCGTGTCGACGGCGACGAGTGCCTGGACCGCGCGGTCGTCGTCCTCCAGCTCGTACAGGGCCTCCTTGAGGCCCGGCAGCTCCGCCTTCGCCACCTTGTCCGCGTCTTCGAGCGCCTTGGCCTCCTGGCGGAGCCGGCCGTCGGCGGCGCTGAGCTGCCCCAGGCCGAGGATGGTGGCGATGGAGTCGTACATCTCGGAGGGCTTGCCACTGATCATGCGGTCGAGATCGACGTACGACAGGAAGGGCCGGAAGTCCCGCAGGGCCTGCTTCCAGCCCACCTGGTCGAGGGGTGCGCGGCCGTGACCGGGGCGCTTGAGCTCGGCCTGGGAGTCGTCGAAGTCGTCGCCCTCCCAGGTGCGGGTGAGTGTGCTGCGGCCGGTGTCGCCCTCGATGGCGAGCTTGACCTCGATCTCCGGCCTACCGTCGGTGTCGTGGAGGTTGCGCCAGTTGCTGCTGCGCGTCGCGTGCTGCCCCTGCCAGCGCATGTTCACGCCGGTGAAGGCCGTCTCGATGCCCTCGGCGATGCTGGACTTGCCGGAGCCGTTGCGACCCACGACCAGGTTCACGCCGGGCCGGGGGCTGAGCTTGAGCAAGGCGCGCGGTCCGATGCCGCGGAACCGGGCGACGGCGACCGACTCGAGGTAGATCCGGCCGACCGTGGAGGTCCCACCGGTCTCGCTGTCGCCCAGTGCCTCCTTCAGGAGCGTCTTCACGGGCTCGGTGAGTGCCACCTCGCCCAGGCGGGTCCGCACCAGCTCAGCCACGGGCACGGGCTGATCGGCGGGGGTCGGCTGAGCGGGGTCGGCGGGGTGGTCCGCGTTCTGCTGGGGCTGTTCCGTGACGGTCATGTGCTGTCTCCCGGGGGCCGGATGCTGGTTCGGAGGATGGGTCGGACACCGGCACTCAGCCGGTGAGGACGATGCCCCCGTCGTTCGCGTCGGGTGGGCGGCGGGGTTCCTCCGTTGTGCGGCGGTGGTGACTGCGGTCGCGCAGTCCCCGCTTCCACGTGGAAGCGGATCCAGATAAGCACATCACTGAAAGCATCGTCAAACAGCTTGACTGGCTTGACGGGCGCTGTAATGTGTTTACTGTTCACTACCTACTGGCCCGAGAGGAGCAGCACCCCACGCCATGCCCCAGCAGCCCGCAGCTCAACTGCCCACCTCGGCGCACGTGACCGCCGCCGAGATCTCCCGCGTCGCAGGGGTCACGCGCGCCACCGTCAGCAACTGGCGCCGTCGCCACGACGACTTCCCCGCCCCCAGCGGGGGCACGGAGAGCAGCCCGCTCTACGATTTGGCGGCTGTCCAGGCATGGCTGCGGGGGCGCGGGCATACCTCCGCTGCCTCGCCGGCCGAGGAGTTGCGTACGGCGCTGCGTCTGCTCGGGCCCGGGTCGGGTGCGGCGGCGCGGCTGTTCCCTCTGGTTGCGGCCATGTCCCGCCTCACGCCCGGGGAACTGGCCGAACTCGCCACCGCATCCGACGACCAGTTGATCGCCCGCATGGAGAAGGCCGCAGCCCAGCTCCCCGCGGCTGTGCCCGAGGCCGAGCCGGTCCGCTACGGCCCGGACGATGCGGGCACGGTCCGCGCCCTGCTGGGTTGCGTCCGTGAGGCCGGAGCGCAGGCCGCCCTCGATGTCCTCGCTGAGCGCGAGCTGGACGAGGGTGCCGCCAGCGGCGTTTACCAGACTCCGGAGGGCCTGGCTCTGCTCATGTCGCGGCTCCTGCCCGCCGGCGTGGCCCGCGTCCTCGATCCAGCCTGCGGCAGCGGCACTCTCCTCGCTGCCGCTGCCCGGCAGGGCGCACAGGAACTGTTCGGGCAGGACACGCTCCCAGTGCAGGCCCAGCGCAGCGCAGTCGGGCTCCTGCTCGCCGCACCCGGGGCCGACGTGGCGATCCGCGTCGGCGACAGCCTGCGCGCCGACGCCTTCCCCGAGGTCACGGTCGACGCCGTCCTGTCCAACCCGCCTTTCGGCGACCGCGAGTGGGGTCACGACGAGCTGGCGTACGACCCGAGGTGGGCGTACGGGGTCCCGCCGCGCTTCGAATCCGAGTTGGCCTGGGTGCAGCACGCCCTCGCGCATCTGGAGGCCGGCGGCCACGCGGTCATGCTGCTGCCGCCCGCGCTCGCCTTCCGCTCCTCCGGCCGCCGCATCCGCGCCGAGCTCATCCGCAGCGGGGCCTTGCGAGCAGTCATTTCACTCCCGGCGCGTGCCGCGTATCCGCTCCACATCGGTCTGCAGATCTGGGTGCTCCAGCGCCCCGAACCGGGCGGCGCGGACCGTACGCCGGTGCTGTTCGTCGACGGCGAGGGCGAGCAGCGGGACGCCACGACGGGAACGCCTGGCGCGACCGTTGCGGCCACGGCCGGCTTCGGCACACGCGGTGGCTCGCGCCTTGGCCGGTCCGGCTCTTCCTCTTCCGCCGCATCCTCTTCCCCCGGTTCCACCTTCGACTGGGCGGGGCTGACCGGCAGGGTCCTCACCCAGTGGGCCGCGTTCACCGCAGCCCCCGACGCCTACACCGGCGAACCCGGCGTCGCTCGCGCGGTGCCACTCGTCGACCTCCTCGACGACGTCGTCGACGTCACCCCGGCCCGCCATGTGAGGGCGACGGCAGCTGACATCGACCCGGTAGCCCTGGCCCGGCGCGTCTCCGAGCTGCACGGGCAACTGGTCGAGCAAGTCGCTGCCCTGGCAGGCGCCTCCGAGTCCGGCGGCTGGCAGCCGTCCGGGGCGTCAGCCCGTGAGTGGCGTACGGCGACCGTCTCCGACCTGGCGCGCGGCGGAGCCCTGACTGTGCTGCGGGCGGCGACGCCCGGGACGCGAGGCTCCAAGGGCGCCGCCACCCCTGCCACAGACCGGCCGGTCCTCACCGCCCTGGACATCTCAGCCGGAAACCCGCCGTCCGGCGGCGCCGGTGACGTCCACTCGGACGCCACGCAGCCTGTCGCCGCCGGTGACGTCCTCGTACGCGCTGTAGCGGGCGGCGGCGACGCGGCCGCGATGACCCGGGTCGCGGACGACCAGGATGTCGGAGCCCTGCTCGGTCCGAACGTCCACCTCCTGCGCCCAGACCCGGCCCGCCTCGACCCGTGGTTCCTGGCCGGATTCCTCGGCGCCGAGGACAACATCGCCTCCGCGTCCACCGGCAGCACCCTCGTACACGTCACACCGGGCCGCTTGCGCGTACCGCTGCTGCCCTTGGAGGAACAGCGGCGTTACGGGGAGGCCTTCCGCCGTGTGTACGAGCTGCGCGCGGCCGTCCGCCGAAGCGCCGACCTCGCCGCCGACACCGCGGCCACCCTCACCACCGGCCTCACCGCCGGCGTACTCCTGCCACCGGACACCCCGGACAGCAGACCCGGCCGTTCCGGTTGAAACGCCCCACACGTCCCACCGCACACAACCACACTGGACACCTGCCGTCCCACGCCCGGACGGCGCTCTTCGGAAGGAAGCCGGGACCTCTTGAACAGCAGCAAGCACACGGAGCTGGCGAACCACGCCTGGTCCGTCGCCGATCTCCTGCGCGGCGACTACAAGCAGTCCGACTACGGCAAGGTCATCCTGCCGTTCACCGTGCTGCGCCGCCTGGAGTGCGTCCTGGAGCCGACGCGCGACAAGGTCGTCGAGACCGTCACCAGGTTCGCGGGCCAGGAGATCGACACCGACCACTTCCTGCGCAAGGCCTCGGGCCACTCCTTCTACAACAAGAGCGACCTCACGCTGCGAAAGATCGCGGCCGACCCGCAGAACGCGGCGAAGAACCTGCAGATCTATCTCGGCGCCTTCTCCGACAACGCCCGTGAGGTCCTCGACAAGTACGAGTTCAACCAGCAGGTCAGGAAGCTCGACAGCGCGAACCTGCTCTACCAGGTCATCGGCAGGTTCACCGACCTCGACCTGCACCCCAATGTCGTGCCCAACCACAACATGGGCTACATCTTCGAGGAGTTGATCCGCCGCTTCGCCGAGCAGTCGAACGAGACCGCGGGTGAGCACTTCACCCCGCGCGAGGTCATCAAGCTGATGGTCAACCTGCTGGTGGCGCCCGACGCGGACGCCCTCAGCCTGCCGGGTGTCGTCCGCACGGTCATGGACCCGGCCTGCGGCACGGGCGGCATGCTCAGCGCCGCCGACGACCGCATCAAGGCCCTCAACCCGGACGCGACGGTCGAGGTGTACGGGCAGGAGCTCAACCCCGAGTCCTGGGCGATCTGCCGGTCCGACCTCATGATCAAGGGCCAGGACCCGGAGAACATCCGCTTCGGCAACTCCTTCTCCGACGACGGCCACGCCCGCCGCAGGTTCGACTACATCCTCGCCAACCCGCCGTTCGGCGTGGAGTGGAAGAAGGTCAAGGAGGAGGTGGAATACGAGCACAGCTCACTGGGCGACGCCGGCCGCTTCGGCGCGGGCCTGCCGCGCATCAACGACGGCTCGCTCCTCTTCCTCCAGCACATGATCTCGAAGATGAAGCCGGTGGACGTGAACGGCGGGGGCGGCTCCCGCATCGCCATCGTCTTCAACGGCTCCCCGCTGTTCACGGGCGCGGCCGAGTCCGGCGAGTCCAACATCCGCCGCTGGATCCTGGAGAACGACTGGCTGGAGGCAATCGTCGCCCTCCCGGACCAGCTCTTCTACAACACCGGCATCTCCACGTACTTCTGGATCCTCACCAACCGCAAGGACGCGGACCACAAGGGCAAGGTCGTCCTGCTGGACGCGCGCGACCAGTGGCAGAAGATGCGCAAGTCACTCGGCGACAAGCGCAAGGAACTCGGCGACGGGACGAACGGCCGCCCGGACCACATCGGCGACATCACGCGGCTGTACGCGGAGGCGTTGCAGGTCGCGGGCGACCCGGAGCACGCTCTGCACGGCAAGGTCAAGGTCTTCTGGAACGAGGACTTCGGCTACCAGCGCATCACCGTCGAACGCCCGCTGAAGCTGCGCTTTGAGGTGACGGAGGAGACATTGGCGGCCCTGGCGGAGGCCAAGCCGGTGGCCAAACTGGAATGGACTGAGGAGTTCGTCGCGGCGGTGCGTACGTTGCTCGGCTCGTCCTGGACGACGAAGTCCGAGGCGTTCATCGCGCTCAAGGACGCGGTGGTCGCGGCCGGCCTGACCTGGCCGTCGGGAGCGCCGTTCGCGAAGGCGGTACGGGAGACGATCGGCGTCCGGGACCCGGGAGGCGAGGTCCAGAAGATCAAGGGCGCGCCGGAGCCGGACGCGGACCTGCGGGACTACGAGAACGTCCCGCTCGGCGAGGACGTCGAGGACTACCTCAAGCGCGAGGTGCTGCCGCACGTGCCGGACGCGTGGATCGACCACGCCAAGACGAAAATCGGCTACGAGATCCCGTTCACGCGACGCTTCTACGTGTACGAACCGCCGCGGCCGTTGGCGGAAATCGACGCGGAGTTGAAGTCTCTGGAGGCGCAGATTCAGGCGCTGTTGGGTGAGGTGACCGAATGACGGTTCCCGCCAACTGGCAGACTCTCCGAGCTCGCTTCGCTTTCTCGCGTCGCGACGTACGAGGCGCTGAGGCCCCGTTGGCCTCCGCAACCAAAGATGGTGTCATTTTGCGAAGCGACCTGGACTTCGCGGTATGGAACCCGGACTCCAACGTAAGTAACTACAAGCTCGTTGAGTCAGACGACTTCGTCATCGGCCTGCGGTCCTTCCAACACGGGATTTCGCACTCCTCCGTGCGGGGCATCGTGAGCCCCGCATACACAGTTCTGCGGTCAGGAGATGACTTGGATCCGAGGTTCTTCAAGCACTATTTCCGATCCAGCCTGCTCATCTCTCATCTGGCGAACATTACCCAGGGGATCCGGCAGGGTCAGGCAATTGACATTGAGGCCTTCGATAACCTCTCGATGCCTGTGCCCCCGCTTGAGGAGCAGCGCCGCATCGCCGACTTCCTCGACGCCGAGACCGCCCGCATCGACGCACTAACTAGGGCATACGTCCGACTAAACAAACTGGCATCCGAGCGGTCACAGTGCGTGATCGACTCGGAGATCGAGAAACACCGAAAACTCACTCCATTTCGTTACCTGGTGCGCTTCCGCGAAGGACCCGGAATCATGGCTGTAGACTTCCATGATGATGGAATCCCGCTGATTCGAATTTCGGGTCTTCATCGTGGCAAAGTTACGCTGAATGGATGCAACTTCCTCGACCCGGAAAAGGCGGCCCGCCAGTGGTCTCAGTTTCGCCTGAAGTTGGGTGACCGGCTGATTAGTGGCAGTGCCACGATGGGCGGAGTTTCTGTAGTGAAAGACCCGGCTGTTATCGGGTCTATTCCCTACACCGGCTTGATTATTCTGCGTCCCGCTCGGCAAGACGTAGACATGACGTACGTAGAATCATTCCTTCGCTCATCTCTCTTCTCCCGTCAAATCGACGTGTTGAAGACGGGGGCCGCGATGCAGCACTTCGGCCCCACTCACCTATCGCAAATTCAAGCCCCGCTGCCGTCCCCCCACGAGCAAATGCGGATTGTGCACAATGTGCAGGATGCACTCAGCCACGCCAGTCGATGCGAAGATCTCGTCAACCGGCAGCTGGCCTTGCTCGCCGAACGCCGCCAAGCCCTCATCACCGCCGCCGTAACCGGCCAGTTCGACGTCTCCACCGCCAGCGGGCGCAACGTAACGGACGGAGTGAGCGCGTAGCCATGAGCCCCATCCACACGGAGGCCGCCTTCGGCGATGCCATCGTCGCCGCCATGGTCGAGCGCGGCTGGCGCGAGGCTCGCCCGCAGGACTACCGGGCCGATCTCGGCCTGGACACCAACGAGTTGTTCACCTTCATCGGCGCGACCCAGCCCGAGGAGTGGAGCGAACTGCTCACCGTCTACGGCAGCGACCCAAACGAGGCGCAGCGCGGGTTCGCCGGCCGGCTCGACCAGGCCATCGCCACCAACGGGCTCCTGGACGTGCTTCGCAACGGCGTCAAGGACCGCGGCGTCCTGCTCCGCGTCGCCTACTTCAGGCCGAACCTCGTCGCCCACGACTCCGTCCTCGACGGCTACCGGGCCAACCGCCTCACCGTCGTCCGCGAACTCGAGTACGCGACGAAGCAGGCCGACTGGGGCAACCGACTCGACCTCGCCCTCTTCCTCAACGGAATCCCCGTCGCAACGGCCGAGTTGAAGAACCCGCTGACCAAGCAGGGGGTGGAGCAGGCCAAGGAGCAGTACCGCACCGACCGCGACCCGACCGAGCTGATCTTCACGCGCCGCGTCGTCGCGAACTTCGCCGTCGACCCGGATCTGGTCTTCGTCGCCACCCAGCTCAAGGGCAAGAACACCCGCTTCCTCCCCTTCAACACCGGCTCCAACGGCCCCGGCCAGCCGGGCGGCGCCGGCAACCCGGCCCCCACCGCCTACGGCACGTACGCGACCTCGTACCTCTGGGAGCAGGTCTGGCAGCCGGACAACTGGCTGGACCTGCTCCAGAGGTTCGTGCACCTGCAGAAGAACAAGACGCCCGGCGGCGGCACCACCAAGACGATGGTCTTTCCCCGGTTCCAGCAGTGGGACGCGGTCAAGAAACTCACCGCGCATGCCGCCACGCACGGCGCGGGCCACGACTACCTGGTCATGGCCTCGGCCGGCTCGGGCAAGTCGAACACCATCGGCTGGCTCGCGCATCGGCTCAGCGACCTGCACACCCCGACCGACCCGCGCGAACTCGACCCCGAGGTCGTGGCCAAGGGCCTCAAGCCGGGCGTGCCGGTCTTCGACAAGGTCATCGTCATCACCGACCGCCGCAACCTGGACGCCCAACTCCGGGAAACCGTCGGCAACTTCGAGCAGACCGCAGGTCTTGTCGTGAAGATCGACGAGAAGCACGGGGCGAAGGGCGAGCAGCTCGCCAAGGCGTTGTCCCGCGACACCGGCAAGATCGTAACCGTCACCCTGCACTCGTTCCCGGCGCTGATCTCGTACATCGAGCGCAACCCCACCGAGATCCGGGGCAGCCACTTCGCGATCATCGTGGACGAGGCGCACTCCTCGCAGTCCGGCGACGCCGCCAAGGATGTACGGGCCGCCCTGCGCGACCTCGGCCTGGACTCCGACTCGGACGACGCGGGCGCGACCACGGTCAAGGCCTCGGCAGGCGCCACCCTCGACGAGCAGCTCAAGAAGCGGGCCGAGCAGCGCTCCCGCGCCGCGAACCTCTCCTACTTCTCGTTCACCGCCACGCCGAAGGCCAAGACCCTCGAACTCTTCGGCACGCTCCAGGACATCGACGGCAAGGCGACCTACCGGCCCTTCCACACATACTCCATGCGGCAGGCGATCGAGGAGGGCTTCATCCTCGACCCGCTGCGCAACTACGTCACGTACAACACGTACTGGAAGCTGGTGAACCAGAACCCCGACGAGCGCGAGGTCGACCCGTCGAAGGCGAACGGCCTGCTCGCCCGGTACGCGCTGACCCATGACTCCACCGTCGCCCAGCACGCCCAGGTGATCGTGGAGCACTTCGTGGCGCACAGCCGGGGCCGTCTCGGCGGGCGGGCCAAGTCGATGGTGGTGACCGCGTCGCGGCAGTCCGCCGTGCAGATGGCCCGCGCCATCAAGAGCTACATCAAGGACCGGGACTACGACACCAAGTACCCCGACCTGGGTGTCCTCGTCGCCTTCTCCGGCTCGCTCACCGTCGACGGCGAGGAGACCACCGAGCCGAAGGAGAACGGCGGGTTGTCGGAGAGCGCGCTGCCGAAGGCGTTCGCGTACACGCGTGCCGACGACAAGGCCGCCCGAGCCGGCGGTGCGGGCCAGCGCGAGTACAGGATCCTCGTCGTGGCGGAGAAGTACCAGACCGGCTTCGACCAGCCGCTGCTGACGACGATGTACGTCAACAAGACGCTGACCGGCATCTCCGCTGTCCAGACCCTGTCCCGGCTGAACCGGATCGCTGAGCGCAAGTCCCAGGCGGACCTGGCGGTCCTGGACTTCGTCAACGACGCCGACGACATACAGGAGTCCTTCCGCCCGTACTTCGAGGAGGCGAACACCCTTCCCTCCGACCCCAACCTGCTCTACACCGCGCAGAGCCGGGTCATGCAGGCGCCGATCCTGTCCGGACAGGAGATGGACGAGTTCGCCGCCGCGTACTTCGCCGCCAAGGAGAAGGCGGCAGGCTCACAGTCCAAGTGGGAGAAGCTGCACGCCGAGCTGTACCGGCTGCTTTCCCCCGCCGTCGCCCGCTTCACGCCCCTGCTCGAAAGCGAGGACGAGGACGACCAGGAGACGGCGGAGGGCTTCCGCGCCGACCTCAACGACTATGTCAGGAAGTACGGCTTCCTCGCGCAGATCGTCCCCTACAGGGACGCCGAGCTGGAGCGGCTGCACCTCTACGGCCGCTACCTCCTCAACCGGCTGCCGCGCCGCGCGGACGGCGGCGTGGACATAGGCGAGGTCGACCTCAGCCATATGCGGGTGGAGAAGACCGGCGAGTACGACGTCTCCCTCACCGCCGAGGGGCCGACGACGATGCAGGGCTTCGGCGACGGCTCGGGCGGCGCGAAGGAAGCGGAGAAGTCGCTGCTCTCGCAGCTGATCGACAAGTTCAACGAACGCTTCGGCACCGAGTTCACCGAGCAGGACGTCATCCGCCCGTTCGAGGAGGCCAAGGCCGACCCGAAGGTGCGGGCGGCGGCCGTCGTCAACGACGAGGACAACTTCGGCCTCGTCTTCGACAACGTCTTCGCGGACAAGATGGCCGACCACATCGACACCATCGCGGGCATGGGCCGCCAGTACTTCGGCCCCGACAAGGGCTTCAAGTCCAGCCTGGACCGCAGCGCCCGCAAGGCCGCCTGGCGGATGATCCGCCGTGAGGAGGGCCTGGACGACGACGTCTGATGCGTACGCCTCGGTTGGATATGCCGGCCGGGGCATCCTTTGAAGGACATCGCGAGCAGGTCGAGACTGTCGAGGCGCGGCGCGCCCTGTTGGAGCGGCGCAACGCTCCTCGGCAATGCGGCGATAGAGCAGTCGCGGCCATTCCTTGTCTGGCCCACCGCGAGACCGAACCCGTGGAAGTCAGGCTCCGGGATCGGCTGCACATATCACTGGATTTGTGCATACAAGACCGTGCGCAGTGCAAGTTGTCCTCTTCATGAGGTGCAACGGATCTGGAGGGGAAACCATGAACCATGCAGCGGGCGAGCTCGAAGAGTCTCGGCTCCAGAAGGCCGTCGAGATGATCGCCATCACACCGGAGGCGGCCACCAAGCTCGTGGGCGGTTACCGTGCGACCTTCGAGGCCAAGTTCAAGCGGGAGCCCGAGAGCCTGGAGGACAAGTGCCGGATCGCCGCCAAGATCATTGGCCGGTACTCCAAACTTTCGGCAGCCGCTGGGGCGGTCACCGCAGCGCCGAGCGTGATTCCGGGGATCGGGACGGCGGTCGCAGTCCTGGGCGGCGGCGTCACTGATATTGCCATGGCACTCAAGCTCCAGATCGACATGTGCATGTGCCTGGTCGAGGTGTACGAGACCGAGCTGAGCAGTGAGGACAAAAAGCACCTCGCCTTCGTGCTCGCGCTGGCGGGTTCGGTGGAACAGATGGCGTCGAAGGGCGGCAAGGCAGCGGTCCTGAAGATCGCCGAGAAGTTGGTCTACCAGTACCTGCGAGGGCCCGCCTTGATCACGATCAAGCAGTTGTTCAAACGGGCGTCCATCACCTTCACTCAGAAGGCGATGGCCAAGGCGATACCAGCCGGCGTAGGTGTCGCTTTCAGTAGCTCAACCAACTACGTCCTGACGACGGTCGTCGGCAAGGTCGCTGTCGCCGTTCTGGCCAAAGAGGTGAAGTAGCAACGCTGCACCGGATCCGGTACCTCCGACTTCAGTTCCATATCGCGCCGGCCCGCGACACCACGACCGTACGGATGGAGATCACCGACACCCGCACCCAAGGCGTACCGGCCGTGGCGACGCCCACGTCCCTCCGCGACACCGGCCGCGGCCTGCTCCTGATGAAGTACCTCGCCGACCGCTGGGACCGGCACCCGCGCCAGGGCGGCCCAGGCAAGACGGTCTGGACGGCGTATGTCCTGCCGACAGGAGGCCGCCGCCCGCTCCCGCCCGTCGTCCACCGCCGCGCCCGAACCGCCGTCGCACCGCGATCGCTGGACGGCAGATCAACACCGCGGTCACACTTGACCCCTGACCGTGACTGTTCATCGCGCACACCGGGGGCAAGGTGCCACAGGAGGCGATCTCCGACCGTTACGAACTCCTGGAGGAGCTCAGCCACGGCGGCATGGGCGACGTATGGCGCGGCTACGACGCCGTGCTCGACCGGCCCGTCGCCGTGAAGGTCATCCGGCAGGCGTCGGTCACCTCCCCGCAGCTGGCCGAGGAGTTCGCCAAGCGGTTCCGCCGCGAGGCCCGCATCACCGCGCGCATCCAGCACCCCGGCGTGCCGCAGGTGTACGACGCGGTGCTCGACGCGTCGTACGAGCGTCTGTTCCTGGTGATGGAGCTCGTCGACGGCGTACCGCTGTCCGCCTACCTCGACCCCGGCCGGCCGCTGCCGGTCAGCTGGGCGGCAGCCGTCGCCGCGCAGATCGCGACCGTGCTGTCGTACGCGCACGACGTGCCGGTGATCCACCGGGACCTCAAGCCGGGCAACATCCTCGTCGCACGCGACGGCACCGTGAAGGTCCTCGACTTCGGTATCGCGGCGATCCTGCGCACCGACGTCACCAAGCTGACCGTCACCGGCAGCCCCATCGGCACCCACCAGTACATGTCGCCCGAGCAGGTCCGCGGCGGACGCATCACCCCGCAGACCGATCTGTACGCGCTGGGCTGCGTGCTGCACGAACTCCTCAGCGGGCGCCTCGTGTTCGAGGCGGAGAGCGAGTACCTGCTGATGTACCAGCACGTCAACGCCGCTCCCACCCCGCTGCGACAGCTGCGGCCCGACGTCCCCGAGGCGCTGGAGGAGCTGGTCCTGCACCTGCTGCGCAAGGCGCCCGAGGCGCGGCCCGCCGACACGCAGGAGGTGTACGCGCGGCTGCTGCCGTTCCTCCCGCCTCCGGGCCAGGAGCCCGGCACGGCCGATGCCGGGCCGGCCGGCGCGCCCGACCCGACGGGCGTGTTCCGTCACCCCTTCGCGCCCCGCGCCCGCGCCCAGGCGCCCGCACCTGGCGGTTTGCCGCCCACGGCCGTCCTCCCGGGGGCCCAGCCGGTGCCCGTCCCCGCCCAGTTGCGTGAGGACATCAAGGAGGCTTACGCCCACTCCGACGCCCTGCTGGAGGAGGAGCGGTTCGCTCAGGCCGCCGAGGTGCTCGGCGAGATCATCGAACCTGCGGCCCTCGCCCTCGGCTCCGAGAGCAAGCAGGTCCTGTCGCTGCGCCGCCAGCGAGCAGCGATCCGCCTCCTCGGCGGCGACTACCGGGCCACCCTGCCCGAGTTCGAGGCCCTCGCCGACGCGTACGCCCGCATCGCCGGACCCACCGCCGAGCAGACCCGCGCCTGCCGCGCCCAGGCGGCCCGGTGCCGCGCCGAACTCGGCCAGGTCACCGACGCGCTCGCCGCACTCCAGGGCGTGCTGAACGTCGTACGGGCCGTCGACAGCGACGTGAGCGAGGAAGCCGTGGAGCTGCGGCACAACATCGGGATGCTGCTGCTCGCCCAGGGCCGGGCCGTCGAAGCCCGGCAAATCCTCGAACCTCTCCACCAGGACATGTGCATGGTGTTCGGCCCCGACGACGAGATGACCGTCGAGATCGCCGAGGCGCTGGCTCTAATCCGCCTCGACCTCGACGGCGACGCCGCCGGGTAACCCGCTCGAACACCTCGCAGGCACTTCGACAGAACTTGTGGCACTGCTCGACGGAGGGCCGGCGGGAACCGTACAGGTGCCGGGGCTGATCGTGCGGGGGAGTACCGGGGCGACGCGGGAGGCGGTGGGCCGGACCCTCCACGGGCATTGCGTTGAGCCGCGCCGTCTCGTCGGCAGCCTCCCGTGAAATTTGGTGCGATGTTCGCTGATTTTGCTGATTTTACAGACACCGAACGGGAATACCGGTATCTATGGTGTTCATCGGACCGCACGTGCTCCGGACGCTGAGAGGGCGGTGAGGTCCGGACCGGGGCGCGGGTACATCTCTGGGGGCAGGCTGTGGCTTGCGGCAACAATCATGTCGGTGGATCTCATCTGTCTCAGGCTCCTACGCCTGTCCAAGACCTGGGACGCATCGCGGTCGAGGAAGCCCTGCGGTCGGAGCGTGCCGCCGTCGTGCAGCGGGCCATCGCGAACTGGCGCGCGACGACAACCCAGGACGTCGCCCCCGAAGGCATGCGGCTGAGGCGCCCTCAAAAGGATCCGGCCTACTCCCGCATGGGCGACATGGAGGGCCGCAACCCGGTTCCCGGCGCGGAGAAGCTCGTCCACACGTGGCATGACGAGCACGGACAGCCGGTGCAGGGAAACGCCTACCCCCACATCCACGTGATTCACGATCCTTACCAAGGCGAGGTACGGGTTGAACTCCGCCGTCTCAAGGGTCCCGAATCCACCAAGGTCCGGAAGCCCATCCCTGAGATCGAGACCGTGGAGGTCGCCATCGACAAAGATTTCCGTGGCAACCTGGTGAACGAGGCGATCGAGAAACTCGCCGCCATCCTGCGCAACAGTGGACCGTACCGGTGACAGGTCCCGTCGGGGCACTGGACGCAGAGATCCTTCGGTCGCTAGCCCTCACATACGTCAGCCGGTGGTCCGCATCCGTGCGCGAGCTCCTGCTCGCCCCCATCGGGCACGGCACCGCGCACAGTCTCGAAGACGCGCGTGAGGCGTTACGGCGTGTGGTGCCGGACGCTCTGGCCTCCTCGCTGGTTCCCCTGGCGGTCGTCGACGAAGCCTCCCTGGCCTGTGTGGTGCTGAACCCCCTGAGCGACGGCGACCGCGCTCTTGCTCCCGGCACGGTCGTACGACTGTTCCTCGGCGAGGTGGCGCCGGAGCATCAGCTCGCAGTTCTGGACGTCGATCCGCTGCTCTACATTGCGTCGCTGGAAGAGGAACTCCTGGCGCGGGAGGCCGGGCTCACCCGCATGCTCGACGAGATCGGCCCGGCCTACGAGCACGCCTTCATCGACCGTGACCGGCGGCCGCGCGACTTCGTCGTCCGGCCCGTGCGGCTGGCCTGCCAGAACGTCGTCGTCGGCTATGCCGCCATCGCCCAGGACAGCGCCTTCGACGGTCTGTCGGTGCCCGCGTGGATGACAGCCGAAGTGCCGCATGTCGCCACGCACGAGGCCAACCGCGCCATGGCGGCGCTGACGCTGTGTGACGCCTTCGCGCGCGGCGGCACCATGGAAGTCCGCTTCGACCGGCCGGCGTCGGTGAACCTCGACGGACGCACGATCCGCTACGCCGGCCATCCCGAGGGACGTGTTCCCGCCGGCCTTCGCCGGTACGGACGAGCTACCGGTGTGCCCCTGGGAGTCGACGATCCCGCGTCGATCAGCCCGGCCGAGGCGAGGGAGCTGTTCCTGGCAGTGACGCCCATGCCCCGGGGGCTGCGTGCCCGGGTCGGAGCGGCCGTGACCGCGGACGGAATCAGTCCCGAACGCATCTGCTACGCCCTGTTGTCCCAGTTGTGGCGTGAGCTCGAACTGGAACTCCTGCTGGCGACGAGTGCGCACGGCGGGTCCGTCCTGGCCGGCGGCGGCGCCTGGACCCACCGATCCCTGCGGCAGGCGGAAGCCGACGTCTGCCGTGGGGCCCTCATGGCCGGTATGTACTTCCGTCGGCTCAACGGCCGCGACAGTGCGGGTGCTACGGACGACGTACGGGTCGTGGAGGACGTCAGCGCCGGAGTGACCTGGACGGTCCACGAGGACACCGCCGCCGTCGAATACCACCTGTCCGACTCGACGGTCCCGCCCTGGGCGGCCGGTGACAGCGCCCTTCCTGTCGCCGATGTTTCTCTCACCGTCCTGCCCCGGGTCCATGTGAGCGATCGCGATCTCGCCGTCGTACGGGCGTTGCGCACCCGCGGCACAGCCGCGGCGCTGCTGATTCCGCAGGACGCCTGGCTGCCCGCGCAAGCCGACGTGCCTGTACTTCGCTGTCCGGACCGCCTGGCCGACCTGGATCGCGCGATCGAGGACAAACTACTCACGTCGAGGCTCGCACGCGGATGACGGCAACCACCCACACCACCACGCTCGTGTCCCTGACTGCGGACGGCCCGCTCCGCACGCTGGTGGGGGACATCGCCACGGCCGCCCTGCGTTCGACCACGGCCGAACCCGGCGACCGGACCGACGTCATCCGCTACGAACGGCTGTGCTCCCAGCTGGAGAGCCACGCCTGGCGCGCCGCCGCAGGGGGCGCCACCTGCCTCGTCCTGGACGAGGCGCCCGACGGCCCCGGACTGCCGGTGGCCGCCCACGACATGGCGGATCCGCTCGGTTCCGCACTGGCAGACCGCGTGTCCCACCAGGCGGCGCGGCTGGTTCGGCATTGGCTGGCCGAGCAGAACGTCGTCGTCGCTCTCACGGTTCCCTTCGCGCCCGGCGGCTCGGGCTTCCCTCTGACCGGCCGGGAGCCCGCCCCCGACGTGGCCGCTCCCTGGCGCGCTCCCGAGGGCGTAGAGGGACGTCGGGCCGTGGAAGCGCGGTTCCGGGACCAAGTGGCGGCTGCCGTCGGCCCGGACGCGGCCGGCCGGCAGCCCGTCAGTCCTTCCGGGGTGCACAACCGGGTGCTGACCGAGGTGCTGCGGCAGTACGTTGCCGGACACCCCGACCGGCGTGTCGACGTGCCCATCGCCTACCGGGACGGCTCCGCCGCCGCTGACCCGTTTCCCCTGCGGTGTCTGCGGCCGGCCGACGCGCTGCCCGCACAGGCCGACGTCACCTTGCGTCTGGCACTGCTGTCGATCCGGCACACCGAGATGGACGCCCGCATCGACGGTGCGTGGCTGCGCAACGCCGAGGTCTCCAGGCCCCGGCCCGCCGCGCAGACTGACGAGTTCGTGTACGCCACGAGCCTGGAGCAACTGGCGGCCCTCACCGACCACGGGCGGCGTACCGCGGTCCTGCACCTGTACCAGACGGGACTGGACTGCGCGGTCGTCGGGTTCTACCGGGCCGTGACCGTCCATCTGCTGCGTCATCCCGGGTCTGTGGCCGTCGTTCCGATGTTCGCGGCGGCAGGCCGGCCGGGCGGCCCCGACCAGACAGTGTTCCATCAGGGAGAGCCCTGGACCGCGGAAGGACTGCGATGACCACTGAGACTCCCCGTGGCTCCTCCCTGCCGGACATGCGCCGCGCGGTGTGCAAGGACTGCGCCCGCGAGGTCGCCCTCGGCGACCGTCCGGCGGGCACCGAGTACTTCACCTATCCCGAGGCCTGGGCCGGCGGGCAGCTCGAACGCGGTGGTTCGCGCTCGGACCGCTGCCGGGAGCACCGCGCCGCCCACGTGGGGCACATCTCCGGCCTCTCCGTGGCCTACATCGATCTGCGGACCACCGGCGAGGTCGCCGACCGGAGTAGCCCCACCGGTCCCCTCGGGGCGCTCGGTCCGCTGCCCGAGGCCCACACCGTGGCCGACACCGCCCCCGTCGATTTGGGGGCGTTCGGATTCGGCATGGACGAGTCCCACATCCGGCAGATGCTCGATTCCCTGGCCGACCCCAGGCGGCGTGTCCTGGTCGTCAAGGCCGGCACCGGCACGGGCAAGTCCACCTACATGCCCTACCGGCTCCTCGATCCGCCCGAGGGCTGTTATCGCCTCATCGACAACGGACCGATCATCGTCACCGAGCCCCGGGTGCAGGCCACGGTCGGAGTGGCCACCTTCGTCGGTGAGCTCCTCTCCGGTGCCGACGGGGCCGGCCCCGGCTACCCGGTGGGCTACCAGGTGTCTGGCGACCGTCATCATGACGCGGCGTGCCGACTGGTGTACGTGACCGACGGCACCATGATCAACTGGCTGCGGGAAGGGCGGCTGGCCAGTATCGGCACGGTCATCGTCGACGAGGCGCACGAGCGGTCGACCAACATCGACTTCATCATGGGGTACCTGCGCCGTGAACTGGACCGGTACCCCCACCTGCGGGTGATCATCACGTCTGCGACCTTCGACGAGGACTTCTACCAACAGTACTTCGGCGGGGAGAGTGCCGTCGGCAAGGTGGTCGTCCCCGCGGTCAAGTCGATCGGTTACGGGTGGCCGCTATTCCCGGAGCTGGACGCCCCACCCGACCCCGCGCTGGTGGAGGCCTGGCGGCGGATGGCGCCCGAACTACGCCTGGCGGAAGGGCCACAGGCCACTGCCGAGGATGAGCTCGTCGCCAGCGCATGGCCTCGGTTCGCCCCGGCGCTCAAGGAGAGCGAAGTCGTCGACAGCGCCGACGTGGGGTATGTCGAGGACCTGCACGCCACCACCCGCGCGCTGCTTCCGCTGCGCGCTTCCACTCCGCTACCCGAGAAGCAGTGGCAGCGCGAGATGCCCTCCGTGCTGGCGGAGTTCATGGTCCGGCTCACCCGCGGGCTGGACGCCGCGGACATCTTCGGCGACATTCTCAGCTTTCTCCCCACCGCCAAGGCGATAGAGGAGGCCTGCGACCTGATCCGCGCCGGACTGGGGGACACCGTCGATGTGTACGCGCTGCTGTCGTCCTTGCCGGTGGAGGACAAGCGCGCCGCGCTGGCCGCGCGCCGCAAGGGCGACCGCCGCAAGATCGTCGTATCCACCAACCTCGCGGAAACGTCCCTGACCGTCGAAGGGGTCCGGTTCGTCGTCGACTCCGGTCTCATCGCCCAGTCGGAGTGGGACGTGGAGTCGGCCCAGGGGAGCATCAGGACCAAGGCACACTCCCAGGCCGGGATCAAGCAGCGCTGGGGACGGGTCGGACGCAAAGCGCCGGGCTGGGTGTTTCCCCTGTACAGCAAGGGCCAGTTGCTCAAGCTCACCGAGGACACCGCGCCGGGATCCACCCGTGAGAACCTCGAACGCTTGGTGATGACCGCCAAGATGGGCGGCCTGGACTCCGTCGTCGATTTTCCCTGGCCGGCCGCGTTCGTGCCCGAGCCGCCCCTCGCGCTCGACAAGGCCGCCGAAGCGTCCCGGAAAACCTTCGTCGACGAGCTGCGCCGCGCCGACCAGGCTCTTCGGACCAACGGCTCGCTCGACACGGGAGGCCATCCCACCACGTTCGGCAAGGAGCTCAATCGGCTCCAGGTGCTGGGCTCCACCGGTGCCGCCCTGGCTGTCATGCACGCCGACCGTCTGGCGTGTCTGCCCGAAGTAGTCTCCCTTCTGGCGCTGCTCACCACGCCCGCACGCCTCATCGGCACCACCGGTCTGCTCTTGACCGACTTCTCCTGGCCGGACGAATGGCGGCATGAAGCCGCGGAGCGCCATCGTGCCCTGGCCAGTGTCTGCGAGGACGACGCCGAACTGGTGCTGCAGATCGTCGCCGGCTGGGAACGCGCCGACCCCGCCACCCCACCGTGGGAGGTCTCCTCCGCACGGGCCGAATGGGCGCGGCGCTGGTGGGTCAGCGACGACCGGTTGCTGACCGCGGCCGCGATCCGCCGGGACATCATCGGCGGTCTGTCCCCCGCCATGAAGGAGGAAGTCAAACGGTTCGTCGAGCCGTCGCTCCTGCGCCGCGCCCGTGGGGCCATCACCCGGGCCTTCGCCGACCTGGAGCACGTGCTGGACGGCTCGGCCAGCGGCAGTGACGCCACCACCGCTAGCACCGACTACAACGCCGTGCACGGCGACCACACCACGCCGTGCGCCGTTCATGCCGGGCATCTGACCGGACGGCCCGAACGAGTCATCCCCCTCGCGCGTCACCGGGGCCGCGACGGGATCCGGCTGGCGCACCTCGTCACCGCCGAACCGTGGGCACGCGGTGGGGCATCTGACAGCACGGGGCCCGCGGACGCCGTCCGCCTTCTGGTCCTCAGCGCCCTCCATGCCCGGCCCGAGCCGAGGCGCGAGGTCATCGCCGCCCTGCTGGAGGCGTGGCCGGCCGGCACCCGGGCCCTGCTGCGCCTCGAGCGGGACGCGGCCGGTCGGCCGGTCGCCGGACACGTCGAAGCCCGACACGCGCCGGCTCCCCTTCCCCGGGCCGCACAGGAACTCGCCGAACTGGACGCTCAGGACGAGCTGGCGCACAGCGGGGCGGCAACGCTTGTGGATGCCGCCCCGGAAACCGATCACAACTGGCCCACGAACGCCGAGCCCTTCCCTGACCTCGAGGCCATGGCCCGTACCACTGTCCTCGATCACCGTGACGTCGAAGCGGACGAGACGGCTTGCGGGCGGTGTCCCCGTTGCCTCGCCGGTGACCTGGCCGAGTGCGAGACCCTGCGGGCGGTCGCGGACGGTCGGGCGCCGGGCGTCCCTCCAGGGCACGGGCAGGCATCGTCGGCCGGGGGAATCGACGTCTCCCGGCCGTTCGTGCTGGCACAGGAGGGGGGCCTGAACGGGGATGGCTGGTACGAGGTCGTCGGCTACCACGTCACTCCCGACGGCGAACCGCTGCTCTTCCTGCGTCCCGACTGGCGCCGTCCCGAGGACACCGACGGTCCCGGGGCCCACCCCGATCTGCAGGCCGGTGACCACATCGAGGTGGTGGTCGGTCCCATGGTCAGCGATCACGACGGGGAGTTGCGGGTCCTGACGCGTGCCGACGCCCGCGGGCGGTTCCTGCTGCGAGAGGCCGATCCGAATCCGCCGCGGCAGGACGAGCGGGCCCAGCTCGCTGTGTCTCTTCACCGCCGGGACACCAGGCAGCTGGCCGACCTCCTAGAGGGGGCCACCGTGACCGCGACAGTCCTGCCGCGCAGCCAGACGGGGCATTTCACCGTCACGCTCGTAGACCTGGCCCACCAGCACGTCAAGGCGGCCACCAACGGGGCTCGTGATGTGGCCGGGGTGGTCACCGGCGCTCCGAACGGCGCCGGGTACGTGGAGGTCCGTCTGCTGGCCCACGACAGCCGGACCGGGCTGCGCCACGTGATCAGCGCATCGGCCGGTGAGCCACCGCCCGAGCCCGAGTCACCCATCGTCGTACGCCTGTACCAGGAACGCTCTCGTCTGTCCTTGCAGGGACGGTCGTTGCGTCCCGTCGCGGACGTCGCCGAGCACCTGACGGACGCGTCCCTGATCGGCTTGCCGGACGGACCCCTACCGGAAGTCGGGGGCAGCGGCGTCTTCCTGAAGGCGGAGCGCGTCCTCAGCCGGGGCAGTGCCATCGAACTCGCCGAGCTAGACATGGACGCCACCTGGGTCCGCGACGTCTGGTTGTGGTGGGCCCGGAGCCGTCACCACACCCCGTCCCGTACGGAACCCGTGCTGCGTGCCGGCACCGACCGCGAGCCCGTCGACCTGCCTGCCACCGTCCGAGTGGAACTGCCTCCGGAACTGCGTCTGCCGGGGGCCGAGGTCACCTCCATGCATCCCGTGGGCACGCGGGTCAGCGCTGTCGTGACGGCCGCCAAGGCGGAGTTGGGCCGCGCCTGGCTGCGCCTGTTCGACGGCATCCCCGCCAGTGTCACCGAGCGTGACCTGGGGCTCGGACAGGGCACGATCGCCCAGGCCCTCGTCGTGGGAGCCGAGTTCACCGGGCTCGTGACGGGTGTCTTCGACCGGCAGGGATACGGCATGCTCACGCTCGGCCCGTTGAAGAACGCCGCAGAACCCCGCACGACCGATACGGGCCCTGGCAGGACCACCACCGGTCCCGCCGGGCAGGGAGCCGGCGGTGAGCCGAGGCCGGAGTCCGACCGGTACAGCGGCCCCGGACGGGGCGAACCGGCCAACGGCAGGAGGGAACCGGTCCTCACCCTGGCGGAGGCCTGCGCACGCTACCCGGTCGGATCATGGGTCGGCGCCGTGGTTCACCGCGTCAGCGCGGAGCTTCGCCGTGCGTGGCTTCGGCTGCCGGACGGGCTGACGGCGACCGTGGTCGCCGCCGACGTGGGCAGCCACGCAGTCCTGGTCCTGCCGCACGTCCTGACGCCGGAGCAGCAGGTGATCGGCACGGTGAAGGCGGTCACCCTGCACCGCGGCGCACCGCAGATCCAGCTGGATCTACGGAACGTGGACACTCCCTCCTTGGGGCAGCAGCTCGACAACGCGGGGGTGCGGGAGGGCGCCGTTTTCACCGGCCGAGTGCGCAACGCCCTCGACTCCGTGGGGGTGTTCGTCGAGGTGCTCCCCGGTTTCAACGGTCTGATCCGGGCACGTGACCTGGCACCGGGACTGCCGCCCTCCTCCTATGCGCGGGGCACGGAGCTGACGGTCTGTGTCGACGCGATCCACGAGGACCGCAAGCGTCCCGGCTTCCCCGCCTTCGGTCTCAGTCTCGAGTAGTGAGCCGAGGAAGCCGGGGGTGTCGGGGGTGTCGGGGAAAGCAGACCGGGTCAGCCCGTCGTGGTGCGGTCGCGCTGGACCTCCGCCAGGAAGAGCCGGCAGAAGGCGCGGGCGGTCTCGTCGCGCCCGTGGGCGGCGAGATGGTCCAGGACGCTCCAGTAGTGCTCGTCCTGAGCACCGCGCAACGAGAGGGTGAACGACGAGACGTCGTCGCTCCAGCGCCGGATACGGCCGATGCCCTTCACCGCGTGGAAGACGGTGAGGGCTTCGAGGCTGTCGGCGAGAACCTCCGCCGCACGGGGCACCGGCAGCCCAAACTCGTCCAGGGCGGCCAGGTAGGTGTCGTGCAACTCTTCCCGTAACGCCCAGCCTTCCTCGTCGAAGGGCAACAGGGGAAGGTCGTCGATGACCGTGACGGCTTCCTGCAGCAGCGGGAGGGTCTTATCGGATTCCACGTCGATGAGAACCAGGCCGTCGTGGGGGGTGAGGATCCAGTTTCCGGGGTGGGGGTCCTTCTTGGCCACCACGGGCCTGCCAAGCGCCCCGAGCGGCTGTACCAGGTCCAGGAGCGCCTTCCTCAGGCCGAGGGACGCGTCGAGTTTGTCGCAGGCCTTGGTCACCTGGGCGGCCCAGTCCCTGGCATGTTGTGCGGTCGCGGTGCGGGGGGTGTCCGCGTCGTCAAAGACCCGCCAGGCTTGGAAGGCGGCGAGGTAACGCAGAGCCTCGGCGAAGTGGGGGAGCGGATCTTCTCCCCGGCCCGTGAGCCGGTCGGTCACGGTCGCTCCCAGGAGCCGTCCCTGCATGCGCCGCATGACATAGACGGCGTCCTGTTCATGGGGTGCTTCGAGCGGGACCAGTCCGAGGGGCTCGGGCAGTTGCCAGTGCACGGGAGCGTTCCGGTCGGTGAGCCACTGGCGCAGGCGTTGCGTCCATTCCCATTCCCGGGCTGCCTCTCCGGCGGCTAGTCGCTTGAGGACGATGGTCTGCTCGATTAGCCGGTGACCGTCGTTGAGGACAAAGACGCCCTGTTCCCCGGACCTCCGCTGTCCGCCGAGGACGGACGCGGCGAACTCGCGGTTGCGTGCGGCCAGTCCGGCCGCATGCGCGAGGAGCTCCGACCGGTCGCCCGAGAGGAGCGGCGCGGACAGGAAGGCGGGCGGCAGACCCAGCAGGCGGGACGGGTCGAGAGTCCCGTGGTGAGCCGCGAGGTCGGCGAGCTGCAGCACGGGCCAGGGCCAGGCGGGGTCGCAGACCGCCGCCTGGAGCGCGTATCCGGCACTGCGGGTGAGCTGGGTGTCGTCCGCGGTGATGCGGTGCAGCCGCTCGGCAGCGGCGGCGGCGAGACTGCGGTTCTCGCGGGCCCGGTTGCCGTCGGTGTAGGTCTCTTCTTTGAGCGCGAGGGCGCGCTCAAAGTCCTCGGCGTCGCGGTTCCTCGTGCCCCGCCGGTAGTAGGCGTCCCCCAGATGGCCGAGGATCGCGGTCCGATCCCGTTCCGGCCGGAGATCCACCGCCTCCACGTCGAGCGACTCGAGCGCCAGCGACTCCTCCAGGTTTTTGATCGCCAGTTCGAGCATGCGTTCGCTGGGGTTGAGGGAGTAGGAACGTAGGGCGGCCTCGCCCAGTCGGCTGTGGACGATGGCCGGGTCGTAGTTGGGACGGACCACGGACGAGGGATTGCGGGCCTTGGCCAGTGACTTCTCCAGCCAGTCGACCGCCTCGCGCAGCAATCCGCTCGCGTCCTCGCTGTCGGTGTCGTCGCCGACAGCCAGTGCTTTGGCCAGGTCCAGAGCGCAGGCACCGGCATCGGCGTAGGCATCGGTGCCGGCGGGGGAGTCCAATGCGTCGAAGGTGATCCGGTACAGGGTCAGGGCCCGGTCGAGCGTGGCGGGTGCGACCTCTTCCTCGGTCCGGGCGAGCATCCGGGCGATGAGGGCTGCGTGACCCGCCACGTGGCGGTGCCCGGGCGGCGACAGATGCGGGTGGATGACGTCGGTTTCGATGCGTTCGAGCGCGTCCTCAAGCAGCAGACGGCTCCGGTCGATGCCATCCCCGGCGACCACGCTCCGGCACGCGCGGGCCAGGGCTGCACTCGGAATGGGGGCGTCGGACGGGAGCCGGATGATCTCCCGGGCGAGTCGGCGCACAGCGTCGGTGTCCCTGTCCTCCACGGCACGGTCCACCGACTCGTCGAGTTCCTGGACGCGCACCTGCGCGGCGAGGCGAGCCGATTCCGGCGAGGTGCCCAGCAAGGCGCGCGCCAGGTCCAGGTCGGCGGCCGAACCAGCCCGGTCGCGGCGTCGCTGCCGGACCCGGGAACGGTCCAGCAGGGCCGCGGCGATCACTCGCTCACTCATGTGCTCGGCGGCTTCGGGAGCGAGCAGATCGCTGAGCGCGTCCTCAAGCCGTGCGCTGGCGCGCCGGCCGACGACGTCGACGTCGAAACGGTAGAGCTGGTGCCGTACCTGTCCGCGCCGGGCCAGGAGGTATCCGGGGTGGGCGCCCAGGGCGTTCGGCGGTCCGGCCGTCTCCTGGGCGTCGGTGTACGCCTCTTCCGCGTCGCGCAGCAGCCGGAGCCCTTCGTCGAACTGCCCGCTGCGCAGCCGGACGAGGCCGAGCCCGGCCAGGACGTCCGCCCTCGTCGCCCGGAGCCGTCGCGAGGCCGGCGGACGACGGAGCCCCCGCAGGATGCTGTACGCCCTCTCGAGGTGCGCAGGAGTGCGCTCGGCTCGGAACAGACGGAGATGGATCTCGGCCCGGTAGGCGAAGTGTTCCTCGCTCTTGTCGCCTTGTTCGGCGAAGGCCGAGTGGTCTTCGGCGCGCCGCAGCAGATCGACGGCCTCGGGGTCGGCCTCGTCCCGCTCCCGGGCGAGCAGAACGCGCGCGATGGCGAGCTGGCCGTTCCAGGCGCAGCGCCGTGCAATCGGCATGCGTTGTCCGTTGCGGTCGACCCATTCGAGGGTGCGAACGGCCTCCCGCAGCAGGAACCGGCCGGGCTCTCGCTGTCCGTCCATGAAGAGTTTCTGCCCGAGGTGGAAGTACCTGCTGCCGAGCTGAACGGTGACCTCGCGCCGGGTGGCCATCAGGTGCATCCCTGCGGCCCTCAGCGCGTCGTCCAGACCCGGGCCGGGCCGGGAGAAGTGCTCCCGGAACATGTGCAGCAGAGGAATCCACACCACCTCGCGTGGTTCCTTGTTCCGGTGCTGTTCGGTGGCCTTCCAGGCTCGCACCAGGTCGTCGGGCGCCGGGTCCGCGATGACGGCGTCGAGCCTCGCGGGGCGCACGCACTTGCGCATGGCCCGTGACAGATCTCCCGGCAAGGGGACGCCATGTGTGTGCAGGTCGCTGGTGATGATGTCGAGCGGAGATGGCTGGGGTGCCTGGCCTGTCGGCCGGTCGCTGTCCGTCACCCGGCCATCGTGGCAGGCGAGTTGGGACCGGGCAATCGATCTGGACGACAGGGCGGGAAGGTGCTATCGGGACACTTCGGTACGGGCGCGGTCGACGAACCGGCGCACTTCCTCGCGCGTCAGGTCGGAGCGCTCCTTCATGGTGTCCAGGCTCTCTGCCTCCTTGATCGAGGAGACGGTCTCCCGTGCGGTCGCCGCCGACTGCCGTATGTCCTCGTCCCCAGCGAGCAGGACTACACGGTAGTAGGCGGTCCACATGGTGCTGCGCGCCGAGTAGACCGAGGTGGAGTCGTGGACGGCGCCACCGCGTTCGACGAACCAGCGGTCCATGAGTTCCCTGCGGAACTCCATGACCGCCTCTGCAAAGGCGACGTAGGCCGAGAGACGCTCCTCGTGCAGACGGGCCAGGGAGGTATTACGCCGCTGCATGAAATGCGTGACGAACGCACCGACCGCGGTGCCCAGCAGGGCCCCGCCGATCCCAGTCAGAGCGGAAACCATGTCAGCCATGGGGAGTACCTGTTCAACTAGCGCGGTCTTCAATCGCGGCGCCCGGCTTTCTGCCGATCTGAAACTGGCAGCTGATCGCCGACCTCGATGCCCGCTATCACGATCTCGGCACAGACTGGGACGAGCGCCGCACCCGTGAACTCGTCCGCCAGCGCGAACGCCTGGGCAACACCGTCACCCTGACTTGCAGCCAGGCCTGACCGAATGCCTCTCCGCCAGCTTCGCCATCAACACCCCGAGCACGGAGCAAGCATCAGCACGCCCTCGAGCCCCGTGATTTTCCGGACAGAAGCCCTGTTCGGTCACGTCACTTCACCGATTTCCGCCCGCACGCAACGATCGGTTTGTTTACGGGTTCTTGCCGATCGAGTGGTTTGTCTGGTCGAACAGGGTTCCTGATCGGGTGATCGCGACGTTGCTCGCTCCTCCATCTGTTGGCGTGGGGCTGTCCGATACTCATGGGTGCGACGGCGCCGATCTTGAACCTGAAGGGGATGCTCTGCCGGTCGAGCCGTCAGCGGCACCCTCGGACTGAGCGTCGCTGCACGCCCCGCGCACATGGGGGGAATCTTGATCGCTATGAATTGGGACGCCGTTGCGCTGTCTTCTTGGCGACTCGCCGTGCTGGCCCTGACTGGTCGCCCGCTCGGCCTGGTGGCATGGCCGGCGCTACTCCCAGAACCTCGGACGCAAAGGTCAACCAGGCCTGCGCGTCGGCGCCGTTGAGGTCGTCCGTCCAAATGAGCGAACCGTTCTGTCCGCCGCCTTGGTTGTGCGGAAGGATGCCGTTGTCTGCGTACCAGGCCTTCTTGAGCTCCCACTTCCGGGCGTAGTCGGGTAGGTCGAGCATGCCTGCGTGCTCCCAGTAGACCGTGCGGCCATCGCTGGCTGAGATCGTGAAATCGGGCAGGACGACGCGTCCGTCGGCACCGGTGAGAGGCCCCTCGTATTGCCAGTGACCTGGGGCAAGTTGGTCGAGAAGGCCCGCGATGATGACCTCGTTCTTCGACGCCATCGGGATGCCGCTTGCCGACACATGCATGAGCTTCCGGTCGAAGCGGCGGGCCATGCCCTGGACCTCGAGAGCTACTGGGTGTGGCGCGTCGAACAGGTCGGTCAGTCGGCGGGCCGTTTCCGAGTGCCAAGGCTGTGCGAGATCGCGTAGATCGGAGAGCGTGCCCTCGTGGAGGATGACGACCTTGTCCCTCTGCCTGGTCAGGGCGGTGTACATGAGTTCCCGGGAGACGTTCGCCCGGGAAGGTAGAATGAGGAAGGTCGTGCCGAACTCCGATCCCTGCGACTTGTGGACCGTGACGGCCCATGCGAGTTCCAGTAGCGCGTCATCGGAGTCCGTCGGCCAGTACGAGTACTGAAACCCGGTTTGGGAAGAGAACTCGACGCTGAGGCGCAGCTGGGACTTGGGCGTCTTCGCCGCTGGCGTGACGAATCCGATCGCGACGCCGATCTCACCGTTCGCAACGTAGTTCATCGCGTTCTGCTTGGGCCACGCGTTCAGACGCTTGTTAGTGGTCTGCATGACCTTGTCGCCACGAACGATCAGCTCGGGTCCGATCGGCTTCGGGATGTTGCCGCGACGGGTGTCTCGTTGTGCCCACGTGGTGTCGTTTGACCGGTACGTGCGCTTGATGTGGCGGTTGAGCTCGACTGTGCCGAATGCCCGAGAGCGGGTCGGGGAGAGAATTTGCCAGTCCTCGGCATGTTCGCCCGCGCCTACCTGCCAGTTGAGGTACGCGCCGTTGATGACGCCGCCATAGGTGAGCGCGAAGGCTCGCGCTGGGTCCGGGTCGCCATCGAGAACCAAGTTCTGCTTGAGCTCGTCGGTCAGCGCCTCGACGGCAGTTCTGTCGCCCCAGGGCACGTATCGCACGGTGGGCAAGTCGGGGTTGGCGGCCAGCTCTGCCCAGATGGCTTCGTCGCCTGCGCCCCGTGTGTTGTCGCCGAACCAGGCTGCCAGCTCAAGGTCGTGTCGGTTGCCGTGGCTCCCATCGGCGAGTTGGCGCCGAGGCACCTGGAGTTCGACGTAGCCCGGTGCCACCCGCACCCAGCCACTGAAACTGTCGGGTCGCAGCTTGTTGACGAGGTCGACGAAGGGGCGGCCTGCGCCGATCGGTGGGAGTTGGCGTGGGTCGCCGACGAGGATGAGTCGTTTGACTCCGGTGAAGGAGTCGAGGGTGGCTGCGAGCATCTCCTCGGTGAGCATCGATGCTTCGTCAATGACGACCAAGGCGTAGTTGTGTCGTGGTTGCTGGTCTCCCCACACGAGGTACCGCCCGGTCTCTCCGTCGTACCTGTGAGTGGCGCTCAGGTGCGACGCCAGAGTCTTGGCGGGCAGCTTCACCTTGGTCTCCAGCTGGACCTTCGCCTTGCCGGTGGGAGCGAGAAGCAGCACATTGCCTGCGGGGACACCGGGATACTCGACCAAGGCGCGCAGCAGCGTTGTCTTGCCGGTTCCCGCCGGCCCGATGAGCACCGAGAGCGGGGCGTCATGAAGGGCCGAGAGGCCGGCGGCCTTCTCGGTGCGAGCGCGTTCCTCCAGTTCGTCGAGCTCTCCAGTGACGTTCTGGTTCCGGTCGAGCGCCCTGTCCAACACTGTTCTGGCGTCCGTGACACGCCCGAGGCTGTCCCGGTTCTCTTGTGTCCTGATCCAGTCCCGGATGACGGAAGAGGTCTCGTCGAATCGTGTGAGCTTGTACGCGGGCGTGCCGTCCGCGAGCGACACGCTTGTCAGGGGTGACCACTCACTCCACTCGTTGACGCTGTCATGGTCCAGATCGAGACCCGCCAGGATGGTCTTGGTCAGCGCGGGCGGTTGAGCGAGCGGAACGTCGATTGCCAGAGCGATGGTCTCGCCTTCCGGCACGACTGTGTCGCCCTGCCGGCCTTGTCGCTCGAGCACGTCGGTCAGCAATGCTTCGATCCGACGTCGATCGAGGTGGTCCTTCAGTTTGACGGCGTCAGGAACCGGAGGCTTCCAGGTGACGTGGGTCGGGGGGAAGAGGGCGCGGTCAATGGTCGTGAACGGCACGTGTTCCGCGCTGCCGTAGGTGCACGTGGAAGCGAAGTACGGATTTTGCAGCAGGTCCTCGGCCGTCATCTCGACCTCCGTGCCGCCTTCGAGCAGCATCTGCACCTGTGCCGGGGAGATGTCGAAGCCGGAGAGCAGGCGCAGCACAGCCTGACGCTCTGGCGTCACCTTCTTCCAGATCCTGGCCTGGAGGGCGCCGATGTGCGCTCTTATCCCACTCGGCGCGCAGGACGGGTCGGTAAAGAAAGCCTGGAGGAGGTCCCACGGGTCGGTGTCGTCACCCGCCTCTGCCATCACCGCTCGCGCTGCCACGTACGGCTGCTGGACACCGATCGCCTTGAGGAAACCCGGCAGGCCGGGGACAGGGCCGCGTAGCTGCCAGAGTCGCTCGATCTGGTCCTGTAGCCATTCGTAGCCGGTGTCAGGCAGATCCACACCCAGTTCGCGCATGCCATCGGCGGCCGACTGCAGCGAGGTGAGCGCCTCGATGGCGGCATCGTCGGACAGGTGCTCGGTGACGTACGAGAACTCGACAACGCGGCCCTCGGGGGCCCACGCGAGCGCCATGTCGACGTCAATGCCCTCGTCCATCAGGGAGATGAGCTGCTGGTAAGGCAGCAAGATCCCATCGGCCATGTCGGCGCGAAGCGAGTGCTCGACAACCGTTTCCCACATGGCGGAACTGAAAGGCGGGTTCCCCGATTGGTTCCACATTGGCGGCGGGGTGACGCGGGTGACCCGTGCGGCGCCTACCAGCAGCCGGTCGGTGCGCTCCTCCTGAAATGGTGAGTGCTTCAGATAGGCGAAGACCAACGAGTCACCCGGGGCGACGGGCTCGAAGAAGGCATCCAAGATGGCACGTTGGTTGCCTCCATCCATCACCCACGGCGGGTTGGAGCGCAGCGCGGCGTCAACGGCATCCTCCGCGACTTGGTTGAACAAGGGGGCTCGCTCATGGCCGACCTCCTGCGCGAAGACCTCGCGGTTCATCCAGCGGAAGGGAACCGCCTCGAAGGCGTAGCCGGGGAGCGTGACGTGAGTGTCGTGGAGCATCCCCTGTAGCGCACGGCTGTGTCGGTACGGATGTTGCTTGACGACCGTGTAGCCGAGCGGAGACATGAACGTCGCGCGCTCGCTGAGGCAGGGGAGCTGGTTCTGATCGAGGGCGTCGATCCCGGCACCGGCGTGGGCGACCTCGAACGAGTCATCCCGGCCCTTGCCGATCGCGGTGAGCAACGTACATGACGAGTTCCCCAACGGGTCGTCGCAGATGAACTGGTCCCAGGGGCGGTCCCGCCACGGAACCCTCATCGACAGGTGTTGATTGCCAGCCATACAGGAGGTCTATCACCTGGTACGGACACACAGTCCGGCTTTCCGACCCTCTGTGGTCTTTCACCGCGTTCGCCCGTGCGTGGTGGCGCATCCGGTGACCGCCCTCCCGGAAGAGAAGCTGCACGGCCCAGGTGGTCAACCCGATGCGGTCGCTCACTCGAGCCAGCGGCAGACGTCTCGTAGATCGATCTTCCCGCTGGCGTACCGCGTCATTACGTGGAGCTCCCCGAATCGGTCACCAAGCATATGCATGCTGTGTGCAAGCTGTCGGGAAATGATCTCCGCCTGATTGGGAAGGTCCTGGAGAACGTGCTCGTATCCCCAGCTCAGACCCACCCGTGAACGGCCCAAGCGTGGCGGTGGGCGGGCGAGCCGCGGAGGCCGTCGACACGGCGGACGCGGTCCTCGGCGCCCTGCCGTGGTGCCTGTCTCTGCTGGCGGTGGGGCTCCTGGCCCTCCTCGGGGCCTTCACCCGCACTCCGGTCGCCCCGCTGAAAGCTCTGATCGTGGCCGCCGCCAGCCTCGGGGCGAGCCTCGGCGCGCTAGTCGTTCTCTTCCAGGACGGCCACGGCGGCGCCGTACTCGGCCACTTCACGGCGACGGGAACGCTGGACGCCTCGACGCTGCTGTTCGTCCTGTTCATCGCGCTCGCCCTGTCGGTGGACTACGAGGTCTTCCTGCTCGGCCGTATCCGGGAGGAGTACGACCGCTGCGGAGACAACCGCACCTCGATCATCGAGGGCGTGGCCCGCACCGGTCGACTGATGACGTCCGCCGCGGCAGCCGTGGCGATCTCGACCGCGGCCATGGCCACCTCCCACGTGGCCCTGCTCAAACTCATCGGCATCGGCGTCGCACTCGGCGCGGTCGTGGACGCCGTCCTGGTGCGGGGAGTTCTGGTGCCCGCCGTCATGGCGGCCCTCGGTCCGGCGAACTGGTGGGCTCCGGCCCGAATCAGGACCCCGTTGTTGATCACTACACCTGTGAAGAAGGACGGAAGCTGATGTCGATGCCTCAGGCGACACATGACCGCGGTCGGCAGTCGGTGGTCGCCGGCCCACGGGTGGCGGCGATCCGGACGGCATTCCCGCCGTATCAGTACCGGCAGGAAGAGGTCCTGGCCGCCCTGGCCCGCACGACGTTGCTGGAGTCCGAGACGGGCGCTCGGGTACTCCGCAAGATCCATGCCAGCTCGGGTGTGGAGACCCGCTCGCTGTCCCTGCCGCTGGAGAAGCTCGTCGATCTCGCCCGCCGGGAGGACTTCACCGAGCAGAACCGCGTCTGGCTCGACATCGCCATGGACCTGGGGGAACGGGCGTTGACCGGCGCGCTGCGCTCGGCGGGCGTCCAGCCGGACGAGGTCGACGCGGTGATCAGCACCACCGTCACGGGGCTGGCCGTGCCGTCGCTGGAGGCTCGGCTCGCCCACCGGGTCGGGCTACGACCGGACGTCAAGCGTATCCCGCTGTTCGGCAGCGGCTGTGCCGGAGGCGCCGCAGGTCTGGCCCGGCTCCACGACTACCTGCTGGCCCACCCCGGTCAAGTGGCCGTCCTCCTCGCCGTGGAACTGTGCACGCTGGCGCACCAGCTCAAGGACGGCTCCGTGGCGAACATCGTCGCCGGCAGCCTCTTCGGGGACGGCGCTGCCGTCGTCGTGGCCTTCGGAGCCCAGCGGGACGGCCGCCCCGCCGGGCCCGAGCTGGTGGACACCCACAGCCTGCTGGTCCCCGGCACCGAGGACGTCCTCGGCTGGGAGATCGGCTCCCACGGCTTCCGGATCCTGCTGTCGCCCGAGGTCCCGGTGCTCACGGAGAAACACCTGCCCCCGGCCGTCCAAGGGCTCCTCTCGCGGCACGCACTGTCGCCGCAACAGATCGCGAGCTGGATCATCCACGGTGGCGGACCGAAGGTCTTCACCGCCGTACAGCGGGCCCTGGACGTGCAGCCCGGCGCCTTGCGGCTCACCCGGCGCTCCGTGGCCGAGCGGGGCAACCTCTCGTCCGTCTCCGTACTGGACATCCTGCATGCGGCCATGGAAACACCGCCCCCCGCGGGCGCCCCGGGCCTGGTCGCCGCCATGGGGCCGGGGTTCGCCATCGAACTGGTCCTCCTCCGCTGGTAGGGGCCGCCCGCCGCCACCATCGCCAATGGGACCTACCGACCGCACGACAAGGAAGGTGTCACGGACCGTGCCCGCCATCCCCGCAGACGTACGCATCCTGATCGACCTCGAACCGGTGGTCGCCGACGCTCTCGACACGCACCTGCGGACCACCGTCGACTGGTACCCGCACCAGTACGTCCCGTGGGGTCAGGGCCGTGACTACGACGGTCTCCTCGAAGGGGAGCCGTGGGACCCCTCCCAGCAGAAATTGAGGGCAGCCGCTCGGGACGGCCTTCTCTACAGTCTGCTCACCGAGGAAAACCTGCCCAGTTACCACCGGGTGATCGGGGAGATGCTGTCGCTCGACGGCCCCTGGGGTGTCTGGGTCAATCGATGGACCGTGGAGGAGGCCAGGCACGGCACCGCCATCCGTGACTACCTCGTGGTCACCCGCAGCGCCGATCCGGTGCTTCTGGAGGACGCCCGCGCCGCGCATGTGCAGCACGGTTACGAGATCGACTACCGCGGCGACCTCATCGCCTCCCTGGTCTACGTCACCGTCCAGGAACTCGGCACCCGTGTCAGCTACCAGGGAATCCGGCGACTGTGCGACGAACCGGTGTGCGGGGCCCTGATGCAGCGCATCGCTCACGACGAGAACCGGCACATGCTCTTCTACCGGACCACCCTCCAGGCGTGTATGCGCATGCACCCCGACCGAACGCTTCAGGCGGTGGCCAGAGTCCTCAAGTCGTTCCGTCCCCCCGGCCACGCCGCCCCCGGCTTCGGCCGGCTGATCAGCTCCCTGGCCAGGTCGGGCATCCTCTCACCGGAGATCTACTACAAGGACATCGCCCTTCCCTTCGTCCGCATGCTCGGCGCCCTCGACGCCACCGGACTCGCACCGGTCGGACAGCACGCCCAGGAGGAGATCGCCGCCCACATGGAGGAATCAGCGGGCCGTGCCGGCAGATACCGCGCCCTGGCCGAACGCGTCAACCGACTCACGACCGCCCGAGACGACGATTCCGCTATCCGAGACGGCGACACTGCCGTCCGAGCGTGAGAAGGGCGATCCGACATGTCCCTTGGCCGGGTGACGATTCCCGTGAGCCTGCTCGTCCTCGTCACCGCGGTGGCCGTCGTGCGCCTGGTCGAAGTGACAACCGCCCGCCGCAACGCACGCTGGGCCATCGACCGCGGCGGTGTCGAGTACGGGCGACGCCACTACTCCGTCATGATCACCCTGCATGTCTGCCTGCTCGTGGGGACCGTCGCAGAGGTCGCTCTCACCGGACGTGCCTTCGTCCCGCTGATCGGCTGGCCGGCGCTGGCCGTCCTCATCCTCGTGCAGGCGGGCCGCGCATGGTGCATGAGGGTGCTCGGTCCCCGATGGAACACCCGGGTCATCGTCGTGCCCGGGCTACCGCTGATCACCACCGGGCCCTACCGCTGGATGCGGCACCCCAACTACCTCATCGTCCTGTTCGAAGGCGTCGCGCTGCCCCTCGTCCACACCGCATGGGTGACTGGCACGCTCTTCACCGTCGCCAACACGATGTGGCTCGTCGTCCGCGTCCGCACGGAGAACGCGGTGCTGTGGCCCGCGGTGGGACCGGCGGCTCGGGACAGTTCGGGGAACTGTCCCCCGACCTCGTCGACGGGCCCCCGAAGTGGCGTGCCACTCCTCACAGAGGCTTCGCGTAGCAGCGGCTGTCCTCGTGGAAGCGGTAGTGGCCGAACTTGACGCAGGGCTCGTAGCCGCTGGACGCGTACAGGGCGATGGCCTCCGGCTGCTTGTTGCCGGTCTCCAGGACCATGCGGGTGCGGCCCGCCGCCCGCGCGTCCGCCTCCAGGGCGCCGAGGATGCGGCGGGCGAGGCCGTGGCCGCGGGCCTGAGCGATCACGAACATGCGCTTGAGCTCGGCGTCGCCGTCCGAGTAGCCCTCGTCGTTCTCGTCCTGGCTGCGCCAGCCGCCGGTGGCCACGGGCCGGTCCGCGGCGTCGTACGCGATCAGGTAGAGGCCGAGCGGCGGCTCGAACATCGACGGGTCGAGCGGGGTGACATCGCCCTCGTCCCCGTAGCGCACGGCGTACTCGGCCTGCACCTCGTCGTTGAGCTTGACGGCGTCGGGGTGGTCGAAGGCGACCCGGCGTATATCCATGCCAAGCATCGTACTTCTATGCAGTAGGCGGTTATGGAGGGGTGCGTGGTGCTCGTCCAGCGTGCCGGTATCGTGCCCGGGTGCTCACTGTGACCTCTGTGAATGTAAACGGGCTCCGGGCCGCCGCCAAAAAGGGTTTCGTGGAGTGGCTGGCGGAGACGTCCGCCGACGTCCTGTGCCTCCAGGAGGTACGGGCCGAGCCCGAGCAGCTCCCGGAGGGCGTACGGCAGCCCGAGGGGTGGCACGTCGTGCACGCGCCCGCCGCCGCGAAGGGGCGGGCCGGTGTCTCCCTCTACACGCGCCGCGAGCCCGACCGCGTCCAGGTCGGCTTCGGGTCGGCCGAGTTCGACGGCAGCGGGCGCTATGTCGAGGCCGACCTGCCCGGGGTCACCGTCGCCAGTCTGTACCTGCCCTCGGGCGAGGTCGGGACCGAGCGGCAGGACGAGAAGATCCGGTTCATGGACGAGTTCCTCACCTATCTGAAGGGACTGCGCACGCGGGCCGCCGCAGAGGGGCGCGAGGTCGTCGTGTGCGGCGACTGGAACATCGCCCACCAGCCGGCCGACCTCAAGAACTGGCGGGCCAACCAGAAGAGTTCCGGCTTCCTGCCGGAGGAGCGGAAGTGGCTGGGGAAGGTCCTCACCGACGCGGAGGGCGGCGGCGCCGACGGGGCCGGGTACGTCGATGTCGTACGCGCGCTGCATCCCGACGTGGACGGGCCGTACTCGTGGTGGTCGTACCGGGGACGGGCCTTCGACAACGACTCGGGGTGGCGGATCGACTACCACGTCGCCACGCCCGGACTCGCGGCCCGGGCCGTCAAGGGGTTCGTGGAGCGGGCGGCGACGCACGGGGAGCGCTGGTCGGACCACGCGCCGGTGACCGTGGTCTACGACCGGTGACCTGTCGGCAGTTGATGTGCGACCGGTGACCGGCGGGACCCGTTTCTGAGGTTCACGGCCGCTTCCGCAGCCGTCGGTCCAGTGCCATCGAGAGTTCCGCCTCCACCACGCTCTTCGCCAGGGGGCGCAGGCGTTGGAGGTCTTCCGGGGTGCGGTCCGTGGTGAGGACCAGGTCGGTGAACAGCTCGGCCAGCGCGTCGGCGTGTTCGCGTACGCGCAGGGCCGCCGCGAGGATGTCCGCGAGCGGGATGCCCTCGCGGACGAGCGCCGCCGAGGTGTCCAGGAGCCGGCGGCTGATGTGGACGATGTCCGTGCCGTCGGTGGCGAGGTAGCCGAGGTCCAGGGACGCGGCGAGGTTCTCCGGGGTCGCCTGGCCCGCGAAGACGTCGGCCAGTTCCTCGGGGGAGAGGCGGACCGGGGTCTCCTCCGTGGGTACGCCGAGCCCCAGCAGTTCACCCACGTCACGGCCGTGGTCGAACGCCTCGGCCAGTTCCGCGATGCCGTTGAGGGTGTGGCCGCGCTCCAGGAGGGCGGCGATCGTGCGCAGCCGGGCGAGGTGGTCCTCGTCGTACCAGGCGATGCGGCCCTCGCGGCGCGGTGGCGGGATCAGCTTCCGCTCGCGGTAGAAGCGCAGCGTGCGCACGGTGATGCCGGCCTCCTGGGCCAGCTCCTCCATTCGGTACTCCCGCTTGTCCGCCACATCGGCACCCTATGTCGTACCGCCGGTCGTACCGCCAGTCGTGGCGCTGGTCGTACCGTCGGTAACTTTCCTGCGCGCAACCCCTACCCATGAGTACGGAGCTGTTCTAGTCTCCCATTGCGCCAGTGTTCACTGGCGCGGTCGTATGTGGCACGGACGCGGCATGGAGGCATCGGGATGACCGAGCACGAACATGTACGGGTGGCGGTGATCGGCTCCGGTTTCGCCGGGCTGGGAGCCGCCGTGCGGCTGCGCCGCGAGGGCGTCACCGACTTCGTCGTCCTGGAGCGGGCCGACAGCGTGGGCGGGACCTGGCGGGACAACAGCTATCCCGGCTGCGCCTGCGACGTGCCCTCCCACCTCTACTCGTTCTCCTTCGCGCCCAACCCCGACTGGCCGCGCACCTTCTCCGGGCAGGAACACATCCGCGCCTATCTGGAGCACGTCACCGACGTCTTCGGGCTGCGGGCCCATCTGCGCCTCAACACCGAGGTGAAGCTGATGACGTGGGACGGCGAGCGGCTGCGCTGGGTGATCGAGACCGGCAGCGGCACCCTCACCGCCGACCTCGTGGTCTCCGCCACCGGGGCGCTCTCCGACCCCAAGATGCCGGACGTGCCGGGGCTAGACACCTTCCCCGGCAAGGTCTTCCACTCGGCCCGCTGGGACCACGGCTACGACCTGCGCGGCAAGCGGGTCGCGGTGATCGGCACCGGCGCCTCGGCCATCCAGATCGTCCCGGCGATCCAGCCCGAGGTCGCGAAGCTGACCCTCTTCCAGCGCACCCCGCCCTGGGTGCTGCCGCGTGTGGACCGGGCCGTCAGCGGCGCCGAGCGCCTGCTGCACCGGACGCTGCCCGTCACGGCCCGGCTGCGGCGCGGACTCCTGTGGGGGATCCGGGAGTTGCAGGTCCAGGCGTTCACCAAGCGTCCGAACGAGCTGGGGCTGGTCGAGCGGGTCGCCGAGCGGAACATGTTCCGGGCCATCAAGGATCCGGAACTGCGGTCCAAGCTGACCCCGTCCTACCGCATCGGCTGCAAGCGCATCCTGCTGTCCAGCACGTACTACCCGGCCCTCGCGAAGCCCAACGTGGACGTCGTCGCGAGCGGACTCCGGGAGATCCACGGCTCCACCGTCGTCGCCGCCGACGGCACCGGGACCGAGGTCGACGCGATCGTCTTCGGTACGGGGTTCCACGTCACCGACATGCCCATCGCCGACCGGGTCGTCGGCGCGGAGGGGAAGACGCTCGCCGAGGCGTGGTCGGCGTCCGGCATGCGGTCGCTGCGGGGCGCGACCGCCGCCGGGTTCCCCAACTGGCTGACGATCGTCGGACCCAACACGGGCCTCGGGAACTCCAGCATGATCCTGATGATCGAGTCCCAGCTGAACTACCTGGCCGACTACGTACGGCAGTTGGACGTGCTCGGCGGCCGGGCCGCCCTCGACGCGCGCCCCGCCGCGGTCGACGCCTGGAACGACCGCGTCCAGAAGCGCATGGAGCGGACGGTCTGGTCCACGGGCGGCTGCACCAGCTGGTACCTCGACGAGAACGGCGTCAACACGACCGTCTGGCCGGGCACGACCACCGAGTTCCGGGGCGCGACCAGGCACGTGGATCTGGCGGAGTACGACCTGATCCGGCGACCCGCGCCCACACCCGAACCCGTTCCCGAACCTGTTCCCGAACCCGTTCCCGAACCTGTTCCCGAACCCGTTCCCGAATCCGTTCCCGAATCCGAATTCGTACCGGCATCGGCCGCGCAGCCCGCGAAACCGGCCGCCCGTACCAAGAAGAAGGCCGAGGCAGAAGCATGAGCCGACTGACGCGCGAGGCCGCCGGCCCCTACGCGCCGCCCGTCCCCGCACGCGAGCTGACCGCGGTCTCCGCCGACGGAGCACGGTTGCACGTCGAGGTGCACGGAGCCGTGGACGACCCGGCCGCCCCCGCGGTGGTGCTCGCGCACGGCTGGACGTGCTCGACCGCCTTCTGGGCGGCGCAGATACGGGATCTCGCCGCCGACCACCGGGTGATCGTCTACGACCAGCGCGGACACGGGCGCAGTCCCGCCAGCCCCGCGTGCAGCACGGACGGGCTCGCCGACGACCTGGAGGCGGTGCTCGCGGCCACCCTCGCGCCGGGCGAGAAGGCGGTTCTCGTCGGGCACTCCATGGGCGGGATGACGCTGATCGCCGCGTCGGAGCGGGCCGGGTTCCGTGAGCACGCCGCCGCGGTACTCCTGTGCAGCACGGGCAGTTCAGGGCTGGTCGCCGAGTCGCTGATGCTGCCGATGCGGCCCGGCCGGTCGCGTACCTGGCTGACGAAGCGGATCCTCGGGTCGCGGGCGCCGCTCGGACCGGTCACACCGCTCGCCCGGCGGATCCTCAAGTACGGGACCATGGGGCCCGGTTCGGCGCCGGTCATGGTCGAGGCGTGCGCGCGGATCGTGCACGCGTGTCCCCGGCAGGTGCGGTATTCCTGGTCGAAGGTGCTCGACCTGCTCGATCTCGACCACGCGGTAAGGGAGTTGCACGTGCCCACCGCGGTCGTGGTCGGTACGGCCGACCGGCTGACGCCCCCCGTGCACGCACGCTCCCTGGTCGCCGCGCTGCCGAACTGCGTCGGCTCCACCGAGCTGCCCGGAATCGGGCACATGACCCCCATCGAGGCACCCGACCTGGTCACCGCCCGGATACGGGAACTCGTCGCCAACTACGCAGTGCTCAAGGAGGGCGCATGAGCAGGGTCGGTCTTCAAGGACAGGTCGCCGTCGTCACGGGGGCCGCGCGGGGTGTCGGGGAACTCCTCGCCCGCAAGCTCTCCGCGCGCGGCGCCACCGTCGCGCTCGTAGGTCTCGAACCCGAGGAACTGAAGGGTGTCTCCGAGCGGCTGCACGGCGAGAGCGGGTACTGGCACGCCGACGTCACCGACCACGAGGCGATGGCGGAGGTCGCGCGGGAGGTGAAGGCGCGGTTCGGGAAGGTCGACATCGTCGTCGCCAACGCCGGGGTCGCCAACGGCGGTCCTTTCGTCGACTCCGACCCGGTCGCCTGGCGGCGGGTCATCGAGGTGAACCTCATCGGTTCGGCCGTCACCGCCCGGGCCTTCCTGCCCGTCCTCATGGAGAGCCGCGGCTATCTGCTCCAGATCGCCTCGCTCGCCGCGATCACGCCCGCGCCGATGATGAGCGCGTACTGCGCGTCCAAGTCGGGCGTCGAGGCGTACGCGCACAGCCTGCGGGCCGAGGTCGGGTACAAGGGCGTACGCGTCGGGGTCGGGTACCTCTCCTGGACCGACACCGACATGGTGCGCGGGGCCGACCAGGACGACGTCATGCGGGAGTTGCGGCAGCGGCTGCCGTGGCCCGCCAACAAGACGTACCCGCTCGGTCCCGCCGTCGACCGGATCGTGGCCGGGATCGAGCGCAGGTCCAGCCATGTGTACGGGCAGTGGTGGCTGCGCGGGATGCAGGGGATACGGGGATACCTTCCGGCGCTCATCGGGACCGTCGGGCAGCGGGAGATGCGGCGGTTCGCACCGCGGCTGGGGAGTGTCGGGACGGGGCTCGTCGGTGCGGGCGGGGAGGCTGACGAGACGGGTCGGACCACGGGGGAGGAAACCGGGCAGGACAAGGTCGGAACACTGTGAGTCACCGACCGTAACTGACCGAAATGCGCGTGATGTCCGGGCGTGTCACGCTGGTCGAGGCCCAACCCCCTCACCCAAAACGGGAGTGAACCTCATGGCCATGAAGGACCAGTTCCAGGACAAGACCGACGAGCTTCAGCGCAACGCGAAGCAGCGGCTCGGCGAGCGTCGTGACCAGGTGGGCGAGCGTGGGCAGCAGATGCCCGAGCGTGAGCGTCCCGCCGAGCGGGAGCGGCCCGACCGTGAGCGGCCCGAGCGGTCTGAGCGACCGGAGCGGTCGGAGCGGTCTGAGCGGCGTGACGAGTTCGACGTCTGAGACGTCCGACTCGGCTGAGCTTTCAGCGTTCGGCCTTGGCCGGAATTGACGTGGGGTGCCCTCTTCTGTGGGGTGCCCCACGTTTTTCGTTGTCTGTGGGGGCGCGTTGGTGGGTGGGGGGTGGTTGCGCAGTTCCCCGCGCCCCTGAAGGGCGAAAGGACTGCGCCGTTCCCCGCGCCCCCAAAAGTGCGCCCCTGAAAGTGCGCTCCTGACGGGCGCCCCGTCAGGGGTGCGGGGAACTGCGCGGCCCGCCCCTACCGCCCGCAGGATGCAGCGACTCGGTCAGTCCCACCCTTCTCCATCCCCCCGGCAGGGGCGAGGTGGCAGCCGGGGGCGGGACCGGTCGGGGAGGTTCGTGTAGGGGGGTGGGGTCGCCGCCGGGTGAAGGGCCAGCAGGTCCAGAGCCAGCCGCACCGCGTCGTCCAACTGCGCGTGCCGCCCCTCCGCCCAGTCGAGAGGTGTACGCAGCACCTCCAGGTCAGGAGCGACCCCGTGGTTCTCCACACCCCACCCGTACGCGTCGAAGAACGCCGCGTTCATCGGAACCGTGATGACCGACCCGTCCCCCAGTTCGTGGCGCCCGGTCATCCCGACCACCCCGCCCCACGTGCGCTGCCCCACCACCGGCCCCAGTTTCAGCAGTTTGAAGGCGGCGGTGATCATGTCGCCGTCCGACGAGGTCATCTCGTCGGCCAGCGCGACCACCGGCCCGCGCGGGGCGTTGGACGCGTACGACACCGGCTGCGCGTTGCGGGTCAGGTCCCAGCCCATGATCGTACGGGTGAGTTTCTCGATGACCAGCTCGCTGATGTGGCCGCCCGCGTTGCCGCGTACGTCGACGATGAGGGCGGGCCGTGACACCTCCATCCGCAGATCGCGGTTGAACTGGGCCCAGCCCGAGCCCCCCATGTCGGGGATGTGCAGATAGCCGCACCGGCCGCCGCTCAACTCCCGTACCACAGCGCGGCGTTTGGCCACCCAGTCCTGGTAGCGGAGCGGGCGCTCGTCGACCAGGGGGACCACCGCCACCCGGCGCGAACACCCCGTACTCGCCCTACTCGCCGTACTCGCCGTATTCGTCGTACTCCCCGAGTCCTCCGCCGGGGTGAAGGTGAGTTCCACCGTCGTACCGCCCGCCCCCGCGAGCAGCGGGAACGGGCCGGTGACCGGGTCCACCGGCCGCCCGTCCACATGCGTCAGCCGCGCGCCCTCGCGGATGCCCGTACCGGCCAGCGGTGAGCGCGCCTTGGAGTCGGAGGAGTCACCGGGCAGGATGCGCTTGACGACCCAGTTCCCGTCCCTGCGGACGAAGTTGGCGCCCAGCAGGCCCTGGGGGCGCTGGTAGTGCGGCGGCCCTTCGTTGCGCCGCGCGGCGACCACGTACGCGTGCGAGGTGCCCAGTTCGCCCAGTACCTCGCGGAGCAGGTCCGCGAACTCGTCCGGGGACGCGACCCGTTCGACCAGCGGACGGTACTGGTCGAGGACGCCCGGCCAGTCGATGCCGCACATGCCGGGTTCCCAGAAGTACGCGTGGATGAGGCGGCCCGCCTCGGCGTACGCCTGACGCCATTCCGCGGCCGGGTCGGCCTCGTGCAGGATGCGGCGCAGGTCGATCCAGACGGTCGTGTCCCCGTCGCCCGGCTCGGTGGACGGGACGGCCCGCAGCTCTCCCTCGTCGATCACGACGAGTCGGCTGCCGTCGCCGCTGGGCGCGAACCAGTCGAGGTGGTCGACGAGTTCGGACTTCTTCGCCTTGGCGAGGTTGAAGTACTCCAGGGTCGGCCGGCCGCTGGTGTCGTCCGGGTTCGCGAACGTCTCGCCCAGCGCCCCCGAGATCGGCCAGCGCAGCCAGACGAGCCCGCCGCCCGCGACCGGGTACAGCGCCGAGTACTTGGAGGCCGTGACCGGGAACGGCGTCACCCGGCTCTCCAGACCCTCGGTCTCGACGGTCACCGTCCCCGGCCCCCCGTCCCCGCCTCCACCGCCCTCGTCGTCCAGGCCGCCGGCCGCCGGGCGGCCCTCGGGGGTCAGCGCGAACGGGGACGGGGTCGCCGAGGACAGCGGTACGAGGTACGGGCGGCAGCCCAGCGGGAAGGAGAGGTCGCCGGTGTGGACGTCGTACACCGGGTCGAAGCCGCGCCAGGAGAGGAAGGCGAGGAAGCGGCCGTCGCGGGTGAAGACCGGGTTCTCGTCCTCGAATCGGCCGTTGGTGACGTCGACCACCGTGCGGGCGCCGGGCCCGTCGATCCGCGCCAGCTTGATCTGGCGGAGGGTGCGGCCGATGCCCGGATGCGACCAGGTCAGCCAGGTGCCGTCGGGGGAGAAGGCGAGGTCGCGTACGGGCCCGTTGACGGACCGGACGAGTTCAGTGACCCCACCGGTCCCGCCCCTCTCGCCCCCCTCATCCCTCTCACCCCTCTCACCCTCCTTGTCCTTGTCTTCGTCCTCGTTCTCGTTCTCGTCCTCGTCCACGGTGAGCAGCAGCAGGCGGCCGTCGTGCGCGGCGATCGCGAGTCGTTCGCCCTTCGGGTCGGAGACGAGTTCCAGGACGCGGCCCAGCCTCCCCGCGGCCAGCCGGCGGGGCTCGCGGGCACCCGTCGCACGCGGCAGATACGCGATCTCGACGGCGTCCTCGCCCTCCGCGTCCGTCACGTACGCCACCTGCCCGCCGCTGCCGAGCATCTCCGGCAGCCGGACGCGGACGCCCGGGGTGTCGGCGATGGTGCGCGCCGGGCCGTCGCGGTGCGTGAGCCAGTACAGGCTGCCGCGGACGACGACCGCGCTCGCCCGGCCCGTCTCGTCCACGGAGATCCCGTCGACGTGCTGGGCGGCCGGCACCTGGTAGGGGCGGCGTCCCGCGCGCGGCCCGCCGAGCCGGACGTCGAGGCGGCGCGGCCGGGCGTCCGCGGCCAGGTCGTCGACGATCCACAGATCGCCCGCGCACTGGTAGACGACGCGGCTGCCGTCGCTGGACGCGTGCCGGGCGTAGAACGCGTCGTGATCGGTGTGGCGCCGCAGGCCGGAGCCGTCGTGCAGGCACGAGTACAGGTTGCCGACGCCCTCGTGGTCGGAGAGGAAGGCGATCCGGTCACCGACGAACATCGGCGAGTCCAGGTGCCCGTCGAGGTCGGCGAGCAGGCGCCGGCCGTGCAGCCAGAGCCGCCCGGTGGCGCCACCGCGGTAGCGCTTCCAGGCGGCGGGCTCGTGCGGGGGCGTACCGGTGAGGAGCAGGGTCCTGCGCTCGCCGTCGACATCGGCGACCGCGAGGTCGGAGACCGGGCCCCACGGCAGTTTGCGGCCGGGCTCGCCGTCGACCGGCACGCTGTAGGCCCAGGTGTAGTAGGAGAAGGGCTCCCCGTGCGAGGCGACGGCGAGGATCTCGCAGGTGCCTTCCGCGTCGGGGGGCGACCAGCCGCAGACCCGGGTGTCGGCGTTGCCCCAGTAGGTGAGCCGCCGGGCGGGGCCGCCGTCGACGGGGGCCAGGTGGATCTCCGGCACGAGACTGCGCCAGGTCGTGTACGCGAGGTGCCGTCCGTCGGGGGAGAAGCGCGGGTGGCTGACCTTGGTCCGGTCAACGGTCACCCGCCAGGCGCGGCCGGGCCCGTCGAGGGGGGCCACCCAGAGATCGTCCTCGGCCACGAAGCAGAGCCGGTCCCCGCCGAGATGCGGGAACCGCAGGTAGGAGGCGGAACCGCGGCCGGCCCCGGACGCGTACGTGTACTCGTTCCCGGTCTCGTTCTCGTCGCTCACCCACCCATGCTTTTCCGGTGGGCGGGGCCCGGCAACTCGTGGTCGCGGACGGACGCGTGACCCACCACACGTACGAAACGGTTTCGTTTCGTTGACGTGCAGGGTATCTTCGGGGGAGTACGAGACAGTTTCGTTCGAATGGAAGCGGTGAATGGGATGGCTGAGACAGCAACGACGCGTCGCAGCCGGCTCACGCCCGAGCGCGAGGCCGAGTTGTACGAGGCCGTGCTCGACCTGCTCCGGGAGGTCGGTTACGACTCCCTGACCATGGACGCCGTGGCGGCCCGCACCCGGTCGAGCAAGGCCACCCTCTACCGCCAGTGGGGCGGCAAGGCCGAACTGGTCGCCAGGTCGGTCCGGCACCACAAACCGACCGGCCTCGCCAGCGTGGACACCGGTTCCCTGCGGGGGGACCTGCACGCGATGACGACCCGCCAGGGCGACTGTGAGATGGAGCAGAACTCCTCCCTCATGCGCGCCCTGGGGACGGCGGCCCACTCGAACCCCGAGCTGCTGACCGCCCTGAGGGAGTGGCTGGTCGAACCGGAACTGGGGGAGATGCGCCAGGTGGTGCAGCGTGCCGTCGACCGCGGCGAGGTCCGTGCGGACAACCGCGCGATCGACTACGTGCTGCACATGATCATCGGGGCCTTCGTGGCCCGGACGATGATCGACGACGAGCCGCCCACGCAGGCGTTCCTCGCCTCGTACATCGACGCGGTGGTCGTCCCCGCCCTCGTCGCCTGATTGCGCTCCCGCCCGACTCGGCGGCGGTGGCGGTGACCGTGACGGTTGTAGTCGTCATGACGGCGGTCTTCGGCGGCTTCATCGGCTGCCTCGCCATCGGTGGGCTCGCCATCGGCCGGCTTTCCGTCGGCCGGCTTTCCGTCGGCCGGTCCGGCGACCCGCGCCGCGCACACCCCGCAACCCGTTCGCCTGCGTCGTACACGCACCGCTAGCGTGCCGGGTATGACGACGAGCGCCGCTGACGGCACCGAAGAGTCCGGAGCCCACCCCCGTTTCGCCGAGGCCGCGCGGAAGTTGGGTCTCGACGACCTGCTCCCGCGGATCCGCCGCTTCCCCGAGGCGACCCGTACCGCCGCCGAGGCCGCCGCCGCACTCGGCTGCGAACTCAGCGAGATCTGCAAGTCGTTGATCTTCGCCGCGGACGGCGTCCCGGTCCTCGTCCTGATGGACGGCTCGTCCCGCGTGGACCTCGAACTCGTCCAGCACGCGCTGGGCGCCGAGAAGGTCACCAGGGCCAGGGCGGATCTCGTACGGGAGACGACCGGTTACGCGATCGGCGGCGTCCCTCCCTTCGGACACCGCAGCAAGACCCGTGTCCTGGCCGACCGTTCGCTGCTGGACCACGACATCGTGTGGGCCGCCGCGGGCACCCCGTACTCCGTGTTCCCGATGGCCCCGAGGACCCTGGTCGACCATGCCGGCGGCACCCTGGTGGACGTCCGGGAGCGGACCGCGTGACTCCGCTGGTCACCGCGGCCGTCCTGGTCGCGGCGGTCACCCACGCCGGCTGGAACGCGATAGCCCACCGGATCACCGACAAGCTGGTCGGATTCACACTGATAGCGGGCGGCGGCGCCCTCATCGGCCTGGCCATGATTCCGTTCGTACCGTTCCCGGCCGCGGGGGCCTGGCCGTACCTGATCGCCTCGGCGGTCATCCACGTCGCGTACTACGTCCTCCTCATGCGTTCCTTCCGCCTGGGCGACTTCGGCCAGGCGTACCCGATCGCGCGCGGCACCGCGCCCCTGGTGGTCACCCTGTTCGCGGCCCTCTTCGCCCACGAGGTGCCCGACGGCTGGGCGGCGGCGGGCATCGCGGTGTCGTGCGCGGGCCTGACCGGCGTCGCGCTGTGGGGCCTGCGCGGGAGCCGGCCGAACTGGGCGGCGATCGTCGCGGCGCTCGCGACCGGCCTGACCATCGCGGCCTACACGGTCGTGGACGGCCTGGGCGTACGCGCCTCGGGCTCCTCCCTCGCCTACATCGCCTGGCTGATGGCGGTGGAGGGGGTGGCCGTCCCGGCGTACGCGCTGCACCGCTGGCGCGGCGAACTCCTCCCCGTACTACGCCCGTTCGCCGCGGTGGGCCTCCTCGGCGCGGCCCTGTCCGTCGCCGCGTACGGCCTGGTCCTGTGGGCCCAGACCCGCGCGGAACTGGCCCCGGTGGCGGCGCTGCGCGAGTCGAGCATCATCGTGGGGGCGGCCATCGGAGCGGTGTTCTTCAAGGAGAGATTCGGCGCCCCACGCATCGCGGCGGCGGGGCTGGTGGTGGTCGGGATCGGGCTGATGCTGCACGCGGGGTAGGCGGGTGGCGGCGGCCGTCCGTCGTTCCTCCGGTGCGCCGGTCCATCCGGCGGGCCACCGCACAGCCGGACCGTTGGATGGCCCAGGCACCTCCGTGCCCGGCATACGCGCGCTGGCCGAAAGACCCAGGGGGCCGGGCCCCTCCTGTTGAGTGCGGACCGATGTGGGTAGAACCCCCGTAACCGTGGCGGGCCGTTGGCTTTTCGTGTGCCTGGAGGATGGTCCGCTCCTGCCCTCCAGGCTTTTCGTGATCGTGAATGTGGCGTGATGCCGCTTGGAGGGCCGGTGTTGGACGAGGGACTTGCCTCGGTTTCATGGCGAAAGAGCACGTACAGTGAGACCGGCAACGACAACTGCTGTGAAGTTGCTTTTCTTGCGACCGAGGTCAAGGTGCGCGACTCCAAGCTCCCCGAGAGGGCAGTACTCGGCTTCACTCGGTCGGCGTGGCAGATCGCGGTAGCGCACTTCGGCAGTCCACCGTCTGTCGGGGGTGGCCATGAACACATCTGATCCAGCCGCGTGCGGCGCGCGTGCACGGCCCGGGCGCAAGGAATTCACGGCCTATTGCGCGGTGACCGCGACGCTCGCCACCACGGCCGGCGCGGCCGCGTCCCTGCTGGGCAGGGAAATGGCTGTCCGGTTCCTCGTGTGGGGGCTGGTCCTGCTGGTGGTCACCGTCGCTGCCGGCTGGTGGTGGGCCTCGTCGCCCGCTACGGCTCATCGGTGGACGGTGGGTCTCTTGGTGCGTCCGGTAGCGAGGGGCGCACCGACTCGAATGCCTTCGCGAAAGTTTTGATCAGAACGACGGCGAGACTGAGGCTGCCTCCCAGACATATCTCGGGCGGGATTCCTGTCTGCACTCCGGCATAGACGATCAGCGAGAGGGTCATCGAGGAGAACAGGGCGAGCGCGGTCAGATTGCGCAGCACTCGGATCAGATCGTCCGTGTGGGCTCTGCGGCGGCGTATCGCGTTCTCGGTCTCGTCATGACGTAGGCGTCGCAGCCGAGCGCAGGCATCGTCGCTGGCGATGCCCGACGAGGTCAGGGAGCTTGGCACCGACGGTTCGCAGGTGGGAGCCTTGTCCACGGGGCGGGAGATCGTGGGGGAGCGGCCGACGCCCGCACGACGGTCTTCTCGCCTCCGTTTCGCTTTCGCCATAGCCTTGTGCCCCCGTCGGTGCCTGGTCGGAATCAGGAACGGCTCAGTTGGTCCAGGAGTTCATCAAGCAGTGCGACGGTCTGGTCCTGGTCGAGTGCTTTGTCGGTCAGGTCTTCGAAGCACTCCTGGAAACGGGCGACCATGACACGGTTGTCCCGGTTGGTGAGAACGCCACCGGGCCCGGCCACGTACAGAACGTCCTCGTCGTCGTGAAAACTGAGGAGGATGAAGCTGTTCTCCAGGCTGTCGTGGGCTCCGGCGCTGAAGGGCAGTGCTCGGATGGAGACACTGTTGCCGGTGGCCAACTCCTTGATGTGGGCCAGTTGCTGGCGCATGGTGCTCGCCCCGCCGACGAGTCGACGCAGCGCCGATTCATCGATGATCACCTCCATGGACAGGCCGTTCTCGCTGAAGACGTGATCCTGCCGAGCGGTCCGGAGATCGATGACCCGCTGGCGGGGCGTGGTGGGAGGCGAGGCGTCGAAGAAGGCGGTCATGTAGTCCGTGGTCTGCAACAGGCCAGGAATCATTGTCGGGTGGTATGTGCGCATGCCGTCGGCTGAGTTCTCGTAGCCCAGGTACTGGGCGAAGGGCGGGCTGATGATGTCGTTGTACTCGGACCACCAGGACTGACCCTTGCTGCCGCGGGCTGCTTGTTCCAGCTGTTCGACAAGCGCGTCGTCAGTCACCTCGTACAGGCGAAGCATCGCCTGCAGGTCGGTGACCGACAGGCTGACCGTGCCCGCCTCAATGCGAATGATCTTCGACAGAGACCAGTCCAGCCGCTCCGCAGCTTCCCGCTGCGTCAGGCTCGTCTTGTCGCGCGCGACCTTCAGCGCCAGGCGTAGCTTGCGGCGGTTGAGGCTGGGGTCAGAGGCGGTAGGCACGGTGTGCTCCTTTACGGGTGACGCTGGACGCGCCGAAAAGGTGCAACCTGCCGAACGCGACCCAGCGGAAGGTCAGGTCTGCGTGCGTGCTGAAAGGTGCCGCAGTTCGCTCGTGACCTTACCCGTTCGAAGGCGCCAGCCTGACACATTCGAACGAAGTTCATCCATCTGGAGCCTTACAATTGCGTAGGGCGGGATGCTGTCCTCGGGATGCTTCTACCCAAAAGACATATGTCTAATCGACCGGCTGAGCGATGGTGTGCGAAGGTGACGCACGTCACGTGTAGGCAGGGGCTCTCCGTGGCGATGCACGTCGGGGTGGCCTGGTGCGCCACCGCCCGCCCCCGTTGTCTGTCGTCGCCTAGAGCGACAACGCGCCCCGCAGCGCCCGTACCAACCCCTGCGCCCGCGGATCCGCCGTGACCGATTTGCGGAAGCCGTTCGTGACGTAGCCGAAGGCGATTCCCGACTCCGGGGCCGCGAAGCCCAGGGAGCCGCCGCGGCCCGGGTGGCCGAAGGAGCCCGCGGCCAGGAACGGGGACGCCGAGCCGTGGAGCATGTACCCGAGGCCGAAGCTCGTGTTGATCACCAGGACGCGGTCCGGGCCCGCCGACTCCCGCGCGCGAGCCGCCGCCAGGGTCGGTGCCGTGAACAGGCGCGTGCCGCCGTCCACTTCGCCGATCAGGGACGCGTAGAAGCGCGCCAGCCCGTCCGCCGTCGCGATGCCGTTCGTCGCGGGGAGCTCCGCCGCCCGGTACGCGGGGTCGTTCTGGTCCGGGAACGGGGCGATCGCCGCGAAGGCCCGCCGGGTGAGGGAGTCGGGGTCCTCGTAGGCCTCCACCACCGACTGCTTCGGGCGGGCCCGCAGGCCCCCGTCGCCCGCCGGGGTCTCGACGCGGCCCACCCTGCCGACCCGGACCGCCTCCTCGTCCGGCAGCCCGACCCACACGTCCGCGCCCACCGGCCCCGCGATCTCCCGCGCGATCCAGTCACCGATGCCGACCCCGGTGACGCGCCGCAGCAGCTCACCGGTCAGCCAGCCGTACGTCAGCGCGTGGTAGCCGTGGTCCGCGCCCGGCTCCCAGACCGGGGCCTGGCGGGCGACCGCCTCGGCGCCCTTCAGCGGGTCGAGCGACTCCTCGGCAGTCAGCGGCACGTCCAGGACCGGCAGTCCGGCCCGGTGCGAGAGCACATGCCGGACCAGCACCCGCTCCTTGCCCGCCGCCTTGAACTCGGGCCAGTACTCGCCCACCGGCGCGTCCAGGTCCACCTGCCCGCGCTGGTGGAGGAGGAGCAGTGCCGCCGCAGCGACGCCCTTGGTCGCCGAGCGGACGATCTGGGCGGTGCCGCGCTGCCACGGGTCATCGCCGTCGATGTCCTTGGTGCCCGCCCACAGGTCGACGACCTTGCGGCCGTCGCGGTACACGGCCACCGCCGCGCCCCGGTCGCCGAGTGTCTCGAAGTTGCGTACGAACGCCGCCCTGACCGGCTCGAAGCCCTCGGCCACTGTGCCGTTCACGTTCACGTCCACCACGTCCGTACCCTTCGCCGCGTCACGCCCCCATTGTCACCGAGCGCGGATCGAAGCCGAACGGCAGCTCCAGGCGGTGCTCCCGCATCAGCTCCTCGTCGGAGAGCAGTTCGCCGGTGCGGCCGTCCGCCGCGATCACGCCGTCGCTGAGGATCAGGGCTCGGGGGCACAGTTCGAGGGCGTACGGCAGGTCGTGCGTGACCATCAGCACGGTCACGTCCAACGAGCGCAGGATGTCGGCGAGTTCGCGCCGCGAGGCGGGGTCGAGGTTGGACGACGGCTCGTCCAGGACGAGGATCTCCGGCTCCATCGCCAGCACGGTCGCGACGGCCACCCGGCGCCGCTGGCCGAAGGAGAGGTGGTGCGGCGGCCGGTCGGCGAAGCTCTCCATGCCGACCCGTTCCAGGGCCGTGCGCACCCGAGCCTCCAGCTCCGGGCCCTTCAGTCCGGCGGACGCGGGCCCGAACGCCACGTCCTCGCGCACGCTCGGCATGAAGAGCTGGTCGTCCGGGTCCTGGAAGACGATGCCGACCTTCCGCCGGATCTCCGCCATGTGCTTCTTGCCGACGCGCAGCCCGGCGACCGTCACCGTCCCCGCGCCGCCGGTCAGGATGCCGTTGAGGTGGAGCACGAGGGTCGTCTTGCCGGCGCCGTTCGGACCGAGCAGGGCCACGCGCTCACCCCGGCCGACGCTGAAGTCCACGCCGAAGAGGGCCTGGTGCCCGTCGGGGTAGGCGAAGGCCAGCCCGGCCACCTCCAGGGAGGGGGGAGTGGGCGCGGAATCGGTCACAGGGGTCACAGGGTCCATCCCAGCAGACATACGACGAGCGCGGCGCACGGCAGGGCGAAGGCGTACGACCACTGCGCGCGCGACGCGGTCACCTCGTCGATGACCGGCATCGAACCGGCGTACCCCCGGCTGACCATGGCCAGGTGCACCCGCTCCCCGCGTTCGTAGGAGCGGATGAACAGGGCGCCGGCGGACTTGGCGAGCACGCCCCAGGAGCGGACGCCGCGGGCCTCGAAGCCGCGCGACTCCCGCGCGATCCGCATCCGCCGCATCTCGTCCGTGATGACGTCCCCGTAACGGATCATGAAGGACGCGATCTGTACGAGGAGGGGTGGCAGCCGGAGCCGCTGGAGGCCCAGCAGCAGCTCGCGCAGCTCGGTCGTGGAGGCGAGCAGGACGGACGCGGCGACCCCGAGGGTGCCCTTGGCCAGCACGTTCCAGGCGCCCCACAGGCCGTTCACGCTCAGGGACAGCCCGAGCACGTCGACCCGCTCGCCCTGCGCCACGAACGGCATCAGCACGGCGAAGGCCACGAACGGCACCTCGATCAGCAGCCGCTTCAGTACGAAGCCGGCCGGGACGCGGGCCGCGTACGCCACGGTCGCCAGCAGCAGCGCGTACAGCCCGAAGGCCCACATCGCCTCCCGCGGGGTCGAGACGACGACCAGCACGAAGGCGAAGACGGCGGCCAGCTTGGTGTGCGGCGGCAGAGCGTGCACGGGGGAGTGCCCGTGCCGGTAGAGCTTGTGCGCGTGACCGGCACCCATGTCAGCCTTCCATGTCAGACGGACTCGCCGACGTGCGAGGGCCCGTTCTGAGGCCCGCTCCGGGACCCGGCCTGGGGCTCGGGCGTACGGCGCCTGCGGACGGCCCAGAAGACGCCCGTACCCGCGACGACCGTGACGCCCACCCCGATCACACCCGCGAGGCCGCCGGAGATCCGGCTGTCGGTCAGGCCCTCGACGCCGTAGTCGGCGAGCGGCGAGTCGGCGGCGGCGTGGTCCTCGGCCTTGGCGTCGATGCCCTTGTCGGCGGCGACCTTCTCCAGGCCGTCGGGGTTCGCCGAGGCGTAGAAGCTGACGAAACCGGCGAGGACGAGGGAGGTGGCGAGACCGGCCAGCCACACCTTGCGGTGGGACCGGGCGGCGACGGGGGCGGGCTCGGCGGCGGGGGTGTCGACCAGCTCGCCGTTGATCCGCAGTTTCAGGGGCGCGGTCAGGCCGCGGGCCCCGTACACGAGGTCAGGGCGTACGGCGATGACGGCGCCGACCGTGAGGGCGGTGATCGCGGCCTCACCGAGGCCGATGAGGACGTGGACGCCGACCATGGCGGTGAGGACCTGCCCGATCGGGACGTCCGTGGTGCCGCCGATCGCGTAGATCAGCGTGAAGGCCGCGGCGGCGGCAGGGACGGAGATCACAGCGGCGACGAACGCTGAGACGGTAATGGACCGACGCTTCCTGGGCAGGAGTTTTACGAGGCCGCGGAAGACGGCGTAGGCCACGACCGTGGTGACGACCGCCATGTTCGTGATGTTCACGCCCAGTGCCGTGAGGCCGCCGTCGGCGAAGAGGATGCCCTGCATGAGGAGCACGACCGAGACGCAGAGGACCCCGGTGAAGGGGCCCACGAGTATCGCGGCGAGCGCGCCTCCGAGCAGATGTCCGCTGGTGCCGGCCGCGACCGGGAAGTTCAGCATCTGCACGGCGAAGATGAACGCGGCGACCAGTCCCGCGAGCGGGGCCGTCCGCTCGTCCAGCTCACGGCGGGCGCCGCGCAGGCTCACCGCGACCGCCGTGGCGGCCACGGCTCCGGCGGCGACGGAGACGGGCGCGTTGATGAATCCGTCGGGCACGTGCATGGAGGGCTCCGCTTCCGGGGGCAGGCCGACTGGCGATAACCGTTAGATGATAGTGGCTTAATGCGAACAGCTTGCAAGAGCGAGGTGACCTCGAATACGGCCGAGACTCAGCTGGGGGCGCATATCGGAAAATATGCGACATTGGAGAAGGATCAGTTCGAAGAGGGAGCGATCGATGTCCGCCGTTGAGCAGTACGCGCGCGTCCACATCGTGACGGACGAGGCGCAGGATCCGCCCGCCGTACCGGTGGCCCTTCGCTACGACCCCGAGACCGACCCCCGACGGGTGCACATCATGCTGCCCGGCCACCACGAGTGGGTCTTCACCCGCGACCTGCTCGAACAGGGACTACGGGCGCCGGCCGCCGCCGGTGACGTACGCATCTGGCCCTGCGGGCGGGTCCAGGCCGTCATGGAGTTCCACTCGGCGAAGGGAGTGGCGGTCGTGCAGTTCGAGGCGAAGACGCTGATCCGCTTCCTGCGGCGGACGTACACGGCCGCGCCTGTGTCCAACTGAGCCGACTGAGCCGACCGGTTCAGCCGCCCGCCCGCATCGTCAGCTGCCCGCCTTCGTCAGCTGCCCGCCTTCAGGAGCGCCGCCACGATCGGGCCGGCCGTCTCGCCGCCGTGGCCGCCCTGCTGCACCACGCCCGCGGCGGCCAGATCGCCCTTCCAGGCTGTGAACCAGCCATTGGGCTTCTTCTGGTTGTCGACCTCCGCGGAACCGGTCTTGGCCCCGAAGTCCGGGCCGAGCCCGGCCATGGCCTCGGCCGCCGTACCGGCCGCGGCCGTGTACTGCAGAAGCTCCTTCAGCTGGGCCTGGGTGTCGGCCGACAGCGAACGCGACCCCTTCGCGAGCGTCCGGTCGTCGACGCTCGCGGGCACCAGATAGGGCTGATGGAACGTGCCCGTCTTGGCCGTGGCGACGACCGACGCCATGTTCAGCGGGTTCATCCGCACCCCGCCCTGCCCGATCAGCGAGGCCGCCTTCTGGGCCTGCGACTGCACCGGCACCGAACCGTCGAAGGTCGGCACGCCGATCGCCCAGTTGTCCATGCCGAGGCCGAACACCTGCTGGGCCTGCTTGGTCAGGTCGTCGTCGCTCAGCTTCTTGGCCTGGCTGATGAAGGCGGTGTTGCAGGAGCGCGCGAAGCTCGCCTTGAACGTGCCGCCCTTGATCTGGAACTTGTCGTCGTTCTGGAACTTCCAGCCGCCGTACGTCGAGTACTTCGGGCAGGGGTGCTCCTTGTTCACCGACGCCAGCCCCTTCTCGATGAGCAGCGAGGCCGTGACGATCTTCATCGTCGAGCCGGGGGCCAGCGAGCCCTGGAAGGCGGTGTTGAAGCCGTGCCCCGAGTTCGCGACGGCCAGGATCTCCCCGGTCGACGGCCTGATCATGACCGCCGACGCCTTGGACTTCGCGGCCACCTGCTGCTCGGCGGTCGCCTGCAGGGCCGGGCTGAGCGTCGTACGGACCGTGCCGGGCGTGCCCTTGCTCAGCTCCAGCAGGGTCTTGTCCGGGTTCTTGTCGGCGGCGTCCGTCTTCTTCGCGGTGTCGGCGCCCTTGCCGCCCTCGGCGTCCTCGGAGCCGGCGCGGATCACCCGCAGCTCGACGCCCGCCTTGCCGCCGGCCTTCTTGCCGTACTTCTCCCGAAGACCGTCGAGGACCGTCCCGAGGGAGGGGTACTTGGCGGTGGTCAGCTCGCCGCCGTCCCGGTCCAGCGCCTTGACCGGAGGCGTACCCGCCTCGCCGGTGACCAGCTTGTCGCCGTCCTCCAGCTCCGGGTGCACGACCGCCGCATGCCAGTCGACCAGCGGTTTCCCGTCCTTGGCGCGACGCACGACGGTCAGCTCGGACTCGTACGCGAGAGGCTTGCTCAGGGTCTTGTACGCGACCGTGCCCTTGACGGCGAACGGCACGGCGTCACCGGAGCGCTTCTTGGCGGTGAGCGTCACATCCTCGATGTGCGCCTCCTTGCCGTAGCCGGTGAGCAGGGTGCGCGCCGCCGTGGTGTCGTTCGTCGCCGCGGCGGCCTTGGCGACGTCACCGCTCTGCCAGGCCGTGAGGAACGCCTTGGCCGTCGACTTCACCTCGGCCGCCGACAGCGGGCCGCTCTTCACGGGCTTCGCGTCGGAGGCGGAGCCCGCGTCGGCCGCCGCTCCGCCGCCGTACAGGGCGTACACGCCGAACCCCGCGCCGCCGACGACGACGGCGATCATCCCGCCGATGACGGCGGGCTTCGTCCTCGTCCTGCCGCGCTCAGGTGCGCGCCTTCTGTTCCCCACGGCTTCCGTTCCTTCGCTGCTTCCCCGACGCCCTACGCCCTGCCCGGCCCTTACGAGCCCCGGCCCTTTACCAGTCCAGACCCTGGACGCGTCCCAGAACTCTACGAGTCCAGAGCCTCCACGAGTTCCGGAACTCTACGAGTCCCGCACGCTCCCCGAGTCCCTGCCGGCTCTACTGGAACGAGAGCCACCACCCTAGAGTCCCGGCCTGTGAGGGTGAGTTCAGCCGCCCGTCCGTAGCACAGCTGCGACAATCGGACCCGCCGCGTCCCCTCCGTGGCCGCCCTCCTCCGTCATGGCCGCGGCAGCGATGTCGCCCCGGTAACCGGTGAACCAGCTGTTGGACGTCTCCTGGCCGTCGACCTCGGCGGAGCCGGTCTTGGCGCCGATGTCACCGCCGAGCCCGGCCATGGCCTGCGCGCCGGTACCGCTGGTCGCGGTGAGCCGCATCATCTGCTTCAGCTGGCCGGAGGTGCCGGACGGCAGACCGCGGGCGGTGGCCATCTCGCGGTCGTCGAGCTTCGGCGACACCAGATAGGGCTGGCGGAACGTGCCCGTGATCGCGGTCGCCGTGACCGAGGCCATGTTCAGCGGGTTCATCTGGACGTCGCCCTGGCCGATCGCGTTGGCCGCGCGGTTCGGGCCGCCGGACGCGGGGACGCTGCCGTCGAAGGAGACGATGCCCGTCTTCCAGTCCTTGCCCAGACCGAACCGCTCCTGCGCCTCGGTGGTGAGCGACTCGTCCGTGAGCGGGCGCTCGTCGGAGCCGTCGATGAGCTTGATGAAGGCCGTGTTGCACGAGCGCATGAAGCTGTTGGCGAGGGTGGCCTTCTCGTTGGGCTCCATGCCCGTGAGGTTCTTGAAGGTCTGGCTCTGCCAGGTCGCGGTCGGCGGACAGGGCGCCGGGCTGTTCATCGCGGTCACGCCGTTGTCGATGAACATCGCCGCGGTGATGATCTTCATGGTGGAGCCGGGGGCGACCTTGCCCTGGAAGGCCGCGTTGAAGGCGTCCCCCCGGTGGTTGGCGACCGCCAGCACCTCTCCGGTGCTGGGCTTCACGGCGACCACCGACGACTCCGCGTACCGCGTGACGGCCTTCTCCGCGGCGGCCTGCGCGCCCGCGCTGATCGTCGTGGGCAGCTTGCCCGCCTTGCCCTTGGCGAGGGTCACCAGCGTGCTGTCGCCCGCGCTCTCGCTCGCGTGCTGGATCGCGAGCTCGACGCCGGGAGTACCGCCCGCCTTGTCGCCGTACCGCTCGCGCAGGGTGTCGAGCACGGGCCCGAGGGACGGGTACTTCCCCTTCGTCAGGACGACGCCGTTGCGGTCCACCGCCTCGATGGGCGGGCTCGCCGCCTCGCCCGTGACGAGGGTGTCGCCGGTCTTGAGGTCCGGGTGCAGGACGGAGGGCTGCCAGTCGACGAGCGCCCGCCCGGTGGTCTTCCCGCGCACGACGGCCAGCTCGCTCTTGTAGGCCAGCGGCTTGCTCCTGCCCTCGTACGAGACGGTGGCCGACACCTCGAACGGCACGGTCGCGCCCGTCGCCGTACCGGGCGTGATCTTCACTTTCCCGATGTGCGCCTGGCCGCCGTAGGCGACGAGGAGTTCCTTGGCGGCCAGGGCGTTGTCCGTCAGGTCCGCGGCGGTGGCGGCGTCGCCCTGCTCCCAGGCCGCGAAGAACTTCTCCGAGGTCTCCGCGATCTCGTCGTGCGAGGGCGGCCCGGTCTTCTTGGCACCGGTCGCCGACGATCCGCCGTCCCCGCTGACGGAGCTCACGATGTTGTACGCGCCGTACCCCGCGCCCCCCACCAGCACGGCGAACACCCCGCCGACAATGCCGACCTTGACCCCGCTCCGCATTCGCGTCCCCTCCCCGATCTTCCCCGTGCACCGTTCTGAACGCGTTCAGAACGGTGTCCCTGCGTCGCACTGTATGCGGGGAGAGTGACGGATGGGGGTGCTGTTCCCCGATCGTTAGGCGCGTGGGCCCCGGTTGCCGGACGGTACGGGCCGACGCCGGCCGAGTGTCAGGCGGCGCACGCCCGCGCGATCGCGAGGCCGTCCTCGTAGAGGTGGTGCCGGGTGATGCGACCGCCCTCGACGGTGAGACGCAGCGCGAACGGCCCCTCGAAGGACTTCCCCGTCGTCCGTACGGTCCCCGAGAGATGCCCCATAAGGACGGCGTCGGCGCCATCGACGAGGAAGACGTCGACGGAGGCACGCGCGTCCTCGGCCACGGTGTGCTCCGCCAACTCCGTGAACTGCGCGGCGCATTCGGCGGCGGTGGACCGCGGCCGGATCCACGGCACGGTGGGATTCGGGGCGAGCATCCAGTCGACGCGGTCGGCGAACAGCTCGACGAGCCGCCCGGTGTCCCCGGCGACCCGAGCGGCGATGAACTCCTCCACGACGGCCCGGGTGGCCGCCGAGGCGGAGGGGACGCCACCGACCGAGCCGGCTGGGGCGACGACTGGGGTGCCGCCGGCGGACGTGACAGACATGACGATCTCCTCGCGACTGCGACTGCGACTGCGACTGGGCCTGGGCCTGGGCCTGGGCCTGCGACTGACGGGGCCCGGGGCCCGGCGGGGCCCCGTCGATGCGCCTGATCCTGCCGGGGGCGGGGAGAGCGGTCGATTACTCCAGGGGTAATCCGGGACTAATCCGGGAGTAATCCGGGGGCGAGGGGCGTTCAGCCGAGTTCGTTCGTGTTGCGTTCCACGAGTCCCCAGAGCTCCCGGTCCTCGCCCCTCGGGTCAGGAAGTCTCACCGCGCCCGCGCGGACGAGCAGCTTGCGCAGTTCCGTGTCGTCGAACCCGTCACCGAGCCGCTTCTTGATCACACCGAACGTCCGCTTCTTGAAGTCGGTGTGCATGAGGAGCCTGCGGATCGCGGCTTCGGCCATGTACTCGGTGCGCAGGTCCTCGCGCTTGAGCTCGACCGCCTGCTTGGCCTGCAGGCGGGCGATGGAGATCGACGCAACGACCGTGAGAACGCCGACGACCAGAGACACGCCCGCGGCTATGAGAGCCACTTTGCCGTCACTCATGGCCGAGAAGATAGCGCGCTGTTCGCGGCGCGTCCCGGCCAGGACGTGGACGGGACCGAAACGGAGAGGGCGCGGCAGATCGCCGCGCCCTCCCGGCTGTCCGGCCGGCCGTCTGGACCCAGGTGCCTAGACCCAGGTGTCCAGCCACATCCGCGACCGCCACGAGTCGATGGGGATCGCCTGGCCCGTGTAGATCGGCCAGAAGTAGATGAAGTTCCAGGCGATCAGGAGGACCAGGACGCCTGTGGCCGCCGCGCCGACCACCCGGCGGCGTTCCGTGGCGCCCGGGGGGCCCAGCATCGCGCCGATCATCATCGCCACCGCCAGGCACAGGAAGGGGAGGAAGACGATCGCGTAGAAGAAGAAGATCGTGCGTTCCTGGTAGAGGAACCACGGGACGTAACCCGCCGCGATGCCGCAGGCGATCGCGCCCGCCCGCCAGTCGCGGCGGAAGAGCCAGCGCCACAGGATGTACAGGATCGCGAAGGCCGCGGCCCACCACAGGAGCGGGGTGCCGAGAGCCAGTACCTCGCGTGCGCACTTCTCGCCCGCGTCCGTCGGGCAGCCGTCCTTGCCGGGCAGCGGCGACTCGTAGAAGTACGAGACCGGGCGGCCCGTGACGATCCAGCTCCACGGGTTCGACTGGTACGTGTGCGGGGAGTGCAGGCCGACATGGAAGTCGTACACCTGCGTCTCGTAGTGCCACAGACTGCGCCACCAGTCGGGGAACAGCCAGGACCACTCGCTGGTGCGGCCGTCGGCGGTGGCCCAGTTGCGGTAGTAGCCGCCCTTGCCGTCGGTGCCCGACAGGAACCAGCCCGTCCAGGACAGGAGGTACGTGACGATCGCCACCGGGACCGTCGAGAGGAACGCCCAGCCCACATCGCGCCGCAGGACCGCCCGGTAGGGGCGGCGCGCGCCCGCCACCCGCCGCGAGCCGACGTCCCACAGGACCGTCAGCAGGCCGAACGCGACAAGGATGTAGAGGCCGTTCCACTTCGTGCCGATGGCGAGGCCGAGCAGCAGGCCGGCCGCCAGGCGCCAGGGGCGAAGGCCCAGGCGGGTGGTCGTCGCGGTGTGGGAGTCCGGGCGTACGAGCCCGTCGGCGTCCGGTGGGAGGGCCGCGGCGAGCCGTTCCCTGGCCTTGTCGCGGTCGATGAGCAGGCAGCCGAACGCCGCGAGGACGAAGAACATCAGCACCAGGTCGAGCAGCGCCGTGCGGCTCATCACGAAGTGCAGGCCGTCCACGGCCATCAGGGCGCCCGCCAGGCACCCGAGGAAGGTGGAACGGAACAGGCGGCGGCCGATGCGGCACAGCATCAGCACGGACAGCGTGCCGAGCAGCGCCGTCATGAACCGCCAGCCGAACGGCGTGAACCCGAACATCCACTCGCCGAGCCCGATGACGTACTTGCCGACCGGCGGGTGCACCACGTAGGCGGCGTCCGTCGGGATACGGATGCTCCCGCCGTGCTGCAGGACCACGTCGTTGGCGTCCTTGGCCCAGTTGACCTCGAACCCGCGGTGGATGAGCGCCCAGGCGTCCTTGGCGTAGTACGTCTCGTCGAATATCACCGCCTTTGGGCTGCCCAGGTTCCAGAACCGCATCACGCCCGCCAGCAGCGTGATGAGCAGCGGGCCGCCCCACGCCGACCAGCGGACGATGCGTTCGGCGGCCTCCTGGCGGAGCCCGATCGCCGCCCACAGACGTGGGCCGGGCTCGGTGTACGCGGGCACGAGGCGGTCGCGGACGTCGTCTCTGGATCCGGCCGCGTAGCCGAACCTGCGCAGCCGCTGCTGCCACGACGGCCGCTGCTCTTCGACGCCCTGTCCCTGCCGGGTGTCCGTGGAGGACGCGGTACTTGTCACCGCGCCATCGTAGGGAACAGGTCTGTGTGAGTCCCGCGGGCCGCCCCTGCGAGGATGTAAACGTGACAGGAACCGGTGGAACCGCGGCAGGAACCCTCGTACTCGCAGGAACGCCCATCGGGGACATCGCGGACGCACCGCCCCGGCTCGCGGCGGAGCTGGCGGGGGCCGACGTCATCGCCGCCGAGGACACCCGGCGGCTGCGGCGGCTGACCCAGGGCCTCGACGTCCAGCCGACCGGACGCGTCGTGTCCTACTTCGAGGGCAACGAGTCCGCGCGTACGCCGGAACTGGTCGAGGCACTGGTCGGGGGCGCGCGCGTGCTGCTCGTGACCGACGCCGGGATGCCGTCCGTGTCCGACCCCGGTTACCGGCTCGTCGCCGCCGCCGTCGAGAAGGACATCAGGGTCACGGCCGTCCCCGGCCCGTCCGCCGTGCTCACCGCGCTGGCGCTGTCCGGGCTGCCCGTCGACCGGTTCTGCTTCGAGGGATTCCTGCCGCGCAAGGCCGGCGAACGGCTCTCGCGGCTGCGGGAGGTCGAGGGCGAACGGCGCACCCTCGTCTTCTTCGAGGCCCCGCACCGGCTCGACGACACGCTCGCCGCGATGGCCGAGGTGTTCGGCGCCGAGCGGCGGGCCGCCGTCTGCCGCGAGCTGACGAAGACGTACGAGGAGGTCAAGCGCGGGTCGGTCGGGGAACTCGCCGCCTGGGCCGCGGAGGGTGTACGCGGCGAGATCACCGTCGTCGTCGAGGGCGCCCCGGAGAAGACCGAGGTGCTCGACGCCGGCGAACTGGTGCGCAGGGTGCGGGTGCGCGAGGAGGCGGGGGAGCGGCGCAAGGAGGCGATCGCCGCCGTCGCGGCGGACGCGGGCGTGCCCAAGCGGGAGGTCTTCGACGCGGTCGTCGCGGCGAAGAACGCCGAACGCGCTGCCCCGTGACGAGGGCCCAGCCCTCCCTGAACGACCTTGGGGACGGCCCCCTGAGAGACACCCCGAGTGGCCCCCGAGTGGCCCCCGAGCGGCCCCCTGGGTGACCTTCCGAGTACCCCCTGAGTGACCTTCCGGGCGGCCTCCCGGAGAGTCTGCGCGGCCTTCTGCGCGACCCCCCTCGTCATGCGCGAATGAGTGCTTGACCTGCTGGAAGAGTGTGGGGCCGGTTCCGTACAGGGAGCGCGTGTGTCCTCAGGGGAGCGCACGATTTCACAGGGGAGCGCACCGGCCCATGCGCTCGTAAAGGACCGCCGCCGAAAGCAAAGCCCCGACCCGGAATCGAGGGCCGTCCGACAAGGATCGGCCAAGACGGCTCCAACACTCGACAGGTCCGGTGCATTCACGTCGGCGGAGGCGTCCACTGGAGGAAGGACAGACCCGTCCTCGTCCAGCGGACAAGAGGAGCTGGCATGAGTGAGATCGCAGGGCAGCCCGGCCGGATCGCCGGCGGACCCGTACCCCGCCCCGACGCCGTCGCGGCCACCGACACCGTCCACGAGTCGTATTCCTTCGCCTGTATGCGCTGTGGCCACGGCTGGGAGCAGTCGTACGAGATCGAGCACCACTTCGACCACGAGGGAGCCGAGTTCGTGACGTACGTGGCGGACGGCCTGGTCGTGCCGTCGCCACTGAGCCGCCCGAGCTGTGTGAACTGCGACGGGCACGTCGTGCGCATCATGCGCGCCGGCCAGGTGTCCTCGGCGCAGAACTCGATGCGCCGCGCGCTGTCCGTACCGCCGATGAAGCGCGCCCCGGCGGCTTCGGGGACGACGTCCGAGACGTCCGCGGACCCGGCACAGGCGCCGGAGGTGGCCCGGCTGGCGGAGACGGCGGCGCTGCCCAAGGCCGACCACCACTGGCACCTCTCCGATCTGCTGCACCCGTTCCACCACCGCAAGGCGGGGTGACTCCCGGGCACCCCGGCTCCCGGCACGGGCGCCGGGTCCCACCTCGCGGACCGCTTCCCCGCGAGGCGGGACCCGGCGTTCCATCGCCGAGCAGCCCCCTTCGTAGGATCGGGGTATGCCTTCCCACGCCGAAGCCCCGCCCCTGCCGGACCCCCTGAGGGTGCCGGTCGCCGACTCGCACACCCATCTCGACATGCAGTCCGGCACGGTCGAGGAGACCCTCGCCAAGGCAGCGTCGGTCGGCGTGACGACGGTCGTGCAGGTGGGCTGCGATCTGAAGGGTTCGCGCTGGGCGGCCGAGACGGCCGCCGCGTACGACGCCGTCCACGCGACCGTCGCCCTTCACCCGAACGAGGCCCCCCGCATCGTGCACGGGGATCCCGACAACTGGTCGCGGCAGGGCGCCCGGGAGGGCGGTGGCGCGGGCGCGCTGGACGAGGCGCTCGCCGAGATCGACCGGCTGGCCGCACTGCCCCAGGTCAAGGGCGTCGGAGAGACCGGCCTCGACCACTTCCGCACCGGACCCGAGGGCATCGCCGCCCAGGAGCGCTCGTTCCGCGCCCACATCGAGATCGCCAAGCGGCACGGCAGGACGCTGGTCATCCACGACCGGGACGCCCACGCCGACGTGTTGCGGATCCTCAAGGAGGAGGGCGCGCCCGAGCGGACCGTCTTCCACTGCTACTCCGGCGACGCGGAGATGGCGGCGGTCTGCGCCCGCGCCGGCTACTACATGTCGTTCGCCGGGAACATGACCTTCAAGAACGCCCAGCCGCTGCGCGACGCCCTCGCCGTGGCGCCGCTGGAACTCGTCCTCGTCGAGACCGACGCGCCCTTCCTGACGCCCGTCCCGTACCGCGGACGGCCCAACGCCCCTTATCTCATTCCGGTCACGGTCCGCGCCATGGCCGCCGTGCGGGGGCTGGACGAGGACGCGCTGGCGACAGCGCTCTCGGCGAACACCGCCCGCGCGTTCGATTACTGACCCATCACGGCCAGGCCGCTCCCCGGGGTCCACTCCAGGGTGTGTCGCCACACGCTGTAGTCGCGCTGCTTTGGAGAGTGACGGACGCTCCGCTAGGTTCTGTCCGCCCACCCGCCTCCCCTCCCACCCGAAGGAGCCCCGCGGGCGTACCTCTCTCCACCGGTCTTCTGGAGCGTGTCGTCGTGAGCAGTCCGCAGTACGAGGCGTCGCAGTACGAGGCGTACGGCCCGGATCCGCACGGGGCGGACGGGTACGTCGCTCACGGCCGGGACCCGTATCGGCCCGCGTACGAGTACGCCTACGGGTACGAGTACGCCTACGAGTACGGGAACAGGCACGGGCCCGTGTACGCGCACGAGCTCGAGCACCAGCCCGCGTACGGCCACGAGTACGGGCTCGGGCACGGGCACCCCGGCGAGGCCTGGGCCCCGGACGCGCCGACACTTCCGCGGCAGGCGGCGCCGCTCGCCCCGACCACGGAACTCACCGCGGAACTGCCCACCGAACTCGCCCCCGGACGGCCCGGGTCGCCCGGACCGACTGCCGAACCGTTCACGGGGCCCGCCCGGTCCGGTGGCCGCGCCGAAACCCGGAAGGCCGCCCGGCGCCGCAGGAGCGCGGAGCGGCCCGACGTACGCAAGCTGCTCCCGCAGGCGCTGGTCGTCGCCTTCCTGGCGGGCGGCACCTCCGCCTTCGTCGCCGACGACAAGGCGATCGAACTGACCGTGGACGGCAGCCCCCGCACCCTGCACACCTTCGCGGACGACGTCGGCGAACTCCTCGCCGACGAAGGGGTCCGGGTGGGCGCCCACGACGTGGTGTCCCCCGCCCCCGGGACCGCCCTGGCCAGCGGTGAGGAGATCGCCGTGCGCTACGGACGGCCCCTGCGGCTCACCCTGGACGGGCGGTCGAGCCACGTGTGGACCACCGCGCACACCGTGGACGAGGCACTGCGGGAGCTCGGGGTGCGCGCGCAGGGCGCGTACGTGTCCGTGCCGCGCGCTCGGCGGATCGGGCGGGCGGGACTCGCGCTCGACGTCCGTACCGAGCGGACCGTGACGGTCATGGCGGACGGACAGGCACGGACGGTCCGTACGAACGCGGCGACCGTCGGCGAGACCGTGGAGGAGGCCGGGATCACGCTGCGCGGCCAGGACACCACCTCCGTGCCCGCCGGCAGTTTCCCGCGCGACGGACAGACGGTGACGGTCCTGCGGATCACCGGCACGAAGGAGGTCAGCGAGGAGGCCCTGCCCTTCGAGGTGCGGCGGACCCAGGACCCCGGGCTGTTCCGGGGCACCGAGGTCGTGGAGCAGGCGGGGCAGCCAGGGCTGCGGCGCGTCACGTACGCCCTGCGGACCGTCAACGGCGTCAGGCAGAAGCCGCGGCTGCTGCGCTCCGAGGTGGTGCGGGAGCCGCGCGCGCAGGTGGTGAAGGTGGGTACGAAGCCGCTGCCGATGTCCGTGGCGGGCGCCGACGGCCTGAACTGGCAGGGGCTCGCCCACTGCGAGTCCGGAGGGCGGCCGGGGGCGGTCGATCCGTCCGGGACGTACGGCGGGCTGTACCAGTTCGACACCCGGACCTGGCAGGCGCTGGGCGGGGCCGGGCGCCCGCAGGACGCCTCCGCGGCGGAACAGACGTTCCGGGCGAAGAAGTTGTACGTGCGGCGGGGGGCGAGCCCCTGGCCGCACTGCGGGGAGCGGTTGTAGGGCGCCTTCCTCAGCCCGTCCGGCGCTTGAGGACGAGCGCGTGGCGCGACAGGTGTGGCGCGGGGGCGCAGCCCCCACGGACGGGACCAGGCGCCGGTCACCCTTACCCTTGGGGGCGTGACCAGCCCCGCCTCCGACGCCCTCCTGGGCCCCGCCGACATCCGCGAACTCGCGGCAGTCCTCGGCGTACGGCCCACCAAGCAGCGCGGTCAGAACTTCGTCATCGACGCCAACACCGTGCGGCGCATCGTCCGGACCGCCGGCGTCCGTCCCGAGGACGTGGTCGTCGAGGTCGGACCGGGCCTCGGGTCCCTGACCCTGGGGCTCCTGGAGGCGGCCGACCGGGTCGTCGCCGTCGAGATCGACGACGCCCTCGCGGGCGCGCTGCCCGCCACGATCACCGCCCGCATGCCGGAGCGCGCCGAGCGTTTCTCGCTCGTCCACGAGGACGCGATGCGGGTGACCGAGCTGCCGGGCCCCGCCCCGACGGCCCTGGTCGCGAACCTCCCGTACAACGTCGCCGTGCCGGTGCTGCTGCACATGCTCGACACCTTCCCCACCATCGAGCGCACGCTCGTGATGGTGCAGGCGGAGGTCGCCGACCGGCTGGCCGCGCCGCCCGGCTCGAAGGTCTACGGCGTGCCCTCCGTGAAGGCGAACTGGCACGCCGACGTCAAGCGGGCCGGATCGATCGGCCGCAACGTCTTCTGGCCCGCCCCGAACGTGGACAGCGGGCTCGTCTCGCTGGTCCGCCGCGCGGAGCCGGTGAAGACGACCGCCTCCCAGCGCGAGGTCTTCGCCGTCGTGGACGCCGCCTTCGCCCAGCGGCGCAAGACCCTGCGGGCCGCGCTGGCCGGCTGGGCCGGTTCGGCGCCCGCCGCCGAGGCCGCGCTGGTCGCCGCGGGGGTCTCGCCGCAGGCGCGCGGCGAGTCGCTGACGGTGGAGGAGTTCGCACGGATCGCGGAGAACAAACAGATCGCGGAGAACAAGCAGTGAGCGTGACGGTTCGGGTCCCGGCCAAGGTCAACGTCCAGCTCGCGGTGGGGGGTGCGCGGCCCGACGGGTTTCACGACCTCGCCAACGTCTTCCTCGCGGTCGGCCTGTACGACGAGGTGACGGTGAGCCCCGCCGACACCCTCCGGGTCACCTGCGAGGGGCCCGACGCGTCCCAGGTCCCCCTGGACCGTACGAACCTGGCGGCGCGGGCGGTGGAGAAACTGGCCGCGCGGTACGGGCGCCGGGCCGATGTGCACATCCACATCGCGAAGGACATCCCGGTCGCCGGGGGCATGGCGGGCGGCTCCGCCGACGGCGCGGGCGCGCTGGTCGCCTGCGACGCCCTCTGGGGTACGGGGGCCTCGCGGGACGAGCTCCTCGAGATCTGCGCCGAGTTGGGCAGTGATGTGCCGTTCAGCCTGGTCGGCGGGGCCGCGCTCGGGACCGGGCGGGGGGAGAGGCTGCGGGTCCTCGAGGTCGGCGGGAGCTTCCACTGGGTGTTCGCCGTGGCCGACGGGGGGTTGTCGACGCCGGCGGTGTACGGGGAGTTCGACCGGCTGAACGAGGGGGTTTCCGTGCCGGAGCCGGTCGCCTCCGGCGGGGTTCTCGCGGCGTTGGCCTCGGGGGACGCCTCGGCGCTCGCCGAAGCGGTGTCCAACGACCTGCAGGCCGCCGCGTTGTCGTTGCGGCCGTCGCTGGCCTCGGCGCTGGCCGTCGGTGTCGACGGTGGGGCGCTGGCCGGGATCGTGTCGGGGTCCGGGCCCACGACCGCGTTCCTCGTCGCCGACGCGGAGGCGGGGGGGAAGGTCGCGGACGCGTTGGTGGGGGCGGGGGTTTGTCGCGCTGCGCGCGTGGCTGTGGGGCCGGTGGGTGGGGCTGTCGTGGTGTGACCTCGGCGGTCGGCGGTCGGCGGCGGGTGCGTGGGGGGTGGTTGCGTTGTTCCCCGCGTCTCCCGAAACGCAAAAAGAATGCGCCGTTCCCCGCGCCCCCAAAAGACAAAAGATTGCGCCGTTCCCCGCGCCCCTGGGGCTGCGCCCCTGAAAGGCAAAAGATTGCGCCGTTCCCCGCGCCCCTGGGGCTGCGCCCCTGAAAGGCAAAAGATTGCGCCGTTCCCCGCGGCCCTGGGGCTGCGCCCCTGAAGACAAAAGACTGCGCCGTTCCCCGCGTCCCCATGGGGGCGCCGCCCCCTTCCTGGGTGGCCGGAAGGATCATCCTTGTGGGCGGCTACCCTGGAAGGTCGATCGATCCCCCTTGTCAGGAGTGCGATGGCCGTCAATCTGGTCAATGTCGAGGCAGTCAGCAAGGTGTACGGAACCCGTGCGCTGCTCGACGGAGTCTCCCTCGGCGTGTCCGAAGGGGACCGGATCGGCGTGGTCGGCCGTAACGGTGATGGCAAGACCACGCTCATCCGGATGCTCGCGAAGCTGGAGGAGGCCGACTCCGGGCGCGTGACGCACTCGGGCGGCCTGCACGTCGGCGTGCTCACCCAGCACGACTCCCTGGACCCCGCGGCCACCGTCCGCCACGAGGTCATCCGGGACATGGCCGACCACGAGTGGGCGGGCAACGCCAAGATCAGGGACGTACTGACGGGCCTGTTCGGCGGGCTCGACCTGCCCGGTTTCCCACAGGGCCTCGACACCGTGATCGGACCGCTCTCCGGCGGTGAGCGACGGCGCATCGCGCTGGCCAAGCTGCTCATCGACGAGCAGGACCTGATCATCCTCGACGAGCCCACCAACCACCTCGACGTGGAAGGCATCGCCTGGCTGGCGCAGCATCTGCGTGAGCGCAGGTCCGCGCTCGTCTGCGTCACCCACGACCGGTGGTTCCTGGACCAGGTCTGCACCCGCATGTGGGACGTGCAGAAGGGCGACGTCTACGACTACGAGGGCGGCTACACCGACTACGTCTTCGCGCGCGCCGAGCGGGAGCGCATCGCCGCCACCGAGGAGGTCAAGCGGCAGAACCTGGTCAGGAAGGAGCTGGCCTGGCTGCGCCGCGGCGCCCCGGCCCGTACGTCCAAGCCGCGCTTTCGCGTGGAGGCCGCCAACGAGCTGATCGCGGACGTGCCGCCGCCCCGCGACAGCAGCGAACTGATGAAGTTCGCCTCGTCCCGGCTCGGCAAGACCGTCTTCGAGCTGGAGGACGTCACCGTGCAGGCCGGGCCCAAGGTGCTGCTGAAGCACCTGACCTGGCAGCTCGGGCCGGGCGACCGGATCGGCCTGGTGGGGGTGAACGGCGCGGGCAAGACCTCCCTCCTGCGCGCCATGGCGGAGGCCGCCCGCTCCGAGGGCGAGACGCAGCCCGCCGCGGGCCGGGTCGTCACCGGCCGGACCGTCAAGCTCGCCTACCTCTCCCAGGAGGTCGGCGAACTCGACCCGAACCTGCGGGTGCTCCAGGCCGTCCAGGCGGTCCGCGACCGGGTCGACCTCGGCAAGGGCCGTGAGATGACCGCGGGCCAGCTCTGCGAGACCTTCGGCTTCAACAAGGAGAAGCAGTGGACGCCGGTCGGCGACCTCAGCGGCGGTGAGCGCCGCCGGCTGCAGATCCTGCGGCTGCTGATGGACGAGCCGAACGTCCTCTTCCTCGACGAGCCGACGAACGACCTCGACATCGAGACCCTCACCCAGCTCGAAGACCTGCTCGACGGCTGGCCCGGCTCCCTGATCGTGATCTCCCACGACCGGTTCTTCATCGAGCGCACGACCGACCGGGTCTTCGCGCTCCTCGGCGACGCGACCCTGCGGATGCTGCCGCGCGGTATCGACGAGTACCTGGAGCGGCGCCACAAGATGGAGGAGGCCGCCGCCGCCTCGGCTCCGGCGGCCGTGACCGAAAAGAGCTCCTCCGGCGCCGCGTCCGCCAAGGAGGACCGCGCGGCGAAGAAGGAACTGCAGAAGATCGAGCGGCAGCTGGACAAGATCTCCGAGAAGGAGAGCAAGCTCCACACGCAAATCGCCGATAACGCCACCGACTTCGCGAAGGTGGCGAAGCTGGACAGTGACCTGCGCGAACTGGCCACCGAGCGCGACGAGTTGGAAATGCGCTGGTTGGAGCTCGCCGACGACGCGTGAAGAGCGCGTGAACAAGCGTAACGAGGGCATCACGGGCCGGTTCTCCCTTGGAAACAGGGAAGAACCGGCCCGGTGTTCGAGCGCTCCAGGGTGATAGAAAGAGCCGTCTGGGAACACTCTCAGGACCTATGACAACCACTGTGAGTGCATCGCCCGCTGCGGTGCGTACTGCAGGGCATGGCTAAAAATCAGTGAAGAGGGGGGACGCGCTGATGACTCAGCCGCCTGAAAAGCCGTCGCAGCAGGGCGGGTTCGGAGCGCCGCAGGACCAGCCGCCGCAGGGTGGCTTCGGACCTCCGCAGGACCCGCGGGGCGCCACCCCGCCACCGCCCGCCCAGCCGCCGGCGGCCCCGCCGCCCCCGCAGGAAGCGCCGCAGGGCGCACCGCAGGGGCCCCCGCAGACACCGCCGCAGGGCGCCCCCGGCACCCCGCCGCCCGCGCCCGGTTACGGCTACCCGCAGCAGCCCGGCCCGTACGGGCAGCCGCAGCAGCCCGGACCCTACGGCTATCCGCAGCAGCCGGGCCCGTACGGACAGCCCGGTCCCTACGGTCCGCCGCAGCAGCCGGGGCCCTACGGCCAGCAGCAGCCCGGGTACGGCTACCCGACGCAGCCGCAGTTCCCGGGAGGGCCCGGGACCCCGCCCGGCGGTGGCTCGCGGAGCCCCTTCAAGGGGAAGCCCGCAATGATCATCGGCGGCGCGCTGGCCGCGGTGCTCGTCATCGGTGGCACCGTCCTGGCCGTCTCCAGCGGCGACGACGGCGGCGGCGAGAAGAAGCCCGTCGCCGACAAGAGCCAGGACGCCAAGCCCTCCGGGTCCGACGCGCCCGTCAACCCCGGTGACGGCGACGGTGACGGCGACGCCGGTTCCGAGGACCTCAACGAGGGCCGCCAGGCCGGTGAGTCGAAGGTGCTCTGGTACAAGGAGGCGCCCGACGCGCCCGGTTCCGGCGCCGACGCCCCCGGCATGTGGATCACGGACAAGGTCGCCGCGAAGGCCGCGTACAAGCAGCTCTTCGGCTACAACGTCGACGACGGCAAGGTCAGCTGGCCCGCGATCACCTTCCCGCAGCCGATCTGTGCCGCGTCCAGCCAGAAGACGTCCGACGACAAGGTCTTCGTGGCGTACAAGGAGGGCACCAAGAGCGGCGCCGAGTGCAACCAGCTCGTGCAGGTCGACCTCGCGACCGGCAAGAAGGGCTGGACGAAGGAGATCCCGAAGGGTGAGCTGTTCGACAGCTCCCTCTCCCTGAGCCTGAACATCTCCGGAAACACCCTGATGGTCGGCCGCTCCCAGTCCGGCATCGGCTACGACACGGACAGCGGCGACAAGCTCTTCGACAAGAAGAGGTACAGCAACGCCTGCTTCCCGGCGGCGTTCGCGGGCGGCGCCAAGCTGCTCTCCGTCGCCTCCTGCGGCGCGGGCGGCGACGGAGAGCACGACGAGGTGCAGGAGCTCGACCCGGCGACCGGCAAGGCCAAGTGGACCAAGAAGATCCCCAAGGGCTGGCGCGTGGAGCGCGCGTACTCCGTCGATCCCGTGGTCCTCTACCTCACCAACGCCGACAAGAAGCAGTGGAACGTCACCACGCTGAAGAACGACGGCACGGCCCGTTCCCAGCTCGACGTCGACGAGTCGTTCGCGCCGCAGTGCGGCTGGGCGATCCTCTCGCGTGACCTCCTGGGCTGCGAGGGCGTGGCGGCCGACGCCAACACCCTCTACCTGCCGACCGAGGCGAAGAGCGGCGCCAACGAGGTCGTCGCGGTCAGCCTGGAGACCGGCAAGGAGAAGTGGCGGGTCAAGTCCCCCGCGGACGACTCGATGCTGCCGCTCAAGATGGACGGCACGAACCTCGTCGCGTACGTGGAGCCCTCGTACGACGCGGGCGGGCGGATCGTCTCGATCCCGACCGGCGGCGGTTCGCACACCCCGAAGACGCTGCTGCAGAACGCGCAGGGCCAGGCGGAGGTGGAGAACGGTTTCTTCTCGAAGGCCGTCGACTACGTGGACGGGCGCTTCTACCTCTCCACCACCCGGCTGACCGGCAGGGACGAGTCGAAGGAGAAGCTGATGCTGGCCTACGGCAAGTGACCCGGCCGGTCTCCGCTTCCGCCGCGTCCACCGCTCGCGCCCGCCGCAGACGCGCCCGCCCCATCCGCGTCTCCGGTCCCATCCGCGTCGCCGGCCCTCTCCGTGTCTCCAGGGCCACGCGCGTCTCCCGCGCCTTCCGCGTCCCCCTCGTCCCCTCCGTCCCCTTCGTATCCGAGGTACACACGTCATGAGCCAGCCGCCGCCCCCGCCGCCGAACCAGCCGCCCCAGGGTGGCGGTTTCGGCGCCCCGCAGGACCCGCCTCCGGGCGGGTTCGGCCCGCCCACGCCGCCCGCCGGGCCCCCGCAGCAGCCCCAGCAGCCCCAGCCGGGCTACGGCTACCCGCAGGCGCCGCCGTCCCAGCCGCCGTCCCAGACCCCGCCCCCGGCCGGCCCGCCCGCCGCGCCGCAGGGCCCGCCGCAGCAGCCGTACGGCTACCCGCAGGGTCCCCCGCAGCCGCCGACCGTGCCCGGTTACGGCTACCCGGGCCAGCAGCCGCCGCAAGGGTACGGCTACCCGGGGCAGCAGCCCCAGTACGGCTATCCGCAGCCCCACACCATGCCGATGCAGCCGCAGGCCCCGCAGGGCGGGAAGAAGTTCAGCGCCCAGGCGGCGATCATCGTCGCGGCCGTGCTGGCGATCGGGCTGATCGTCGGCGCCGGCGTCTGGTACGCGAGCTCGTCCGGCAAGGACGACAAGGACACCTCCGCGGGCCCCGGCGGCACCGACGGCGGCAAGGACGGCGACAGCGGCGGCGACGGCTCGGGCGGTGGCGGCGGCTCCGAGAAGGTGCCGTCCGACACCAGCGCGAAGGTCCTCTTCCAGCTGCCCGCGCCCGAGGTCCCCAAGAAGGACGTCTGGAGCGTGGAGGGTTCCTGGCTGACGGACAAGGTGTACGCCAAGGCGGGCGTGCGCAAGATTGTCGGCCACGACCCGGACACCGGCAAGGAGACCTGGACCCTGCCGCTGACGGGCCTGACCTGCGCCGGCTCGCCCGAGGTCACCAAGGACGGCGTCGCCGTGGTGGTCGCGGAGGACGCCAAGCGCACCAAGGCCGACCCGTACCCGTCGTGCACCGAGGTCACGGCCTTCAACGTGGACACCGGCAAAGCCCTGTGGACGAAGTCCGTGGCGCCGGGCGGCGGTGAGAAGGCCAAGTTCAAGGAGGCCAGCATCTCCGGCACCACGGTCGCGGTGGGCTCCGGCCTCGACGGCGGCGCCGCCTTCGACATCAGCAACGGCAAGGTGCTGTGGCAGCCGAAGGTCGGCACGTGCGAGGACGTCGGCTACGCGGGCGGCGAGCAGCTGGTCGCGGTCCGCAAGTGCGGTACCTACGGCAACGAGTCGTTCGAGGTCCAGCGGCTCGACCCGAAGACGGGCACCGTCAAGTGGAGCTACAAGCTCCCCTCGGGCATCGACAACGCCAAGGTCATCTCCACCAAGCCGGTCGTCTTCGGCGTGGACTCCGGTGACGGCCCCGACGCCATCACCGCGTCCGGCGCCACGGACATCTTCTCGCTGGACGACAGCGGCAAGCTGCGCACGAAGATCACGCTGCAGGACGGCAAGTACGAGCACGACTGCGGTGTGAACAAGGTCCACAACTGCAGGTCGATCGCGGTCGGCAACGACCGGCTGTACGTGCCCACCAAGCAGCACGAGGGCACCGAGAAGTACAGCCGGGTCAACGAGATCGTGTCGTTCTCGCTGGCCACCGGCAAGTCCACGAGCGACCGTGCCGACGCCGGCGACGGCTACGAGATCTGGCCGGTGCGGATGGACGGCACCGACATCATCGCGTACAAGAACGGCCCCTACGACAAGGGTTCCCAGGTCGTCTCCATCGACGGCAAGACCTTCAAGGAGACCAAGCTCCTGGAGACCCCGGCCACCGACCAGGTCCGCAGCGCGATCAGCGGGATGGTGCCCAAGTCTTCGGAGATGCTGTACGCCGACGGCCGGCTCTTCATGGGCGAGGATCTGGTCAGCGCCCCGTACTCCAAGGACGACAAGGACTACGTGGCGATCGGGTTCGGCGCCGAGTAGCAGCCTGAGCCGCCGGCACGTACGGCACGTACGGCACGTACGGAAGGCCCCCGCCGCCCGGGAGACGGGCGGCGGGGGCCTTCCCGGTCATGGGGCTCAAGGGCGTTTCGACAGCTGAAATGGTCCAAGGGCGGTACGCGGCGATACAGGGTGGTCATTCGGTGATCCGGGTCGGACGTGTTCGCTGCGGAGTGTGGCAAGTCGCCCCTCCGCGCTCGGCGGAGACCCATGATCAAAGGAACTTCCGGGTGTATACCCGTGTGTTGGTGCGGGGAGGCAGTCTCCCGCGCGCCGTTCCGCGAATGAGATGAATCTTGACATTACGGGGCACTTCTCCGCACTGGGGGGAGCGCAACGTCGAACAAGCGTGTAGCTTCCGGGGGATGGAGAGCCGGGGGGCTCCTATCCATGGGGTACCAGTAAGGATCCTGGGGGGACTGGGGGGTTGGGCTCGATGGGAGTGCGGCTCATGGTGGTCGACGACCACCGACTGCTCGCCGAGGCGCTCGCCTCGGCCTTGAAACTGCGCGGACACCGCGTACTGGCCGCCGCCGCGCCCGCCGCGGGAGCGGCGGAGCTGGTGATCACCAGGGCGCCGGAGGTGTGCCTGATCGGCACGGCCACGCCCGCCGAACCGGGCATCTTCGACCCGGTGGTGAAGATCAAGCGGGAGCGCCCGCAGGTCGCGGTGCTGGTCCTCGGGCCGGTGCCCAACCCGCGCGGCATCGCCGCCGCGTTCGCCGCCGGTGCCTCCGGTTACGTACGGCACGACGAGCGCATAGAGGGTGTCGAGCGCGCCATCATGAAGGCGCGCGCGGGGGAGGCCGCGGTGGCGCCCCAGCTCCTCCAGGGTGCCTTCAGCGAGCTGCTCAACCCGGCCGCGCAGCCCGACGACGAGGGGCAGCGGCTGCTCCAGATGCTGACGCCCCGGGAGGTGGAGGTGCTGGTGCGGGTCGCCGACGGCGAGGACACGCGGCTCATCGCGGCCGGTATGGGCATAGCGCCCAGCACCGCCCGCACGCACGTGCAGCGGGTGCTGATGAAGCTGGGCGTGGGCTCCCGCCTGGAGGCGGCGGCCCTGGCGGCCCGCACGGGCCTCTTGGACCGCGCGGGCCCGGTGTCGCAGCACGCGGCACCGGGAGCGGGGCCGGAGGACTGAGGCCGCGGTTCCGGGAGCGGGGCCTCAGGGGCTGAGCCCGGAGCCGTGAGTCTCCGGTGGGACCGCGGGACTGCACCGCTCCGCGGCCCCACCGCGGGTCGCACCCGGCTCCCACGGGCGAGCCCCTTAAGGGGCGCGGGGAACGGCGCAGCCAGCCCCACCGGCCCGCGGCCCCCGGGAGGGAGGCGGCTGCGGCTCGTCGGCCGTCACACCCTCGGGCGCAGCCACAGCCAGGCCGGGAAGAACAGGCCGAGGGTCGGCATGCCCAGGCCCGTCCTGAGGTTGATGTTGACGCCCTCCGCCTTGTCGATATCGGCGTCGGACGCGGTGATCCCGGCGATCCCGGCGATCGTCACGATGACCCCCTGGACCACGAAGAGGGCGCCGATGACGCGGCGGATGAGCTGGTCCCGTACGTCAGTCCGCGCAGCCGGGTCTGCATCCTGCCCTCACTCACCTTGGTGCTCTTTGTTCGGTTGTGATGCTGACGTGCGTGGGGGTTTGTGGTTTGATGTGTTTGATTCTGTTTATTGGTTTGATCGGGTTAGGGATGGGGAGTCCGGCGTGAAGAAGACCTCGACCCGGCTGGCCGACGGTCGTGAGCTCATCTACTACGACTCGCGCGACGACACGGTGCGCGACGCGGTGGACCGGCGCCCGCTCGACCGCACGGTCACCACTTCGGAGGTACGGCGCGACCCGCTGCTCGGTGACGCGGTGGCCGTCGCCTCGCACCGGCAGGGCCGCATCTACCACCCGCCGGCCGACGAATGTCCGCTGTGCCCGTCCGAGGGCGACCGGCTGAGCGAGATCCCGGACTCGTCGTACGACGTCGCGGTGTTCGAGAACCGCTTCCCGTCACTGGCCGGGGACTCCGGGCGGTGCGAGGTCGTCTGCTTCACCTCGAACCACGACGCGTCCTTCGCCGATCTGACCGAGGAACAGGCGGGTCTGGTCCTGGAGGCGTGGACCGACCGTACGGCGGAGCTGTCCCATCTGCCCGCCGTCGAGCAGGTGTTCTGCTTCGAGAACCGGGGCGCGGAGATCGGCGTGACGCTCGGCCACCCGCACGGGCAGATCTACGCGTACCCCTTCACGACCCCCCGCACGGCCCTCATGCTCCGCTCGCTGGCCGCGCACAAGGAGGCGACCGGCGGGGAGAACCTCTTCGACGCCGTGCTGGAGCGGGAGCTCGCCGAGGAGCGGGTCGTCCTGGAGACCGAGCACTGGGTGGCCTTCGTGCCGTTCTCGGCGCACTGGCCCTACGAGGTGCACCTGTATCCGCGCCGCCGCGTGCCCGATCTGCTGGGTCTGGACGAGGGCGCGCGCACAGAGTTCCCCAAGGTGTATCTGGAACTGTTGAGGCGCTTCGACCGGATCTTCGGTGAGGGTGAGCCTCCGACGCCGTACATCTCGGCCTGGCACCAGGCGCCGTTCGGCACGCTGGAGGAGTTCGACGGCGTGGTGCGCGAGGACTTCGCGCTCCACCTCGAGCTTTTCACCATCCGCCGCACTTCCGGCAAGCTGAAGTTCCTCGCGGGTTCCGAGTCCGGCATGAACGTGTTCATCAACGACGTGCCGCCGGAGACCGCGGCCCAGCGACTGCGAGAGGTAGCGAGTTCATGAGCGGGAAGTACCTGGTCACCGGCGGTGCGGGCTATGTGGGCAGCGTGGTCGCCCAGCACCTGCTGGAGGCGGGCCACGAGGTGACCGTCCTCGACAACCTCTCCACCGGCTTCCGCGCGGGCGTCCCGGCCGGCGCCGCCTTCATCGAGGGCGACATCCGCGACGCCGCGAAGTGGCTGGACCCCTCCTTCGACGCCGTGCTGCACTTCGCCGCGTTCTCGCAGGTCGGCGAGTCGGTCGTGAAGCCCGAGAAGTACTGGGACAACAACGTCGGCGGCACGATGGCCCTGCTCGGCGCGATGCGCGGGGCGGGCGTGCGCACGCTGGTCTTCTCCTCCACGGCGGCGACGTACGGTGAGCCGGAGACCACCCCGATCACCGAGTCCGCGCCGACGCTTCCCACCAACCCCTACGGCGCCTCGAAGCTGGCCGTCGACCACATGATCACGGGTGAGGCCGCCGCGCACGGACTGGCCGCCGTCTCGCTGCGCTACTTCAACGTGGCCGGCGCGTACGGGACCAGCGGTGAGCGGCACGACCCCGAGTCGCATCTCATCCCGCTCGTCCTCCAGGTCGCCCAGGGCCGCCGCGACGCCATCTCCGTCTACGGCGACGACTACCCGACACCGGACGGCACCTGCGTCCGCGACTACATCCACGTGGCCGACCTCGCGGAGGCGCACCTGCTGGCGGTCGCCGCCGCGCGGCCGGGCGAGCATCTGATCTGCAACCTCGGCAACGGCAACGGCTTCTCGGTCCGCGAGGTGATCGAGACCGTCCGCAAGGTGACCGGACACCCGATCCCCGAGGTCGCGGCCCCGCGCCGGGCGGGCGACCCGGCGGTCCTCGTCGCGTCCGCCGCCACGGCCCGCGACCGGCTCGGCTGGAACCCGTCCCGCGCGGACCTCGCGGGAATCGTCGCGGACGCGTGGGAGTTCGCGCAGAACATCGCTCAGCAGGACAGCGCGAAGGTGGAGGGGCACTAGTGGGGGATCGGGAAGCGGTTCAGCAGGTCCGCGGCGGCTTCGAGGAGCTGTACGGGGTGGCGCCCGAGGGGATCTGGGCGGCGCCCGGCCGGGTCAACCTGATCGGTGAGTACACCGACTTCAACGAGGGCTTCGTCATGCCGCTCGCGCTGCCGCACACGGCGGTTGCGGCGGTCTCGCGACGCGACGACGGCGTACTGCGCCTGCACTCGGCCGACATCGAGGGCCCGGTCGTCGAACTGCACGTCGACGCGCTGGCCCCGCTGACGAACACCAGCTGGGCGGCGTACCCCGCCGGGGTCGTCTGGGTCCTGCGCGAGGCCGGGCACGCGATCACGGGCGCGGACATCCACCTCGCCTCGACGGTCCCGACGGGCGCGGGCCTGTCCTCCTCGGCAGCCCTTGAGGTGGTCACCGCCCTGGCCCTGAACGACCTGTACGAGCTCGACCTCACCGGGCCCGAGCTGGCCCGGATCGCGCAGCGCGCGGAGAACGACTTCGTGGGCGTGCCCTGCGGGGTCATGGACCAGACGGCGTCCGCGTGCTGCACGGAGGGCCACGCCCTCCACCTCGACTGCCGGGACCTGTCGATCAGGCAGGTCCCCTTCGACCTTCCGGCCCACGGGCTCCAGCTCCTCGTCGTCGACAGCCGCGTCAAGCACGCGCTGGGCGACGGGGCGTACGCGGAGCGACGGGAGGGGTGTGAGGAGGGCGCGCGGCAGTTGGGCGTGCCGTTCCTGCGGGACCTCGCGTACGAGGACCTCGACGCGGCGCTGACCCGCCTCCCGGACGAGCGGGTACGCCGGTATGTGCGGCACGTCGTCTCGGACGACCACCGGGTCGAGGAGGTCATCGCGCTCCTCGACGCGGGGGACATCCGGGGGATCGGACCCGTCCTGACGGCGGGCCACGCCTCCCTCCGTGACGACCTGCGCATCTCCTGCCCGGAACTGGACCTCGCCGTCGACACGTCTGTCCGGGCGGGTGCGCTGGGGGCCCGTATGACGGGCGGCGGCTTCGGCGGCTCGGCCGTGGTCCTGGTCGAGACGGCGGACGCGGACACGGTCACGAAGGCGGTGAAGGAGACGTTCGCGACTGCGGGGTACACGGAGCCGCGGGTGTTCCCGGCGGTTCCCTCGGCGGGGGCGCGGCGGGTGGGCTGAAAGCCTTTCAGCCCGTCCGGCGTTTGAGGACGAGCGCGCAAGCGCGACAGGGGGGTCCGGGGGCGCAGCCCCACGGACGGTCAGCGCAGGCGTTTGGTCAGGGTGTACTCCGTGATCCCCGGCGGGTAGTCGGGGATCACGCACACCACCTCGTACCCCTGCTTCCGGTAGAAGTCGGGAGCCTGGAAGTCCCATGTCTCCAGGCGGGACGCACGGCAACCCCGGGACGACACGGCCAGTTGTTCCGCGCGGGACAGGAGTTGGGAGCCGAGGCCGGCTCCGCGGTGGCGGTCGTCGACCCAGAGGTAGGCGACATGCAGCCAGGTCGCCCAGGTGTGCCCGATCAGTCCCCCCGCGATCGAGCCTCCCGGCTCCAACGCCCAGACGTGGAGCGGAACGTCCCGTTCCTCAGGGGTTCCGCGCAGGGAACGAAGCACGGGAGAAGCCGCCGTATTGGCCTCCAGCAGCCGGGACCGCAGGAATTGGCCACGCTCTTTGTCGACTTCTGTCTCGATACGAAACATACGGCTCACCATAAACGCGTCGGGCAATCAGTTCTGCAAATCACCTTCCGCTCCTGCCGCACGGCCTTACTCTGATGAGCAGCACCGGTGGGGGCCGGTGCTGATCAGGGGGCGAGACAGTCGGGTACGACGCCCGAAGTGGGGGTAGCAGTTCCAGCACGGCGGCGGCCGTGCGATCGCGGCACCCCGTTTTCCGGGCCGACAGGAGGTCCGGGATCACCTCGGGCGCCGTACCTGCGCCGGTCCGTCCCCCGACCAGTGGGGGTTTCTGTGGTTCGCATCCGTGTTCTGGTCGTTGACGACCATCGTATCTTCGCCGAGTCGCTCGCCGCCGCCCTGGCCGCCGAGCCCGATGTCGATGTTTCCGCGGCGGGCAGTGGCCCGGCCGCGCTGCGCTGCCTGGAGCGGGCGGTCGCGGAAGGCCGCAGGTTCGACGTGCTGCTCGTGGACGCCGACCTCGGCGGCAACGTACCGGGCGTCCGCCCGGCCGTACCCGTGCACGACAACAACGAGGAAGGCCTGGTCGACGGCATCTCCCTGGTGGCGGGCGTCCGTTCGGGCCAGCCCGGTGTCCGTATCGTCGTACTCGCCGAGAAGGACGATTCGCGGCGCGCGGCCCTCGCCCTGCAGGCGGGCGCCTCGGGCTGGGTGGCCAAGGACTGCTCGCTGTCCCGGCTGCTGACCGTCATCCGCGGGGTGCTGCGGGACGAGACACATCTGCCGCCCGCGCTGCTCACGGGTGTGCTGCGTGAGCTGACCGCCGCCCGCAAGCACCGCACCGAGAGCGAGCGGCTGGTGGAGTCGCTGACTCCGCGCGAGCGCGAGGTGCTGCGGTGCATGGTGGCGGGGCTGGGGCGCAAAGCCGTCGCCGAGCGGCTGTTCCTCTCCCCGCACACGGTCCGTACGCATATGCAGAACGTGCTGGGGAAGCTGGGCGTCCACTCGACTCTCGCGGCCGTGGCGCTCGCCCGCCGGGCCGGAGTCGGTCCGGTCGACCTAACCGGGGATGTTGTCGAACGGGGCGGTCAGCTGGCGTAGCAGCCCGGCCAGTTCGCCGCGCTGGGCCCGGCTGAGCTCCGCGAGGATCGCGCGCTCCTGGTCGAGGAGTCCGGCGAGCGCCTGGTCGGCGCGGTCGCGGCCCTCCTCGGTGAGCCGCACGAGCACGCCCCGGCGGTCGCTGGGGTCGGGGAGCCGCTCGACGAGGCCCTTCTTCGCGAGCCGGTCGATACGGTTCGTCATCGTGCCCGAGGTGACGAGGGTCTGGGTGAGCAACTGCCCGGGGGAGAGCTGGTACGGGGCTCCCGCGCGCCTCAGCGAGGTCAGCACGTCGAACTCCCAGGGCTCCAGGGCGTGCTCGGCGAACGCGATCCGCCGCGCCCGGTCCAGATGCCGCGCGAGCCTGCTCACGCGGCTGAGCACTTCGAGTGGTTCCACGTCGAGGTCGGGGCGCTCCCGGCGCCATGCTGCGACCAGCCGATCGACCTCGTCCTCCATGGCGATCAGTGTAGTGGTTGTGTCGATGTGAAGTCTCTTGAAGTCAAGTATCTTGACGACGAGATACTTGGGATGTGAGGGTGGAGGCCGGCTCGCCCCGACTCCGAGGAGGCTCCCTTGTCCGCCACCACCACTCCCACCTGGGACCCGGGCCAGTACCTGCGCCACGCGGAGCACCGCGCCCGCCCTTTCGCGGAACTGCTCGGCCGCGTTCCCGCCCTGCCCGGCGAACCGGCCCGGAGCGCCCGGATCGCCGACCTGGGCTGCGGGCCCGGCAACGTCACCCTCCAGCTCGCCGAGCGCTGGCCGGCCGCGCACATCACCGGGTACGACAACTCCCCGGAGATGCTGGCCCGGGCCGAGGAGCACGCGGGGCCCACGGCGGGCGGTGGCCGCCTCGACTTCGCCCACGCGGACCTGACCGGCTGGGCGCCCGCGGAAACGTACGACCTGATCGTCTCCAATGCCGCGCTGCAGTGGGTGCCGGGGCATCTGGAGGCGTTCGGGACGTGGCTCGACGCGGTGGCCGCCGGGGGGACCTTCGCCTTTCAGGTGCCCGACAACCTCGACGCGCCTCTGCACGCGCTGATGCGTGAACTCGCCGCCTCCGCGCGGTGGAAGGGGCGGCTCGACGGAGTGCTGCGTGGCGCGGACTCCGTGCACGACCCGCTCGTCTACCTGGACCGGCTGGCTCGGCTGGGTTGCGAGGTGGATGTCTGGGAGACGACGTACATGCAGCTTCTTCAGGGTGAGGACGCGGTCCTCGACTGGTCGAAGGGGACGGGGATGCGGCCGGCGCTCACGGCTCTGGCCGACGACCCGGAGGCCCGGGACGCCTTCACCGCCGAATACCGGGACCTGCTCCGGACGGCCTACCCGACCGCCCCGTACGGCACGGTTCTGCCGTTCCGGCGGCTGTTCGCGGTGGCGCGGAAGACCGGCTGACCCGATGCTGACGGCCGTGGACCACGTCCAGCTCGCCGCGCCGCCGGGGTCGGAGCCGCTCCTGCGCGACTACTACGCCGACGTGCTCGGTATGACCGAGATCCCCAAGCCGGCTGCCCTCGCCGGGCGCGGGGGTTGTTGGTTCCGCGCGGACGGCGTGCAACTGCACCTGGGGATCGAGCGCGATTTCCGGCCCGCGAAGAAGGCGCACCCGGGGCTGCGGGTGGTGGGGATCGAGGCGTACGCCGACCGGCTCGCCGCCCATGGAGCGCCGGTCGCCTGGGACGACCTGCTCCCGGACCTCCGCCGCTTCTACTCGGAGGACCCGGTGGGCAACCGGCTGGAGTTCCTGGAGCCGGTGTGAAGGGCGGTGGGTGGGGAGGGCCGGGCGGAGCTAACTTTTTCGGCGCCCTATCAAGCGCGGCTTCGCCTCCAGGCCGTCCAGGCCGTGCCAGGCCAGGTTGACCAGGTGGGCTGCCACCTCCGCCTTCTTGGGGCGGCGGACGTCCAGCCACCACTGGCCGGTGAGGGCGACCATGCCCACCAGGGCCTGGGCGTAGAGGGGGGCCAGTTTGGGGTCGAAGCCGCGGCGTTTGAACTCGCGGCCCAGGATGTCCTCCACCTGCGTGGCGATGTCCGAGATCAGGGACGCGAAGCTGCCCGTCGACTGGGGGATCGGGGAGTCGCGGACCAGGATGCGGAAGCCGTCCGTGTACTCCTCGATGTAGTCGAGGAGGGCGAAGGCCGCCTGTTCGCAGAGTTCGCGGGGGTGGCCCGCGGTGAGGGAGCTGGTCACGCCGTCCAGGAGGCGGCGCATCTCGCGGTCCACCACGACCGCGTACAGGCCCTCCTTGCCGCCGAAGTGCTCGTAGACGACCGGCTTGGAGACGCCGGCCTTCGCCGCGATCTCCTCCACCGACGTCGCCTCGAAGCCCTTCTGGGCGAAGAGGGTGCGGCCGATCTCCAGCAACTGGGCCCGTCGCTCCGCCCCGGTCATCCGGGTGCGGCGTACGCGCCGCGGCTTTTCATTGCTGGGTGTGCTGGAGTCGGCCACGCCGTCAATCATGCCGCCTCGGCCGTCTCCGACTTGCGCCGGGCGCCCTTCCCGTCCGGGTTGCGGCGGGAATCGATACGCGAGCGTGACGGCCAGCGCACGTCGTACGCCCAGCCGAGGCGTTCGAACCAGCGGATCAGGCGTGCCGAGGAGTCCACCTGGCCGCGCTCCACACCGTGCCGGGCCGAGGTCGGGTCCGCGTGGTGGAGGTTGTGCCAGGACTCGCCGCAGGACAGGACGGCCAGCCACCAGACGTTCCCCGAGCGGTCACGCGACTTGAAGGGGCGCTTGCCCACCGCGTGGCAGATCGAGTTGATCGACCAGGTCACGTGGTGCAGCAGCGCCACCCGGACCAGGGAACCCCAGAAGAAGCCCGTGAACGCGCCCCACCAGGACATCGTCACCAGGCCGCCGATCAGCGCCGGCAGCGCGATGGACAGGCCCGCCCAGAGGAGGAACTGGCGGGAGATCGCGCGGAGGGCGTTGTCGCGGATCAGGTCCGGCGCGTACTTCTCCTGCGGGGTCTGCTCCTCGTCGAACATCCAGGCGATGTGCGCCCACCACAGGCCCTTCATCAGCGCCGGGACCGTCTCACCGAAGCGCCACGGCGAGTGGGGGTCGCCCTCGGCGTCGGAGAACTTGTGGTGCTTGCGGTGGTCGGCCACCCAGCGGACCAGCGGCCCTTCCACGGCCATCGAGCCGGCGATCGCCAGCGCGATGCGCAGGGGGCGCTTCGCCTTGAAGGCGCCGTGCGTGAAGTAGCGGTGGAAGCCGATCGTGATGCCGTGGCAGCCCAGGTAGTAGAAGAACACCAGCAGGCCGAGGTCCAGCCAGCTCACACCCCAGCCCCAGGCCAGCGGAACCGCTCCGAGGACGGCCAGGAACGGGACGGTGATGAAAAGGAGAAGGGTGATCTGCTCGATCGAACGCTTCTTCTCGCCGCCCAGCGTGGCGGAGGAGACGGGGGCGGAAGCGGCTGCGGGACCGTTGTCGCGCGCCTCCGGGGCGTCGTCGATCACATCGGAGCTCATGGGCATGGGGCGTCCCCTGGGGGGTCGAGGAGGGTGGGTGTGGCCGGTAAGCGTGGCTGTGGGTAGCCGGAAACAGCGCTTACGGCTGCGTAACCTACGGCGTCGTAAGTATGGCAGCGCGTTCCGCCGGGGCAAGAGCCCGAGAGACTGCGCGTCCGGATGGACACCTATCCTTGGTCTCGGTCGGACAGCGCGGTCCGCTCTGTTTCATTCCCGGATGCCCAGCCGCTGATGCGGCACGTGCCGCCTCGGGCTGACGGGTTCCCCTCCAGACGAGCTTCAACACTGCAAGGAGCCGCACCTGTGAGCAGTGCCGACGACCAGAACACGACAACCGGCAGTGAGCTGCGTGCCGACATCCGCCGCCTCGGAGATCTGCTGGGCGAGACCCTCGTACGGCAGGAGGGCCCCGAGCTTCTGGAGCTGGTCGAGAAGGTCCGCCGCCTCACCCGCGAGGACGGCGAAGCCGCCGCCGAGCTGCTGCGCGGCACCGAACTGGAGACCGCGGCCAAGCTGGTCCGCGCCTTCTCCACCTACTTCCATCTGGCCAACGTCACCGAGCAGGTGCACCGCGGTCGCGAGCTGCGCGCCCGCCGCGCCGCCGAGGGCGGACTCCTCGCCCGCACGGCCGACCGGCTCAAGGACGCCGACCCCGAGCACCTGCGCGCCACCGTCAAGAACCTCAACGTCCGCCCCGTCTTCACCGCGCACCCCACCGAGGCGGCCAGACGTTCGGTCCTGAACAAGCTGCGCCGCATCGCCGCCCTGCTGGAGACCCCGGTCATCGAAGCCGACCGGCGCCGCTACGACACCCGTCTGGCCGAGAACATCGACCTCGTGTGGCAGACGGACGAGCTCAGGGTCGTGCGTCCCGAACCGGCCGACGAGGCCCGCAACGCCATCTACTACCTGGACGAGCTGCACGCCGGGGCCGTCGGGGACGTCCTGGAGGACCTCACCGCCGAACTGGAGCGCGTCGGGGTCCAGCTGCCGGACGAGACCCGGCCGCTGACGTTCGGCACCTGGATCGGCGGCGACCGCGACGGCAACCCGAACGTGACCCCGCAGGTCACCTGGGACGTCCTCATCCTCCAGCACGAGCACGGCATCAACGACGCGCTGGAGCTGATCGACGAGCTGCGGCACTTCCTCTCCAACTCCATCCGCTACACCGGTGCCACCGAGGAACTGCTCTCCTCGCTGCAGGCCGACCTGGAGCGGCTGCCGGAGATCAGCCCCCGCTACAAGCGCCTGAACGCCGAGGAGCCCTACCGGCTCAAGGCCACCTGCATCCGGCAGAAGCTGGAGAACACCAAGCTCCGCCTGGCCAAGGGCATCCCGCACGAGGACGGCCGCGACTACCTCGGCACCGCCGAGCTGCTGCGCGACCTCACGCTCATCCAGACCTCGCTGCGCGCACACCGCGGCGCCCTGTTCGCCGACGGCCGCATGAACCGTACGATCCGCACGCTCGCCGCCTTCGGCCTGCAGCTCGCCACCATGGACGTACGCGAACACGCCGACGCCCACCACCACGCGCTCGGGCAGCTCTTCGACCGGCTCGGCGAGGAGTCCTGGCGCTACGAGGACATGCCGCGCGAGTACCGGCACAAGCTGCTCGCAAAGGAACTGCGCTCGCGCCGGCCGCTCGGACCGACCCCGGCCCCGCTGGACGCCGCCGGATCCAAGACCCTCGGTGTCTTCGAGACCGTCAAGAAGGCGCTCAGGGTCTTCGGGCCCGAGGTCGTCGAGTCGTACATCATCTCGATGTGCCAGGGCGCCGACGACGTGTTCGCCGCCGCCGTGCTGGCCCGCGAGGCCGGACTCCTCGACCTGCACGCCGGCTGGGCGAAGATCGGCATCGTGCCGCTCCTGGAGACGACCGACGAGCTCAAGGCCGCCGACACCATCCTTGAGGACATGCTGTCCGACCCGTCCTACCGGCGGCTCGTGGCCCTGCGCGGCGATGTCCAGGAGGTCATGCTCGGCTACTCGGACTCGTCGAAGTTCGGCGGCATCACGACGAGCCAGTGGGAGATCCACCGCGCGCAGCGCCGACTGCGCGATGTCGCCCACCGCTACGGGGTGCGGCTGCGGCTCTTCCACGGCCGCGGCGGCACGGTGGGACGCGGTGGCGGCCCCTCGCACGACGCGATCCTCGCGCAGCCCTGGGGCACCCTCGAAGGCGAGATCAAGGTGACCGAGCAGGGCGAGGTCATCTCCGACAAGTACCTCGTGCCGTCGCTGGCCCGGGAGAACCTCGAACTGACCGTCGCGGCCACCCTCCAGGCGTCCGCGCTGCACACCGCCCCGCGCCAGTCCGACGAGGCGCTGGCCCGCTGGGACGCCGCCATGGACGTCGTCTCCGAGGCCGCCGAGGCCGCCTACCGCAACCTGGTCGAGGACCCGGACCTGCCGACGTACTTCCTCGCCTCCACGCCGGTCGACCAGCTCGCCGACCTGCACCTGGGCTCGCGGCCCTCCCGCCGCCCCGGCTCGGGCGTCTCGCTCGACGGCCTGCGCGCCATCCCCTGGGTGTTCGGCTGGACCCAGTCCCGGCAGATCGTCCCCGGCTGGTTCGGCGTCGGCTCCGGCCTGAAGGCCCTGCGCGAGGCCGGCCTCGACAGCGTCCTGGACGAGATGCACGGGCAGTGGCACTTCTTCCGCAACTTCATCTCCAACGTCGAGATGACGCTCGCCAAGACCGACCTCAGGATCGCCCGCCACTACGTCGAGACCCTCGTCCCCGAGGAGCTCCGGCACGTCTTCGCCACCATCGAGGCGGAGCACGAGCTGACCGTGCGCGAGGTGCTGCGCGTCACCGGCGAGCGGGAACTGCTGGACGCCCAGCCCGTGCTGAAGCAGACCTTCACCATCCGCGACGCCTACCTGGACCCGATCTCCTACCTCCAGGTGGCCCTTCTGAAGCGGCAGCGCGACGCCGCCGCGGCCGGCTCCGAGCCGGACCCGCTGCTGTCCCGCGCCCTGCTCCTGACGGTCAACGGCGTGGCGGCGGGGCTGCGCAACACCGGCTGACCCGACCGGCAGGACACGACGAAGGCGTCCAGGTGGCACGTACCGACCACCTGGGCGCCTTCGTCGTGTCGGAGTCGTGTCAGAGCGCCAGGAACGCCGTCGTCACCAGTGCCAGGCCCGCGCCGCCGAGCACCCAGCCCAGCCTCGTCCTGCCCAGGCCGCCGGCCACCACCACCGAGGCGAGCATCAGCGCGCCGCCCAGCGGCACCCAGGCGTAGAGCAGGCCACCGGTGCCCGCGCGGACGACCTCGTCGGTGCCCGGCTTCACCACGACCGGGTACGTGCGGCCCTTCTCCACGGCCACCTCGCTGTCGAGGACGACCCGGTCCCGTGCGGTGGAACCCGCCGACGTCGGCCGGTACGGGCCCGTGCAGTGGTCCTCGGCGCACTTGGTGACCGTCATCGTGCCGCGCTCACGGCCCTTGGTGAGCATCACGTGCTGGGCGGTGCCCCAGGAGGCCCAGACGCCCGCGATCAGGATCAGCACCGCGACCGTGCCCATCGCGGCGAGCTGCCCGAACCGCAGCGCCGCCGCCGCTTTGGGGCGGGAGGTGCGGGCATGGGAATGGGCGGGCATGGCGGCGATCCTTGGCCATGCTTGTGCGGTCGGTCAACTCGCGCTGGATTCAGGTGGGGTGAAATTACCGCATTGTCACGAGTTGTACGTCGACTGCGCCCGCTCCAGGCCCTCGACGACCAGAGCCTCCACCGCGTCCGCCGCGCGGTCCACGAAGTAGTCCAGCTCCTTGCGCTCCGCCGCGGAGAAGTCCTTCAGCACGAAGTCGGCGACCTGCATACGGCCCGGGGGACGCCCGATCCCGAAACGGACCCGGTGGTACTCCGGACCCATCGCCTTGGTCATCGACTTCAGGCCGTTGTGGCCGTTGTCGCCGCCGCCCAGCTTCAGCCGCAGCACGCCGTGGTCGATGTCCAGCTCGTCGTGGACGGCCACGATGTTCGCCGTCGGCACCTTGTAGAAGTCCCGCAGACCCGTCACCGGACCGCCCGACAGGTTCATGTACGACATCGGCTTCGCCAGGATGACGCGCCGGTTCAGCGGGCCCGGCGGGCCGATCCGCCCCTCGATCACCTGGGCCTGCGCCTTGCCGGACCGCTTGAACTTGCCGCCGATCCGCCCGGCGAGGAGATCGGCGACCATGAAGCCCACGTTGTGGCGGTTCATCGCGTACTCGGGGCCGGGGTTTCCGAGCCCCACGATCAGCCAGGGGGCGCCTGGTTCCGTGGTCACGTCCGTCACTCCCATGGGTCGGTGGATACGCACCGGCCGCCGCCCCCGAAGGAGCGGCGGCCGGTGGGTGGTGATCCGGTGCGGGATCAGGCCTCGGTGGACTCGTCGGACGCGTCGTCCGAGGGCTCCTCCGACTGGGCGGCCAGGACCTGCAGCACGACCGCGTCCTCGTCGATGGCCAGCGTGGTGCCCTCGGGCAGCGGGACGTCCTTGGCGAGGATGGAGGCGCCGGCCTCCAGGCCCTCGATCGAGACGGTGACCGACTCGGGGATGTGCGTGGCCTCGGCCTCGACCGTCAGCGTGCTCAGCACGTGCTCAAGGATGAACGCGCCGGGGGCCAGGTCGCCCTCGGTGTGCACGTAGACCTCGACGTTGACCTTCTCGCCGCTCTTCACGAGAAGCAGGTCGACGTGCTCCAGGAAGCCCTTGATGGCGTCACGCTGGACGGCCTTCGGGATCGCGAGCTGGGTCTTGCCCTCGATGTCCAGGGTCAGCAGGACGTTGGCGGTACGCAGGGCGAGCTGCAGCTCGTGGCCCGGCAGCGTGATGTGGACCGGGTCGCCACCGTGGCCGTACACCACGGCGGGAACCTTGCTGGCGCGGCGGATGCGGCGCGCGGCACCCTTGCCGAACTCGGTGCGGGTCTCGGCGGCGAGCTTGACCTCGGACATGATCACTCCTCGTGTAACAGGGAAGCCAGGGAAAGGAAGTCACCCGGCCGAACCATCGGCCTGCTACGAAGAGCGCGTCGATAACGGACCGCCGCACCAAAGAGTGCGGCCTCCCTCGCCGAGCAACTGTGACAGCTTACGTGGCGGGGAGGCCGTACAAGAAATCGATCTGGTCCGGTCTTCGACTACTCGTCGAAGAGGCTCGTCACCGAACCGTCCTCGAAGACCTCGCGGACCGCGTTCGCGATGGTCGGCGCGATCGACAGGACCGTGATCTTGTCCAGTTCCAGCTCGCCCGGGGTGGGCAGGGTGTCCGTGAAGACGAACTCGCTGACCTTCGAGGCCATCAGACGGTCCGCCGCGGGACCCGACAGCACACCGTGCGTCGCCGTCACGATGACGTCCTCCGCGCCGTGCGCGAACAGCGCGTCCGCCGCGGCGCAGATCGTGCCACCGGTGTCGATCATGTCGTCGACCAGGACGCAGACCCGGCCCTCGACGTCACCCACGACCTCGTGGACGGTCACCTGGTTCGCGACGTCCTTGTCGCGGCGCTTGTGGACGATCGCCAGCGGCGCGCCGAGGCGGTCGCACCAGCGGTCGGCCACCCGCACCCGGCCGGCGTCCGGGGACACGACCGTGAGCTTCGAGCGGTCCACCTTGTGGCCCACGTAGTCCGCGAGCAGCGGCAGCGCGAACAGGTGGTCCACGGGGCCGTCGAAGAAGCCCTGGATCTGGTCGGTGTGCAGATCGACCGTCAGGAGGCGGTCGGCGCCGGCCGTCTTCATCATGTCGGCGATCAGACGCGCCGAGATCGGTTCACGCCCACGGTGCTTCTTGTCCTGGCGCGCGTAACCGTAGAACGGCATGATCACGGTGATGCTCCGGGCGGAGGCCCGCTTCAGAGCGTCGATCATGATCAGCTGTTCCATGATCCACTTGTTGATCGGTGCGGTGTGGCTCTGGATCAGGAAGCAGTCGGCGCCGCGGGCCGACTCCTCGTAGCGGACGTAGATCTCACCGTTGGCGAAATCGAAGGCCTTCGTCGGAACGACCCCGACACCCAACTGGTGGGCGACCTCCTCGGCAAGCTCGGGGTGGGCGCGGCCGGAGAAGAACATCATCTTCTTCTCGCCGGTCGTCTTGATCCCGGTCACAGCACTGTCTCCTCAGAGGTGTCTCAGCTGGATGTCGAGATGAGTCGAGTTCTCAGTTGCGGTCTCAGCTGGGTGTGCGGGTGTGCGCCTATCACGGTAGCCCGAGTCGGACCCGACCTTTTCCAGTCAGGTTCCGGTCAGCTTTCGCCGCCGGCCTCCCGGGATGTCGCCTCCGCCGCCTTCGCGGCCGCGCTGCCGGGACGCTTGCGGGCCACCCAGCCCTCGATATTCCTTTGCTGGCCGCGGGCCACGGCCAGCGAACCGGGCGGTACGTCCTTCGTGATCACGGAGCCGGCCGCCGTGTACGCGCCGTCCCCGATGGTGACGGGAGCCACAAACATGTTGTCCGAACCCGTCTTGCAGTGCGAGCCCACCGTCGTGTGGTGCTTGGCCTCGCCGTCGTAGTTCACGAAGACGCTCGCGGCACCGATGTTCGAGTACTCGCCGATGGTCGCGTCGCCGACGTAGGAGAGGTGCGGGATCTTCGTGCCCTCGCCGACGGTGGCGTTCTTCGTCTCCACATACGTACCCACCTTGGCCTTCAGACCGAGGCGGGTGCCGGGACGGAGATACGCGAAGGGGCCCACGTTCGCCTGGGGGCCGATCTCCGCGCCGTTCGAGACCGTGTTGTCCACCCGGGCGCCCGCGCCCACCGTGGTGTCGTTCAGGCGGGTGTTCGGGCCGACCTCGGCGCCCTCGCCCAGGTGCGTGGCGCCCTGGAGCTGGGTGCCCGGGTGCACGATCGCGTCCTGCTCGAAGGTGACGGTGACGTCGACCCACGTGGAGGCCGGGTCGACGACGGTCACGCCGGCGAGCATCGCGTCCCGCAGCAGCCGGTCGTTGAGGATGCGGCGGGCCTCGGCCAGCTGCACCCGGTTGTTGATGCCGGCGATCTCGCGGTGGTCGTCCGCCACGGCGGCGCCGACGCGGTGCCCGGCCTCCCGGAGGATGCCGAGGACGTCCGTGAGGTACTCCTCGCCCTGGCTGTTGTCGGTGCGGACCTTGCCGAGCGCGTCCGCGAGGAGCTGCCCGTCGAACGCGAAGACACCGGAGTTGATCTCACGGATCGCGCGCTGCGAGTCGGAGGCGTCCTTGTGCTCGACGATCGCCGTCACCGCGCCCGAGGCGCTGTCGCGGACGATCCGGCCGTACCCGGTGGCGTCCGGCACCTCGGCGGTCAGCACGGTGACCGCGTTGCCGTCGCCGGTGTGCGTCGAGGCGAGCTTGCGAAGGGTCGCGCCGGTGAGGAGGGGGGTGTCGCCGCAGACGACCACGACGGTGCCGTCGACGACGCCGCCCAGCTCTTCGAGGCCCATCCGTACGGCGTGCCCCGTGCCGTTCTGCTCGGCCTGTACGGCGGTCCGGACGCCCGGAGCCGTCCCGGCGAGGTGCTCGGTGACCTTCTCGCGGGCGTGACCCACGACGACGACCAGGTTCTCGGGGGCCAACTCGCCCGCCGCGGCGAGCACATGACCGACGAGGGAACGGCCGCAGAGCTCGTGCAGGACCTTGGGTGTGGCCGATTTCATACGGGTGCCCTCACCCGCTGCGAGAACGACGACGGCTGCGGGTGGGGTCTCCCCTGCTCCGGAGCCGAGAGCTTGGGGAAGGTTGGCGCTCACGGATAGGCCTTTCGGCTACTGGTGTCTGGGGTACGGACATCCGCAGGATACCGGGGCGTTTCAGGAGCGACATGGGAGCGGGCCCCGACAGTGCTGTCGGGGCCCGGACGTCCACAGCTCCCCCGCCAGGACTTGAACCCGGACAGATGGCACCAAAAGCCACAGTGCTGCCAATTACACCACGGGGGATGGAAGTCGACTGAAGCCGGACATGGGGTCGGCCGTCGAGTCGGCACCCAACACTATGCCGTACCCAGGCCCTTCGACGCGACGGTACGGATCGGCACACCAGGGGTCTGTGGATCTCCACTCCGGAGTCGAACGGTGGACGATTCAGCAGTTCGAGGGATAACGGGCCGTTTCGCATCTGTTCGATTACGGGGAGTGGTGTAGGCCAGTACGGGAAACTCGCCGGAAAAGGGGCGGGGCGCGACCGTAGGCTGGAGTCATGACCACGACGGGGGAAGACCACACCGCGGCCCTGGCGGGGCCGTGGTGGTGGGCGAGGTGGCGCAGCGCGGTACTCGACGGGACCCTCGCGCTGGTGTCGTCGGTGGAGTGCGCGACAGAGGGATTCCCGTTCGCGGGGGCGGCGGGGGTGCCGGTGCCCGTGGGGATGCTGTTCGGGGCCGTCGCCGGGTCCGTACTGCTGTTCCGGCGGCGCTGGCCGATCGCCGTCGTGCTGGTGTCGATCGCGATCACGCCGGCCCAGATGGGGTTCCTGATGGGACTCGTCGGGCTGTACACGCTGGCGGCGTCCGAGTTGCCGAGGCGGATCACCGGGGCGCTGGCCGGGATGTCGATGGTGGGGATGCTCATCGTCACCTATGTGCGGGCGCACCAGGGGATGGTGCGCGGCGATGTGGCGCTGGGGGACTGGTTCGTGCCCTTCGTGTCGATCACGACCTCGCTCGGGATGACGGCCCCGCCGGTGCTGCTCGGGCTGTACGTGGGGGCGCGGCGGCGGTTGATGGAGAGCCTGCGGGAGCGGGCCGACTCCCTGGAGCGGGAGCTGCAGCTGCTCGCGGAGCGGGCCGAGGAGCGCGCGGAGTGGGCGCGCAACGAGGAGCGGACCCGGATCGCCCGCGAGATGCACGACGTGGTCGCCCACCGGGTCAGTCTGATGGTGGTGCACGCGGCGGCGTTGCAGGCGGTGGCCCGCAAGGATCCCGAGAAGGCCGTGAAGAACGCCTCGCTGGTGGGCGACATGGGACGCCAGGCGCTGACCGAGCTGCGGGAGATGCTGGGCGTGCTGCGGACGGGCGACGGGTCGGCGCGGGGCACGGGGTACGGCTCCGCGCCGCCGCAGGCCGTGCCGCTGGCGGCGGTGGGGGCGGCAGCCGCCGCCGCTGCCGCCGCGTCCCGGGCCGCCGAGGAGGAGTCGGGGGACGGTCCCTGCCTGGACGATCTCGATGAGCTGGTGGGGCAGTCCGCCGCCGCCGGGATGGTCGTCGAGCTCTCCGTGGAGGGGGAGGCGCGGGTGTACGTGGCGGTGGTGGAGCAGACCGCGTACCGCGTGGTGCAGGAGGCGCTGACGAACGTCCACAAGCACGCCGCGGGGGCGAAGACCCGGGTGCGGCTGGCGCATCGGGGGGCGGAGATCGCCATGCAGGTGGAGAACGGCCCGCCGCCGGAGCCGGGGGCCGCGTCCGACGCCAGGCTGCCCAGTGGGGGGAACGGCCTGCTGGGGATGAAGGAGCGGGTCGTCGGGCTCGGCGGGGTGTTCGTGTCGGGGCCGACGGACGCGGGCGGGTTCCGGGTGTCGGCGGTCATCCCGGCCGGGGGCTGAGGCGGGGGCCGGCGGCTGACATGACATCGGTGTCGGGGCCGGCGCCGGTCCCGGTGGTGGCTCTGGTGCCTCTGGTGGCGGCGGCCCCCGGGCGCGGGCTCAGCCGGCGGTCAGGCGCACCGGTTCGCGGCCCGAGATGAGCGTGGTCAGTGCCTGGTCGACGTCGGCGCCGAGGTACCAGTCGCCCGTGTGGTCCAGGGTGTACACGCGGCCCTCCGTGTCGATGGTGAGCAGGGCTCCGCTGTCGGTCTCCTCGCCGAGGGGGGCGACCTCGGTGCCCAGGGCTCTGCCGAGGTCGGCGAGGGTGCGGGCCATGTGGAGGCCGTGCAGCGGGTCCAGGTGCACGGGCGACGAGGCGATCTGGCGGCCCGCCTCGGCCGTACTGACGCGCAGCCCGCCGAACTCCGCCCACGCCTCCACCGCCGCCGGGAACACGGCGTGGCGGTGCCCCGCGGGGGACTCGTGGCCGCGCAGTGTGTCGGCCCAGAACTCGGCCTGCTTTATGTCCCAGCGGCCCGGTTGCCATCCGGCGTCGCGCAGCGAGGCGTCGACCTGGACGGAGAAGCGGGTGGTCGAGGTGGCGGCGGTGCGGTCGGTGTGCATCTGCCCTTCGCGATCGGTCTGAGCTGCCGGGCGGTGGTCCGGTGTCCCGGCCGGCAGCTGCGGGTGGCGTCGGCGGCGCCTTCGTGCGGGTCGGAGGCCGCTGCCGTCGGCGGGGCCGCCGTCAGTTCTCCCGGGTTCGTCGGTGGGTCGTCAGTCCTCGTGGGTCGTCCGTTCTCCGGGGGCGTCCGGCCTCCTAGGCCGTCGGGTCGACGACGCGTACGCCGAAGTGGGCGCTGAGCGCGGTGCAGGCGCGGCAGGGCTGCGCGAAGCTGCCGTGCAGCGGGTCGCCGTCCTCGCGGATGCGGCGGGCGGTGAGTTTGGCCTGCTTGAGCGATTTCCTGGCCTCGCCGTTGGTCATGGGTTTCCGGGTGGCGCGTTTGGAGCGGGCGGCGTCGGCGGCGGCGATATGGCGGGAGATGAGGATCGCCTCGGCGCAGCGGCCGGTGAAGCGGTCGCGCTGGCCGCTGGTGAGGGTGTCGAGGAAGTCCCGTACGAGAGGGTGCAGGGGTGGCGGCTGGTCGCCGCGGCCCGCAGTGCCGGTGAGGGTCGCGCCGCGTACGGAGAGGGCGGCGGCGATGGTCGGGAGTATGCCGTCGCGCCGGTGCAGCAGGACCGGCACGGCGGGCGCCTCGCTGCTGCTCCAGCCGACCCGCGGATCCCCGGACCTACCCGCCTGTGTACCCGTCTGTGTCGCGCTCATCGTCCCGTTACCTCCCCTTAATGCATCCCCCGGTGCTCCGACAGAGTGCCAAACTCCGTGGCCCGTGCGGAAGCTGGGGCGGTGCGACACGCGCGGTCTTCGTCGTACGGTCACGGCTCGATGACGGCAGGTCACGGAAGCGGAGGGCCCTGGCCGGTACGGAACAGGAGGCCCGGTGACCGGTGTCGTTCCACCGCATAGGCTGTCGACATCCGCGATCCTTCATTACGCCGCAGGGGGCAACCGCCATGACGACAGGTCGGCTCGGGCAACAAGCCGCGCCGCCGAACGCGGCCTATGCCGGGCAGGTCGTGCACTTCCCGGATCCGGTGCGGGCGGCACGTCACCCGAGAGGGGTACGCGTCGACGAGGTCGGTTACCCCGATTTCTCGTTCTACGCGCGCGCGGCTGCGGAGATCGCCGAACCGCCCGAGGGATTCGGGGTCGACGAGCTGCGGCTGACCGACTACGTGTCGGCGAACGCCGCCCTGGCGGCTTCCGGACACGAGCTGTGGGACACGATCCCGGCGGTGGCGACTCCGCACGGCTGGACGTGGCACCACGTGCCGCGCACGCGCCGGCTGGAGCTGGTGCCGGTCGAGGTGAAGGCGTTGCTGCGGCACCACGGCGGTCTCGCCACCGCCCCGGTCGACCAGGACAAGCGCGGCACCCGGCCGCTGCAGGAGACCCGTCCCGCGCACTTCGGACTGCCGAAGGCCGCGGTCGCGGTGACCGAGCAGCAGGTGCAGGGCGTCGAGGAGGACCTCGGGTACCGGCTGCCGGGGGCCTACCGTTCCTTTCTGAAGGCCGCCGGCGGGTGTGCGCCGGTGGGGGCCGCGCTGGACGCGGAGTTGGGGCTGCTGGTCGACCAGCCGTTCTTCACCGTGCGGGACGAGGCCGCCGTCAACGACCTCGTCTACGTCAACAAGTGCCTGCGGGACCACCTCACCAAGGACTACCTGGGCGTCGGTTTCGTGCAGGGCGGGCTGCTCGCGGTGAAGGTGAAGGGCGAGCGGATCGGCTCCGTGTGGTTCTGCGCGTTCGACGACGCCCGTGACCAGGACGAGTGGCCGCCCGCGGAGCGCGTACAGCGGCTGCTGCTGCCCTGTGGTGACGACTTCGATCAGTTCCTGTCCCGGCTCGCGGGCAATCCGCCCGAGCTGGAGACGGTGGCGAACCTGATGGTGGACGGCGGTTTCGCGCGGGCGGTGCCGGTGTCCGCCGTGTCTTCGGTGGGGGAGTGAGCGTCCGATGGTGACCTTCGCGCAGGCGCAGGAGCGCGCCGAGGAGTGGATCAACGCAGACGTGCCCGGCTACCAGCACCGCGAGGTGCGGGTCCGGGAGTTCGAACTCGGCTTCGTCGTGTGGGCGGAGGACCGGGCCGAGGGCCCGCGCTCCGACGGCGGCGCCCAGCGGCTCGTCATCGCGCGCGACAGCGGGGAGGCCACCCTGTGGCCCTCGCTGCCGGTGGGCGAGGTGATCCGCCGCTACGAGGAGGAGTACGGCGTGTCGGCGGCGGTGCCCGATCCGGCGCCCGCGCCGCCCGCCCGGGTGGACCTCAACCAGACGTCGTTCCTGCTGACTCCGCCGGAGTGGCTGCAGGAGGCGGCCGACCGGATGGGCATCCCGGACCGCCGGGACGCCACGTCCGGCGGGGCCTCGGCCCGGCCGTCGGACGGTGCGGGATCGCGGCCCGCCGCCGAGGTCAGCGACGCGGTTCCCGCCGCCCACGCGGCTTCTCCGGCCGACGCCGTTCCTCCGGCCGACGCGGTTCCCGCCGCCCGCGACGGCTCCGCGGGTCCGCTGCCCGAGACTCTGGCGGGACCGCCCGCCGGTTCGCCGGCGCCCGCCGCTCCGAGCGGCGGCACGGCGTGGCCCGCCGCCGGCGGAGAGGCATCCGGCGCCGCCGCCGTGCCCGCCGACGCGACTCCGTGGGCCGGTACGGACACCAACGCCGAGGCGGGGGAAGACCGTTCCGTGCCGCTGCCGGCGACGGTGTACGCGCCGCAGATCCGCGACGTCGGGCCCGGTGGCACACCGCCCGAGGCCGAACCCGAGGCCAGGACCAAGCTGATCTCCGGCGGCAGCCGGCTGCCGCGCACGAGTGTCTCGCCCGCCGTCGACGATCCGGCCCAGCCCGGCGCGGCGCCGGCCGGCCCCTCCTCGTACGGCCATCCGCAGAACGCCGGCCCCGGTACGCCCCCGCCGGGCGCGCCCTCGTACGGCTATCCGCAGGGCGCTCCGCAGCAGCCGCCCGCTCCGAGCGCGCCGGGCCGGCCGCTGCCGCCGGGCGCCGGTGACATCGCGGACGCGGCGACCAGCAAGGCGCAGGGTCCGCCGCGGGGCGCGCGCGGCGCGAACGCGCCCGGTACGCCGCCGCCTCCCGGGGCGCCCGGTACGCCGGGTGCGCGTCCGGGCGGTCCGGCTGCGGGCGGTCCTCCCGTAGGCGGTCCCGCTCCGGCGTCCGGGCCCGGTGCGCCGGGCGTACCGGCCGGGGGATACGTACCGACGCAGTTCGTCTCGCAGCTCGGCCCGGACGGGCCGGAGGCTTCGGGCGCGCAGGGCGGCCCTGGCGGTCCGGGTGGTCCTGGCGGTCCTGGGGCTCCGCAGCCTCCCGGTGCGCCCAGCTCGCCGGGTGCTCCTGGAGCTCCTGGTGCTCCGGGCGGCCCCGGTGGCTCGGGTGGTGTGCACCATGCGGCGACCGTGCTCGCCGGGCCCGCGGTGGGCGGCCCCGGTGCTCCGCAGCCTCCGGGCGCTCCGGGTGCTCCCGGCGCTCCGGGTGCTCCGGGCGGCGGTCCCGGTGCTCCGGGTGGTACGCCGCCCGGTGGTGTGCACCATGCCGCGACCATGCTGGCCGGTCCGCCGGTCGGCGGACCGGGTACGGCTCCGCCGCCGCCCCCCGCGCCCGGTATGCCGCCGCCCGCCCCGCACCTGGGTGGCCGGCCGCCGTTCCCGGGCCAGCCGATGCCCGGTCAGCCAGGTCAGCCCGGTCCCGGGCAGCAGCCCCCGGCCTACGGCTATCCGCAGCACGGGCAGCCCACGGTCGGCCCCGGCTACCAGGCGGTGCTGCGCTACCGCGCCCAGGACGGCAGCGAACAGCAGCTGATCCGGCGGTCCGCGCCCGGCACCCCGCACCCGGAATGGCAGATCCTGCACGAGCTGCGGGCGATGAACGTGCCGCCGCAGCAGGTGCTCGAACTGCACACGGAGCTGGAGTCCTGCGAGCTGCCGGGCGCGTACTGCGCCCGGATGATCCGCGAGAGCTGGCCGCAGGCGCGGATCACGAGCATCGCCTCGTACGGCACCGACCATGCGAGCCGTCAGCAGGGCATGGCCCAACTGCTCGCGCATCAGGGCGAGTTGCACCAGGTCGCGGACGGTCCGGCGCGGCCGGGTCCGGTACGGGCGCCGTTGCCGCCGGTGCAGTCCGCGCCGCCGATCCCGCCGGAGGCCATCGGGCAGGAGCTGGCGGCGGCCTTCGGGCCCGGTCTGTTCCGGTTCGACCAGGCGGCGGTCTCGCGGCAGGGCGTACCGCCGATCGTGGCGCACACCCTGGTGGTGGCCGGGCTGCCCGTCGACATGAACCCGTTCTTCTGGGCGCAGGCCCAGCCGGGCCGTCCGGTGCCCACGCTCGCCGAACTGGCGCAGGAGCGGGGCATCCAGCCGGGCGCGGACGCGGGCTCGTACCTCGTCATGGGCAGTGACTTCGGCAAGGCGATCTGCGTCCAGTACGGGACCGCGAACATCGTGGCCGTGCCGGTGGAGGCGGGTCCGGGCGGTGCTCCCGTGCCGCCGCAGTTCGTGAACACGGGGCTGCCCGAGTTCGCGCGCAGTCTCGCGCTGCTGGGCCGGATGTGGCGGCTGCGCTTCGGGCTCAACCAGGAGCAGGCGGGGCGTTGGACCGTCGATTTCCAGGCACAGTTGGCCGCGATCGATCCGGCGGCCCTCGGGTCGCCGGAGAGCTGGTGGTCGGTGCTGCTCGAGCAGATGTGGGACGGCCTGCTCTGAGGGAGCGGTCCGCCCCGCTGTCACCGGCCGCCCGGATCCGCGTCCTTCCGACCGGATCCGGGCGGCGGAATGTGCGGAGTGTCGCGTTATGAACACTTCCGTCTGATCCACCAGGATGAGCGGCATGAGCAGCTCATCGGTGTCGTCTCCGGGTTTCGAGACCGTACGGGGGCGTGGTTACCGTCCCGCGCAGGTCGACGCGTACGCCGCGGCGCTCTCGGAGGGGCGCGACGCCGCCTGGGAGCGGGCCGCGCGGCTGACCGTGCTGGCCAGGGAGATGGAGTCCGAGGCGCTGCGGCTGCGCGAGGTCGTGACGGGGCTCGTTCCCCAGACGTACGAGACGCTCGGCGACCGGGCCCGGCGGCTCTTCGAGCTGGGCGAGGAGGAGGCCGCGGAGCTGCGCGCGGACGCGGTGCGGGAGGCGCGCCGGACCGTGGACGAGGCGCGGGCGGCGGCCGAACGGGTACGGGAGGCCGCGCGGGCGGAGGCGGACGAGGTGCGCGCCGGGGCCGACGAGCGGGCCCGGCACCGGTTGCTGGCCGCGCAGGCCGAGGCCGACGAGATGCGGATCGCCGCGCGGCGCGAGGTGAAGGAGGGCCGGGGTGAGGCGCTGGCCGCGCTGCGCGAGACACGGCGGCGCGCCGAGCACCTCGTCGCGGAGCAGGAGAAGGAGCACGCCGAACGCTGGGAGCGGGTCGGGTGCGAGGTCGCCGAGCGGGAGGCGGCGTTCGGCGCGCGCCACGAGGAACTCGTCGCGCGCGCCGAGGAGAGCGTGGCCGCGGCGGGGCGGGAGCTGGCCGAGGCGCGGGAGTCGGCGCGGCATCTCCAGGAGGACGCGGATGCCCGCGCGGCGGAACTCCTCGCGGAGGCGCGGGTCCGGGAGGAACGCGTGGTGCGGGAGACGGAACGGGTTCTGCGCGAACACGGCGAGCGGTGGGACGAGGTGCAGACGCACATGGCCCACGTCCGCACGAGCCTCGCAACCCTGACGGGCCGAGCGGCGGCGGAGTAGCCCCTGCACCCCTGGGTGGGTGGGCGGGCGCGGGGAACTGCGCGCTCAGCACCGACCGCGCCGCACCTGTCAACACGCGGGCAGTTTCCAAGGGGCGCGGGGAACGGCGCACGAAGCGCTGCCCGACCCGCACCTGTCAACACGCGCTCACCCCTCCAGGGGCGCGGGGAACTGCGCACGATGCGTTGATCGGCCCGCACCCCCCTCGAAGGGGCGCGGGGAACGGCGCGGAAGGTTCGCAGCACGCGCCCCGCACCCCGCATCCCCCTACTCCTTACGGACCGCCCCCGCCAGAATCCACCCCTCCACCGCCTCGTACTGCCGCCGGCACTCCTCCACCTTCCGTCGGCCCGAGGCGACCGTCCCCAGCCAGCCCAGCGCGAAGCCCAGCGGGATCGAGACGATGCCCGTCGTGGTGAACGGGAACCACGTGAAGTCGTGGTCCGGGAACGCCGAGATCGGCGACCCGGACACGAGGTTCGTGCCGGTCATCAGGATCAGCGTGCCCAGCGAACCGCCGATGAGCGTGCACAGCAGCCCGCCCTGGGTGTAGCGGCGCCAGAAGAGGCTGTAGACCAGCGCGGGCGCGATGGCCGAGGCGCCCAGGCAGAACGACAGCGTGACCAGCGGCTGCAGGCTGTGGTGCTGGACGAGCGTGGCCAGCACGATCGCCGGAAGCCCGACCGCCACCGCGGACACCCGCGCCAGCGTCATCTCGCGGCGCGCCGTGAGCTGCTCCCTGCGGTGGGCGAAGACGTCGTGGGCGAGGGAGTTGGCGCAGGCGAGGATCATGCCGGCGACGGAGGCGAGCAGCGTCAGGAAGAGCGCGGCGGTGACGGTGGTGAAGAGGAACGTCTCCGCGGTGGAGACGTCCGCCCCGAACGCGGCCCGCGAGCCCAGCAGATACGCCGTGTTGCCCTGCGGGTCGGCGCCCGCGATGGCCTCCCGCCCGATCAGCGCGGTCGCGCCGAATCCGACGACCGTGATGACGAGGACGAACAGCGCCACGGCCGGCACCGCCCAGGACATCGACCGGCGCACCTGACGGGCACTGCCCGCCGTGTACATGCGCATGGTGATGTGCGGCAGACAGGCCCCGCCCAGCACCACCGTGAGCTGGGCACTGATCATGTCCAGGCGCGGGCTGGGCCCGGCCGAGAACTGCAGGCCGGAGCCGAGGAACGCCGACCCCGCGCCACTGTTCCGCGCGGCCTGGCCGAACAGGCTGCCCACGCTCCAGTCGAACCGGTTGAGGATGAGTACGGCGACGACGGCGCCGGAGCCGAGCAGCATCACGATCTTCAGGATCTGGATCAGCGCGGTGCCCTTCATACCGCCGATCGCCGCGTAGCTGATCATCAGGATGCCGAGGCCGATGATGCAGCCCGTCTTCAAGCCCTCGCTGGAGAAGCCGAGGATGAAGGCGAGCAGGTCACCGGTGCCGGCTAGTTGGACGAGCATCAGCGGGAGCAGCGCGATCAGGGTCGCCGCGCACGCCGTGATCCGTACCGCGCGACCCGGCATGCGCCGGGCCAGCGCGTCGCCCATGGTGAACCGGCCCGCGTTGCGCAGGGGTTCGGCCAGCAGGAACATCAGGAGCATGAGGGACAGGGCGGTGCTCAGGGCGAGTACGACCCCGTCGTAACCGAAGAGCGCGATCACGCCGCCGGTGCCGAGGACGGTGGCGGCGGAGATGTAGTCACCGGCGATGGCGAGGCCGTTGCGCATCGGGGAGAGGCTGCCGTAGCCGGTGTAGAACTCGTCGAGGTCGTCCCGGTCGGGGCCGGTCATCACACAGAGCAGCAGGGTGATGGTGGCCACGACGGTGAACGCCACCAGGGACATCGCCTGGGCGGAACTGCTGAAGCCGGTCACCGGTGTGCCTCCGTGCGCCTGGTGTCCGGGTCGGCCTGCCTTCTGAGCCGCTCGGCGATCGGATCGACGGTCCTGCGGGCGGTGTACTCGTACAGTCCGATCGCCGCGCCGGTGACGGGGACCTGGATCAGGCCGAGGAGCAGGCCGACGGTGAGGCCGTCGGTCACCTCCTCCGTCATCAGCGCGGGCGCGGACGCGGACAGGACGAGGAACAGCGTGAAGTAGCCGAGCGCCGCCAGGGTGGCCACCCGCCGCTGCCACCGGTAGGCGGAGCGCAGGACACGGATGTCGCTGTGCTGTTCCGACGCGGTGTGGCGATGGCGGTGGCGGTGCGGCCCGGTGGGTCCGGGCTCCGGCTGTTCGGGCTGCCGCGGCGCCCAGGGATAGGTGGAGTAGGACGGGGACGTGTCGTAGGACATCCCGGTTCTCCTTGCGTGGCTCGGGTCCCAAGTGGACCGCAGGGAGCGGGGGGTGAGCGAGCACGCACGCTACTCGCAAGTAGCTGAGCGACGCGAGGGTTTTGACAAACTGATTGGTCGGTACGCGCTTGCTTCGCTGACCTGCGGTGTTACCCGCGTTAACCTCTTTACGTCCGTCGCAGGGCTGTCCACTCGCGGCCAACGGCTGCCGCGGGCCTCAGTCCCCGGGGTTCGTGAGCACCGGGAAGCGGCGCGGGGCCATGAACAGCAGGACCAGGAAGGCGAGCGCCGCCGCGCAGGCCGCGCCGAAGTAGACGGCGTGGACCGCCTCCGCGACCGCCCGGCGTACGTGCTCGGCCGGCGCGCCCGACTCCAGGGACGCGGTCACCGAGTCCAGGTCGCCCGCCCCGCCCAGCCGGGAGGCCAGTACGCCGTTGGCGACCGCGCCGAAGAGCGCGGCGCCGACCGTCTGCCCGGTCTGCCGGCAGAAGAGGACCGAGGCGGTCGTCGTCCCGCGCTCCGCCCAGTCGACCGTCGACTGGACGCCGATGAGCAGGGGCAGTTGGAAGAGGCCGAGCGCCCCGCCGAGCAGGAGCATCAGGACGGCGGGCTGCCAGGCCGCGCCGGGATACGGCAGGAAAGGGAACGCGAACAGGATCAGCGTGGCCGTGCCGATGCCGAGCATGGCCGTGCTGCGGAAGCCGATGCGCCGGTAGACGTGCTGGCTGAGGGCCGCCGACACCGGCCAGCTCAACGTCCAGACGGAGAGCACGAATCCGGCGGCGACGGGGGTGAGGCCCAGGACGGACTGCGCGTACGTGGGCAGGAAGACGGTCGGGGCGACCATCAGCAGACCGAGCGCGCCGAGCGCCAGGTTCACGGCGGCGATGGTGCGGCGGCGCCACACCCAGCCGGGGATGATCGGTTCGGCCGCACGGCGTTCGACGAGTACGAGGACACCGATGAGCGCGAGTCCCGTACCGAACAGGGCCGTTGAGGGAGCCGACAGCCACGGCCACGCCACCCCGCCCTGCACCAGCGCCGTCAGGAGTACGCCGCCACAGGCGAAGACGGTGAGCGCGCCCGCCCAGTCGACGCGCGGGCGGCGCGCGGGCGCGGCCCGTTCGGGCTCGTGGAGGTGGCGGACCAGCAGCCAGAGGGCGACCACGCCGAGCGGCAGGTTGATGAGGAAGATCCAGCGCCAGTCGGCGTACGAGGCGAGCAGTCCGCCGATCGCCGGGCCCGTGATCGCGGAGGTGGCCCACACCGTGGACAGCTTCGCCTGTATCTTCGGGCGCTGCTTCAGCGGGTAGAGGTCGGCGGCGAGCGTCTGGACCGTGCCCTGGAGGGCGCCGCCGCCGAGGCCCTGGACGACACGGAACGCGATCAGCGCGGCCATGTTCCAGGCGAGCGCGCAGAGCAGGGAGCCGAGCAGGAAGAGGACGCAGCCGGCGATCAGGACCGGCTTGCGGCCGAAGGTGTCGGAGAGCTTGCCGTAGACGGGCAGGGTGACGGTCACCGCGAGCAGATAGCCGGAGAACAGCCACGAGAAGACGGAGAAGCCGCCGAGGTCGCCCACGATCTGCGGGACGGCGGTCGACACGATCGTGGAGTCGAGCGCCGCCAGACCCATGCAGAGCATGAGGGAGGCGACGACGGCCCGGCGGTTCCTCGCCCCCGCCCGCGCCGCGGCGGGCCCGTCCTCCGTGACGGCCGGTATCTCGGTGTCCCCCTGGCCCACAGGATTCCTTCCCCTTGCATCTATCTGCCGCGGCCACTCTCCCACTTGAGCCGCACGTCGCGGGAGGGCGGACAGCCCCTAGGGGTACCTCCGTACTGCGGCTCGGGGAGGGGTCGTCCTGGCGGAGGACGAGACGGTCCGGGGGCCGAACTTAACCTGGCTTTATGCCGCCGGGGACGGCCAGGGCGGGGGGGGCAGGGGGCCGCGCGGGGCGGTGTTCCGCACCTTCGGGGGTGGGGTTTTCCCCAGCAGAAGACTGCGCTGGGCACCAGCGCGGGGGACCGCCCTCCGACACGAGACTTATGGCTGTGACCGGGGCGGCTCGACCGCTCGATACGAACACCAGCAGATCTACGTGGATCGTCACTGACCAGTCAGTGACCGACTTAGGAGACATACCGTGACATCGGCTGTAACCATTCCCAGGCACGGGGGCACTGGAGAGCGTACGGCCGTTGCCGCGCGGGCCCGGCAGGTCGTCAAGGCGTACGGGTCCGGTGAGACCCGGGTCGTCGCCCTGGACCACGTCGACGTGGACATCGCGCGGGGCCGCTTCACCGCGATCATGGGCCCCTCGGGGTCCGGCAAGTCCACCCTGATGCACTGCCTCGCCGGCCTCGACACCGTCTCCGCCGGAAAGATCTACCTGGACGAGACCGAGATCACCGGGCTCAAGGACAAGAAGCTCACGCAGCTGCGCCGGGACCGGATCGGCTTCATCTTCCAGGCGTTCAACCTGCTGCCGACGCTGAGCGCCCTGGAGAACATCACCCTCCCGATGGACATCGCGGGCCGCAAGCCGGACAAGGCGTGGCTGGCCCAGGTCGTCGAGACGGTCGGGCTCGCCTCCCGGCTGAAGCACCGGCCGAACCAGCTCTCCGGCGGCCAGCAGCAGCGCGTCGCCGTGGCCCGCGCCCTGGCCGCGCGGCCCGAGATCATCTTCGGTGACGAGCCGACCGGAAACCTCGACTCCCGCGCCGGCGCCGAGGTACTGGGCTTCCTGCGCCGCTCGGTGGACGAGCTCGGCCAGACCATCGTGATGGTCACGCACGACCCGGTCGCCGCCTCGTACGCGGACCGCGTGCTGTACCTGGCCGACGGCCGGATCGTCGACGAGATGCTCCGGCCGACCGCCGACGCCGTGCTCGACCGCATGAAGGACTTCGACGCCCGGGGGCGCACGTCATGACCGTCTTCAAGACCTCGATGCGCAACTTCTTCGCGCACAAGGGACGCATGGCCCTCTCGGCCGTCGCCGTCCTCCTCTCGGTGGCGTTCGTGTGCGGCACGCTCGTCTTCACCGACACCATGAACACGACCTTCGACAAGCTCTTCGCGACGACCTCGTCCGACGTCACGGTCTCGCCCAAGGCGGCCAAGGCCGACGACAGCCCGCAGAACGGCAAGCCGGAATCGCTGCCCGCCTCGGCCGTCGAGCGGACGAGCAAGGCGCAAGGCGTCAAGTCCGCCGAGGGCGCGGTCAGTTCGATGAACGTGACCGTCGTCGACAGCGACAACAAGAACATGGGGTCCAGCACCGGCGCCCCGACCATCGCGGGCAACTGGACGAAGAACGACCTGCGGTCGATGGAGATCACCTCCGGGCACGCCCCGCGCGGCCCCACCGAGGTGATGGTCGACGCCGACACCGCGGACAAGCACCACCTCAAGATGGGCGACGAGCTGCGCACCATAGCCGTCACCGGTGACTTCAAGGCGAAGATCGTCGGTATCGCCACCTTCAAGATCACCAATCCCGGTGCCGCCGTGGTCTACTACGACACCGCCACCGCACAGCGCGAACTGCTCGGCTCCACCGGCCGCTTCACCCAGATCAACGTCACGGCCGCCACCGGGGTGACCGACACCCAGCTCAAGCAGAACGTGACCGCGCAGCTCACCGCCGCCGGCGGGACGTACAAGATCCAGACGCAGAAGGAGTTCTCGGACGAGAGCCGCGAAGGCATCGGCGAGTTCATGAACGTCATCAAGTACGCCATGCTCGGCTTCGCCGGAATCGCCTTCCTCGTCGGCATCTTCCTCATCATCAACACCTTCTCGATGCTGGTCGCCCAGCGCACCCGGGAGATCGGCCTGATGCGGGCCATCGGCTCCTCCCGCAAGCAGGTCAACCGGTCCGTGCTCATCGAGGCGCTGTTCCTCGGCGTCGTGGGCTCGATCCTGGGCGTCGCGGCCGGTGTCGGCATCGCCGTCGGCCTCATGAAGCTCATGTCGATGGCCGGAATGAACCTCTCCACCGCCGACCTGACGGTCAAGGCCGCCACCCCGGTCATCGGCCTGGTCCTCGGTGTCGTCGTCACCGTCCTCGCCGCCTACCTGCCCGCCCGCCGGGCCGGCAAGGTCTCCCCGATGGCCGCGCTGCGCGACGCCGGTACACCGGCCGACGGCAAGGCCGGCTGGATCCGCGGGCTGATCGGCCTGCTCCTCACGGGCAGCGGCGTCGCCGCCCTCTTCACGGCGGCCGGCGCGGACAAGGCGAGCGACGGCGCGTCGATGCTGGGCATCGGTGTGGTGCTCTCACTGATCGGGTTCGTCATCATCGGCCCGCTGCTCGCGGGCGGTGTGGTCCGGACCCTCAGCGCCGTCCTGCTGCGCGGCTTCGGCCCGGTCGGCCGCCTGGCGGAACGGAACGCGCTGCGCAACCCGCGCCGCACCGGCGCCACCGGAGCAGCCCTGATGATCGGCCTCGCGCTGGTCGCCTGCCTCTCCGTGGTCGGCTCCTCGATGGTCGCCTCCGCGACGGAGGAACTCGACAAGTCGGTCGGCACGGACTTCATCATCCAGGGCAACCAGCGGATCGTCCCGCAGGCCCAGAAGGCCATCGAGGACACCCCCGGCCTGGAGCACGTCACCAGCTACAAGATCGTCGAGGCGAAGCTGACCGCGCCCGACGGGAAGACCGAGGACACCGACGTCACGGCCGCGGACCCGACGTACGCCAGTGACCTGCGCCGCGAGACGGTCTCCGGCGACCTGGCGGCGGCGTACGGGAAGAACGCGATGTCGGTCGGCTCCCTCTACGCCAAGAAGCACGGCGTGCGGGTCGGCGACACGATGACCGTCGCCTTCAAGGGCGGACAGAGCGCGAAGCTGAAGGTCGCCGCGATCACGGACGACGACACGGCCCTCGACAAGGGCTCGCGCTACCTGAACATCACCACGCTGAAGCAGTACGTCCCGGCCGACAGGATGCCGCCGAACGACATGATGTTCGCCACCGCCGAGGACGGCCAGGAGAAGACGGCGTACGCGTCGCTGAAGAAGTCCCTGGACGCGTACCCGCAATACCAGGTCCGCGACCAGACCGACTACAAGCAGCAGCTCAAGGACCAGATCGGCCAGCTCCTGAACATGGTCTACGGCCTGCTGGCCCTCGCGATCGTCGTGGCCGTCCTGGGCGTCGTGAACACGCTGGCCCTCTCGGTGGTCGAGCGGACCCGCGAGATCGGCCTGATGCGCGCCATCGGTCTCTCCCGCCGCCAGCTGCGCCGCATGATCCGCCTGGAGTCGGTCGTCATCGCCCTCTTCGGAGCGCTGCTCGGCCTCGGTCTGGGCATGGGCTGGGGCGCCACCGCCCAGCAGCTCCTCGCCCTGGAGGGCCTGAAGGTCCTCGACATCCCCTGGCCGACGATCATCGGAGTCTTCATCGGCTCGGCGTTCGTGGGACTGTTCGCGGCACTGGTGCCGGCGTTCCGGGCGGGGCGGATGAACGTCCTCAACGCGATCGCGACGGATTAGCCGCTGCGGGCCCAAAGGACTGCGCAGTTCCCCGCGCCCCTAGGTACCTAGGGGCGCGGGGAACTGCGCAAAGGGGGCGAGGGGGCGTAGCCCCCATGCGTGGACGATGGGGGTCCCCCCGGTCGAGCGAAGCCGAGAGTGGGGGAGGGCAGGGGCGGCGGGGGCGTGGAAGGGTCCGCTGTCCACAGGCGCGGGCGGCAAGGACCAAGGCGTCGTACCCTGGACACCCCCGGCCTGCAAGACGTCGGCGACCCTGCGCTGCTCCGCCTCCATCCCCCTCCTCCACCCTTCCTCCCCCCCTGGGCAGCTCCTCGGACGGAAACCCTTCATGAGCCTGCACGGTCTGCTCGACGCCGTCGTCAAGGACGCCGCCCTCACCGAAGCGGTGAAGGCCGCCGGCGACGGCAACCGCATGCACGTGGACCTGGTCGGCCCCCCCGCCGCCAGGCCCTTCGCGGTGGCGGCCCTGGCCAGGGAGGCCGGCCGCACGGTCCTCGCGGTCACCGCCACCGGCCGCGAGGCCGAGGACCTGGCGGCGGCGCTGCGCTCCCTGCTGCCCGCCGACACCGTCGTCGAGTACCCGTCCTGGGAGACGCTGCCGCACGAGCGGCTCTCCCCCCGCAGCGACACGGTCGGCCGCAGGATCGCCGTCCTGCGCAGGCTCGCCCACCCCCGCCCCGACGACCCGGAGACCGGCCCCGTCTCCGTGGTGGTCGCCCCCGTGCGCTCGGTCCTCCAGCCCCAGGTCAAGGGCCTGGGCGACCTGGAGCCCGTCGCCCTGCGGACCGGCCAGAGCGCCGACCTCGGCGACATCGTGAAGGGCCTGGCGGCAGCGGCGTACGCCCGGGTGGAGCTGGTGGAGAAGCGCGGCGAGTTCGCCGTACGCGGCGGGATCCTGGACGTCTTCCCGCCCACCGAGGAGCATCCGCTGCGCGTGGAGTTCTGGGGCGACGACGTCGAGGAGATCCGCTACTTCAAGGTCGCCGACCAGCGGTCCCTCGAAGTCGCCGAGCACGGCCTGTGGGCGCCGCCCTGCCGCGAGCTGCTGCTCACCGACGACGTACGCGCCAAGGCGGCGGCGCTGGCGGAGGCCCACCCCGAGCTGGGCGAGCTGCTCGGCAAGATCGCCGAGGGCATCGCGGTCGAGGGCATGGAATCCCTCGCTCCGGTCCTCGTCGACGACATGGAGCTGCTGATCGACGTCCTGCCCAAGGGCTCCATGGCCCTCGTCTGCGACCCCGAGCGGGTGCGCACGCGTGCGGCGGACCTGGTGGCGACCTCGCAGGAGTTCCTGCAGGCGTCCTGGGCGGCGACCGCGGGCGGCGGCGAGGCCCCCATCGACGTGGACGCGGCGTCCCTGTGGTCCATCGCGGACGTCCGGGAGCGGGCGCGCGAGCTGGACATGATGTGGTGGTCGGTCTCGCAGTTCGCGGCGGACGAAGCACTGACGGAGACCTTCGCGGACCCCGCCGCCGGTGACGCGGACACGCTGAAGCTCGGAATGCACGCGCCCGAGACCTACCGCGGCGACACCGCGAAGGCCCTCGCGGACACCAAGGGCTGGCTCGCGGACGGCTGGCGCACGGTGTTCGTCACCGAGGCGCACGGCCCGGCGGCCCGTACGGTCGAGGTGCTCGGCGGCGAGGGCATCGCGGCCCGCCTGGAGTCGGACCTCGGCGCGCTGGCCCCCTCGGTCGTGCAGGTGTCGTGCGGCTCGATCGACTACGGGTTCGTCGACCCGGCGCTCAGACTCGCCGTGCTCACCGAGACCGACCTCACCGGGCAGAAGGCGGCCGGCAAGGACGGCGCCCGGATGCCGGCCCGCCGCAGGAAGAGCATCGACCCGCTGACGCTGGAGACGGGCGACTACATCGTCCACGAGCAGCACGGCGTCGGCCGCTACATCGAGATGGTCCAGCGGACCGTGCAGGGCGCGACCCGCGAGTACCTGGTCGTCGAGTACGCGCCGGCCAAGCGCGGCCAGCCGGGCGACCGGCTGTACATCCCCACGGACCAGCTGGAACAGATCACCAAGTACGTCGGCGGCGAGGCCCCGACCATGCACCGCCTCGGCGGCGCCGACTGGACGAAGACCAAGGCGCGCGCCAAGAAGGCCGTCAAGGAGATCGCGGCGGACCTGATCAGGCTGTACTCGGCCCGGATGGCCGCCCCCGGGCACGCCTTCGGCGCCGACACGCCGTGGCAGCGCGAGCTGGAGGACGCGTTCCCCTACACCGAGACGCCCGACCAGCTGACCACCATCGCCGAGGTCAAGGACGACATGGAGAAGACGGTCCCGATGGACCGGCTGATCTGCGGCGACGTCGGTTACGGCAAGACGGAGATCGCGGTCCGCGCGGCCTTCAAGGCGGTCCAGGACGGCAAGCAGGTCGCCGTCCTGGTGCCCACGACCCTGCTGGTGCAGCAGCACTTCGGGACGTTCGGCGAGCGCTACTCGCAGTTCCCCGTCAACGTACGGGCCCTGTCGCGCTTCCAGTCCGACACGGAGTCGAAGGCGACCCTGGAGGGGCTGCGGGAGGGCTCGGTGGACGTCGTCATCGGCACCCACCGCCTGTTCTCCGCGGAGACGAAGTTCAAGGACCTGGGCCTCGTCATCGTCGACGAGGAACAGCGCTTCGGCGTCGAGCACAAGGAGCAGCTGAAGAAGCTGCGCGCGAACGTGGACGTCCTGACCATGTCCGCGACCCCGATCCCGCGCACCCTGGAGATGGCGGTGACGGGCATCCGCGAGATGTCCACGATCACCACCCCGCCGGAGGAGCGGCACCCGGTCCTGACCTTCGTCGGCCCCTACGAGGAGAAGCAGATCGGCGCGGCGGTCCGCAGGGAGCTGCTGCGGGAGGGCCAGGTCTTCTACATCCACAACCGCGTCGAGTCGATCGACCGGGCCGCGGCCCGGCTGCGCGAGATCGTGCCGGAGGCGCGGATCGCGACGGCCCACGGCCAGATGACCGAACAGGCCCTGGAGCAGGTCGTCGTCGACTTCTGGGAGAAGAAGTTCGACGTCCTCGTCTCCACGACCATCGTCGAGTCGGGCATCGACATCTCGAACGCGAACACGCTCATCGTCGAGCGCGGCGACAACTTCGGCCTCTCGCAACTGCACCAGCTGCGCGGCCGGGTGGGCCGTGGCCGCGAGCGCGGTTACGCCTACTTCCTCTACCCGCCGGAGAAGCCGCTCACGGAGACGGCCCACGAACGCCTCGCGACCATCGCCCAGCACACGGAGATGGGCGCGGGCATGTACGTGGCCATGAAGGACCTGGAGATCCGCGGCGCCGGAAACCTGCTGGGCGGCGAGCAGTCGGGCCACATCGCCGGAGTCGGCTTCGACCTGTACGTACGCATGGTGGGCGAGGCGGTCGCGGACTACCGCGCCTCCATGGACGGCGGCGTGGTGGAGGAGGCGCCCCTGGAGGTCAAGATCGAGCTCCCGGTCGACGCACACGTCCCGCACGACTACGCGCCGGGCGAGCGGCTGCGCCTGCAGGCCTACCGCGCGATCGCCTCGGTCAACTCCGAGGACGACATCAAGGCCGTACGCGAGGAACTCGTCGACCGTTACGGGAAGCTGCCCGAGCCGGTGGAGAACCTGCTTCTGGTGGCCGGACTGCGGATGCTCGCGCGCGCGTGCGGGGTCGGCGAGGTCGTCCTGCAGGGCAACAACATCCGCTTCGCACCGGCGGAGTTGCGGGAGTCGCAGGAACTACGGCTCCAGCGCCTGTACCCGGGCACCGTCATCAAGCCGTCCGCCCACCAGCTCCTGGTCCCGCGCCCGAAGACGGCGAAGGTCGGCGGCAAGCCACTGGTCGGCCGGGAACTGCTGGGCTGGACGGGGGAGTTCCTCGCTTCGATCCTGGGCTCGTAAGGCTCGTAGGGGGGGCGTGCGGTTCCGGTCGGGGAGGTGTGAGGGGCGCGATCCTGGACAGCCGGTCCCCGGGAGCCCGGGAGCCCGGGAGCCCGGGAGCCCGGGAGTCGGGGGTGCCTCGTCGGGGGCCGAGGGTGTCTCACCACCCTTGGTGCGCCGGTGCGCGCCACTTGCCCATCAAGGACACCATAAGTACCTTTCGCGCCGTTCTCTCCCAATCCCCGGACCAGTACGGTGAGATGACGGAAGACCGCTCCCTCGGGGCGGGCAGGGCACGTAGGAAGAAGGAGCGCCCGTGACGTTCTGGACCAGGACCGCAGGCGCCGCGGCCCTGCTGGTCGCCGCGACCGGCTGCACCGCGGAGACGACCGGTGCCGCCGGCCCCCAGCAGCCGGCCGGCGCGGGCGGAGCCGCCCTCACCGCGGTCGACTCACTGACCGTCAAGGGCAGGGCACCCAAGACGGGGTACGACCGGGACAAGTTCGGCACCGCCTGGGCCGACACCGACTCGAACGGCTGCGACACCCGCGACGACATCCTCAAACGGGACCTGAAGGAGGTGAAGTTCAGCGACGGCGACTGCAGCGTGAAGTCGGGGACGCTCGATCCCGACCCGTACACCGACAAGGACGTCACCTTCGTGCGCGGCGGGCGCAGCGAGGTCGACATAGACCATCTCGTCGCCCTGTCGGACGCCTGGCAGAAGGGCGCCGGGAAATGGGACCCCAGTAAGCGGATAGCTCTGGCCAACGATCCGTTGAACCTCCTCGCCGTCGACGCCGGGCGCAACCGCAGCAAGGGGGACGGCGACACCGCGACCTGGCTCCCGCCGCACAAGGCGTACCGCTGCACGTACGTGGCCGGGCAGGTGGCCGTGAAGAAGAAGTACGAGCTGTGGGTCACCGAGGCGGAGAAGGCCGCGATGAAGAAGGTGCTGTCCGCCTGCCCGGGGCAGAAGCTCCCCACGGGCGGTACGTCGACGCAGGCGCCGAGCCGGTTCCACGCCGACTGACGGAGCCGGTTCCACACCGACTGACGGAGGCGTTCCGGCAGGTCTCCGGGCGGGGCTCGTGCCAGGCGGCTCCGTGCCGGAAAACCCGTTTCGGCAACGCCGGTTCGGTGCCTACCGTGTCCGGCATGGTGCTGACAATCGCGAGCCTCGCCGAGCGTCCGGAGATGTACGACGCGGTGACGGGGATGGCCGACACCTGGCCCGAGTTCATCCGCAACGACCTCGTCGGCAACGCGCACTACGGCCGGATCGCCGTGGAACTGCCGGAGTACGTGCTGTTCGCCGAGGACGGGAGCGGCGAGGTGGTCGCGCACGCCTACAGCGTGCCGTTCGCCCTCGGCGACGAAGGGCCGGACGGGGCCGAAGGGCCGGGCGCGTTGCCGTCCCGGGGCTGGGACGAGGTGCTGGCGGGGGCGTTCGGGGATCTGCGCCGGGGCGTCGCACCCGACACCGTGAGCGCCATCTCGATCGTCGTCGCCCCGCATGCCCAGGGCACCGGCCTGTCGGCGCGGATGCTCTCCGCGATGCGCGACAACGCCCGGGCCAAGGGATTCGGCGAGGTCGTCGCGCCGGTGCGGCCGAGCGCGAAGCATGTGGAGCCGTGGGCGGTGATGGAGGAGTACGCGTTCCGGACGCGTGAGGACGGGCTGCCGCACGACCCGTGGCTGCGGGTGCACGTCCGGGCGGGCGGGCGCATCGAGACGGTGGCACCGGCGTCGATGACCGTCGCCGCGTCGCTGGACGAGTGGCGGGAGTGGACGGGGCTGCCGTTCGACAAGGAGGGCCAGGTCGAGGTGCCCGGCGCGCTGGTGCCGGTGCACTGCGAGCCGTCGCGCGGGTACGCGGTGTACGTCGAGCCCAACGTGTGGGTGCGGCACGCGCTTTGAGGCGCACCCCGGCGAGGAGCCCCCGCCGGCGAGGCGCCCCCCTTGTGAGCGCGCCTCGCCGGGATCTCGCGTCGCCGGGATCTCGCGTCGCCCGTCAGCCGCCCAGCTCGTCCAGGTCGAGGATCTTGCCCTTGGGGGTCTCGGCCGGGACCGGTGCGTCGAAGTCGCTGAAGGTGACCGTGCCCGGGTCCTTGGCGGACCTGCTGACGACCTTCAGCAGATAGGGCTTGCCCTCGGTGGCGACGGACAGCGTGTACGTGTCCTTGCCGTCCTTCTCGCGCAGGATGATCGCCGGGGTGCCGTCGACCGTGGTTGTCCTGCCGCGGGTGGCATCGGAGCTGACGTCCTCGAAGTCCGCGAGGACGGTGTCGAGGTCGCAGAACCCGGCGATGTCCTTGGCGTCCGAGCCCTTCGCGGACATCTTGGTCCACTTGCCCGCCAGCATGGCCACCACCTGGTCGGTCTCCTCCTTCGGCGCGTCCTCGTCCTGGGCGCGGAGGAACTTCTCGTCGTACTTCATGTAGAGGGTGTCGCCGGTCATCACGAGCTGGGCCTCGCCCTGGCCGTCGGCGCTCATCGTGCCGGCGCACCGGCCCTTCTTGTCGAGGGCCATGTCCAGGTCCGTGCGGCTGCCGTCGTCGTCCCGGATGTCGCCCTTCATGCGCAGCGACGAGGCGTTCGAGGTGGCCTTCACGGCCCGGTCGGCGATCTGGCCGCCGGTCAGCCCGGCGAACGGGCCCTTCGGCTTGCTGTCGGCCTTGTCCTCGCCGGGCAGGCAGCCGGTGAGCGAGGCGGTGGCCGCGGCGGCGAGGCAGAGAGCGGCGAGTGCGGTGCGACGCATGACGGTTTCCTTCGAAGTCGGGATGGAGCGGTGGTGGGGGAGGGGCCGGTGATGGGGGACGGGGCGGGCGAGGGGTGTCAGCCCGTCTTCTTCCAGTCCTTGCAGCCCGAGGTCTTGAAGTACGCGTCCCCGGCGGCGACGGTCACGACGGCCGAGCCGGACACGTTGTCGTTCGCGATGATCGACTCCATCGAGTGGGAGGCGTCCTTGGTCCGCTCCCAGTAGCAGAGGTCGTCCGTGTTGCCCGTGGACCGGTAGGTGCCGGGGGCGATGTCGGCGCCCACTCTGTGCATCCCGCCGTCGCCCTTGATCAGCGTGGCCGGGGTGCCGGACGCCTTCGCGTCCACGCCCTCCCAGTCATTGCAGCCGCTCGACTTGAAGAGCTTGTCGCTCTTCAGGACGGTCACGTAGCTGGTGCCGCTGACGTTGTCGTTGGCGATGATCGAGTCCATCTCGCCCGAGGCGTCCTTGGCGCGCTCCCAGTAGCAGAGGGCGTCGGCGTTGCCGGTGGTCCGGTAGGTGCCGGACCGCACGTCGGTGCCGACCTGGAAGTCGCCGTCCCCCTCGAACGCCGTCTTCTTCTCGGCCCCCGCCGCCTTGCCGGCCTTGGTGTCGCTCTTCGTGTCCGCGTCCGCGTCGGCGGCGCCCCCGGCCTTCCTGCCCGTGTCGCGCCCGACGGAGGCCGAGGAGCCCTTGTCGCTCCCGGAACCGCCGTCCCCGTCACCCGAGTTCGCCGACACCGCGCCGATGACGACGACGCTCACGACCACACCCAGCGCGATCTTTCCCTTGGCGCCCATGACAGTCCCCTCCCCAGAGGTTGACGACCGCTTTCACCCGGCGGTCGTTCATCCGATTGGTCAATCACAGCAGAGCTTGTGAACCGAGTCAACACGGTTCACAACGACGGCCATGTACACGGGCGTGAATGGGTAGGGCTTGCCCACGTGGCTATGATCGGCGTCACACGCCGGACGGGCTTCACGCGCCGGACGGACACCACACAGCGCACGAGGGGAGCCGAGCGGGTGCAGGAGAACGGGACAGAGGTCACCGCCGCCGGGATCGCCCGGCTCGCCGGAGTCGGCCGCGCCGCCGTCAGCAACTGGCGCCGCCGCCACGCCGACTTCCCCAAGCCCGTCGGCGGCACCGAGACCAGCCCCTCCTTCGCGCTCACCGAGATCGAGGACTGGCTGCGCGCCCAGGGCAAGCTGGCCGAGGTCCCCCTGCGCGAGCGCGTCTGGCAGCAGGTCGCCGGACACCCGCAGGGCCCCGTCACGGCCCTGATCCACGTCGGCTGCGTCCTGCTGCTCGTCCACGACCGGCCCACGGTCTGGCTGGAGGTGAGCGCCGGCTCCGACGCCCGGCTCGCCGAGCTGCTGCCGACGCCCCTCGACCAGGTCCTCACCCCGCGCTTCGGCGCGATCCGCAAACGGGCCGTCGCCACACCGGCCGCCGACCGACTGCGGCCGTCCGCCCCCCTGTTGCGCGCCGCGGCCGAACTCGCCGCCGAACTGGACGCGCGCAAGGCGTACGAGTTCCTGCTCGGCAGGCACCTCGACGCGAACCCCCGCCAGTACACGCTCACACCGCCCGGCCTCGCCGCCCTGATGGCCGACCTCGCAGGACCGGCCACCACCGTCCTCGACCCGGCCTGCGGCACCGGCGCCCTGCTGCGTGCGGTGGCCACCGCACCGGGTACACCCGCCACCGAGGAGCAGCACCTCAACGGCCAGGACAGCGCACCCGAGCTGGCGGCCCTGACGGCACTGCGCCTCGCCCTGCACACCCGCGCCGTCGTCCGCACGGCCGCGGCCGACACCCTGCGCGAGGACGCGTACGCGAGCCTGCGGGCCGACGCAGTCGTGTGCCACCCGCCGTTCAACGAGCGCAACTGGGGGCACGACGAGCTGGCCTACGACCCCCGCTGGGAGTACGGCTTCCCGGCCCGTACCGAGTCCGAACTGGCCTGGGTGCAGCACGCGTTGGCCCGCCTCAGGGAAGGCGGCGTCGCCGTCCTCCTGATGCCCCCCGCCGCCGCGTCCCGCCGTTCCGGCCGCCGCATCCGCGCGGACCTGCTGCGCCGCGGCGCCCTGCGCGCGGTGATCGCCCTGCCGCCGGGCGCGGCACCCCCGTACAACCTCCCGCTGCATCTGTGGGTGCTGCGCAAGCCCGCCGTCGCCGCGCGGAGCGCGCAGCCCGAGGTGCTGCTCGCCGACACGGGCGTGTTCACCGCGGACAGCCGCGGCGGCCTCGACTGGCAGGCCGTGCGCACCGCCGTCCTCGGCGCCTGGCGGCCCTTCGACCGCACCGGCACCGTGCCGGAACAGCCGGGCCTCAGCCGCTGCGTGCCGGTCATCGAACTCCTCGACGACGACGTCGACCTGGCCCCGGCCCGCCATCTGCCGCCCTCCGCGGCCGGCGGCGGCGCCGGACGACTGGCCGACGTGCGCGACAGCCTGGGCGAGAGCCTCCGGCTGACCGACCGCCTCACCCCGCCCCCCGCCGCTCCGCGCGCGCCCGTCCGCTGGCCGCTCACCACGATCGGTGAACTGGCGCGCGGGGGCGCACTCCGGTTGCGTACGGGAGGAAACGGCGGGCACGCGCGTGTGCCCGTCCTCACCGACCACGACGTCCTCGCCGGAGCGGCACCTTCCGGGTCGTTGCCCGAGAGCGACGAGGAGGCCGTGCTCACCGAGGCGGGGGACGTCGTCGTGCCCGTGCTCGGCGGCGGCTCCATCGCGCGCGTGGTCGACGAGGCGACCGCGGGCGCCGCCCTCGGCCGCAACCTCGCGCTGCTGCGGCCCGATCCGGCCGCGCTCGACCCGTGGTTCCTCGCCGGTTTCCTGCGGGGCACCGCCAACAACCGGCAGGCCAGCAGCTACGCGTCCACCGCGACCCGGCTCGACGTACGCCGCCTCCAACTGCCCCGGCTGCCCCTGGAACAGCAGCGCGTCTACGGCGAACGGTTCCGCGCGCTCGCCGAGTTCGAGGAGACCCTGCGGCTCGCGGGACGCCTCGGGGAACAGTTGGTGCGCGGCATGTACGACGGTCTGACGGACGGCACGGTCGAGCCCGGCTGAGGCCCCTGGGACGGACGCGGTGACCAGCACGACAACGGTTCGGTACAACCCTGGACCAGTTGTCCTTGTCGGCCTATACGCTCGGACTCCGCAGTCGTACGTCCGCACCTCCGTCCGTCCCCACCAGGCCTCCAGGAGCAACCATGCAAGGCCACGGCCAGGCGCAGCCGCCACCCTCGACCGGGCTGCTGGTCTTCCTGCGCGTGCTCTTCGTGGTGATCTCGGTGTGCAGCTTCGGCCTGCTCGGCTGGGTGATGCTGCTGCGCCTGGCGCTCGTGACCCGCAAATCGCTCGACTGGGGCCTCCTGGTGGCCCTTTTCGCGGCCGAGGCCCTCGGTCTCGTCCTGCTCGGCACCGAGCCCGGCGAGGAGATCCACACGCCGGGTGGCTGGACAGGCCTGGCCCTGCTCCTGGGCTCCCTCGTCCCCGCGATCTCGTACTACCTGGCGGCGGAGATCCGCCACTTCCACGCCCTCGCGTACGCCCACCGGACGTACGCCGGCGGACAGTCCCCGGCGCACGCGTACGGCTATCCGCAGCCGCAGCCGCAGCCGCAGCCGCAGCCGCAGCCCCAGCCGCCGTACGCCGCCGCGACCGGCCCGCACACGCCGGTGCCGCAGATGGCCCCGATGCCCCGGCCCCCGTCCTCCGCGCCGATCCCGTCCTCCGCCCCGACCCCGACCCCGCCGCCGCAGCGTCCCGCGCCCGCCCGTATCGACCAGGTGCGCGCCGAGCTCGACGAGCTGAGTGACTACCTCCGCAAGCACGAGGACGGCAGATGACCGTGGCGCCGGGACGGGTGATCACCGGCCGCTACGAACTGTCCACGCTCATCGGGCAGGGCGGCATGGGCCAGGTGTGGACGGCGTACGACCAGCGCCTCGACCGGCGCGTCGCCGTCAAGCTGCTGCGGCCCGACAAGGTCGCGGGCCAGGAGGCCGAAGAACTGCGCCGCCGCTTCGTGCGCGAGTGCCGCGTCACCGCGCAGGTCGACCACCCCGGCCTGGTCACGGTCCACGACGCGGGCAGCGAGGGCGAGGAGCTGTTCCTCGTCATGCAGTACGTCGACGGGGCCGACCTCGGCGACCACCTCGCCGAGCACGACCCCTACCCCTGGCAGTGGGCCGTCTCGGTCGCCGCGCAACTGTGCGCCGTGCTCTCCGCCGTGCACGCCGTTCCGATCGTCCACCGCGACCTCAAACCGCGGAACGTCATGATCAAGCAGGACGGCACGGTCACCGTCCTCGACCTCGGCGTCGCGTCCGTGATGGACACCGACACCACCCGCCTCACGCACACCGGCTCACCCATCGGATCGCCCGCCTACATGGCTCCCGAGCAGGCGATGGGCGGCGCGGTCGGCCCGTACACCGACCTGTACGCGCTCGGGGTGCTGCTGCACGAACTCCTCAGCGGGGACGTGCCGTTCTCGGGATCGACCGCCCTCGGCGTGCTGCACCGCCACCTCTACGAGCCGCCCCTGCCGGTCCGCCGGCTGCGCCCCGAGGTGCCCGAGGCGCTCGAAGCCCTCGTGCTGCGGCTGCTCTCCAAGGACCCGCAGCACCGCCCGGACTCGGCGCAGGAGACGTACGAGCAGCTGCTGCCGCTGCTCCCCGCGCGCGGGATCCCGTCCGGCGGGCCGCTCGACCCCACCCGCCCCTTTCTGCGCCCGCACGCCCCCTGGCCGGACCGCGCCCGCACCCCCGCGGCGCAGCCGCAGGCCGCGCCCGCCGTCGAGAAACCCGATGTCGCGGGAGCCGTCGACGAGGTCAAACGGCTCCTCGGCGAGGGCCGCATCACCCAGGCCGTCGACATCCTCGGCCAGATCCTGCCGGCCGCCGCCGCCCAGCACGGCGAGCACTCACCGGTCGTGCGCACCCTGCGCAAGCAGTACGCGGCCACGCTGATGGACGACGGCCAGTACCGCCGCGCCCTGCCCGAACTGCGCCGCCTCGCCGACGAACGGGCCACCGAGGCGGGCCGGGCCGACCCGCAGTCCCTGCGTTTTCGCTACGAGGCCGCCCAGTGCCTCGAACAGCTCGGCGAACCGGCGGCGGCGCTCGCCGAATACCGCGCGCTGCTGCCGTACTACGAGAACCAGTACGTCGCCCAGGACGCCGAACTCTCCTTCGAGGTGCGCCGGCGCATCGGGCATCTGCTCCTCGCGCTCGGCGACCGGGCCGCCGCCCACGACACGCTGGCCCGGCTCCAGTACGACGTCGAACGGCTCCGGGGCCCCGGCCACCCGCTGGTGAGCGACATCGGCCGGACCCTGCAGTGGCTCGGGCAGGTCCGCGGCTGATTCGCGCGTCCCCGAACCGCGTGCCGCCGGGCGGTGCCCCAAGTCCAGGCGAATCGTTGGGTCGAATGGGTGGCCGAGAGCCGGTCCCCTGCCTAACATCGATCACTGCAAGACTTTGTGCACCGTCGCACAATCTCCCACAGGAGGTTTTCCTTGCACCGCCGCCGTCGCACCGCGTTCCTGCTCACCGCCGCACTCGTCACCGCGGCCCCCCTCCTGACCGCCTGTGGCAGCGAGGCGCATCCCGGTGCCGCGGCCGTCGTCGGCGACGACCGCATCACGGTCTCCCAGCTGGAGAACCGGGTGAACGAGGTACGGACCGCACAGCGGGCCGCCACCACGGGCGAGGCGCAGTACGAGCAGGCCATCGCCAAGTCCGGTGGCCTCACCCGCGACACCCTGCACGGCATGGTCCTCGACAAGGTGCTGCACCGGGCCGCCGACGACGCGGGCGTGAGCGTCACCCGCAAGGAGATCCAGGAGGCCCGCACCGGCCTGGAACAGCAGGCAGGGGGCGCGAAGGCCCTCGAAGTGAGCTGGCTCCAGCAGTACGGAGTGCCGCCCGAGCGGCTCGACGACAACCTCCGCGTCCAGATCGAGGCCCAGAAGCTCGCCGCCGCCCTCGGTACGGACACCAGCCGGCCGGACTTCTGGAAGGCGCTGTCCGAGGCGTCCAAGAAGCTGGACGTCGACCTGAACCCCCGGTACGGCAGCTGGGACGTCGAGAAGAGCAGCCGCGTCGACGCCAAGCTCCCGTGGGTGCGCGACATCACGGCGGCGAGCCAGAAGCCGGCGTGACCGCCGCCCGAAGCCCTCGCCCTTCACTGTCAGTGGCGTGGGTTACGTTCGGGGGGTGAACGAATCCAGCCCCGGGCGCATCGTCCTGCTCACCACCAGCCACCGCGTCGCGCCCGGACTGCTGTCCTGGCCCGCCTGGCAGGCGCTGCACGGCGCCGACCGCGTCCTGTGCGCGGACGGCGCCCACCCGCAGCTGCCGTACCTGCGTGAGGCGGGCATCGAGGTAGAGGAGACCGCGCCCGGCGCCCAGGAGCTGGTCGACGCCTGTGCCGGGGGGCGCACGGTCACCGTCGTCGCCACCGGCGAGGGCGAACCGCGCCTGACCGACGGCCTGGCCCGGCTGGCCGGCACGGGACGGGTGCGGATGCCCGACCTCGAACTGCTCCCCGCCTCGTACGACCTGCCGGGCGCCCGCCTCCTCGACCTCGTCCAGGTGATGGACCGCATCCGCCTCGAATGCCCCTGGTCCTCGCAGCAGACCCACAAGGGCCTCGCCAAATACGGCATCGAGGAGGCGTACGAACTCGTCGAGGCCATCGAGGAGGGCGACCGGGACGAACTGCGCGAGGAGCTCGGCGACGTACTGCTCCAGGTCGTCTTCCACTCCCGGATCGCCGAGGAGGGCAGCGCGGACGACGGTTCGGAGCCCTTCTCCATCGACGACGTCGCGGCCGGCATTGTCACCAAGCTGATCCACCGCCACCCGCATGTGTTCGGCGACGAGACCGCCTCCACACCGGAGGAGGTCAAGGAGCACTGGCTGCGCACCAAGGCCGAGGAGAAGCGGCGGACGTCCGTCACGGAGGGCGTTCCGCTCGGCCAGCCCGCCCTGGCGCTGGCCGCCAAGCTGGCCTCCCGCGCGCGTACGGCCGGCCTCGACGCCCCGCTGCCCCAGGGCGAGGGCATCGGCTACGAACTCCTGGCCCTGGCCGTCCGGGCCGAGGAATCGGGCGTGGACCCGGAAGCGGCCCTCAGAGCAGCAGCCCGCACGTACCGGGACGCCATACGGGCATCGGAGTCCTGAGAGCGCCCCAAAGGGGCGCGGGGAACTGCGCGGCCAGCCCCGACCGGCCCGCACTCTCATCACCGGCCTCCCCCAGGGGGCTACCGCGGCCGAGGCCGCCGCAGCAACCACGCCCCCGGCCCCACCCCCCGCTCGCGGCCCACTCCCGTGCAGGGGAGTTCGTCGAAGAACACCCGCCCCGGCTCCGCCCCGAGCCCGGGAAGCACGGAGGAGATCCCCGCCACCAACCCCGGCGGCCCCGCCAGATACACATCGTGGCGCGCCCAGTTCGCCCGGTTCCCCAGAGCCGTCAGCAGCCGCTCCGTGGCCTGGGCCTTCGGGCGCCCCGGCGCGGGTGTCAGCACGGTGACGTCCAGCCAGGGCAGCCGCGTGCGCAACCCGTCGAGCACGGCCCGGTCATAGAGGTACGCGACCTCGCGGGCCACCACGAACAGCCGCGCCTCGTCGTACGCGCAGGGCGCCCGCCCCAACTGCTCGAGCAGCGCCTTCACCGGCGCCCACCCGGTACCCGCCGCGATGAAGGTGAGGGGCCGCTCCACGGGCGCACGGAGGGTGAGCCGGCCACCCGGCGCGCCCAGCCGCAGCACATCGCCCCGCCGCGTGCGCCGGACCAGTTCGGGCGACAGCGCGCCGCCCGCGACGAGGCTGATGTGCAGATCGAGGGTGCCGTCGCCGCGGGGCGCGTTGCCGACGGAGTACGGCCGCCAGACACCCGGCACCCTGGGGCTGCCGACGCTCACGTACTGGCCCGGCAGATGGGGGAGAGGCCGGTCCGGACGGAGCGTCAGCACGGCGAGATCGCCCTCGCGCCCGGTGCACCCGGGCAGTCCGGTGCGGCCGACGACCTCGGCGTCCCACCAGGACGGCTGCCCCTGGCTCTCCGACTCGCCCGCGCCTTCCAGCATGACGTCCGTGATCAGCGCGTACGCCTCGGTCCAGGCCTTCGCCACCTCATCGCTCCAGGCGGACCCGGACACGGCGGCGAACGCGGCGATCAGACTGTCGCCCACGGCCGTGTAGTGCTCGGGGCGCGCCAGGTACTTCCGGTGGTCCCGCCCCAGAACCCGCAGGTACTCGTGGAGTCCCGGCTCTTCCAGGCGGGCGACGACGAGCGCCAGAGCGGTGAACAGACGGTCCCGCTGGCGTTCCTTGTCCGCCGGGGAGTCCAGCGGGAACAGGGCGCGGACATCGGGGTGGTGCCAGAACAGATGCGAGTAGAAGTACTTGAGCGCGAACTCGGCCCGCCTTTCGACGACCGCGAAACTGGTCCGGAGTATTTCGGGGTCCACGCCCGTGAATGTAGGTAGCCGGAGAGCCGGACAGTCAAGGGGGAGGACATTTCAGGACAGCCTGGGGTGAAGCACGTAAGGAAGCCGTATTCGCGGGCGACAGGCGAAGGCGACCGGGGCGGGCCGGAGTGCCCGGCGGTCCGCGGAATGAGGCTGATAGGACGCCGGAAGCGCGCCGAAAGGGCGCCGGGCGGGCGCCGGGAAAGCTCGCGCCGCCCCTCCCGATACCGTCGCGGAGTGACCGAAACGCCTGCACAGCCGCCCGTACAGCCGCCTGCCCAGCCGCCCGCGCCGACCCCGGGGCAGCCCGTCCCCGAACTCTTCAGCTGGGAGTTCGCCACCGATCCCTACCCGGCGTACGCCTGGCTCCGCGAGCACGCTCCCGTGCACCGGACGAAACTGCCCAGCGGGGTGGAGGCCTGGCTCGTCACCCGTTACGCGGACGCCAAGCAGGCCCTCGCCGACGGCCGGCTCAGCAAGAACCCCGCCCATCACGACGAGCCCGCGCACGCGAAGGGCAAGACCGGCATCCCGGGCGAGCGCAAGGCCGAGCTGATGACGCATCTGCTCAACATCGACCCGCCGGACCACACCCGGCTGCGGCGGCTCGTCAGCAAGGCGTTCACGCCCCGGCGGGTGGCCGAATTCGGCTCCCGGGTGCAGGAGTTGACCGACCAGCTGATCGACGAGTTCGCCGGGAAGGGGGAGGCGGACCTCATCCACGACTTCGCCTTCCCGCTCCCCATCTACGCCATCTGCGATCTCCTCGGTGTCCCGCGCGAGGACCAGGACGACTTCCGTGACTGGGCCGGGATGATGATCCGGCACGGGGGCGGCCCCAGGGGCGGCGTCGCCCGGTCGGTCAAGAAGATGCGCGGCTACCTCGCCGAGCTGATCCACCGCAAGCGCCAGGAACTGACGGACGTGCCCGCCCCGGGCGAGGACCTGATCTCCGGTCTCATCCGGGCCTCCGACCACGGCGAGCACCTCAGCGAGAACGAGGCCGCGGCGATGGCCTTCATCCTCCTGTTCGCCGGTTTCGAGACGACCGTGAACCTCATCGGGAACGGCACCTACGCCCTGCTCACCCACCCCGGAGAGCGGCGGCGGCTGCAGGACTCCCTGGCGGCCGGCCGCACGGACCTGCTCGCGACCGGCGTCGAGGAACTGCTCCGCTACGACGGGCCCGTGGAGCTGGCCACCTGGCGGTTCGCGACCGAACCGCTCAGCGTCGGCGGGCAGGACATCGCCGCCGGTGACCCCGTCCTCGTCGTGCTCGCGGCGGCCGACCGCGATCCCGAGCGGTTCCAGCATCCGGACACGCTCGACCTCTCCCGCCGTGACAACCAACACCTCGGTTACGGGCACGGCATCCACTACTGCCTCGGCGCGCCCCTCGCCCGGCTGGAGGGGCAGACGGCACTGGCGACGCTGCTGACCCGGCTGCCCGACCTGCAACTCGCGGGAGATTCGGCTGATTTGAGGTGGCGCGGCGGGCTCATCATGCGGGGGTTGCGCACGCTTCCGGTGGAGTTCACCCCGGTCGCGACGTCTTGACCGAAGTAGTGGCGGACGCGTCGCGGTCGTAGCACCGAAGCCGACGGAAGGTGAGACTCCGTCAACTCTGTGATCTTCACGTTATCTACGCTGCATCGACTTGTGACAAGAGTTCGAGTGCCGCTACCTTCACCCATCAATGCGGCAGGCCCGCCCGTCGCAGCAGCCACGAGCACGGCTTTCGCGCTGTGCGCCGTGCGCATTCCTTGCTGTCACGCGAAAGGCAATCGCATGCTCTCCGGGAACGGCCGTCATCGTCGCCCCCGCCAGGCTCCGGCGCTCCTCGTCGCCGCCGGCGTGGCCGGATCGGCCATCGCGATCCCCCTGCTCGGCGCGAGCGGCGCGAGTGCCGCCAGCGGTACGACCTGGGACGCGGTCGCCGAGTGCGAGAGCGGTGGCTCCTGGAGCGCCGACACCGGCAACGGGCTCTACGGCGGCCTCCAGATGAGCCAGGAGACCTGGGAGCAGAACGGCGGCCTCGACTACGCGCCGAGCGCCGACCAGGCCAGCCGTTCGCAGCAGATAGCCGTCGCCGAGAAGATCCTCGCGGCCCAGGGGACGAGCGCCTGGGTGACCTGTGGTCTCGTCGCCGGCCTGACGCAGGACTCCGACTCCGCCGACGTCGACACCGGCCTCGCCGAGGACTCCGCGAGCCCGTCGGCCGACGCGGACGCGGCCAAGGGGAGCGAGAGCGCGAAGTCCGACTTGTCCCAGGACGGCGATTCGAAGGCCGACGACAAGTCCGCCTCGGAGTCGCAGGGCTCGGACAGTTCGTCCGCGGGCGGCAAGGCGAAGGGTGACGACTCGGACAAGTCGTACCAGAACGACGAGGCTTCGGACGACACGGCCGCGGACAGTTCCGGCCGTCACCGGGGCGGCAGTGCCGAAGAGGTCGACATGGCGCCCCGCGCCGACGACTACGCCGGCCGGCACGCCTCGCGCAGCGACAGCACCTCGCGCGTCCTCGCCGACGAGGGCTCGTACGCGGTCCGTTCCGGGGACAGTCTGTCCAGCATCGCCGACTCCCTTGGCGTCGACGGCGGATGGAGCGAGCTCTACGCCGAGAACAAGGACAGCATCGGCGCCGACCCGGACTTCATCATCCCCGGTCAGCGCCTCGCGGTCGACGGCTGAGCGGCGCCGAGCAAGTAGTGATCAAGGCGCCGAATCGGGCGAAAAGCAGCGGTAGTTCGCGCTGAATGTCCGATTTGGCGAATTGAGACATGGATCTCAACACCCCTGATCGTCTTTGAAATTCGGCGCGGCCCGTGTCTACGGTCGTGACCGCTCGCCATTGGTGAGCCCCGACGGTCGCACGCCGAATCCTGCCAACGGCCGTACGGGAACAGTCGTCGCGTAAAGCGCCGTAGGCAGGAGCGGGGGACCCAGGTAAGTGCCGGACCCGGTCGACATGGCCGGGCACGGCTTGGGGTTAAGCCGCGTGACAGCAGTGTCACGCGGCCGGGCAACTCACTCGGCCCGAACCCGACAGCTCACCTCGCAGGCGTCGGTGAGGGGATCTACTTCATGCTGCTTTCGAACAAGGGCAAGCACCGTCGCCCGTCCAAGGCCACCCGCATCGCCACGCTCGCCGGTGTCACCACCGCCGCCGTCGCCGTCCCGCTGATGGGCGCCACGGGAGCCTCCGCCGCCACCACCTCCGAGTGGGACACCGTCGCCCAGTGCGAGTCCGGCGGCAACTGGTCGATCAACACCGGCAACGGCTACTACGGCGGCCTGCAGTTCTCGGCCTCCACCTGGGCCGCGTACGGCGGCAGCTCGTACGCCTCCACCGCCGACCAGGCGTCCAAGTCCCAGCAGATAGCCGTTGCCGAGAAGGTTCTCGCGAGCCAGGGCAAGGGTGCCTGGCCGAGCTGTGGCGTGGGCCTCTCCGGCGCCTCGACCGGTGGCTCCAGCGCCCCGTCGGGCTCCGACAGCTCCAACCAGAGCACCTCGCAGCCGCAGCAGCAGCAGAACTCGCAGTCCTCCGAGGAGCGCGCCTCGCGTTCGCAGGAGCGTCCGGCGGCGAAGAAGACCGTCGAGACCCCGACCGGCAAGAAGGTCAAGAAGGGCGACGGCGAGTACAAGGTCGTCAAGGGCGACACCCTGAGCGAGATCGCCGACAAGAAGAACGTCAAGGGCGGCTGGGCGAAGCTCTACAAGCTGAACGACGACATCGTCGACGACGCCGACTTCATCTTCCCCGGTCAGCAGCTGCACCTCAGCTGACAGCGGTCGCGCGACGGCTGTACGGCGGCTGCGCGGCGGCGCATCCGGTCGGGGCACTGGCCGCTCGGCCCCGACCGGACGTCCGGCCCGCATCCGGATCGCGACTGAACCACAGCGCTCTCACGTCCGTGTCCTTCATAGTGGAGGCCTCGTGAGGGTCACCCCCGTCCCCCACGGGCTCCCCGCTCCGGTGCGTGTTCCCCCGTACGCACCGGAGCGGGTTTTTTTGTGTCTGCTCTCTCTGCCTGTTCTGGTTGCCTGTTCTCGCTGGCTGTTCTTTCCGGCTGTTCTTTCTGCCCGTGTCTTTGTTCCGTTCGGAAACAATTTCCTCTCGGTTTCTGTCCAGGGGGCGGTCGAGGGCTGGCCGATCCCCGGCAGCCGGTTAGGCTCATCCCGCGGGGCCACCACGGCCTGCGCGCAACCGGGCCTCCGGCCCGGCACAGCTTGTGTCACATCCCAGAAGGAGATGCTCGTGCCGTCCATCGACGTCGTCGTAGCCCGGGAAATCCTGGACTCCCGAGGCAACCCCACGGTCGAGGTCGAGGTCGGCCTCGACGACGGCAGCACGGGTCGTGCCGCCGTCCCGTCCGGTGCCTCCACCGGTGCCTTCGAAGCAGTCGAGCTCCGTGACGGAGACCCCAACCGCTACCTCGGCAAGGGTGTCGAGAAGGCCGTCCTCGCCGTCATCGAGCAGATCGGCCCGGAGCTCGTCGGCTACGACGCCACCGAGCAGCGCCTCATCGACCAGGCGATGATCGACCTGGACGCCACCGACAACAAGGGCTCGCTCGGCGCCAACGCCATCCTCGGCGTCTCCCTCGCCGTCGCGCACGCCGCCTCCGAGGCCAGCGACCTGCCGCTCTTCCGCTACCTGGGCGGACCGAACGCGCACCTGCTGCCCGTCCCGATGATGAACATCCTGAACGGCGGGTCGCACGCCGACTCGAACGTCGACATCCAGGAGTTCATGATCGCCCCGATCGGCGCGGAGTCCTTCTCCGAGGCCGTGCGCTGGGGCGCCGAGGTCTACCACACCCTCAAGAAGGTCCTGAAGAGCCGCGGTCTGTCCACCGGCCTCGGCGACGAGGGCGGCTTCGCCCCGAACCTCGGCTCCAACCGCGAGGCCCTCGACCTCATCGTCGAAGCCATCAAGGAAGCCGGCTACACCCCCGGTGAGCAGGTCGCGCTCGCGCTCGACGTCGCCGCGTCCGAGTTCTACAAGGACGGCAAGTACGAGTTCGAGGGCAAGTCCCGCTCGGCCGCCGAGATGACCGAGTACTACGAGGAGCTCGTCTCCGCGTACCCGCTGGTCTCCATCGAGGACCCGCTGTACGAGGACGACTGGGCCGGCTGGAACGTCATCACCGAGAAGCTGGGCTCCAAGGTCCAGATCGTCGGCGACGACCTCTTCGTCACCAACCCCGAGCGCCTCGCCCGCGGCATCGAGGAGGGCTCCGCCAACGCCCTGCTGGTCAAGGTCAACCAGATCGGTTCGCTGACCGAGACCCTGGACGCCGTCGAGATGGCCCAGCGCAACGGCTTCAAGTGCATGATGTCCCACCGCTCCGGCGAGACCGAGGACGTCACCATCGCCGACCTCGCGGTCGCCGTGAACTGCGGCCAGATCAAGACCGGCGCCCCGGCCCGCTCGGACCGCGTCGCCAAGTACAACCAGCTGCTGCGCATCGAGGAGATCCTCGACGACGCCGCGGTGTACGCCGGCCGCTCGGCCTTCCCCCGCTTCAAGGGCTGACGCCCTCGTAGGCAGCGTCGTACGTACGTCCCCGTACGCGGTCCCGTACCGTGTGCGGGGACGTACGTACGTATCGGGGAGGCGGGACAGATGGCTGTGAAGGACCGTGACCGGTTCTCCACCGCGACCAGGCTGCGGGCGCTCGGTGAGCAGACCGCCGCCCGTGTCTACCGCTCCCAGACCAAACGCCAGGCGCGCCGCTCGCGGCTGACCGGCCGTGCGGCGCTGCTCGCCCTCGTGCTCTGCTCGCTCGTCGTGGCCCTCGCCTATCCCATAAGGCAGTACGTCTCCCAGCGTGCCGAGGTCGCCGACCTGCAGCGTGAGCGCGAGCAGGCCCGTGAGCGCGTCGAGGAGCTGCGCGACCTGAAGGCGCGCTGGCAGGACGACGCGTACGCCGAGCAGCGCATCCGGGAACGGCTGCACTACGTGATGCCGGGCGAGACCGGCTTCATCGTGATCGACCCCGACGCGGCGAAGAAGACGCGTACGGACCGGACGGCCGCCGACCGGGCCTGGTACGCCAACGTCTGGGACGGCGTCGACAAGGCCGACGCCTCCGACCAGTGAACCGAACCAGCTGAACCAGAAGGACACAGAGCCAAGGCATGCAAACGCCCCCGCCGCCCACCGGGCGCACCGAGCCCACCGACGCCGACGTCGAGGCCTTCAAGCAGCAGCTCGGTCGGCCACCGCGCGGGCTGCGCGCGATCGCGCACCGCTGTCCGTGCGGACAGCCGGACGTCGTCGAGACGGCTCCCCGGCTTCCCGACGGGACGCCGTTCCCGACCACGTACTACCTGACGTGCCCGCGTGCGGCCTCCGCCATCGGCACGCTGGAGGCGAACGGCGTCATGAAGGAGATGACGGACCGTCTCGCCACGGACCCCGAGCTGGCGAAGGCGTACCGGGCCGCGCACGAGGACTACATCGCGCGGCGGGACTCCATCGAGGTGCTCGAAGGGTTTCCGAGCGCGGGCGGGATGCCGGACCGGGTGAAGTGCCTGCACGTCCTGGTCGCGCACTCGCTGGCCGCGGGCCCGGGGGTGAACCCCCTGGGCGACGAGGCGATCGAGATGCTCCCGGAATGGTGGCGCAAGGGCGCGTGCGTCGTGCCTACGGCGGGGTGAACCGGGGCGCAGCCCCTCTTGAGGGCGCGGGGAACGGCGCAGTCTGTTGTTTTCGGGGGCGCGGGGAACGGCGCAATCTTTTGCCTTTCAGGGGCGCGGGGAACGGCGCAATCTCTTGCCTTTTAGGGGCGCGGGGAACGGCGCAATCCTTTGCCTTCAGGGGCGCGGGGAACTGCGCAATCGGGGGTTCGGGGGCGGAGCCCCTGAGCGGGACGAACGACTGCAACAGGAGATCTCACCACAATGACTCGCGTCGCCGCCGTCGACTGCGGCACCAACTCCATCCGCCTCCTCGTCGCGGACGCGCACCCCGACACCGGCGAACTCGTCGACCTGGACCGCCGCATGACGATCGTCCGCCTCGGACAGGACGTCGACCGCACGGGCCGCCTCGCCCCGGAGGCCCTGGACCGCACCTTCGCGGCCTGCCGCGAGTACGCCGAGGTCATCAAGGAGCACGGCGCCGAGCGCCTGCGCTTCGTGGCCACCTCGGCCTCCCGCGACGCCGAGAACCGCGACGAGTTCGTCCGCGGGGTCCTCGACATCCTGGGCGTGGAGCCCGAGGTCATCTCCGGCGACCAGGAGGCCGAGTTCTCGTTCACGGGCGCCACGAAGGAGCTGGCGGGCCGTGACGACCTGGCCAAGCCCTATCTCGTGGTGGACATCGGCGGCGGCTCCACCGAGTTCGTCGTCGGGGACGACCACGTGCGGGGCGCCCGCTCGGTGGACATCGGCTGTGTACGGATGACGGAACGGCACCTCGTCCGGGACGGCGTGGTCACCGACCCGCCGACCGAGGAGCAGATCCGGGCGATCCGCGCCGACATCGAGGCGGCCCTCGACCTCGCCGAGGAGTCCGTGCCCCTGCGGGAGGCCCGCACGCTCGTCGGACTGGCCGGCTCCGTCACCACCGTCGCGGCGATCGCCCTGGAGCTTCCGGAGTACGACTCCGAGGCCATCCACCACTCCCGGGTCTCCCTGGACAAGGTCCGTGAGATCACCGGGCGGCTGCTCGCGGCCACGCACGCCGAGCGGGCGGCGATCCCCTCGATGCATCCGGGGCGCGTCGACGTCATCGGCGCCGGCGCCCTCGTACTCCTCGCGATCATGGAGCGGACCGGCGCCCGGGAGGTCGTCGTGAGCGAGCACGACATCCTCGACGGCATCGCGTGGTCCGTGGCCTGAACCGGGCCCGCGTCGAGGCCCCGCTCGCCCCCACGTCGGCGGCCTCGGCTGAGCAGGTCCGGCACCGGATGAGCGCACTTGAGGGGCCTGGCGAGGGCCTGGAAACGACGGCGCCGACAGCCCTGCGGAAAACTTCGTGAAGTTCTTCACAAGAGAATCGGTCCTGTTGAGGGAGGTTTTACTCCCTCCGGGTACCGCGCGGCTCCCGACAGCGCTCAATCCATGATCAACAGGCTGTTTCGTGAAGGCTGCGATCATGTGAACGGGTCGGCTGGTCCAGGAGTGTGAATGAGCCGGAGTGGCAGCTCAGGCGGCATTGACAACGGGTCGCGACGTGCGCTGGTTCCCCTGCTGGAACATGACCTGGGTCACGTGGGCCGCGCAGTGTAGCAGAGGGTGTGAAGAAGCTTGTGAAGGGGCGCACGAGCGACCCCCCTGTGACAGGTGGATACTCGATGGCATGAGCACCACGGAGCGTCCCAGGATCCTCGTAGTAGGCGGTGGGTACGTAGGCCTGTACGCAGCTCGGCGCATCCTCAAGAAGATGCGCTACGGCGAGGCGACCGTCACGGTCGTCGACCCCCGGTCGTACATGACCTACCAGCCCTTCCTCCCCGAAGCAGCCGCAGGCAGCATTTCGCCTCGGCACGTCGTCGTCCCGCTGCGACGCGTGCTGCCCAAGGCGGAAGTCCTCACCGGCCGGGTCACGACCATCGACCAGGACCGCAAGGTCGCCACGATCGCCCCCCTCGTGGGCGAGGCGTACGAGCTGCCCTTCGACTACCTCGTCATCGCGATGGGCGCGGTCTCCCGCACCTTCCCGATCCCCGGCCTCGCCGAGCAGGGCATCGGCATGAAGGGCATCGAGGAGGCCATCGGCCTGCGCAACCACGTCCTCGAGCAGCTCGACAAGGCCGACTCCACGACCGACGAGGACGTCCGCCGCAAGGCGCTGACCTTCGTCTTCGTCGGCGGTGGCTTCGCAGGCGCGGAGACCATCGGCGAGGTCGAGGACATGGCCAGGGACGCCGCGAAGTACTACAGCAACGTCTCCCGCGAGGACATGCGCTTCATCCTCGTCGACGCCGCGGACAAGATCCTTCCCGAGGTCGGCCCCAAGCTCGGCCAGTACGGCAAGGAGCACCTCGAAGGACGTGGGGTCGAGGTCTACCTCTCCACCTCCATGGACTCCTGCGTCGACGGCCACGTGGTCCTGAAGAACGGCCTCGAAGTCGACTCCAGCACGATCGTGTGGACGGCCGGCGTCAAGCCCAACCCGGTGCTCTCCCGCTTCGGCCTGCCGCTCGGCCCCCGTGGTCACGTGGACACCGGCACCACCCTCCAGGTGCGCGGCACGGACTACATCTGGTCCGCGGGCGACAACGCCCAGGTGCCCGACCTCGTCGGCCGCAAGGCGGGCAACGAGAACGCCTGGTGCCCGCCGAACGCCCAGCACGCGCTGCGTCAGGCGCGGGTCCTCGGCGACAACGTGATCTCCGGTATGCGGGGCTTCCCGCAGAAGGAGTACAGCCACGCCAACAAGGGTGCGGTCGCCGGTCTCGGGCTGCACAAGGGCGTCGCGTTCATCGTCGTGGGCAAGATGAAGATCAAGCTCAAGGGCCGACTGGCCTGGTACATGCACCGTGGGTACCACGGGCTGGCCATGCCGACCTGGAACCGGAAGATCCGCGTCTTCGCGGACTGGACGCTGGCCGTGTTCCTGAAGCGTGAGGTCGTCTCGCTCGGAGCGATGGAGACTCCTCGCGAGGAGTTCTACGAGGCGGCGAAGCCGGCGCCGGCGGTTGCGGCTGCCGCTGTTCCGGCGAAGGCGGCGAAGACGGAGGAGAAGGCCAAGGCCTCCTGACCTCCGGTCACCGTCCACCCGCTTGCTCCGAAGGGGCCTCCCGCCATCCGTGGTGCGGGAGGCCCCTTCGGCGTTCCTCGCCCCAGCCCGTTCTCAGGGGCTCCGCCCCGAACCCCCGGTCCTCAAACGCCGGACGGGCTGAAGCATTTCAGCCCGTCCGGCGTTTGAGGACGAGCGCGTGAGCGCGACAGGGGTCCTGGGGCACAGCCCCCTAGTACGTGGTGTGTGCATGTATTTTGCTCGAACATGACGCTTTCGCGGGACTGCGCTCCGCCCCCGTTGGTGTTTACGTGGTGTTGGAGTCTGTGGAATTCCTCGTCACGGAGGTGTGCGTCATGCAGGACGCGGCGCTTCGGCTCAAGGCGCTGATGGAACAGCTGCTGGGAGCCCCGCTCCCGGTGCGGATTCGTGCCTGGGACGGTTCGGAAGCGGGACCGCCGGGCACGCCCGTGCTCGTCGTACGGAACCGGCGGGCGCTGCGCCGACTTCTGTGGAAGCCGGGGGAGTTGGGTCTGGCGCGGGCCTGGGTCGCCGGTGACCTCACGGTGGACGGCGATCTGTACGCCGTACTGGACGCGGTGGCCGAGATGGTCTGGGAGCGCGGGGAGGACGCCAGGACCCTCGCCCAGGCCCTGCGGGACCCCGACGTACGGTCCGCCGTGCGCGGGCTCGTACGGATGGCGGGTTCGCCGCTGCCGCCCGCCCCGCCCCGCGAGGAGGTGCGCGGCCGGTCCCGGCTCTCCCATCTGCACACCAAGCGCAGCGACCGGCGGGCCATCAGCCACCACTACGACGTCGGCAACGACTTCTACGAGATCGTCCTCGGGCCGTCCATGGTCTACTCGTGCGCCTACTGGGAGGCCCCGGACGGCACTCTGGAGGACGCCCAGCGCGACAAGCTCGATCTCATCGCCCGCAAGCTGGAGCTGAAGCCGGGCATGCGCCTGCTCGACGTCGGCTGCGGCTGGGGCTCGATGGCCATCCACGCGGCCCGTGAGTACGGCGTGAGCGTGGTCGGCGTGACGCTGTCCCAGGAGCAGGCCGCGTACGCCCGCAAGCGCGTCGCGGAGGAAGGGCTCACCGACCGGGTCGAGATCCGCGTCCAGGACTACCGGGACGTCGGCGACGGGCCGTACGACGCCATCTCCTCGATCGGGATGGCCGAACACGTCGGCGGCGAACGCTATCTGGAGTACGCGCGCGATCTGTTCGCCCTCCTCAAGCCGGGCGGACGGCTGCTGAACCACCAGATCGGACGCCGGCCGTGGCGGGACGAAGCGGCGTACGAGATCGACGAGTTCATCGACGCCTACGTCTTCCCGGACGGGGAGCTCGCGCCGATCGGCGAGACCGTGACGCAGCTGGAGAACGCCGGGTTCGAGGTGCGGGACGTCGAGTCGATCCGGGAGCACTACGCGCTCACCCTGCGCCGCTGGGTGGCCAACCTGGAGGCGGACTGGCCGCGGGCGGTCAAGCTCACCAGTCCCGGCCGGGCCCGCGTCTGGCGCCTCTACATGGCCGCCTCGGCGCTCGGCTTCGAACGCAACCGCATCGGCGTCAACCAGGTGCTGGCGGTGCGGACACCCCCTCCGGCGCGTCGGGCATGCCGCTGCGGGCTCGTACCTGGAACTGAACCGAGGCCGATCCGGGTGACCGATGGGGGCCCGTTCCCTCAGGAACGGGCCCCATCGGCCTACCCGGTCACCCGGACCGTCGTGCGGCGGCGCCTACTCGGACTTGATCGCCGACAGCATGTTCAGACGGGCCGCCCGGCGGGCCGGCCACAGGGCCGCGAGGACACCGACCGCCGCCGCCAGGAGCAGGAAGACGGCCATCCGGTCCCAGGGCAGCACCAGCTCGTACGTCGGCATCTTCGCGCCCGCGAGTTCACCGGCGGCCCAGCCGAAGAACACGCCGAGGCCCACACCGAGGACTCCGCCGAACAGGGAGATGACCAGGGACTCCAGGCGGACCATCCGCTTGATCCCCTTGCGGTCGAGGCCGATCGCGCGGAGCATGCCGATCTCCTGCGAACGCTCGAAGACGGACATCGCGAGGGTGTTGATCACGCCCAGCACGGCGACCAGGACGGCCATCGCGAGCAGGCCGTAGAGCATGTTCAGCATCAGCGTGAACATCTGCGCGATCTCGTTGGACACGTCCTGCTTGTCCTGGACCTTGACGGCAGGGTTGTTGCCGAGCGCCTTCTCCAGCTTGTCCTTGGTCGCGTCGGACGTGCCGCCCGAGGTCTTCAGCATGACCTGTGAGTCGCCCGGGTTCGCCTGGTTCGGGGCGAGGGTCGCGAGGTCGACCATGATCCCGCGGATCATCTCGTTGCCCTCGTAGACACCGGCGACCGTCATCTGCCGCTTCTTGCCGTCCTCGTACGAGATCGAGAACGTCGTACCGGCCTTCCAGCCGAGGCGATCGGCGGTGTCCTCGTCCACCACCGCCTGGGTGCCGCTGACCTTGAACGAGCCGTTGCCGACCGTCAGATCGGTCAGTTCGCCGATCGCGGAGCCCTTCACACCGGTCACGTACTCGGTGTCGCCGTCGATGCGCGCGGGCGCCTCGCGCAGGGCACTGATGGTGGTGACGCCGTCGGTCTTCGCGAGCGTCTTCTCGACGTCCGGCGAGAGGTTGTTGAAGTTCGCCATCGAGACCACGTAGTCCGCCTTCAGCGCGGACGTGGCCATCTTGTCGATGCCCTTCTGCAGACTGCCCGCCATCACCGTCATACCGGTGATGAGGGTCAGCCCGATCATGAGGGCGGAAGCGGTGGCGGCGGTGCGGCGCGGGTTGCGTACGGAGTTCTGGCGGGCCAGCTTGCCCGAGACGCCGAAGATCCGCAGGACCGGGGCCGCGCCCGCGATCAGCGGGCGGGACAGCAGGGGCGTGAGGATGAAGACGCCGATGATCAGCAGGGCCGCGCCGAAGCCCATCGGGGCCTGTCCGTCGCTGCCGTCCATGGTCGTGGCGTAGAGGACGACGGTGACGCCCGCCGCCGCGACCAGTGCGCCGAGCGTGTTGCGCAGCACCAGCGACTTGGTGGTCGCCGTGGCGTGCACGCTGCTCATCGCCGCGACCGGCGGGATCTTCGCGGCGCGGCGGCCCGGCAGCCAGGCGGCCAGCATCGTGATCAGGATGCCGACGGCGAACGACGTGCCGACCGTGCCCGGGGTGATGACCAGCGGTCCGGCCGGGACCGTGGCGTCCAGCAGGCCCATCAGGCCGCGCAGGCCCGCGCCGATACCGATACCGGCGAGCAGACCCGTGACGGCGGCGACCGTGCCGACCAGGAAGGCTTCGAGGAGCACCGAGCGGGTGACCTGCTTGCGGGAGGCGCCCACCGCGCGCAGCAGCGCCAGTTCCTTGGTGCGCTGGGCGACCAGCATGGTGAAGGTGTTGGCGATGATGAACGTGCCGACGAACAGCGCGATGCCGGCGAAGACCAGCAGGCCGGTCTTGAGGCCGCTCATCTCGGCCTCGATCATCTCCGCCTGGGAGTCGGCGAGCTGTTGGCCGGTCGTGGTGGAGGTGAGGTCCTGCGGGAGGACCTTCTCGAGGCTCTCGCGAAGGGCGGTCTGGCTGGTGCCCGGGGCGGCCTTCACGTCGATCTCGCCGTACGCGCCGGTCTTGTGGAAGAGCCGCTGCGCGGTGGCCGTGTCGAAGAGGGCGAGGCTGCCGCCGGCGGCGACGTTGCCGTCGTCCGTGGTGAAGATCGCGGTGACGGTGGGGGTGAGGACCGGGCCGTCGACCGAGAGCCGTACGGTGTCGCCGACCTTGTAGCCGGCCCGCCTCGCCGTCTCGGCGTCGATGGCGACCTCGTCCTTGCCGACGGGGGCCTTGCCGCTCTTCAGGGGGTAACGGGGGTCTTTGTCGCCCCAGTAGTTGCCGCCCTGCGACTGGAAGCCGCCGCCGATGAGCTTGCCGTCCTTGCCGGCGATGGCGGTGAAGCCGCTGACCACGCCGATGGCGGACTCGGCGCCGGGGGCCTTGGCGGCCTTGTCCAGCATGGCCTGGGTCAGCTCGGGGTCCTTGCCGAGGTCGTCGCGCCCGTCGGGCGGGAACTCCGGTTCGACGGCGACGTCGACGTGGTCGAAGCCCTTCGCCGAACTCTTCTGGTACGCGTCCGAGATGGTGTTGGTGAAGACCAGGGTGCCGGAGACGAACGCCACGCCCAGCATCACGGCGAGCACGGTCATCAGGAGCCTGGCCTTGTGCGCCAGCACGTTGCGCAGGGCGGTACGGAGCATGTCTTCTCAGTCCAGGTGGGGTGGATGGGTGGGGCGGGCGGTCGTGGTGCCGGGTGCGGGTGCCGGGTGCCCTAGGGCTTTTGCGCCGTTCCCCGCGCCCCTGAAGGAAGGGGGCCAGGGGTTCGCGCCGTTCCCTGCGGCCCTGAAAGAAGGGCTGCCGGGCCGGCCTGGGGTGTGCCCCTTCAGGGGCGCGGGGAACTGCGCACTCCAGCCGCTACCGGGGTGCCCGGGTCGTGCGGGCCGCCGTTCCTGCCGGAGGGCGGCAGGGTGCCGGGCCGACACGAGGGAGCGGGGGGCGCCCCGGTCAACTCGTGCGGCCCTTTGTGTCGAAGCGCTTCATGCGGTCCAGCACCGCGTCGGCCGTCGGCGCGTGCACCTCGTCCACCACCCGCCCGTCGGCCAGGAAGATCACCCGGTCCGCGTACGCCGCGGCCACCGGATCGTGGGTGACCATCACGACCGTCTGCCCCAGCTCCCGGACGGAGTTGCGCAGGAAGCCCAGCACCTCCGCACCCGAGCGCGAGTCCAGGTTCCCGGTGGGCTCGTCGCCGAAGATGATGTCCGGGCGGGACGCCAGCGCCCGGGCCACGGCCACGCGCTGCTGCTGCCCGCCGGACAGCTCGGAGGGCCGGTGGGAGAGCCGGTCGGCCAGACCCACCATCTCGATCACCTTGTGCAGCCACTCCTTGTCCGGCTTGCGGCCGGCGATGTCCATGGGGAGCGTGATGTTCTCCAGCGCCGTGAGGGTCGGCAGCAGGTTGAACGCCTGGAAGATGAAGCCGATCTTGTCCCGCCGCAACTTCGTCAACTGCTTGTCCTTCAGCGAGCCCAGCTCGGTCTCACCGATGCGGACCGAGCCGGAGGAGAAGCTGTCCAGACCCGCCACGCAGTGCATCAGCGTGGACTTGCCGGAGCCGGAGGGGCCCATGATCGCGGTGAACTCGGCCTGCCGGAAGTCGACGGAGACCCGGTCCAGAGCGACCACCTGGGTCTCCCCCTGTCCGTAGACCTTCGACAGTTCCGTGGCGCGGGCGGCCACCGCGGTGGACCGTTCGGCGAGGGGCGTGGTGGTCACGGAAGGGTGCTCCTTGTTCGGTACGACGACGAGTGGACGACCGTTCCATCGTCGGCGCCGTCGGCCGCCATGTAGTCACCCCCTGTTCCGGTTCCGAGGGGGGACTGGGGACGGACTGCGGGCCCCCGGGTCATACCTGGGGATGACAACCGCCCCCGAGGTGAAGCCGGGAGAGCGGGCAGCGGGCGGGAGCAGCCGGGAGCGGGCGGGGAGCGGCGCGAGAGCAAAATGGCGACGGTTCGTCAGGTTCCACTCGTTCGGGCGGTGAAATCACGTCATTCCCCTGGCGCCGTCCCGCGTACGTCGAAACGCACGTGGCATGTGCGGATGGCGCATACCGTGGGCTGATGCACCCTCAGACGCCAATAAAATAAGACAACATCGGGTCGCCCCACCGCTGTTCGGGGGATCTGTCCCGATAGGCTCGGGATGCTCGAAGCGGAGTCCATGGCCTGCCCGGATGGTGGAATGCAGACACGGCGAGCTTAAACCTCGCTGCCCTTGACGGGCGTACCGGTTCAAGTCCGGTTCCGGGCACCACCGACACTTTCACCCTTCTCCGGGTCTTCCCCGCCCTTCCCGGCGTATCGCGATGAAGGGTGCATCCTTCATTGAAGACTTCACCACTCGACCGTTGACAGCGGGTTCCGTCCGCCGGAGACTCTCGTGAACGGAAAATGGTGAATAAAACTTCACTCTGCGAACGCAAAACGGGGAACTACGCTGACGGCGCTCACGGGAGTCGTCGGGGCCGGAGCGCGAAGGGGCGTGTCGATGCGAACCACGGTCGGGATCATCGGGGCCGGACCGGCCGGCCTGCTGCTGGCGAGGCTGCTGCACAACGCGGGGATCGACTCCGTCGTCCTGGAGAGCCGCGACCGGAGTTACGTGGAGCAGCGCCAGCGCGCCGGAATCCTGGAGCAGGGCACCGTGGACGTCCTGCGCGCGGCCGGCGCCGGTGCCCGCATGGACCGGGAGGGGCTGCGCCACGACGGCATCGAGCTGCGGTTCGCGCGCAGGCGCCACCGGATCGACTTCCCCGCCCTCACCGGCGGGCGGTCCGTGATGGTCTACGCCCAGACCGAGGTGTGCAAGGACCTCATCGCACTGCAGCTCAAAGAGGGCGGCCCGCTGCTCTTCGAGGCGGAGGCCCTGGAGGTGGAGGGGGCCGACACCGACAGCCCCCGGGTGCGCTTCCGGCACGAGGGGCGTGAGGACGTCCTGGAGTGCGCGTACGTCGTCGGGTGCGACGGTTTCTGGGGGGTGGCCCGCAAGGCGATACCCGAGGAACTCACCCAGGTCTTCGAGCGGACGTACCCCTTCGGGTGGCTGGGGATCCTCGCCGACGTGGCCCCGTCGCACGACGAGCTCGTCTACGCCCGCCACGATCGCGGTTTCGCCCTGCTGTCGATGCGCTCGCCCGTCGTCTCCCGGCTCTACCTCCAGGTGCCCGAGGGCACGGACGCCGAGGCGTGGAGCGACGAGGAGATCTGGGACGAGCTGGAGCGCCGCTTCGAGACGGCCGACGACTGGCGGCTGGCGCGGGGGCCCGTCACCGCCAAGTCCGTCACCCCCATGCGCAGCCATGTGCACGAGCCGATGCGCCACGGGCGGCTCTTCCTGGCCGGGGACGCGGCCCACATCGTGCCGCCGACCGGTGCCAAGGGGCTGAACCTCGCGGTCGGCGACGTCGTGACCTTCGCGCGGGCCCTGGTCCACCAGGAGGAGACCGGCTCCGGCGAACTGCTCGACGCGTACTCGCAGACCTGCCTGCGCCGGGTGTGGCAGGCCGAGCGGTTCTCGTACGAGATGACGACGCTGCTGCACCGGCCGCCCGGGGCGACGCCCTTCGAGGACCGGATCCAGCTGGCCCGGCTGGAGCGGCTCGCCTCCTCGCACGCCGCCGAGCAGGACCTCGCCGAGGGCTACACCGGCTTCGCCCTGGAGTGAAAGACCCCTGGCCGGGGAACCGGACCGGTATGTGCCGGCGTTGTACCGGTACGAGGGAATGCGGGGGTGAGACCCGGTGTTCCCGGTCACAAGAGGGGAAAGATCCTCTCAGGCACTGGATGCATTCTTTTGCCTACCCATTACTCTTGAGCCAAGGCCGCGCAAGGTGGCCATGGAGGAGTGAAATGAGGAGCAGCAACCCGGTCTTCTCGCGACGGGGGTTCAGCCGCGACAACGGCTACGCGGGCTTCAACGCGGCGCCGCAGGCCGGGGGCCCCGCTGTCGGAACGCAGGGGAACCCGTACGCACAGGGTGCCCCCGGCGCCTCGCAGAGCGGTGACCCGTACGCGCAGAATCCTTACGCTCAGAACCCGTACGCACAGCAGGGCCTGCAGCACGGCGCACCGCCGCAGGCCCCGCCCGCCGCCGGTCGCATGACGATGGACGACGTCGTCGCGCGGACGGCCCTGACCCTCGGCACCGTCACCGTCGGTGCCGTTCTCGCCTGGGTCCTCCTGCCGGTCACGTCGACCAGCTTCGGCCTGGCCATCGGCTCGGCGCTCATCGCGATGGTCTTCGCGCTGGTCCAGGCCTTCAAGCGCAAGGCCTCGCCCCCGCTGATCCTGGCGTACGCCGCCTTCGAGGGCGTCTTCCTCGGCGTGATCAGCGAGATGTACAACAGCAGGTGGTCCGGCGCGCCCTTCCAGGCCGTGCTCGGCACGCTGGCCGTCTCCGGTGCCACCCTGCTGATCTACAAGGCGGGCTGGATCCGCGTCACCGCGAGGTACGCGCGCATCGGTATGGCCATCGCGATCGCCTTCGTGCTGGTCATGGCGGTCAACCTGCTGCTGGTCGTCTTCGGTGTCGCCGACGACGGCGGACTGCGCAGCATGGGCCCGCTCGGCGCGATCGTCGGCATCCTGGCCATCTGCCTGGGCGCCTTCTTCCTGACGCTCGACTTCAAGCAGATCGAGGACGGCATCGCCTACGGCGCGCCGCGTGACGAGTCCTGGCTGGCCGCGTTCGGTCTGACCATGAGTCTCGTCTGGATCTACCTGGAGATGCTGCGGCTGGTGGCGATCTTCAGCGGCAACGACTGATCAGGGCTCGGCCCGGTTCGACACGCGGGGCCCCGCGAACCTCGGTTCGCGGGGCCCCGCGTTCTTTTCGGTGCCGGAGCGAGGTGAAGGCGCGCTCAGCGCAGGTTGCGCGCCGCCCTTCTCAGGTCGTACTCGTGGATGATCGCCTTGGCGTGGCCGTACGCGAGGTCGTGCTCGGCACGGAGCCAGCTGACCTTCTCCTCGAAGCGGTGGAGAGCGGGGCCTTCGTCGACGGTGCGCAGCCAGTCGGAGATCTCACGACCGGTGCAGTGGGGGATGCGGGCGAGCAGATTGCGATGGGTCTCCGCGGAGAAGACTTGGGACATCGGCGCCTCCGGACGCAAAGGGGATGTAAGCCGGTCCTTCACGCCACCGTGCCTGAGCGTTCGGTCGTTGGCAACAGTCCGGTTGCGACGCGTAGTCTCACGACGTGCTTGATACGACGCCGCTGACCCGTGCCGTGGATCACTTCGCCGACCGGCTGCGGGCCGCGCCGCAGAGCCGGCTGCAACGGGGGGCGGCGGCCGAGGCACTGGGCCTGGCCAGGGAATTGGCGCTGCGCGCCCAGCGGCTCGAGAACCCCGGGCAGGCCCCCCGGGAGATGCCGGACGCGGGCATGTTCGCGTCGGCGGACCAGATCACGGTGGCCGTGCACGACCTCGCGCTCGTACTGAGGAACGAGGCCGAACTGGCGGAGGCGCTGCTGCTCGTGGAGGAGGCGCAGAAGAGGGCGGGCGTCTGACGCGGCCGGTTCCGCCGAGGCTCGCGCGGGCGGTTACAGCGACGCTATGACGCGGTCCGCCAGGACGTAGACGTTCTCCTGGCCGCATTCGAAGGTGAGCGCGTAGGCGCCAGAGACCCCCGAGCCGCCGAGCAGGACCGGCGGGTGGCCGGTGCGCAGGGACTCCGCGAGGCGTTCGGCGGTCTCCCGGTGGCCCGGAGTCATGCAGAGGGTGGTGCCGTCGGCGAAGACGTACACGTCGAGAGTGCCGAGGGGGCCGGGGCGGACGTCCGCCAACTCCGTACGGGAATCGGCCAGTTCCTCCAGGCAGGACACCGTGCGCTCGTGGTCGTTCACCATCGGCGACTGGACCGGGACGAAGTCCGGGTGCGAGGGGTGGCGGCGGCGGGCCGCGGCCAGTTCGGCGGAGTCGCCGGAGAACTCGTCCGCGTCGGCGGCCGGTTCGGTCACCGGCTCCAGGTGTTCGAGGCCGATGAAGTCCGACTGGCGCGGCAGGAACAGCTCGCTGTCGGGCAGGCCGAGCAGTGTCGGCGCGTCACTGGCGTCACGTGCCTCCTGGGCGGCCCAGAAGGCACGCGCCTCGGCGAGCTCACGCTCGCGCTCCTCGGCGAGGGCCTCGGCCACCGCGGCACGTATCTCCTCGGCGTCCGAGGATCCGCGGGCGGCCGGTACGAGGCCGCCGGCGGCCTTGGAGCGGCTTCTGGCGAGTTCGGTGTGCAGGGCCGCCACCTGCCGGCGCAGGGCCAGCAGGGTGCGCAGAACGGCGACGCCCACGGCCGTGGTGGTGGCTGTGGCGAGCAGCAGAGCGAGAAACGTGGTGCTCACTGACGTACTCCCGGTTCAAAGTCGACCCCCGACTTCCTACATCAGCTTGAAGGGTGGACTAACCAGCTGTCAGTGCGTAACGTCACGAAACGGACAGGACTTTAGCCCCGACCTTTGTTCGTCCACTGGTCCTGACCTGCGTGAATCCCTCCTCGATGGGACTTAGGTCACATCCTGGGGGAGTTTCGGTCACAAAACGGCCCAGAGCCCCGGCGGGAGCTGGGCTCCGGGTCGTTTCGTTCACCCTGCGTTCAATGGCGGTTACGGCGGGCGTGCTTGCGGACCCTAGCTCAGGCGCTCGATGACCATCGCCATGCCCTGGCCGCCGCCCACGCACATCGTCTCCAGGCCGAACTGCTTGTCGTGGAACTGGAGGGAATTGATGAGCGTGCCGGTGATGCGGGCGCCGGTCATGCCGAAGGGGTGGCCGACCGCGATGGCGCCGCCGTTCACGTTCAGCTTCTCCAGCGGGATCTCCAGGTCGCGGTAGGACGGGATCACCTGGGCGGCGAACGCCTCGTTGATCTCGAACAGGTCGATGTCGTCGACCGTCAGACCGGCGCGGGACAGGGCCTGCTTCGACGCCTCCACCGGGCCCAGGCCCATGATCTCGGGGGAGAGGCCGGTGACGCCGGTCGAGACGATCCGGGCCAGCGGGGTCAGGCCGAGCTCGCGGGCCTTGGTGTCCGACATGATCACGAGGGCGGCGGCGCCGTCGTTCAGCGGGCAGCAGTTGCCGGCCGTGACCATGCCGTCGGGGCGGAAAACGGGCTTGAGGCCCGCGACGCCGTCCAGCGTGACGCCGGCGCGGGGGCCGTCGTCCTTGCTGACGACCGTGCCGTCCGGGGTGGTGACCGGGGTGATCTCGCGCTCCCAGAAGCCGTTCTTGATGGCTTCCTCGGCGAGGTTCTGCGAGCGGACACCGAACTCGTCCATGTCCTGGCGGGTGACGCCCTTGATCCGGGCGAGGTTCTCCGCGGTCTGGCCCATCGCGATGTACGCGTCCGGGACGAGGCCGTCCTCGCGCGGGTCGTGCCAGGACGCGCCCTCGCTGGCGGCCACCTCGGCGGTGCGGGCCTCCGCGTCCGCGAAGAACGGGTTGTGGGTGTCCGGGAGGCTGTCGGAGTTGCCCTTGGTGAAGCGCGACACCAGCTCGACGCCCGCCGAGATGAAGACGTCGCCCTCGCCCGCCTTGATGGCGTGCAGGGCCATGCGGGTCGTCTGGAGCGAGGAGGAGCAGTAGCGGGTGATCGTGCAGCCGGGGAGGTGGTCCATGCCCATCTGCACGGCCACGATGCGGCCGAGGTTGTTGCCCTGCTCGCCGCCGGGGAGGCCGCAGCCGAGCATCAGGTCCTCGATGTCCTTCGGGTCGAGCTCCGGGACCTTGGCGAGGGCCGCCTGGATGATGGTCGCGGTGAGGTCGTCGGGGCGCAGGTCCTTGAGGGAGCCCTTGAATGCGCGGCCGATGGGGGAGCGGGCGGTCGAGACGATCACGGCTTCGGGCATCTTCGGCTCCATTGGCGTCGCGGGGGATGGGCGGACCTGCTTGGGAAGCTACCCGTCCGTATGGGTGAGGTCACGGGTGTGGTGGTGTGACACGGGCCGCACTTTCCAAGCGCTTGCTTTCCTCGCCCCCGCCGCCCCTACCCGTTCCCGACCACGCATGGGGGCTGCGCCCCCTCGCCCCCGCTCGCGCAGTTCCCCGCGCCCCTCGAACCCCCTAGGGGCGCGGGGGCGCAGCCCCCATGCGGTTGGCGGTCAGGGGGACGACGGGGCCGGGTCCGAGGCCGGGACGCGACGGCGGCGGCGTCGCTTGAGGAGGGCCCACGGGCCCCGCGGCCCGGTGGGCATCGCCGCCGCCACCTCCGTACCCGGCTCCGACGCCGCCTCCGCCGCGGCCCGCGCCACGGGCAGGAACCCCTCCCGGCGGGCCACGTCAGGACGCTCCTCGTCCGCCGGCCACAGCCCCAGCGCCGCGCACACCGTCGGCAGCACGGCCATCGCCGCCGTCGCGTACCCCTCCGCCGAGGGGTGGTAGCTGTCGGGCCCGAACAGCTCGCGCGGGTTCTCCGCGAACTCCGGTCCCAGCAGGTCGCCCAGCGACACCGTCCGCCCGCCCTGCTCGACCGTGCCGATCGTCTGCGCCGCCGCCAGCTGCCGCGAGGCCCGCCGCGCGAACCACCGCAGCGGCCGGTGGACCGGCTCGATCGTGCCCAGGTCGGGACAGGTGCCGACGATCACCTCCGCACCGGCCGTACGCAGTCGGCGTACCGCGGCGGAAAGGTGCCGGACCGACCTCGTGGCCGGCATCCGGTGCGTCACGTCGTTCGCACCGACCATGATCACGCACACCTCGGGCAACCCGTCCGGATCCGAGAGGACCAGCCGGACCTGGCGGTCGAGGTCGTCCGACTGGGCGCCGGGCAGGGCCACGTTCCGCAGCCGCACCGGCCGTTCCGCCACCGCCGCGAGCCCGGACGCCAGCAGCGCGCCCGGCGTCTGCCGGGCCCGGTGGACGCCCTGTCCCGCCGCGGTCGAGTCCCCGAGCATCGTCAGGCGCAGCGGTTCCTCACCACCGGCGTAGGCGTACCCGTACAGGCCGTCCGCGCTCGGTGGGTGGGGACTGCGCCCGTGCCCCACCTGCCGTTTCGCCAGCTGCACCTCGGCCAGCACCACGCCGACCGTCGCCGCGCCCAACAGCCCGATCCCGCCGCCGCCGTACGCCGCGCCCGCCGCGATCCGCCGTGCCACCCTCGCCCTCGACAAGCTCGACATGCGAAGCCGCCACCTCCTTCTAGCCGTACACCCACTCCTTGCCCCGTACAGACCGTCGGCCAATCTCAACGCCGTGTGAACGCCCAGGAGGGGCTTAGGCTGACGGAACCACCCCGACCATTTCTTTTCAGCTCCGGAGACAACGGTGCAATTTCACGACTCGATGATCAGTCTCGTCGGCAACACCCCGCTGGTGAGGCTCAACAGCGTGACCGCCGGCATCCAGGCGACCGTCCTCGCGAAGGTCGAGTACTTCAACCCCGGCGGCTCCGTGAAGGACCGCATCGCCCTGCGCATGATCGAGGCCGCGGAGAAGAGCGGCGAGCTGCAGCCGGGTGGCACGATCGTCGAGCCGACCAGCGGCAACACGGGTGTGGGCCTTGCCATCGTGGCCCAGACGAAGGGCTACAAGTGCATCTTCGTGTGCCCCGACAAGGTGAGCACCGACAAGATCAACGTGCTGCGCGCGTACGGCGCCGAGGTCGTCGTCTGCCCGACCGCGGTCGACCCCGAGCACCCCGACTCGTACTACAACGTCTCCGACCGGCTGGTGCGCGAGACGCCCGGAGCCTGGAAGCCCGACCAGTACTCCAACGCCGACAATCCCGCCTCGCACTATCACTCCACCGGCCCTGAGCTGTGGACGCAGACGGAGGGGCGGATCACCCACTTCGTGACGGGCGTCGGCACCGGCGGCACCATCTCCGGCACCGGTCGCTATCTGAAGGACGCCAGCGACGGCAGGGTCCAGGTCATCGGCGCCGACCCCGAGGGGTCGGTCTACTCCGGCGGCTCCGGGCGCCCGTATCTCGTCGAGGGCGTCGGTGAGGACTTCTGGCCGACCGCGTACGACCGGACCGTCGCCGACGAGATCGTCGCCGTGTCCGACAAGGACTCCTTCCAGATGACCCGGCGTCTCGCCAAGGAGGAGGGCCTGCTCGTCGGTGGTTCCTGCGGGATGGCCGTCGTGGCGGCGCTGCGGGTCGCGGAGCGCCTCGGCCCGGACGACGTGGTGGTCGTCCTCCTCCCGGACAGCGGACGCGGCTACCTCAGTAAGATCTTCAACGACGAGTGGATGGCCGACTACGGCTTCCTGGAGGACGAGGGCCCCAGCGCCCGCGTCGCCGACGTCCTCAGCGACAAGGTGCACGGCGCGATGCCGCAGCTCGTCCACATGCACCCCGACGAGACGGTCGGCGAGGCGATCGAGGTGCTGCGCGAGTACGGCGTCTCGCAGATGCCCATCGTGAAGCCGGGCGCCGGACACCCGGACGTGATGGCCGCCGAGGTCGTGGGCTCCGTCGTCGAACGGGAACTGCTCGACGCGCTGTTCACCCAGCGGGCCTCCCTCACCGACCCGCTGGAGAAGCACATGTCGGCGCCGCTGCCGCAGGTCGGCTCCGGTGAACCGGTGGGCGACCTGATGACCGTGCTCGGTGCGGCCGACGCCGCGATCGTCCTGGTCGAGGGCAAGCCCACCGGGGTCGTCAGCCGGCAGGACCTCCTGTCCTTCCTCGCCAAGGGTGGCCGGCAGTAGAACGCCCGGTGAACCGAGCGCGCCGGAGCGGGACTTCCGGTGTGAGCGGTCACGCCGGAACTTGGTGGAAGTGGTACGAGCGCGTCACGTCCACGCAGCACACGCTTAACACGGGCACGGCAGAGTGATGGTTGTCGGCAGGGACGGGAGCGGCTCCCCGGCCCGGCCGGCACCGATACGGCGTCAAGGACCTCCGGAGCGGCTCCCGGACCTCCATGGACGCCACGGACGCGCAGCTCGGCCCTGACCCGGCTCGCGTCCCTCGCGGGGACCGCCGTCGTCCCGCCCCCCGGCAACGGGGGTGCGGCGGCCCCCGCGCAAGCTTCGCGAAGGGCCCGGTACCTGTTCAGGTACCGGGCCCTTCGGTGTCCGTCGTCCGTCCCCGTGTGTTCTCCCGTCACCCTTCCCAGTCCGAGTCCGACTTGGTCCGGCGCCGCCCGAAGAAGTTCGGTGAGAAGCGGGCGGCCTGGACCACGTTGACGCCGACGATGCCCACCCAGGCGACCAGCAGGCCCGGCAGATGGGCGACGCCGCCGCCGATGGCGGACAGGGGTACCGCGAGGACGAGGGAGACGATCCCGAATCCGAAGCGCTCGCCCCAGGAGTCCGAGGACCCCTGCGGGGAACGCGCGTCCCGGGCCACCACCATCTGCTGTTCCGCGAGCTGGCGGCGCACCCGGCGGTCGACCGCGCCGTCCAGGCGCTGTTCGACCTTTTCCAGGAACGAGTCGACCAGCGCGGACTCGTAGTCGGCGCCCAGTTCCTTGCGTGCGTGCAAGGTGGCGTCGAGTTCCTTTTTGAGTTCGGCGTCGCGGGCTTCCATTCCGGTCATGCGTTCCACGGTAGGGAGCCGGGGCGGGCTTGGCACGGGGGCTATCCCCCCTGTCCGCGCTGGGCCCGTCCCCACCCGGATCACGAGGGTTCTCCTCCCGCGGCTGTATATAGTCATGCAGAGATCTCTCTGCTTGAATAACCTGCTGACGGTGCGGTGTCGATCGCCGGTTTCCAGTGATCGACGGGCGAGACCGAATGCCCGGCTGGAGGGGAGTTTGCGCTCTATGTCGTCTCCGGATGTGGACACGCCGAGTGCGGCGACGTACGGCCTCGTGGTGCTGGACGGTTACAGCACCGGCGTCGCCGACGTCGTACGCCTCGCCGACGGGTCCGCGCGGCCCGTCCCCGGCACCGACGCGATGAAGCGTGTCGAGGAGTCCTGGGACGCCGCCCGGCGCATCGCCGCCACCGGCCGCGTGTACGGCCGCTCCACCGGAGTCGGCGCGAACCGGAACGAGGACGTGCCCACCGAGGCCGCCGCCGAGCACGGTCTGCGCCTGCTGCGCAGCCACGCGGGAGCCATCGGCGCCGAGCTGCCCGCCCGCGAGGTCCGCGCGATGCTCGCCGTGCGGGCCAACCAGCTCCTCGCGGGCGGCGCCGGCCTGCGCCCCACCGTCGTCACGGCCCTGTGCGAGGCGCTGGAGAGCGGCGCGTACCCCGTCGTGAACGAGTTCGGCTCGGTCGGCACCGGCGACATCGCGGCCCTGGCCCAGGTGGGTCTCGCGCTGGCGGGCGAGCACCCCTGGCGGGGCGCGGACGCGTCACCGGGGGAGGAGCCGGGCCCGCCGGCGACGGTGGCGGCCCCCGAGCCGCAGCCGCTCGACAACAACGACGCCCTCGCGCTCATCAGCAGCAACGCCCTCACCCTCGGCCAGGCCGCGCTCGCCCTGCACGAACTGCGCGGACTCATCGGGGCCACGCAGGTCGTCGCCGCGCTGTCGCTGGTCGCGGTGGACGGCTCGTACGAGGCCTACGCGGCGCCCGTCCACGCCGCCCGGCCGCATCGCGGATCGACCGAAGTGGCCCGCCGGATGCGGGAGATGATCGGCGCCCCCGACCGGCCGACCCCGCCCCTCGGACGGATCCAGGACCCGTACGGCTTCCGGTGCGTGCCGCAGATCCACGGCCCCGCGCACGACGCCGCCGACGCGCTGGAGGAGGTCCTCGCCGTCGAGCTCAACGCGGCGGCCGAGAACCCGCTGATCTGCGCCGACGACATGGCCGCCTACCACCACGGCGGCTTCTACCAGGCCCAGCTCGCCCTCGCCCTCGACCACTTCAGGCTCTCCCTCACCCAGGTCGCCCGCCTGTCGACCTCACGCCTGTCCACCCTCAACGAACCCGCCTACACCCGGCTGCGTCCCTTCCTCGCCGACCATGAGCCCGCCTCCTCCGGCGTGATGATCCTGGAGTACGCCGCCGGGGCCGCCCTCGGTGACCTGCGGGCCTTCTCCGCCCCCGCCTCGCTCGGCCACGCTGTACTCTCCCGGGGCGTCGAGGAACAGGCGAGCTTCGCCTCGCTCGCCGCACGGCAGACCCTGCGTGCGTGCGGCGCGTACCGTCTCGTGGTCGGCTGCGAACTCGTGGCCGCCGTACGGGCGTTGCGCCAGCGCGGCCTGCGCCCCGACCCCGAGCTGCCGGTGGGCAGGGCGCTGGAGATCGCCGAGTCGGTGCTCGACGCGGACGCGACCGACCGGCCGCTCACGGACGACGTGACGGCGGCGGCCGTGCTGCTGGACCGGTTCACGGACATCTGGAGTGGGGGCACGGCATGAGCGCGAACGATGCGAGTGTTACGGGCGGTACGAGTGATGCGGGCGGTACGAGTGTTGCGGGCGACCGGGGCGCGGGTGGGGGCACCGGCGTGACCGACGCTCCCGCCGGGCGGCTGCAAGCCCTCTTCGAAGGGCACCGGCTGACACCCACCCAGCGGCGCATCGCCCACAGCATGGTGCGCCGGGCCGCCGACGTGCCCTTCCTGTCGAGTGTGGAGCTGGCCGAACTCGCCGGGGTCAGCCAGCCCTCCGTCACCCGCTTCGCCGTCGCCCTCGGCTTCGACGGCTACCCGGCGCTGCGCAAACACCTGCGGGAGGTCGCGCCGGCCGAACCCGCCGCGGACACCGGCTCGTACAACGAGTACCAGCAGGCCGTCGAGGCCGAGATCGAGAACCTGCGCCATCTCGCCGCCGCCCTCGCCGACCCGCGTCCCGTCGAACGGGCCGGCCGGCTCCTCGCCGCCTCCCGCCCCCTGCCGGTGCTCGGGCTGCGCGCCGCCGCGTCCCAGGCGTACGGCTTCGCGTACTTCGCGACCAAGGTCCATCCGGACGTCCGGCTGCTGCACGAGGGCGGCACGATGGTCATCGACCGGATCGACGCGGCGGTCCGGGCCGGAGCCAGCGCGCTGCTGTGCTTCGCGCTGCCCCGGCACCCGCGGGAGGTCGTGGACACCCTCGCCCACGCGAAGGAGGCCGGGCTGACCGTCGTCACCGTCGCGGACTCCGCGTTCGCGCCGGTCGCCAAGGTGTCCGACCTGCTGCTGCCCGCCGCCGTCGGAACGGGCCTCGCCTTCGACACGGTCTGCGCACCCATGCTGCTCGGGCGGGTGCTGCTGGAGGCGATGTGCGACGGCCTGCCCGACGCGCAGGCACGCCTTGAGGAGTTCGACGCACGGGCCGCGGCGCGGGGCCTGTTCGTCGAGTAGCGGCCCGGAAGCGGAGTGCCGGCGACCGGCCGATTTCTTGGTGCTCTCTCACGCTTGTCTCACGTTCGGCCGCTAATCTGCCCGCCACACACAAGCGTCTGGTGAGGAGGCGGATCGTGGCGCGCGGAGGGCAGGGACTTGCTCGGGTGGCCGTCGTCGTACGGGCCGGAGCGGCACCGCTGGGCTGGCTCGGGGTCGTCGCGGCGGGGGTGGGCGTACTGGTGCCCGGGCTCACGGGACGGCGGATCGGGGTGCTGGCCGGAGCCGCGCTCTTCCTGATCATGGCGGTGGCCGTCCTGCTGACGCACCGGAAACGGTACGTGGCACTCGCCCGCGGCGCCGACCGCGCGAGCAAGCACGACGTACTGCAGGACCGGGCGGTGTCCGTACGGAACTGGCGTCGGGGGCACCGCTGGTGGGCACTCCTCGCCTTCGCCGCGGCCCTGGGGTCGGCGTTCGCCGTGCCGGCCGCCGGCGGGATGCTGCTCGCCGGGGCCGGAGCGGGCCTGCGTCTCAAGGCGGCCTGGATCGGCCGGCTCGAACGGGCGGCCGAGTCGCTCCTGTGGGTGCGGGTCGACTGGCTCGGCCGCGGTGCGGGCGTTCCGGCGGGCAAGCGCGTCAAGGGCTACCGGACCACCGGAATCGCCGCGGGCGACGCCGCACCCGGTGGGGCGCGGCGTCGGAGCGGGGTACTGGTCTGATCCCTCAGACCTCCAGGTCCCCTTCGATCTTCTTCAACTGGTGTCGTGCCATGGCCAGGTTGGCGCGTTTGGCGTCGAGCACCAGGTAGAGGAAGAGGCCGTTGCCGCCCCGGCCCTTGATCAGCCGGATCAGGTGGTACTGCTCGGACAGCGTGATCAGGATGTCCTCGATCTCGCCCTTCAGACCCAGGTGCTCCATCGTGCGGATCTTGGCGCGGACGACGTCGGTGTTGCCGGCCGCGGCGACCGTGAGGTCGAAACTCTTGCTGCCGCCGATCGTGCCCAGCGCCATACCGGTGGTGTAGTCGACGAGAGCGGCTCCGGTCGAGCCCTCGATGGAGGCCAGGGTCTCTTTCAATGCGGTCTCGGTGTTGGCCATGGTGATGCCGGTCCTTTCGGTTCGGTTCAGTTCAGTTCGCGTGCTGACTCGGATTGGTTCAGGTTGGTTCGGGCCGGTTCGGTGCGAGCGGGCTCAGCGGCCTTCACCGGTCGGTCCGGGAACCGTGCGCGCGGTACGCGCGGTTCTGGTGCGGGGCGTGAGGGCCTTCTGGGCCGGCCGCGCCGCCGGGGCCGGCTGGGCTTCGACGGCGGCCTCGACGAGTTCGCCGATCCGGGTGCCGGAGCGGCGCCCTTCGAGGTGCAGCCGGCCGACGTTCGTCCGGTCGCCCGCCAGCAGCGTCAGTACGGCGGAGGGTCCCGCCGCGTAGGTCGCCACATAGCCGTGCTCGCCGCGTACCAGCAGTTCGCGGAAGTCGCCCCGTCCGGTCGCGTCCGCCACGCGGAGGGCGACCCCCAGTGCGGCGGCGGTGAGGGCGGCCAGCCCCTCCGGCTCCACGCCCGGAGTGTCCTGGGCCAGTACCAGGCCGTCGACGCTGGCCGCGAGCGCGCCCGTCAGCTGGGGCACCCGGGCCCGCAACCGGTGCAGTTCGTCGAGGACTTCGGCCTCCGCCGCCATCAGTTGTCTCCTCTCGGCACGCTGTCGGAGCGCGCGGATCACAAGGCCTCCAATGCGTCTCTGAGCCGGCGCAGCAGGGCCACGTCGGGATCCGCCGACGCCTGCGCGGCCTGCGCCGCCTGCGCGGTCGCAGTGGAGACGGGGGACAGGGGGGACACCGGGGGTGCGGTGGTCTCCGGTGCCCGGCACTCGACCGTCCGCGCGCGGGTCGTCACGATCCCGGCGGCGGCCAGCCGGCGGACGTCGACCAGCGTGTGGAAGCCCGGCCGGCCCAGGACCCGTGAGATGTCCGAGACCGTGCGCTCCCCGTCCACCTGGTCGAGAACCGTGCGCTGGCGCGGCGGGAGGGCCGCGTCGACGGCACGGGCGGTCCGGACGAGTTCCGCGGTGTCCGTGTCCGGATCCGGCCATATGCGGTGCAGCAGCGCGCGGCGCCGCAGCGTCTCGCGCTCCACCGCGTCCACGGTCACCGGGCGTACGGGGCCTATCCAGTGCGCGACCCCGTACCTGAACCGCGCCGGGCCGCTGCTCGCGCCGAGTGTGAAGAACGCGGCGTCGTACAGCGCCCCCAGGTGGCACAGCTCCAGGGCGCCCTCGGCCAGTTGTCCGCTGTCCACCAGGAACCGCCCGACGCGGCGTTCGGCGCCCGCCTCCGAGACCGCCTCCCACCAGCCGTCGGAACCCAGTGCCCCACGGCTGGTGAGCAGGATGTCCAGCCCGGGGGTCGCGGGGCTCTCGGCGTGCACTACCTGGCCCTCGACCAGGTACAGCACCCCGCGGTCCCGTGTCAGTACGCCGGTGGCGCGCTCCTCCGCGAGCCGGCTGAGCATGGGACTGAGCACAGGCACGGGCGGGGCCCCGCCCGGCCGGTCCGCCCCGTCCAGACCGACGGGCGGGCCGACGGACGAGTCGACGGGCGGGCCGGGATCGGGTCTGTCCAGTCCCGGCAGGGGACTTGCTTCCATCGTGGTCACCCCACCACCAGCCGTTCCGCCATCTCGCCCAGGCGTATTCGGGCCAGGGCGAGATTGCCGTCCGAACGGCCCAGCCACAGATGCAGGAACACACTGCTGTCGAAGGTCGTCCGCACGAAACGCAGGACGTGATAGCTGTCCCTGTTGCTGATGATGAGGTCTTCCACCGGCGGCGTGCCGCCGGACCAGTCGGCTCCTTCCTCGGGTGCGAAGGCCTTGTGTTCCGCGGCGAGCCGGGCGAGTTCCGCCGCCTCGGCCGCGGTGGCCTCGTGATCCCCGTTCGGTGAGTCCCCGACCGTGCCCAGAGCCAGTCCGCTGGTCCAGTCGACCACCGAGGCCCCCCGGGCTCCGGGCAGTCTCATGGCCTCCAGCAGGCACTCGTCGATTCCGGGCACGGTGCTTCCCTCCCGCCCGTCGGTTCAGCTGAGTGACGAAGAAGATACGCAGCGTGTGCTTGACGAGTGAGAGATAAGGCATTTTCCCGTGGAACATGCCATTTGCTGGCTAGTGTGGGTCGATTGCCCTGAAGACAATCAGACCTTAGTGCTTTTACCGGTTCGCGGATTCATGCCCTTCGCACCGGTTTGCCGGTTTCACGCCGATCGCATGGGGTTCGCGCCGGTCAGCGCGTCCGCGTGTGCTCCTCCCGACTCCGCCACGAGTTCGTCGATCGTCTGTGCCGCGCGGACCGTCGCGAACCGCACCCCGCCCGCCCCGTCCGGACCGAAACCGTGGACGGCGGGCCGCGCGAGCGAGTTGTAGCCGTAGTGGTGCGCGAAGTAGTACGCCCCCGTGTCCAGCGCGGCGGCGTAGTCGCCCTGGTCGAGCAGCGGCATCGTCCGGCCCTCCGCCAGCAGGTCGCCCGCGAAACAGGCGGGCCCCGCCACGTCCTGCACCACCCCGGGCCCCGTCTTCGGCCGCCCCTCGGCGTCGTACGCGGCCACCCGCAGCGGCCAGGACTCGGGCGCGTACACCGTGCGGGCCGCCACCTGGACCCCCGCGTGCGTCACCGCGATGGCCCGCCCGCCCGCCGACTTCGCGTACTCGACGCGCGCCAGCACCACGCCGTGCTTGGCGAGCAGCGACCGCCCGAACTCCGTGACCAGTCCGTAGCGTCCGTCGAACAGTCCCGGCACGGTCGACGCGAGCAGGCTTACGTACTCCTCGTACGTCGGGGTGTGGACGTCCGAGCCGAAGTTCACCGGCAGCCCGCCGCCGATGTCGAGCGTGTCGATCCGCCGCCGCCCGGCCCGCTCGTTGATCTCCTCCGCGAGCCCGTACGCCTCGGCCACCCCGCGGGCCATCAGCTCCAGCGGCATCCCCTGCGAACCCGAGTGGGTGTGCAGCCGGGTCAGCCACGGCCGGTCCAGGTATGCCCGCACCACCCACTCCCGAGCGCCCTCGTCGCGCAGTGCGACGCCGAACTTCGAGGTCGCCGTCGCCGTGGACAGCGCTCCGATCGAACCTCCGCCGACCTGCGGGTTCACTCGCAGCCCCAGAGGGGAGCGGGTCGACGCCGACCCGACCAGCGCGTCGATCCGGGCCAGCTCCTGGGGGTTGTCCGCGTTGACCGCGATGCCCAGCGCGAGCGCCTCCCGCAGCTCCGAGGGGGTCTTCGCGGGCGAGTCGAGGACCGTACGGGACGGGGGCACGCCGGCCGCGCGGGCGAGGGCGAGTTCACCCGGACTCGCGACCTCCATGCCGATGCCCTCCCGGTGCAGCAGCCGCAGCACGGGCACGAGCGGGGTGGCCTTCACGGCGAACGCGTGCAGCACGGGCGTACCCGGTGCGGTCACCGCGTCGAAGGCCGCCCGGAGGGCCGCGACGGAGGCCCGGATTCCGGTGATGTCGAGGAGGGCGACGAGGGGGGCGGAGGGTCCGACGAGCCCTTGCTCCACGGCGGCGCGGACGGCTTCGTGACGGCGCGCGGCCCCTGGATCTGTATGTGCAGACATGCATCCAGCCAAACACCCGCGCGGCGCCCTTGCCGGACCGTGAGGTATTGACTAGTTCTATTCAGGTGATCAGGATGTGAATACCTGCTATATCGCCGTACTGCTGCACCGTCGTACGAACGGCATCATCCGGAGTGCTGACCGCAGTACTCACCCGTCGCCAGGAGGCAGACCATGTCAGGACCCCGCCCCGTCCGAGCACCGCGCGGTACGGAACTGAGCGCCCTGGGATGGCAGCAGGAAGCCGCGCTGCGGATGCTGCAGAACAACCTCGACCCCGAGGTCGCCGAGCACCCCGACAAACTCGTCGTCTACGGCGGCACCGGCAAGGCCGCCCGCGACTGGCGCTCCTACGACGCCATGGTCCGTACGCTGCGAACGCTGAAGCAGGACGAGACGATGCTCGTCCAGTCCGGCCGCCCCGTCGGCGTCATGCAGACCCACGAGTGGGCGCCGCGTGTCCTCATCGCCAACTCCAACCTGGTCGGCGACTGGGCGAACTGGGAGGAGTTCCGCCGCCTCGAAGCCCTCGGCCTCACCATGTACGGCCAGATGACCGCCGGTTCGTGGATCTACATCGGCACGCAGGGCATCCTCCAGGGCACCTACGAGACCTTCTCCGCCGTCGCCGCGAAGAAGTTCGGCGGGACGCTCGCCGGGACCATCACCCTGACGGCCGGCCTCGGCGGCATGGGCGGGGCCCAGCCGCTCGCCGTGACGATGAACGACGGCGTCGCGATCTGCATCGACGTCGACCCGCGGGCCATCGAGCGCCGCATCGAGCACCGGTACCTGGACGTGCGCGCCGACTCCCTGGAGCACGCCCTCCAGCTCGCCGTGGAGGCGCGGGACGCCCGCCGCCCGCTCTCCATCGGCCTGCTCGGCAACGCCGCCGAACTGCTGCCGCGGATGCTCGCCGAGGGCGCCCCGATCGACATCGTGACCGACCAGACCTCGGCCCACGACCCGCTGGCCTACCTGCCCGTCGGTGTCGAACTCGACGACATGGCCGCGTACGCCGCGAAGGACCCGGCCGGCTTCACCACCCGGGCCCGTGAGTCCATGGCGCGGCACGTGGAGGCCATGGTGGGCTTCATGGACGCGGGCGCCGAGGTCTTCGACTACGGCAACTCCATCCGTGGCGAGGCCCAACTCGCCGGATACGAGCGGGCGTTCGCCTTCCCCGGGTTCGTGCCCGCCTACATCCGGCCGCTGTTCTCCGAGGGCAGGGGCCCCTTCCGCTGGGCCGCCCTGTCCGGTGAGGCGTCCGACATCCACAAGACGGACAAGGCGATCCTCGACCTCTTCCCCGAGGCTGAGTCCGTTCAGAACGCGTCCCTGCACCGCTGGATCAAGCTGGCCGGCGAACGCGTCCACTTCCAGGGCCTGCCCGCCCGGATCTGCTGGCTCGGCTACGGCGAGCGGGACAGGGCGGGCGAGCGCTTCAACGACATGGTCGCCTCGGGCGAACTGGCCGCGCCCCTGGCCATCGGCCGCGACCACCTCGACTGCGGCTCCGTCGCCTCCCCGTACCGGGAGACCGAGGCCATGCTCGACGGCTCGGACGCGATCGCCGACTGGCCGCTGCTGAACGCGATGGTGAACGTGGCCTCCGGCGCGTCCTGGGTGTCCATCCACCACGGTGGCGGTGTGGGCATGGGGCGGTCCATCCACGCGGGGCAGGTGTCGGTGGCCGACGGCACGAAGCTTGCCGGGGAGAAGATCCGGCGTGTGCTGACCAATGACCCCGGGATGGGTGTCATCCGGCATGTCGACGCGGGGTACGACATCGCGGAGACGGTCGCCGATGAGCGTGGCGTGCGGGTTCCCATGCGGGAGGGCGAGTGAGCGGGTCGTTGTCCGGCGGGGGTTCCGGCCCCGGGCCCGCCCAGGGGCTCCGCCCCCGGACCCCCGATCGGCCTGAACGGCCTCGTCCTCAAACGCCGGACGGGCTGAAAATGCCGGACGGGCTGAGTGGGGTGGGTTCCTCCTTTCTTGGGATGTGGGGGGAGTTGGCGGGTATCGGGCGGCATTCCGGGTCCGGGGGGTATCGGCGGTTCGCCTGGACCGGGGCCGATGCCGACTGCCGGGCCTGGTTCCAGGCGCAGGCGGAGGCCCGCGGGCTCACCCTCGAACTGGACCGGAACGGGAACCAGTGGGCCTGGCTCGGCGACCCCTCGGCGGGGGACGCCGTCGTCACCGGGTCCCACCTCGACTCGGTGCCCGACGGCGGTGCCTTCGACGGACCCCTCGGCGTGGTGTCCTCCTTCGCCGCGCTGGACGAACTGCGCGGCCGGAACGCGAGGTTCACCAGGCCCCTCGCCATCGTGAACTTCGGCGACGAGGAAGGCGCCCGCTTCGGGCTGGCCTGTGTCGGCTCGCGGCTCACCGCCGGGGAACTCACCGTCGAGCAGGCGCACCGGCTCACCGACGCCGACGGGATCACCCTCCCGCAGGCGATGGAGGCCGCGGGCCACGACCCGGACGCCATCGGGGCCGACCCCGAACGCCTGGCCCGTATCGGCGCGTTCGTAGAGCTGCACGTCGAGCAGGGGCGCGCCCTCGACCTGACCGGCGACCGGGTCGGCGTCGCCAGCGCCATCTGGCCGCACGGCCGGTGGCGGTTCGACTTCCGGGGCGAGGCCAACCACGCGGGCACCACCCGCCTCGTGGACCGCCGCGACCCCATGCTGTCGTACGCCGAGACCGTGCTCGCGGCCCGCCGGGAGGCCCGGCTCGCGGGCGCCGTGGCAACCTTCGGCAAGATCTCCGTCGAGCCGAACGGCGTCAACGCCATCCCCTCCCTCGTCCGCGGCTGGCTCGACTCCCGCGCAGCCGACCAGGCGACCCTCGACACGGTCGTCCACGGCATCGAGAAGGCGGCCCGCGAGTACGCCGACGCGCACGGCATCCACCTCGATGTGGTCCGGGAGTCGTTCACCCCCGTCGTCGAGTTCGAGCACGCCCTGCGGGACGAGATCGCCCGTCTCCTGGGCAAGGAGGACGGAGGGAAGAGCGCGCACCTGAACGTGCCCGTCCTCGGAACCGGCGCGGGACACGACGCCGGGATCCTCTCCGGTTCGATCCCGACCGCCATGCTGTTCGTACGCAACCCCACGGGGGTGTCGCACTCGCCGGCCGAGTACGCCGCCGAGGACGACTGCGTGGCCGGGGTGACCGCACTCGCCGACGTACTGGAAGGGCTGGCCTGCAAGTGAGCGAGCTGAACGTGAGCGCGCGAGGCACGACGTACTGGCTTGAGCACGCCTGGCTCGACTCCTACGTGGAGCCGGGCGTGGCCCTCGACGTGGGGACGGACGGCCGGATCGCCGCCGTCCGCACGGGCATCGACGGTCCACCTCCGGGTGCGGAGATCCTGCGCGGTCTGACGCTCCCCGGCCTCGCCAACGCCCACAGCCACGCCTTCCACCGGGCCCTGCGCGGCACCGTCCAGGTCGGCTCCGGCACGTTCTGGACCTGGCGCGAGATCATGTACTCCGTCGCGGACCGGCTCACCCCGGACACGTACCACGCGCTCGCCCGCGCGGTGTACGCGGAGATGGCGCTCGCCGGGGTCACGGCCGTCGGCGAGTTCCACTACGTGCACCACGCGCCGGGCGGCACCCCGTACGCCGACCCGAACGCGATGGGCGAGGCGCTCGTCGAGGCCGCCGCCGAGGCGGGCATCCGCATCACCCTCCTCGACACCGTCTACCTCGCCGCCGGCCTGGTCGACGCGCGCAGGGGACAGCCCCCGAACCGGCACCAGCTCCGCTTCTCCGACGGCACGGCGGAGGCCTGGGCCACACGCTGTTCAGTTCTCAAGGACCGGGATCACGCGCGGATCGGGGCCGCCGTCCACTCCGTACGGGCGGTGCCCGCGGGGCAGTTGGCGACGGTGGCGCGGTGGGCCGAGGAGCGGCGGGCCCCGCTCCATGTGCACCTGTCCGAGCAGACGGCGGAGAACGACGCCTGCCTGGCGGCGCACGGCCGCACGCCCACGCAGCTGCTCGCCGACCACGGGGTGCTGGGCCCGCGCACCACGGGCGTGCACAACACCCACCTCACCGGCGAGGACATCGCGCTGCTCGGCCGCTCCGGGACCGGCACCTGCATGTGCCCGACCACCGAGCGCGACCTCGCCGACGGCATCGGACCGGCCGTCGCCCTCCAGCAGGCGGGCTCCCCGCTGTCCCTCGGCTCCGACAGCCACGCCGTGATCGACCTGCTCGAAGAGGCCCGCGCGATGGAGCTGAACGAGCGCCTGCGCAGCCGCACCCGGGGGCACTGGACCGCGGCGGCGCTCCTTCGCGCCGCCTCCGCCGACGGTCACGCGGCCCTCGGCTGGGCCGACGCGGGCACGCTCGAAGCGGGTGCGCTCGCCGACTTCACGACGATCGCGCTCGACTCCGTCAGAACAGCGGGGACGCTGCCGCGGCTCGGGGCCGAGACGGCCGTATTCGCCGCGACAGCGGCGGACGTGCGGCACACCGTCGTGGGCGGCCGGCACGTCGTACGCGACGGGGAGCACGCGCTGATCCCGAACGTGCCGCAGGCCCTGGCGGACGCCGTCGAAGCGCTGCGCACCTGAACGCCGGCTCAGCACTTGTCCCTGCCGCCCCCATCGCCCCGAAGGACGCCATGAGCAGCAGTACCGGCAGTACGACCCTCATCACCAACATCGCCAGTCTGGTCACCAACGACTCCTCTCTCGGTGACGGATCCCCGCTCGGTCTGATCCAGGATGCGGCCGTCGTCATCGACGGCGACCGCATCGCGTGGACCGGTGACTCAAGAAAAGCACCCGCCACTGACAATCGGGTCGACGCCGGTGGCCGCGCGGTCATCCCCGGCTTCGTGGACTCCCACTCGCACCTCGTCTTCGCGGGCGACCGCACGCAGGAGTTCAACGCCCGGATGTCCGGCCGGGCCTACAGCGCCGGCGGCATCCGGACGACCGTCGCCGCCACCCGCGCGGCGAGCGACGAGGAGCTTGAGCGCAACCTCACCCGCTATCTCGCGGAGGCGCTGCGCCAGGGCACGACCACGTTCGAGACCAAGTCCGGCTACGGGCTGACGGTCGAGGACGAGGCGCGGGCGCTGCGGATCGCGTCCGCGCACACCGACGAGGTCACCTACCTCGGCGCGCACATCGTCTCCCCGGACCTCGCGGACGACCCCGCCGCGTACGTCGCGCTCGTCACCGGCGAGATGCTGGACGCGTGCGCCCCGTACGCGCGGTGGATCGACGTCTTCTGCGAGAAGGGCGCCTTCGACGGGGACCAGGCCCGCGCGATCCTCACGGCGGGGCGGGCGAAGGGGCTGCACCCGCGCATCCACGCCAACCAGCTCTCGTACGGCCCCGGTGTGCAACTGGCCGTCGAGCTGGACGCGGCCAGCGCGGACCACTGCACGCACCTGACCGACGCGGACGTGGACGCGCTCGCGAGCGGTGACACGGTGGCGACGCTGCTCCCGGGCGCCGAGTTCTCCACCCGCGCCGCGTGGCCGGACGCCCGCCGGCTCCTCGACGCGGGCGTAACGGTCGCCCTCTCGACGGACTGCAATCCGGGCTCGTCCTTCACGTCGTCCGTCCCGTTCTGCATCGCACTCGCCGTACGGGACATGGGCATGACGCCGGACGAGGCGCTGTGGTCGTCCACGGCTGGCGGCGCGGCGGCCCTCCGCCGCACGGACATCGGCCGCGTGGCGGCTGGCGCGTACGCGGACCTGACGTTCCTGGACGCCCCGAGCCACGTCCACCTGGCGTACCGGCCGGGGGTGCCGCTGGTTTCAGAAGTGTGGAGGCACGGAGTCCGTACGGTCTGACCTGCGGTCGTCTGGGCTGTCAGCTTGGGCCGGCAGGTTCAATTTGCTCGGCGTCGAGTTGGTGGTCCGCCCAGACGTAGCTCTCGGGCAGCAGGTGGGTGATGGGGACGGTTCGGGGGCCGTCGTCCGCGACGATGATGACGTTGAGGGCGGGAAAGTAGTCGAGAAGGACCTGGCGGCAGCGGCCACACGGGGGCACCACCCCGCGGTCGCGGTCACCCACGGCGACGATGGTGTCCAGGTCGTAGATGCCCTGGGTGGCTGCCGCACCGATGACGACCAGCTCGGCGCAGGGGCCTCCGGTAAAGTGATAGGCGTTTACCGCGGTGACGATCCGGCCGTCCTCGGCGCGGGCCGCAGCCGCCATGGTGTGGTTGTCGCCCTGACAGCGAGTGGCCGCGATGTGTGTCGCTGCCCGGATCAATTCATGGTCGACGAGGTCGGCCTGCGTGGTCATCTTCTCTACTTCCATACGGTGTCAGGCGACGTCGGACTCGGCGGCGACCGTCTGTGGGAGCCGGTCGTCGCTGCAGCAGTACAGGGTTGCGAACGGGGGCTTCTGCTAGAACCCAGGCATGACGTACAGATTCACAGCTCGTGCGGTAGTTGCAGAGGTCGACGAGGACAACGACATCATGCAGGCGGGTGTCGCCGAAGACGACGATGGCGAAGGTTTCTTTCTTCTGTTCATGAGCAACATCGGCGAACCGTCCCGTCAGAATGTGGCGCTAGGTCTCGACACGCACTGCCTGGTGACACCGGATCAGGGCACCGCTTATGGCTGTGCCCGCGTGGTGACGCTGTCCGACAATCTGCTCACCGTGTCGTTGCAACCTGCTGCCCTGGATGACCTGGAGCTGGCGGATACGGAGATCGAGGCTTTGCTCGAAGTTCCGCAAGAGGACATCGAGCGGCTGCGGGAAGTGCTGGCGCAGGTGCTGACGTTCGGGCGAGAGGATGCTCGTCCCCGACGTGCCGACCTCTAGTCCTGGTCTTCGTCGTCAGTCGCCGGTTGCGGGAGTTGCTGGCTTGGGGTACGCCACCCTCCGATGGCCGCTCGGATCTCGCCGAGAAGCGGGTGCTGATCAAACGGTTGTACCGACCGTTCCTGCCTTGACTCCGCGTATCAGGTGGGCCAACGGAGCGATGATGGTGCTGAGTTCGGTGCCAGGGGAGTCGCTCTCGCGGAGGTGAACGGTCCCGGGGGACACGGCGATCTCGACGCAGGTGTTTCCCTCACCGCCGTCCGAGAACGTGGACTTCTGCCAGTGCAGGGCGTGGCTCATGGGGTGCCTCACAGTTCCTTTGTCAGGCTGTCGCATCGAACAAGCCCGACTTCACCCCGCGTATGAGATGTGCCAGTTGTGCGGAGGACGTGATGAGTTCGGTTGACGGGACGTCGCTCTCGCGGAGACGGACGTGGTCTGCGTGGGTGGCGATCTCGACGCAGGTGTTGCCGTCGCCGCCCCCGGAGAAGGTGGACTTTTGCCAGCGCAGCGCTTGGGTCATGTGCGGCTCACAACTCCTTGGTCATACGGTGGATGAAGTCCCGTGACGCCCTGGGTTCCAGCGTCATCTCCTCGACTTTACGGAAAAGTGTTCGGAGCTGCCTGAGTTGTGTTTCTGCATCGATGAACATGGTGCCGGTGGGGAAATCGCGGAGGACGGTTTCCAGTTGAGGCACCGGGCCTCCCACGTACATCATGGAGGCGTCGGCGCCGGCGAAGCCGTCCTGGTTCGTCGGGATGATGCGGACGGTGACGTGGCCCTGCTCGATCTTGTCGAGGATCTGCTGGAGCTGTACGCGGGACGCCTGGCGGTCGGCCACGCGGATGCGCAGGGCGAACTCGTGTATCAGCGTCTCGTACGGCGTCGGGTCGTCGCCCTCGATGACGACGCGGCGCCTCATCCGGTGTTCCACCCGAGGAGCCAGCTTGCTCTCGGGCAGGCCGGGGACCATGTACGTGTAGACCGCCCGGGCGTAGTCGGCTGTCTGCAGGAGCCCCGGCACGTGGGTGATCACCACCTCGCGGAGAGACGTCGCGTGGTGCTCCACCTCGGCGACGTCTGCGAACACCGGCGGCAGCACCCCTCGGTACTCCTCCCACCAGCCCCGTGTGCGGTCGGTCGCCATCGTGATGAGGGCATCGATCAACGCCTCGTCCGTGCAGGCGTAGTGGGCGGCGAGGCGTCGTACGCGTTCGGCGCTCACGCCTGCGACGCCGGACTCGATCTGGCTCATCTGGACGGCGTCGGCCCCGAGCAGCGCGGCGGCCTCCCGTGATTTCATGCCTGCTGCCTCGCGCAGTTTGCGCAGTTCAGCGCCTAGCCGCAGCCTGCGGGCCGTGAGGTGCCTCTTGGGTGGCAACCGGCGCCTCCTCGTCTCAACTGGGCGGTGGACGTACCTCGTTCGAGGGTCAGAATACGCCAGCCGCTTGCGTCTTCCTAAGATTAGGAAATACCGTCAGTGACGCGCCGCACACGCTGCGGAAGTGCACCGCGCCGTCCTGCCAGGACGGCCGCGGCCCTGCCACCGCCCGTGCGACTGGCCCCTCACCCCACCCACCCCTGGAGCTGACGCATGCCCGGAAACGCAACCGGCACCGGCATCGAGACCGAACCCTGGGAGTACTCCGTCTCGATCCCCAACGACCCCCGCGGCGTCACCATCTGCCGCCGCACCCTCCGCCTCATCCTCACCATGCACGGGTTGATCCGCCTCGTGGATGTCGCCGAACTCCTCGCGGCCGAACTGGTCGCCAACGCCGTGCTTCATACGAAGGGGCCCGCCACCCTCCGGGTCTGCTGGTCTGTCGGGGTCCTGCGGATCGGCGCGTGGGACACGGACCCGGAACCGCCCGAGCCTCCCGGAGAGTTGACGGCACTCACGGACGCCGAGGGCGGCCGAGGCCTCGCCCTGGTCCACGCCTGCTCCGACGCCTGGGGCTGGCACCCCCTGTTCAGGCACGGCAACCACGGCAAGTACGTGTGGTGTGACCTGGCCGCCGTGTAGCTCGTTGATCAAGTCGGAAAGAAAGGAGAGCCCATGGTCGGCTCGTCACACGAGGCCATGCACCGGATCTTCCAGAAGGATCCCGCGCTGCTGACCCGTGCCTTGCAGAGCGTCTTACGCATCCCCTTCCCCGAGCCGCGCGAGTTCGCCGCGATGAACGTGGACCTCACGGAGATCGAACCGATCGAGCGACGCGTTGACACGCTGCTGCGAGCGGAGACCGACGACGGGGCCTACCTCCTGGTCGTCGAGTCCCAGGGAAAACCGGACGAGAGGAAACGCGGCAGCTGGCCGTACTACCTCAGTTATCTGTACGAGAAGTACCGCTGTGAACCGGTGCTCATCGTGACCACGCAGAGCAGCGCCACCGCTCGCTGGGCGTCGCAGCCGATTCATCTTGGCGTGCGGGGGTGCCCTTCACTGACGGTACGTCCGTTCGTCCTGGGGCCGGACAACGTGCCGGTGATCGCGGACGAACGAGAGGCCGCCCAGGACGTACCTCTTGCGGTGCTGTCGGCGATGACACATGGCAAGGGCCCGCAGACCGCGCCCATACTGGAGTCCCTGGCAGCCGCCCTGCGGACCATCGACCCGGACAGTGCCGCGGTCTTCGTGCAGTTCGTCGACTCATGCCTGGCAGACCCCCGGGCACAGCAGATGTGGAGGGACCTGATGACGGCGATCCAGTACTTCTGGCGGCACCCGCTTGCCGAGCAGGTGCGTGAGGAAGGCCGCGAAGAGGGGCGGGAGGAGGGGCGGGCTCTGGAGCGGGCCGAGAGCGTTCTTCGGACTCTTCAGTGGCGTGGCATCGACGTGCCCGACCTCGTGCGTAAGCGCGTGCTCGCCTCCACCGACATGGACGAACTCGGTTGCTGGCTCGACCGTTCCTACCGGGTCGCCGATGCCGGGGAGTTGTTCGTCGAGGGCGCCTGAGCCCGGTACGGGCGGGTTACGCCTTGCCCGCCCTCCACCGCTGTACCGACACGCCCGTGTCCGGGGACAGGTCCAGGCTGTTGTCGCCCGACGGGGTCAGGGCGTGGTCCGGGGCTATGGCCGGGCTGATGGCGCCTGTCTTCGTGACCGCGAAGCGCAGGTTCGGGCCGTTGTGGCCGTCCAGTGAGGCGCATTCCCAGATGCCGACCCCGTCGTCCGTCGCGCCCCGGCTGTCCAGGCAGAAGTCGGGGTCCGCGTACGACCGCAGAGCGCCCTCGTCGGTGTCGACGCGCCAGCGCTGCGTGCGAGACGAGGAGCAGGGCGCCGTGATGACGTCCGTGCCCTTCTCCAGGTCGCCGTGCTCTATGTCCAGGCAGCGGCCCGAGGCGAGGTTCACCACCTGCGTGTAGCGGCCCCCGGGAGGGGAGGGAGGCGGCTGTGTGTAAGAGCGGGTGGGGCTCGGGGTCGGGGACTTCGTAGGGCCGGGGGTGCGCGTCGGCTTCGGGGGAGCCGGGGTGGACGGCGGCCGTTCCGCAGGGGCCGTCGCCGTCACCGTCACCGGCGGGCGGGCCGGAGTCGTCGTACCGGCCGCCCCCTGCGGTTGTGAGCCGCCCGAGGGGACGAGGAAGAGGAGCAGCGGGGCCAGCGCTCCCCCGAGCGCCGCCGAGGTGAGGACGAAGCGGCGGGAGGGTGGCCAGGTGCTCAAGGCCGTCCAGGGACCGGGCTCCGGTTGCTCGTGGGCGTGCGGCCCGGTTCCGAGGGTCGCCGCGTACGCCGTGCCGCCCCAGGGCAGCAGGCCCTCGGCCAGCGCCGTACGCGGGTCGTCCCGCAGGGCGGAGAGCACCTCGTACGCGGTCGCGCACACCCCGCACCCGGTCATGTGGGTCCGCAGATCCGTGCTGTACCGGGGGCTGTCGGGGTGTACCGACTCCTCGATCAGCCGGCGGAAGTCCTGGCAGCGCGGGTCCCCGGACGAGGCGAGGTGGGACTGCAGGAACGTCGCGCGCAGCGCCTGTAGCGAGGACTCCAGCCCGTACGCCACGTCCTGGCGCGTGAGCCCCAGCAGTTCCGCCGTCCGGTCCTCGGGCTCCCGCTCGACCAGCCCGTACCAGATGAGGCCCTGGATGCGAGTGGGGAGCGAGTGGAACGCGTCCAGCATCGGCGGGGTCGGGCCGCCGGGGCCCGCCTCGTGCAGCCGCGCGAGCAGTCCGGGGTCGAGGCGGCGGGAGTGCTGGTCGGCGGCCCAGACGACGGCCAGCCGCCAGGCCAGCAGCAGGAGTTGGTGCCGCCACGGCCCGCGCGGGTCCGTGCCGCGCTCGGTCTCCCGCGCGGCGAGCGTGAACGCGTGGGCCGTCAGCTCCCGGGCCGCGTACTCGCCGGTCGTGCACAGGCGCGCGTACGCGAGCACCGCGGGGCGGTGGCGGGCGCGCAGTTCCTCCAGCGCCGCGGCCCCGGCCGAGGCGTCGGCGCGCAGCAGTTCCGTGAGCCGTGCGTCGGACGCCCCCGTGTGCACGCCGCCACCGGGCCGATCGTCTTCATCCTCGCCCCGAGCCATGCGTCTGCCTCCCTGCGCCCGCGCCGTCACTTCACTCGGCTGCTGACGTACCAGCCAGTTTGCCGGGTGACCATGGTGGGGGAAGGGGGCCGGACGGGAAAGGGGTTCCCGTAAGTAACTCGGGTGCGTCGAATGACGGATGGGACGGGACGCGAGGTGCGGGGGACGGGGAGCCGTCCACAGGTAGAATGCGTGGGGCCGAGCCGGTTCGACCGGCTCGGCCCCACGCATGCACCCACGTGTTCACCCGCGCATGTCCTGCTGCGACGGAGGTGTCACTCCTCGACGGTCAGGCCCCTGCGCAGTCGCACCAGCGTCCGCGACAGCAGTCGCGACACGTGCATCTGCGAGATGCCCAGTTCCTCGCCGATCTCCGACTGGGTCAGATTGGCGACGAAGCGCAGCGACAGGATCTGCCGGTCGCGCTGCGGAAGTTCGGCGATCAGCGGCTTCAGCGATTCCACGTACTCGATGCCTTCGAGCCCGTGGTCCTCGTAACCGATCCGGTCCGCCAGCGCGCCCTCGGAGTCGTCCTCCTCGGGCTGGGCGTCCAGTGAGCTGGCCGTGTAGGCGTTGGACGCCGCCATGCCCTCGACGACCTCGTCGTTCGACAGCCCCAGGCGCTCCGCCAGCTCTCCCACCGTCGGAGCGCGGTCCAGTTGCTGTGCGAGTTCGTCGCCGGCCTTCGCCAGGTCCAGGCGGAGTTCCTGAAGCCTTCGCGGTACGCGCACCGACCATGACGTGTCACGGAAGAAGCGCTTGATCTCGCCGACGATGGTTGGCATCGCGAAAGTGGGGAACTCGACGCCGCGGCTGAGTTCGAAGCGGTCGATCGCCTTGATCAGGCCGATCGTGCCGACCTGGATGATGTCTTCCATCGGCTCGCTGCGGGAGCGGAACCGGGAGGCGGCGAACTTCACCAGGGCGAGGTTCAGTTCGACCAGAGTGTTGCGGACGTACGAATACTCGGAGGTGCCTTCCTCCAGCGACTCAAGACGCCCGAAGAGAGTCTTGGAGAGCGCTCGCGCGTCGACCGGGCCCACCTCCGCGAACGGGGGGATCTCGGGAAGCCCGGCCAGGCCGGCGTTCTCGTCGGCGGACTCTTCTTCCAGTTCGTCCAGAGGGCGTGTCGACGTCGCCCTCTGGGCATGCGATGCGTCGAGCCGGGGTGACATGCTGTCCTCCATCGTTCTCGGCATATGGCTGCCGATGCCGATACGTGCACTGCGGTGTGCGGCGCCTCCAAAGCCGGCCGTGTCGAAAACTGTCTCTACTAGCCCTACCCGCTTTCGTGACCCACTCGCAAGTGAGTTTTGCGGTGAAATGTCCGATTCTTGGCGGTTGTTCGGGTGTCAGAGTGTGCAGGGAAGGCGTAGGGTTCGAGTGCGTCAACGAACAACCACATCGGTCGGAAGAGAGAGACGGCATGGACCGCGGGACGGTCGGCAGCGCACAGTCGGGCCGGCTTCTGGTCGAGGTGCGAGAAGAGGGCACTAGTGCCGTCGTCACCCCGGCGGGTGAGCTGGATCACCATACGGCGGATCTTCTGCGCGAACCGGTCGAGGACTGCCTCGACCGCGGGTTCGTGCGTCTCGTCGTGGACTGTTCACGGTTGGAGTTCTGCGACTCCACCGGACTGAACGTCCTGCTCGGGGCTCGGCTGCGCGCCGAGGCCGCCGGGGGCGGGGTCCACCTGGCGGGAATGCTGCCGGTGGTGGCCCGGGTCTTCGAGATCACCGGGGCGGAGGCCGTCTTCACCGTGCACGACACGCTGGAAGCGGCTCTGGACGACAAGGGCGGGGCGGGTGACTCCGCACAGGCGGACGGCTCGGCCGCGGCGGGCGATGCCGGAGCCGCAGGGTCCGGGGGCGACCGGCCCGCGGCTGATCGGGGTGACTAGGCGCCGGGGTGCCGTCCTGCGGCCGCATCGGGCCCGGGACGCCTTCGACGTGATCAACGCGATAGCGGAGTCTCGTCATCCGTTCCGAACATGTGGTGTTCCCGCGGTTCGGTCGGGCAGGAGACATCCTGGATATGTCAGCGGATCGAACGGCAAGCGCGCGGCAGTCCCGGACCACTCCCGGAACCCGAGGGTCCTGTGCTTTCCAGGTACGCGGGCGCGCAGGTGTGTAGGTATGCAGGTACGCGGGTGCGCCGTGTGCCAGGCACGCAGGTACGCCGTGTGTGCGGAATGTGCTGAGAACTGAGTCTTGAATCGTGAACTGGTGAATCGGTGAGGTGAAGCGCTGATGAGCACCACCCGGCCTTACTCGCCGGGCGACCGCGGCCCTGAATCGGGCGACGGCGGCGCTTCCGGGGCGTCCCCGGGCGGTACGCCCTCCGGGCGTCATGCCCGCCGGCTGAACTTCGACGGCGAGAGCGGCGTCGTCCCGCTCGCCCGCGACTTCGCCCGGCAGTCGCTGTACGAGTGGGGGTGGCTGCCCGCGGCCACCGCCGATCGGCGGGCCGCCGCGGAGGACGTGCTGCTGGTCGTCTCCGAACTGGTCACCAACGCCTGTCTGCATGCGGAGGGTCCGGACGAGCTCTGGATCTCCTGCGAGAACAAGGTGCTGCGGATCGAGGTGTCCGACCGTGGGGCCGGTCAGCCCGCGCCGCGTACTCCGCACCGGGCCGGGCGGCCCGGCGGGCACGGGATGTTCATCGTGCAGCGGCTGTGTCTGGACTGGGGTGTGATCCGGGCGGAGGGGGCCGCGGGGAAGACGGTGTGGGCGGAATTGGGTGCCCCCGCGTAGCGCTCCGCTGTGGTTTGGCGTTGCCCTGTGGGGGGCGGTTTCTTGGTGCGGGTCCGCCAGGGCCGGGGTGCGCAGTTCCCCGCGCCCCTAAAAGACTGCGCCGTTCCCCGCGCCCCTGAAGGCAGAAGGCTGCGCCGTTCCCCGCGCCCCTGAGGGCGAAAGACTGCGTCGTTCCCCGCGCCCTGAAGGTAGAAGGCTGCGCTGTTCCCCGCGCCCCTGAGGGTGAAAGACTGCGCTGTTCCCCGCGCTCCTGAGGGCACAAGACTGCGCCGTTCCCCGCGCCCCCAGGGGGCTGGTTGCGCCGTTGTTCGCGGTTCTGGGGGGCTGGCTGTGTAGGGCCGGGCGGCCCTGGCATCCAGGGGCGCGGGGAACTGCGCGTCCAGCCGTAGCGGACCGTCAGATCTTCACGCGGCTCACCCTCGCTCCCTGAAGCGCCCCCCGAGGCGCCCCCGGAAGCGGCCCCGGGAGAAGTCCCCCGGGAGGCGACCCCCGGGCCTCGCGACCCCCGGGCGGCGCGACCCCCGGGGAGACGCCCCCGGGGAGACGCCCCCGGGGAGACGCCCCCGGGTAGGGAGGGCCCCCTCCCTCGCCCCGTCGCTCACTTCGTGCGCATTGGATCCTCACGGATCCAGTGCGCATTTTGTCTTCCCTCGGCGAGGGGCCGGGCGTACCTTGACGGCCGATCTGATGTTCCGTCAGGAACTGTTCCAGGAAGTGTCAGGAACCGTGTCAGGAATGGCTTCAGGAACGCCTTCGGGAATGAGGGGACCGTGTCATACCGGACGTACCAGAAACGAACCGCAGCGCTCGCGTCCGCCGCGGCCCTGGCCGGCTCGGCGGTGCTGATGGCCGCCCCCGCAGCCCGGGCCGACGTCGTGGACGTCAACTACCAGTGCAAAACCCCCATCGGGGACAAGTCGGCCGTCTCGCCCATCGACATCAAAAGCGTCAAGAGCGGCAGCGGCTACCGGCTCACGATGACCTTCGAGAAGGGCGTCTCGTCCAGCCCCGTCGAACTGGGCAAGGGCGCCATGAACCCGAGCGCGGTCATCAAACTCGGCGGCGCCGACAGCGGCACCGTGGCGGTCAAGGGACCGCCGAACCCGGCCGCGATCCCCGCCAACACCCCCATCAAGATCACCGACCTGACCGGCACGTACACCCCGAAGGGCAGCGGCAAGGTCACCTTCACCGCGGGTGTGCTGACCATCAAGGCCCTCGGTACGACGACCACGTGCACCCCCGGCAACAATCCGAAGCCCTCGCTGACCGTGACCGTCGCGGCGGCGGCCGGCTCCACGGGCACCTCCGGTGCCACCGGTTCCTCGCAGGACACCCCGGCGGGCGGTGAGGAACTGCCGCAGACAGGCCCCGAGGACTCCGCGATCGCCCTCGGCACCCTCGGCGGCACCGTCCTGCTGGCGGGCGCGGCCGGCGTGCTGTGGCTGACCCGGCGCCACCAGGCCCGCGGCTGAACCGCCCCGCACCAGCCCTTCTGCTCCGGAGCCGCCGATGCCGTTCGCCGTCCGTGCCCTGTGCCTCGCCTCCGTGACCGTGCTCGGCGTCGCCCCGGTCTCCGTGGCCGACGACTGGTCCGTCGTGCCCTCGGCGGGCGGCGGGATCCAGGACGGCCGGCCGTACTTCTACGCCGAGGGCGCGCCCGGCACGGTCCTCCAGGACACCGTGTCGGTGCGCAACCCCGGCGGAAAGCCGCTGACGGTACGGCTCCGGGGCGCCGACGCCGACAACGGCGCCGACGGAACGCCCTCCGTACGGGCGCGGGCGAAGGACACCGGAGCCTGGATCACCTTCGCCGAGCGGACGGTACGGATCCCCGCGCGCACCCGTGCCGACGTGCCCTTCACCGTGAGCGTCCCCGCGGACACCACCCCCGGCGACCACCCCGGCGCGATCCTCGCGAGCGCCCGGGGGCGGACCGCGGCCGTACGCATCCAGCTGCGCGTCGGCGGGCCGGCCCTCCGCGCGCTCACGGTCGAACACGTGCGGATCCACGACGACCGGATCTCCTACGAACTGGTCAACCGCGGCACCACCGTGCTGACCCCGAAGCTCGCCGTACGCGCCGAGGGGCTGTTCGGCGAGGTGCTCGACCGGGCCCCGCGCACCCTGCCCGTCGAACTGCTCCCCGGCCGCCGCGTCCGGCTCGACGAACCCTGGCCCGACCCGCCCCCGCTCGACGGCGTCGACGTCGAGCTGACGGTCACGGCGGAGGGCGGGGCCCGCGCCGAGGCCGCCGCGGAAGCGTGGTTCGTACCGAAGGCGGCGGTGGTGACGGGCGCGCTCGCCGGGCTCGCGGTGTGCGCGGGCGGCGCCCTGTGGTGCGTACAGCGTGTGCGGCGCGCACGACGTGTACGGGGTGTACGGCTTCGGGGGCGGCCGGGGCCGGGGCCGGTGGAGGACCCCCGACAGCCGCGTACGAAAGTCGAGTCGACGGGAGCGGTGATGTGAGCGGCACGGCTGAAGGGGTGCGTCGGTGGCGGGCGGTCGCGATGGCTGTGGCGCTCGCGCTCGTGCTGATCCCCTTGGTGGGAACCACCGCCACCGCGGCGGAGAAACCGCAGGTGAAGCTCTCCAAGTCGCAGGCGGGGACGGGCGGTTCCGTCACGGTGAGCGGCAGCGGCTGGCGGGCGAACGCTCTGCTGATGATGCTCGTCTGCGGTCGGTCCTCGACCGACCGGGGCGTGATCGGCGGGACCAACTCCTGCGCCAACGCGGACGGACGGGCCGTCACCACCGACGCCAAGGGCCGCTTCAGCAAGAAGCTGCCGGTCACCGAACCACCCGTACCGTGCCCCTGCGTGGTCCACGTCGCGACGGTCACCGGCGCGGAGGCGCAGGCCGACGCCCCCTTCCTGGTCGCGGGGCACGAGGTCGAGCCGCTGCCCAAGGAGGACAGCGCCGGGCGGCTCTCGGTACTCACCGACACCCGGCTCGACGGGTCCAGCGGTCTGCTCACCTGGTTCGGCGCGCCGCCGGCCCGCACGCTCGTCTTCACCGTCGGCAACGTCGGCACCACCGCGGTGAAGAACCCGGTCTTCCAGGTCGGCACATCCCACGGTGTGTTCGCCCCGCAGTGGGAGGAACACCAATGGCGCGGCACCATCGGCCCCGGCAAGAAGGCACGGATCACGTTGCCGGTGGAGCTGACCGCCGGTGCGCACGGCGACTACACGGTCTCCCTGAAGTTCGGCGGCAAGGTGCTCGCCGAACAGCCGTGGGGCGTGGGCCGCCCCTGGGGTGTGACCCTCTTCTGGCTCCTGGTCTGCGTCGTCGTACCGGCCGCGCTGTTCCGCACCGGGATGGCCGTGGTGGACCGGGTGCGGCCGAGTGGTCCCCACGCGCGCGCCGGACGGTCCCGGGGCGGACGCGTTGTGCGGCCCGGTCGCGGTGCGCACGGCGTGCGGCGCGGGGGGCTGCGGCTGCCCGAGGTCACTTGGCGGATGCCGAGGCTGAATCTCTCCCCGCGCGCCGAAAACCCCGGCGCCGACCACGACGTGGCCGGTTCCGGCTCCGACGCAGGTACGCGTACCCGCGCCCGTACGCACTCCGCTCTGCCCTGGTTCACCCCGGACACCGATCCCGGGGCCGCCGAGGCCGATCAGCTCTCCGCACCGCACGGGAACACTCCGACGACCCCCACCAGGAAGGGAAACACGTGAGTACGCAACGGAGAGTCCGGCCCGGGCCGAAGAGACCCGGAGGCGGCCGGAGAGCGAGCGCGGCCGGAGTCGCGATGATGCTCGGCGGTGCGGGAGTCCTGCTGGGTGTGGCGGCGGCGCCCGCCCAGGCCGCCGAGGTGTCCTACGCGACCGACTGCGTACCCCCGCCGGTCTCCGGACTGCCGACGGTCAAGGGCACCACGAAGGTGGAGGTCACCGCGCCCGCCACGGCGAAGGTCGGTGACGAGGTGGAGGTGGTCTGGAAGTTCACGCAGGCCGCGTCCAAGAACCCCGACCTCATCGACCTGCCCGCCGACTCGGTGCAGCCGTCCGGCACCCTGAAGGCGGTCGGTGCGCAGACAGCGTCCGTCGCCATGCAGGGGCCGCGCGAGAACCCGGCGATCCCCAAGGGCGGGGCGATGATCCTGTCCGACATGAAGGGCAAGCTGAAACTGACGACGGCCGGCGAGGTGACGCTGACGCCGGACGCGTACGCCATCAACGTCATGTCCACGGACACCAAGTGCGCGCCGACGGAGACGGTGCAGCCCGCCGCGACGATCGAGGTCACGGCGGGGGAGGGGGACCCGCCCCCCGAGTCGCCCGACCCCACCGACCCGGCGACCACCGGCGGTACGACCGGCGGTACGACAGGCGGTGACACGACGACCGGCGGCACGACGGGCGATACGACCGGGGGCGGCGACACCGGCGGTACCACCGGCGGCGGTGGGGAGCAGACCGACTTCACCGGCAAGGCCGTCGACATCCCCTACGCGTGCAAGACGCCGATCGGGGACAAGGACGCGACCTCTCCGGTGCAGATCAACGCCAAGAAGAACGGCGGGAGTTACGACCTCACCGTCCAGTTCAAGGGGTCCGTGATGGACAGCCCCGCCGACATCCCGGCCGACTCGGTCAAACCGTCGATGGAGGTCGTGCTGGGCGGCGCGGACAAGGGCACGGTGGCGGTCGAGGGGCCGACGAACGCCGAGGCCATCAAGTCCGGGGATCCCATGGTGATCTCCGACATGACGGGTACGTACAAGCCGGGCGCGGACGGGGAGTCGACGCTGTCGCCGGGCGTGCTGACGGTGAAGGCGCTCGGGACGACGACCACGTGCACGCCGAAGGAGTCCGCGGTGTCCCTGACGCTGGACACCTCCGCCCAGCCGGGCGGGGCGGCGGGCGGGAGCGGCTCCGTCGGCGGTGGCGCTTCTGGTTCCGGTGGGAGCGGGTCTGCCTCGGGCGGGCTCGCGGAGACCGGTAGTGACGACGGTGGGGGGTTGCGGGCGCTCGGGCTCGTCGCCGGGACGGCGGTGCTGCTCGGCGGAGCGGTGTTCACGTTCATGCCGGGCGCCTGGCGGCGGGCTTCGCGCAGGGCGCCGTAGGGGTGAGCGGGGTGGGGGGCTGCGGGTCCGCCGGGGCCGGGGTGCGCAGTTCCCCGCGCCCCTGAAAGCCAAAGACTGCGCGCGCCGTTGACGTGCAGCCCCCCTCCGCGGAGCGGCTAGTTCACGTTGCCCATCAAGGACTTGACCTTGTTGCGGTACATGTAGATCGCCGCGCCGGCGACCACCGCGAGCGTGGCCTCCAGGGCGACGACGCCCATGCCGTTCAGGTCGACGCCGGCGATGGAGAGCAGCGCGGTCGTGGCGTCCCCGGCGGTGACGGCCAGGAACCAGACACCCATCATCTGGGACGCGTACTTCGCGGGAGCCATCTTCGTCGTGACGGAGAGGCCGACCGGGGAGAGGGTCAGTTCACCGACGGTCTGTACGAAGTAGATGGCGACCAGCCACAGCGCGGCGGCCTTGTGCCCGCCGTCGGCGATCGTCAGCGGAGCCAGGAAGAGGAAGAACGAGGCACCGACCAGGACCAGACCCGACGAGAACTTCACGATCGTGCTCGGCTCCCGGCCGGCCCGGTTCAGCGCCAGCCATGCCCAGGCGAAGACCGGGGCGAGCGCCATGATCATGACAGGGTTGACCGACTGGTACCAGGAGACCGGGAACCCCCAGCCGAAGACGCTGTTCTCGGCCGACGACTCGGCGAAGATCGACAGCGTGGAGCCGCCCTGGTCGTAGATCATCCAGAAGACGGCCGCGGCGACGAAGAACCAGATGTACGCCGACATCCGCGACTGCTCGACCTGGTCCAGTGACTTGTCGCGCTTGATCCGGGCGATCACCCAGACCGGGATGACCAGGCCGACGACCGCGAGCGGAACCATGATCCAGTTCAGCGTGTAGTGGCCCGACAGGGCGACGACGGCGTAGAAGACCACGGCGACGGCCAGCCACAGCAGACCCTTGCGCAGGGTCGAGGCCTTCTCCTCGGCGGACATCGGCGTCGGGACGACATCGGACCGCGCGTCGAGGTGGCGGCGGCCCATCAGGAACTGCGCCAGGCCCAGGGCCATGCCGAGCGCGGCGAGCGCGAAGCCCAGGTGCCAGTTCACCTTCTCGCCGATGGTGCCGATCACCAGCGGAGCGGCGAAGGCGCCGAGGTTGATACCGATGTAGAAGACGGTGAAACCGCCGTCGCGGCGCGGGTCGTCCGGGCCCTTGTAGAGGTGGCCGACCATCGTCGAGATGTTGGCCTTCAGCAGACCCGAGCCGATCGCGACGAGACCGAGGCCCGCGAAGAAGGTGCCGGACGAGGGCAGTGCCAGCGTCAGATGGCCCAGCATGATGACCAGTCCCGCGACGGCGACGGTCTTGCGGGGGCCGAGCACGCGGTCGGCGAACCAGCCGCCGGGCAGGGCGAGCAGGTACACGAGCGACAGGTAGACCGAGTAGATCGCGGTCGCGGTGCTCGCGCTCAGGTGCAGGCCGCCGGGGGCCACCAGGTAGAGCGGGAGCAGTGCACGCATGCCGTAGTAGGAGAACCTCTCCCACATCTCGGTCATGAAGAGTGTGGCCAGTCCGCGGGGGTGGCCGAAGAAGGTCTGCTCGTATCCGGAACCGGGGGTGCCCGGGGAGACCGAGTCCTTCGTCAGGCTGGACGCCATGGTCGTTCCTTGCTGGTCGGGACGCGCCGCCGAGGGGGACACCGCGAGAGCGGAGCCCGCTCGGGCGGTATGGGGTTGCGCGCCCGGTGGGGGAGGCGGCCGGCACCGGCGGGTCGGCCGTCCCGCCCCACGCCCACGGGGAGTTCCGCTCCGTCCTCGCTCGGCGAGGTCGAAGTGGTGGACGACGACCACCGGGATCCACGCCCGGCGCGCGTTCCCACGCTGGCCGGGCCCGGCCACAGGTCATTCCTTTCAAGGCTGGTAGACACCAGCCCGCACACAAAAGAGACCTTCAGCGTGAAGCACCCGCCGAAGGTCCCTGGGTGGTGCTCCAGGCGTCTGGTCACCATAAGGCCCTAGGTCGCATCAATGCCGCATATGGCATGACTTGAGAGATGGATCACAGGTGTGGATGGAACCATGCGACTGATTCGAAGGCCGTTCACAGATTTACATCCTGAACCCCAGGGTCGCACGGGGCCGAAGGGGCGGGAGCGTCACAGATGTCGATCACCCTCACTGCGCCGGTCCGCAGCGGACTACCATCAGTTCATGACCCGAGTACTGCTCGCCGAGGACGACGCGTCCATCTCGGAACCCCTGGCTCGCGCCCTGCGCCGCGAGGGGTACGAGGTTGAGGTACGCGAGGACGGACCCACCGCGCTCGACGCGGGCATCCAGGGCGGTATAGATCTGGTCGTGCTCGACCTCGGGCTGCCCGGAATGGACGGCCTGGAGGTGGCCCGGCGGCTGCGCGCCGAGGGGATGACCGTGCCGGTCCTCATCCTGACCGCGCGCGCCGACGAGGTGGACACCGTCGTGGGCCTGGACGCCGGCGCGGACGACTATGTGACCAAGCCCTTCCGCCTCGCCGAACTGCTGGCCCGGGTGCGGGCCCTGCTGCGGCGCGGCGCGGCCGAACCCCAGCAGCCGCCCGCCACGCACGGGGTGCGGATCGACGTCGAGTCGCACCGGGCGTGGATGGGCGACGAGGAGCTGCAGCTGACGGCGAAAGAGTTCGACCTGCTCCGGGTGCTCGTCAGGGACGCGGGCCGGGTCGTCACGCGCGACCAGCTGATGCGCGAGGTCTGGGACACCACCTGGTGGTCGTCCACCAAGACGCTCGACATGCACATCTCCTGGCTGCGGAAGAAGCTGGGGGACGACGCGGCGAACCCGCGGTACATCGCGACGGTACGAGGAGTGGGCTTCCGCTTCGAGAAGAGCTGACCCGTTGTCGTTCGGGCCGCGCCTTCCACCGTCCCGTCGTCGGTGAGTGCGCGGCGCGGGCCGTGTGCGGCCGGTCGCGCCCCGCGGCGGAGCCGCTCGTGTCCGGGCTCCGCTCCCCTGACGGGGTGGGGGCCGGCCCGGATCATCAGTTGGCCGGAGGGACCTGTGCGTCGCCGTCTCATCAATTCCACGCTGGCCGTCGTGCTGGTGGTGATCGCCGTGTTCGGGGTCTCGCTCGTCATCGTCGAGACCCGCACGATCAGCAACAGCGCCCAGGAGCGGGTGGACTCCGAGGCGGTACGGCTGGTCAGCATCGTCGACAGCCGCATCCTCGGCGACGAGCAGGTCAACGCCCGGGTCCTCAAGGACCAGGTCACGGGCGACCGGTACGCGCGCATCGAGATCCCGGGCCGCGACTCCATCCACATCGGCACGCCGCCCACCGGTGACGTCATCACCTCCACCCGCGAGGGCGAGGAGGGCGAGACCGTCACGGTCGAGGAGGCGAGCTCGGCGGTCACCCGCGAGGTCGGCCGGACACTGCTGATCATCGCCGCGGTGGCCCTGCTCGCGGTGATCGCCGCCGTCCTCCTCGCGGTGCGCCAGGCCAACCGGCTCACCTCGCCGCTGACCGACCTCGCGGAGACCGCGGAACGGCTCGGATCGGGGGATCCGCGCCCGCGCCACAAGCGGTACGGGGTGCCGGAGCTGGACCGGGTCGCCGATGTGCTGGACGGCTCCGCCGAGCGCATCGCCCGGATGCTGACGGCCGAGCGGCGCCTCGCGGCCGACGCCTCGCACCAGCTGCGTACGCCGCTGACCGCGCTGTCCATGCGGCTGGAGGAGATCACCCTCACCGACGACCCGAGCACGGTCAAGGAGGAGGCGACCATCGCGCTGGCGCAGGTCGAGCGGCTCACCGACGTGGTGGAGCGGCTGCTGACCAACGCCCGCGACCCGCGTACGGGCTCCGCCGTCACGTTCGACCTCGACGAGGTCATCAAGCAGCAGCTCGCCGAGTGGCGCCCGGCCTACCGCAACGCGGGCCGCGCGATCGTCAGCTCGGGCAAGCACCATCTGCAGGCCGTCGGGACGCCGGGGGCGGTGGCCCAGGTCCTCGCCGCGCTGATCGAGAACTCGCTGATGCACGGCGGCGGGACGGTCGCGCTGCGTACGCGGGTCACCGGGAACCAGGCCGTGATCGAGGTCACCGACGAGGGGGCGGGGGTGCCGGCGGACCTGGGTGCGCGGATCTTCGAGCGGGCGATCAGCGGGCGCAACTCCACGGGGATCGGGCTGGCCGTCGCCCGTGACCTCGCCGAGGCGGACGGGGGGCGGCTGGAGATGCTGCAGGCGCAGCCGCCGGTATTCGGGTTGTTCTTGTCGCGTACGCCTCTGCGGCGGCGGGACGGGGACGAACCCACGGTGCGGTAGCGCGTCCGCGCGCCGGAAGGTTCAAAGACCAAAGATTGCGCCGTTCCCCGCGCCCCTAAGGGCTCAAAGGCGAAAGATTGCGCCGTTCCCCGCGCCCCTGAAGGGGGTCAGCGGGTGCGTTGGATCTGGCGGAAGCCCTGGGCGGGTGGGCGGTCTTCCTCCAGGTACGGGGTCGGGTTCCCCAGGAACGATTCCGCTTCCGGCACCGGGACGTGGACCGCGGCCACCCGGAAGACCCACGTGCGGTAGGACCAGAAGCGGAAGAGGGTCGCGATGCCGATCCCGACGAACTTGAAGACGTTGCTCGCCAGCGGGCTGTCGAAGCCCAGGCCGTACGTCGCGGCGAAGAGGATCCCGTTCTCGATGACGAGCCCGATCGCGCTGAACAGGACGAACAGCGTCAGTTCCCTCGTGCGGCCGCTCTTGTCGCGATCGCGGTAGGTGAAGTAGCGGAAACCGATGTAGTTCGAGACGATGGCCACGACCGTGGCGATCACACTGGCCCGGACCACCTGGAGATCGGTCGTACTGCGCACCAGGTTGAAGGTGATCAGGTTGACGAGGAGACCTGCTCCGCCGACCGCGCCGAACTTGGCGATCTCCCTGGTCAGGCGCTCGATCCGGAGGCGAACAGCGCTGGCCTGCCTGGCATGAGCCCCGCGTTTACCAGCTGTGCCCATGGTGTCGCCCAGCCCCCGTCTCGTCGGATAGGTCATTTTCGTCAACCTTCGTCGACTCCGCCATGCTAACCAGCGGTTCTCTCCGCTGCCGGACCCGGACTCGAAGATGTGGCCGGGATGTGATGAACCCGCACAATTTCCTATGATTCCGCGGGCGACAGGGGTGGCTCGAAACGGCCGATACCCTGGGGGTGTGACGTTCCCGGTAGTCGGCATGGTCGGCGGCGGTCAGCTCGCTCGTATGACGCACGAGGCTGGCATCCCGCTCGGCATCAGGTTCAAGCTCCTCAGCGAGACCCCCCAGGAGTCCGCGGCGCAGGTGGTCAGCGAGGTCGTCGTCGGCGACCATCGCGACCTCGGCACGCTGCGGGCCTTTGCGCGGGGCTGCGACGTGATCACTTTCGATCACGAACACGTACCCACCGAGCATCTGCGGGCCCTGGAGGCGGACGGCATCCCCGTGCGCCCCGGCCCCGACGCGCTCGTGCACGCCCAGGACAAGGGCGTGATGCGCGCGAAGCTCACGGAGATCGGGGTGCCGTGCCCACGGCACCGGATCGTGAGCGATCCGGCCGACGTGGCCGCGTTCGCGGCCGAGGGGCTCCCCGAAGGGGCCGAGGGGGACGGCTTCCCCGTCGTCCTCAAGACCGTCCGCGGCGGCTACGACGGCAAGGGCGTGTGGATCGTGCGGTCCGCGGCCGACGCCGAGGACCCCTTCCGGGCCGGCGTCCCGGTCCTCGCCGAGGAGAAGGTCGACTTCACCCGCGAGCTGGCCGCGAACGTCGTACGGTCGCCGCACGGCCAGGCCGTGGCGTACCCGGTGGTCGAGTCCCAGCAGGTCGACGGGGTCTGCGACACGGTGATCGCGCCCGCGCCCGGCATCTCCGAGGAGCTGGCGCTGCGGGCGGAGGAACTGGCCCTGCGCATCGCGAAGGAGCTCGGCGTCGTCGGCCACCTCGCCGTCGAGCTGTTCGAGACCCGGGGACCCGACGGGAAGAACGACATCCTCGTCAACGAACTGGCCATGCGCCCGCACAACTCCGGCCACTGGACCCAGGACGGCGCGATCACCTCCCAGTTCGCCAACCACGTCCGCGCGGTCCTGGACCTGCCCCTGGGCGACCCGCGCCCGCGCGCACCCTGGACGGTCATGGTGAACGTCCTGGGGGGCGACTACCCCGACATGTACTCCGCGTACCTGCACTGCATGGCACGCGACCCCCAGCTCAAGATCCACATGTACGGAAAGGACGTGAAGCCCGGCCGCAAGGTGGGCCACGTCAACACCTACGGCGACCACCTCGACGACGTGCTGGAGCGCGCCCGTCACGCAGCCGGCTACCTCAGAGGAACGATCACCGAATGAGTTCTGTCGTCACGAGCCCGGTCGTCGGCATCGTCATGGGGTCGGACTCCGACTGGCCCGTCATGGAAGGCGCCGCGAAGGCCCTCGCCGAGTTCGAGATCCCGTACGAGGTCGACGTGGTCTCCGCCCACCGGATGCCGCGCGAGATGATCACGTACGGCGAGGAGGCGGCCGGGCGTGGCCTGAAAGCGATCATCGCGGGCGCGGGCGGCGCCGCCCATCTGCCCGGCATGCTCGCCTCGGTCAGCCCGCTGCCCGTGATCGGCGTACCGGTCCCGCTGAAGTACCTCGACGGCATGGACTCGCTGCTGTCGATCGTCCAGATGCCGGCCGGGGTGCCGGTCGCCACGGTCTCGGTGGGCGGCGCGCGCAACGCGGGCCTGCTCGCCGCCCGCATCCTGGCCACGCACGACGAGGAACTCCTCGCGAGGATGCGTGACTTCCAGCAGGAGCTGAACGACCAGGCCACCGAGAAGGGCAAGCGGCTGCGCGCCAAGGTCGACAGCGGCGCGGGCACGGGCAGCGGCTTCGGCTTCGGAAAGTGACGGACGTGACCACCATGCCTTCTCTCGAAGAAGCCCGCGCGTTCCTCGCCGAGTTCCCCGTGGTCGACGGCCACAACGACCTGCCCTGGGCGCTGCGCGAGCAGGTCCGCTACGACATCGGCGCCCGCGACATCGCCGCCGACCAGAGCGCCCATCTGCACACCGACCTGGCGCGGCTGCGCGCGGGCGGCGTCGGCGCGCAGTACTGGTCGGTGTACGTGCGCTCGGACCTGCCCGGCGCGGTCACGGCGACCCTCGAACAGATCGACTGCGTACGGCAGTTGATCGAGCGCTACCCCGCCGATCTGCGGGGCGCCCTGACCGCCGCCGACATGGAGGCGGCGCGTGCCGAGGGCCGGATCGCCTCGCTGATGGGCGCCGAGGGCGGCCACTCGATCGACAACTCCCTCGCCACGCTGCGCGGCCTGTTCGAGCTGGGGGTCCGCTACATGACCCTCACCCACAACGACAACATCGCGTGGGCGGACTCGGCGACCGACGAGCCGGTGGTCGGCGGTCTGTCGGCGTTCGGCCACGGGGTCGTCCGCGAGATGAACCGTCTGGGCATGCTGGTGGACCTCTCCCACGTGGCCGCCACGACCATGCGGGACGCGCTGGACACGTCCACCGCGCCGGTGATCTTCTCCCACTCGTCCTCGCGCGCGATCTGCGACCATCCGCGCAACATCCCGGACGACGTGCTGGAGCGCCTGCCCGCCAACGGCGGGGTGGCGATGGTGACGTTCGTACCGAAGTTCGTCCTCCAGGCCGCCGTCGACTGGACGGAGGCCGCCGACGAGAACATGCGCGAGAAGGGCTTCCACCACCTCGACTCGACCGCCGAGGCGATGAAGGTCCACCAGGCCTTCGAGGAGTCCACCCCCCGCCCGGTCGCGACCGTCTCGACGGTCGCCGACCATCTCGACCACATGCGTGAGGTGGCGGGCGTCGACCATCTGGGTATCGGCGGCGACTACGACGGCACGGCGTTCACCCCCGACGGCCTGGGCGATGTCTCCGGCTACCCGAACCTGATCGCGGAGCTCCTGGACCGCGGCTGGTCGAAGCGGGACCTCGCCAAGCTGACCTGGCAGAACTCGGTACGGGTGCTGGCCGCGGCCGAGGACGTGGCACGCGACGAGCAGTCCCGCAGGGGCCCGTCGAACGCGACCCTGGAGCAGCTGGACAATTAGTTTTCCGGTGCGGTGACGGGGTGCCCCAGGAGCATGGTGGGGGCGCCCTGCACCCGCGTCAGGAACACGGTCGCCGAGTGCGGGCCCTGCGGCTTCACCTTGCGCCGCAGCTCCTCCGGCTCGACCGCGGATCCGCGCTTCTTCACGGTCAGGACGCCCACCTCGCGCTGCCGCAACAGCGCCTTGAGCTTCTTGACGCCGAACGGGAGCCGGTCGGTGATCTCGTAGACGGTCGCGTACGGGGTGGCCGTCGCGGAGTCCGCGGTGACGTAGGCGATGGTCTCGTCGACCAGCCCTCCGCCGTCCAGATCCGCGGCCACCTCGGCGACCAGGTGCGCGCGGATGACGGCGCCGTCGGGCTCGTACAGGAAGCGTCCCACGGGCCGTACCGCGGGATCGGGCAGTCCGCGGCCGAGGAGGGTGCGCGGGCCGGGCAGCAGGGTCGCGCGGACCGAACCCGCCTCCCCGGTGCCGAACCACAGCACGGCCTCCTTCACGTCCCCGGCGTCCGAGATCCACTCGGCCCCGGCCTCGGTGGGGACGGCCTCGTGCGGGATGCCGGGGGCGACCTTCAGCGCGGCGAGGGGTGCCTTCAGGGCCGCCTGGACGGCCCACGAGAGGGGCGGTGAGTACGACTCGGGGTCGAAGATCCGCCCGCGCCCGCCCCGGCGCCCCGGATCCACGAACACGGCGTCGTACCCGGCGGTGTCGACCTCGGTGACATCGGCCTCGCGCACCTCGATCAGCTCCGCCAGCCCGAGCGTCTCGGCGTTCGCGCGGGCCACGGCCGCGGTCAGCGGGTCCCGGTCGACGGCCAGGACCCGGATGCCGGCACGGGCGAGCGCGATCGCGTCACCGCCGATGCCGCAGCACAGGTCGGCCACGGACCGCACCCCCAGTTCCCCGAACCGCGCGGCACGGTACGCGGCGACGCTCGCCCGGGTCGACTGCTCGACCCCGTTCGGCGTGAAGAACATCTCCGCCGCGTCCGCCGCCCCGAACTTCGCCGCGGCCCGCTGCCGCAGCCGCGCCTGCCCGAGCGCGGCCGACACGAGGCCGACGGGGTGCTCGCGCCGCAGCCGCGTCGCCACGGCCAGTTCCTGGGCCGGTTCGCTGCCGCGCACCTCGTCGAGAAGGGCTCGTCCCTCGGACGTACGGAGGGCGGCGAAGGAGGCGAGCGGAGAGTCCGGCGACGCGGCCGGGGGATCGAGGTCGTTCACCGCCCCATTGTGGGCCAGTCGGTGGACGGCACGCGCGCGACGGCGGTGTCGGGCCGGGGGAGGGCTTGTGACCTGGGAGTATCCGGCACCATGCGACTTGTACGACAAACTGACAGTTTTCGGTCAAGGGTGCGGGGAACCGCAAAACCGGCCCGCATGGCCCTGACCCTGCTGACAGCCACCGCCCTGGCCACCGCCTGCTCGACCCCGGCCCCCAAGGACACCGAGCCGGCCGCGGGCCAGCAGGCAGCCGCCGAACTCCGCCAGGAGCAACGCGCTTACGCCGCCGCGGTCAAGAGATGGGGCCTGGCCAAGACCCCGCTGCCCGCACCGCCGGCCCCGGCGAGGAAGCCGCACATCCCCACCCGTGACGGCTTCGAGGTGGACGACCACGACGGACTGCCCCCCGTCTTCACGACGATCCCCACCAAGGACAAGGTCGTCTTCCTCACCATCGACGACGGCGCGGAGAAGGACCCGGCGTTCCTGCGGATGATGCGCGAGCTGAAGATCCCGTACACCGCGTTCCTCAGTGACTACCTGGTCAAGGAGGACTACGGGTACTTCGGGAGGATGGGCGCCGACGGGGTGTCCCTGAACAACCACACCCTCCACCACCGCTTCATGCCGGGCCTGTCGTACGCCGCGCAGAAACGCGAGATCTGCGGGATGCAGGACGTGATCGAGAAGCGGTACGGGAAACGCCCGACGCTCTTCCGGCCGCCGTACGGCAACTACAACGAGGACACCCTGCGGGCCGCCAAGGCCTGCGGCATCAAGGCGGCCCCCCTCTGGAACGAGGAGGTCTTCGTCGACCGCTGGGAGTACCGGGAGTGGGACCGCGACCTGCGCCCCGGAGACATCGTTCTCAGCCATTTCCGCGGCAAGGAGGACTGGAAGGGCACGATGCCCGACATGGTCCGCCGCTTCCTGAAACTGATCACCGACAAGGGGTACGCGGTGGCGCGCCTGGAGGACTACCTGTGAGGCGGCGGGGGGCCGCGGCCGTTCTGCTGGCGGGCGTGCTCTGTCTCACCGGCTGCGCCCAGTCGGTCGACCCGATCGAGCGGCTGGGCAAGAAGGCGGCGCAGAAGGTGCGCACGCACGGGCCGGCGGTGGAGGCGTACCGCCGCTGGGGCCTGAGCGGCCCGCTCGCCGCCGCGCCGCGCCCGTCCGTCCGGCGGCCCGCCTTACGGGCCGCGGGGCCCGGGCTGCCGCCCGTGGTGGACCGGGTCCCGACCCGCGACAAGGTCGTCTTCCTGACCTTCGACGACGGCGCGGAGAGGGATCCGCGGTTCGTCGACCTGGTCCGGGAACTGCGGCTGCCGGTCAGCGTGTTCCTCACGGACAGCGTGGTGGGGCCTGGGTACGCGCACCTGGGGCGGTTGCGGGCGGTCGGTGCGAGCGTGCAGAACCACACGCTCGACCATCCGTATCTGCCGGGGCTGCCGTACGAGGGGCAGCGGGCGGAGATCTGCGGTCAGCAGGAGAAGCTGAAGCAGCGGTTCGGGGTCCGGCCTCGGCTGTTCCGGCCTGCCGTACGGGGAGTACGACGGGGACACGCTGCGGGCGGCGGGGACTGCGGGGTCGCGGCGGTGGTTCTCTGGCGGGGGTGGGGGCGGTTGCGGGCGGGTGACATTCTCCACTGCGCGGGAGGCGGGGAGGGTGGGGGTGGGCTGACCGGTGGGTGGTGGGGGTGCTTCGGCGCGTGCAGGCGGAGGGGTTCGCCGTGGGCGCCTGGAGGACTACCAGGGGCCCCGGAGAGGGTTCTCGCCCCCGCCGCCCCTTCCCGTCCCCGACCACACATGGGGGCTGTGCCCCCTCGCCCCCGTTGCGCAGTTCCCCGCGCCCCTAAGGGGGCTGGGGGGTGGGGCGCAGCCCGGCCCCCAGGGGCGCGGGGAACTGCGCGGCCAGCTCTTACTGGGTCCACCAGCGAAGACACCTCCCCCTGTCCGACGTAAAACGGGCGCCAGGAACCCCGCTCCGGGGTGTTCGGATGCCGCCAACCGCCGGAGGTGATTGGCACTCCGCTTGACCGAGTGCTAATCCCGGTCATAGTCTCGGCTCTGGCACTCACCGCAGGAGAGTGCCAATAGCGACGGGCAGGTCCGGCACCCGCGACGACGGATCCACCTGGTCGCCACCTCAGACAGTTAACCCCGTGAGATCTCCGAAGGGGGAGGTCGGATCGTGACGACCACCAGCTCCAAGGTTGCCATCAAGCCGCTCGAGGACCGCATTGTGGTCCAGCCGCTCGACGCCGAGCAGACCACCGCCTCTGGCCTGGTCATTCCGGACACGGCGAAGGAGAAGCCCCAGGAGGGCGTCGTCCTGGCCGTCGGCCCGGGCCGTTTCGAGAACGGCGAGCGTCTCCCGCTCGACGTCAAGACCGGCGACATCGTGCTTTACAGCAAGTACGGCGGCACCGAAGTGAAGTACAACGGCGAGGAGTACCTCGTCCTCTCGGCCCGCGACGTGCTCGCGATCATCGAGAAGTAATTCACCCAGGTTTGCTTTGAACTGCGCCCCTGGCCCCAGCGAGTACTGAACGCGAGTACTAAAAAGCGCCGGGTGCCAGGGGTGCCGTTCGTTTTTTGAGAGGACTGAATCAGCTCCATGGCGAAGATCCTGAAGTTCGACGAGGACGCCCGTCGCGCCCTTGAGCGCGGCGTCAACAAGCTTGCCGACACCGTGAAGGTGACGATCGGCCCCAAGGGCCGCAACGTCGTCATCGACAAGAAGTTCGGCGCCCCCACCATCACCAACGACGGTGTCACGATCGCCCGCGAGGTCGAGCTCGACGACCCGTACGAGAACCTCGGCGCCCAGCTGGTGAAGGAGGTGGCGACCAAGACCAACGACATCGCGGGTGACGGTACGACCACCGCCACCGTGCTGGCCCAGGCGCTCGTCCGCGAGGGCCTGAAGAACGTCGCCGCCGGCGCGTCCCCCGCCCTCCTCAAGAAGGGCATCGACGCGGCCGTGGCCGCGGTCTCCGAGGAGCTCCTCGCGACCGCGCGCCCCATTGACGAGAAGTCCGACATCGCGGCCGTCGCCGGTCTGTCCGCCCAGGACAGCCAGGTCGGCGAGCTCATCGCCGAGGCGATGGACAAGGTCGGCAAGGACGGTGTCATCACCGTCGAGGAGTCCAACACCTTCGGTCTGGAGCTGGACTTCACCGAGGGCATGGCCTTCGACAAGGGCTACCTGTCCCCGTACATGGTGTCCGACCAGGAGCGTATGGAGGCCGTCCTCGACGACCCGTACATCCTGATCCACCAGGGCAAGATCTCCTCGATCCAGGACCTGCTGCCGCTCCTTGAGAAGGTCATCCAGACCAACGCCTCGAAGCCGCTGCTGATCATCGCCGAGGACGTCGAGGGCGAAGCCCTGTCGACCCTGGTCGTGAACAAGATCCGCGGCACCTTCAACGCGGTGGCCGTCAAGGCGCCCGGCTTCGGCGACCGCCGCAAGGCCATGCTCGGTGACATCGCCACGCTGACCGGCGCCACGGTCATCGCCGAGGAGGTCGGCCTCAAGCTCGACCAGGTCGGCCTGGACGTGCTGGGCACCGCCCGCCGTGTGACCGTCACCAAGGACGACACGACCATCGTCGACGGCGGCGGCAACAGCGCCGACGTGGCCGGCCGTGTCAACCAGATCAAGGCCGAGATCGAGTCCACGGACTCCGACTGGGACCGCGAGAAGCTCCAGGAGCGCCTCGCGAAGCTGGCCGGCGGCGTGTGCGTGATCAAGGTCGGCGCCGCCACGGAGGTGGAGCTGAAGGAGAAGAAGCACCGTCTGGAGGACGCCATCTCCGCGACCCGCGCCGCGGTCGAGGAGGGCATCGTCTCCGGTGGTGGCTCCGCGCTCGTCCACGCCGTGAAGGTCCTCGAAGGCAACCTCGGCAAGACCGGCGACGAGGCGACCGGTGTCGCCGTCGTCCGCAGGGCCGCCGTCGAGCCGCTGCGCTGGATCGCCGAGAACGCCGGCCTGGAGGGTTACGTCATCACCTCCAAGGTCGCCGACCTCGACAAGGGCCAGGGCTTCAACGCCGCGACCGGCGAGTACGGCGACCTGGTCAAGGCCGGCGTCATCGACCCGGTCAAGGTCACCCGCTCCGCCCTGGAGAACGCCGCCTCCATCGCCTCCCTGCTCCTCACGACCGAGACCCTGGTCGTCGAGAAGCCGGCCGAGGAAGAGGCCGACGCCGGCCACGGCGGCCACGGCCACTCGCACTAGGCGTCTTCACCGGGCGCGCGGTGAACCGACCGCGCGCCCGGCCGGTACCTGACGAAGGCCCGGTACCCCGTTGCGACGGGGACCGGGCCTTCGTGCTGCCGGGGTCCACCCACCGGCTCTCCTCGCCCAACGGCAGCAGCGCTCACTGCGGCCCGTACTTGCGGCCCGTCTTCGAGCTGATGCCGCCGAGCAGGCCCCGCGGGGTCACCTTCGCCACCCCCATCAGGGCCTTGTAGCGCGGGTCAGGAATGGACAGGGACTTGTCGCGGGCCAGGTCGGCCAGCGCGGCGGCGACCACCTTGTCGGCGTCCAGCCACATCCAGTTGGGGATGTTGTCCGTGCCCATCCCGGCCCGCTCGTGGAACTCGGTCCGCACGAAGCCGGGACACAGCGCCATCAGCCGGACGCCGCTGCCCGCCAGGTCCTTCGCCACCCCCTGCGTGAACTGCACGACCCACGCCTTCGACGCCCCGTACGTACCGCGCGGCAGGAACGCGGCCGTCGACGCCACGTTGACGACCCCGCCGCGCCCGCGCTCCCGCATGGCCTCGGCCGCCGCCGACGTCAGCCGGAGCACCGCCTCGCAGTGCACCTTGAGCATCTTCAGCTCGTCCGCCATCGGTACGTCCAGATACCGGCCCTTGTTGCCGAAGCCCGCGTTGTTGACGAGCAGGTCGACCGCGTGTTTGCGGTCCGAGACACGGGCGGCCACCGCCTCGATGCCCTCGTCCGTGGCCAGATCCGCCGTCAGCACCTCCGCCTCGATGCCGTGCCGGTCGTGCAGTTCCGTCGCCTGCTCACCGAGCCGCTCGGTGTCACGCGCGACCAGCACGAGGTTGTGCCCGTCGGCGGCCAGCCGCCGTGCGAAGGCGGCACCGATGCCCGCTGTCGATCCTGTGATCAAAGCCGTTGTCATGGCCCAAGGTTAGTGACCGCCGTACTTCTCGACGTACCTCAGCGCCGTCGCCCGTGCCTCCGGGTGCAGGGCGTCGCCCGCCGCCAGCACCCTCGGCAGCAGCGTCCGTTCGAGCGTGACCGCGCGGAACTGGAGGGCGGCGGTGACCTCGTGGTCCGGCCGGTGCACGATCTCGATCGGATCGCCCGCCCGTATCTCCCCGGGCTCGATCACCCGCAGGTACGCGCCGGTCGCCCCCTTCCGCGTGAACCGCCTGACCCAGCCCTTCTCACCCAGGTGGCCCTGGAAGGTGAGGCAGGGGATCCGCCCGGACGTCACTTCCAGCACGAGCCCGGAGCCGACGCGCCAGCGCTCCCCGATCTTCGCGCCGGACACGTCGACGCCCTCCGTCGTCAGATTCTCCCCGAACATCCCGCTGGACAGGGTGCGCCCCAGCTCGCGTTCCCAGTCGTCCAGATCCTCGCGCGCGAAGGCGTAGACCGCCTGGTCGTCGCCGCCGTGGTGCCGCAGCTCGCACACGGCGTCCCCGGCGAGACCGCTCCCGCCGACGCCCTTGGGGCCGGGCGCGGCGACCCGTACCGGCCCGTCCACCGGCCGCTTGTCGATCCCGGTCACGCCCTCGGCCTGGTCCGTGTAGTCGACGGCCTTCGGCCGCCCCAGATTCAGAGACAGAAGCTTCATGACGGCACGCTAGGCGATCCGGGCCAAAGCGTCGATGCGATATTCCTCCCCGAATCCAAGATTCGCTTATGCTTCAAGGGTGATCGAGGCCCGTCATCTGCGTGTCCTGCGTGCCGTCTCCGCCACCGGTTCCTTCTCGGCGGCGGGGCGTGAACTGGGCTGCACCCAGCCCGCCGTCAGCCAGCAGATGAAGGCCCTCGAAGCCTCCGTCGGCACCCCCCTCCTCGTCCGCACCGGCCGTGAGATGCGGCTGACCCAGGCCGGCGAGGCCCTGGTACGGCACGCGGCGGGCATCATCGCCGGTCTGACCGCCGCCGAGGAGGAGGTCGCCGCGATCGCCGGACTGCGCGCGGGCCGGGTGCGCCTGGTGTCGTTCCCCAGCGGAAGCTCCACACTCGTACCGACCGCGCTCGCCGCCCTGCGCGCCGCCCACCCCGGCACCCGGGTCTCCCTTGAGGAGGCCGAACCGCCGCGCTCCGTCGAGATGCTGCGCGAGGGCGACTGCGACGTGACACTCGCCTTCCGCTACGAGGGCGGGACGGGGGCCGCGGCGGCCGGTTCGGCGGACGCGGAGGAGTGGGGCGACCTGGTGATCCGGCCGCTGCTCACGGACCGGCTTGTCGGTCTGGTCCCCGAGGGCCACCGGCTGGCGCGGGCGGGCGCGGTCGCCATCGGCGACCTGGCCGACGAGCCGTGGATCGCCGGCTGCCCCCGCTGCCGGGCCCAGCTGGTCGAGGTCTGTGAGAGCGCGGGCTTCACCCCGCGCATCGACTTCGCGACCGACGACTATCCGGCGGTGGTCGGTCTGGTCGGGGCGGGGCTCGGGGTCGCGGTCCTGCCCGAGCTGGCCATCGAGTCCGTACGCCCCAAGGGTGCACGCACAGTGACGGTGGAGCCCGCGCTGCGGCGGGAGATCGTCGCCCTGACCCTGCCCGATCTGGCCCAGGTGCCCGCCGTGGCGGCCACGCTGGACCAGCTGGCCAGGGCCGCCGCCCGCTGAGGACGGCGCCGGGCGCGTTCAGCGGCTGCCGGAGCCGGGAGGTATGCGGCGGGGGACGGAAAGAAGGGGCACGCGCGCGCGTGTCGGTCCGGAGAAACGTTCCTTCAGTGGGGTGACGGGTCGCCCCCGCTCGACGCCGAGACCAGGCGGTTGCGCGCCCGTCCCATCAGTTCCTCGCGCTCGTCCTCGGTCAGGCCGCCCCACACGCCGTACGGCTCGCGCACCGCCAGCGCGTGTGCGGCGCACTCCGCTCGCACCGGGCACCTCATGCAGACCTCTTTGGCCGAGTTCTCACGAGCGCTCCGTGCCGCGCCACGCTCGCCCTCGGGGTGGAAGAAGAGCGAGCTGTCGACCCCGCGGCACGCCGCGAGGAGCTGCCAGTCCCACAGATCCGCGTTCGGTCCGGGAAGGCGGGAGAAATCTGCCATTGCTTTGTCCCCTTGTAGCCGTTTTGGTCGGTTACGCGCCCATGACCGTACATCTACGATCTAAGGAGATGAAAATATGACTCATTGCGAATCTAGCCCCAGACACCAGTAAATGGAACGAAAAGGGTCTGAATGGGGCATAGCTTGTGATGAAACCTTGAGGGTCTGCCGCACGTGTCTCCACCGTGTCCGCGCCCTCACGTAGAGTGCCGAACGTGGCTCCCCGCCCCGTAACTCTTTCGGGTGACCGTCGTTGAGTGTGCGAGGCGGTTGAAGGAACAAACGCTCGGGCAAGCGTCCGAGTCGGTCGACCGCACAGGTGACGATTTCGTACCAGCCTGGAGGCCCAAGGTGACGCGCATCAGCTGCGGAGGACGGCCATGACATCCGTCCTCGTCTGCGACGACTCCCCGCTTGCCCGAGAGGCGCTCCGCCGTGCGGTGGCGACCGTGCCCGGCGTAGAGCGCGTGACCACGGCGGCCAACGGCGAGGAAGTCCTCCGCCGCTGGGGTGCCGACCGTTCGGACCTGATTCTGATGGACGTACGCATGCCCGGTCTGGGCGGCGTGGAGACGGTCCGTCGGTTGCTGTCCGCCGACCCCGGTGCGCGCATCATCATGCTCACCGTGGCCGAGGACCTGGACGGTGTCGCGCTCGCGGTCGCCGCCGGTGCCCGCGGCTATCTCCACAAGGACGCCTCCCGCGCGGAACTGCGGGCGACCGTCACCCAGGCCCTCGCCGACCCGACCTGGCGGCTCGCCCCGCGCAGACTGCGCTCGGCCGAGATGGGCGCCGCGCCGACGCTCACCGCGCGTGAGATCCAGGTCCTCGAGGGCATGAGCCACGGCCGGTCGAACGCGGAGATCGGCCGTGAGCTGTTCCTCTCCGAGGACACGGTCAAGACGCACGCCCGCCGGCTCTTCAAGAAGCTCGGCGCCTCGGACCGGGCGCACGCGGTGGCGCTGGGATTCCGATGGGGCCTGGTCCGTTAGGTGAACCGCCGCTGGGGTACGGGTTTCCCCGCCTGCCGCGAGGCGGGCGGGGCCGGGCCCGACAGGGGATCGAATGACGCCGTTCGGGCACCCGATCCCCGTTTCCCGGCGGATGCCGCATCCTTGAGGTGTGGAGTTCCTCGGGAACAAGTCGGTCGAGCGGGAGGGGAGGGCGCAGGAGATGAGTTCCGGCGCACCTGCTCATAACGCTTCGGTGCACAACTACGGACGCGGTGCCACGGAACGAACGACGCCAAGGCACCATGGACCGATGCGTGACGACGAGGCGCCTCATGCCCAAGGGGTCATCGGTGGGCTCGTCCATCGCGCGGTCGACGGCGACGAGCAGGCCACGCACGATCTGCTCGCCCATGTCCACCCGCTCGCCATCCGCTACTGCCGGACGCGGCTGTCCCGGCTGCCGGGGGACGCGCGGCACTTCGTGGAGGACCTGGCGCAGGAGGTCTGCGTAGCGGTGCTGCTGGCACTGCCTCGCTACAAGGACACCGGACGCCCCTTCGAGGCCTTCGTCTTCGCCATCGCCGCCCACAAGGTGGCCGACCTGCAGCGGGCCGCCATGCGGCATCCCGGTTCGACCGCCGTGCCGTCGGACGAGATGCCCGAACGGCCGGACGACTCGCTCGGCCCCGAGGAGCGCGCCCTCCTCAGCAGCGACGCCGAGTGGGCGAAGAAGCTCATGGCCAACCTCCCCGAGAACCAGCGCGAACTGCTGCTGCTGCGGATCGCGGTGGGCCTCACGGCCGAGGAGACCGGCCAGATGTTGGGAATGTCACCCGGCGCGGTCCGCGTGGCCCAGCACCGGGCGCTCAGCCGCCTGCGGGCCCTCGCCGAGCAGTAGGCGTTTCCCCTTACGGGGGCGGCAGGTGGGGGCGGCTTCCGGGGCACGGGACCGTGCGCGGGGGCGTGCGGCTCATGGTGGACGGGCTGTCCCGCGGGTACGCGTCGCACTCAGTCGCACTCATCGGTACGCGACGAGACTCAGCGGTACGCATCGAGGTGGAGCGGCGTACTGAACAGGGCAGCCGCCCGGCCCGTAGGAACCTACGAGCCCCGGGGGCGCTCCAGACCGTGGAATGAGAGAGCCATGCTTCCCGTTAGCATGGACATCCGCACCGATCAAGGCCATTTGGGGAAGGTGTCATGACTGCAAACGTCGACGGAGTGCCCGAGAAATTCGCGACGCTCGGGCTGACCTACGACGACGTGCTGCTGCTGCCGGGGGCATCGGAAGTGCTGCCGGGCGCGGTCGACACCTCGTCCCGCATCTCCCGCAACGTACGCGTGAACATCCCGCTGCTCTCCGCGGCGATGGACAAGGTCACCGAGTCCCGGATGGCGATCGCCATGGCCCGCCAGGGCGGCGTCGGCGTGCTGCACCGCAACCTCTCCATCGAGGACCAGGTCAACCAGGTCGACCTCGTGAAGCGCTCCGAGTCCGGCATGGTCACCGACCCGATCACGGTGCACCCGGACGCGACGCTGGGCGAGGCCGACGCGCTGTGCGCCAAGTTCCGCATCAGCGGTGTCCCCGTCACCGACGGCAACGGCAAGCTGCTCGGCATCGTCACCAACCGCGACATGGCCTTCGAGACCGACCGCTCCCGCCAGGTGCGCGAGGTCATGACCCCGATGCCGCTCGTCACCGGCAAGGTCGGCATCTCCGGGACCGACGCCATGGAGCTGCTGCGCCGCCACAAGATCGAGAAGCTTCCGCTGGTCGACGACGCGGGCATCCTCAAGGGCCTCATCACGGTCAAGGACTTCGTCAAGGCCGAGAAGTACCCGCACGCCGCGAAGGACGCCGAGGGCCGCCTCCTCGTGGGCGCCGCCGTGGGCGCCAGCCCCGAAGCCCTCGAGCGGGCCCAGGCTCTCGCCGAGGCCGGGGTCGACTTCCTGATCGTCGACACCTCGCACGGGCACAACAGCAACGCCCTCAACTGGATGGCGAAGATCAAGTCGAGCGTCGGCGTCGACGTGATCGGCGGCAACGTGGCCACCCGCGACGGCGCCCAGGCGCTGATCGACGCCGGTGTCGACGGCGTCAAGGTGGGCGTGGGCCCCGGCTCCATCTGTACGACCCGGGTGGTCGCCGGCATCGGCGTACCGCAGGTCACCGCCATCTACGAGGCGGCCCTCGCGGCCCGCTCCGCCGGTGTCCCGGTGATCGGGGACGGCGGACTGCAGTACTCCGGAGACATCGGCAAGGCGCTGGCCGCCGGCGCCGACACCGTGATGCTCGGCAGCCTTCTCGCCGGCTGCGAGGAGTCGCCCGGCGAGCTGCAGTTCATCAACGGCAAGCAGTTCAAGTCGTACCGCGGGATGGGCTCCCTCGGTGCCATGCAGTCCCGCGGCCAGGCCAAGTCGTACTCGAAGGACCGCTACTTCCAGGCCGAGGTCTCCTCCGACGACAAGCTCGTCCCCGAGGGCATCGAGGGCCAGGTGCCCTACCGCGGCCCGCTCGCCAACGTGCTGCACCAGCTCGTCGGCGGTCTGCGCCAGACCATGGGCTACGTGGGTGCCGCGTCCATCGACGAGATGGAGACCAAGGGCCGCTTCGTACGGATCACGTCGGCGGGCCTCAAGGAGAGCCACCCGCACGACATCCAGATGACGGTCGAGGCGCCGAACTACAGTCGCGGCCAGTAGCGAAACCACGGTCGGGGGCGGTCTCGGGGACTCCGGGACCGCCCCCGCCGCGTGTGTCGGGGATACTGGAACGCGCAGAACCGAAGACGGAAAGGCCACACACGTGACTGAGATCGAGATCGGGCGCGGCAAGCGCGGCCGCCGGGCGTACGCCTTCGACGACATCGCCGTCGTCCCGAGCCGCCGTACGCGCGACCCGAAGGAGGTCTCGATCGCCTGGCAGATCGACGCCTACCGCTTCGAGCTGCCGTTCCTGGCGGCTCCCATGGACTCGGTGGTCTCCCCGGCGACCGCCATCCGCATCGGGGAGCTGGGCGGCCTGGGCGTCCTCAACCTCGAAGGCCTGTGGACGCGGCACGAGGACCCGCAGTCGCTCCTCGACGAGATCGTGGAGCTGGACGCGGAGACCGCGACCCGCCGCCTCCAGGAGATCTACGCGGCTCCCATCAAGGAGGAGCTGATCGGGCTGCGCATCAAGGAGGTGCGCGACTCGGGCGTGGTCACCGCCGCCGCGCTCTCGCCGCAGCGCACCGCGCAGTTCTCCAAGGCCGTCGTGGACGCGGGCGTCGACATCTTCGTCATCCGCGGTACGACGGTGTCGGCGGAGCACGTCTCCGGCGCCTCCGAGCCGCTGAACCTGAAGCAGTTCATCTACGAGCTGGACGTCCCGGTCATCGTCGGCGGCTGCGCCACGTACACGGCGGCGCTGCACCTGATGCGTACCGGCGCGGCCGGTGTGCTGGTGGGCTTCGGCGGCGGCGCCGCGCACACCACGCGCAACGTGCTCGGCATCCAGGTCCCGATGGCCACCGCCGTCGCCGACGTGGCCGCCGCCCGCCGCGACTACATGGACGAGTCCGGCGGCCGGTACGTGCACGTGATCGCGGACGGCGGGGTCGGCTGGTCCGGCGACCTGCCCAAGGCGATCGCCTGCGGCGCCGACTCGGTGATGATGGGCTCCCCGCTGGCCCGCGCGACGGACGCGCCCGGCCGGGGCAATCACTGGGGCATGGAGGCCGTCAACGAAGAGCTGCCGCGCGGCAAGAAGGTCGACCTCGGCACCGTCGGCACCATCGAGGAGGTCCTGCTGGGCCCCTCGCACACCCCCGACGGCTCCATGAACTTCTTCGGCGCCCTGCGCCGCGCGATGGCCACGACCGGCTACAGCGAACTGAAGGAGTTCCAGCGGGTCGAGGTCACGGTGGCGGACGCCCAGCACAAGCGCTGACGTGACACCGCGCCGAGCGCGCGCGAACGGAAGGGGCCCGGCCACTCGGTGGCCGGGCCCCTCGGCGTACGCGTCACAGCCGGTGCGCCGCCCCCGTCGGAGTCGCTCCTCGGGTGTCCAGGAGCAGTTGGGCCTTGACCGAGAGGCCCTGCAGGTCGTACGTGCGGTGCTGCTGGAGCAGGATCGTGAGGTCCGCGTCGGCCGCCGCCTCGTACAGGGAGTCCACGCGGGGGACCGGGCGGTCGAGGATGGACCAGGAAGGGACGTGCGGGTCGTGGTAGCTGACGGCCGCGCCCAGTTCCATCAGGCGGGTCGCGATCTCCCGGGCGGGTGAGCCCTGCTGGTCGGCGTGGTCGGCCTTGTAGGTGACGCCGAGGAGCAGCACGCGCGCGCCGCGGGCCGACTTGCCGTGTTCGTTGAGGAGCGTGGCCGCGCGCTGGATGACGTACCGGGGCATGTGGTCGTTGACCTGCTGGGCCAGTTCGACCATGCGCAGGGCGCGCGTCCGCGGCCCCGCGAGGTCGCGCGGGACGGCGTGGCCGCCCACGCCGGGGCCGGGGCGGAAGGCCTGGAAGCCGAACGGCTTGGTCTCGGCGCAGCGGATGACGTCCCACAGGTCGACGCCCAGGTCGTGGCAGAGGACGGCCATCTCGTTGACCAGGGCGATGTTGACGTGCCGGTAGTTGGTCTCCAGGAGCTGCACGGTCTCCGCCTCGCGGGGTCCACGCGCGCGTACGACCTTGTCGGTGAGCCGGCCGTAGAACGCGGCGGCGGACTCGGTGCAGGCCGGCGTGAGCCCGCCGATGACCTTCGGGGTGTTGGCGGGGCCGTGGTCGCGGTTGCCCGGGTCCACCCGGCTGGGTGAGTACGCGAGGTGGAAGTCGCGGCCGGCCCGGAGTCCGGAGCCCTCTTCGAGGAGCGGCCGGAGGAATTCCTCGGTCGTCCCCGGGTACACGGGGGACTCCAGGATCACCGTGGTGTGCGGGCGCAGATGCGCGGCCAGGGTGCGGGCGGCGGAGGCCACCTGTCCCAGGTCGAGCGTCCCGTCCGCGCCGCGCGGGGTCGGAGCGCAGATGACGGCGGTGCGTACGCGGCCCAGCTCGGCCGGGTTCGTGGCGCGTCTGAATCCCGTGGACAGCATCCGGCGCAGGTCGGCCGCGGCCAGGGGCGCCGGGTCGCCGCACTCGTAGCCGAGGGTGGGGATACCGGTGGTGGCGGCGGCCCGGGCCAGGGGCAGGCCGAGCTGGCCGAGGCCGATGACGGCGAGGTCTGCGGGCATGGCGGTGGGCCGTCCTTCCCTGTAGCCGGAGTGGCAGTAGCCGGAGTGGGGCGAGGGCGCAAGCCCTGTGGACAGAACGGGCGAGCGCAATGTCAGACTAGGAGTAAATATGACCGATGTGCGGGATTGCTCGGTTGTGTTTCTCCGGGAGTCGCCGTGGAGATCGCCCGGAGTTGTCCACAGGCGGACCGCCGGTGGTGGCCGATGGCGGGCATCACCGTCAGAATTTGGGCATGGGGGATGTGAGCGGGGCCTCGCCGTACGGGTGAGCCCGGCGCGACAGACAGCTGGAGGCAACTGTGCGGACAGCGACACTGGGACCGGCGGAGCGCGCCGAGTCGCTCGCGGCGATGGCCGAGCGCGAACTGGACGTGCTCGTCGTAGGAGCGGGCGTGGTGGGCGCGGGCACCGCGTTGGACGCCGTGACCCGCGGCCTGTCCACCGGACTGGTCGAGGCGCGTGACTGGGCGTCGGGCACATCGAGCCGGTCGAGCAAGCTGATCCATGGCGGCCTGCGCTATCTGGAGATGCTCGACTTCGCGCTCGTACGGGAAGCGCTGAAGGAGCGCGGGCTGCTCCTGGAGCGGCTCGCACCGCATCTCGTGAAACCGGTGCCGTTCCTGTACCCCCTGCAGCACAAGGGCTGGGAGCGGCTGTACGCCGGATCGGGCGTCGCGCTCTACGACGCGATGTCGATGGCGCGCGGCCACGGCCGCGGACTGCCCGTGCACCGGCACCTCACGCGGCGGCACGCCCTGCGCGTCGCCCCCGCACTGAAGAAGGACGCCCTGACCGGGGCGCTGCAGTACTACGACGCGCAGATGGACGACGCCCGCTATGTGGCGACCTTGGTGCGCACCTCGGCCGCGTACGGGGCGAAGGTCGCCAACCGCGCCCGCGTCACCGGCTTCCTCCGCGAGGGCGAACGGGTCGTCGGCGCCAAGGTGCAGGACGTCGAGGGCGGCGGGGAGTACGAGATCCGCGCCAAGCAGATCGTGAACGCCACCGGCGTGTGGACGGACGACACCCAGGCGATGGTCGGGGAGCGGGGCCAGTTCCACGTGCGGGCCTCCAAGGGCGTCCATCTGGTCGTACCGAAGGACCGGATCACCTCGACGAGCGGGCTGATCCTGCGCACCGAGAAGTCCGTGCTGTTCGTGATCCCCTGGGGACGGCACTGGATCGTGGGCACGACGGACACCGAGTGGGACCTGGACAAGGCGCATCCGGCGGCGTCCAGCGCCGACATCGACTACGTGCTGGAGCATGTGAACGCGGTACTGGCGGTCCCGCTGACACGTGACGACGTACAGGGGGTGTACGCGGGGCTGCGGCCGTTGCTCGCCGGCGAGTCGGAGGCCACGAGCAAGCTGTCGCGCGAGCACACCGTGGCGCATCCGGCGCCCGGACTCGTGGTCGTGGCGGGCGGCAAGTACACCACCTACCGGGTGATGGCCAAGGACGCCGTGGACGAGGCGGTGCACGGCCTCGACCAGCGGGTGGCGGAATGCGTCACCGAGGACATCCCGCTGGTCGGCGCCGAGGGCTACCGGGCCCTGTGGAACGCGCGAGCGCGGATCGCCGCGCGGACCGGCCTGCACGTGGTGCGCGTGGAGCACCTGCTGAACCGCTACGGGTCGCTCGCCGAGGAGGTCCTCGACCTCATCGCCGCGGACCAGTCGCTCGGCGATCCGCTGCCGGCGGCCGACGACTACCTGCGCGCCGAGATCGTCTATGCCGCCTCGCACGAGGGGGCGCGGCATCTGGACGACGTGCTGACGCGGCGTACGCGCATCTCGATCGAGACGTTCGACCGGGGCACGCGCAGCGCACGGGAGGCCGCCGAGCTGATGGCGCCGGTGCTCGGCTGGGACAAGGACCAGATCGAGCGCGAGATCGAGCACTACCAGAAGCGGGTGGAGGCGGAGCGGGAGTCGCAGCGCCAGCCGGACGACCTGACGGCCGACGCGGCCCGGCTGGGGGCGCCGGACATCGTGCCGCTGTAAGGGCCGCAAGAGCCCAACTCGGCGGCGGGCAGGGGGTGGTGCCCGCCGCCGGGAGGGCCGTGTGCGGCGACCGGGCGTCCCGTGGGGGCTTTCGCGCGGGTGAAGTGGGTACCCGCCGGGGGGTATTGACGGAGGCAGCGCCCTCGGCGGTGGCGGCGGGATCCTTCCTTGTCGCAGCTCATGACGGGGGAGGGGCCGGGCCGAGGGGCAGGTGGGGACCGGATGAGGAGCGGTTCGGGGAAGCGCTGCGTCCGGGAGAGGCACCCGGGGCATCGGACGGTCCCCGCGTGGGGGACAATGGAGGCTCTGTCAGGGCGGGTTGCATGAGGGGACGCATGTCGGAGGCGGAGCGGGCGGGAGCATCCCGTCAGGACGATGGTGGACGTCTCCTCGCCGGGCGGTACCGGCTGGGAGGGGTTCTCGGCCGCGGCGGCATGGGCACCGTGTGGCGGGCCGAGGACGAGACGCTGGGGCGCACGGTCGCCGTGAAGGAGCTGCGACTGCCGCCGCGCATCGACGAGGACGAGAAGCGGCGACTGATCACCCGGACCTTCCGCGAGGCCAAGGCCATCGCACGGATCCGCAACAACAGCGCGGTGACCGTCTACGACGTGGTCGACGAGGACGACCGGCCGTGGATCGTGATGGAGCTCGTCGAGGGCAAGTCCCTCGCCGAGGTGATCCGTGAGGACGGACTGCTCACGTCGAAGCGCGCCGCCGAGGTGGGTCTCGCCATCCTCGACGTGCTGCGCTCGGCCCACCGCGAGGGCATCCTGCACCGCGACGTGAAGCCGTCGAACGTGCTTATCGCCGAGGACGGCCGGGTCGTGCTCACGGACTTCGGCATCGCCCAGGTGGAGGGCGACCCGTCCATCACCTCGACCGGCATGCTGGTCGGCGCCCCCTCGTACATCTCGCCGGAGCGGGCGCGCGGCCACAAGCCGGGACCCGCGGCCGACCTGTGGTCGCTGGGCGGCCTGCTGTACGCGGCGGTGGAAGGCGTACCGCCGTACGACAAGGGCTCCGCCATCGCGACGCTCACCGCGGTGATGACGGAGCCGGTCGAGCAGCCGAAGAACGCGGGCCCGCTGGAGAAGGTCATCTACGGCCTCCTGGTGAAGGACCCCGAGCAGCGCCTCGACGACGCCGGGGCGCGCGCGATGCTCACCGAGATCATCAACACGCCCGAACCCAAGGACGAGCCGGAACCGGTGGACGCGACGAAGGTCGTGCCGCTGCCGGACCCGCCCGCGGACAAGTCCGCCAAGAAGGGGACTTCGGGCGGCAAGAAGAAGGCCGCCGCCGCGGCGGCACTGGCTTCCGCGGGGTCCGCGTCGGCCGCCTCGCCGGCCTCCTCCGCCTCGCCCGCCGGATCGGACGCCGCTTCCGGCGCGCCGTCCGGAGCAGCGGCCGGTGCCGCAGCGGGCGCCGGCGCGCCCGCTTCCGCGAAGAACCGGGACGCCGCCGCTTCGGCACTGAACTCCAGTGCGGTCGGCGGAAGTCCGGGCGATTCCGGGCCCGCGTACTCGCGGGGCACCACGTCCAGGGCACCGCTCACCGACGTGGTGTCCCGGCGGACGCTGGTGATCATCGCCGTCGTCGTGGCGCTGGCCGTGCTCGGCACGATCCTCGCCGTCACGCTGGGTGGCGACGACGGCTCGGGCGCGAAGGACAACAAGAGCGGCGACGACAAGTCGACGTCCAGCGGCGCGAACGCGGGAAGCGACACCAAACAGGACGAGAGCAGCGGCACCGATTCGGACGACGACGACAAGGCGGGCTCCTCCGGCGGAGGTGCGACGAAGGAGAGTTCGCCGAGTGCGAGCGCTTCCGGCGAGTCGAGTGGATCGGGTGGGTCGGGAGAGGGCTCAAACAGCGGTTCGGGCAGCGGGGTCGAGTCGACGCACAAGGACGGGCAGGGCTTCTCGATCGGCCTGCCCAAGGGCTGGAAATACCAGTCCACGAGTGCGGCCGGTGCCCGGTTCGCCGGTCCCGACGGACAGAAGCTGCTGGTCGGCTGGACCACGACGCCCAAGGACGACCCGGTGGCCGACTGGAAGAACCAAGAGCAGTACATGAAGCGGTCGCAGTATCAGCGGATCCGAATAGAGAAGGTGGACTACCGCGGCTGGAACACGGCCGACTGGGAATTCACCTATGTGGAGAGCGGCACCGAATACCGGTCCATAGACCGCGGCTTCGTCGTGAACGACAGTCAGGGATATGCGCTCATGTATACCGCGAAGGGCTCGAAATGGGACACCGACCTTCGTAAGGACACGTGGCGCACGCTTACCAAGTCGTTCGAACCGAAGTCCTGAGGGACACGAGACGATTGAGATCTGGTATCTCCTCATGACGGGTTGACTCCGGCACGTATCGTGAGTGGTTGCGGACCGTACGCAGGCACATCTGCAGCCACAACGGGACGTATGGCGAACGGATTTGACCAACCGGGCGGCCGGGGGAGGCATCGTGGAGGACTATGCGGGACGGGTGCTCGCCGACCGCTACCGCCTGCCGCTCCCACCGACCGACGAGTACGAGATCGCCGCCGAGTCCCGGGCCTGGGACACCTACAGCGGACAGGAAGTCCTGGTCCGGCAGGTGCCGCTGCCCGAGGTCGTCGAGGCGGAGGTGCTCGACGCGGACGGGCTGCCCGACGGATTCGTGGCGCGGGACGGCGGGACGCGGGACGGCGGGACGCGGGACGGCGGGGTGCGACGGCCGTCCGCGCGGACCACACGGCGGCCCACCGAGCCGGCCGTGCGACGGGCGATCGAGGCGGCCCAGGCCGCCGCGCAGATACCCGACCACCCGCGGCTCGACCAGGTCTTCGACGTGTTCGCCGAGGGCGGCTCGCTGTGGATAGTGAGCGAGCTGGTGCCCGCGCGGCAGCTCGCGGCCCTGCTCGCCGAGGGACCGCTCAGCCCGTACCGGGCCGCCGAGGTGGCCGCCGACGTACTGACGGCCCTGCGGGTGCTGCACGCGCACGGATGGGTGCACCGGAACATCACCGCGCGCACGGTGCTCGTCTGCGACGACGGCCGGGTGATGCTCACGGGGCTCGCCTCGGGGGCCGCGGAAGAGGCGCTGTGCGGGTACGACCCGGTGCCGGTAGCCGAAAGCGAGACCGGACCCGGCGAGACCGGACCAGGCGGGAACGGAGCGCCGGGCGGCCCGGCAGAGCGGGTCGGCCGGGCCGGACAGGCGGACGGCAGGGCGGGGCAGGTCGGCCGGGCCGGTGGTGCGGTCGGACAGCTCGGCCAGTCCGGTACTCCGGGCCGCGCCGTCGGCCGGGCGGTGCCCGGAGCGCGCGGGACGGACGGCGGCCGTGCCGCGGTCGAGGCCGCGCGCGGTGGCAGTGGCGGCGGCGGTGGCACGGGTGCGCTGCCCGCCCCGCAAGCACACGCCCAGGCCCAGACACACGCCCAAGCTCAGGCACAGGCACAGGCCCAGGCGCAGGGGCGGACGCAGTCACAGGCGGACGCCTCCGACATGGCGCAGCGGGCGCTGGAGGCCGGCGGTGACGTACGGGCCGCGCGGGCCGGGGCCATCGCGGCCTACCGCGCGGGCGCGCGGGCGGCGGCCCGGGTGCAGGAGGAGCAGCGGGGCGGCGGGAACGCGGCGTTGCCCGCTCCGCGGTCGCTGTCCGGCGGGAGCGACGCGGAGACCGGTCAGGCGCCGGGGCCCATCTCGGGTCGGATAGCCGGACAAGGGGTGGAACACACCTCGCCGCCCGGGCAGATCGCCGACCCGTACGGGGTGAGCGGCGCGGGGATGCCGGGCGCGTGGCACGGTGCGGCGCCGCGCAGCGGGGCACCTGCCGTCACGGGCCCCGACCAGGTCCGGCCTCCCGCGCTGCCCGACGGCCGAGGCGGTGGCCATGGCGGCAACGGCGGCAACGGTGCTTACGGCGCCGGTGGCGGGATCGGTGGGACGACCGGCGGCCGGGCGACGGAGGCAGCCGCGTACGGCGCCGGATACGCGCCGTCGGCCGACCACCCGGGCGCGGACGCGGATCCCGGCACGGGCGCAGGTGCGGGCGCAGATACGGGTACGGGAACGGCTGCGGGCGGGGCTCCCACGCAGTGGAGCCAGCTTCCCGCCGGCGCTGCCGCCACCCGGCGGGGTCCGGCGACCGCGCTGGCGGCGGAGCGCGCCCGGCAGGCGCGGATGGCCGTCGTGGGACCCGTCACCGAGCGCTGGGCGCCCGAGCAGGCCGGACCCGTGCACGAGAACTGGCAGCTGGCGGCGCCGATCGGACCCGCCACGGACCTGTGGGCGCTGGGCGCGCTGCTCTTCCGCGCCGTCCAGGGCCACGCGCCCTACCCCGAGGAGAGCACCGCCGAACTGGTGCAGCTGGTGTGCGCGGAGCCGCCGGCGTTCGCGGAGGAGTGCGGCCCGCTGCGGCCGGTCGTGGAGTCGCTGCTGCGCCAGGACCCCACGGAGCGGCTGGACTTCGAGGAACTGCGGGGCTGGCTGCGCTCGCTGGTGCGGTCGGCGCCCGAGCCGGAGGCCGGCACGTTCGTCATAGCGGCGCCGCCTGTGGACCCCGCCCGGCTGCCCGTCATACGCCGTCGGGGCGAGCTGGTCCGCAGGCGTCGCGCCGGGCTGCCCGCGACCACCCCCCACGGCCGCCACAAGCGGGGCAAGCAGGGCAGGGAGGTGAAGCCGCGCCGGCTCGGCCGGACCCTGCTCCTGCTGATCCTGCTCGCCATGGCCGCGGCCGTCGCGTACGCCGTGGCGTTCATGCCCAAGGCGGGCTCCGGCGGTGAGCGCACCGGTTCCGCGGGGGACGTCGTCGCCCCCACCCCCGGTCACTCCGGGGACACCGGCGCGGGGTCGGACGGGAAGGCCAGCTCCGATCCGCAGGGTGAGAAGGCGCCGGGCGACAAGAACAGTCCGAGCCCGACGCGCTCGTCCAGTTCGACGACCCAGACCACCGGCCCCGACCTTCCGCAGGGCTTCACCCTGCGCAAGGACTCCGAGGGGTTCCGGGTGGCGGTCGCCAACGGCTGGGAGCGGACGGGCAAGAACGGACGCGGGCAGGTCGTCTACGCGCACGGGAAGTTCGAGCTGCTGGTCGTGCCCGGACGCGACACGACCGAGGAGTTCGGCAGCGATCCGATGTCCTACCAGCGTGAGGACGAGCGCGAGTTGCAGCCCTTCCGCGACTCGACCTGGGCCACGTCCAGCGGGATGCGGCGGATCGACGTGGGCGGACGGGCCATGGCCGAGGGCCAGTTCACCTGGCAGGACTCCACGGGGGGCGAGGTCTTCGTACGGAACCTCGTGATCATCTCCGGCGGGAAGTACCACGTCGTGCAGCTGCGCGGTCCGGAGGCCGAGCGGGACGAGGTGACGCGGCTCTACGAGCAGGCGTCCTCGACGTACCAGATCACCAAGTGACACCGGCGTACCAGATCACCAAAGGACACCGGCGTACCAGATCACCAAAGGACATCGGCGTACCAGATCACCAAGTGAGACCGGCGTGACACCGACGTGCCGCATCACTGGTTGACGCGACGTCATCACGCCCCGCAGCCAGGGGCCTTGTGCGGCTGTGACCCCGGTTCCGCCGCCAACGCCCGATCACCGTGCGGCAACCGCGCGTTCATACCCGTGGGTACCGTCACAGTGCTGTCTCCGTAGGACCCCGCCGGTTCCCTGGGTGCGTGTCGGTCCTTAGTCTGACCCTGTCAAGAGCATTGCGGGGAAACGTGAATCAGATGCAGGGCCTGCTTCTCGCAGGCCGCTACCGGCTCGCCGACTCCATCGGCAGTGGCGGCATGGGCCGGGTATGGCGTGCGCGCGACGAAGTGCTGCACCGCTCCGTCGCGATCAAGGAGCTGACGGCCGCGCTCTATGTGTCCGAGAGCGAGCAGGTCGTCCTCCTCGCCAGAACCCGGGCCGAGGCCAGGGCCGCCGCGCGCATCAACCACTCGGCCGTCGTCACCGTGCACGACGTACTGGAACACGACGGCCGCCCGTGGATCGTCATGGAACTCGTCGAGGGCGGCTCGCTGGCCGACGCCGTCAAGGACGCGGGACGCATCGAGCCCAGGGAGGCGGCCCGGGTCGGGCTGTGGGTCCTGCGCGCTCTGCGGGCCGCGCACTCCGCCGGCGTACTGCACCGCGACGTCAAACCCGGCAACGTCCTGCTCTCCCACGACCGGCGCGTGCTGCTCACCGACTTCGGGATCGCCCAGGTCGAGGGAGACACGACGATCACCCGTACCGGCGAGATCGTCGGTTCCGTCGACTATCTGGCGCCGGAACGTATCCGCGGCCAGGACCCGGGCCCGTCCGCCGACCTGTGGGCGCTCGGCGCGACGCTCTACACGGCCGTCGAGGGCAGGTCGCCGTTCCGGCGGACGACACCCCTGACGACCATGCAGGCCGTCGTCGGCGAGGAGCCCGAGGCCCCGGAGCACGCGGGCCCGCTCACGTCCGTCATCACCGCCCTGCTCCGCAAGGACCCCGCCGAGCGGCCCGGTCTCGAAGAGGCCGAGCAGATGCTCGCCGAGGCCGCGGAGGGACGGGCACCCGACTCGGCGCAGGCCTATGTGCCGACGCAGCACGTGGACGGCGCGCGGGATACGCGCGGAACGTACGGCGGGGGACTGCCGGGCGCGTACGGGTCCGGGCAGTCCCCCGCTCCAGGATCGGCCCCTCCAGGATCGGCCGCTCCCGGCTCCGAGGACGCCACCCACGCCGGCACCCACGGGTCGTACGGATCCCACGGATCGCACGGGCCCTATGGATACGGGTCCCAGGGCGGCCAGTATGCGCAGGGCCCCGGTACGTACGGCGGTCCGGACGGCCGCGACACCTACGGCAGTCAGGGCCGACCCGCTCCGGACCCGGCCGTCGCCACCGCGAACCAGCCGGCGGTGACCGGCGGGCCGAGGCGGCGGCGGTCCCGTACCGTCGCCGCGGTCGTCCTGGCCGCCGCGCTCCTCGGCGGCGGTGGCGTCGCGGCGATGCTGCTGGCGGACGGATGGGGGGACGGCAGCGCGTCCAAGTCCCCGGACCACTCCTCGTCGCCCAAGGACCCGTCCTCCTCGGGCGGTGCGGACGACGGAAAGCAGACCGGGACGGCCCAGACCGGTGACGTGCCCGTCGGCTGGCAGCGCGTCGACGACCCCAAGGGTTTCAGCCTCGTACTGCCCAAGGGCTGGAAGCGGCAGGTCGACGGCACCCAGATCGACTACACGCCCGACGAAGGCGAGCACTTCGTACGCATCGCCATCGACGACTCGCCGGACTTCGACACCCCCTACCGGCATCTCGTCGACCTGGAACAGCAGATATCCGGGCGGCTGAGCGAGTACCAGCAGGTCGGTCTGGAGTCCAACACCTTCCGCGACCGTCCGGGGGCGCTGTGGGACTTCACCTGGACCGCGCTGGGCAAGGACACGGAGTTTCCCGGGCCGCGCCGGGCCATCGAACAGTCGTATCTCGGCCGTGACGGCGTCGAGTACGTGATCTACATGTCCTCGCCCGCGGCCGACTGGGAGACCGCGCGGAAGCAGTTCGACACCGTTCTGCGGGGGTGGCGACCGCCGGGTTCGTAGTCCGTCCCGCAGAGTGCGCAGTTCGCCGCGCTCCCACACATGCGCCGGTCTCCGCGCCCCCGGAAGAGACTGCGCCGTCCCCCGCGCCCCCGACGGATCGCGGCTTGGTCGGTTGTCGGCCAACCCTCGTCGCGCGGACCCGGAAGGGCTCCGTCCGGTGCGGCATGATGGGACTCATGGCGACCGAGGGGGAAAGACCGGCCGACAACGCCCGGGTCATAGCGGGGCGTTACCGCCTGGAAGCCAGAATCGGCCGCGGCGGCATGGGTGTCGTGTGGCGGGCCACGGACCAGTTGCTGGCCCGGCAGGTAGCGGTCAAGGAACTCGTCGTCGACGCCTCGCTCTCGGCGGCGGAGTCCCGGCTGCAGCGCGAACGCACCCTGCGCGAGGCACGCGCGATCGCGCAACTGCGGCATCCGCACATCATCGTGGTGCACGACGTCGTCGAGCAGGACGAACGCCCGTACATCGTGATGGACCTCCTCGAAGGAGGTTCGCTCGCCGAGCGCATCTCCCGGTCCGGGCCCGTCGGACCGGTCGAGGCGGCGCGGATGGGCATCGACCTCCTCAGCGCGCTGCGCAAGGCGCACGACGCCGGTGTCCTGCACCGCGACCTGAAACCCGCGAACGTGCTCCTCACCCTGGACGGCATCGTCGTCCTCACCGACTTCGGCGTCGCGCAGGTCGCGGGCTCGACGACGCTCACCGAGAGCGGGTCGTTCGTGGGCTCGCCCGAGTACACCGCACCCGAGCGGATGTCCGGCGTCAGGACCGGGCCCGAGTCCGACCTGTGGTCGCTGGGCGCGCTGCTCTGCACGGCCCTGAGCGGCGAATCGCCTTTCCGCCGCGACTCGTTGGGCGGGACACTGCACGCGGTGGTCGTCGACGACATCCTTCCGCCGGCCGCCGCGGGGCCGCTGCTCCCCGTCGTACGGGGCCTGCTCGAACGCGATCCGGAGCGGCGGCTCGACGCGGTCGGGGCGGAGCGGCTGCTCCGGGCGTTCCTGGACACGGGCCGTATGCCGCAGGTCCCGCCCGGCCACACGCCCTCAGGGCGGAACGCGTCGGGCCGGGCTCCCGGCCCCTCGGCGCCGGCGGTCGCGGAGCCGGCCGTGCCGCACCCGCTGAGAGTCCCCTTCGCCGTCACCTCCTCCATGCGCAACGTGCTGATCGCGGCGGCCCTGGTCGCGGCGATGGCCGTGGCGGGCGTGTCGGCCGCCGCGCTGCTGATGGGCGACGGCGACCACGGGCCGACGCCGCCGGGGGGTTCGGTCTCCTCGTCCCGGACGGCCACCGCTCCGACGCCGAGCCCCACCGCCACCGGCTCCCGGCCCACGGCCTCCGCCGGCCGCACGGTCCCCACGGGATACCGTCTCGTCCGCGACGCGGCGGGCTTCTCGCTCGCCGTCCCCGTGGGCTTCACGCGTGAGGCGCAGGACGAGCGCGTCTACTACATGTCGGCCGGGAAGACCTTCCGCATCGGCGTCAAGGTGTCCGCACCGGAACCGGGCGGCCCGCTCGCCGTGCTGCAACGCGCGGCCGAGAAGGGGCCCGACACCTACCCCGGGTACCGCGACGGGCGGGTCACCGAGACCACCCGTGCCGGACGCCCCGCCGCGCTCTGGGAGTTCACCTGGGACGGCTTCAGCGCGGCGGAGGGCGCGCGGCACATCTACGAACTGTGCTGGGAGGAGGGCGGCCGGATGTACGACGTCCTGGTGTCGTCCCCGGTCCGCCAGGCGCGCGAGGCGCGGGAGTACTTCGACGTCGCCGTGGACACCGTGGCCCGTAAGGGCTCTTGAGCCGCATTTCACCGCAAAGCGTGCCTCGCGCGTCACGGGTCTGTGACCGGAAAGCGCCCAGGGTGGAGCGCGGGCGCCCGCCGCGATAAGGATGGACCCCATGAGCAGCAACGGGGGAGCCCCTTACGGACCGGACGAGCCGACGAGTTTCGGTCTGCAACCGCCACGCCCGCCGGTCGCCGTGCCGCACCCCGGGAATCCGTACGCCACGCCCACGCAGGTCGTGCCGGAGACCGTGCCGCAGCAGCAGACGCAGCAGACGCAGCAGGCGCAGCAGGCACCGCGGGCCCAGGCGGAACAGCAGGCGCCGCCCGCCCCCGGATCCGGATCCGCCCCCGACCCCGGATCCGACCCCAGATCCGGTCGGCTCATCGCGGACCGGTACCGGCTGCTCGACAAGCTCGGCCACGGCGGCATGGGAACCGTGTGGCGGGCCAAGGACGAGACCGTGGACCGGGAGGTCGCGGTCAAGGAACCGCGCTTCCCCGACCACCTTCCCGAACGTGAACGAGCCAATGTCTCCGAGCGGATGCGCCGCGAGGCGCGCGCCGCGGCCCGGCTCGACCACCCGGCCGTCGTCACCGTCCACGATGTCGCCGTCGTGGACGGCCGGCCGTGGATCGTGATGGAACTGGTCCGGGGGCGCTCGCTCGGCGCCGCACTCCAGGAGGGCACGCTCGGCGCGCGTGAGGCGGCGAGAATCGGCCTGGAGGTGCTCGGCGCGCTGGAGTCCGCGCACGCGGCGGGCATCCTGCACCGCGACGTCAAGCCGGACAACGTCCTGCTGGGCACGGGCGACCGCGTCGTCCTGACCGACTTCGGCATCGCCCAGATCGAGGGCGAGACGAATCTGACCGACACGGGCGGCTTCGTCGGCTCACCCGAGTTCATCGCGCCCGAGCGGGTGCTGGGGCAGCGACCGGGTCCGGCCTCCGACCTCTGGTCGCTGGGCGTGGTCCTGTACGCGGCCACGGAGGGCGTGTCGCCGTTCCGCCGCAGCAACACGCCCGCGACGCTCCAGTCCGTCCTCAACGCCACGCCGGCCCCGCCCAACGCGGCCACGGGACCGCTCGCCGAGGTCATCAACGGCCTCCTCGACAAGGACCCGGGCCGCCGCCCGGACGCCGCGCGGGTACGCGCCCTCCTGGAGCAGGCCGCGAGACCGCCCCAGCCCGCTCCCGCCCAGCCCGCTCCCACCCGGATCGACCGGCAGCCGGTGCCCGGCGGCAGGGGCGTCCGGGTGGGCCGCAAGGGGTGGACCGGCCTCGGGGCCGTGGTCGTCGCGGCGGCGGTGGCGGCGTACCTGGTGGTCGCCGACCCATTCGCCGGACCGCTGCCGGACGACTGGCGGAAGACCGAGGTGAAGGCACTGGGCGCCACGCTGGCGGTGCCGAAGGGGTACAAGAAGACCGTGCCCGAGGCCGACGCGCCCAAGGGCGAACACTGGGTGCGGTTCACCGACCTGAGCGGCGCGCTGTGGATCAGTCTGTCGCTGGACAAGAAGGCCGAGGACACGTCGGGCGACATCGCCGGGACGGCCTCGGCGGAGATGTACGAGGACGACGCCACGTACAAGCAGAGCGGCGCGTACGGGCTCGACATGGACTCGGACCCCGCGCCCAGGAGCGACCCCAACGACGTCAGGTACAAGGACCGCAAGGCCGCGCAGAACACGGTCGTCTACTCCACGACGGACACCGAGAACCCGCGTCCGCGCGAGATGCAGGTCCTGTACTACAGGACGACGTCGGGCGACATGTACAAGCTGATGATCGGTTACCCGAGCAAGGGTGATTTCACCGAGCGCGGCCGGTCGGTCGCGAAGACGGCCATCGCGAACCTGGACATCGGCAAGCTGTAGACCTCTGCCGACGTGCCCCTTGACGCCTCGCCTCGGCGTCAAGTGGACGCCGACAGCGGCATACTGCTCCCTCGAACCACCGCTCGCCGGATACGACACACGCTGTTGTCTTCGGGGACGCGGGGAACGGCGCAATCTTTCAGGGGCGCGGGGAACGGCGCAGTCCTTCGTCTTCAGGGCCGCGGGGAACGACGCAAGCTGTTGTCTTCAGGGACGCGGGGAACGGCGCAAGCTGTTGTCTTCAGGGGCGCGGCGAACGGCGCAAGCTGTTGTCTTCGGGGGCGCGGGGAACGGCGCAATCTTTTCAGGGGCGCGGGGAACTGCGCGAACAGAGAGGCGGCAGGCGTGGGCCTGGATCTTGACGCACGGGCACATGCCCGGCAGCGCTGGGCGGCACGAAGCGCCCTGACCGCAGCCGGCGCCGCGGTGCTGCTCCCCCTCGCGTTCGGGGGATTCGCGAGCCTGCTGCTCGTAGCGGCGGGGGCGCTCGGCACGGCCGTCACCGTCGCCGCCCTGTGGTGGGTACTGACCCTCAGGGGCCCCTCCCGCGCGGCAGCAGTGGCGCTGGCCGCCACGACACCCGCCGCGGTCGTCTGGTTCTTCGCCGCCGAGAACCTGCTCTGGGTCGTCATCGCCTCCCTGACCCTGTGGGCCTTCGCCGTCTGGGCCGGGAAGTTCGCGCTCAGCAGCACCAGGTCGCACACGGTGAGCGTGCGGGAGCACCGGACCCCGGCCCCCGCCAGCCCCTTCCTCATCATGAACCCGCGGTCCGGGGGCGGGAAGGTCGAGCGGTTCGGGCTGAAGGAGAAGGCCGAGAAGCTCGGGGCGCGGGTCCACCTCCTCGACCCCGACACGCACGAGGACGTGACCGTACTCGCCCGCCGGGCCGTCGCGGACGGCGCCGATCTGCTCGGCGTCGCGGGCGGCGACGGTACGCAGGCGCTGGTCGCCGCCGTCGCAGCGGAGCACGGCCTGCCGTTCCTCGTCGTCAGCGCCGGCACCCGCAACCACTTCGCCATGGACCTCGGGCTCGACCGGAACGACCCGGCGGCGAGCCTCGACGCCCTCACGGACGACGGCGTCGAACTCCGCGTCGACCTCGGCTTCGCCGACACGCACCCCTTCGTCAACAACGCCTCGTTCGGCGCGTACGCGGTCGTCGTGCAGAGCCCCGAGTACCGGGACGACAAGGTCCGTACGACGCTGGAGCTGCTGCCCGAACTGCTCACGCACCAGAAGGGGCCGCGGCTGACCGCCCGGGTGGAGGAGACGGGCCCGGCCGCAGGGCCGGGGACGGGGGGCGCCACGGCGGCGACCGTCGTCGACGGGCCCCAGGCCCTCCTGGTGAGCAACAACCCCTACCGCATGGACGACCCGGCGGGGCTCGGCTACCGCGAGCGGCTGGAGTCCGGCGTGCTGGGTGTCCTCGGCGTCAGGGTCGAGAACGCCGCCGAGGCCGCCGGTCTGCTGCTGGGCAGGCACTCCACCGGGCTCACGGTGCTGACCGCCCGCGAGGTCGTCGTGGACGCCGACCGCCCCGAGATCGAGGTCGGCGTGGACGGCGAGGCCCTCATGCTGCCCACACCGGTACGGTGCCGCATCGAGCCCGGTGCCCTGCGCGTACGCGTTCCCGGGAACCGGCCGGGCGTGCCGGAGCCCAAGCCGCCCATGGACTGGCGCCGGCTGCGCAAACTCGCGGCGGCGGTGGGGCGTACGGCGATGCCCCGGCACCGGGCCCCGCAGCGGGAGGAACCCCGGCCCGTGGACCGGACACCTCCCACGGCCTGATCATTGCTGGACAACCCCCTGATCAGGCCATTTACTGCCAGTGATCACTGGCGCGTTGTGTGTACTCGGTGAAACCCTGTTACCGACGGGTACCCAAAGAGCTCGGGCGGGCATACCCTGCGGCTCATGACGGACTCGCAGGCCCCGGCACAGGCCCCGGAAAAGACCGGTACCAACCCTCTCGCGCCCGCCCCCGAAGGCGCCCGCACGGCCGCTGACGTGGTCACGCCCGAGCTGATCGCCCAGCTCACCCGTGGCGTGGTCGGCTCGGGCCGCACCGCCAACCACACGCCGTTCACCGGCGAGAAGCTGGCCGACCTGCCCGAGTCCACCCCGCAGGATGTGGAGGAGGCCTACGCGCGGGCGCGCGCCGCCCAGTTCCTCTGGGGCCAGATCCCCGTCAAGGAGCGCGCGGCCGTCCTCCTGCGCTTCCACGACCTCGTGCTCGCCCGCCAGGCCGAGGTGCTGGACCTGATCCAGCTGGAGACCGGCAAGGCCCGGCTGCACGCCCACGAGGAGGTCCAGGCGGTCGCCGTCGCGGCCCGCCACTACGGCCGCCGCGCCCCCTTCTACCTGCGCCCCAAGCGGCACGCGGGCGCCATGCCGACCCTCACCAAGGTCACCGAGCTGCGCCACCCGCGCGGTGTCGTCGGCCAGATCGCCCCCTGGAACTACCCCCTCGAACTCTCCGTCGGCGACGCGCTGCCCGCCTTCGTCGCGGGCAACGCCGTCGTGATGAAACCCGACACCGAGACCTGCCTCACCGCCCTGTGGGCCCGTGACCTGCTCATCGAGGCGGGCCTGCCGGCCGACGTCTTCCAGGTCGTCCTCGGCGAGGGACCGGTCATCGGCCCGGAGGTCGTCAAGCACGCCGACTACGTCTCCTTCACCGGCTCCACCCGCACCGGCCGCGAGGTCGCCCAGGGCGCGGCGGCCCGGCTGGTCGGCGTCTCCCTCGAACTCGGCGGCAAGAACGCCATGCTGGTCCTCAAGGACGCCGACATCGACCGGGCGGCGGCCGGCGCGGTCCGCGCCTGCTTCTCCTCGGCCGGACAGCTGTGCATCAGCATCGAGCGCCTGTACGTCCACGAGTCGATCGCGGACACGTTCCTGGAGCGGTTCGCCGCACGCACCAAGGCGATGCGCCTCGGCACGTCCCTCGCGTACGGCGCCGAGATGGGCTCGCTGGTCGGCGAACGCCAGCTGGAGACCGTGACCCGGCACGTCGAGGAGGCCGTCGCCAAGGGCGCGACCGTCGTCGCCGGCGGTGTCGCGCGCCCCGACATCGGCCCGTACTTCTTCGAGCCGACCATCCTCGACGGCGTCGAGGCGCCGATGGCGGTCTGCGGCGAGGAGACCTTCGGCCCGGTCGTCTCGATCTACCGGTTCGAGGACGAGGACGAGGCGATCGCCGCCGCCAACGCGACGGCGTACGGCCTCAACTCGTCGGTCTGGACGAAGGACGGCCGTCGCGGCACCGAGGTCGCGGCCCGGCTGCGCACCGGAACGGTCAACATCAACGAGGGCTACGGGCCCGCGTACGGCAGCGTCCAGTCGCCGATGGGCGGCATGAAGGACTCCGGCCTCGGCCGCCGCCACGGCTCCGAGGGCATCCTCAAGTACACGGAGGCCCAGACGGTGGCCCAGCAGCGCCTGCTGCCGATGGCGCCGTCCCTGGGCATGGACGACGAGAAGTACGCCCGGTTCATGAGCCGCAGCCTGAAGCTGATGAAGGCTTTCCGGTTCCGCTAGAAGCGCCCGGCCACACCACCCGCACGGACACTCAACGAGGAGCACACGTGCCTCAGGAAACGTACGACTACGACGTCATCGTCGTGGGTTCCGGCTTCGGCGGATCCGTCACCGCCCTGCGTCTCACCGAGAAGGGCTACCACGTCGGAGTCCTGGAGGCAGGCCGCCGCTTCACCCGAGGCACACTGCCCAAGAACTCCTGGGACCTCAAGAACTACCTCTGGGCGCCGAAGCTCGGTATGTACGGCCTCCAGCGTATCCACCTCCTCGGCAACGTCATGGTGCTCGCCGGCGCGGGCGTGGGCGGCGGTTCCCTCAACTACGCCAACACCCTCTACGTACCGCCGAAGCCGTTCTTCGAGGACCCGCAGTGGAAGGACATCACCGACTGGCAGGAGGAGCTGAAGCCGTACTACGACCAGGCGCAGCGCATGCTCGGCGTACGGCTCAACCCGACCATGACCCCCTCCGACGTCCATCTCAAGGCCGCCGCACAGCGGATGGGCGTCGGCGACACCTTCCACATGGCGCCGGTCGGGGTCTTCTTCGGTGACGGCGAGGACGCCGACGGAACGGCGAAGGCGCGGCCGGGGGAGCGGGTCGACGACCCGTACTTCGGCGGAGCCGGCCCGGCCCGCAACGCGTGCGCCGAGTGCGGCGAGTGCATGACGGGCTGCCGGCACGGCGCGAAGAACACCCTCAACGAGAACTACCTGTACCTCGCGGAGAAGGCGGGCGCGGTCGTCCACCCCCTGACGACCGTCGTGTCCCTCACGGACGACTCGCAGGGCGGTTTCGCGGTCTCGACGCTCCCCACGGACCGCGGGCGCAAGGGCGAGGGGCGCAAGGGGCGTGCGGGGCGTGAGGGGCGCGTCTTCAAGGCGCGCCGCGTGGTCCTCGCGGCCGGCACGTACGGTACGCAGACCCTGCTGCACCGGATGAAGGCGGGCGGCCAGCTGCCGTACCTGTCGAAGCGGCTGGGGGAGCTGACCCGTACGAACTCAGAGGCGCTGGTCGGCGCGCAGACCAGCGACCGCCGCTACCGCAAGGCCACCGGTGAGGCGAAGGCCGACTTCACCCGCGGTGTCGCCATCACGTCCTCCATCCACCCGGACGCCAACACGCACATCGAGCCCGTCCGCTACGGCAAGGGCTCCAACTCGATGGGCAGCCTGTCGATCCTCCAGGTTCCGTACACGGAGGGCTCGTCGAGGGCGTTCGCCTGGCTGGTCAACGCGGTGAAGCACCCCACCCTCGTGGCGCGCTCGCTCTCCAACCGCCGCTGGTCGGAGCGGACCATCATCGGCCTGGTGATGCAGTCCCTCGACAACTCCCTGACGACGTACCTGAAGCCGAAGGGCGCGGGCAAGGGGCTGCTGACGGCACGCCAGGGGCACGGGGCCCCCAATCCGAAGCAGATCAGGACCGCCTCGGAGGGCGCCTCCGCGATCGCCGCCGAGATCAACGGGTTCGCGGGCTCGAACGTCGGCGAGCTGATGGGCACCCCGCTGACCGCCCACTTCCTGGGCGGCTGCCCGATCGGCGCCTCTGCCGACGAGGGTGTCATCGACCCGTACCACCGGCTGTACGGGCATCCGGGCATCTCCGTCGTCGACGGCGCCGCGGTCTCGGCGAACCTGGGCGTGAACCCGTCGCTGACGATCACCGCACAGGCCGAGCGCGCGATGTCGTACTGGCCCAACAAGGGGGAGGAGGACCCGCGTCCGGCGCCCGGCGGGGCGTACGAGCGCCTGAGGCCGGTCGAGCCGCTCGCCCCCGCGGTCCCGGCGGACGCCTTCGGCGCCCTGAAGCTCCCGTTCCTCGGCATGCCCCCGATGCCACCGAAGAAGTAGCCCCAAGGGCAGCCCCGGAAAAGACAGAAGACGTAAGGACCTGCGCCCCCCTCCGAGCGCAGGTCCTTACGTCTTCAAGCCCTCAAGGAGCGCGGGGAACTGCGCGCCCGGCCCCCACCGGGCCCGCAGCCGCCTCCCCGCACACCACCGGCAGCTACGCGTCGGAGCCGGCCTTACGACGACGAGCGACGACCACCGCTCCCACACCGGCGACCAGCGCGACCCCGCCCACGAGCCCGATGGTCGGCAGCGCGGAGCTGGACCCGGTCTCGGCGAGGTTGCCGGTCACCTGCGGCGTGACGGCCTTGTCCGGCTTCTGGTCGCTGACCGGCGCCTTGCCGCCTTCCTGCGGCTTCGTGCCGCCGGTGTCCGTACCCGCGGCGACGATCGTGAACTTGTAAGCGACCTCGCCGAAGCCGGTGCACTCCGCGTCGTCGTCACCGTAGATCGTCGCGCCGAGCGAGAAGCCCGCGCCGACCGGAGCGGTGGACTTCACGTTGATACGCAGCGGGACGTGGACCTCGTAGTCGGGCTTGAGCTCGTCGGTGTAGCCGACGAAGCCGACCGCGTAACCCTCTTCGTCGAGGTCCTCCCAGACCTTGTCGTCCGGGTTCCAGGCCTGGAGCTGCACCTGCTTGCTCTTGAAGAGGTCCGTGCCGTCCACGTCGGAGGAGGCGCCGGCGAGGAAGTCGAGGTCCTGGAGCGTCGAGTCCGAGGAGTTCAGGACGTTCAGCGAGAACTTGTGCCAGCCGCTGCCCACGGCGATCTTGCCGGGCAGGCCGGAGATGCTGACGTCGACCTTGGTGTCCTCGCACACGGACGGCTCGGGGTCCGGGGTCTCCGACGTCTCGGGCGGGGTGGTGCCCGGCGCCGGGCTGGTCGCCGGCGGAGTCGAGGCAGGCGTGCTCGCGGGGGTCGTGGCGGCCGGCGGGGTCGTCGGGGGCGTCGCCGCAGGTGTCGTCGCCCCGGAGGTCTCGGTCTCCGTCGCGCCCGGCGTCACGGTCGAGGTCGCGGTCTCGGTGCCGGTGGGCGTGGGGTCGGTCGCGAAGGCGGCCGGGGCCGACAGCAGTGCGAGCGGGGCTATGACAGCCGTCGTGGCCGCAGCGGCCATGACACGGCGAAGCTTCATGAAGACCTCGGAAAGTCCGGTGCGCCGCGACATCACGGCGCGAGATTCGGGAGGCCTCCGCGTGACGGTCGCGGGTATGGCCGTTGGTTGCGTGAGTGAGACCTGTGACTCCTGTGAAGGGTTGTCCTGGAACTCACAGAATTTTTATGTGGGCTGGGTCACACCAGGGCTCGACTTGTGAACTCCCGTGCCCACGCCTTAGAACTGACCCTCGGTCGACCGTTCGAGCACGTCGGCCACTATGTCGGCCATGGGGGAGAGGCGCGAGCGCCGTGAGTGAGAAGCCGTCCGGACAGGCGGGGGAGCCCGGCGGGGCAGGGGGGCCCGACGGGTCGGGGGAGTCCATACCGGACGACGTGTGGGAGCGCTTCGTCCAGGACAGCGAGCGGGACATCCGGACCTCGCAGGCGCCCAAGGAGCCGTCCGCGCGCGCCCGCATGGTCACCGAGCGGCTGCGGCAGCAGGACGCCCGTGGCGAACTGCCCCCGGCCTGGCGCGCGGACCCCGTCGGACAGCGGGCGAACGGGCGCGCGGCCCGGCGCCGCAAGGTGTGGACGGTCATCGGCATCCCGCTCGCCCTCGCGGTGGCCGTGGTCGCCATGAAGCCGTCCCTGCTGCCGGGCGACCCCTTCGGCACGGACTCGGCCGCGGCCCTGGGCTCCGGCTCGGCCGCGTCCCCGCTGCCCGCGGAGACCGCGCCCGAGACCGCGGCCCCGGGTTCCGCGCCCGGCACGCCCACCCTGGAGGAACCTTTCGCCGGTTCCCCGGCCGCGCGGTACGCCGACGGCGCCGCCGGGATCGTACTGCCGGAGGCGAAAGCGGTCGGCGCGTTCTCGAAGGACCAGGTCGCCGAGGCCCTGGAGCAGAGCAGGACCCTGCTCGTCGGGGCGAACATCGACCGCGGGACGCTCCTCGGAAACACCCCCGAGACCGTCCTCGGCAAGGTGCTCGACCCCAAACAGCCCGAACTGGTCGACGACCTGAGGTCCTGGCTGCGCAAGCCCGGCAAGGACCACGATCCGCTGCGCTTCTTCAGCCGCTTCGACCAGGGCGAGGTACGGCTCGTCGGTGACGTGGTCAAGACCCGTGGCCGTACGACGTTCGAGGCGGGCGCGAAGGGGGCGTTGGACATCCACACCGACTACACCTTCGTCTACGCGCTGGCCCCCGCCGACCCGCACTCCACCGAGGTGGCGCGGACCATCGTCCGCCGGGTCATCGACCTGCGGCTCCTCAACCCCGCCAAGTACGACGCCACACCGGGCAGGCTGGCGGTCGTCAGGTACGACGACGACATCGCCAACTCCGCCTGCGACGTCCACGACGGCTTCCTGCACCCGCGGCTGGCCTCCGGCGACGGAGAGACGGGCGCGCCCCCGACCGGGCCCGCGGTCGACCCGTACGACCGCAGCCGGGACATCGGAAACGAGGGCGACGACTCCGGCGATTCCGCTGGCTCCGGGGGCTCGGGTGGCTCGGGTGGCTCGGGTGAGGAGCCGTGCGGGAGGGTGTCGAGGACGTGAGGGCGGGCATGGGCGCGAGGGTGACGACGAGGATCGCACGCCCTCTGGTGGCGGCGTCGGCCGTCGCCGTCCTCGGCTGCGTCGCGGCGTGCGGCGGGGGTGGGGATGGCGGCAGCGGCGCCGCCGCTCCGGACGGGAGGGCGGCGGGGTCGGCGTCGAGGGCGGGCGGGCGGTCGGCCGACGGGGAGAGGACAAGGACACCCGCCGAGGGGAGCGAGGGCAGCGAGGACGCCAAGGACTCGCGGGGTCCCGCGGGCGGCGGCGCGCGGAAGGACGACGGGTCCCACACCGACGGGCCTCGCACCGACGGGCCTCTCACCAAGGCGCAGTTGAGGAAGGCCGCGCTCGCGGGCGGGGACGTCAAGGGTTTCGAGATCGAGGAGTCGGAAGGGGCGGACCTCCTGGGCCAGAGCGTCCCCGCGACCCCGTCGAAGTGCCGGCCGATCGCCGACATGTTCCTGTTCTCCACCGACCCGGCGGCGCGGGCGGGAGTCAGCCGCGGTGTCGTGCCGAAGGACGAGACGAACGCCTCGGTGATCACGTTCGCCCTTCTCGCCTACGGGTCCGGCGAGGCCGACGAGGTGATGGACGGTCTGCGTACGGCGGCCGAGGAGTGCACCGCGTACCGGCACGCCGGCTACGACTACAAGAACGTCGAGGCGGCGGCCGACCCCCGCCTGGGCGACGAGTCCGTCGCGTTCAGACTCCTCGCCTCGATCGAGGGGGCGCGGGTGCCCGCCGCGTACACGGTCGTCCGCGACGGTACGACGCTGGTGGCCTTCAGCTCGATGAACATGCTGGACGCGGACAAGATCAAGGTCCCGGCGAAGCTGGTCCGAGGCGCAACTGGCCAAACTGGCGAGGACGACCGCGTAGCCCGCCCAGCCGGCCCGCCCCGCCCGCCGCCCGGCCCACCCGCCAGCCCGCCCGGCCTGCTCGCCGGAGCGCCAGGAGCACCGGGGCAGGCGAAGGGCCCAGGATCCGCAGGGCCCTTCGTGGTCAGCACCGACGTCAGGGCAGCGCCGGTGCCTTCGAGGGCGGCGCCGGGGGTAGCGCCGCTTATTGGCTTGTCCGCCGGTCTGCACCCGGCGCACACGGGGCGTGCGCATGGTCTCGACCAATGGCGGTAACGCGGTGCAATACGGATGTTGTTCGAGGACTCGGGGTGTTCCAGGCATCGTGCTCGATGGGCCGCGGCCTACGCAACCGTTCCGACCGCCCTTGCACAGATTCCGCCGGTCGGCTCCGAGCGTCCCCGGAGCCGACCTCTCTTGGGTGACCGGGCTGCTGTCCCCTGCCGTCCGGTCACTTCTCTGGAACGGGGTCCCACGGCGCACGTCCGTACGCCTCCCGTTCCAGCGGAGCCACGCGTGGTTCTTCGGGCCCGCCCCTGGCTGGCACGGACATCGGGAGAACGAAGCCCGCAGGGGGACGGTCACGCGCCGTACGGGTGAGAGGGCATGCGTACGTGCGTGCACCGGACGTCCGTCGTAGGCGCACCTCGTACGGGATGCCGTACGCGCCCTCAGTGCGCGCTCCCGGAGGCCGCTCCTCCGGTTCTTCCCGCTCCCCCCGCTTCTCAGATGCGGCCCCGGCACAGCTCCAGCAGCGTCATCGCGAGCGCGGTGCCCGGCTTGCCCAGCGCCTCCCTGTAGTGGCCGAGCACCTCCATCTCGCGCGACAGGTTCACCCGGCGGCCACCGGAGGTGATCCGGGCCTCCTGGATGACCGCCGAGACGGCCATGCGTTCCTGGACCAGGCCGATGATGCGGTCGTCGAGGGTGTCGATGCGTTCGCGGGCGCCGGTGATGACGTCGGCGGCCTCGTCGGTACGGGCGCCGGTCCTGTCCGGGGAGGCCGTGGTGGCTGTGCTCATGTCGGGGCTCCTCTTGGGGTGGGGTGCCCCGGAGCGGAAAGGTCCGGAAAACGCAGGCGCCCCGGGCCTTGTCGGCCCGGGGCGCCTGGGAAGTCGCTTGTCAGTTGCTCAAGCAGCACGACCATGGCAGCCGGAGGGCCGGTTGCCATAGGTAAAGACGAAGGTCTGGTGCGAGAGCATGAGAGCAGTATGCCCGCGCGCGGGGCGGGCACCAAGCCGGCCCGCATGTTGAGACACCGGGTTTTCGTCGCCCCCGCCGCCCCTGCCCGTTCCCGTCCACGCATGGGGGCTGCGCCCCCTCGCCCCTCGCCCCCTTTGTCCTCAAACGCCGGACGGGCTGGGTTGCCGCCGTCCGGCGACATCTCAACCCGTCCGGCGTTTGAGGACGGGGTTCCGGGGCAGCGCCCCCGAGGCAGGTACGGGACGGGAAGGGGCGGCGGGGGCGAAAAACCCGGCGGGGCCACCCGCCCTCGGACCCCCGTTAGAATCAAGAACACAGCCCCGCAAAACCGCCGGAAGGCAAACCGTGCCAGAAGCGTCCCCCGCCGCCACCCCCGACACCGTCCTGGTCGTCGACTTCGGCGCGCAGTACGCCCAGCTCATCGCCCGCCGAGTCCGTGAGGCCCGGGTCTACAGCGAGATCGTCCCGAGCACCATGCCGGTCGACGAGATGCTCGCCAAGAACCCCGCGGCGATCATCCTCTCCGGCGGCCCCTCGTCGGTGTACGCGGAAGGCGCCCCCCGCCTGGACCGCGCGCTCTTCGAGGCCGGCGTCCCGGTCTTCGGCATGTGCTACGGCTTCCAGCTGATGGCCACCACCCTCGGCGGCACCGTCGACAACACGGGCGCCCGCGAGTACGGCCGTACGCAACTGCACGTCAGCAAGTCCGGCTCGACGCTCTTCGAGGGCACCCCGGACGAGCAGTCGGTGTGGATGTCGCACGGCGACGCCTGCTCCGCCGCCCCCGAGGGCTTCACCGTCACCGGCTCCACGGACGTCGTCCCGGTCGCGGCCTTCGAGAACGACGAGAAGAAGCTGTACGGGGTCCAGTACCACCCCGAGGTCATGCACTCCACGCACGGCCAGCAGGTGCTCGAACACTTCCTGTACCGCGGCGCGGGTCTGAGCCCGGACTGGACCACTGGCAATGTGATCGAGGAGCAGGTCGCGCACATCCGCGAGCAGGTCGGCGACAAGCGCGCCATCTGCGGCCTCTCCGGCGGCGTGGACTCCGCGGTCGCCGCGGCCCTCGTACAGAAGGCCATCGGCACCCAGCTGACCTGCGTGTACGTGGACCACGGCCTGATGCGCAAGGGCGAGACCGAGCAGGTCGAGAAGGACTTCGTGGCGGCGACCGGCGTCCAGCTGAAGGTCGTGGACGCTGAGGACCGCTTCCTCACCGCTCTCAAGGGCGTCTCGGACCCCGAGGAGAAGCGGAAGATCATCGGCCGCGAGTTCATCCGGGTCTTCGAGCAGGCCCAGGCGGAGATCATCGCGGACGAGGGCCCGGAGGTCGCCTTCCTGGTCCAGGGCACCCTCTACCCCGACGTGGTCGAGTCCGGTGGCGGCACGGGCACCGCGAACATCAAGTCCCACCACAACGTGGGCGGGCTCCCCGAAGACCTTGAGTTCCAGCTGATCGAGCCGCTGCGCCAGCTCTTCAAGGACGAGGTCCGGATGGTCGGCCAGGAGCTCGGCCTGCCGGACGAGATCGTCCAGCGCCAGCCGTTCCCCGGCCCCGGCCTGGGCATCCGCATCGTCGGCGAGGTCAACAAGGAGCGGCTCGACCTGCTCCGCGAAGCCGACGCCATCGCCCGCGAGGAGCTGACGGCCGCCGGTCTCGACCGCGACATCTGGCAGTGCCCGGTCGTGCTGCTCGCCGACGTCCGCTCCGTCGGGGTGCAGGGCGACGGCCGCACGTACGGCCACCCGATCGTGCTGCGGCCCGTGTCCTCCGAGGACGCGATGACCGCCGACTGGTCGCGTCTGCCGTACGACGTCCTCGCGAAGATCTCCACCCGCATCACGAACGAGGTCGCGGACGTCAACCGCGTCGTCCTCGACGTGACGTCGAAGCCGCCGGGCACCATCGAGTGGGAGTAGCGGTCCCGGGCCCCGCTCTCGCGGGGCTCAGGTCCGCCTGAGAGTGCGCACCGGCACTCCCGGCTGCCAGATCTGGACGACCAGATACGTGTCGTCCTCGACGTAGGTCCGTACGACCTCCGTCAGTTCGGTGCGGAAGAGGTGGAACGGCTCCGGCGGTTTCACCTCTTCGCTGTATCCGGCCTTCTCCGCCGGGTCCTGGACCTCGACCGCCCGGCCCGCGATCCGTACGTCGCCGCCGGCCGGCTCCGTGCCCGGCCCCGGGTTCGCCTGCAGGGCGAAACGCGGGTCCCGGCGCAGGTCCAGCGCCTTGAGGGAGTCCGGCATCATGCCGAGCCACAGCTCCCCGTTCAGGAAGCGGACCTCCAGACCGGACGTGCGGGGCGACCCGTCCCTGCGGAGGGTCGCCACCACGTGGTGCGTGAAGCCCGCGAACCGTTCCTCGACGGTCCTGGCGAAATCCTGTTCCGCGGCGACGAAGGCCGCCCAGTTCGATGTCGTCCGAGTCATACGACGAGTGTGGCGGCGATACCCGACATCTAGTGGCGTCTTTTCGGCAGCGAGGTGCGGAGATTCGTCCTGCGGGAGTTGCGGTCCGCCGAGCGCAGACGGCGGGCGAGCCGGTCCTTGCGCACCATCTCCAGACGCAGGAGGAGCGCGAACACCGCGGCCATCATGGCGCCCGCCGCGAGCGACGCCGTCCACCCCGCGGGGATCAGCAACAACGCCATGAAGAGCGCGCTGGCGCCCATGAACACGGCCTTGCGGCGCCAGTCGAGGTCGTCGTCCAGGGCGTCGAACTCGATGCGGGTCTTCAGCAGACTCACCGTCGGCGCCACGTCCGGCAGGGGTCTCAGCGTGCCCGGACGCATACCGGGGGCGCGGCCCGCCGCCAGCCGGCCGAGAGCCGCCGTACTGCGCTCGCGGGCCTCGGGTCGGCGGTCGCGCACCAGCCGGACCTGAAGCGTCTGGCCGACCCGGCTCGACCGCTCGTACCGGAAGCCGTACTGCACGGCGACGTAGGCCAGTGCGGCGAGACGCCGTGGGGAGCCGGCCCGGTCGTCCAGCACGACCACGTCACGGGTGGCCACCTGCCTGAGCATGTCCGTGATCAGCCGCTCGACTCTCTTGGCCGGTATGGCCCGTAGGGTCTGCAGGGCCCCTATGGTCCTTGAGGCTCTGCTGGTCCTGCTGGTCCTGCTGGTCCTGCCCGGCCAACTGGTCCTGCTGGTCCTGCTGGTTCTTCCGGGTCTCTTGCCGCTCTTGCTGCTCCTCGTGTTCCTCATGGGCAGGACGGTGATGCGGTCGCGGGGCGCGGTCCGCACAGCGTGTGGGGAAGGCTGTGCACGGGGGGTCCCTCCAGGGGGCGTCGGTGCGGGTGCCCGACGGGCTTGACGGCTCCGGTCAGGCAGACCAGCGATCTCGTACAACGGTTGTGCACTCTCTTCGTCGACATCTCTGTTCTCCTGCGCTGACCGCCGGTAACTTCCCGCCCGTAAACACGTACGGAGTCCGCCCCTCAGGGCTGGAGGACATATGCACGGGCCCACACCGCCCCTGCCCCTTCCCACCGACAGACTGCGGTTCGCGATGCCGCCCATGCACGAGTCGCTCGACGACGAGCGCCGGCACCGCAAGGAACGCCTCGCGGGCGCGCTGCGGCTCTTCGGTCGGCTCGGTTTCGAGGACGGGGTCTCCGGCCACATCACCGCGCGCGACCCGGAGTACAGCGACTGCTTCTGGGTGAACCCGTTCGGAATGCCCTTCAAGCATGTCACCGTCGGGGACCTGGTGATGGCCAACGAGGACGGTCAGGTGCTGGAAGGCCGCTATCACGTGAACCAGGCGGCGTTCACCGTGCACGCCCAGGTGCACGCGGCCCGGCCCGACGTCGTCGCGGTCGCCCACTGCCACTCGGTGCACGGACGCGCGCTGTCCGCGCTCGGTGAGCTCCTCGACCCGATCACCCAGGAGAGCTGCGCCTTCTACGAGGACCACGCGCTGTACGACGCCTACTCGGGGGTCGCCGTGGACGCCGAGGAGGGGCGGCGGATCGCCTCCGCGCTCGGTTCGTTCAAGGCGCTCGTGCTGCGCAACCACGGGCTGCTGACCGTGGGCGACTCCGTGGACGCGGCGGCCTGGTGGTTCCTGTCGATGGAACGCTCCTGCCAGGTGCAGCTGACCGCGCGCGCCGCGGGGCGGCCGGTGCTCATCGGCCACAAGCAGGCGGTCGCGACGCGGGAACAGGCCGGCGGGGACCTGGTCGCGTGGATCAACTACCAGCCGCTGTGGCAGGACATCAGCCGCAGCGAGCCGGATCTGCTGTCCTGACATGTCTCAGGAGAGACCACACATGTCTCAGGAGAGGCCACGCGAGAAAACGGGCCGCGCGAGAATACGGACCGCGCCATGAGATGGACCGCGCCATGAGATGGGCCGCGTCGGCAAGGATGCGCCGCCGTACCAGCCCACGTACTGGCCGCCGTACTAGAAGTCGCGCAGCACGGCCGCTTTCGTCGTCGCGAACTCCTCGTCGGTGAGCACGCCGTCGCGATGCAGCTCGCCCAACTCCCGCAGCCTGCGCAGGAGTACGTCGTGAAGGCCCTCCGGAGGCGTCTGGGACGCCCGGGGTGTCTGGTGCCCCTGGGATATCTGGGGTACCTGGGGTACCTGAGGTCGTACGGAGCCTTCGGGTGCGGCGGCCGGCAGGCGGGGATCTCCGCGTACGAGCTCGCCCCGCGCGAGCCCGCCGGTCGTCCGGGCGGACGGGTGCGGGAGGCGGGCCATGACCGCGGTGGCGACGAGAGCCGTGAGCAGATCGCGGCGCGCGCTGCCCCACAGGTCGAGCGCGAACGGATCCTTCTCCGGCGGCAGCTTGGAGAACACCGAGTCGTTCGTCACGAACCGCAGGAAGCCCTCCTCGTAACCGGAGTTGGGCAGCCACTCCACCTGCACCAGATCCGGCAGGCCGATGATGCGCGGGCCCGTCGCGCGCTTCACCCGGTCCGAGGTGTCGCTCCAGTCGATACGGACCCTCGCTCCGTCGAAGGAGACCGTGCCGTCGCTGGAGCGGACCGAGACGGGCACCGGCGGACCGGGCAGGAGATACGCCCCGGCCGGTTCCTTGGGAATCTGTTCGATGAGCAGGGCGTGCCGGATCTCCTCGGCGACGTACTCGGCGACCCCCGACCGGTCGATGTCCACGGACAGCCGGTACGGATCCGCCGCGTCGGGCAGCCGGCCCCCGGTCGCCTGGAGGAGCGGGTCGGCGCCCTCGCGGAGTCTCAGCCGCAGTCGGCCACGCTTGCGTTCGGGCTCGTAGACGACGCCCGCGACCGCTTCGAGGGGCACGGCGATCTCTCCGTACGTCTGCCGGAACAGCGGCACGGAACGGTGCAGCCCCGGGGTGATCCGGACCGTGCTGCCGTCGAAGGCCCAGGTCCCGTCGCGCTGGATGATCTCGGCCATACGGAAATTCTCGCAGCCGGGTCAACACGGGGGTGGCCTGTTCACCCGCGCTGACCAGACCTGGCGGACGCGGGGGGTGTGCGGTACGGCACAATGCGCTGTCGTCACAAGGCAGTTGTGCGGCTGCGCAGGTGTGCGGTGGGCGGATGTGCGGTGGACGGGTGTGCGCGGTGGGCGGGCGCACGGCCGATGAGTAGCCGATGAGTATTCGACAGAGCGGTGCGGAAGGCGGCAACGGGCGTGGCGGTGCAGGAGACGGGACAGGGCACGGGGCGTGACCCCGTCCGGGGTCCCGGTCGGGGCGGGCACGAGGGCGGCTGTGCCTGCGGGGACTGCCCGCACGGGGCGCGTGAGGGGCATCGGCGGGCCGTCGCCGCGTTCCTCTCCAAGCGGGACGAACTGGCGTCGGGGCACGGGCTGCCGGCCGCGGTCGCACACTCGGCCGGGGCCTCCCGGCAGTGGGTGTCGGACGCGCTGACCCAGTCCGCCGACCTCGTCGCCGAGCGCGGCCGGGCCGAGGGGGAGGTCTGGCTCGGTCTCGTCTGGCGGCGAACGGTCGTGTCCGTATGGGGCCTTGTGGCCGTCCTGCTGCTAGTGCAGGCGCTCACCGCGATCGGGGCGGGCTGGACGGCCGCGCGCACGGCGGGGCTGCTCGCGGCGGTCGTCGTGGCCGTGCTGCTGACCGCGGCCTCGTGGTTCCACCGGGCGCGCGGCGGGGTGCTGGCGCCGGTCATCGGTGAGGACAACCGGCTCTCCACCTCCCGCGTGGTGGCCGCAGGATGGGTGCTGTTCGTCGTCTACGCCGTGCTGGTACTGGCCGGCCGGCTGGCCGGAGCGTCCTCCCACACCGAACGCGACTCCCTGATCGAAGGACTCGAACTGGCCCGGGGCGCGGGCATCGTGACCGTCCTCGCCGTCGTGTGCGCGATCGCCGTGCTGGTACGGCGGGTGGTCGGCCTGCGGGTCCTCGGGCAGCGGCTGCAGAAGGTACGGGCCGACCGGCCCCGGGCCGCCGACCTGCTGACCGACGACTCCGGACGCGGCAGCTTCGCGGACACGCAGTACGCGGTGCTGGGCGCCGTCGCGCTCGTCTTCGCCGCCGTACGGCTTGCCCGGCGCCCCGAACAACTCCCGGACCTGCCCTGGGGACTCGCGGTCATGGTGCTGATCTCGGCCGCCACGTACGTCGCCGCGAAGTACGCCGAGGGCGGCCGGCCGGTGATCCTCTCGGTCGTCCGCGCGCGCGAGGCCGGCGACCTGGACGCGCCGATCAGGACCGGCGACGACATCGAGATCCGGGGCGCCGGGTTCGTACCGCCCGGCGCGCAGAGCGCGGACCGGCTGTCGCGGATGGTGGTGCGGATCGGCGCGGTGCACGTACACGTCCCGCTGGTCCCCGTGCCGGGCGGCTTCAGCAACCCCTCCGACGCGGTCCTCACCGTGCCGGTACCCGCGGACGTGGAACCGGGACGGGTGGCGGTACAGGTCGTCACCGCCGCGGGCGTGGAGACGAACCGTGTGGAGATCGACGTGACGGACTGAGGACGCTCGAACCACGGCGGGACTCCCGCCCTTCCGGAGTTCAGAACCAAGGGCCAGGACCAGAACTAAGGGGCAGGACCAGGACCAAGAACAAAGGCCGAGGGGGCCAGGACCAAGGGTCAAAGGGGACGATCGGGTGGACGCGGCAAAAATTTATGCGTCCGCCCCTGAGCGGGGACTGGCCCCCGTACGTATTGTTTGTTGAGGGGTGAACCGTTCGGCGGTTGAGAGGTGGCGGAGGGCTATGGCTCACGGCATGCGCACGGACACGCACTCCGGATACTCGGACGACGGCGGCGGTGGCGACTGGCGGGACACCGCGACGCGGTACGCCCTGCTGCCGCTGCGCGTCTTCCTTGGTGTCACGTTCATCTACGCGGGGATCGACAAGCTCACCGACAGCGCGTTCATGTCCGACTCCGGTGCCGGTTCCATCGGCGACATGATGCGCGCGGTCCGTGACTCGTCGGCGATTCCCGCACTCATCGACCTCGCTCTCAAGAGCCCCGTCGGCTTCGGCTACGCCATCGCCCTCGGCGAGCTCGCGGTGGGCATCGGCACGCTGATCGGTCTGCTGGCCCGCCTCGCCGCGCTCGGCGGGGCGCTGATCTCCCTCAGTCTCTGGCTGACGATGAGCTGGGCCGCGGACCCGTACTACTACGGCAACGACCTTCCCTATCTGATGGCCTGGCTGCCCCTCGTCCTCGCCGGAGCAGGCGTGTTCTCCCTGGACGCGACACTCCGCGCCCGCCGACGGCGCAGGTCGGGCACCTACTAGGCAGGCACCGGCCGTCCTGCCGGGCGCTGGGGCGGGGCCCCGGCCCGGCCGCCCGCTCGCCGCACCGAACGGAGTCCGGCTCGGTGCAGCGGCCGATTTCCGGGGCCGCCCGCGCGCGGGCCCGGGTGGCGCGGTCAGCCAGGGGCGTGTGTGGGGTCGGGCGCAGGCACCCCGCGGCGGTGGCGACGCCGTATCCCGTGGGCCACGCTGCCCGTCACAGCGGCCAGGAACAGGCCTCCCGTGACGAGCGGGATCACCGCGAACCACGGCGTCTCCCAGAGGCCGCCCGCGTCACCGGCGTAGACGACACCTGTGAGCATCAGGAAGAGACCCGCTATGAGCCGGCCGGGCTTGAACTCATGACGCCGCACGGGCCACCTCCGCCTGTCCGAGGCCGACTTCGAGCGTGAGGTCGAGCGTGCCGCCGTCCTTGCTCCCGTCCACGGGCGCGAGCGTCAGCTCCTTGTGCTTGCCGGGAGCCACGTCCACGTCCCGCTGGTCGTCTCCCGGCAACTGGATGTCCCCGACCCCCACGTCGATGTTCAGTCTCACCGTCACGTCCTTCGGTATGACCACCTTGAGCTGTCCCATGCCCACCTCGGCGTTCGTCGTCACGGTCCGCCCCTTGCCCGGGTCGATCCGGCTGAGGTCGAGGGTGCCGACGCCCGTGCCGAGGTCGTACTGCTCCTGTACGACGGCCGCCGTGGCCGGTGTCCAGTCCACTCGCTCCCAGTGGGTGGTGATGTCCGCCGGCAGCGCCGCCGAGCAGGCCAGCAGCCCCGCCGTGACGATCGCGAGGAAGACCGACCCCGCTCCCGTACGCCCGCGGAACGAACTGACCGCGATACCCAGGCCGAACACGGCGAGCGCACTGGCCAGGCCGGCTTGCAGGCTGACACCGAGCGTGTGGTCGTCCCAGGTCAGGCGGGTGACGAGGGCGCCTGCGAGGAGGGCGAGCAGGAACACCCGGCCACCGATCCCGCGGGGGCCGCGCGGCTTGGCGTCCCGCGGCCGTATGCCCCGGTCCGGGCCACCGCCGTGCGCGATGGTGATCGCCGCCGCGATGTCCCGCTCCCACGGGCCCTTGGGGCCCCACAGATAGCCCGTGCCGCCTTCGTACGTCCCGTCCTTGACGATGGGCTCCCGCCACCAGGAGGGGAAGGCTGCGGGGACCGGCGGTGCCTGTGCCTCGGGCGGGGCGTCGGCGACGGCCTGCGCGGCTATGGGGCCGCCCCTGCCCGAGCGCACGCGGGAGCTCGGGGACGGGTCGGGGACGTCGGTACCGCGCTGCCGCGACCAGTAGCCGGCGCCCGCGAGGAGCAGGGAGAGCGTCGCCGCGAAGGTGAGCACGCTCGCGTTGTTCAGCATGGAGAGGAACACACCGCAGCCGACGAGGGCGAACAGCACGCCCGCCAGCGCCTGGCCGTCGACGCGGCCCGTGAGGAGCTTGCGCACCTCGTTCTCCTCCTCGTCGTCGTACGGGACGAAGAGCCAGGCGAAGCCGTAGAAGATGAGGCCGAGGCCGCCGGTCGCGGCGAGCACCGCGAGCACGATCCGGAAGATCACCGGGTCCATGTCGCACTGCCGCCCGAGACCCGCGCACACACCGCCCAGCATCTTGTGCCGCGGATCGCGCCGGAACCTGCGCGGAACCTCGGGCACGACCGCGTCGTCGTGCGCGCGCCCCTCCCCGGGCGCACGCGGTTCCTCACCGGCGGGGGCCGCGGTGGCCGCCGGTGCATCCGCCCGGGTGTCGGCCCAGGTGTCCGCCCGGGCGTCCGCTGCGGGTCCGGGGTCCCGCGGCCCGGCGTCCGGCCCCCGGGCCGCACTCGCGCCGGAGCCGGGGCCCGGCCCGGGCCCCGGATGCGCCGCGGCGTGCTGCTGATCGCTCATACGTCCATGGTGACGGCCGCGACGGCCCGACGGCAGTCGGAACGACCCTGGCCGAACCCTGAATTCGACCCCGGGACAACCCTCAGGGCCGTGCGGCGCCGGTCGCGGGGTCGTGAGTGCAGGCTGGCTGGGGCCGTGCGAGCCATGCGGGCCGTGCGGGCCGGTGTCCGGACGGCGTGGCGGCATTGTTTGAGCGACGCGGCCCCGTCCCCCGCGCACCCCTCGGGCCGCCCGTCCGGACCGGATTCGAAGATCATCGAACTAGATTTGAAGATCACCGGACCGGAATCGAAGATCAGGGGAGTCTCGGGGGTCGACCCTGATGCCCGGTGGCGCCCGGCGTGTGAACATCGATGGCATGCCGGACGCCGCAGCCCTGACCATCGAGGACCCACGGCCTCCGCGCAAGCTCTACCGCAGCAGCGACGGACGCTGGCTCGGTGGCGTGGCGCGGGGGCTCGCCGGGCATCTCGGCCTGCCCGTGATCTGGGTCCGGCTGGTCTTCGCGGGCCTGTTCATGGCGGACGGCCTGGGCGCCCTGCTGTACGCGTCGTTCTGGTTCTTCGTCCCTCTCGGCGTCGGTGGCGTGGACGCCCAGAGGCCACCCGCCCTCGCCACCGAGACCGCCCCCGACGGCCGCCGCAGACTCGTGGCCCGCAAGCCCGACAAGGGCCAGATCGTCGCGCTGCTCGCGATGGTCGTGGTGGCCCTGGTCTTCGTGGGGAACGTGGACCTGAGCGGTGGCGCCAAGGCCTATCTCTGGCCCACCGTCCTCGTCGGCGCGGGCGTGGCCCTGGTCTGGCGCCAGGCGGACAATGCCCGCCGGGCCCGCTGGATGGAGGTCGGCCGCCGCAAGCGCACGATCAGCCTGCTCCGCTCCGCGGCCGGTGTCCTGCTCGTCGCCGCGGGAGTCTCCGGGATATTCGTTCTGCAGGGCTCCGCCGCCCACCTGGGGTCGGTCCTGCAGGCCGCGCTCGCCGTCCTCGTCGGGATAGCGCTGCTGGCCGGTCCGTATCTCGTGCGCATGACCCAGGACCTCTCCGAGGAACGCCTGATGCGCATCCGCGCACAGGAGCGGGCCGAAGTCGCCGCGCACGTCCACGACTCGGTGCTGCACACCCTCACACTGATACAGCGCAACGCGGAGAACGCGAGCGAGGTCCGCCGCCTCGCCCGCGCCCAGGAGCGCGACCTGCGCAACTGGCTCTACAAACCGGCGGGCACCGGAAAGGACGAGGCGGACGAGCCCGACACCCTCGCCGAGGCCGTCAGGCGCAGCGCGGCGGAGGTCGAGGACAAGCACGGCGTCCCCATAGAGGTGGTGGTCGTCGGCGACTGCCCGCTCGACGACAGGACCGCCGCCCAGATGCAGGCCGCGAGGGAAGCCATGGTGAACGCGGCCAAGTACGGTGGCGACGGCGGCGCGGTGCAGGTCTTCGCCGAGGTCGAGGGAAGGACCGTCTTCGTGTCGGTCCGGGACCGCGGTCCCGGATTCGACCTGGACTCGATACCCGCCGACCGCATGGGCGTCAGAGAATCGATCATCGGCCGCATGGAGCGCAACGGCGGTACGGCCAGGCTGCGCGCGGTGCCGGACGGCGGCACGGAGGTCGAGCTGGAGATGGAGAGGGCGGAGACATGAGCGACGCGAACGAACCGACCGGAGCGGTCGGGCCGACCGACGGCGTGACCGGCGGTGCGGAGGCCGGCGCGACCGGTGCTGGCTCGACCGGGAATCCGGCCGGTTCCGCGCCAGGGCGTCGGGTGCGCGTGGTGCTCGTCGACGACCACCGCATGTTCCGTACGGGGGTCCAGGCGGAGATCGGGCAGACCGAGCGGACCGGCGTCGAGGTGGTCGGCGAGGCCGCGGACGTCGACCAGGCGGTCACGGTCATCACGGCGACCCGCCCCGAGGTCGTCCTCCTCGACGTCCACCTCCCGGGCGGCGGCGGGGTCGAAGTGCTGCGCCGCTGTTCGCCCTTGATGGCCGACCCCGAGCAGCCGGTGCGGTTCCTCGCGTTGTCCGTGTCGGACGCGGCGGAGGACGTCATCGGAGTGATCCGGGGCGGCGCCCGCGGCTACGTCACGAAGACGATCACCGGCACGGACCTGGTCGACTCGGTCTTCCGCGTCCAGGACGGCGACGCGGTCTTCTCGCCCCGCCTGGCCGGCTTCGTCCTGGATGCGTTCGCCTCCACCGACGCCCCGCCGGTCGACGAGGACCTCGACCGCCTGACCCAGCGCGAGCGCGAGGTCCTGCGCCTCATCGCCCGCGGCTACGCGTACAAGGAGATCGCGAAGCAGCTCTTCATCTCCGTCAAGACGGTCGAGTCCCACGTCTCGGCGGTCCTGCGGAAGCTCCAGCTCTCCAACCGCCACGAGCTGACACGGTGGGCGACGGCACGACGCCTGGTCTAGAGGCTGTCCGCCAACCGTCACCCGCCAACCGTCACCCGCCAGTCATTAGTTACCTCCAACCGCCTCCACCCCGCCGACCGCCGAGCAACCCCAGGCGGGTGGACCGGTACCGGAACCCCCTCACGCCACCCGCGTCGCCCCCGCGAACGGCATCTCGTCGATCGGTGCGACGCGTACCGGGGCCGACGGGTTGGGTGCGTGGACCATCTGTCCATTGCCGACGTACATGCCCACATGGCTGATGCCCGAGTAGAAGAACACCAGGTCACCGGGTTGGAGTGCGGAGCGGGAGACGCGTTGGCCCGCGTTGATCTGCGCGTATGTCGTCCGGGGCAGCGAGATGCCCGCGGAGCGGTACGCGGCCTGCATCAGCCCCGAGCAGTCGAAGGCGTCGGGCCCGGTGGCCCCCCACACGTAAGGGCTGCCGAGCTTCCCGTAGACGTACGAGACCGCTGCCGCCGCCCGGGCGTTGGGCGCGGTCGTGGAGGGAGAGCCGTGGCCGAGGTCGCGGGAGGCCTGTCCGGAACGTGAGGCGCGTGCGGTGTCCGGGTCGTCCGCGCCGATGCGGGCCCGGTCCGCGGCCGGCAGCCGTGCCAGCAGGTGGCGTGCTTCGCCGAGCTTCCCGGTGATCGTCTTCTTGTGGCGTTTCAGGTCCGCCTGTCGTGCCTTGAGAGAGGTGAGTTCGATGTGTGCGGCGCCACGCAACTGCTCGATGTCGCGCAGCTGCGTGCGGACGCGGGAGACCGCCGAGGCCTGTCGGCTGCCGGCCCGCTCGGCGAACGCGGCCCCGTCCAGATACCGGTCGGGGTCCGAGGAGAGCATCAGCCCCAGCGCGGGATCGATGCCGCCGTCCCGGTACTGGGCGGTCGCCAGTGAGCCGAGTGCGGCCCGCTCGGAGTTGAGCCGCTCCGTCTTCCGTGCCGCCTCGTCCTGCAGGGTGCCGAGCCGGCCGGCCGCCTTCGTGGCCTTCTCCTTCGCCCCGTTGTACTTCTCGGTGGCGACCTCCGCCTCCTGGTACAGCTTGTCGACCTTCGCCTTCACCTGGGCCGGCGTCAGCTGGGGTGCGGCGACCCCCGTCCCTTCGAACCCGGTCGCGCTCGCCGCTCCCGCGAGGGCGATGGTGAAGGCGGTGCGGGCCGTACCGCCGCCGAGTGAGCGCTGTCTGGGCTTGCGGTGCGCTGCCACGTGCGATCCACGTTCCTTCCGTACGGCCGCCGGGGCACGGGTATGTCCGCGGCGGTGGCCCTCAGGGGCTGGTTGCACGTCCGGCGGCAGCCCGCACAGGGGGAGCGGACCGCCGCCGGACCTTTTGGCGGTGGTGCCGACTGCCGCCCTGGCCCGGGCGGATGTGGTGGGGAGCCGGTCACCTGAGGAAGGACGCTAAACCTCGCCGCACGCCGGTGGTAACGGCATGTACGGAAGTGGTGGCAGTCGGCCACGAGCTGACCGGGTGCGACCGTGATCGGGGCCCGGTGCCACCGACTTGGCGCGGTGGGGTGACCGATGGACGCGTTGTGGGGGAGCGGCACGCGCGACGGTGCTATGGGCTCGGCCCTGAGCCCGCCGAGGGCCCGGGGTCCGGGCCGGTGCGAGGCGGCGTACGGGCGTCCGGTTAGGGTCCGGGCTCATGGACGTACTCATTCATGTCTTCGTCGCCCTGCACATCATCGGCATCGCCTCCCTGCTGGGCGGGTTCCTCACCCAGATGAAGGCCATGGGCGACGGCACGGCCCGCTTCACCCCCGCCATGCTGCACGGCGCGCTGACCATGCTGGTCACCGGCGCGGTCCTCGTCGGCCTCAACCAGGCCGACGACCAGACCGTCAACAACGTCAAGATCGGCGTGAAGCTGGCCCTGCTGGTCGTGATCCTCGGCCTCGTCTACGTCAAACGGGACGACGAGAAGGTGGAGAAGGGCTTGTTCGCCCTGGTGGGCGGGCTGACCACGGTGAACATCTTCATCGCGGTGCTCTGGACCTGAGGACGGGGACGGGGTACCGCACATGCGTGCCGTACCCCGTCCGCGTACCCCGTCCCGATCCAGGCGGGCCCCCTGCCCCGGCGGGCCCCCTGCCCCGGCGGGCCCCCTGCCCCGGCGGGCCCCCTGCCCCGGCGGGCCCCCTGCCCCGGCGGGCCCCCAGGCCCGGCTAGCCCGGCCGCACCACGCTGTGGATCGGCATGTAGTAGATCGACTCCTCGCGGACGTACGCGCCCGGCTTCGGGGCGTGGATCATCATGCCGTCGCCGATGTAGATGCCGACGTGACTGATGTCGTCGTAGAAGAAGACCAGGTCACCGGGCTGGGCACTGTCCACGGAGACCGTCGTGCCGGTGTCCACCTGGTCCCACGTGGTGCGTGGCAGGGTCACACCGGCCGCCTTCCAGGCGGCCTGGGTCAGACCGGAGCAGTCGTACGAACCGGGACCGCTGGCGCCCCAGACGTACGGCTTGCCGATCTGGGCGCGGGCGAAGGCGAGCGCCTTGGCCGCCTTGGTGGAGGAGGCGGAGTCCGAGCCCGGCACACTCCCCGTGCCCGTGCCCGTGCCCGTGCCGGCACCGGTACCGGCTCCCGTGCCCTGTGTCGCTGCCTCCTGGCGCCGGCGCTCCGCGTCGGCCGCCTGCTGCCGCGCCAGCTCGTCCGCCTTGCGCCGGGCCTCTTCCTGCTTCTTCCGTTCGATCGCGGCGAGGCGGGCCTTCTCCTCGGCGGTCAGCTTCGAGAGGAGTTCGCGCGCGTCGGCGAGCTTGCGCTGGACGTCGGCCTTGGACGTCTTCAGCGTGCTCTGCGTCGTGGTGAGCGTCTCCAGGCCCTCGGACGCCTCCTGCCGCTTCTTCGACGTGGTGGTCCGCTGGGTGACGTACTCGTCGACGGCCTGCTTCTGCCGGGCGGTCAGCCGGTTCATCAGCTGGGTCTGGTCGAAATAGTCCTGCGGGTTGTCCGCGAGGAGGAGAGAGGCCGAGTCGGGGGCGGAGGCTCCGGTGCGGTACTGCGCCGCGGCGAACGATCCGAGCGCCTCACGCGCGCTGTTGAGCTTCTCCGTACGCTGCGCCACGTCGTCGAGGAGCGTGGCGACGCGCTTGCGCTGCTTGGTGGTCTTCTCCTTGGCGGCGTTGTACTTCTCGGTGGCCGTACCCGCCTGCTGGTAGAGGTCGTCGATCTTCTTCTGGACTTCCTCCGTGCTCGGCCTGGGCTCCGCGGCCGGCGAGGCCTCCGCCGTCTGGGAGAGCAGGGCCACCGAGGTCAGGGCCGCGGTGGCGAGGGCCGGCGTCCGCAGGCCCAGGGAACTGGGGGGCCGCGACTTGCGGTGTGGCGCCACGAGGGCGTCTCCTTCCGTCATCCGCCTACCGAGTTAGCTGTCGGGTTCGGGCGAGTGCTTCGGAAGGTTTGCCCTACGGTCCGTGTCCCGCGAGGGAGTTCGGACCGATTCACCCCAGGATTCGGTTGGGTCCCCGGTTCCGCAGGCCACGAGGGCATGCCGGATTCGGCGGAGTCCGCTCGGCCCGGCGTTGTTCGCCGGTGCGGGTCGAGCGGCCTACGCGAAAGTTAGCCAATACGTGTGGCACCTGTGAAGTTTGATGTGCGATATGCCCGATACATTTTCGTGACCTGGCCCACGGGTGTCGTCCGCCGACGTCAAATGGTCGCGATCTGCTCCGAGTTGTCCCTGGGGCGTGGGGCGGTAAGAGGTAGGGGGGAGGGCGGGTCCTCGCAAGAGTTGTACGTAGGTCACCCGCACGCGGTTCATGTGCGGGGCGAAGGTCACTGCATTGAGGAAGCCGTCGAGGAAGTCATAGAGGAAGTCACTGCACTGGGGAGTGGTCACCGTATGTACTGACGCGCTTCTCGTCGGTGAAGGTCTACCCATGGCCGTGCGGCCGGGATTCCGCCGAGTTTCCGGGGTGGCGGCCGGGTGTCAGTGGGGGCGCCTAGACTCGGAGAGCGATGAGCAGCCTCTTTGATGACAGCTTCCTGGCGGACCTCAGGCCCTCGCAGGCCGATGAGGAAGAGCCCCCGCCGCCGCCCGACGACGAGGAGCCGGACCGTGGTCCGGACGACCTGTTCGGCGGGCACTTCGACGTGCCGCCGAGCAGCGGGGGGTACTACCGCGACGGCGCCCCCCGGCCGCTCGTGGACCCGGCCACGCTCCTGCACGGGCTGAACGAGAACCAGCGCGCGGCGGTGGTCCACCACGGCTCACCCCTGCTCATCGTGGCCGGCGCCGGCTCCGGCAAGACCCGTGTGCTCACCCACCGCATCGCGCACCTGCTGGGTGAGCGCGGGGTGCACCCCGGCCAGATCCTCGCGATCACCTTCACGAACAAGGCCGCGGGCGAGATGAAGGAGCGCGTCGAGCAGCTCGTGGGCCCGCGGGCGAACGCGATGTGGGTGATGACCTTCCACAGCGCCTGCGTGCGGATCCTGCGAAGGGAGAGCAAGAAGCTCGGTTTCACGTCGTCCTTCTCGATCTACGACGCCGCCGACAGCAAGCGGCTCATGGCCCTGGTCTGCCGTGACCTGGATCTCGACCCCAAGCGCTTCCCGCCGAAGTCCTTCAGCGCCAAGATCTCGAACCTGAAGAACGAGCTGATCGACGAGGAGGACTTCGCCGCCCAGGCCTCCGACGGTTTCGAGAAGACCGCCGCCCAGGCCTACGCGATGTACCAGTCGCGGCTGCGCGAGGCGAACGCGCTGGACTTCGACGACCTGATCATGACGACGGTCAACCTCCTGCGCGCCTTCCCGGACGTCGCCGAGCACTACCGCCGCCGCTTCCGCCACGTCCTCGTCGACGAGTACCAGGACACGAACCACGCGCAGTACTCCCTCGTCCGGGAGCTCGTCGGCAGCGTCACGGACCCTGTCGCGCACCCCGAGGACGTACCGCCTTCGGAGGGCGACCTCCCGCCGGCCGAGCTGTGCGTCGTCGGTGACGCCGACCAGTCGATCTACGCCTTCCGCGGCGCGACCATCCGCAACATCCTCCAGTTCGAGGAGGACTACCCGAACGCGACGACGATCCTGCTGGAGCAGAACTACCGCTCCACACAGACGATCCTCACCGCCGCCAACGCGGTCATCGAGCGCAACGAATCGCGCCGCCCGAAGAACCTGTGGACGAACGCGGGCGCGGGCGCGCGCATCACGGGCTATGTCGCCGACACCGAGCACGACGAGGCGCAGTTCGTCGCCGAGGAGATAGACCGTCTCACCGACGCGGGCGACGCGAAGGCCGGCGACGTCGCCGTCTTCTACCGTACGAACGCCCAGTCCCGTGTCTTCGAAGAGATCTTCATCCGGGTCGGCCTGCCCTACAAGGTCGTCGGCGGCGTCCGCTTCTACGAGCGCAAGGAGGTCCGGGACGTCCTCGCGTACCTGCGGGTGCTCGCGAACCCCGAGGACTCCGTACCGCTGCGCCGCATCCTGAACGTGCCCAAGCGCGGCATCGGCGACCGCGCCGAGGCGATGATCGACGCGCTCTCCCAGCGCGAGAAGATCAGCTTCCCGCAGGCGCTGCGCCGCGTCGACGAGGCGTACGGCATGGCGGCCCGCTCGACGAACGCGGTCAAGCGGTTCAACACGCTGATGGAGGACCTCCGCACGATCGTCGAGTCCGGCGCGGGCCCGGCGACCGTCGTGGAGGCGATCCTCGAACGCACCGGTTATCTCGCGGAGCTGCAGGCGTCCACCGACCCCCAGGACGAGACCCGCATCGAGAACCTCCAGGAACTCGCCTCCGTGGCGCTGGAGTTCGAGCAGGAGGCTGCCGGCGCCGAGGGCGCGGGCACAGGTGCAAACGAGGGCGGGGGCGAAGGTGAGGGCGGAGCCGAGGGCGGTACGCCGACCGGGCTCGCCGCCTTCCTGGAGCGGGTGGCCCTGGTCGCCGACTCGGACCAGATCCCGGACGAGGACGAGGACGGTTCCGGAGTCATCACCCTCATGACCCTGCACACCGCCAAGGGCCTCGAATTCCCGGTCGTCTTCCTGACCGGCATGGAGGACGGCGTGTTCCCGCACATGCGCGCCCTCGGCCAGACCAAGGAGCTGGAGGAGGAGCGACGGCTCGCGTACGTGGGCATCACTCGCGCGCGCGAGCGGCTCTATCTGACGCGGGCGTCGATGCGCAGCGCCTGGGGCCAGCCCTCGTACAACCCGCCCTCCCGCTTCCTTGAGGAGATCCCGGAGGCGCATCTGGACTGGAAGCGCACGGGTTCCATGGGAGCGGTGGCCTCCGGTCCGGTCGGCGGTGTGGCGGCCTCCCTGTCCTCCTCCCGCTCACGCTCGGCGGCCTCGGGCGCGTCCGGCTTCGCGACGCGGCGCGGCTCCTCGGAGAAGCCGGTGGTGTCGCTGGCGGTCGGGGACCGGGTCACCCACGACCAGTTCGGCCTCGGCACGGTGGTCGGGGTCAAGGGCATGGGAGCGAACTCGGAAGCCACGGTCGACTTCGGCGGGGAGAAGCCCAAGCGCCTGCTGCTGCGGTACGCGCCGGTGGAGAAGCTGTAGGCGGCGGGACCGGACCCGCGTGCGGGGCCGCGCACCGGGCGGCGGCTTCCGCCGGCCCGGGGCTACCGCCGGTCTGGGGCTACCGCCGGTCTGGGACTACCGCGCGCAGGCGCGCACGGCGTCTAGGTGGGGTCGATGCCGTGGCTGCGCAGCCACGGCAGAGGGTCGATCGCCGAACCGCCGCCGGGGCGCACCTCGAAGTGCAGGTGCGGGCCGGTGGAGTTGCCGGAGTTGCCGGAGTACGCGATCGGGTCGCCGGCCTTCACGACCGTCCCCGAGGCGACCTTGTACGTGGAGAGGTGGCAGTACCAGGTCTCCGTGCCGTCCTTGGCCGTTACGATGATCATGTTTCCGTAGGCGCTGTTCCACTGCGTACGGACGGTTCCGTCGGTCGCGGCCATCACCGTCGTGCCGTACGAGACCGGGAAGTCGATACCGGTGTGCACGGACATCCAGTTGATACCGGCCTGGCCGTAGTAGGCGCTGAGTCCGTGCCGCGAGACCGGCAGTGCGAACTTCGGCCGCAGCCGCTCCTTGCGGGCCGCCTCGGCCGCCGCCTTCTGCTTCTCGGCGGCCTGCTCGGCCTTCAAGTCGATACGTTCCTGCGTGCGGCTCGCCCGGTCCGCGAAGTCGTCCGCGTCCGCGGAGAGGCTTTCGAGCTGGGCGTCCAGCTTGTTGTTCGCGACCGACGGCTTCACGTCGGTCGTATCGGGCGCGGCGGCCGTCGTCTGGACGTCGTCTCCGCCCTCACCCCCGGTCACCGAGGCGGCGGCGATACCGGCGACACCCATCACACACGCCGACGGCACGGCGATCGTCAGCAGCGCGGAGCGCTTGGGCGGCGGACGGCGGCGCGACCGGGAAGCGGAACGGCCCGCCGCGCGGGATCCGGCCCGGGAGCCCGGGGGGGCGGCGGGGGCGATCTCCTCGACGCCGTCGAGCAGTTCGGGCTCGTCGTCGTCGGCGTGGTCGTGACCGCGATCGTATGCGTGGCTACGGGCGTGAGCGCCGGTGTCCTCGTCGGAGAGGGCGTCGGTGTCGCTGTGGCCGGAGTGTTTGAACTCGCTCCGCGCGGTTACCTGTTCCTCGGACGGCACCTGCTCGAATGTGGCGGTGGCCTGCTGGTGGAACGACTCCCGCTGGTCGTAGGACTCGGGCTGGGGCTGCTCGCCGCCGTCAGAGTTCCACGCGGTGGCGTCGTACGTACCCGTCTCGAAGGTGGGGGCCGTCCACTGCTGGGTGGGGTCGGCCTGTTCGGCCTGGTGCCAGGCGTTCGCGTCCCACTGCCCGGTGCCGTCGGGGCCGGTGCCCTGCGTCGGGATCTCACCGAGCTGCTGGTAACCGGAATCCGGCCAGACACCGCTCGTGTCGTAACTGCCGGTCTCGTAGGCGGCGGCATGGTGCTGGGCCGCGTACGGGTCGTAGTTCAGCGTGTGATGACTGCCGGTGGAATCAGCCCAGTTACCGCCGTGAGGCGTCCCGGTCGTGGTGCCGTACGAACCCGTTCCGGCCCCACCGCCTTCGGTTCCGCTTCCGTTGCCGGGCAGATCGCCGAAGAGGGGATCGGTGTCGAACGTGGTCGTCGCGTAGGCGCCCGTCATGTCGTAACCACCTGTCGTTCCGTACGAGCCGGTGGCGGCCGGGTCAAAACCGGTCGTTTCGAAGCCGGTGGCGGGATATCCGTCGTACGGGGTGAAGTCGCCGTACTGGGCCCCTTGGCGGCCGTGGGACGCGTGATGCGCCGAGGCGGCTTCGGGAGCCGGAGCCGGGGGAGTTACGGTCCCCGACGGGTGACGGTCGTTCACCAACTTCTCTTTCGCCTCGACAACAGGGGCTGGCAGAGCAGTGCGGCGACTGTACCCGGCGGTATGAGGGCGCGACAATCTTCGGCAGGTTTCCTCCTCTCAGGAAAGGGGCATTCGGCCGCCTTTCGGCGGAGGATGGGCAGAGCTTTGGCCTTGCGTTCGATGAACGTTCGAAGAAAAAACGTCTCTGAAGGCGAACTCGGCTTCCGCTTGGTGCGCTTGCCCTCGCTTCCCGCCGCGCCCCGTTGCCCCGGTTCGGGGTCGATCGCCCTCACGTGTCCGCTTCCGGTTGGACCTCGCTGATGGCTCCGGGTTTCGTTTCTGTGGACGGACCTCCTCGGTCACGCCACTGTCAGACCGCCGGTGTGAGCGGCGGCGCGGGCGGTCTCCTCCTCGGCGTCCAGGGCGCGGCGTATGCCGGCCGCGACCGCCGGGTGCACCGGCAGTGCGAGATGTCCGATTCCGCTCACGCGTACGTTCTGTGCGAGCAGATCCGGGTGTGCGATGCACGCCGTCTCCAGCGGATCCATCAGCTGGTCGAGGTCGCTCCAGAAACTCACGAACCGCGTACGGCAGTGCGGGGCAGGCTTGCGAAGCTCTTCCAGTACGCCGGAGCCCGGGCGCATCTGCCGGACGATCGGGTGTGCGTTCATCATCGGTACGACGCGGGTGCCCGCGTGCGGCGTGCCCAGGGTGACCAGGGTCCGGACGCGGATGTCACCGCCGAGGCGCTGCACGTAGTAGCGCGCGATCAGTCCGCCGAGACTGTGCCCCACGATGTCCACCTCCTGGCGGCCGGTGCGCTCGCAGATCTCCTCGATGTGCCGCCCGAGCAACTCGGCGGCGGTCCGTATGTCGCAGGTCAGCGGCGAGTAGTTGAGCGACTCGATCTGCTGCCGGCCGTGCTGGGCGAGGGAGCGGCGCAGCAGTACGAAGACCGAGCGGTTGTCTATGAAGCCGTGCAGCAGGACGACCGGGGGCTTGTCCGGAGCGGGCAGCCGGGCCGCTTCGGTGGTGGCGTCCGCGTCGAGGTCCGGGTCGGGCAGGTCGGCCAGGGACCGGGTCGGGATCGGGGACCGGCGGCGCTCCGGGGTGATCCCGGAGGGGTAGAGGACGAGATGGCCGGCCAGGATCGCGATCTCCAGGGCCGTCGCCTTCAGCAGGGTCAGCGAGAGTCCGGCCAGTCTGGTGGGGAACAGGCGCTGGCAGAATGGCAATAGGGGCAGCAGTGCCCTGGTGACCTTCATGGCCGACCTCCCGTCGGCGCACGGCAGGAACCCTCTGTCCCCCGTGTGCCCTCGTGGGAAGCCGATCGTGAGGACGGCGACGGTGCACGTGCGGCGTGCGTGACGCCGGTGGAGCGACGGGGTGTCCGTCGTCGTGCGATCGCCGATGCGCCGCACCACCCCCGTCGCGCGGCTGACGACGCGGAGGCGCGGAAACCTCGTAGCGGCTCCCCTTGCGCTCGTCCCGGGTGCGAACCCTGTGTCGCGGTGTACGGGATCGATGCGCTGCGAACTTGTCCCACCGTGTGATTTCCCCCTCGGTCCGCACCGCGAAACTGCCGGTTGCGGGATGCTGGAGATAACGTTCGTTCACTTCCCCGGACCGTGCGGTGCGGGGTGGTCGTGCCGGGCATGTCCGGGATGCATGCTGGGGACGGTCGCCGGCGCGGGATACGTGCCATCGGTGTAGTGGGTTCATGGAGGCAGTGATGGGTGTGGCAACCGGTCCGATCCGCGTGGTGGTGGCCAAACCGGGGCTCGACGGCCACGATCGCGGGGCGAAGGTGATCGCGCGGGCGCTGCGGGACGCGGGAATGGAGGTCATCTACACCGGCCTCCACCAGACGCCCGAGCAGATCGTGGGCACGGCGATCCAGGAGGATGCCGACGCGATCGGGCTGTCCATCCTGTCCGGTGCGCACAACACGCTGTTCGCGGCGGTCATCGAGCTCCTGAAGGAGCGCGACGCCGCGGACATCAAGGTGTTCGGCGGCGGGATCATCCCCGAGGCGGACATCGCGCCGCTCAAGGAGAAGGGCGTCGCGGAGATCTTCACGCCCGGAGCCACGACCACGGCCATCGTGGACTGGGTACGGGCGAACGTGCGCCAGCCGGCGTAGGGCTCCGCCGGATCGGCGGGCGTGGGCGCTTGGTGCGCGTGCGTGCGTGGGAGGGTGCGGGCCGACCGTGGCTGGTCGCGCAGTTCCTCGCGCCCCTGGGTGGGCCGGAGTGCCGGCGGTGGGGTGGTGCGGGTCCGTCGTGGCTGATCGCGCCGTTCCCCGCGCCCCTGGGTGGGTGGGGCCTCGGCCGGTGGATCGGTGCGGGTCGGTTTCGCCGCGTCCCTGAGGGTCGGGGGTGGGTTACGGGTGGGTCAGTTCGGTTTGGATCGCTGCTCTCAGTCGCAGCGTGGTGACCAGGCGTTGGAAGGATTCGGCCCAGTAACCCCCGGCGCCCGGAGCCGCGTTCTCCGATTCGTCGGGGACGGCCGTGAGCCCTTCGAGGCGGACGGCCTCCGCCGGATCCAGACACCGTTCGGCCAGTCCCATGACCCCGCTGAAACTCCACGGATAACTCCCCGCGTCGCGCGCGATGTTGAGCGCGTCCACCACCGCGCGCCCCAACGGCCCGGCCCAGGGCACCGCGCACACCCCGAGCAACTGGAACGCCTCCGACAGCCCGTGCGCCGCTATGAACCCCGCCACCCACTCGGCCCGCTCCTCGACCCCCAACGTGCCGAGCAGCTTCGCGCGCTCGGCCAGGGAAACGGCTCCGGGCCCGCCCGCCTCCGGCGCCCCCGGCGTCCCCAGCAACGCTCTGGACCAGGAAGGGTCCCGCTGCCGCACCGCCGCCCGGCACCACGCTCCGTGCAGCTCGCCCTGCCAGTCGTCGGCCACGGGCAGCGCCACGATCTCCTGCGGCGTGCGTCCCCCCAGCCGCGGCGACCAGATGCCGAGCGGGGCCGCCTCCACCAACTGGCCCAGCCACCAAGATCGTTCGCCCCGGCCGGCCGGAGCCTTGGCCACCACGCCGTCGCGCTCCATGCCCGCATCACATTCGTGCGGCGCCTCCACCGCTATGGTCGGCGTGCCGTGCGGGCCGGGTGTGCCGTGCGTGCGGTCGATCGCGACGCAGGATCCCGCCCGCTCCGCCATCCGCCCGGCGAGCGCCGAACCGGGCAGCGCGGACAGCAGCTCCGCCGCGGTGGCCCGTACGTTGCGGCTCCGGTCGGCCAACGCCCGCTCCAGGAAGGGCTCGTCCGCCGCACTCAGCCCCGTCCGCAACGAGTCGAGGAACATCAACCGGTCCTCGGCCCGCTCCGAAGCCCACGTCCCGGCGAGCAGATCGCGCGCGGCCCCCGCGTCCTGTGCCCGGACCGCCGCCAGCAGCGCGACCCGCTCGGCGAACAGCCCCTCCTCCCACAACGCGTGCATCCGCTCCGGCTCCTCGGACCCGGGCAGCACGGCGCCGCCGCCCGGCGCCGCCCGCAGCGCGAAGCGCCAGTCCGCGTTCAGCCGCGCCAGCCACAGGGCGCGCGGCCCCGCGAAGGCCAGCACCGCCGGCCGGATGTCCGTACGCCCCCGGGCCGCGTCCAGCAGCGCGGGAAGTGCCTGGGGAGGGGCCGCGAAACCCTGCCGGTTCGCCGTGGCGAGCCACTGCGGCAGCAGCTCCTTGAGGTCGGGGGCCGCCCCCCGGCGACCGCTGCTTCCCGCCCCCGGCCGGTCGGCGAGCAGCATCGTCAGCCGGCGCGCCGCAGCCGGCGGCAGCGGGGGACGGGTGTCCTCCGCCACTGGCTCGACGCGGGCCGCCGCCCGGCCCGGCCGCATCCCGGCCCGTCGTCGTACGGTCTCCACGGCCGCCGCGTCCAGCAAGGCCGTCGGCGCGTCGCGCCGGGACGTGACCCCGGAGGGTGTACGCCGCGTGGTCCCCAGCAGCGCCACGGTCACCAGCTCCTCCCAATGGCTCCCGCCGGACGCTTCCGTGGAAGCGGACGTGGGGGCGGAAGCGGGAGCGGGAGCCGCAGCGGAGGCGGGGACAGGGGAGCTGGTCATGGGCGTCCCTCTCTTAGGAAGCGTCTTAGGAAGCGTCTTTAGAAGCGTCTTGGGAAACGTCGTGGGAGGCGGCGGGGCGATCCGGTCGCCCGGTCGTAGGGGAGTCGAGAAGGCTGGATCGCGGTGACGTCAGCACAGGGTCACCGCCTCGCCCGCGCCCTGAGGCCAGGCCGTGAGGGGAGAGAAGCCGCGGTGGCCGCACTCTCCGAAGACCGTCACCGGAGCGCCGCCGGAGAGGGCGACCAGTCGCCACAGACCGGAGCGCGACCGGGCGGCCGGTGTCAGCGGCAGGGCGAGCTCTCCGTCGGCGTCCGCCAGCTGCCAGTCATCGCCGTCCGGAGTCGGTATGACGCGGGCCAACGTCACGGGCCGCGATTCGAGCCACGGATCGTCCCGGAGCGCCTCGCCGTACTCGGCCACGGCCCGCGCCACATCCACCCCGGGCGGCCGGAAACCGGCGGGCTCCGGCGCGGCGAACCGCTCGCCCAGCGCCGCCCTCGACTGCCCCGCGCCCGGATACGCGGACAGCTCCGCGTCCAGCGTCAGCCCGACGGGCAACGCCAGCTCCGGTGCGCGCCCGGCGGCCCCGTAGGAGAGCAGCAGCGCCGTACGCCCCGACTCGGCCCCGTACAGCCAGATGCGGCGGGTCGTGAGACGGCTGTCCGCGGTGTCGTACTGGGCCAGGACCAGCCACCGGTCACGCACCGGCGGGCCGTCCGCCGAGCCGGGCAGCCCGATCCGGGACCGGACCGTCGCGGCCAGGCCGTCAGGCAGCGCGGCCCGGCGCAGCCACCCCTGGTCGAGGAGGTGGAGCAGCGCGCACTCCTCCAGCAGCCGCACGGGCCAGCCGGGCCCCGACGACGGGATCGCCCCCAACTCCCGCACCCGCGCGGCAAGGCCCGGCGCCTGCGCGTCGACCATGCGGGCCGCCGTCTCCTCCCACAGCCCGTACCCCCTCCGCTCCGCCGAGGCCAGACCGCCCCGCAGCAGATCGGTCAGCCGCTGCTCCAGCTCCGACGCCCCCGCGGTGATCAACTCGGCCCGCCGCTCCGCCCTGCGCCGCGCCGCCGCCGGATCACCCGCGGACGCCGAACCGGCCGCGTCCTCGGCCCGTTTGTCGTCCGCGCGCTTGCGCCTGCCCTCGATCCACTCCTCCGCCCAGTCCGGCGCCTGCCCCTTCGGCACCGCGCCGTCCTCGCCGGCCCAGAGCAGCAGCAGCCCCAGCGCGTGCTTGCACGGGAACTTGCGGCTCGGGCAACTGCACTTGTACGCGGGCCCGGTGGAGTCCGCGATGTCGATCACCGTCCGGTACGGCTTGCTGCCGCTACCTCTGCACAGGCCCCATACCGTCCCCTCCTCGGAACTGCCCGCCTCCGACCACGGCCCGGCCGCGCCGAGCTTGCTGCCCGCTTTGCGTGACGCGGTGTCAGGCGCCAGTGCAAGCACCTGATCCGCGGTCCAGCGCACCCCCTGCTGAGTCATGGAACCGAAGGTAGGTCCCGCCACTGACAATCGCCTGCGGCGGATACGTTCGCGCAGGTCAGAGCCGATTGTCAGTGGCGTGGTGCACGGTGGTACCAGATCCGAACCGGCCGAGCCGCAAGGGGGACCGCTCCATGTCCGTGTCCGTCGACCCGACGTCCGTCGACCCGAACCACCACCAGTCCGAAGGCGTGCCCGCGCCCGCGGTCACGCCCGCGCCGGACAAGGGTGAGGAGCTGCGGCCGCACGCCGAGGACGCGTTCGCCTCCGAACTCGCCGCGCTGGCCGCGCAGGACGACCGTCCGCGGCCCGCCCGCTGGCGGATGTCACCGTGGGCCGTCGCGACGTACCTGCTGGGCGGCACGCTGGCGGACGGCACGGTGATCACGCCGAAGTACGTGGGACCGCGCCGCATCGTCGAAGTGGCCGTGACCACGCTCGCCACCGACCGGGCGCTGCTCCTCCTCGGCGTACCCGGCACGGCCAAGACGTGGGTGTCCGAGCATCTGGCCGCGGCGGTCAGCGGCGACTCCACGCTTCTCGTGCAGGGCACGGCCGGCACACCGGAGGAGGCGATCCGGTACGGCTGGAACTACGCGCAACTGCTCGCGCACGGACCGAGCCGGGACGCCCTGGTGCCCAGCCCCGTCATGCGGGCCATGGCCGAAGGGATGACGGCCCGGGTCGAGGAGCTGACCCGTATCCCCGCCGACGTACAGGACACGCTCATCACGATCCTGTCGGAGAAGAACCTGCCCATCCCGGAGCTGAACTCCGAGGTCCAGGCCGTCCGGGGCTTCAATCTCATCGCGACGGCCAACGACCGGGACCGCGGGGTGAACGACCTGTCGAGCGCCCTGCGCCGCCGCTTCAACACGGTGGTCCTGCCCCTGCCGGAGAGCGCCGAGGCCGAGGTCGACATCGTCTCGCGCCGGGTCGACCAGATCGGCCGCTCCCTGGACCTGCCCGCCGTGCCCGAGGGCATCGAGGAGATCCGCCGTGTCGTCACCGTCTTCCGCGAGCTGCGCGACGGCGTCACGACCGACGGGCGTACGAAGCTCAAGTCGCCCAGCGGCACGCTGTCCACCGCCGAGGCGATCTCCGTCGTCACCAGCGGCCTCGCCCTGGCCGCCCACTTCGGGGACGGCGTCCTGCGCGCCTCAGACGTGGCGGCGGGCATCCTCGGCGCCGTCGTCCGTGACCCGGCGGCCGACCGCGTCGTCTGGCAGGAGTATCTGGAAGCGGTCGTCCGTGAGCGCGACGGCTGGAAGGACTTCTACCGGGCGTGCCGGGAGGTGAGCGCGTGAGCACGCACGCGGCGGAGAGCGGGGCCGGGGTCCGCCGGCCGCCCGGACCCCTGCTGCTGGGGGTGCGCCACCACGGGCCCGGCTCGGCGCGGGCCGTACGGGCGGCGCTCGACGCGGCGGAGCCGCGCGTGGTGCTCCTCGAAGGGCCGCCGGAGGCCGACGCGTTGATCGCGCTCGCCGCCGACGAGGACATGCGGCCGCCCGTCGCGCTCCTCGCGCATGTCGTGGACGAGCCGGGGCGGTCGGCGTTCTGGCCGCTCGCCGAGTTCTCGCCGGAGTGGGTGGCCATCCGCTGGGCCCTGGACCACGACGTGCCGGCCCGCTTCATCGACCTCCCGGCCACGCACACGCTCGCCCGGGACGAGAAGGAAGAGACGGCGGAGAGCGAGGACGAGGGGAAGCCGGACGGGGCTCGTCCCGAAACCGCCGAGGACGCCGAAGCAACCGAGGACGCCGAGGACGCCGAACCCGCCCGGGACGTGCGGATCGACCCGCTGGCCGTCCTCGCCGAGACCGCCGGATACGACGACCCCGAGCGGTGGTGGGAGGACGTGATCGAGCACCGGGGGGCGCGAGGAGAGGACGCGTTCGCACCGTTCGAGGTGCTCGGCGAGGCCATGGAGGCGCTGCGGGAGGTCTACGGGACGGGGGGACACGACCGGGATCTCCTGCGCGAGGCGTACATGCGGCTTCAGGTGCGGGCAGCGCAGCGGGAGTTCGCGGACGACGTGGCCGTGGTGTGCGGCGCCTGGCACGTTCCCGCACTGCGGCAGCGGACCACCGTCGCCGCCGACCGGGCCCTGCTCAAGGGACTGCCCAAGGTGAAGGCCGACATGACCTGGGTGCCCTGGACCCACCGGCGGCTCTCCCGTATGAGCGGTTACGGAGCGGGCATCGACTCGCCCGGCTGGTACGGGCATCTGTTCGCCGCCGCCGACCGTCCCATAGAGCGCTGGATGACGAAGGTGGCGCGGCTGCTGCGGGACGAGGACCGGCCGGTCTCCTCCGCGCACGTCATCGAGGCGGTGCGGCTCGCCGACACCCTCGCCGCGATGCGGGGCCGCCCCCTGCCGGGCCTCACCGAGACCACCGACGCCGTACGGGCCGTGATGTGCGAGGGCTCGGACGTACCGCTCGCGCTCGTGCACGACCGCCTCGTCGTCGGCGACGTGCTGGGAGAGGTGCCCGCGACGGCGCCCGCCGTCCCGCTCCAGCGCGACCTCGCCCGGCTCCAGCGACGGCTGCGGCTCAAGCCGGAGGCACAGGAGACAGAGCTGGAACTCGACCTGCGCAAGGAGACCGACGGCGGACGCAGCAGGCTCCTGCACCGGCTGCGCCTCCTCGGCATCCGGTGGGGAGAGCCGGTCTCGTCGCGCGGCAGCACGGGTACGTTCCGGGAGACCTGGCGGTTGCACTGGGAGCCGGAGCTCGCGGTGCGCGTCGCCGAGGCCGGAGTCTGGGGTACGACGGTGATCGCCGCCGCGACCGCCAAGGCCGAGTCGGACGCGGTCGGCGCACGCTCGCTGGCCGAGGTCACGGGCCTCGCCGAGCGCTGCCTCCTCGCCGAACTCCCCGACGCGCTCCCCGTGGTGATGCGGATCCTCGCCGACCGGGCCGCCCTGGACGCCGACGTCGGCCACCTCGCCCAGGCGCTGCCCGCCCTCGTCCGCTCCCTGCGCTACGGCGACGTACGGGGCACGGACACCCAGGCCCTGGCCGAGGTCGCCGCCGGGCTCGCGGAGCGGGTCTTCGTCGGACTGCCCCCGGCCTGCGCCGCCCTCGACGCGGAGGCCGCGGAGGAGATGCGAGGCCACATCGACGCCGTGCACAGCGCGGTGGGACTGTTGGTCGAGGGGACGGAGGAGGCAGAGGAAGCCAAGGGGCCGGAGGGTGCGGGGAGCGGCAAGGAGGCCGGGGGAGGCGCGGGCGACCCCCGAGCCGGCATACGCGGCCGGTGGCACTCCGTCCTGGGCACGCTGTCCGCGCGGGACACCGTTCCGGGCGTCGTCCGGGGGCGGGCCGTGCGGTTGCTGCTGGACGACGGGGAGCTGGGGCAGGAGGAGGCGGCGAGGCTCATGGGACTCGTCCTGTCACCGGGCACCGCGCCCGGCGACGCGGCGGCCTGGATCGAGGGCTTCATCGGCGGGGGATCGGGGGGCGGCATGCTGCTCGTGCACGACGAGCGGCTGCTCGGCCTGGTCGACTCCTGGCTGACCGGTGTGCCGGGGGACGCGTTCACCGGCGTGCTCCCGTTGCTGCGGCGCACCTTCTCGGAGTACGAGCCCGGAGTGCGCCGCACCCTCGGCGAACTGGTCCGGCGTGGGCCGGGGTCGCGCGGGAGCGTCGCGGACACCGTCTCCGGGACACCCGGCTTCGGACCCGGCCTCGACGAGGCCCGCGCCGGCGCCGTAATGCCGGTGCTGCGCATGCTGCTGGGGCTGGACGAGACCGACGACGATCCGGGTGAACCGGGTAATCCCGGTAATCCGGGTGGTCGCCGTGGACCAGGGGACAACGACCTTGTGGGGGCGGGCCGATGACTACGGGAGCGGTGAGCGGGGGAACGGCCGACCGGGCCGGGGTGCCCGATCAGTCCGGGGCCACCGACGAGCGGCTGCGGCGCTGGCGGCTCGTGCTGGGCGGGGACGACGCGGACGGCACGGGCTGCGCGCTCACCGGGCAGGACGCCGCGATGGACGGGGCGCTCGGCGCGCTGTACGGGAACGGCAACGGGAAGGGCGGCAGGGCGCGGGCGGGGCAGGAGCGTTCGGCGGGGCTCGGGGCGTCCGCGCCGTCCGTCGCCCGGTGGCTGGGCGACATCCGGACGTACTTCCCGTCCTCCGTCGTCCAGGTCATGCAGCGGGACGCCATCGACCGCCTCGGGCTGTCCACCCTGCTCCTGGAGCCGGAGATGCTGGAGGCCGTGGAGGCCGACGTGCACCTGGTGGGCACGCTGTTGTCACTGAACAAGGCGATGCCCGAGACGACCAAGGAGACGGCACGGGCGGTCGTGCGCAAGGTGGTCGAGGACCTGGAGAAGCGGCTCGTGACCCGCACCAGGGCGACGCTCAAGGGGGCCCTCGACCGCAGTGCGCGTATCAGCCGGCCGCGCCATCAGGACATCGACTGGAACCGCACCATCGCGGCCAACCTCAAGCACTATCTGCCCGAGTACCGCACGGTCGTGCCCGAGCGGCTCATCGGCTACGGACGCGCCTCGCAGTCGGTGAAGAAGGAGGTCGTCCTCTGCATCGACCAGTCCGGCTCGATGGCGGCGTCGGTCGTGTACGCGTCGGTGTTCGGCGCGGTGCTCGCCTCGATGCGGTCGATCGACACCCGGCTCGTCGTCTTCGACACGGCGGTCGTCGACCTCACGGACCAGCTCGACGACCCGGTCGACGTCCTCTTCGGCACGCAGCTCGGCGGCGGTACGGACATCAACAGGGCCCTCGCGTACTGCCAGTCGCAAATCACGCGCCCCGCCGACACGGTGGTCGTGCTCATCAGCGACCTCTACGAAGGGGGCATCCGGAACGAGATGCTGAAGCGGGTCGCCGCGATGAAGGCCTCGGGGGTGCAGTTCGTGACGTTGCTCGCGCTGTCCGACGAGGGGGCCCCGGCGTACGACAGGGAACACGCGGCGGCGTTGGCGGGTCTGGGCGCACCGGCGTTCGCCTGTACGCCCGACCTCTTTCCGGAGGTGATGGCGGCGGCGATCGAGAAGCGCCCACTGCCGATACCGGACACCGGCAGCCCGACGCGGTAGGAGGAGAGCGCGGAAGAGGGGGCGGGGGGAGCGGGGTTACGGAAAAAGCGGACATGAGTATCCATCGGTAACAGGGGGCTTGCGCTACCTCGGGAGTCCCGTGCGAGGATCGGCGGGTCTTGGGGGGCGTGCAGCCTCGCGGCCGCGCCCCACCCGCACCACTCCACGACGTCGGCGTACTCCGCTCCGTCCTGTCCCTCCGCACGGGAGGCTCTGCCCGCCTTGGCCCTGTCAGCCGTAGCCGTACTGCCCGGAACCGCTCCGCGTACGACACGTGGGGCGGCGGGGCGGCGGGTGCTGCAACTGGTGTTGCTGGTGGGCGGGTTGTTCGTGCTGGGGCTCCTCTGCGGGGAGCGGGCGCACGCGGCGGAGCGGACCGGCGAGCAGTTGTCGGCGCCGGGCGACTCGCGGCCCGTGGCCGACGGAGCCCAGGGCCTCGTACGGCCGGTGACCGACGACGTCGTTCGCCCGGTCGTCGAGGGTGTCGTGCAGCAGGTGCCCGCGCACGTCGTACCGCAGGTCGCCGAACACGTCGTCCGGCCCGTCGATGATCTGATCCACCAGATCACCGACGGAGTGGCCGACGACATAGCCGACGGAATCGGCGAGGGGGGCGTCGAGCAGCCGGATCCGCCGCGGTGGTGGCCGTCGGAGCCCGAACTGCCCACGCTGCCCGGTGTTCCCGGACTGCCTGAGCCGCCCGAGTCGCCGGGCCTGCCGCTGCCCGCGGTTCCCGGCCAGATCCTCCCGGCCGGTTCGGCGGCGGAGCCGCCGCAGCCCGGCGACGTTCTGGACCAGCGACGGGCAGCCGGGAAGCGGCCGAGCGGGGAGCACGGCGCGGCGGCGGCGTACGGGCCGCGGTTCGCCGGTGGCGCCGGTGGCCTCGCGGCGGCCGGTGACGACCTGGGCCGCCAGGGGCATGCAGCGGGCGCCCGGAACACCCGGGCGGCGGGAGCCGTGCAGGTGCCCGTGCACCAGATGCCCGGCGGCGACCCCACGGGTGCGTCGGCGTGCCACCTCGCCGTCGACAACGGGTCGCCGAGACACGGCGACGCGCAGGCCGTCACCTTGAACGAGAGGGTTCGGCCGACGCTGGTGCCCGGCGCCGCCGCGGACGTCGTCGCGGCCGGGCCCCGGGACCGGCACCGGGACATTCCGGAGTTCCCCGGCTAGAGCCGACGCCCTCCGCCGAACAGATCTGTCCGCCTGCCCGGAGAGCGAGCCCGCCCCGGAACCCTCCGGAGACCGGGCCCCTCCGCGCCGGTCGGTGTGACGGGCGACATCCGGCCGTTCGCGTACGCCGGCTGACCACCGACCACCGACCACCCCAGCCGTACAGCCGTACAGCCGTACAGCCGTAAGGCACCCCTCCCACCCCCGGCACCCCATCCGACTCCGCAGGGCGCAGGCCCGTACGGCCGAAATCCGTTCGGTCCGTCCGGGTATCGATCCCGCAGTCCGGGCCGTCCGTCCTCATTGGGGTGAGGACGGACGGTCCACGCCCTCAGATCGGTTTCAGGGGCTGTTCCACGGGCCTCACCAGGCAAACCCCAGCCTGGTGAGGCCCTTCACTCTGGCAATCTGTGACCGTAATCACCGCCCAGGTGTGATCTGCGATTTACGACCCCACGGTCGGCGGAGATAACCTGCGAGACGGACATGCCGCGTGTCGGCCACCGTGCTCACGCCCTCCTTGTGACCGCGCAGTCACGTTGCCCTCGCGGCACGCCCACGCAGACAACGAACCGCGAATTACCTGATAGGGACGGACGCGCGTGGACCTGTTCGAGTACCAGGCGAGGGACCTCTTCGCCAAGCACGGTGTACCGGTGCTGGCCGGTGAAGTCATCGACACGCCTGAAGGGGCGCGCGCGGCGACCGAGCGACTTGGCGGCAAGTCCGTCGTCAAGGCGCAGGTCAAGGTCGGTGGCCGCGGCAAGGCCGGCGGCGTGAAGCTGGCCGCCACCCCGGACGAGGCCGTCGCTCGCGCGACGGACATTCTCGGCATGGACATCAAGGGCCACACGGTCCACAAGGTGATGATCGCCGAGACGGCCCCGGAGATTCTGGAGGAGTACTACGTCTCGTACCTCCTCGACCGCACGAACCGCACCTTCCTCGCCATGGCGTCCGTACAGGGCGGCATGGACATCGAGGAGGTCGCGGAGAAGACCCCCGAGGCCCTCGCGAAGGTCCCGGTCGACGCCGTGGAGGGCGTTTCGATCGAGAAGGCCCGCGAGATCGTGGCCCTGGCGAAGTTCCCGGCCGAGGTGGCCGAGAAGGTCGCCGAGATCCTCGTGACCCTGTGGGAGACCTTCGTCAAGGAGGACGCGCTCCTCCTGGAGGTCAACCCCCTCGCCAAGGTCGCCTCCGGTGACGTCCTGGCGCTGGACGGCAAGGTCTCCCTGGACGAGAACGCCGAGTTCCGCCAGGCGGACCACGCGGCCCTCGAGGACAAGGACGCGGCCAACCCGCTCGAGGCCGCTGCCAAGGCGAAGAACCTCAACTACGTCAAGCTCGACGGCGAGGTCGGCATCATCGGCAACGGCGCGGGTCTCGTCATGAGCACCCTCGACGTCGTCGCGTACGCCGGTGAGAACCACGGCGGCGTGAAGCCGGCCAACTTCCTCGACATCGGCGGTGGCGCCTCCGCCGCGGTCATGGCGAACGGCCTGGAGATCATCCTCGGCGACCCGGACGTCAAGTCCGTCTTCGTCAACGTCTTCGGTGGCATCACCGCCTGTGACGAGGTCGCCAACGGCATCGTCCAGGCGCTGCAGCTGCTCAAGGACAAGGGCGAGGACGTCACCAAGCCGCTGGTCGTGCGTCTCGACGGCAACAACGCCGAGCTGGGTCGCAAGATCCTCTCCGACGCCAACCACCCGCTGGTGCAGCGCGTGGACACCATGGACGGCGCGGCCGACAAGGCCGCCGAGCTCGCGGCCGCGAAGTAAGGGACGAGGGACAGAACAGCCATGGCTATCTTCCTCAACAAGGACAGCAAGGTCATCGTCCAGGGCATGACCGGTGCCACGGGCATGAAGCACACCAAGCTCATGCTCGCTGACGGCACGAACATCGTCGGCGGCGTGAACCCGCGCAAGGCCGGCACGTCGGTCGACTTCGACGGCACCGACATCCCCGTCTTCGGCACGGTCGCCGAGGCCATCGAGAAGACGGGCGCCAACGTGTCCGTCCTCTTCGTGCCGCCGGCCTTCTCGAAGGCCGCCGTCGTCGAGGCCATCGACGCCGAGATCCCCCTCGCGGTCGTCATCACCGAGGGCATCGCCGTCCACGACTCCGCCGCCTTCTGGGCGTACGCGAAGTCGAAGGGCAACAAGACCCGCATCATCGGCCCGAACTGCCCCGGTCTCATCACCCCGGGCCAGTCCAACGCCGGCATCATCCCGGGCGACATCACGAAGCCGGGCCGTATCGGCCTGGTCTCGAAGTCCGGCACGCTGACGTACCAGATGATGTACGAGCTCCGTGACATCGGCTTCTCGTCGGCCGTCGGCATCGGTGGTGACCCCGTCATCGGGACGACGCACATCGACGCGCTCGCCGCGTTCGAGGCCGACCCCGACACCGACCTGATCGTCATGATCGGTGAGATCGGCGGCGACGCCGAGGAGCGTGCGGCGGACTACATCGCGAAGAACGTGACGAAGCCGGTCGTCGGCTACGTCGCGGGCTTCACCGCGCCCGAGGGCAAGACCATGGGCCACGCCGGCGCCATCGTCTCCGGCTCCTCCGGCACGGCCGCCGCCAAGAAGGAGGCCCTTGAGGCCGCCGGGGTCAAGGTCGGCAAGACGCCGACCGAGACGGCGAAGCTGGCCCGCGCCATCCTCGCCGGCTGACCAGCCGGTTCACCGTTTGTCGGCACAGCGGCACAGCGGCACAGCGGCACACCGGCTCACTGTTTGCCGCTACGGCGGTTCACTGTTTGTCGGTACGCCGACGGGCCCGCACCCTCATCGGGGGTGCGGGCCCGTCCGCGTCACCGGTCGGTCGGCCCGGCGCTCAGCGCGGTTGCGGAAGCAGCCTCTCCGGACCGTCGCCGAACATGCCGCGCAGCCTGGCGCGCAGCTCCAGGTCCCCCACCGACAGCGGGGCGGGGCCGGAACGCGGCGGAACTCCGGGCACCCTCGTGGCCGGGGCCTGCGGAGCCTCGTAGTGATCGGGGGCCGTGTGCAGGGTGAACGCGGTGGAGCCGATGATCAGGACCGTGAAGGCGATGGCCGCGCGGGTCCAGCGGCGGGCCCGGCGTTCGCTGCCCGAGCGCACGACGACGGGTTTCGGTGGGGTCCGCAGCCGTTCCGTGCCGCCGAGCTCCGTGAGCCGCCGCCGCAGCTCCTCCTTCTCCGACAGTTCGGGCAGGCGCCGGGCGACGGTCGCGCGGGCGTACAGCAGCCGGTTCGCCGCCGCCGGAGTGCTCGCCTCCGTCTCGGCCGCGGTCTCCGCCAGCCCGATCCCGACGCCGTCGTAGAGGAGCAGGGTCCGCCGGTACACGGGGGGCAGGTTCAGCAGTGTGGACAACAGCCTGCGGTCGTCCAGGGCGGCGGGCGGAGGCTCCGGGGCCCGGTGGCGCAGCCGCAGCCGGTGCCAGGGAGACATCGCGTACTCGTACGCCGCCGCCCGCACCCAGCCCGCCGGATCCCGGTCGACCGCCACCTCGGGCCAACGCTGCCACGCCTGCTGAAAGGCCCGCTCCACGGACTTCCGCGCCAGCTCGCGCCGCCCGGTGAGCAGATACGCCTGCCGTACGAGGGCGGGGGCGGCGTACGCGTAGAGGGCGTCGAAGGCCTGAGCGGGCGTCAGGTCGTCGTCGACGGGGGCGTCGGCGGTGGCGTCGGCGTCAACGGGGGCAGCGGCGGGGGCAGCGGTCTGCGTCACCGGGCACCCTTCCGTACGTAAAAGAACATAAAACGTATATTGAGCGACACATCCGAGGTTCGCCTGTTACGACGGGAAAGCGCGTGTCGTTGGCAGCATGGCGGGCGTGACCCAGATGACCGACCGCAGCCCCGATCGCCGCCCTGATCGCAGCCCGAACGGCAGCCCCGACCGCGGCCCGTTGTTGCCGCCGTCGCTCGGCCGGCTGCGCGAACGGTCGCCCGGACTGGCTGCGGGCCTGGTCGGCGGCGCGCTCGCGGCGGGGCTCGGGCTGGCGGTGCTGGCCGTCCTCGTAACGGTCCTGTGGATCAGTTCGCCCTACCCGGACAGCGGTCCCGACGGGGCCCTGCACGTCGCCGCCGCGCTGTGGCTGCTGGCACACGGCGCCGAACTCGTTCGCACGGACACGCTGTCCGGAGTACCCGCACCCGTTGGGGTGACCCCGTTGCTCCTCGTCGCGCTGCCGGTGTGGCTGCTGCACCGCGCGGCACGCGACGCGGCGGACGGCAAGCCGACCGACGGCGACGAGCCCGGGGTGCCGTCGCCCGCCGTGCGTGCGGCGTGGGCCGGAACCGTCCTGGGCTACCTGGTGGTCGGCGCCGCCGCGGCGGTGTACGCCTCGGGCGGTGAACCGAGTCCGTCGTGGACGTCCGTCGTCCTGTGGCCGCCGCTGCTCGTGGCGATCGTGGCGGGAGCGGGCGTCCGGACGGCGTACGGGCGATCGTTCGGGCCGCTGCCACGGTCTGCGCGCCAGGTTCTCGACACCCTGCACCTCGGGTCCGTCACGTCCGTCATGGCTCCCGACGCCCGATCGAGGCTTTCGGCCGCCGCACGCGCCGCGGTTGCCGGTGCCGCGGTGCTCGTGGGCGGCGGGGCCGTGCTGGTCGGTGCCTCGCTGGTGTGGCACGGAGGTATGGCGCGGCTGACGTTCCTGCAGCTCACGGACAGCTGGTCGGGCCGGTTCGCGGTGCTGCTGCTGGCGCTGGCGCTCGTCCCGAACGCGGCGGTGTGGGGGGCCGCGTACGCGCTCGGGCCCGGGTTCGCGCTCGGGGCCGGGCATGCGGCGGGGCCGTTGCTGTCGGACCCCGGTTCGCGGCTGCCCCCCTTCCCCCTGCTGGCGGCCCTTCCGGACGCGGGCCCGGGGACAGCGCCGAACTGGGCGGCGGGGGCCTTGCCCCTGGTGGCCGGTGTGGTGGTGGCGTGGTTCACGGTGGTGGCGGGGGTGCCGGGGCGTACGCGTGCGGGCGGGGGAGAGGACGCGGCGTCGGCGGCGGCTCGGCGCGCGGCGGCCTGGTCGGCCGGACGTACCGCCGGGGCCCTGGCGCTCGCGGCGGCCCTGTGCGGTCTGGCTCTCGCGGTCCTCGCCGCCTTGGCCGGTGGCCCCCTCGGGGTGGCCGCGCTCGCCGAATTCGGCCCTGTCTGGTGGCAGACGGGGCCGGCGGGGGCGGCCTGGATCGCGGCGGTGGGTCTGCCGACGGGCCTGGCACTGAGGTCCTGGCGCCTGCGCGAACGCCGGACCCGGACGCGGGCCGCGGACTCGGACGACGCGCGGCGGGGCTGGGCGCACCGCGTAGGGGGCCTGCGCGTACGAGGTCTGCGCGTACGCGGACCGGGGGCGACCGGACTTGGGGTACGGGGCCTGTGGTCTCGGCGCACACGAGACGCCGCGCGGTCCGCCGACGGGCAGCCGGACGAGCGGCGGGCGCGCGAGGGGCGGGCGACCGGGGAGCACTCGATCTACGAGTTCCTGGTCCACGAGCCCGCGACGGCTCCGACGGCTCCGACGGACGAGCCGAGCTCAGCAACTCCGGTGCACGAGCCGTCGGCCCAGGTGACGTCCGGTCAAGCGCCAACCCACCAAGCGCCAACCGGTCAAGCGCCAACCCACCAAGCGCCAACCGGTCAAGTGCCAACCAGCCAGGCGCCAACCGGTCGCGCCCCCCTCGCGCAGGCGCCGTCCGCTCAGGCGCCCTCGACGCCGGATCCGCAGCGCCCGTCCGCTTCGCCCGGCAGCGCAACAGTGCCCGACCCCACCCCCAAGTCCTCGTCCCCGCTACAGCAACCCTCCAGCTCCGTCGCAGCGAGGGCCGTCGAGGCCGTCGAGGCCGGAGCTGCGCGCCCCGCCGCCGCGGAGGCGCCCCCGCGGACCCGTTGGTTCTCGCGGTTGCGGGCTGCGAGGAAGCGACCCCCCGCCGCACCCGCCACAGGCACAAGCACAGGCGCACGCGCCGGCACACACGCGGCCCCCGACCCCGACTTCGAGCCGTACGACTTCCTGCCGCCCTCCGACTCCTTCGAGTCCCTCTGGCACGACGACTGGCACGGCGACGACGCACGCGAGACCCGCTGGGCGGCCCTGAAGCGGGCGTCCACCCCCGTCGACCGGGTCGACCCCCCGGACTGACGACCGAGTCGACCCCCCTGACCGACGGCCGGTGGCGCCCCGGTCCCGGGTCAGTCGCGGGTGCCCAGGAACCCCTGCAGCTGGTCCGGCAGCAGCGTGTCGCAGGACTTCTTCGCCGTGTTGGTGAGGGAGTCGTTCACACAGGTGTAGTAGTCGCGGTACACGAGCTGTGCCGTGAACGTCATCGCGACCATGGCGAGCGCCAGGGACGCCGTGACGAGGCCGCTGACCGCCGCGGTGGTCTGGGGCCTGGAGCCCTGGCCGGCCGGCGCCGGGGTGTCCGGGTCCGCCGGGCGCGGCTTGGCGCGCAGGGCGCTGATCGACCAGTACAGGGCCAGCGCGCCGAGCAGCAACGCCACGTAGGGCCAGCTGAAGAGGGCGAAGAAGAACGCCCACATGCCGGACAGCAGTGCGTACCTGGCGCGCCGCTGCGCGGGGTCGGTCGGGTCCCAGCGCGTACCCGCGCCCGGTCCTCCGGAGCCGTCAGGGCCGCCCTGGCCGCCACCGGGACCGCCCGAGTTGCCCGACCCCGGCCGGTCGCCGAAACGGCCGCCCTGTGCGGGCCCCGGCTGCCGGTCGCTCCACTGGCTGCCCCACGGGGAACCGCCGTCGTCCTGGCCGCCCCCGCCGTCCTGCCCCTGACCGCCCACGGGCCGCCGCGGCTGCCACGGCCGGTCGGGGGTGCCCTCCGGCGGCGGGGCGAAGGGGTTGTCGTCCGAGGGGTTCCCCGGCGCGCCGGAGCCCTGCCCGCTCTCGGGCACGTCGTCGCTCTCCCGCGGTGGAGTGGGGGAGGAGCGCCGCTCGCGCAGCAGGAGCGGAGGGCGTCGGAGACTTCGGTCCGGCATCAGGTGTGCGTCTTCCCCTTGGTGGTGTCGGGCGGTGGTGATCGGCGCGGGTGACCGGCGGGCAACCGTCCACTGTCCACAGAGCCGGCTACGCCTCCGGGGCTCGTTACCCGGACATTCGTACCCGTACCTGTCCCTGGTCAACGTCCCGTAGGCGAGAGGCGTTCCCCTGCGCGGACCGTCTTCCCGGGGTGGTTCCTCCCCAGACGCTACCTTCCGGCCACGCCCCCGTCCCGTGGGGGCCGCCCGGTGTGCCGGTATCGTTGCCGGCGGTCGGCCGCTTCGTAGACTTTCCCGTATCCGGGGGCGCGAAGCATTCGTACGACCATACAAAGGCACTCCCCGAGAAAGGGCCCCGCCGTGGCCAAGGCCAAGCGCCTCGTCGTGCTGGTCTCCGGATCAGGTACGAATCTGCAGGCACTCCTCGACGCGATCGCGTCGCGGGGAGTGGCCGGCTACGGAGCCGAGATCGTCGCGGTCGGCGCGGACCGCGCGAACATCGCGGGGCTCGAACGTGCGGAGCGTGCCGGACTGCCGACCTTCGTCCGCCGGGTGAAGGACTATGGGACCCGTGACGAGTGGGACGCGGCACTGGCCGAGGCCACCGAGTCGTACGCACCCGATCTCGTCGTCTCCGCCGGGTTCATGAAGATCGTGGGCAAGGAGTTCCTGGCCCGCTTCGGCGGCCGGTGCGTGAACACCCACCCCGCCCTGCTGCCCAGCTTCCCGGGGGCGCACGGCGTCCGTGACGCCCTCGCCTACGGCGCGAAGGTCACCGGGTGCACCGTCCACTTCGTCGACGACGGCGTCGACACCGGCCCGATCATCGCCCAGGGCGTGGTCGAGGTCCGGAACGAGGACTACGAAGACGATGGGTCCGCTCTCCATGAGCGGATCAAGGAAGTCGAGCGAAGGCTGCTCGTCGATGTCGTGGGGCGGCTCGCCCGCAACGGCTATCGCATCGAGGGACGAAAGGTAGTTATCCAGTGACCGCCGAGAGCACAGGCAGCGCAGGCAGCGCCGGCAGCACAGACACGGCCGAGGGCAGCAAGCGCGTCATCCGGCGCGCGCTCGTCAGCGTCTACGACAAGACCGGACTCGAAGAGCTCGCCCGCGGCCTGCACGCGGCAGGCGTGGAGCTGGTCTCCACCGGTTCCACCGCCGCGAGGATCGCCGCCGCCGGAGTGCCCGTCACCAAGGTCGAGGAGCTCACCGGCTTCCCCGAGTGCCTGGACGGCCGCGTCAAGACGCTGCACCCGCGCGTGCACGCCGGCATCCTCGCCGACCTGCGGCTCGAATCCCACCGGGAGCAGCTCGCCGAGCTGGGCGTGGAGCCGTTCCAGCTGGTCGTCGTGAACCTCTACCCGTTCCGGGAGACCGTCGCCTCGGGCGCCACCCCCGACGAGTGCGTCGAGCAGATCGACATCGGCGGCCCCTCGATGGTCCGCGCCGCCGCCAAGAACCACCCGTCCGTCTCCGTGGTCACCAGCCCCGAGCGGTACGCCGACGTGTTGTCCGCGGTCCGCGACGGCGGCTTCGACCTGCACGCCCGCAAGCGGCTCGCCGCCGAGGCCTTCCAGCACACCGCCGCGTACGACGTCACCGTCGCCTCCTGGTTCGCGAGCGAGTACGCGCCGGCCGACGACTCGGGCTTCCCCGAGTTCATCGGCTCGACGTTCGAGAAGCGCAACACCCTGCGTTACGGGGAGAACCCGCACCAGGGCGCCGCCCTGTATGCAGACGGCACGGGCGGCCTGGCCGACGCCGAGCAGCTGCACGGCAAGGAGATGTCCTTCAACAACTACACGGACACGGACGCCGCGCGCCGTGCCGCGTACGACCACGACGACCCGTGCGTCGCGATCATCAAGCACGCCAACCCGTGCGGCATCGCGATCGGCACGAACGTCGCCGAGGCGCACCGCAAGGCACACGCCTGCGACCCGCTCTCCGCGTTCGGCGGCGTCATCGCCGTCAACCGCCCCGTGTCCAAGGAGATGGCGGAGCAGGTCGCGGAGATCTTCACCGAGGTCATCGTCGCGCCCGAGTACGAGGACGGCGCGCTGGAGGCCCTCGCCAAGAAGAAGAACATCCGCGTGCTGCGCGCCCACCAGGGTCCGTCCACGCAGGTGGAGGTCAAGCAGATCGACGGCGGCCGGCTCCTGCAGGCCACCGACCGTCTCCAGGCCGACGGCGACGACCCGTCCGCCTGGACGCTCGCGACCGGCGACGCCCTCTCCCCGGGCGAGCTGGACGAACTGGCCTTCGCCTGGCGCGCCTGCCGGGCCGTGAAGTCCAACGCGATCCTCCTCGCCAAGGACGGCGCCTCCGTCGGCGTCGGCATGGGCCAGGTCAACCGTGTGGACTCCGCCAAGCTCGCGGTCGAGCGCGCGGGCGCCGAGCGGGCCCGGGGTTCCTTCGCCGCCTCGGACGCCTTCTTCCCGTTCCCCGACGGCCTGGAGATCCTGACCGCGGCCGGCGTCAGGGCGGTGGTCCAGCCCGGTGGTTCGGTCCGCGACGAACTGGTCGTCGAGGCGGCCAGGAAGGCCGGCGTCACCATGTACTTCACGGGGACGCGCCACTTCTTCCACTAGGGCGCGTCCACCGGGTCCGCCGGGTCCGCCGGGTCCACCGGGTCCGGTGGGTTCACCGGCTCTCCCCGGTGATCGCCCAGGTACGCGCCAGGGCCGTGTTCCCCCTCGCGAGGCGGAGCACGGCCCTTGGCATGTGAACGGCGCGTGTACGGCCTGAACGGCCTGAACGGTCTGTACGACGTGTGCGGCGTGTACGACGTGCTCGGCGTGGGCGAACCGTTTCCCCGGGGTCAGTACCGCGGGCGCTTGAACCAGGCGGAGGCGGCGCCGTTCACCATCGAGGCGAGGATGATGCCGGCGATGGCGAGGGAGATGATCCCGCCGAACGTCACGGAACCGCCGCCGCCCTGCACGGTGTTGCTGAGACCGCCGAGGATCATCAGCGACGCGTACACGATCGTCGTGACGCGGATGCCGGTGCCGCCGTTCTTGAACTTCACGCCCAGGAAGATCGACAGGGCGCCCACGCCGAGCAGGAGCGCCGCGAGCACGAAGCCGAGGCCCGCGAGGGTGTCGGTGTCGTCGCCGCTGCCGAAGCCGTTCGACGCGTCCTGCGCGGCGCCGACGGCTATGCCGGCGATGATCCCGAACAGGATCTGCAGGCCCGCCAGGATGAACAGCAGGACGCGCGCGGTCTTCATCAGACCCGGCATCTCCATGGGTATGTGGTTCCCGCCCGGGTAACCCGGATACGCCGGCTGCTGCGGATAGCCGTAGCCGTAACCGGGCTGCTGCGGGGCGCCCTGCGGGTAGCCGTAACCGGGCTGTCCCTGTCCCTGGGGCTGCTGGGGCGGGTAGCCGGGCTGGCCCTGCGGCTGCTGCGGATATCCGGGCTGCTGGCCCTGGGGAGGCGGGCCGTAGGGGTTGTTCGGATCGCCGAAACTCATGGCGTCTTTCCTCCGTCGTTGCGTCAAGTGCGGGGACGACGCGGCACATTTCGGAGGAAAGTTCTACAGATGCGGTTCGTCCCCCCGGTACTGTCCGCGGCACTGTGTCATTCATCGTCCTTAACGCGTCACTTATTTGTCCAGCCGGATACCGGCTGCGTTGTGCAAGTGCAACCTCGCCGATCATGGGGCGAAGCGGGGCGGGCAGGGGGCGCGGCGCAGCGTCGGGGGAGGCCGGGGGCCGCGGACGGGGGGCCGGATTGGAACCGGGGCCCCGTCATCCGCGAGGATGGGCACATGACCGCCCAGATTCTCGATGGCAAGGCCACCGCAGCCGCGATCAAGTCCGATCTGACCGTCCGCGTGGCGGCCCTGAAGGAGAGGGGCGTCACGCCCGGACTCGGGACCGTCCTGGTCGGTGAGGACCCCGGCAGCCAGAAGTACGTCGCGGGCAAGCACCGCGACTGCGCGCAGGTCGGTATCGCCTCCATCCAGCGTGAACTGCCCGCGACCGCCACGCAGGAGGAGATCGAGGCGGTCGTCCGCGAGCTCAACGAGGACCCGGCCTGCACCGGGTACATCGTCCAGTTGCCGCTTCCCAAGGGCATCGACGAGAACCGCATCCTCGAACTGATGGACCCGGACAAGGACGCGGACGGGCTCCACCCGATGAACCTCGGCCGTCTCGTCCTGAACGAGCCGGCCCCGCTGCCCTGCACCCCGAACGGTGTCCTGACCCTGCTCAGGCGGTACGGGGTCGAGATCAAGGGCGCCGAGGTCGTGGTCGTCGGCCGTGGGGTGACCATCGGCCGCTCGATGCCGCTGCTGCTCACGCGGCGCTCGGAGAACGCGACGGTCACCCAGTGCCACACCGGTACGCGTGATCTGGCCGCGCATCTGCGCCGGGCGGACATCATCGTGGCCGCGGCGGGTTCCGCGCACCTGATCCGCCCCGAGGACGTGAAGCCGGGGGCGGCCGTCCTCGACGTCGGGGTCTCCCGCAACGCCGAGGGCAAGATCGTGGGCGACGTCCACCCCGGGGTGGCCGAGGTCGCCGGGTGGATCTCGCCGAACCCGGGCGGGGTGGGCCCGATGACCCGCGCCCAGCTCCTCGTCAACGTGGTCGAGGCGGCGGAGCGCAGTGCCGTCTGACCAGGAGCCGGCGCCCCCGGCGAAGAAGGACACCGTGACCTCGCCGGCAACCGGGTCAGGGGCCACAAGCGACGCCCCGGCCGCGACACCGGCCCCGGCCGCGACACCGGCCCCGGCCGCGACACCGGCCCCGGCCGCGACCCCGGCCGCGACCCCGGCCTCGGCCTCGGCCGAGAGCGGGGACCCGGCTCGACCGGAGCCCGTACAGCCGAAGTCGGCCTCCGACCCGGCCCCGCCATCGGTGTCCGCCGCGGATACGGATGCGGATGCGAATGCAGAGGTGGGAGCGGAGTCCGTGGTGGAGAGCGGGATCGGGCATGAAGATGAGCTGGCCGTCCGTGACGCCGTCAGTGCGCCCGGCCCCGACGGGGAGCCCCGGCGGGTCACGCGGCGGTTTCCGCTGTTCACCCGGGACACCGCGCGGCCCGAGGGCGGTGGCAGGGCGGCCCCCCGCGACGCGCCCGCGCCCGTACGGCAGTGGCCGATCCTCGCGGTCACCGGCCTGGTCGCACTCGGACTGCTGCTGACGGCGCTCGACGCGTTCAAGGCGGGGACCCTGCTGATCGGCGTCGCGCTGCTCGCGGGCGCCGCCATGCGCTGGGTGCTGCCCGACGTGGGCATGCTCGCCGTCCGCTCCCGGTTCACGGACCTCGTCACGTACGGCGTCCTGGGCGCGACCATCGCCCTGCTCGCGATGATGGCGCAGCCGAATCCCTGGCTGGAGCTTCCGTTCCTGGACGACACCCTGCACTTCACGATCAGAACGTGACACCACGTGACGGGTCATGACACCACGTGACGGGTCGTGGCAAGACGTAAGCGGTAGCGCCCCTTCGAGGGCGTGAGCGGCGGCGCCCGTCCACTCCCCCGAAACGCGGAGGGGCGCCGCCTGGAATCAAGGGTCACGGACGTGCCGACGGCCGTTCAATACCTGTCAGTCGCCTGTGGCAGGGCGGTGACCGTTCCGGCACCTCCCGCGCGCGGGACGCGCAAAACGTGTCCCCGACGGCACCGGTCGCCCCGGACGCCGTACACGCCACCGTTTCCGTCGATAGCCTGGCGGACCGACCGCGGCCGTCGCCCCGTCGTGACGGCGGCGAGCGGTCGACGATCCGATCTGCCCCTGGTGTGCGTGTGTTCCCTGCGTGTCGATATGTTGACAAGTCCGAGGATGGGTCGCGATCACTTCCAAGACCGCTCACGGCCCGGACGGCCCGGACGAGCCGGACGGCCCGGACGAGCCGGACGACCCGGATGTCGCGGGCGACCCGGACGGCGTGGGCCCCTCGGCCCGCTGATCCCGTCAGCCGAGGGGCAAGTCGGTGGGACACTGGACCGCAGACCAGGGGGCATGCGACGGTGCATGCCCACAGGCCCGAATGCTCCCGTGCGCCCCCATCCCGGGAACTGGGATCCTGGCCGAACGCATCCCTGTGGGTAGCCGGAACGGGGACTCGGCAAGGGCTTCACACGCGGGAAAAGACCAGCACGTACGGGGGGAAGAGGGGGGTACCAATGCCTCGTTGGAGGCCCTTGCCGGATGAACTCGATCCGCAGGTAAGGGAGTTCGCCAGCCAGTTGCGCCGACTGGTCGACCGTGGCGGGCTGAGCATCGCCGCCGTGGCCGACCGCACGGGATACAGCAAGACGTCCTGGGAGCGGTACCTGAACGGCCGCCTGCTCGCGCCCAAGGGCGCGATCGTGGCGTTGGCCGAGGTGACGGGGACCAACCCCGTCCATCTGACGACGATGTGGGAGCTGGCCGAGCGCGCCTGGAGTCGTTCGGAGATGCGCCACGACATGACCATGGAGGCGATACGGATCTCCCAGGCGCGCGCCGCGCTGGGGGAGTTCGGGCCGACTCCGGCCAAGGAGGGAAAGAGCGGGAAGCAGGCCCGCGCCGGGGGAAGCGCGACCGCGCCCAAGCCGGGTATCGCGGGCCCGGCCGGAGTGTCACCCACCGTGCCCCCGCAGAGCCCGGCCCAGAACCCCTCCCAGGGAGACGAGCGCAGGCCGCCGTACGGGGCCGGCAGCGGCGGCGAGGGTGCCGGTGCGAGGGCCGGCGCGGACGCGCGGGGTGGCGGTTGGGGAGTCGTCGCCTCGCCCCCGGGATCGTCCGGGGTCTCCGGCTACGGTCCGCCGGGCGCGTACGGGCCGTCCGGCTCGGCCGGCCCCGCGGGACCCGGTGGCGGTCCGGCCGGGGGTCCGCCGCAGGACGCGCGGCCGGGGGCCGCCGGTTCGCCGGACGGGCAGGGGCGGAAACGGCGGCTCACCATGTTCCTCGCGGGGGTCGCGGGCGCGCTCGTCCTGGTCGCCGTGGCCGTGTACGTCACGAGCTCCCGCGGTGACGGCGACGGCGGGAACCAGGCCAAGCCGACCCCGAGTCCGACGGTGAGCAAGGAACTGCCGCCGGGCGTCGAGTGCTACGGCGCGCAGTGCGCGGGCAAGGACCCGGAGAACATGGGCTGCGGCGGGACGCTGGCGCAGACCGTGGAGAAGGCCGTGGTCGGCACCGCCCAGGTCGAGGTCCGGTACAGCGAGACGTGCGGCGCCGCCTGGGCCCGTATCACCGCGGCCGGAGTGGGGGACACGGTCCGGATAGCGGCCGGTTCGGCTGCCGCGCAGACCGCCGAGGTCGAGACGGACACCGACGCGTACACCCCGATGGTCGCGGTGAAGAGCGCCACCGGGGCGAAGGCCTGTGCGACGCTCGCGTCGGGCGTGGAGGGCTGCACGAAGTAGTGCCCCTGACGGGCGCCCGACTCCCTTGAGCCGGGCGCCCGTTGGCGTCCGGCGGACCCCGCGCCCCCGGGAGGGGCTGCGCCCCGTCAGGGGCGCGGGGAACGGCGCAATCTCCTGCTTTCAGGGGCGTGGGGAACGGCGCGGCCGGCCCCCACCGCCCGCACAACACAACGCCCCCGGCCTCGCCGAACCCCCCCGCCTCGCCGAACCCCCCGGCCCCCGCCGACCTCCCGGCTCCGCCGAACCGCCGGGCCACGGCCTTGTGGGACGGGCCACATCGGCCCCGGACGTCCGGGATCCCGGATGCGCGATAGCCTGACCGCTGGATCTCTCTTGACGACGAGAGATCGATCATCGGCACCGGTGATCGATCATCGCGCCGCCAGGACCGGGATCCCGCACCCCGGGGCAGGGACGCCCCACCGTCAGCTGCCATACGGAGAACGCCATGACCCGCACTCCCGTGAACGTCACCGTCACCGGCGCGGCCGGCCAGATCGGTTACGCCCTGCTCTTCCGCATCGCCTCCGGCCAGCTGCTCGGCGCGGACGTGCCGGTCAAGCTCCGCCTGCTGGAGATCACGCCGGCGCTGAAGGCCGCCGAGGGCACCGCCATGGAGCTCGACGACTGCGCCTTCCCGCTCCTTCAGGGCATCGACATCACCGACGACCCGAACGTCGCCTTCGACGGCACGAACGTCGGTCTGCTCGTCGGCGCCCGCCCCCGTACCAAGGGCATGGAGCGCGGTGACCTCCTGGAGGCCAACGGCGGCATCTTCAAGCCCCAGGGCAAGGCCATCAACGACAACGCCGCGGACGACGTCAAGATCCTCGTCGTCGGCAACCCGGCCAACACCAACGCCCTCATCGCCCAGGCCGCCGCCCCGGACGTACCGGCGGAGCGCTTCACGGCGATGACCCGCCTGGACCACAACCGCGCGCTGACGCAGCTCGCGAAGAAGACCGGCTCCACGGTCGCGGACATCCAGCGCCTGACCATCTGGGGCAACCACTCCGCCACCCAGTACCCCGACATCTTCCACGCCACGATCGCCGGCAAGAACGCCGCCGAGACCGTGAACGACGAGAAGTGGCTGGCCGAGGAGTTCATCCCGACCGTCGCCAAGCGCGGCGCGGCCATCATCGAGGCCCGTGGCGCGTCCTCCGCCGCCTCGGCCGCGAACGCCGCCATCGACCACGTGTACACCTGGGTCAACGGCACGGCGGACGGCGACTGGACCTCCATGGGCATCCCGTCCGACGGTTCGTACGGTGTCGCGGAGGGCCTCATCTCCTCCTTCCCCGTCACCACGAAGGACGGCTCGTACGAGATCGTCCAGGGCCTCGACATCAACGAGTTCTCCCGCGCCCGTATCGACGCGTCGGTGCAGGAGCTCGCCGAGGAGCGCGAGGCGGTCCGCGCCCTCGGCCTCATCTAGGTCCTGCTCGTTCAGGTCCTGCTCGTTCAGGTCCTGATCGGTCAGGCCCTGCTCGTTCTTCGCCGGTCCCCGGGCAGCCGCCCGGGGATCAGCGCGTTCCGGGCCCCTTGCCGGCGGGCCCGAGCGGCTTCTCGAACCAGTACCCGGCGTGCGGATTGTCGCCGTACGCCGGGATCTCGCTGTACCCGCCGCTCCGGTACATCGCCGCCGCCTCCTTCAGGACCTCGTGCGTGTCCAGGCGTACGGTCCGGTGGCCGCGCCCGGCAGCCGCCTGCTCCAGTTCGATGAGCAGCCGGCGCCCCAGGCCCAGCCCGCGCGCTCGCGGACGTACCCACAGATGCCGGATCTCGGCCGTCTCCGCGTCGAGCGCGCACAGCGCCCCGCAGCCGACGGCACGCTCCTCCTCGTACGCGACGAGGAGCACGGCGATCCGCTCGGGAGGTACGAGGTCGGTGGCGGCGTATCCCTCGGGGAAGCGTTCGTGGAGTTCGGCGGCGTAACCGGCGAGGCAGGCGCGTGCGTCGGGTGAGGCCGCCCCGACGGGCCGTACCGTGATCGCGGCCAGGCGCAGCAGTCGTTCGGTGACCGCGACCGCTTCGGTCAGCCGGTCCCGCTGGGGCCCGGTCAGCCCGCGCAGCAGTCCCTCGGCGAGGTCGTCCGCGCGCCGGTTCTGCTCCGCCAGTTCGGCCCGTCCGGCCGGGGTCGGCTCCGCGAGGCGCAGCCTGCTGTCCGCCGGGTGCACGGTGACCCGCACGAGCCCCTGGCGCTCCAGCGCGCGCACCATCCGGCTCAGGTATCCGGCGTCGAGGCCGAGCCGGGTCCGCAGGTCCCGCAGGGACGCGCCGGCTCCGATCTCGTACAGCAGCCGGGCCTCCCCGAGGGGCCGGTCCTGCCCGAGGTAGTGGTCGTCGAGCACCCCGATCCGGCGGGTGAAGTAGCGGTTGAAGCGACGCAGGGTGCTCACGTGCGCCGCGGACACCCCGGGCTCGGGGACTGACGCCGACACCGACTCCATAATCTTTGACTTTAGTCAAAGAGTCGCCGGGGTGTCCAGGTTTCGGGCGGCTTGTCAGTGACCCCGCGCACTTCGGCGGCGGAGCACGCATGACATCGGGGCCGAGGGGCAGGTGCTGCCCGGCCCCGAACGGGACGGGCACGGAACAGGAACGGAAGGCAGCACCGGATCATGTCGGGACACCAGGCGCAGCAGACGATTCATGTGGACGGCGAGTGGCGCGGGGCCGCCTCGGGAGCCGTACGGGACATCCTCGACCCGGCGGACGCGAAGCCGTTCGCCGAGGTCGCCGAGGGCGGGGTGCCGGACGCGGACGCCGCCGTCGAGGCCGCCCGGCGCGCCTTCGACCACGGGGAGTGGCCCCGCACACCCGTCACCGAGCGGGCCGCCCTGCTGCGCCGCGTCGCCGACCTCCTCGTCCGCGACCGCGAGAAGCTCGGGCTCCTGGAGAGCCGGGACGCGGGCAAGACGCTGGAGGAGGGGCGGGTCGACATCGACTGCGTCGCCGACGCCTTCCGGTACTTCGCCGATCTCGTCGTGGGAGAGGGCGGCGGGCGGGTCGTCGACGCCGGTTCGGACGACATCCACAGCGTCGTCGTGCACGAGCCCCTCGGCGTCTGCGCGATGATCACGCCCTGGAACTACCCGCTGCTGCAGGCCAGCTGGAAGGTGGCCCCGGCCCTCGCCGCCGGGAACACCTTCGTCCTCAAGCCCAGCGAGATCACCCCGCTGACCACCGTCGCCCTCATCGAGCTGCTGGTCGAGGCCGGGCTGCCCGCCGGAGTGGCCAACCTCGTGACCGGCCCCGGGCACAGCGTCGGCGCCCGGCTCGCCGAGCATCCCGGCGTCGACCTCGTCTCCTTCACCGGCGGGCTCGCCAGCGGTACGAAGGTGGCGCAGGCCGCCGCCCTCACCGTGAAGAAGGTCGCCCTCGAACTCGGCGGCAAGAACCCCAACGTCGTCTTCGCCGACTCCTGCGCCACCGAGGAGGGTTTCGACACCGCCGTCGACCAGGCGCTCAACGCCGCGTTCATCCACAGCGGCCAGGTCTGCTCGGCGGGCTCCCGGCTGATCATCGAGGAGTCGGTCCGCGACCGCTTCGTCGCCGAACTGGTGCGCCGGGCCGAGCTGATCCGGCTCGGGCGCGGCACCGAGGAGGGCGTCGAGTGCGGCCCGCTCGTCTCCGCCGAACAGCGCGAGAAGACCGAGGGGTACGTGGCCGCGGCCCTGGCGGAGGGCGCGGTACTGCGGACCGGCGGCGCCCGCCCCGATCCGTCCGACCGGCTGCCCGCCACCGGCTACTTCTACGAGCCGACCGTCCTCGACCAGTGCCACCGCGAGATGCGCGTCGTACGGGAAGAGGTCTTCGGGCCTGTCCTGACGGTCGAGACCTTCCGTACGGAGGACGAGGCCGTCGCGCTCGCCAACGACACGGAGTACGGGCTGGCGGGCGGCGTCTGGACCGCCGACGCGGGGCGCGCCCGGCGGGTGGCGGGGCGGCTGCGGCACGGCACCGTCTGGATCAACGACTTCCACCCCTACCTCCCGCAGGCGGAGTGGGGCGGCTTCGGCAAGAGCGGCGTCGGCCGTGAGCTGGGTCCCGCGGGGCTCGCCGAGTACCGCGAGACGAAGCACGTGTACCAGAACCTCGCGCCGAAGCCGGTCCGCTGGTTCGCGGGCTGACGCCCGCCACCCCCTCACCGGCCCGCCCGCCGGTCATCGGCGGCCACCGGCCGTTACGCCGATCACCGGCCCGTACGCCGGTCACCTCACCTCACCTCATCCCACCGCACAAGGCACCTGGAGCGCCCTGGCATGCCCGAAAACGAGCCCGAGCCCGAGCACACGTACGACTACGTCGTCATCGGCGGCGGTACCGCGGGGTCCGTCATCGCCTCTCGCCTCACCGAGAACCCCGACGTCACCGTCGCCGTCATCGAGGGCGGCCCCAGCGACGTGGACCGTGACGACGTCCTGACCCTGCGCCGCTGGATGGGCCTGCTCGGCGGGGAGCTCGACTACGACTACCCGACGACCGAGCAGCCGCGCGGCAACTCGCACATCCGGCACAGCCGCGCCCGGGTCCTCGGCGGCTGCTCCTCGCACAACACCCTCATCGCGTTCAAGCCGCTGCCGTCCGACTGGGACGAGTGGGAGGCGGCGGGCGCCGAGGGCTGGGGTTCGGTCCCCATGGAGGCGTACTTCCCGCGTCTGCGCAACAACATCGTCCCGGTCGACGAGAAGGACCGGAACGCCATCGCCCGCGACTTCGTGGACGCGGCGCAGGCCGCGCTCGGCGTGCCGCGCGTGGAGGGCTTCAACAAGAAGCCGTTCACCGAGGGCGTCGGTTTCTTCGACCTCGCGTACCACCCGGAGACCAACAAGCGCTCCAGCGCGTCCGTCGCGTACCTGCACCCCGTCATGGACGAGCGGCCCAACCTCCACCTGTACCTGGAGACCTGGGCGCACAGGCTGGAACTGGACGGCACCCGGGCCCGCGGGGTCCACGTGACGACGAAGGACGGCGGTGAACTCCTCGTACGGGCCCGTCGCGAGGTCCTGCTGTGCGCCGGCGCCGTCGACTCGCCCCGGCTGCTGCTGCACTCCGGTGTCGGGCCGCGCGAGGACCTCGAAGCGCTCGGCATCCCCGTGGTCCACGACCTGCCGGGTGTCGGCGAGAACCTGCTCGACCACCCCGAGTCGGTCATCGTCTGGGAGACGGACGGGCCGATCCCGGAGAACTCCGCGATGGACTCCGACGCGGGTCTGTTCGTACGGCGGGACCCCGAACGGGAGGGCCCCGACCTGATGTTCCACTTCTACCAGATCCCGTTCACGGACAATCCGGAGCGCCTCGGGTACGAACGCCCCGAGCACGGCGTCTCGATGACCCCGAACATCCCCAAGCCGCGCAGCCGTGGCCGCCTGTATCTGACCAGCGCCGACCCGGCCGAGAAGCCCGCCCTCGACTTCCGCTACTTCACGGACGAGGACGACTACGACGGCCGCACGCTCGTCGACGGCATCCGGATCGCCCGCGAGATCGCCGAGGCCGAGCCGCTGGCGCACTGGCTCACGCGTGAGGTGTGCCCCGGCCCTGACGTCACCGGCGACGAGGAGTTGAGCGAGTACGCGCGCAAGGTCGCCCACACGGTGTACCACCCGGCGGGCACCTGCCGGATGGGCGCGGCGGACGACCGGCTCGCCGTCGTGGACCCCGAGTTGCGGGTCCGCGGCCTCGACGGCCTCAGGATCGCCGACGCGTCCGTCTTTCCGACCATGCCCGCCGTGAACCCGATGATCGGGGTGCTCATGGTCGGCGAGAAGTGCGTGGACCTGCTGGGAGGCGGTGCGTGATGAGTACGACGATCCCCGTTCAGGAGGCCGCCGCCGAGAGCACGGGCGCGGAGAACGCCGAACCCGTCTTCTCCGTCGACGGCCTGTGGAAGGTCTTCGGCCCCAAGGCCGACCGTGTCCCCGCCGACCCCGGGCTCGCCGCCCTCTCCGCCGCCGAACTCCGGTCCCGTACCGGCTGTACGGCCGCCGTCCGGGACGTGAGCTTCGATGTGCGCAAGGGCGAGGTCTTCGTCGTCATGGGCCTGTCCGGCTCGGGCAAGTCCACCCTCGTACGCTGTCTGACCCGGCTCATCGAGCCGACCGCCGGCACGATCGCCATCGACGGCGAGGACGTGCGCGCGATGGACCGGGCACGGCTGCGCGAACTGCGCCGCCACCGTGCCGCGATGGTCTTCCAGCACTTCGGCCTGCTGCCGCACCGTTCCGTGCTCGACAACGTCGCGTACGGCCTTGAGGTCCAGGGCGTGCCGAAGCGTGAGCGGCGGGCGAAGGCGCGGGAGGTCGTCGCGAAGGTCGGCCTCGAAGGCATGGAGCAGCGCAGGCCCGGCCAGCTCTCGGGCGGCCAGCAGCAGCGGGTGGGACTCGCGCGGGCGCTGGCGGTGGATCCCGAGGTCCTGCTCTTCGATGAACCGTTCAGTGCTCTCGATCCGATGATCAGGCGAGACATGCAGGAGGAGGTGATCCGGTTGCACGGCGAGGAGGGCCGCACGATGGTGTTCATCACGCACGACCTGAACGAGGCGCTGCGCCTGGGCGACCGGATCGCCCTCATGCGCGACGGCCGCATCGTCCAGCTGGGCACGCCCGAGGAGATCGTGGGCTCGCCCGCCGACGACTATGTACGCGAGTTCGTCCGGGACGTGCCGCGCGAGCAGGTCATGACGGTCCGCAGGGCCATGCGGGCCGCGTCGGCGCAGGAGGCCGGGGAGGGTCCGGCGCTGTCGCCGGAGGCCACGGTCTCGCAGGCCATCGAGGCGGTCGCGCGCTCGGGACAGACCGCCCGCGTGGTGGACCAGGGACGCTGCCTCGGAGTGGTGGACTCGGACGCGCTGCTGGAGGTGGTGGCGGGGACGACCACCCGGTCCGCGGGATCGGCCGGGTCTGCGGGGCCTACAGGGTCCGCCGGGTCCGCCGAGTCCGCGGAGTCCGCAGGGTCCGCGGAGTCCGCAGGGTCGGCTCGCGAGGGGGTGGCCTGATGGCCACTGCCACCGCTCCCGCTTCCCGTACGGGCCTGCCCGGCCTCCTCGGCTTCCTCAGGCGCCCGGCCGTCGGCAAGCTCGTCCTGCTCGCCGTCGTCGCGGCCGTCCTCGTCCCGCTGGCCGACGCCCGCTGGGCGAGCGGCAGTTGGCCGGCCGCCCTCACGGTCGACCTCACCGAACCCCTCGGCCGGGCCAGCACCTGGATCATCGACAACCGCGACAGCCACCCGCTGTTCCTCCACTTCTTCGGACACGTGTCGAACGCGGTCGTCCTGTCCGTCCGCGCCGTCTACCTCGTCCTGCTGGCCGCGGGCTGGGCGGGCGTCACAGCGGCGGCGGCCCTGGTCGCCTGGCGGGTGGCCGGGACGCGGCTCGCGCTCGGCACGGCCGCCGCGGTCCTGACCTGCGGGCTGCTCGGTATGTGGGTGCCCACCATGCAGACCCTCGCGCTCATGGTGATCGCGGTCCTCGTGTCCGTCGCCCTGGGCGCGCTGCTCGGCCTCGCCGCCGGGCTCTCCGACCGTACGTACCGCGCACTGCGACCCGTCCTCGACACCATGCAGGTGCTCCCGGCCTTCGCCTACCTCCTGCCGGTCGTCCTCGTCTTCGGCATCGGTGTCCCGGCCGCGGTGCTCGCCACCGTCGTGTACGCGGCCCCGCCCATGGCCCGCCTCACCGCGCTGGGGCTGCGCGGCGCCGACGCCGGGGTGATGGAGGCCGTCGAGTCCCTGGGTACCACCGCGCGGCAGCGGCTGTTCACGGCCCGGCTGCCGCTCGCCCGCAAGGAACTCCTGCTGGGCCTCAACCAGACCATCATGATGGCCCTGTCGATGGCCGTCATCGCGTCTGTCATCGGCGCGGGCGGCCTCGGTGACCGCGTCTACCAGGCACTGGCCTCGGTCGACGTGGGCGCCGCGCTCGCCGCGGGCATCCCGATCGTGCTGCTCGCGATCGTCCTGGACCGGGTGACGGCGGCGGCGGGCTCGGCGGGCTCGGCGGGGGAGGGGCGCGAAGGGGGCGGCTCCCGTTGGACCGGCTGGAAGGGTTGGCCCGGCTGGGTCCTGGCCGCCGTCACCGCACTGGCCGTCGCGGTCGCCGCACGTCTGGCCGGCCGGCTCGACTGGCCCGAGACCTGGATCGTGCACATCGCCGAACCGGTGAACCGCGCGGTCGACTGGATGACGGACCACCTCTACTCCGGCGTCCCCTACGTCGGCGGCACCGCCGACTGGGCGGCGCACTTCACCACCGGCGTCCTGAACCCGGTCCGCGACGGCCTGCAGTGGCTGCCCTGGTGGGCGGTCCTGCTGACCGTCGCCGCGCTCGCCTGGCTGATCGGCACCTGGCGCACCGCGCTGACCGCCGTCCTCGCGATGGCCGCGATCGGGGTGCTCGGCGTGTGGCAGCCGTCCCTCGACACGCTGTCGCAGGTCCTCGCGGCGGTCGCGGTCACCCTCGTCCTCGGCTTCGGGACCGCCGTCGCGGCGGCCAGGAGCGAGCGCTGCGAACGCCTCCTGCGCCCCGTCCTGGACGTCTTCCAGACGATGCCGCAGTTCGTCTACCTCATACCCGTCGTGGCGCTCTTCGGCGTCGGCCGGGCCCCCGCGGTCGCCGCCGCGGTCGTCTACGCGCTGCCCGCCGTCGTCCGCATCACCACGCAGGGGCTGCGCCACGTGGACCCGGCGGCCATGGAGTCCTCGCGTTCCATGGGCGCGACCGGCTGGCAGCAACTGCGCCAGGTGCAGCTGCCGCTGGCCCGCCCCGCGCTGCTGCTCGCCGTGAACCAGGGCGTCGTCCTCGTCCTCGCCGTCGTCATCATCGGCGGTCTGGTCGGCGGTGGAGCGCTCGGTTACGACGTCGTGTTCGGCCTCGCCCAGGGCGACCTGGCCACGGGGCTCGTGGCCGGCGCGGCGATCGTCTGCCTCGGCCTGATGCTCGACCGGGTCACGCAACCGACGCGTGGCCGTACGAAGAAGGGAGCCTGAGATGCGTACGCGTGTGACACGGACAAGGGGCGCGCTCGCGATCGGCTGCTCCTTGCTGGTGCTGTCGACCGGCTGCGGAGCCGCCGACATGACCAAGCAGTCCTCGCCCTTCGCCAACGCGCAGGGTGCGAGGACCGTGACCCTCTCCACGCAGTCCTGGGTCGGGGCGCAGGCCAACGTGGCCGTCGCGCAGTACGTGCTGGAGCACGAACTGGGCTATCGCGTCGACACCGTCCAGGTCGACGAGGTGCCCGCGTGGGACGCGCTCAGCCAGGGCAGGGTCGACGCGATCCTGGAGGACTGGGGGCACCCCGAGCAGCAACAGCGGTACGTCGAGGACAAGAAGACCATCGTCGACGGCGGCGGTCTCGGGGTCACCGGGCACATCGGCTGGTTCGTACCGACGTACTTCGCGAAGCAGCACCCCGACGTGACGAACTGGAAGAACCTGAACAAGTACGCGGACCGGTTGCGCACCGCCGAGAGCGGCGGCAAGGGGCAGTTGCTCGACGGCTCACCGTCCTACGTCACGAACGACAAGGCGCTGGTGAAGAACCTGGACCTCGACTTCCAGGTGGTGTTCGCCGGTTCGGAGGCGGCGCAGATCACGCAGATGCGGCAGTTCGCCAAGGAGAAGAAGCCGTTTCTCACGTACTGGTACTCGCCGCAGTGGCTCTTCGAGAAGGTGCCGATGACGGAGGTGAAGCTGCCCGCGTACGAGGAGGGCTGCGACGCGGATCCGGAGGCGGTCGCCTGCGCGTACCCGCACACGCCGCTCCGCAAGTACCTCAACGCGGACTTCGCGAAGTCCGGCGGCAGGGCCGCCGCGTTCCTGAAGAAGTTCAAGTGGACAACGGAGGACCAGAACGAGGTCTCCCTCCTGATAGCGGACCAAAAACTCTCCCCGGAGGAAGCGGCAAAGAGGTGGATGAGCTCGCATGAGCAAACATGGAGGAAATGGCTACCCCAGTAACACCTCCTCCCGACCCGAACTCCACCCCACCCAGGGGCGCGGGGAACTGCGCAAAAGCCCCCGCGCCCCAGCCGATCACACCCCCACCGACCCCACCGTCACGCGTGCTGCCCCGCCGTATAGTGCCCCGGCACAAGGCGACAGCTCACGCCGAACCGATTCCACGCGTTGATCACCGTGATCGAGGCGAGCAACTGGGACAGTTCGGCCTCGTCGAAGTGCCGCGCGGCGGTCTCGAACACCTCGTCCGGGACGAAGCCGTCCGTCAGCACCGTCACGGCCTCGGTCAGCGCGAGCGCCGCCAACTCCTTCTCCGTGTAGAAGTGCCGCGACTCCTCCCACGCGTTGAGCTGCACGATCCGCTCGACGCTCTCACCCGCCGCGAACGCGTCCTTCGTATGCATGTCGAGGCAGAACGCACAGTGGTTCAGCTGCGAGGTGCGGATCTTCACCAGCTCCAGCAGCACAGGGTCGACACCCCGCCGCGCCGCCGCGTCCAGCCGGACCATCGCCTTGTAGACCTCGGGGGCGAACTTCGCCCACTGCAGTCGGGGGGTGTCCTCGGAGGCGTACGAGGTGTCCTTCGCGGTGTCGTTCTCCGTCGTCGTCATGCTGTCGACCCTACGAGCGAACCAGCCCACGAGTATGGTCCATTTCCATGGCTGGATCTTGGGCCACTTTCGGAGTGGATCTGCATGTCGACGTGGCGCGTACCGGCTCCGGCCTGCGCAGAGGCCTCACGGACGCGCTGCGGGAGGCGGTGCGCGGCGGACGGCTCGCACCGGGCGTCCGGCTGCCGTCCTCCCGCTCCCTCGCCGCCGACCTCGGCATCGCCCGCAACACGGTCGCCGACGCGTACGCGGACCTCGTCGCCGAGGGCTGGCTCACCGCACGCCAGGGCTCGGGCACGCGGGTGGCGCAGCGGGACGTACCGGTCCCGGCCTCGCCGACGCGCAGGCCCCGGTCACCCCGGGGGCCCGCGTACGACCTGGTCCCCGGCACCCCTGACCTCGCCTCCTTCCCGCGCGGGGAGTGGCTCAAGGCCTACCGCCGGGCCCTCACCGCGGCACCGAACGACGCCCTCGGCTACGGGGATCCGCGCGGCCGTGTCGAACTGCGCACCGCCCTCGCCGGCTACCTCGCCCGAGCCCGTGGCGTACGCGCCGACCCCGAGCACATCCTCATCTGCTCGGGTTTCGTCCACGGGCTGATCCTGCTCGGGGAGGTGCTGCGGCGGCGGGGCGCGCGGACGCTCGCGGTGGAGTCGTACGGCCTCGACGTGCACTGGGACCTGATCGAGCGAGCGGGGCTGGAATCGGTGCCGCTGCCGTTCGACGAACTGGGCACGCGGACGGACGACCTGGCCGAACGCGGGCGTGGGAGCGGTGCACGCGCCGGCGGCGGCACCCTGGGCGGGGTGCTGCTCACGCCCGCCCACCAGTTCCCCATGGGCGTGCCGCTGCGCCCCGAGCGCCGAGCCGCCGTCGTCGACTGGGCGCGGCGTACGGGCGGGCTGATCCTGGAGGACGACTACGACGGCGAGTTCCGTTACGACCGCCAGCCCGTGGGCGCGCTCCAGGGCCTCGACCCGGACCGCGTGGTGTACTTCGGCACCGCCAGCAAGGCGCTCGCGCCCGGCCTGCGCCTCGGCTGGCTGGTCCTGCCGCCGGACGTGGCGCCCGAGGTCATGGCGGCGAAGGGCGGCGCGGACTGGTCGTGCGGGGTCCTGGACCAGCTGACCCTGGCGGAGTTCATCACCTCGGGCGCGTACGACCGTCATGTGCGTGCCTCCCGCCTCCGTTACCGGCGCCGCCGCGACCAGCTCGTGACGGCCCTGGCGGCCCGCGCCCCGTCGGTCACGGCCACCGGTATCGCGGCCGGCTTCCACGCCGTGCTGCGGCTCCCGCCCGGCACCGAGCAGTCGGTGGTCCGCGCGGCGGCCTGGCACGGCCTGGCCGCCCACGGCCTGACCCGTTACCGCCACCCGGCGGCCACGCTCCCCCCGACGGACGCCCTGGTGGTCGGCTACGGAACCCCGTCGGACAGCGGCTGGCCGGGAGCACTGGAAACACTGTGCGCGGCGCTGCCCTAGACCGGCCGGACCCCTCGGTTCCGCCGTCCCCCCGTCACCCCGTCACCCCGTCCCCTCGTCACTCCATACCGCCACTGACGGACGGCCCGCAGGAACAGAGCGGCGTCCACACGGGAAGCCGCGGCAGCGGTCCCGGTGCCCGGCCCGGCCGCCCGCGCGGCGACCGCCTGCAGCACCGTCGCCGTCCCGAAACACACCCCCTAGTGCCCACAGCATTCCAAAGAGCACAAAGTGACTTTAGGGGAGCGAGAGTTGGGGTAGCCGCTTGTACAAGCAGGGCACGTGATCTTTACGCTGTGACTGACGGGCCCGCCGGACGGGCCGGACGGGGGAGAGACATGGCAGAGCAGCGCAGAAGACTTCGGTCCAGCACGGTCGTACTCGGTGGCATGGGCGTCCTGGCGACGGCCCTCACCTCCTGCGGGTCCGATCCCGACCGCCGCTGTGTGGACCGCGACAGCTACGACTACACGGGCGGCTACAAGGTCGTCGCCGACAAGAACTGCGCGTCCGGCTCCTCGTCGGCGGGCAAGAAGCGCGGGACGGGCGGCACCGGCAGGAGCGGCGGGACCGACGCCGCCTGGTACTACGACGCCGACGTCTCTGGCGGCCGTGCCGAGGACGGCACCTTCAGCCGCAGCGAGGCCGTCGACCGGGGCGGCTTCGGCTGCTCGGACTCCGGCAGCGGCGGCGGCTGACCGCGACGCGGACCGCCCTGACGGACCGCCCTGACGGACCGCCCTGACGGACCGACGTACCGACGGGCCGTTGTACTGACGGCCCGATGTACTGACGGCCCGATGTACTGACGTATCGAACGCTGACGCACCGACGCACCGACGCGCTGACGGACTACGGACACACCACTGTGGAACGCCGAACCATGCAACCCCGCCCCGGCTGGCAGCGGACAGTCGAGGACCAGGGCCTCATCTACCCCCTCACCCGCTACCCCGACGACTCCCTGCGCCCCTACTGGGACGAGTCCGCCCACTACGTCTTCTCCCTGCCCGAGGTCGAGGCCCTGGAGGAGGTCGTCGGGGAACTCCACACGATGTGCCTGGCCGCCGCCGAGTACATCGTCACCGGGAACCGCCTCGCCGACCTCGGGATCACCGACCCGCGGGTGGCGGAGACGGTCGCCGAGGCCTGGCGCCGCCGCGCCGAACTGCCCTCTCTGTACGGGCGTTTCGACCTCCGCTACGACGGCACGGGCCCGGCGAAGCTCCTGGAGTACAACGCCGACACCCCGACCTCGCTCGTCGAGGCCGCGAGCCCCCAGTGGTTCTGGATGGAGGAACGTTTCCCCGGCGCCGACCAGTGGAACTCCCTCCACGAACGGCTGGTCGAGGCCTGGCGGAAGCAGGCCCCCCTCCTCCCGCCGGGCAGCCCCCTCTACTTCGCGCACTCCGCCGCCGACGAACTCGGCGAGGACCTCATGACGGTCGGCTACCTGAAGGAGACCGCGGAACAGGCCGGGCTCGACACCGCCTGGATCGCGATGGAGGAGATCGGCTGGGACCGCCTCTCCGGACGTTTCGTCGACAAGCGGCTCCGCTTCATCCGCAGCTGCTTCAAGCTCTACCCCTGGGAATGGCTCACCACCGACCGCTTCGCCGCGCACGTCCTGGACACCCTCGACAACGGCGGCGGCACGGGTACGACGATGTGGATCGAGCCCGCCTGGAAGATGCTGCTCAGCAACAAGGCCCTCCTCGCCATCCTCTGGGAGCTGTACCCCGACCACCCGAACCTCCTCCCGGCCTACCTCGACGGCCCCCGCGAACTGGCCACCACCACCGGATACGTGGCCAAGCCCCTCCTCGGCCGCGAGGGCGCCGGCGTCACCGTCCACGAACCGGCGCCTGGTCCCGTCCCCGTCCCCCTCGCCGTCCGGGAGGAGGCCTGCTGCTACCAGGAGCTGGCACCCCTGCCGTCCTTCGACGGCAACCGGGTCGTCCTCGGCGCCTGGGTCGTCGGGGACGAGCCGGCCGGCCTCGGCATCCGCGAATCGTCCGGGCTGGTGACGGACGAGTACGCGCGCTTCCTGCCGCACGTGATCCTGTGACCCACGGCAGGGGCGGCCCGGCCCGGCCGCCCCTGCCGTGGGTCACATGGTGGACGGCGAGATCTCCCTCCGGAGCGCTTTCGGTACGCTGATCCACGGGCCGTGACTGGCGCGCTGGGATGGGATCGACCATCGGGGAGCGGCCCGGGAACCGTGTGCCGTGCGCCTGGGCCGAACCGTGAACGCCGAACGCCACGTCCGGAGGCCGTCATGTCAGAATCCCGCGCACCCCTCTCCACCGAGTCCACCGCCTTCCGCAGCGCCCTCGAAGTGATCCGCGCCGTCGAACCCCGGATCGCCGACGCCATCGGGCAGGAGGTCGCCGACCAGCGCGAGATGCTCAAGCTGATCGCCTCCGAGAACTACGCCTCCCCGGCCACCCTCCTCGCGATGGGCAACTGGTTCAGCGACAAGTACGCGGAAGGCACCGTCGGCCGCCGCTTCTACGCGGGCTGCCGCAACGTGGACACCGTCGAGGCCCTCGCCGCCGAGCACGCCCGCGAGCTCTTCGGCGCCGAGCACGCCTACGCCCAGCCGCACTCCGGCATCGACGCCAACCTCGTCGCCTTCTGGGCCGTACTCGGTCAGCGTGTCGAGGTCCCCGCCCTGGAGAAGGCCGGCGTCCGCAACGTCAACGACCTCTCCGAGGCCGACTGGGCCGAGCTGCGCCGGGCCTTCGGTAACCAGCGCATGCTCGGCATGTCCCTGGACGCCGGCGGCCACCTCACTCACGGCTTCCGCCCGAACATCTCCGGCAAGATGTTCGACCAGCGTTCCTACGGCACCGACCCCACCACCGGCCTCATCGACTACGAGGCGCTGCGCGTCACCGCCCGCGAGTTCAAGCCGATGATCATCGTCGCCGGCTACTCCGCGTACCCCCGGCTCGTGAACTTCCGGATCATGCGCGAGATCGCCGACGAGGTCGGCGCCACGCTCATGGTCGACATGGCCCACTTCGCGGGACTCGTCGCCGGCAAGGTCCTCACCGGGGACTTCGACCCGGTCCCGCACGCCCAGATCGTCACCACGACCACCCACAAGTCGCTGCGTGGCCCGCGCGGCGGAATGGTGCTGTGCGACTCGTCGCTCGCCGACCAGGTCGACCGCGGCTGCCCGATGGTCCTGGGCGGCCCGCTCCCGCACGTCATGGCCGCCAAGGCGGTCGCCCTCGCCGAGGCGCGCCGTCCCGAGTTCCGCGACTACGCCCAGGCCGTCGTCGACAACGCCCGCGCCCTCGCCGAGGGCCTGATGCGGCGCGGTGCCACGCTGGTCACCGGCGGCACGGACAACCACCTCAACCTCATCGACGTGGCTTCCTCCTACGGTCTCACCGGCCGCCAGGCCGAGTCGGCCCTGCTCGACTCGGGCATCGTCACCAACCGCAACGCGATCCCCGCCGACCCGAACGGCGCCTGGTACACCTCGGGCATCCGGATCGGTACGCCCGCGCTGACCACCCGGGGTCTGGGGGCCGCCGAGATGGACGAGATCGCGGGCCTCATCGACCGCGTCCTCACCACCACGGAAGCGGGCACCACCAAGAAGGGCGCCCCCTCCAAGGCCCAGCACATCCTCGACGCGAAGGTCGCGGACGAGATCTCGCACCGCGCGACCGACCTCCTGACCGGTTTCCCGCTGTACCCGGAGATCGACCTCGGCTGAGTTCCCCGGCCACCCGGCCACCCGGCCGTCCGTCTCACAGGTCGATCAGCTCCTGTCGTGGCTCCCGCGGCGGCCCGGGCTCGCGCCGGGCCGCCGCTCGGCGTATCAGCACCGTGCCGCCGCAGCCGAGGACGAGTCCCGCCGCCAGGCCCCGCGCGAGCCCCGGCTGCGCCCACCACGCCCGGTCCCCGGTTCCGGGCCCGCCGCCCACGACGGGTCCGGACCCGAACAACGCCGTACGCTCCACCTGGTCGTAGACCGTCCGGGACGCCCGGTGCCAGCGGAGGTCGTCGTCGTCCACGTCGGGGGCCGGGTCGGACCTGATCCAGGGCGTGCCGTCCCCGGCCAGGAACACCTGGTCCTGGCGCCCCATGAAGATGTCGCCCCCGGGCGCCCGGTCCGTCTCCGGCCAGCCGCCCACTCCGGTCGTCCCCCAGGTGACCGTGGCCCGCACGGCGGGGTGGCGGCCCTCGATCCAGTCCTGCGGGACCTTCTCCGTGCCGGTGGCCGTCGGCCGCAGCAGCTGCCGGAGTCGTGCGAAGTCCGGCTCGCCGGAGCGCACGCTCGTGGTCCGCCCCGTACCGTCCCCCGCCACGACGACCGCGAGATCCGGCGAGTCGCCTCCGGGGCCGCCCGGCCCCGCCGCGTGCGCCGGCACCGCCCCGAACCCGACGACAAAGGCACACCCGACGACCACGGTGAACGCGGCGGCCACGGCGGACCCGACGGCCACGGCCGCCGAGGCGATCACGGTGACCCCTGTACCCCTGCTCCGCACTGTGTTCCTCGTCTCATCGGCGACCGCACCCTCGCCCCGTCCCACCCTTTTGTTACACCGTCGGGGACGGATCGGATCCCACCTGTTTCCGACCAGTTCCGGAGCGGCCCCCGACACCTGAGAGAATGATGAGCATGGCTCTCGACCGTCCCCGTGTGCTCTCCGGAATCCAGCCCACCGCAGGCTCGTTCCACCTCGGCAACTACCTCGGCGCCGTCCGCCAGTGGGTGGCCCTGCAGGAGTCCCACGACGCCTTCTACATGGTCGTGGACCTGCATGCGATCACCCTTCCGCAGGACCCCGCGGACCTGCGCGCGAACACCCGGCTCGCCGCCGCCCAGCTGCTCGCCGCCGGGCTCGACCCCGAGCGCTGCACCCTGTTCGTCCAGAGCCATGTCCCCGAGCACGCCCAGCTCGCGTGGATCATGAACTGCCTCACCGGTTTCGGCGAGGCCTCCCGCATGACCCAGTTCAAGGACAAGTCCGCCAGGCAGGGCGCCGACCGCGCCTCCGTCGGCCTCTTCACGTACCCGATCCTGCAGGTCGCGGACATCCTGCTGTACCAGGCCAACGAGGTCCCCGTGGGCGAGGACCAGCGCCAGCACATCGAGCTGACGCGCGACCTCGCCGAGCGGTTCAACAGCCGCCTGGGGCAGACGTTCACCGTTCCGAAGCCGTACATCCTCAAGGAGACGGCGAAGATCTTCGATCTTCAGGACCCGGCGATCAAGATGAGCAAGTCGGCGTCGACGCCGAAGGGTCTCATCAACCTCCTCGACGAGCCGAAGGCCACCGCGAAGAAGGTGAAGAGCGCGGTCACCGACACGGACACGGTGATCAGGTTCGACCCCGTGGAGAAGCCGGGCATCAGCAATCTGCTGGGCATCTACTCCACCCTCACCGGCACCGGTATCGCGGAACTGGAGCAGAAGTACGCCGGCAAGGGCTACGGTGCGCTGAAGACGGACCTGGCGGAGGTCATGGTCGACTTCGTGACGCCCTTCCGGGAGCGCACCCAGCAGTATCTGGACGACCCGGAGACGCTCGACTCGATCCTGGCCAAGGGTGCGGAGAAGGCTCGCGCGGTCGCGGCGGAGACGCTGGCCCAGGCGTACGACAGGGTGGGTTTCCTGCCCGCCAAGCACTGATCGCCGGGACGAGACCAGGACAACACCGGCACGACATCCGGAACGGGCCCGCACCGCCGTACAGTCGATAGCCGAACCGGCGGCGGCCCTCGCCCGACCGGAACGAAGACACGGTGGAACAGAACACCGGCACAACGACAGGAGACGACGTGGGGACCGTAACGATCGGTGTGTCGATCGCGGTCCCGGAGCCTCACGGCAGCCTGCTCCAGGAGCGGCGCGCGGGCTTCGGCGACCCCGCGGCTTCCGGCATTCCCACCCACGTCACACTGCTGCCGCCGACCGAGGTCGACCGGTCGGCGCTGCCCGCGATCGAGACGCATCTCATGGAGGTCGCGGCGGCCGGCCGGCCCTTCTCGATGCGGCTGAGCGGCACGGGCACGTTCCGTCCGCTGTCCCCGGTCGTGTTCGTGCAGGTGGTCGAGGGCGCCGAGGCCTGCACCTGGCTGCAGAAGCAGGTCCGGGACGCCTCCGGACCCGTGGCGCGCGAGCTGCAGTTCCCGTACCACCCGCATGTGACGGTGGCGCACGGCATCGACGACGAGGCGATGGACCGTGCCTTCGAGGAACTGGCGGAGTACGAGGCGCACTGGCCGTGCACCGGCTTCGCGCTCTACGAGCAGGGGCCCGACGGCGTGTGGCGCAGGCTGCGCGACTACGTCTTCGGCGGCGCGGTCGTACCCCCGCAGGCGACGCACGTCCACCGGGGCCCGCTCCCGGCCTGCTGACCCGGGCACCCCCACCGGCACGGCTGCCCAAGCCGACAGGACCTAGAGCGGCAGGCGGCGGAACACACCCCGCGGGACGTGCCGCAGCGCCGACATGACCACCCGCAGCGCCCCCGGCACCCACACCGTCTCCGAGCGGCGGCGCAGGCCCGTCTCGATGGCCGTGGCGACCGCCTCGGGGGTCGTCGCCAGCGGGGCCTCCGCCAGGCCCTCCGTCATCCTGGAGCGGACGAAGCCGGGGCGTACGACCATCACGTGGACGCCCGTGCCGTACAGCGCGTCGCCCAGGCCCTGGGTGAACGCGTCGAGGCCGGCCTTGCTGGAGCCGTAGATGAAGTTGGCGCGGCGGGCCCGCTCGCCCGCCACCGAGGAGAGCACCACCAGGGAGCCGTGGCCCTGCGTCTGGAGCGCCCGTGCGCACACCAGCCCCGCCGACACGGCGCCCGTGTAGTTGGTCTGCGCGACCCGTACCGCGGCGCCGGGCTCGTTCTCGTCGTGCGACTGGTCGCCGAGGACGCCGAACGCGAGCAGGACCATGTCGATGTCCCCCTCGGCGAAGACCTTGCCGAGGGCCGCCTCGTGGGCGTCGGGGTCGAGCGCGTCGAAGTCGACGGTACGGACGTCCGCGCCCAGTTCGCGCAGTCCGGCGGCGGCCGACTCCAGGCCGGGCGAGGGACGGCCCGCCAGCCACACCGTGCGGGTGCGGCGGGTGATCAGCCGCCGTGCGGTGGCGAGCCCGATCTCGGACGTGCCGCCGAGGACGAGGAGGGACTGGGGGATGCCGAAGGCGTCCTTCATGGAACCGAACTCCTATGGGGAGAGGGCCGACCGGGGAGAGGGCCGACAGGAAAGAGGGCCGACAGGGCAGGTGGCCGGCGTCAGAGTCCGAGGCGCCGGGACAGGTCGGAGGTGAAGACGGACCGCGGGTCCAGCTCCTCGCGCAGCGCCCGGAACTCGGCGAGCCGCGGATACATCGCGGTGAGCAGCTCGGGCCGCAGTCGGGAGTCCTTGGCGAGGTAGACCCGGCCGTCGGCCGCGGCGACCTCCGCGTCCAGTTCGTCGAGGAAGCCGCCGAGCCCCGGCAGGTTCGCGGGGATGTCGAGGGCGAGGGTCCAGCCGGGCATCGGGAAGGACAGCCACCCCGGGTCGCCCTCGCCGAACCGCTTCAGGACGGCGAGGAAGGAGGGGCAGCGGCGCTGCGAGATGCGGTGCACGATCCGGCGCAGGGTCTCCTCCTGCCCGTAGCCGACGGCGAACTGGTACTGCACGAAACCACCCCGCCCGTAGACGCGGTTCCAGTGCGGCACCCCGTCGAGGGGGTGGAAGAAGGTGGACATCCGCTGGAGTTCGCCCACCCGCGCGCGGGGTGCCTTCCTGTACCAGAGCTCGTTGAAGAGGCCGACCGTCGTACGGCCGAGCAGGCCCTCCGGGACGAAGGAGGGCGCGCCGGGCAGCCGCCCCGGACGGAACTCCAACGGGGCCCTAAGCGCGCGCGTGCGGCCGTCCAGCGCCTCCAGGGGGGCGTGATCGCCCCGGGTCAGCACCGAGCGGCCCATGGACGCCCCGCGGGCCAGCAGGTCGATCCAGGCGACCGAGTAGCGGTAGCGGTGGTCGGTGGCCGTCAGGCGGGCCATCAGGTCGTCCAGGTCCGTGGCGCGTTCCGTGTCGACGGACATCAGCGACGTCTCGACGGGCTGCAGCCGTACGGTGGCCGTCAGGATGACGCCGGTCAGGCCCATCCCGCCCGCCGTGGCGTCGAACAGCGGCGTACCCCGGTCCACCATGCGGATCCGGCCGTCGGCGGTGAGCAGTTCGAAGGACAGGACGTGGCGGGCGAACGAGCCGGACACATGGTGGTTCTTGCCGTGGATGTCCGCGCCGATCGCCCCGCCGACCGTGACATAGCGGGTCCCCGGGGTCACCGGCACGAACCAGCCCAGCGGCAGCAGTACCTCCATGAGGCGGTGCAGGGAGACCCCGGCCCCGCACAGCACGGTCCCGCCGTCCACGTCGATCGCGTGGATGTCGTCGAGCCCCGTCATGTCGAACACGGCCCCGCCCGCGTTCTGTGCGGCGTCCCCGTACGCCCGTCCCAGGCCCCGTGCGATGCCGCCGCGGGCCCCGCAGTCCCGGACGGCCGCCACGGCCTCGTCGTACGAGCGGGGGCGCACCAGGCGGGCTGCGGTGGGAGCGGTGCGGCCCCACCCCGTGACGGAAACCGTGTCGGTAGACATGTCAGCGACCGTATCGAGCGGAGCGCACCTTTGGTTACCTAACATCCCTTTCCTCCGCTTACCTCCCCGAAATGGGTGATTAATGGGATGTCGCTCAATATTGCCGGAGCTGGAGCGGTGTCGACGTGAACAGTGGGCCCCCATGGACCACCACGACGAGCGCCCTGACCTGGACCACCGGATCCTCACGGCCCTCCACGCACGCGGCACCGGCCCCCGAGTCGCCGCCGCCGCGCGGACCCTGTCCCTGGCCGGCGAGCACGGCGCGCTGTGGCTCGCGGCGGGCCTCGCGGGAGCCGCCGCGGACCGGGAGCGGCGCGGCGCCTGGCTGCGCGGCACGGCCCTGACCGCGGGCGCGCACCTCGCCAGCATGGGCGTGAAACGGCTCGTACGCCGTCCGCGCCCCGGCCATGTCGAACCGTTGGTCCGCACCGCGGGCCGGCACTCCTTCCCCAGCTCGCACGCCACGTCCGCGGTGGCCGCCGCCGTGGCCTTCGGCGCGCTCGGCGCCCGTGTGGTGCCCGCGCTGGCCGCCGCGATGTGCGTGTCCCGGGTGGTCGTCGGCGTCCACTACCCCTCGGACGTCGCCGCGGGCGCCGCCCTCGGCGCGGTGACGGCCCGGCTGGGCGCCCGCTGGATGACAGGAGGCCGGGACCATGGCTGACACGGTCCTGCTGGGGAGTTCGAAGAACACGGGGAGCCCGGTCACCGCGGAGGCGGCACGGGGGAAGCCGCCCGCGTCGGCGAGAAGCGGCCTCCTGAAGGGGCTCATCAGGACCGCCCGGCCCAAACAGTGGGTCAAGAACGTCCTCGTCGTCGCCGCCCCGGCCGCCGCGGGCGAACTCTTCTCACGCCACGCACTCGTCCAGGTCGCCCTCGTCTTCGTGCTGTTCACGGCCTGCGCGGCGAGCGTCTACCTGGTCAACGACGCCCGCGACGCCGACGCCGACCGCGCCCACCCGGTCAAGCGCCACCGGCCGGTCGCCGCCGGGGTGGTGCCCGTCCCGGTCGCCTACTCCGCGGGGATCGTCCTCGCCGTCGTCGCGCCGACCGTGGCCGCCTTCGTGTGCTCGCCGCTCACCTCCGCGCTGCTCACCGCCTACCTGGGGATGCAGTTCGCGTACTGCGTCAGCCTCAAGCACGTCCTGGTCGTCGACCTCGTGGTGGTGACCACCGGGTTCCTGATGCGGGCCATGATCGGCGGCCTCGCGCTCGGCATCCCGCTGTCGCGCTGGTTCCTCATCACCACCGGCTTCGGCGCGCTGTTCATGGTGTCCGCCAAGCGCTACTCCGAAGCGGTCCAGATGGCCGGGAAAGCGGGCGCCACGCGCGCGTTGCTCACCGAGTACACCGTCGGCTACCTGCGCTTCGTCTGGCAGCTCGCCGCCTCCGTCGCCGTCCTCGGCTACTGCCTGTGGGCCCTGGAGGAGGGCGGCCTCCCGCACACCAGCGTGCTGCCCTGGCGACAGCTGTCGATGGTCGCCTTCATCCTCGCCGTCCTGCGGTACGCGGTCTTCGCCGACCGGGGCACCGCGGGCGAACCGGAGGACGTGGTCCTGCGCGACCGCGCACTCGCCCTCATCGGCGTGGCGTGGCTCGCCATGTACGGGCTGGCGGTGGCCAACTGGTGAGCGGGGCGCAGAGCGCGGAAACGGGAGGCGTGCGCCGGGCGGCCACGCCGCACACCCGCCGGCCGGGACGCCGGGAACTGCTCGGCTTCGCCGCCGCGGGCCTCCTCGCGTACGCCGCCGACCTCGCCCTCTTCCTCTGGCTGCGCGGCCCGGCCGGGCTCGACCCGCTGACCGCCAAGGCCCTGTCCTTCGTGGCGGGCTGCTCGGTCGCGTACGCGGGCAACGCGCTGGGTACGTACCGGCACACGTCCACGAGCCTGCTCCAGTACGGGATCTTCTTCGGGGTGAACATCGCGGGAGCCCTGGTGCAGCTGCTGTGCATCCTCGTCAGCCACTACGGCCTCGGGTTCACCTCCCCGCGCGCGGACACCGTGTCGGGCGCGGGAATCGGCATGGCGCTCGCTACGGTCCTGCGCTTTTGGGGTACGAGGACATTGGTTTTCCGAGGCGAGGGCAGAGTCGGATCATGGACTGGCTGAAAAAGCTCCCCGTAGTGGGCCCGTTGGTCGCACGGCTGATGCTCACGCACGCCTGGCGCTCGTACGAACGGCTGGACCGGGTGAAGTGGACGCGGCTCGCCGCGGCGATGACTTTCATCAGCTTCCTCGCGCTCTTCCCGCTGATCACCGTGGCCGCCGCGATCGCCGCCGCGGCCCTCGACGAGAAGGGGGTGAAGACACTTGAGGACAAGATCGCCGAGCAGATCCCCGGCATCGCCGAACAACTCGACATCGGCGCCCTCGTCGACAACGCCGGCACCGTCGGACTCATCGCGGGCGCCCTGCTGCTGTTCACCGGCATCGGCTGGGTCGGCTCGATGCGCGAGTGCCTGCGGGCCGTCTGGGAACTGCCGGACGAGGAGGAGAACCCGATCCTGCGCAAGCTCGTGGACGGCGGAGTACTCGTCGGTCTCGGCGGCGCCGCGCTCGTCACGCTCGCCGCGTCCACCCTCGCCTCGTCGGCGGTGGGCTGGACCACCCGGCAGCTCGGCGTCGACGAGGGCGGCTGGGGCGGAGTGCTGCTGCGGGTGGCCGCGTTCGCCGTGGCCGTCCTCGCCGCCTTCCTGCTGCTCCTGTACCTCCTGACGCTGCTCCCCGGCGTCCAGCCCGAGCGGCGCCGCCTCGTCGTCGCCGCACTGATCGGCGCCGCCGGGTTCGAGCTGCTGAAACTGCTGCTCAGCGGCTATATCCAGGGAGTCGCGGCGAAGAGCATGTACGGGGCGTTCGGGGTGCCCGTCGCGCTGCTGCTGTGGATCAACTTCACGTCCAAGCTGCTGCTCTTCTGTGCGTCCTGGACGGCGACGGAACACAAGGAGACGGCGGAGCCGACCGGAATGGACGGCTCCGCGCACCTCAGCGGCGGCGACGCATCAGCTCCGGCAGCGGCCAGCGGCGGTTGATCAGGAAGACACCGGCGGCGAGCAGGGCGAGGACGCCGCCGGTGATCGCCAGAGCGATGCCGACACCGCCCGAACCGTCCGTCTTCGACGCGGCGGACGCCGTCTTCGGCTTGCCCGCGCCGTCACCCGAACCGCCCGCCTCACCGGAGGCGTTGGCGCCCGGCTGCGCACCCGTGTCCGCGCTCTTCGGCGGCACCAGCTGGCCCACCGGGGAGACCTTGCCCGAGGCCTTGAAGCCCCAGTCGAGGAGCTTGGCGGTCTCCTTGTAGACCTCGTCGTGCTCCTGCTTCTCCGGGTTCATGACGGTGACGAGCAGCACCCGGCCGTCCCGCTCGGCGACCCCGGTGAAGGTCGCACCCGCGTTGGTGGTGTTGCCGTTCTTCACACCCGCGATGCCCTGGTAGGCGTCGAGGCCGTAGTCGCCGGTCAGCAGCCGGTTGGTGTTCTGGATCTCGAAGGACCCGCGGGTGGTCTTCCCCTTCTTGTTCTTCTTCGTCTCGCCGGGGAATTTCGCGCGGACCGTCGAGCAGTACTCCCGGAAGTCCTCGTTCTGCAGGCCGGAGCGGGCGAACAGCGTCAGGTCGTACGCCGACGACACCTGGTGCTTCTCGTCGTAGCCGTCCGGGCTGACCACGGTCGTGTCGAGCGCCTGGAGTTCCTCGGCGCGCGCGTTCATGTCCTTGACGGTCTTGTCCACGCCCCCGTTCATCGCGGACAGGACGTGCACGGCGTCGTTGCCGGAGCGAAGGAAGACGCCGAGCCACAGGTCGTGGACCGTGTACGTCTCGTCCTCCTTTATGCCCACCATGCTGGAGCCCGAGCCGATGCCCGCCAGGTCGGACGGGACGACCTTGTGCTTCTGCTTCTTGGGGAACTTCGGCAGCACGGTGTCGGCGAACAGCATCTTCAGGGTGCTCGCCGGAGGCAGCCGCCAGTGCGCGTTGTGCGAGGCCAGCACATCGCCGGACTCGGCGTCCGCGACGATCCAGGAGCGGGCGCTCAGATCCTTCGGGAGGACCGGCGCGCCGGCGCCGAGGTTCGCCTGGGTCCCGGGCCGCGCGAGCAGGGCGCCGCCCACGGTCGACATGTCCGCCGGCGGTGTGGCCGAGGGACTGGCCGACGGGGACGGCTTCGGCTTGTCCGCCGCGCGGCCGGCCGCGGCTGCGGCGGCCGGCGCGGTGGCGGTCGCCGCGAGCGCGAGCGAGAACGACAACAGGGTGGCGGAAGTGACCAGCAAGGAGGGCTTGGCGGTCTTTTTCATGGCGGGCACGGTCGAGAACGTACAGGGCGTGGCGAGGGAAGTCGTAGGGGCCTCCTCGCCGAGGCCCTTTCCGGCAGGAGCTTTCGCGCCACCGTGCCGTGCGCCGTGGCCGGACCCACCCCGGGCGCCGGTTCCGTTCGCGGACGGCGATACTGAACCCATGAAGCTCAGCCGTCCCCTCTCCTGGTTCCTGCTCGCCTTCGGAGTGTGGAGCTGGGTCATCTGGATCACTTTCATCAAAAATCTCTGGAAGGACGGCAGCGGGCTCGCCTTCGACGACGCGGGCGATCCGACCGGGTACTTCTGGGTGCACCTGACGCTCGCCGTTGTCTCCTTTGTCTTGGGGACGGTTGTCGGAGGCATCGGGTTGCGCGGTGTCCGGGCGTTGCGTCGGACGCAGTCGCCGTGACGCCCGGACGCCGTAGCGCTGTATCGCCGTAACGCACAACGTCATATGCGTCGTATACGTCATAACGGGAGAGTCGTCGCGTGGTCATCGTGTTCGTCGTGATCGGGGTTCTGGTCCTGGCCGTGTTCGGGGGCCTGCACTGGTACCTGTGGCGTCGGCTGGTGCGTGACACGACGGCGCGGCCCGGAGTGTCCCGGCGCGTGGGCACGGCCGTGCTGGTGGGCGGGCCGCTGCTGATGTTCGCGGCGATCACGTCCGAGCGGACGGGCGCGCCGTTCTGGCTGCAGCAGGTGCTGGCCTGGCCCGGCTTCCTGTGGATGGCGCTGTCGATCTACCTCCTGCTGGCGCTGCTGGTCGGCGAGGCGGTACGGCCGCTGCTGCGGAGGGCGCTGGACCGGCGTACGGCGTCCGCGCCAGAACCGGTGACCGAGCCGGTGACCGAACCGGCGGAGGTGCGCGAGGCCGCGCATGTCCCGGCGGGGGCGTCGGCGGCCGGGGAGGCGCAGCCCGGGGAGGCCGAGCGGGCCTCGGACGCATCTGCATCGGCGTCCACGCCTGCGCCCGCGCCTGCGTCTGTGCCCGCGCCCGCGTCCGCCGGGCCCTCGCGTCGGCTTCTCATCTCGCGTGTCGTGGGTGGGGTCGCGGCGTCCGCCGCCGTGGGGACCGTCGGGTACGGGACCTACGGCGTCCTGAGCGGGCCCAAGGTCAAGCGGGTCACCGTGCCGCTGGCCAAGCTCCCGAGGGCCGCCCACGGGTACCGGATCGCCGTCGTCAGCGACATCCACCTCGGGCCGGTGCTGGGGCGCGGCTTCGCCCAGAAGGTCGTCGACACGATCAACTCGACGCAGCCCGACCTGATCGCGGTCGTGGGCGACCTCGTCGACGGCAGTGTGAAGGACCTCGGCCCCGCCGCCGCGCCGCTCGCGCAACTGCGGGCACGGCACGGTTCGTTCTTCGTCACCGGGAACCACGAGTACTTCTCCGGGGCCGAGGAGTGGGTCGCGCGGGTACGTGAACTGGGGCTGAACCCGCTGGAGAACGCCCGGACCGAGCTGGCCCACTTCGATCTCGCCGGGGTCAACGACGTGGCCGGGGAGGACGAGGGGCAGGGCCCCGACTTCGCGAAGGCCCTCGGTGACCGGGACCGCGCCCGGACGTGTGTCCTGCTCGCCCACCAGCCCGTACAGATCCATGACGCGGTGGACCACGGGGTGGACCTCCAGCTCTCCGGGCACACCCACGGCGGGCAGTTGTGGCCCGGCAACTTCATCGCGGACCTCGCCAATCCGACCCTCGCCGGTCTGGAGCGCTACGGGGACACGCAGTTGTACGTGTCGCGGGGCGCCGGCGCGTGGGGGCCGCCGACGCGGGTGGGCGCGCCGTCCGACATCACGGTCGTGGAACTGGCTTCCAAGCAGGCCTGACGCGGGACGCCCGGGGCGGGGCGCCGACCAGCTGATTTTGGACAGTCGGCGGGGCGCCGGGCGTGGCCGAACCGCCGGGAACCTTCACATGGTCCGGTGAACCGTCGTGGGCGGGGGCCCGCCGGTGGGCCGCGGCGGGGGGCGCATCACGGGCTGAGCAGTGCGGACGCGGGGGTGGCGGCCTCGCCCGGGTATCCGCCGGACGGCAGGGGGGTGTTCCGGTTGTGGAGCCGGGGCGGGATCGGCCCGTCGGCAGGCTGTCGCGTTCATGCAGGGTTGCAATTGCGCGAGTGACGCATCGGGCTCGCACCACGCAACATGGTGTGACGGAAGCGTGCGCGGGGTGAGGGGCAAACGTGTTGAGACGCAACTCCTTCCGGTTGCCCCGGCATCCGGCGTCCGTCGGGCTCGCGCGGCGCCGGGTGCGGGACCATCTGTCGAACTGGGGGCACAGTTCGGGGGAGCAGGCGTTCGAGGACGTGGTGCTGCTGGTGTCCGAGCTGGCGACGAACGCGGTGCGGCATGCGCCGCTGCTTGAGCGGGAGTTCGAGGTGGCGGTGACGACGCTCGCGGACGGGTCGTGCCTCATAGAGGTGTCCGACGAGAGCGCGGTGCAGCCGCGGGTGCGGTCGGTCGGGGAGTACGAGGAGGAGTCGGGGCGGGGGTTGCGGCTGGTGGAGAGCCTGACGACGGCGTGGGGGGTCTGGAGCCGGGGCCGCCACGGCAAAACGGTCTGGGCCCTGGTCCCGTCCCCCACCCCGAGATAGCCCTCCAGCCCCGCCGACCCCCACCCGACTGCGCAGTTCCCCGCGCCCCTGAGGGAGCTGGCCCGGCTGCCATCCGACCTGCGAGGCGGTGGGTGCCGGCCGCGCAGTTCCCCGCGCCCCTTGAGGGGCGGCCCGGTGGGCCCGGACCGATTGCGCAGTTCCCCGCGCGCCTTAGGGGGCTGGACCTGCTGCCGTTCGGCCTGTGAGGCGGTGGGTGCTGGCCGCGCAGTTCCCCGCGCCCCTTGCGTGCCCTCCCGGGATGCGCCGCAGGCGCGCTACAGGGCGCGGGGAACTGCGCGGCCCACCGCGGTCGGCCCGCACCTCTGCGACTCACCGATCCCCCCACCCCGCCCCCGAAAAATCAACCCCCACCCAACCCGGAGGGCAACGTGACCGTCACCGTCAATCCCGCCCCCGGCGACGTCCGAACCGCCACCCCACCCCCGTGCGCCACCACAACCCCCTGCACGATCGCCATCCCCAGCCCACTCCCCGCACCCCCACCCGCCCGGAAGAACCGGTCGAAGATGCGCGCCGCGTCCTCCTCCGCCAGCCCCGGCCCCTCGTCGGCGACGCACACCCGCACCACCCCGTCGGTCCGCTCCAGCGCGAGGGCGACCGCGACATCCGCGGGCGTGTGCGTGCGTACGTTCGCCATCAGGTTGCCCAGCACCTGCCGCAGGCCCGACTCGTCCGCCCGTACGAGGACGGCCCCCTCGGCGCTCACCGACACCGGCCGCCCCGGCTGCTGCGCCCGCAGATCCTCCGCCGCGTCCCGCACCAGCCGGCTCAGGTCGACGTTGCGGAACCGCAGTTCGGGCTGCTGGTCGAGGCGCGCCAGGGTGAGCAGTTCGTCGACCAGCCGCCCCATCCGGTCGGCCTCCCCGGTCATCCGGTCCCACGCCCGCTTGCGCTCGGCCGGCTCCCGCAGCATGCCCTTGTCGTACAGCTGGAGATAGCCGCGTATCGCCGACAGCGGCGTACGCAGTTCGTGCGAGGCGTCCGCGACGAACCGCCGCAACTGCGCCGCACTCCGCTCGCGCGTCCGGTACGCCACCTCGACCTGCTGGAGCATCGCGTTCAGGGCGAGCCGCAACTGCTCGACCTCCAGCGTGGGGTGATGGCTGGACGGCACCCGCCGCGCCAGGTCCCCCTCGGCGATCGCCGACGACGTCTCCACCATGTCCTCCAACGGCCGCAGCCGCCGGCTCACGCTCAGCATCGTCAGCACGGCGAGCAGCGCCAGCAGCAGCAGCCCGAAGAACAGATCGAGCTTGAGCGCCTTGGCCATCCCCTTGTGCAGCGCGTCGGTCGAGCCGGCGACCAGGATCACGGAATCGTCGGACAGCGAGGCACCGATCACCCGGAACGGGGAACCGTCCACCGTCACGTCGCGCGGATCCGCGTCGCCGGTGAGCGTGCGCGGATCGCCCACCGCCGCGGCGAGCGCCCGCTGGTTCGCGGTCGGCTCGAACGTGCCGAGTGTGAGAGGCCGGCCCTCGGAGTCGACCACCGCGAACAGCGAGTCCGCGTCCGGCGGACCCTGCGCCTCCGGCGTCCTCCCCTCCCGCACGAAGGCCAGCGCGCTCAGCGAGTCGATCTGCCGCGCGGTCAGCTGCGTACTCTCCAGGGAGTCCCGCATCCTGAGCAGCTCCGAGTCGACCTGGTCAAGCAGGTAGTACCGCATGCCCATCAGGCTCACCGCCGTCGCCAGGACGATGCCGAGCGCCAGCAGCGCCACATTGGCCACCGTCAGCTTGCCGCGCAGGGAGTGGATGCCGCGCCCGCGGCAGCGCCGGAGGATCACGCGAGCCCGTAGCCGACGCCGCGCCGCGTCGTGATCACCGGCGCGCCGAGCGCGTCGAGCTTGCGCCGCAGATAGCTGATGTACGTCTCCACGACCGTCGACTCCGCCGGATGCTCGTACTGCCAGACGTGCCGCAGCAACTGCTCCTTGGGCACGATCCGGCCGCCGTTGCGCACGAGGAAGCGCAGCAGCGCGTACTCGGTCGGGGTCAGCTCGACCGTGCGGCCCGCGCGGTGCACCGAGTACGTCGTCTCGTCCAGCTCCAGGTCGCCGTAGCGCAGCGGCGGGCGCTCGGGCAGGACGTCGGCGGTGCGGGTGCGGCGCAGCACGGCGGTGATGCGGGCGACCACCTCGTCGATGTTGAACGGCTTGGTGATGTAGTCGTCGCCGAAGGAGAGCGCGCCGACGATCTCCGTGGGCGCGTCCCGGGCGGTGAGGAACACCAGCGCCAGATCGGGCTGCTTCACGCGCAGTTCGCGGCCCAGCGCCCGGCCGTCGCCGTCCGGGAGCATCACGTCGAGGAGCGCCGCGTCCGGGCGCGTGCGCTCGGCCAGCGTCAGCGCCTGGCGGACCGTCCCCGCCGTCATCACCTGGAAGCGGTGGTAGCGCAGGGCGATGGTCAGCACGTCCGCGATGCTCGGCTCGTCCTCGACGACCAGCACGGTCGCCCCCTCGTGAACGGTCATGCCCCCCAGTATCGGCGCGAGCACCGACAACGGGGCCGGCTCTCCCTTTGGAGTTCCTTGTGAGTCATGGCCAGGTCATGTCCAGCGCCCCGCGCCGCGCCCGATGCTGTCCCCCAGGACCTGGGGGACCAACCGACAACTGATACATGAATAAGGGGCGTTGAGGCGTGACGACATTGGCACGGTGGTGCTATCGGCACCGGCTGGTGGTCCTGATTCTGTGGGTGGGGGCGTTGCTGGGGCTGGGCTTCGCGGGTTCCGCCGCGGGCACGAACTACGCGGACACCTTCACCCTTCCGAACACGGACTCCACGCGTGCGTACGACCTGATGCAGAAGGCCTTCCCGGAGCGGTCCGGCGACACCGACACGGTGGTGTGGAAGGTCGACGGGGGGACGGCGCGCGACGCGTCCGTACGCTCGCGGATCGAGCCCGCCCTCGAAGAGATCGGGCGCATGAAGGGCGTCGGCGAGGTCAGCAGCCCGTACGCCGCCCAGGGGGCCTCGCAGGTCAGCGAGAACGGGCGGATCGCGTACGCCCAGATCACCTTCACCGAGCAGGCCAACGGTGTGCCGAAGGCGCTCGTGGAGGACGTCGTCGACACCGCGCAGGGCGCCGAACGCGCCGGGCTGCAGGTGGAGCTGGGCGGCCAGGCGATCACCCGCACCCAGGAACCGCCCACCGGCATCGCCGAGACGACCGGCATCCTGGCCGCGGCGGTCGTCCTCTTCCTCGCCTTCGGCTCGCTCTTCGCGATGCTGCTGCCCCTCGTCGTCGCGATCGCCGCCCTCGGCACCGGCCTGATGGCGACCTCGCTGCTCAGCCATGTCACCGACGTGCCCGAAGTGGCGCCGCTGCTCGGCTCGCTGATCGGCCTGGGTGTCGGCATCGACTACGCCCTGTTCATCGTGACGCGGCACCGCCGGGGCATCCTGCGCGGCATGCAGCCCGAGGAGTCCGCCGTCACGGCCCTCAACACCTCGGGCCGCGCGGTCCTGTTCGCCGGCGGCACGGTGTGCATCGCGCTCGCCGGAATGCTGGTGATGAACATGCGCTTCCTGGACGGTGTCGTCGTCGCCACCTCGCTGACGGTCGTGCTGAGCGTGCTCGCCGCGATCACCCTGCTGCCGGCGCTCCTCGGACTGCTCGGCATGCGGGTGCTCAGCCGCAAGCAGCGCCGCAGGCTCGCCGCCGAGGGACCGGAGTCGGAGGAGGCGAGCGGACTCGCCGCCCGCTGGTCCGCGTTCGTACAGAAGCGTCCGCGAGCGATCGCCGCCGGGGCCCTGGTCGTCATGACGATCCTGGCGCTGCCCGTCCTGTCGATCCGGCTCGGCGCCACCGACCAGGGCAACCACCAGGACTCCACGACCACCCGGCAGGCGTACGACCTGCTCGCCGAAGGCTTCGGGCCCGGCTTCAACGGCCCGCTCCAGGTGGTCGTGGACGGCGGGGACAAGGCCGGCACGGACGCGCTCGTGTCCACCATTCGCTCGACCGACGGAGTCGCCCAGGCCGCCGCCGCGCCGCCCGCGCGGGGCATCACCGTCATCCAGGTCGTACCCACCACGTCACCGCAGTCCGAGAAGACGGACCAGCTGATCGACCGGCTGCGCGACGACGTGATCCCGGCTTCCGGGACCGAGGCGCACGTGGGCGGAGTGACCGCCGTCTTCAAGGACTTCGCGGCCGTCACGGGGGACCGGCTGCCCTACTTCGTAGTGGCGATCATCACGCTCGGCTTCCTCCTCCTGATGGTGGCCTTCCGCTCCCTGGTGGTGCCGCTGACGGCGGCCCTGATGAACCTCATCGCGGCAGCCGCCTCCTTCGGAGTGCTCGTCGCGATCTTCCAGTGGGGCTGGGGCACGGAACTCCTCGGCATCGGCAAGGAGGGGCCGATCACCGCCTTCCTGCCGGTCATCATGCTGTCGCTGCTCTTCGGGCTCTCGATGGACTACCAGGTGTTCCTGGTGAGCCGTATGCACGAGGAGTGGGTGCACACCCGGGACAACGCGCGCGCGGTCCGGGTCGGCCTCGCCGAGACCAGCAGGGTCATCAACTGCGCGGCCCTGATCATGATCTGCGTGTTCTCCGCGTTCGTGCTCAGCGGTGACCTGGAGGGCGCGATGGCGGGCATCGGGCTCGCGGCGGCGGTCGCCCTCGACGCGTTCATCCTGCGTACGGCCCTGGTGCCGGCCGCGATGCACCTGCTGGGCAACTCCAACTGGTGGCTGCCCGCGGGCCTGGAGAAGCGGCTGCCGCACCTGGCGGTGGAGCCCCGCGAGGAGGCCGTCGCCGAGCCCCACGCGCGCGTGGCCGACGCCGAGACCGGCCGCGGCACCGGTACGGGTTCCGGTACCGGCGGCGGTTCCACCGTGATCCACGGCTTCGTCCGCACCCCGGACGGGGAGCCCGTGGAGGGTGCCGCGCTGACCCTGCTCTCCAAGGGCGGCCGTCAGCTCGACCGGGTGACCTCGCTGGCCGACGGCTCGTACATCGTCTCGGTCCCGTCCGCGGGCTCGTACCTGCTGGCCGTGACGGCCCAGGAGCACGCCTCCCGGGCCCGCCATGTGATGGTCGGCGCGGAACCGCTGGTGTACGACGTAGAGCTGGCGGAGGACGAGGTGGACGCGGTGAACTGACCGCGCGAGGCGCCGTGAGGCGCTAAGCGGTGGACTTCCTGGCGGGTTTGGCGGGGTCGGGCAGCGCGTTCGTCATCCCCGGCAGGAAGTCCGTGAACAGTTCGTGCACCTCGCGGACCAGGGGCCGCAGCACGCGGAACCGGGCCAGCGAGACACCGAGCGAGGTGAGGCGGGCGCCGCGTTCGGCGAGGCGGTAACTGCGCTCGCGGCCCTCCGTGCGGTCGAAGATCCAGTACAGGACCAGACCCATCTGCGAGAGCCACAACAACTCGGGAAGCACCTCCCGCAGCTCCTCCGGGATCTTCGCCTTCGAACCGCTCAGCACCTCGCCGCAGACGCCGATGGCCTCCACGCGCGCGTGCTCCGACTCGGGCGAGAACGGGCTGAGCGGGCTGTCCGGATCGGCGGCGTTCTTGAAGAACTGCACGGCGAACTCGTGGTACGGCGTCGCCACGTCCAGCCACGCCTTCAGGACCCCGGCGATCCGCTTCTCCAGATCCCGCTCGTGGTCCAGGACCTCGCGGACGGCCGCCCGGTGCTCCACGGCCATACGGTCGTAGAAGCCCTGGATCAGGTGCTCCTTGCCCGCGAAGTAGTAGTAGGCGTTGCCTACGGAGACCCCGGCCTCCTTGGCGATGGCCCGCATCGTCGTCTTCTCGTAACCCCGTTCCTGGAACAGGCGCATCGCCGTCTCCAGGATCAGGGCCCGGGTCTGCTCGCTCTTGGCGGGCGTACGCGGGGCGCCGGGGCCGTCGGGCACCGCGGAGCCCCTGGCCCCGCCGGAGCTGTCGGGCACGGCGGGACCGTCCGGGCTGGGGGCACTGTCGTTCGCTGCTGGCACGGGACAGAGCCTAACGAGGCGGACAGGTGCCGCTGTCGCAGGCGGGCGGATCGTAGGTCCAGCCGACGGCCGGGTCGTACGACCACCCGTCGGCCGCGCCGTACGTACGCCCGCCCCACTGCCCCTCCTGCCCGCCCCAGTACCCCTCCCGGCGGGCTCGCTGCCCCTCGCGCCACTTGGCGGCGGCGAGCACCGCGCCCCGGGCCAGCCGGGCCCCGGCCGGGGTGCTGAGCCGGTGGGCCATCGGGCGGTGGTCCGCGAGCGCCCACAGGGTGACGATCCAGGCGGCGGTTCCGCGGTAGACCTGGCCCGCGTCGCCGATGACGGTGATCTCGTCGAGGGTCGCGGCGTGGTCGAGCCCGGGGAAGCGGTGTGCGGCCTGTGCCGACCCGGCGGCCACCAGCTCCAGGGGCACCAGTTGCCGCTGCCGTACGAGCCAGTCGCGCAGGAAGGCGCAGAGCGAGCACCGGGCGTCGTACAAGACGGTGAGCCCGCGGACCGGGACGCGTGCGGCGTCCCGGTCCGGTCCGGCGGCGGTCGCCACCGGAGTCACGCCCCGGCCGTCGGCGCGACCCAGCCCTGCGGCGGCACGGGCGGCTGCTGCTCGCGCTCCATGACGCCCCGGCGGCGGATCTTGTTGAGCACGTACACGTTCCCCAGGTGCATCGCGCCGAGCACCAGCAGCACCACGCCGAGCTTGGTCGACAGGGCCTCGAAGACGCCGCGGGCGTCGGTGATCACGTCGTCCTGGTTGAGATAGAGCGCCACGAAGCCGAGGTTCACCAGGTAGAAGCCGACCACCAGGAGGTGGTTGACGGCGTCGGCGAGCTTCTCGTTGCCCTGCAGGACGTCGGCCAGGAAGATGCGCCCGTTGTGGCTGAGCGTCCGCGCCACCCAGACCGTCAGCGCGACGCTGATCAGCAGATATATGACATACGCAACGACCGTGAGGTCCATGTTCCCCGCCCATTCTTGAACGTGTTCAAAAGGCTGTCGAGAGAGAATGTAGACCTGTTTTTGAACACGTTCAAGCGAAGCTTCGGCGGTACGGGTGTGACGTGCGGCTCAGGAGGTTCCTCGGTGGCCGCCCTCAGCCGGTGCGGGCCAACTCCGGCCGCTTGGTGTAGTCGGTGAACCCGATGACATTGCCCCAGGGGTCGGCGACCTCGACGGTCCAGCCGGTGGCGACGGACAGGGGCGCGTCGAGCGGCTGGACGCCGGCGGCGGCGAGGGCGTCGGCCATGCCTCTGGCGTCCCGCACCTCCAGCCACACCCGGGGAGTGGCCCAGGAGGGTGGCCGGTGCGCCAGCTCCCCCTCCAGCCGCAGCAGCACGCCGGGGGTCTCCTTGCCGACCTTCAGCACGGCGATCCCGGCCTCGTCGAGCCGGAACCCGACGGTGAACCCGGCCCGCCGGTAGAAGTCCACGGCCTCGTCGAGACTGCCGACGGGAAGAAGGACATTGTCGAATCCGAGCAGCTCGTACGACTCTTCGTCTGACATGTCGTCAGATTAGGTGGTGGGGTGGGGGTGCGGGGGGAGGCGGCGGGCAGCCACTGAGGGGAGTCACCCGTGTGGCGCCGCGACGCCGGGCCACTCTTTCGGCTGAGCCGGCGGTCATTGCTGGTGGGAGCGCTGATCCCGCGGGCGAGACTCCGTCGCATGGGAACAACGACGGACGCCGCATCCGAGACGAGCCCGACACGGAGGGTGCGTTCCGCCGACCGACGCCGCCGCCCGAGGGCTGGATCGCGGAGGACCTCGACCGGATCCCTGACCTCCCGCCGCACACGGAGTTGATCGACGGAAGCCTCGTCCACAGGAGCCAGCAGACGCGCTTCCACTCGCGCTGCATGCGTCTGCTGGAGCGCGGCTTGCTGAGCCGGGCGCCGGATGATCTGGACGTCTACCGGGAGTTCACCGTCGTGCTGGACCGACGGAACAGACCGGAACCTCCGCTACGTGTACGAACTCGACCCCGCCACAAAGTCCTACGGGCTTACCGGCATCTTCCACGACCGCCTCAAGACCACGGCACCCTTCGACATCGAGATCGACCTCACGGCGGTAGGCCGACGCCGGAGCACTTCCGGGGACGCGGCACGCGGCTAACCGCAGGAGGTCGGCCCCCCGACTAGCGGCCGAGCCCGTGCTTGACGATGCGCTGGGCCGTCGTTGTGGCCGGGGCGGTCAGTTCGGTGGCGATTCGGGACTCCGTGTCGCCGTCCGTCGTGACGGTCGCCGGGAGGGGTGGGACGGCGAGGAGGCACTGGTGGCGCAGGTGGGTCGGGGGGTGGGTCGTGTCGACGCTGTGGCCCCGCAGGATCGCCGCGCGGCGCTGACGTTCGTACTCGCTCTGCGGAACGGAGTCCATGTGCGCGCCGAGGCGCTCCCACAAGCCCTGCCAGGGCTGCCGGTCCGCCGTGCCGCGTCGGCTGACCTGCTGGGCGTTGGTCTCGCGCCGCAGCATGGTCTCGGCCGAGTCGAGGACGAGGAAACGGTTCATGACCGACGCCGCCGCGTCGGTGGAACCGGCGCGCGCGGCCATCGAGTCGGCGAGGTACTCGGCGCGCTGTGTCGCCCGCAGGGTCAGCCGGTCCAGCAGCATCAGCAGTCCCTGGAGCAGGGCGCGGGGCAGAAAGAAGACCAGATTGACGAAGGCCTCCACGAGGGTCGGGTTCGGCGTCGGGGCGACGTAGTAGCGCCAGGTGCTGAGGGAGCGGAGCGCGTTGCCGATGATCAGCCCGTGGCGGGTGTCCCCGTTGCTGTAGTGACCGAGTTCGTGGCCGAGCAGGGCGATTCGCTCCTGCGGGGTGAGGATCTCCCAGAGCGGCATGCCGATCGTCAACAGCCGGCGACCGCGTATCCCGTACGTCGTCACGCTCGCGTTCAACTCGGTGCTGATGGCGACCGTGTCGACTCCGCGGGTACCCGCGACGACGGCGATCTCGTCGATCAGCGCGAAGAGCGCGGGCGCGTCGGTGCGGGTCAGCAGGGGCTGATCATCGGGCAGTTCGGAGAAGCGCGGCCGCAACGTCCAGGTGAGCACCGCGAGGACCAGGCCGAGGACCATCCCGGCGCCGCCCCACCCGGTGACGAGAAACCACATCGCGCCGACGGCCAGGGCCACGGTGACTCCGTGCACCGTGAGCGCGATCAGGTAGGCCGCGAGGCCGGCGGCGTCGCGTCGCGGGCGCAGCGTCTCTCCGGCGGCCACTTCGGCGGCCAGGCGCTCGCCGTGACGGCGGGCGAGTCTTCGCCGCCGTCTCTCCAGCCGCCCCGGCTCCTCACCGGGCCGCTCCGGATCCACGTTCCAGTCGCACCCGGCACACCAGGTGGTGAACCGCCCGTCCACCCGAATCCCGGCCCCGCACTGCGGGCACGGCTGCGTTGTCTCTCCGGCCTGCCCGCTGGTCCCGACGCTGGTACTCACTCGGCGATCTCCCATCCCCCGGCCCCTCCCCAGAGGCCACTCCGTTCGTGACGCCACAGCTGATCATTCCGCGGGCAGCACGTAAAGCTTTTTTGGGGCTGTGACGTGCGAATACCGCGGCGACCACGCGTCTGGAGGGGCGCTGCCGACTACGCGAACGGCTTCAAGGGCGGGGGCGGCCGGGTTTTCCGTGGCGGACCGTGGCCAGCAGTGAGTGGAGGCCCGCACGGGGGACGGCGATCGCGGTTGCGGGGTGGTCGGATTCGCGGAGGCGGAGGGTTCCGTCGGGCGCGATGGCGAGTTCCAGGCAGTTGTTTCCCTCACTGCTGAAGGACGACTTCTGCCAGTGAAAACAGGGCACTTGTGGCCTTTCAAAGGACGCTGATGATCTCGCGGATCAGTTGTCGGGAGGAGGCTGCCTCAAGAGCTACGGACGTGGGTGGTCCGGAGCGCCTGCGCCTACGAGCGGCCGGTTATCCCCTGGCGGACGGCGACCAGCAGTGAGTGGAGGCCTGCGGAGCCGAGGGCGAGCGTGGTCGTCGGGTCGTCGGACTCGCGGAGGCGGAGTTCGCCGTCGGGGGTGGTGGCCAGTTCCAGGCAGTTGCTGGCCTCGCTGCTGAATGAGGACTTCTGCCAGCGCAGTTCGGTCATGACGGGTCCTTTTGTAGATCTGCGATCAGTCCGTGGATGAAGTCGCGCGATTCCGGGGCAGTGAGTGACAGCTGCTCCATGCGGCCCATGATTGTTCGGTACTTCTCCAACTGGGCCTCCGCGTGCAGGAACTCCGAGCCGTGTTCCGTGTCCAACTGCACGGTGTCCAACTGTGGGTGCGGACCGTGGGCGATGACCACGGTCTGGCCCGCGCCGGGGAAGATTCCGGCCGAGAAGGGGAGCACGAGGACGGTCACGTTCTCGCGCTCGCTCATCTGCGCAATGTGCGCCAACTGGTCGCGCATGACGTTGGGGCCTCCGAATCGCATACGCAGAGCCGCCTCGTGGATGATCCCGGCGTACTGCGTCGGGCTGTCGCCGTAGAGAATCCCCTGGCGCTTGATCCGGTGGGACAGCCGGTGCTCGATCTTCGGAGGCGGCAGGCTGGGCACGTTCTGCTGAAAGACCAGGCGTGCGTAGTCCGCGGTCTGAAGCAGGCCGGGCAGATGCGTGAACTGAACCGTACGCAGTGCCTTCGCGTGCTCTTCCATCTCCGAGAGGTCCAGCAGGACCGGAGGGAGGAGATCCCTGTAGTCGTCCCACCAGTTGCGGGAGCGCCCGGCCGTCATGGCCGCGAGCGCGTCGATGTAGGACTCATCGCAGCATTCGTACCCGTGGGCGAATGCTCGAACACGATCGGCGCTGACACCGAACCGTCCGGACTCGATGTTGCTGATACGGGCCGGATCGATGCCCAGTTTCTGTCCCGCCTCACGGGAGTTGAGGCCCGCGCGCTCACGGAGTTTGCGCATTTCAGCGCCTAGGCGCTGCTGCCTAACGGTGGCTGAAGGCCTTGGTGGCATCGCGGCTTCACTCCAATAAGTTGCCGTGTTCGGTAGCAGTATTGCAACCACGTGCTCTACTTTCAGTGTGCGGTCAGTCACTCAACGTGGTGCAGGAGCCCCGGAAGTGCACCGCACCAGCGACAGAGCCACCGCCCGCGTCACCTGACTGCATCCATCAACCCCTGTATCGCACCAAGGAGTTACGGACGTGACCGAACTCGCCCTGCATCACCTCGCCGACTCGCCCCTCGACGGCGACTGGGAGTACGCGCTACGGATTCCCAACTCGCTGCTCGGGCCGGGCATCGTCCGGGCCCACGTGCGGGCCGTGCTCACCCGGTATCAGGTGAGTTCCGGCGTCCTTGACAATGCCCAACTCGTCGCGTCGGAGCTGGTCACCAACTCCCTCTCCTGTACGCGGGATTCCGTAGCCGTGCGGCTCACGCGGACCGACGGGCGGCTGCGGCTCAGCGTGTGGGACAGCAGTCCGTATCCTCCACCGCGTCCGCCGGGGGCCGGGCCCGACGACGAGTCCGGGCGCGGGCTCTGGCTCACACGGGCGTGTGCCGACGACTGGGGTCATCACCTCGTGATCAACGGGCGGCGTGACGGCGGCGGCAAGGAGGTGTGGGCGGAATGGCGCGCTCCGAGCCCGGACTTTGCCCTGTAGGCGTGGGTTCGGCGAGGTAATGCTTCCAACCGCCCCTGCCCTCGATGGGACCTGTTGCGGAGGCTTCAGTACTCTTCAGGCTGATTGGGGGAGGCGAAGCCGGTGGTCCGTGCGCGAATTGCCCTCGGGCTGCTGGCGGTTGTCGTCGGCACGGTCTGGCTGCTGGGTGGAGGGTCGGCCGTCCGGTCGGGCGGGCAGTGGGCGCTGTCGGCGCTGCCGTACGGCCTTGCTGTGGTGGGGCTTCTGCTGATTCTGCGGGCAGCCGTGCCCAGAGGGTTGCTGGTCGGGCCCGTCCTTCTCCTTGCGGGGGGCGGGCTGTGGGCCGCTTACAACGCGGGTGCCTTCGACGAGTCGTCGGCCGACCGAGTATGGCCGCTCGTTGTCATCGCCCTCGGAATGGCGCTCTCTCTGGGCGTTCGAACCGAATCGCGTCGTCCTGGGGAAGAACATCCGCTGCGCCGGTACCGAAGCGTGCTGGTTCCGGTTGACCGACGCGTTGTCACCACGACGGTTCCCTTGCAGAGCTTGACGGTGAGCTCGTACTTCGGGAACGCCGTGATCGATCTGTCCGGTGCGCAGTTCATGGGTGTCACGGCGATCAATGACCCGGCCCGCGCGATCGAGGTGGACATAACTGTGCTCTTCGGCCGGGTCGAACTCGTCGTCGGGCCATACTGTGCGGTAGTGAAGGGCAATGTGGAGAGCTCACCGGCCGTACACTTCGCGGACCGTATCGTGGTGTATCCGAATATTGCCGAGTACCTGAGTGAGGGGAGACCTCGCTATCCGCACCGGCTCGTTCTGAACGTGCTAGGTCTGGGCGGATCCGTCGCGATCAGTTCGCTGTAGGACGTCCTGGTCGTCCGACGGATGGGTCATCGGGTCATGTTGCAACTCGAAACTATTGTCGAGCCGTTGCTGGTTGTCGGCGGCGAGGAATGTGGAAATCCTGCGGTTCAGATCTACAAACTCGTTGGTGTCTGTCGGAAGCTCGTAATGGAAAGCCCTGATCAGGTCGAAGCGGTGCAAGTCGAAGACCGTGCTGAGCAGAGTGCCGTGGTAGATGGCCGCCGCGACAGCTCCTCTGTACGCCAGAAGGGCCATGCTGGCGGGTGCCAGGGGGAGTAGTGACCAGAGGTCGAGCCGCACAACGAGCGGCAGCATCGCGACAGTTGTCACGAGTAGCGTTACGCATAAGGACGCCGTGGCCGAGATGAGGTCCATCTGCTGGTTGACGGCGCTCTGCAGCCGAGGGGACGTGAACGGGTAGAGCCGTGGCCCGATGGTCGGCATGTCCAGACCGTAGCGGTCACCCGAAAGCCGCTCACCACGCCTGAGAGCATTTCCGAGCAGAGTAGGCATCAGCTCTCCATCGGGATCTCTGCTGATCAGATTCGCAAGGGCTCGCGTTTCCATGGGGTAGCCGCGTCGGATTCGCCGGGATCTGGCGACCGCACGGGATCTTCTGGCGTCGGTCCGGTCCTGGACGGCAAGCTCGCTGAGTGGACGCAGAGACGGCAGGGGAGGAAAGGTGGCATCGGGCGCGCTGCCATGGGCCACGTCCAGGATTGCGCGGTTCCGGCGCCGTCTGTGCCGCTCCACCGCTGTCCCGTACAGGGGCGCCAGGGGTGAAGGAGTCTCCCAATATCCCTCTAAAAGTTGGACGACAGCCGCCTCGAACGGTCGGAGGATCACTCCGCCCAGAAAGGCGAGGAAAAGGAAGAGCGCTACACCGAAGGCGTCATCCTTCGACGGCATCACCGCGGAGAAGTCCGCAGGGGCGTCCGGATCGTACAGGTGCGCTCGGACCAGGACCGCGATCACCGTGATGACCAGGAAGTTGGGCATCACGCTGATCAAGCTGAATCGCGCGCCTCCAAGGACCTTGCTTCCTGCGGAGAGTAGTCCGTTCAGCATTCAGCAAGCTCCCTTTACTGCTGCGTGCGGGCTATGGCGAAGCGCAGGAAGCCATGGCCGCAAACGACGTGTTGCGGAGGGTCGACACTCCTATGGGGAGGGGTTTCGCAGCGTGGACATGCCCAGATGTCGTGATCCTGCCCTCTGATGGGCGAGAACCACCCATCGGTAACCGGGCGGCTCAGCAGGCCGGACTGACAGCACTGGTGAAGGGGCGCTGACGAGCCCCCCAATTGGGTGGGTGCCGAGCAGTGCACGTTCCGGCAGACGTGCAGGTACTCGTGCTCGTCCGGGCGGCCCGCCGGGTCACGGCCGTAACTCAGGCGCGAGTGAACGCCTCTCATCTGCAAGCTCCGGAAGCTGCCGCCCCGTGTTGGTCGATGCATACTGTCGCCCCCGAAATCGGTGCGTCGAGTATGTCGCCAACTCCACGTCCGGCACAGCATGTACGCGATGAAGGCCCTACCCGCGAAGCCCCGCACGTGCAGGGGCCCTCGGCAGTGTGCTGTCGAGGTGAGGAAGCTCAGCCCGGACGGAGTCCGGGGCACGCGGCACGTCCGGGGCCCACGAGCACCTCACACAGCGTTCGTGTCCGCCGTCTCGACTGCTCGACGAAGCTTCCCCGGGCAGTGCCGCACGTCGTTCTTGTGCGGTCCTTTCTGTCGCGACTGAGATCAGGACTTGCCGTTGAGGCGAACCGGCTTCTCTGTTGTGGGTCCTCTCCGGCAAGATGTCCTGACCTGATTCTTTTCATACGCCATCATCACCGTCCCCAGGAGCAGTCACCGTGAGCGAGCAGCCGTCTCAGCCGCAGCAGCCCCCCAACCAGCCGCCCGGCTACGGCTATCCGAACTCCGGGGAGACGCCTCCCGGGTATGGGTATCCGAACCCGGGCGCCGTCCCGCCCAGCGACGCCAACCCGTACGCGGCCGGGCAGCCGGGCGGTCAGCCGGGGCAGCCCGGTCAGCCCGGGCAGGCGTACGGGCCTCCGCAGTCCGGGTATCAGCAGGGGCCGGGGTATCCGCCCCCCGGCGGGTACGCCCCGGCCGGCGCGTACCCTCCCGGGACCTTCACCGGCGACCCCAACGCCCCGTACGGCTACGACCCCTACGGGCGCCCGTACTCCGACAAGTCGAAGATCATCGCGGGTGTTCTGCAGCTCTGCCTCGGCAGCCTCGGGGTCGGGCGGTTCTACATCGGCAGCGTCGGTATCGGGCTCGCCCAGCTCTTCACCTGCGGCGGGCTCGGGATCTGGGCCCTCATCGACGGGATCATGCTGCTGACGGGGCACAACGCCACCGACGCCCAGGGCCGACCGCTGCGTGGCTGAGACGGGCCCCGTGCGCCTACCGCGCGCGGACGTTCTGCGGCATCCGGCGGCAGCACCCCTCGCGGTGCTCGTCGCCGGGGCCGCCGGCGCGGGCTATCTGTACGGCACCGATCCGCACGAGTCCGGTCACCTCCTGCCCGCCTGCCCCTTCCGGTTCTTCACCGGCCTGCTCTGTCCGGCCTGCGGCGGCACACGGATGGTGTACGACCTGATGCATGGTCAGTTCACGGCGGCCTGGCTGGACAACAGAGTGCTGCTGCTCGCCTCGCCCCTCGCCCTCGCGTTGTTGGCGCGCTGGATCGTGGAAGGGCTGCGCGGACGGCGCTGGCGGCCCCGACTGAGCTCGCGGGTGCAGGTGTTGGTGCTCGCTGTAGCAGTCACCTGGACGGTTGTCCGCAATATTCGTGGCTGAATTTTGACATAACTTGATCACGGGATGGGAACAATAGGCCGTTCGCTCTCCCGCTGGCCCCATGCTCCTCCGTACGCTCACACGTCACAGGGGGGACGACGTGTACACGCTCACGTGTGCGCGGTGACGCTGACGCGACCTTCGGCAGGCATCTGCCACGGGTCCCTCCTGGAGTTCCCCGGGGCGGGCCTGCTCCGGTTTCATTCAGTCATCCAGGAGCACGTCTCATGACCGTCCCCACCCCCGGCGCCCCGTACGGCGTCGACCCGCAGGGCCGCCCCTACTCCGACAAGTCGAAGATCGTCGCGGGCATCCTGCAGATCTTCCTCGGCACGCTCGGCATCGGCCGCTTCTACGTCGGCTCCGTCGGCGTGGGTGTCGCGCAGCTCCTCACCTGCGGTGGTCTGGGCTTCTGGGCGCTGATCGACGGCATCCTGTTCCTCACCAGCAACGACCGCACGGACAAGGAGGGCCGCGTGCTGCGCGGCTGATCTCCGTACGTGTGACGCGAGAGGGGCCCCACTCCGGCGGGAGTGGGGCCCCTCTCGCATGCGTACCGGCGGACCGGAAAAGATCAGAAGCGGCGCGTGATCAGTGCCCGCTTCACTTCCTGGATCGCCTTCGTGACCTCGATACCGCGCGGGCAGGCGTCCGTGCAGTTGAACGTCGTGCGGCAACGCCACACGCCGTCCTTGTCGTTGAGGATCTCCAGACGCTGCTCTCCGGCGTCGTCACGCGAGTCGAAGATGAAGCGGTGGGCGTTCACGATGGCGGCCGGACCGAAGTACTGGCCGTCGTTCCAGAACACCGGGCACGAGGACGTGCACGCGGCGCACAGGATGCACTTCGTCGTGTCGTCGAAGCGCTCCCGGTCCTCCGCCGTCTGCAGCCGCTCGCGCGTGGGCTCGTTCGTCTCCTTGGTGACGAGGAACGGCATCACGTCGCGGTACGCCTGGAAGAACGGCTCCATGTCCACGACCAGGTCCTTCAGCACGGTGAGGCCCTTGATGGGCTCGACCGTGATGGGCTTGGCCGGGTTGATGTCCTTGATCAGGGTCTTGCAGGCGAGACGGTTCTTGCCGTTGATCCGCATGGCGTCCGAGCCGCAGATGCCGTGCGCGCAGGACCGGCGGAACGTCAGCGTGCCGTCCAGATCCCACTTGATCTTGTGCAGCGCGTCGAGGACACGCTCCTTGGGGTCGATCTCCAGCTGGAAGTCTTCCCAGACCGCTTCCGCCGAGTTCTCGGGGTTGAAGCGGCGGATGCGGAACGTGGCCGTGATGTAGGGAGAGTCGGCGAAGCCGGGCTCGGGCGTGCCGGCCTCGTCCGTCTTGTCCAGGGTGGGGGTTGCCATCAGTACTTACGCTCCATCGGCTGGTAGCGGGTCTGGACGACCGGCTTGTAGTCGAGACGGATCGACTCGGTGCCGTCGTCGCCGACCTCGCGGTACGCCATGGTGTGGCGCATGAAGTTGACGTCGTCGCGGTTGGGGTAGTCCTCGCGGTAGTGACCGCCGCGGGACTCCTTGCGGGCGAGCGCGGACACGGCCATGACCTCGGCGAGGTCGAGCAGGTTGCCCAGCTCGACGGCTTCGAGGAGGTCGGTGTTGAACCGCTTGCCCTTGTCCTGGACGGACACGTTCAGGTAGCGCTCGCGCAGCTCGGCGATCTTCTCGACGGCCGTCTTGATCGTCTGCTCGGTGCGGAACACCATGACGTTGGCGTCCATGCACTCCTGCAGCTCGCGGCGGATGTCCGCCACGCGCTCGCTGCCCGTGGACGCCCGCAGCCGCTCGATCTGGCCCACGACCAGCGAGGCCGGGTCCTCGGGCAGCTCGACGTGCCCGACCGTGGCCGAGTACTCCGCCGCGGCGATGCCCGCACGACGCCCGAAGACGTTGATGTCGAGCAGCGAGTTCGTGCCCAGGCGGTTGGCGCCGTGCACCGAGACGCACGCGACCTCGCCGGCCGCGTACAGGCCCGGGACGACCGTGGTGTTGTCCGCCAGGACCTCACCCTCGACGTTCGTCGGGATGCCGCCCATGGCGTAGTGCGCGGTGGGCTGGATCGGGATCGGGTCCGTGTACGGCTCGATGCCCAGGTACGTACGCGCGAACTCCGTGATGTCCGGGAGCTTGGCGTCCAGCTGCTCCGGCGGGAGGTGCGTGAGGTCGAGGTAGACGTGGTCGCCCTCGGGACCGCAGCCGCGGCCCTCACGGATCTCCGTGTAGATGGAGCGGGAGACGACGTCACGGGACGCGAGGTCCTTCATGACCGGCGCGTACTTCTCCATGAAGCGCTCGCCGTCCTTGTTGCGGAGGATGCCGCCCTCACCGCGGGCGCCCTCCGTCAGCAGGATGCCCATGCGCCAGATGCCGGTCGGGTGGAACTGGAAGAACTCCATGTCCTCCAGCGGCAGACCACGGCGGTAGACCGCGGCCTGGCCGTCACCGGTCAGGGTGTGCGCGTTCGACGTCACCTTGAAGAACTTGCCGGTGCCGCCGGACGCGTAGATCACGGCCTTCGCCTGGAAGACGTGGATCTCACCGGTCGCCAGTTCGTAGGCGACGACGCCCGCCGACTTCTTGACGCCGTCGACCTCCACGAGGAGCTGGTCGAGGACGTAGAACTCGTTGAAGAACTCCACACCCTCCTTGACGCAGTTCTGGTAGAGCGTCTGAAGGATCATGTGGCCGGTGCGGTCCGCCGCGTAGCAGGACCGGCGGACCGGGGCCTCGCCGTGGTTGCGGGAGTGCCCGCCGAAGCGGCGCTGGTCGATGGTGCCGTCCGGGGTCCGGTTGAACGGCAGGCCCATCTTCTCCAGGTCGAGGACCGCGTCGATGGCCTCCTTCGCCAGGATCTCGGCGGCGTCCTGGTCGACCAGGTAGTCGCCGCCCTTGATCGTGTCGAAGGTGTGCCACTCCCAGTTGTCCTCCTCCACGTTCGCCAGCGCGGCGGCCATACCGCCCTGCGCGGCGCCCGTGTGGGACCGGGTGGGGTAGAGCTTCGTCAGCACGGCGGTCCGGCTGCGCTTCGTCGACTCGATGGCCGCGCGCATTCCGGCGCCGCCGGCGCCGACGATGACGGTGTCGTACTTGTGGATCTTCATGATTCTCGCAGCCCCGTGCCTAGCGGATGTTCGGGTCGAAGGTGAAGATCACCAGCGTGCCCAGCAGGATGGTGAACACCGTGGCGGTGTAGAGCAGGCCCTTGAGCCACAGCCGGGTGTCCGCGCGCTCCGCGTAGTCGTTGATGACCGTACGCAGGCCGTTGGCGCCGTGCAGCATGGCCAGCCAGAGCATCAACAGATCCCAGACCTGCCAGAACGGGGAGGCCCAGCGGCCCGCCACGAAGGCGAAGCCGATCTTGGAGACGCCGCCGTCGAGGACGAGCTGGATGAGCAGGTGGCCGAGGACCAGCACGACGAGGACGACGCCGGACAGCCGCATGAACAGCCAGCCGTACATCTCGAAGTTGCCGCGGGTGGACTTCGGGGTCTTGCGGGTCCGCTTGCGCGGGGCTTCGATCAGGGGCGCCGGGTTGTCGACGTCGTAGAGGGACGCACCCTCGACGGGGCCGATACCGGACGCGGTCTTCTCGGTGGTGTCTGTGTTGTTCGACATCTTGCGCGTCAGCTCCCGAAGACTTCACGAGCGGCGTGGCCGAGGACGGGGTACAGGGCCCCGATCATCAGCACGACCCAGATGCCGACAACGGTCCAGAGCATCTGCTTCTGGTAGCGCGGGCCCTTCGACCAGAAGTCGACGGCGATCACCCGCAGACCGTTGAGCGCGTGGAAGAGGATGGCGGCGACTAGGCCGTACTCCAGCAGCGCGACGATCGGCGTCTTGTAGGTGGCTACGACCTTGTCGTAGTCCTGGGGAGAGACACGGACAAGAGCGGTGTCCAGCACGTGTACGAACAGGAAGAAGAAGATGAGGACGCCGGTGACTCGATGAGCCACCCAGGACCACATTCCTTCCCGGCCGCGGTACAGCGTTCCAGCCGGCACGGAAGAACCCTCCGGGAGCGGGGATTGGGGCCTGCCGGCTTCGATGTCGACCTGGCCCGGCCGGGTACGGTCCACCGGCCCTGGCCATCGTAGCGACGTGTTGTCGGAACGTTTACGGCGGGCCTACCGATGTGATCGAACTGGCAGGCAAAGGGGTACGTATGGGCTATTGCGGGTGCGGTGTGGGTGGCTGCGCCTACCCCCTCCTTCCCGGCTGAGCTGAAAGATTGCGCCGTTCCCCGCGCCCCTTATGAGGGTGGTGCTGTGGGGAGGGGTGTGCCGGGCCCCCGCGTCCCCGGGTTGAGGTCAAGGATTGCGCCGTTCCCCGCGCCCCTTAATGAGTGTGGTCCCGCCGGGAGGGGCTGTGCCGGGTCCCGCGTCCCCGGCAGGGCTGAAAGATTGCGCCGTTCCCCGCGCCCCTGGGGGGTGGGGGTGCAGCGATCTGGTCAGGCGGCCTTTTGCCAGGTGGCGGAGTTCTTCCGTGGTGTGGGCTCGTTCCTCGTCCGGGTCGTTCGTGAGGCGGGAGCTGATTTCGGTCAGGACCCGGTCGGGGGCCTCCGCCGGCGACGTGTCGTCCAGGCAGATGACGAAAACATGGCCGAAACGGCTCTCGTACGCCGCGTGGGCGGCGCTCAGTGCCGTGTGCGCGGCGGAGTACGCGCCCTCCGGCAGAAGCGTGAGGGATTCGCAGGCCAGGGCCTCGGCGACATCGGCCGGCGTCAGGTCGTACGCCGCTTCGTCGGACGCGGCCAGCAGGGCGTCCAGGTCGGGATAGGGGCGGTGCGCCGCGATACGGCGGGCCCAGTGGCGGCTGCCGCAGCAGGCCAGGAGCGTGCGCTCGGCCTCGTCCGCGGGCATGGCGTTGAACCGGGCCAGGCCGGGGGCACGGTGCCCGGGCGACTCCGGTGTGGCGACGGCCTGGCCGGGGAGACGGGAAGGACGGTGCGCGGGCAGCGTGGGTTCCTCGGCGGTTCGGCGACGCCGGGACGAGCGCCGCACGTGGTTCGACAGGGGAGCAAGTGACAAATGTGGTTCAACGCTATCGAGGCGTGGCGGGAGCTGTCCGAGAGATGCCCGAACTTCACCCGTAAGGGAGAGTTTCAAGACAGATGGTGGACGGCGGCACCGGTCGCCGGGGCTTAGGTTCACCACGGAGGTACAGCGTACGGGGACGGGCTCGGGCGAGTGATCGGGCCGGCGATCGGGAGAGTGAGCGGGCTGTGGTGAACGGGCGTAGGCGCAAAGCACCGGCATCGGCCGACAGGAAGCCCCTGCTGGTCGGCGCGGGCGTCGTGGCGGTCCTGGCGGGCGCCGCGCTGACCGTGGGGCTCTGGCCGAGCGGAGACTCGGGCGCGCCCTCGACCGGCCGGCCCAGTGGGGAGAGGAGCGCTGCGGCGTCGGCCGACTCCCCGACCCCGTCACCCGATCGGACGTATCCGCTGTCGAAGACGCCCCGGACGATTCCGGCCGTCCGCGACCACACGCCCGCCCGCGGACCCGGCTGGCGGCCCGCGAAGGGCGGCCGGGTCCTCGTGGGCGACGGCGCGCTCGCCGACGAGGGGCGGCTTCTCGCCAAGGAGCTGGGGCTGGCCTACGCGGGCCGGGGCGAGCCGCGCGCCGGGGACGTCGGGCTGAGCCTCACGGACGAGGACGCGAACGCCGAGTCGTACACCCTGCGGGTCGCCGACGGGCGGGTGCGGATCAGCGGTACGGAGGAGGCGGGCGTCTTCTACGGCACCCGCACGCTCAAGCAGGAGGTCCACGGAGACGCCACGGCGCCCGAGGGAGTCGTACGCGACTCGCCGGCCAAGCCGCAGCGCGGGTTCATGCTGGACATCGCGCGCAAGCATTTCACCGCCGCCTGGATCGAGGACCGGATCCGTGAGCTGGCCGACCTCAAGTACAACCAGCTCGGCCTGCACTTCTCCGACGACCAGGGCTTCCGGATAGCCTCCGACTCGCACCCCGAGGTCGTCTCGAAGGAAGACCTGACCAAGGCCGAGGTGCGGCGCATCCTCGCGCTCGCCGAGAGCCGCCACATCGATGTCGTGCCGGAGATCGACTCGCCCGGACACCTCGGCGCGGTGATCGCCGCGCACCCGGACCTCCAGCTCCGCAACACCGCGGGTGTCGCCTCGAAGGGCGCGCTCGACCTCTCGAAGCCCGCCGCCGGCAAGATCGTCGACGAGTTGCTGAACGAGTACGCCGACCTGTTCCCCGGGCCGTACTGGCACCTCGGCGCCGACGAGTACCAGGCCCTGACGGTGGCGAACCCGGCGGCCTCGTACCCGCAGCTGGCCTCCGCCGCGACGAAGGCGTACGGATCCGGCGCCGGGATCGCCGACCTGGCGACCGGGTGGCTCAACGACCGGGCCGACACCGTGCGCGGACACGACCGGACCATGCGCGCCTGGAACGACGGGATCTTCGCCGGGGGCACCGTCCAGGCCGACAAGGACATCCAGGTCGCGTACTGGACCGGCAAGGAGATCGGCGCGCGGCAGCCGACGGAGTACCTGCGGTCCGGGCGCGAACTGCTGAACTACAACGACGAGTACCTGTACTACGTCCTCGGGCAGCCCAACACCTTCGTCTACCCGACCGGGCAGCGCATCTACGAGCAGTGGACCCCCCTCGTCGTCCGCGGCACGTCCCCGGTGTCCGAGGAGTACGACGACCAGATCCTCGGCGCGTCCTTCGCCGTCTGGTGCGACCTCTCGGGCTCCCAGACCGAGGCCCAGGTGGCGGCGGGGATCCGGCTGCCGCTGCGGGCGCTGACGCAGAAGCTGTGGGATCCGCGCAAGCCGGTGTCGTCATGGGCCGACTTCAAGACGCTGGCGGGGAAGCTGGACTGAGGGCCTCGCCCGCCCCGCCCGCTCCGTGAAGGGCCCGCCCGCCCCGCTCGCTCCGTGAAGGGCCCGCCCGCCCCGCTCGCTCCGTGAGGGGCCCGCCCGCCCCGCCCGCTCCGTGAGGGGCCGCGCGGTTGCCGGCGGCTCGCGTGTTCCGGCGGCTTGCGTGTTCCGGTGGCGAACTACTGTGCCCGTGTGGTGTATTCGGCCTGGCCGACCGACACACCGGGGGGAGCGGCATGGGCTACTGGGGGTATTTCGTCGTGGGCAGAAGCGAGCAGCCGCTTGCCGAGCTACGCGCGTTGTCCGGCGCGGCGGGCATGACGCTGCACGAGACGGCGGAGGGCGGCTGGCAGGTCTGGGAGTACCCGAACGCTCCCGGCGGGGGCGCCTCGGACGTGGGCAACATGAACGACCTGGCCCAGGAGACGGGCGCGCCCGCGCTCTTCGGATACGTCATGGACAGCGACTGCGTGGTCGTCGAGGCCGCCGCCCCCGAGAGCGGGGCCTGGTCGACCTGCCTGGCCAGGGACGCGATGGCCGGCTATCTGGGCGGGAACGAGGACGGGCTGGCCGTCGACGACTTCTTCCTCGAACCCCGCGACGCCGTCGAGCGAGCCCTCGCCTGGGCCGCCGAATCGGGCCGCGACGCGTCGGAGGAACGCCTCCTCGACGTGCTCAGCTCCGACGCGAACCCCTCGGCCGAGATGCTCTTCTTCCGGTTCCTGGACCGACTGGGCGTCATCCCCATGTAGATTTCGGCCACTTCGCACTGTGACGTTCCGGCCACCGTGCACGCAGTAAGGGGAAGTGCGGGCTCCGCGACCAGCGGCGGCCCACCGAGGGAGGCGTGATGAGCCTGGTGGAACTGACCGCTCGGGCCGATGAGCTGGGGCTCGCGGCCGGCGGCCTGGCGTGCCTGGACAGGTGCGTACCCCTGTTGGGTGGCGACGACGAGATCCTGCGCCCGCTGTGGGCGAGTCTCGCGGAGCCGGAGGAGGGGTTCCGGGACTGGGGCGAGTGCGTCGAGCAGGTGCGCGCCAAGCTGTACGTGGCGGACGGCCCGGAGGGCGGCGCGTCGGCCGAGGGCGAGGCCGTCGCCCTGGCCCACCGCATGCTCGGCGCGGCCCCGGCGGAGCGGACCGCCGCGAACCTGCGGGAGTGGGCCGACACGTGCTCGGTCGCCGCGCTGCAGATCCACGGCCTCCTCGACGCCACGGCCCGCGCCGAGTCCGGCGGCGCGGCCTCGGCGCGGGACCGGCGCGAAGGGCGTACGCAGGACATGTCACCGCTCGTCGCCGCCGAACTGCGGCGCCAGGTCAGCGTCCTCGAACTGGTGGCGGCGCACGGCCCGGCGGGTCTGCGCCAGGCACGGGAGCTCACCACCGAGGGCCGCCGCGTCCTGCGCGCGGTGGTCTCCCGACGGGCCCGCGGACGCGCCTGAGCACCCGGGACCACATATGAGGCCGGGGCCCCGTTCCGTACAGGGTCCCGGTCTCAGGCGTACGCCACGTGAGGTCTACGGGGTCAGGACCTGGCCCAGCCGTGCGGCCGTCGCCGTGCCCAGCTGGGTGACGCCGTAGTACGCCGACCCGGCGACGGAGACCCCCGAGGCGGTGCTCGGGAGGTGGAGCAGCGTGCCGTTGTACGCGTCCTCGCCCTCCGCGCCGATGAGCAGATGCGCGCGCCCGTGGCCGGAGAAGTCCGTCAGCGAGACGGACGAACCCAGCTTGTCGTCCTTCTCCGTGGACCCGGGGACGCCCGTAGTGTCCTGGGAGAAGGAGAGCGACCCGGTGCCGGTGAGGCCGGCCGAGGTGCCCTTGAGGAGCCAGACCGCGCCCGCGTTCGCCTTGTTGGCGCCACTGCGGGTGATGTCCTCGTTCGGGGCGCCCGTGAGGACGTCCGCGAAGCCGTCGGCGTTGAAGTCCCCGACCGAGACCGAGGTGCCCATCGCGTCGCCCGACTCGGCGGCGCCCTCGACGCCCGAGGTGCCCTGGTGGATCGTCGTCATCCCGGTGGTGGTGAAGCCGGACGCCGAACCCGGGACCATCGTGACCTGGCCGCCCGCCTTGGCACCGGACTCCGCGGTGTACGGCTGGCCGATGACGATGTCGTCGTAGCCGTTGCCGTTCACATCGCCCGCGGCGATCGAGCGACCGCCCTTGACGGAGAGCGTGGACACCTTCGACAGCCCCAGCGACCTGGACCCCTTGAACCAGGTGACCTTGCCGGCGCCGGACGCGTCGAGGTAGGTGAGCGCCACGTCCGCGTAGCCGTCCCGGTTGAAGTCACCGGTCGCGGCGTCCGCGTACGAGAGGGCGCCGGAGGCAGTGGTGAGGTCGCCCGCGACCTCGTGGCCGTCGTCGAAGCGGGCCGCCCAGTTGCCCCCCGTGCCGGTGGCCGCCGTGAAGACGTCCGCCTTGCCGTCGGCGTTGAAGTCGCCGACCGCGACCGTCGCGCCGAACCGCGCCCCGTTCGGCTCGTAGTCGTCGCCCAGCGCCATGGTGTCGGCGCCGAGGTCGAACTTCGGGCCGTACAGGATCGTCACCGCGCCGCGGTCCTTGTGGCCGGTCGTGTCGTCCTCGCCGGGGGCGCCGATCGCGATGTCCGCGTAACCGTCGGCGTTGATGTCGCCGAGGGCCGTGGCCGCGCCCCACTGGTCGCCCGACTCGGCGGCGCCCGGCACGTTCGCGGTGCCCTGGTTGAGCTTCACCTTCGAGGCGGACACGGGGCCGTTCACACCGCCGGGCACGAGGGTGAGCCAGCCGCTGCCCTGCTTCGGGGTGGCGGCGACGAGGTCGCTGACGCCGTCACCGTCGAAGTCGGCCGTCGGGACCGCGGAGTTCCTGGCCGGAGCGGCGGCGTACCGGCGGATCTCGCCGAGCTTCGAGTAGAGGTTCTTGCCGGGGCACTCGGTGGCGAAGCCGTCGCGGTGACCGGAGACCGTGTTCAGGGTGGCCTGGTCGCCCGCCTTCCACACGCCCGTGTCGTCGGCGGCGGTCAGGGTGACCCGGCCGCTGGGATCCCCGCCGTACTGGCCGAGCTTCCACGCGGCGACGCGCGCCACGGACTCCAGGGCGGCCCGGGTCGGCTTGCCCGCGGCCTTCGCCGCGGTGGTGGAGGTGGCGGCGGCGCCCTCGAAGTCACCGAGGACGGCGATGCCCGCCGAGTCGCCGTTGAAGCCGTACGTGTGCGCGCCGCGCACCGGCAGGTCGACGCCGCCCGCGCGGCCCTCGAAGATCCGGCCGCACTTGTCGACCAGGAAGTTGTAGCCGATGTCGTTCCACAGCTCGGTCTGCACGTGGTACGCCATGATGCCGCGCACCAGCGCCGGGGACTCGGCGCAGCTGTAGTCGTTCGTACCGACCGTGTGGTGCACGAAGACCGCGCTGACCTTGTCGATGTACTCCGGCGCGTCCTTGACCGCCGACTCGGCCGCGCCCCACTGGGCGCGGGGGACGATCGGCGGCTGCGTCACGGTGGACGGCGGCGGGGAGGGGACCGGGTCGGGCGTCGGGGAGGCCGTGGCGCTCTCGGGCGCGCTCTCGGAGGCGCTCTGCGAGGTGCTCTCGGCGGGGGCCGCGGGGGCGTCGGTCGTGCCCGCCGCACCCGTCGGAGACGCAGAGGCCGGGGTGGCCGCAGTGACCGCGGTGGCGTCGGCCGGGGCCGGGGAGCCGGTCGCGTCCTCGGCGGCGAAGGCGGCGCCGTCCATCGAGAGACCTGTGGCCGTGCTCAGCGACTCGCTCTTCGCCTCGGCGGAGGTCACGCCCGGGTCCACGAGGCTCAGCTCAAGTCCCTTGGGCAGACCGGCACTCGCCGAACCTCCCCCGGACCCCGTCCGGGAGGTGCCCCTGGCGGCCACCACCCGCGCCTCGACGCCGTCGCTGGGGCCGACCCAGAGCGGATCGGACGCGCCGCGCGCCTGCTCGGCGCCCGCCTCCGCCCTGTCGACCGGGTGGGGTTCCAGGTCCAGGTTCTGCCAGCCGGTCCACTCGCCCGAGCCGACCGCGCGGGTCCTCACCTGGGCGGTGCCGTCGAGTTCGGCCTTCGCGCCGGTCCAGGAGACGCCGAGCAGCGAGAACCGGGCGGTGCTCGTCCGCTCCACCTCGCGGCGGCCCGCGCCGTCGGCGCTCATGGCCAACTCGTGCACCTGCACAGGCCGCTTGCCGCGGCCGGCGTCGACCGACGGGTCGTCGCCCGGGTTCGCGACCGCGTACGTCACGGCGCCCGCTCCGGCCAGTACGACGGCCCCTGTGGTCAGCCACGCTCTCCGCTTCAGACTCAGCGGTTTGTACGCGTGACTCGTCCGGCGACTCAAATACCCCACCCCTAGAGAAGCAGCTCTGCATACCCACCCGTCTCACGGGTGGCTCCTTAATTCAGCGCCAAATCCGGACCAAACATCACCCAACAAGCCTGTGCGGTACGTCACTCGGGAGCGCCCTGACGCCCGGAGGAAGTGAATGGTTGTGTGGATTCCGGTGAATTGCCGCGTGACCTTTGTCACTATGGGGACGTGTGATGTTCGGGTCGCCCGGCCCGCTTGGTGTTGCGGACCGGCCGTGGCTCCCACGGCCCGGACGTGACCGAGTGAGGGGGCGCAAACGGTGAGGGGAACGAGCGCGGAGTCGGGAGAGCCCTCGCGTACGACCCGCGGACTCTCCGCCGATCTGCGGATGCGGCAGCACGCGGCACGGTTCGTACGGGACGTCACGGCCCGCAACCGCCTGCCGCTCGACTACTCCGTCGCGAGCCTGCGCGTCGTCGACTTCATCGTCGACGGGCTGCGCAGGAGCGGCCGGGACCGCACGGACGTACGGGGCGTCCTGTTCGGACTCGGGGTGTACGCGGGGGAGGTGCTGGTGCGGCGGGCCGGTGCCGCGTGGGTCGAGTTCGACCGGGGGCAGCGGGAGTTGTTCGGTCAGCCGGTGGGCGTACGGATGCCGGACGGGCGGGTGTGGAATCCGCTGGGCAAGGTCGTGAAGAGGTTCGAGGCGGGGGAGCGGGAGTCCCTGCGCACGTTCTATCTGCAGTTGCACGGGCGGGCGCGGGCCGAACTGCCGCGGTCCGCAGGGCGGTTCGGGCGGTTCGGGCGCGCGGAGGCGGGTGGCGCGCCGGACGAGCTGTGACGTTTCCGCGCCGTCCGACGCAGATGACCTTGAGGGTGTGCGACCACGGGCGACCGCACGCGACTGCCTGCGACCACGGGCGACCGCGTACGTCCGCCGCGGTGGTCCGGACCCGGTGCGAACGAGGCAGTGTTGGGCCAGGGAGGGGAGTCCCGCGGCGTGCGGTCGTCCGACGGGGAGCTGGGCGTGGCCGTCGCGCGGGCCCAGCAGGGGGACGAGGACGCCTTCGCGGTCGCGTACCGGATCGTGCAGCCGGGACTGCTCGGATATCTGCGGGGTCTGGTCGGCACCGAGGCGGAGGACGTGGCCTCGGACGCGTGGCTGGAGATCGCCCGGGACCTGGGCCGGTTCCGCGGGGACGGGGCGGGGTTCCGCGGCTGGACCGCGACCATCGCCAGACACCGGGCGCTCGACCATCTGCGGCGCCAGAAGGTGCGCCCGCGGGCGTCCGAGCTCGTCCAGGACGTGCTCGACCTGCCCGCCGCGCGGAACACGGACGACCAGGCCCTGGAGTCCCTCGGTACGCAGTACGCCCTCGAACTCCTCGCGACCCTGCCGCGCGACCAGGCGGAGGCCGTCCTGCTGCGGGTCGTCGTCGGTCTCGACGGTCCCTCGGCCGGCCGCGTCCTCGGCAAACGCCCCGGCGCGGTACGTACCGCCGCCCACCGGGGCCTGAAGCGGCTGGCCCGCAGCCTCGCCCCGGAGGGTGTGACGGAAGAGGAACTCCGGACGCTGGGGGAGTCGGGATGAACGACGGACGGTCCTCCGGTGGCGGAAGTGGATGCGGACATGGCTGAACGGGAGGGCGGCGGCACCCGCCCGGACCTCGGTGCCCTTCTCGCCGCCGCGGTACGGGCCGAGGCGGCGGACCCCGACGCCGAGAAGCGGGCCCTCGCGGCGTTCCGGGACGCCCGGGACGCGGGGGCGCCCGACAGGTTCCGTACCCGGCGTCGGGACGACTGGCGGTCGGCGGGCGAACGGCGCGGCCGGTCGCTGCGGGCGACGCTGATCGCGCTGGCCGCGAGCGTGACGCTCGGCGGGGTGGCGGTCGCGGCCATCGGCTCGGGCGGCGGCGGGCGGGACGACGGGGACGAGCGGGACCGGACGCGACGACCGTCGAGCAGTTCGACGGCGCACCCCGGCGCCCCTGCGCCGGCCCTGTCCGGCGCACCCGGTAGGCCAGGTACCCCCGGTGGGTCCGCGCCCGGCCGGACCGACCGGCCTCCCACCGCTCAGGACACCGCGGCCCACTGCCGCGCGTACGACAACGCCAAGAAGCGGGGCAGGGGCAAGGGCAAGGGCAAGGTGCCCGACTCGGCCGCCTGGCAACGGCTGGTCCGGGCCGCGGGCGGCGAGGACGAGGTGGCGGCGTACTGCGCGACACGAACGACCAACCCGAACAAGCGCCCCAAGGCCCCCGACACGCCCAAGCCGAAGCCGTCGACGACGGCCAAGCCCTCCAAGGCGGCCAAGCCGTCGAAGGCGCCGGGCAGCGGTGCCACGAAAAGCCCGAAGGCCGCGAAAAGCGCGAACCACGCAAAGGGTGGGAGCGGTTGAGGGGAGGGGGTGGCGGCTCCGCCGATGGCAACGGCCGGGGCCGCCACCCCCCACAGGAGAGGCCCCGGCCGTCGCGCGGCACGGGCCGCGCGGCGGCCCGTACTCTCCTCAGCGCCGACGGTGCGTTTTGTGTCACACCCCGCGCCGCAACGAGTTAGTTGCAAGTTGTACGGACATGGACGCGCCCCGGTTTCAAGCCGTAACGTGCATTTCGCGCCGGATGCGGGGCAGGACCGCAACCATCGATCGAGAGACCATGACGGGGATGACCCGGCCCGCGGGAGCGGCGCCGGCCGGGCGCGATAAGGGGCGCTGTGCTGGGGGACGACGCGGAGCTGACCGCCGCGGTGCTTGCCGCACAGTACGGGGACGAGACCGCGTTCCGGACTGTGTACCGAGCCGTGCATCCACGGCTCCTGGGGTATGTGCGGACGCTGGTCGGTGACCCCGACGCCGAGGACGTGACGTCCGAGGCCTGGCTGCAGATCGCCCGCGACCTGGAACGGTTCAGCGGAGACGCCGACCGGTTCCGCGGCTGGGCTGCCCGGATAGCCCGTAACCGCGCGCTCGACCACATACGTATGCGCGGGCGGCGCCCCGCGACGGGCGGCGACGAGAGCGAGCTGACCGGCAGGGCGGCTGAGTCCGACACCGCAGGCGAGGCCATCGAGGCGCTCGCCACGGGCCGCACCCTCTCCCTCATCGCCCAACTCCCGCAGGACCAGGCGGAGGCCGTCGTGCTGCGCGTCGTCGTCGGCCTCGACGCCAAGACCGCCGCGGACACCCTCGGCAAACGGCCCGGCGCCGTCCGCACGGCGGCGCACCGCGGGCTCAAACGCCTCGCGGAACTGCTCGGCGCGGACCCGGAGGCGGCGGCTCCGGAAGCCATGGGCTCCTTGAGCTCCGTACCTCAGCAGAGACCCCCGCAGACGGAACCGCGTACCCGTGCGGCGACGCCGGCCGGTGTGACGCATACGCCTTCGCGTACGCAGAAGGACATGTGATGGCCGACGAGCGCTCTGTCTTCCCTGGGGACGATCCCACGCACCCCGGCCGGTGGCTGGACCGCGACGCGGCGGAACGACTGCTGCGCGGAGAACCGCTTGACGCCGACGACGCCGTCGACGCCGACGTCCGCGCCCAGGCCGACCGGCTCGCCGCGGCCCTCCACGAACTGGGCGCGTCCGGTGCCGGGTCCGCGCCGGCCGATACCGCCGGCGAACGCGGTTCCGCACTCCCCGGCGAGGAAGCCGCGTTGGCCGCGTTCCGTTCGGCGCGCTCCGCCCGGAGCGAGGAGAAGGACCCCGCCCGGCCCTCCCGTACGCGTCCCTCGGCGCCCTTCCCGTCCCCGTCGGCCTCCTCTTCCCTGGGGGCCACCCTGGACGCGGGTCTCGTCCGGCTGGGCCGTTACACCCCGGACCGCCGTGCCCGCTCCCCGTGGGGACGGCCGGTGCGCTACGGCCTGGCCGCCGCGCTGGCCGCCGGCATGATCGGCGGGGTCGCCGTGGCCGCGACCGCCGGCGTCCTGGCCTTCGGCGGGGGCGGCCCGGAACCGGGCGCCTCCGCGACGACCGACGCCACTCAGGACCGCCCGCCGCGCACGCAGTCCCCCGACGCGAACCGCCGCGGCGACGACCCGCGGCCCGACGGGAGCGCCGGCGCACCGACCGGCGGCAACTCCGTCCCGGACGGAGAGGCCTCCGGGGGTACGGGCAAGGGCACGGATTCCGGCTCCGACGGCGCCGGGCACGAGAACCGGCAAGGCCGGCGGTGGGCCGGAATCGCCTCGGCCTGCCGGGACATCCGCGACGGCAAGGACCTCGACGCCGGGCGCCGACACACCCTGGAGGACGCGGCCCGGGGCGCCGAACAGGTGCAGAAGTACTGCAGGGGCGTCCTGAACACCTGGGACCGCCGGGGCTCGGACAAGGGCTGGAAGGGCTGGACCAACCCCGGTTCCGGGAACGGGGGTTCGAACTCGAACCAGGGTCAGGGTCAGGCCAACGGCGGCAACGGCGGCGGTCACGGGGGCGGCAACGGTGGTGGTGGCAACGGTGGTGGCGGTGGTGGCCATGACGGTGACGGCCACGGCCCCAGAGGTACGCGCACCTTCCGGGGTGACGAGGGCGCGGCGGCCCCGACCCCACGGATCAGCGCCCTCGCGGAACCGACCAACCACCTCTGACCCGAGATCTCCCGCGCTCTCGTGCGGTCGGCGCGCGCGCATGCCGTTCCGGTGTGACGTTTTCAGCCGTCCCGACGCAGTAGTAAGCGAGCCGACTGGTCATCGGCTGTCGCACGAGCCGGGGTTCCCCCCGTACTCACGGCTCAGTGCACACAAGGCGCGGGCGGGACACGTTCCCCCGGTCCCGCCCGCGCCCGCACACCTCCGCCGCCGCAGGCCCCTCACCAGTAGATGACGACCTTGTCGCCGTCCCTCACCTGCGAGTACATCGCCGCGATCTTTCCCTCGTCCCGGACGTTCACACAGCCGTGCGAGCCGCCGTAGTAGCCCGTCCCCGCGAAGTCCGCGGAGTAGTGGACCGCCTGGCCGCCGCTGAAGAACATCGCGTACGGCATGGGTGAGTCGTAGAGCGTCGACACGTGATGGCGCGACTTGAAGTAGACGGTGAAGACACCTTCGCGGGTGGGCGTGTACTGCGCGCCGAAGCGCACCGCCATCGTCGAGACCGTACGGCCGTCGATCATCCAGCGCAGGGTCCGGCTGGTCTTGCTGATGCACAGCACCCGGCCCGTCATACAGCGCGGGTCCGGTTTCGCGGCGGGCTGGCCGCCGGACGCGTACAGGTCCCACTTGCCCGGCTCGCGGGTCATCCCCAGCAGCCGCTGCCAGGTCACCGAGTCCGTGGTGCCGGTCTTCGGCAGGCCGCGCTTGCCTTGGAAACCCTTGACCGCGTAGACCGTCGAGGCGTCGTACGTCCCCGTCGGGCCCTCGTAGAGCCACTCCACCTGGCGCAGCCGGGCCTGGAGCTCCCGCACCTCTCCGCCCCGGTCGCCCGGCGACCACAGGACCTTGGACGCGGGCTGCCCGGCGGAGCTCGGCGGCTTGGCGTCACCGGGGGAGCGGCCGGCCGGTGACGGCGCACCCGCGGACGACGCCGTACCGGCGGACGGCGAACCCGCCGGTGACGTGCCCGGCGGGCCGGCCGGCTGGATGGTGCACCCGCTCACCACGGTGAGCGCCGCCAGCGCCGTCGCCCCCGCGACCGTTCTCCACATACCTGCTGTACGCATGCGAACCCCCCGCCGCTCATCCCGCCGCCCGTCTGTCCGGTCTTCGACGAGCCGTCGTGCCGTCGTGCCGTCGTGCTGTCGTGCCGTCGTGCTGTCGTGACAGCCGGGCGGCTGTCTCGTCCACCAGAGCCCCATCCTGCGCTGTCATACCCGCATGCGACACTGCCTCCCATGCTTGGCGTAACTGATCTCCCCACCTATCTCATAGGCCTCGTCCTGATCGTTCTGCTGCCGGGGCCGAACTCGCTCTACGTACTGTCCGTCGCCGCGCGGCGGGGCGTCAGGACCGGATATCAGGCCTCCGCCGGTGTCTGGTGCGGCGACGCCGTGCTGATGACGCTGTCCGCGGCCGGTGTCGCGTCGCTGCTGCAGGCCAACACCCTGCTGTTCGGGATCGTGAAGTACGCGGGCGCCGGGTACCTCACCTGGCTGGCCTTCGGGATGCTGCGGGCCGCGTGGCAGATGTGGCGGACCCGGCGGGAGCGGGGCGAGGCCGAGGAGATCGCCCCGCCGGCCGTCGAGGAGCGGCCCTTCCGGCGGGCGCTCGTCATCAGCCTGTTCAACCCGAAGGCGATCCTGTTCTTCGTCGCCTTCTTCGTTCAGTTCGTCGAGCCCGGGTACGCGTATCCGGCCCTGTCGTTCGTCGTGCTCGGGGCCTTCGCGCAGGTCGCGAGCTTCCTTTACCTCAGCGCGCTGATATTCGGCGGGACGAAGCTGGCGGCGGCGTTCGCGCGGCGCAGGCGGCTGTCCGCGGGGGCCACCTCCGCCGCGGGCGCGCTCTTCCTGGGCTTCGCCGTCAAGCTCTCACTGGCCACGCCCTAGGGCAACTCCGTTCAGGACGGATCCTGGGTGGCGACACCCACGACCGCCGCGTACTCCGGCAGGCCCCACGCCTGCTCAGCCGATCCGTCCGGCTCGCCGTACTCGCCCGCCCATCCCACGTATCCGTCCGGGCGGACGAGGAACACCCCGTTCCCGTACGCCTCGTACGTGGGGAAGCGGACCGTGCGGATGCCGGGGAGGTCCGGTGCCGCCTGCGCATTCGTGCCGACCGTGAGCAGTGTCCAGTGCGGGCCGCGGAAGGCGTCGAAGAGGCGGATCCCGGCCCGGGTGCCGTCCGGTGCGCGGTCGCCCGCCCGCAGGGCGTCCTCGGGCAGGCCCGCGCGTGTCTCCACCGCGAGCGCCGAGCCCCGGTAACCGAGGCCGAGCTGCTGGGTGGCCGCGCCGCGCCGCACCTCGCCGCGGTGGATGCCGGTGGACAGGCCCAGCATCTGCGCGGCGATGGGCATCCGCTCCTCCTCGTAGGAGTCGAGGAGGGCGGCCGGGGCGGACCCCCGCAGCACGGCCGCGAGTTTCCAGCCCAGGTTGTAGGCGTCCTGGACGCTGGTGTTGAGGCCCTGGCCGCCGGCGGGTGAGTGCACGTGGGCCGCGTCGCCCGCCAGGAAGACCCGCCCGTCCCGGAACCGGTCCGCCATCGCGGCCCGCGGCCGGAACTCGGAGGCCCAGCGGACCTCGGTCACGTCGTCCGCGGACAGGTGCGTGCGGGTGGCGACCAGCTTGCGGATGCCGTCGAGGGACAGGTCGGGCTCGGCGGACGGATCCGCGAAACCGGCCGCCAGCTGGAAGTCCTCGGTGTGGGGGAGGGGACAGATCCCCAGGAAGCCGCCCTGGAGGCCCGGGCCGGCCCCGGTGGGCGGGAAGAAGTGCCAGTTGTCGCGGTCGAGGCCGGTGACGCGGATGTCCGCGACCAGCGCCGGAGCCGGGTCCACGGTCTCGCCGGTCATCCCGATGCCCAGCGCGCGCCGCACCGCCGACCGGCCGCCGTCCGCGGCGACGGCGTAGCTGGCCCGCACCGGGGGACCGGACGCGAAGCTCGCCGTCACGCCGTCGGCGTCCTGGCCGAGGCCCACCAGTTCCCGGCCGAAGGCGACGCCGCCGCCCAGCTCCGTCAGGCGCGCGTACAGGATCTCCTGCGTCCTCCACTGCGGGACCATCAGCGCGAGGCCCGCGTACGGGTCGGCCTCCGTCGCCTCGACCTCGTCGGACATCCGGTGCTCGCCCTGCCGTTGCCCGTCCTTCCAGATCATCCCGACGGGGTACGTGCCGCCGCCGGCCCGGAGCGCGTCCAGTACGCCGAGGTCGTCGAAGACCTCCTGCGTGCGGGGCTGGATCCCTTTGCCCCGTGAGCCGGGGAAGAGGGTGGCTGCCCGTTCCACGACCAGGGCGGCTGTGCCGTGCCGGGCGAGGTCGAGCGCGAGGGCCAGCCCGGTGGGCCCGGCGCCCACGATCAGGACGTCGGTCTCCACGACCGCATCCACGACCGCGTTCACGTCAGTGTTCACGTCGGTGTTCATGACACTCTCCTTAACGTCGTTAAGTTCCGTGCGTCGAAGGATGCACTTAATGGCGTTAAGCTGTCAAGGAGGAACCTCCGGATAGGGTGCGACCGTGGCTGCAGGGAAGATCGACCGAGCGCAGGTGGCCGACACGGCGCTGCGTCTGCTGAACGAGGTCGGCCTCAACGGCCTCACCCTCCGAGCGATCGCCGACGAGCTGGACGTCAAGGCGCCCGCCCTCTACTGGCACTTCAAGGACAAGCAGGCGCTGCTGGACGAGATGGCGACGGAGATGTACCGGCGGATGGTCGCCGGTACCCCGATCCCGCCGGACACGGACTGGCGCGAGCGGCTGCTGGCCGCGAACCGGGGACTGCGCGCCGCGCTGCTGAGCTACCGCGACGGGGCCAAGGTCTTCAGCGGCTCCCGCTTCACCGGTACCGAGCACGCCGCGCAGATGGAGGAGAACCTGCGGGCCCTGGTGGACGCCGGCTTCACCCTCCAGCAGGCGGTACGCGCCTTCACCACCGCGTATCTGTTCACGGTGGGCTTCGTCACCGAGGAGCAGGGCGTGTATCCGGTGCCGGGGGAGCGCCGTGAGGGCTACGACGTGGAGGCGCGCGCCCGGATGCTCGCCGACCATCCCCTGTCGGCGGCGGCGGGCTCGGTGATCTTCGAGGGATACGACGAGGGGTACGAGGAAGGGCTCAAGCTGCTGCTGGCCGGCATCGAGGCACGCTTCGGAACCGGCTGAGGCACATGGCTCAGCCGGTTCCGAAGCGGTAGGCGTACGTTCAGCGCGGCTTCGACAGTGCCGAGCGCAGCCGCGGTGTCAGCCGGTCCTCGACCAGGCGGTTCAGCAGCCGGGCCAGTGTCAGCATCGTCACGACCGTCAGCGGTGCGGTCACGTACGACGGAAGGCCCAGGCCCTGGTGGTAGGCCTTGATGGCCACCCAGCCCAGGTGCTCGTGGACCAGGTAGAAGGGGTACGTCAGCGCGCCGGCCACCGTGAGCCACGGCCAGTTCGCCCGGTCCAGCCGGCCCAGCGCGACCGCGGCGACCGCGGCGAAGCCCAGGGTGACGACGAGGATGATCCCGGTCGCGCTGCGGTCGGAGAAGAACCGCGGGTCGGGCGCGTGCCACAGCTCCGCCACCGCGTAGTGCTGGCCGATCAGCCAGCTCACGAGCACGATGCCCCAGGCGTACGCGTCGCGCCGGTCGCGGTGGACGAGGTACAGGCCGATGCCGCCGATGAAGAACGGTGCGTACTCGGGCATCAGGATCAGGTCGAGCAGTGGTTCCCGCGCCGCCTGCGCGATCGCCGCGGCCAGCGTCCAGCTCGCGCAGAACAGGATCACGCGCCGGCGGGTCGCCCCGGGCAGGACCACGCAGAGGGCGAACAGCGCGTAGAAGCGGACCTCGGCCCAGAGCGTCCAGCAGACGCCGAGCACCCGGTCGGCGCCCAGCGGCTGCTGCATGAGGGTCAGGTTCAGCAGCGCGTCGCTGGGCGAGACGGCGTGGTAGGCGACCACCGGCAGCGCGAAGACGGCCGTGACGATGACGATCGCCGCCCAGTACGCCGGCATCAGCCGGGAGACCCGTGAGGCGAAGAACGAGCGCAGGCTCCGTCCCCAGCCGCTCATGCAGATCACGAAGCCGCTGATCACGAAGAAGATCTGCACGCCCAGACAGCCGTACGCGAACCAGGTGTGCAGCGTGGGGAACTGGAGCTGGGGCGAGGTGCCCCAGGCCGCGCTCACCTCGCCGTCCCGGCCGCCGTAGTGGTACGCGGCGACCATCAGGGCGGCGATCAGTCGCAGCCCGTCCAGCGCACGCAGGCGCGGCGCGTGCTTCTTGGGAGCTGTGGGAGCTGTGGGAGCTATCCGAGGAGGGGCAGAAGCGCTGTCGCCCGTCTCGGTGGAGGTCGCTCCGGCGGGAGGTGCCGTTCCGGCGGAAGTGACCGCCCCGGCGGACGACGTCGGGACGGTCGACGATTCCACGGCGCTCATCCGAGAGTGGCCCTCTTCAGGGATCGGGCGCGCTTGGCCACCCGGCGTACCGTCGCGTTGCGTGGGATGAAGGCGAGCTGCGCCGGTACCGCGCCGGGCAGTCCCAGCGAGGTGAGGCGCCGCCGCTTGAAGTAGCGCCAGGTGTCGGTGTTCAGACGCTCGGTCAGGTACCGCTCGGCGCCCGGCCGGGTGTCCGGGTAGATCTTGGGCTGCATGGCGAAGCCCACGGCCCGTACCAGCTCGGACAGTTCGTCGGCGGTCATGCCCTGACGCTGTGCGGTGACCGCCGCGCGGTCCGTCAGCTCCGGGAGCAGCGCGTCCACGATCGTGACGGGGACGCGGTTGCTGTTCTCGTACGGGGTGAGGCGTTCGAGGAGGGGTTCGGTGCCGATGCGGGCGACCGGGAGGCCGTACAGCGCGGAGGCCGTGAGCAGTGCGGTGGAGAAGCAGCCGACGACGAGCGCGGGCCGCATCCGCTGGTAGAGCACCTCGGCGAGGACCGGGGTGTCGAGCACCGTGAGGTCGGCGCCGATCCGCGTCGCCTCCTTCTCCAGGGCGCGCGACCAGCGGGCCGGCGCGCTGGGGTGCGGTTTGAACACGATCCGCTCGTGCCCGAGGGCGACGGCGCCCTTGAGCATCCGTACGTGCAGGTCCTCCTCCTCCTCGGCGGTGAGGATGCCAAGGGCGGAGAGGTACTGGCCGAGCAGCAGGGCCGGTTCGTCGATGGCGGGCAACTCGTCGCCCGTCTTGACGAGTTCGGTCAGGACGTCGGTGAAGACCGTGGTCGGCACGATCTCCGGTCCGACGCCGAACTCCGTGAGGAGCAAGGGGGTGAGGCCCGGCACCAGGTCGAGGTGCAGGAGCCGGTCGATCCGGGTGCCGACCAGCGGGTCGAGCTTGTTGCGGGTCGGGCCGTAACTCATCAGGCCGTCGGCGTAGACGGTGACGGGGGCGCCGGTGAAGATCTGGGTGAGGCCGAGCGCGGGGTTCACCTGGATCGACTCGACGACCAGCTCGACGTCGTCGTCGCCGAGTCCCCAGGCGAGCCGCAGATGCCGTTCCCACAGCGGTACGTCGTCGAGCCGCGGGGCCCAGCCGCCCGGGTGGAACGGGGAGATGGTCTCGTTCCACGAGATCACGTCGTCGAACCGGCTGCGCAACTGCGTGAAGCCGGGCATCTCGTCGACGCCGGGTGTCGTCTCGGGGGTCGCGGCGTTGTTGGAGACGAGCAGGACGCGCCGGTCCGCGGGGCGGAAGCAGCCGGCGTCGACGGCGGCGGCGAGTGTCGCCGTGCCGTACAGCGTCGACGCCATGAAGATCTGGGTCCTCACGCGGACACCCCCGCGGCGGCCGGACGGCGGCGCAGCCGGCGCAGTCGCGTCGCGCGCTGTATGTCCATGGAGTCGAGGGCGTCATCGAGGACGTCCTGCGGCATACGCCGCAATGCGACGGCACTCATCGACTTCAGTTTCCGTGCCACTGGCGGCTCGAACCTTTCGATGGATCCCAGATGATGGGAAATAATCGCACAGTAGGTCCGCACGGCCTTCGGGAGGAGTTTATCCGCGTCCCGGTCCTCGGCCGTTTCACTTACCACCTGGTCGAACGCGCGAATGAAATCCAGCTGCCGTACGTCACCGATCTGCGTCAGTGAGGAGGCGACCCCGCGCCGGTAGAACACCCCGAGCAGACCCACCGTGGCGAACGATTCCGCCTCCCGGTGCAGCTTCCAGATCCACGGCCGGTCCTCGGCCGTGCGCAGCCCGTCGGTGAAGTGCAGCAGGCCCCGGTCGGCCAGCCTGCGGTGGTAGATGCCGGCCCACGCGTACGCGTAGTCGACGGAGGTGGAGCGGTCGGCGGGCAGGATCGCCTCGCGCGGATCGAGGACGACACCGCGTCTGCCGTATGGCACACGGTGGACGGAGCGGGCCCGCGCGGTGCACTGGACATGGTCCGTGCGCACGAAGTCGCAGCCCAACTCCTCGATGGAGGCGAGCAGTTGCTCGTAATAGCCGGGGGCGAGCCAGTCGTCCCCGTCGAGGAACGTGAGGTACTCGCCCCGCGCCGCGTCGATGCCGGTGTTGCGCGCGGTGGCCAGTCCTCCGTTCTGCTCGTGTCTGACATGCACCGCGCCCGGGAGCTCGCGCTCCGCGCGCGCGAGGATGTCCGGCGTCTCGTCGCGGGAGCAGTCGTCGACGAGAATGAACTCGAAGTCGTCGCGTGCGTTGGCACGCAGACTCTTCAGGGTGTCGGGCGCATATTGCTGCACGTTGTAGAACGGCACGATGACGGAGAGCTTGACCACCCACGTGACGTTAGGCGGCGGCCCGGCATTCGTCTTGACCGTTGGTGAGATCTCAGGTGAACGACACGTGGCGGAATGGTGAACCGGGCCTTATTGCGGGCGCATCCAAGACGGCATCGCCATTCGGCGGTGTGCTGTTAACCCTTTGTTGTATTCCGGTTGGGCCGGTGATCGGAATCGCTTCCTAGCGTCTTCGGTGTGCCAGCAAGTACCGAGAAGTCCCTGCGAGTGGCCGTGCTCGCCGATTCCGATACCCGGTGGAAATGGGGCGCGCTCACCGCGAACCGTATCGCACCGGCCGATTCGGACATCAGGCTCGACGGCTATCTCCTGCGGGGCCGTGCGACCCCCACCGCCCGTCAGCTCGAAGAGGTCGGCGTGCGCGCCGACTCCCTGCGGGAGGTCACCGCTGTCGAGTTCCTGCGGGAGATGGCCCGCGAGGAGGCCGCGTACGACGTCCTCGTGCTGTCCCTCGTCGGGGGCGGGGTCCAGGCGATGCTGCACGGGCTGTCCCACCAGTGGCGGGAGCGCGCGGCGACGGGGAGCACGAAGCGGCCCGTGGTCGTCACCGGCTACGTCGGCGTCGTCTACGAGAAGCTCGCCGACGGCCTGCTCCTGCGGCACGGCGCGGACCTCGTCCTCGCCAACTCCCGCCAGGACGCGGACCGTTTCACGGCCGTGTACGAGGGAGTGGGCGCCGACGCCTCCTCGGTGACCGAGGTCGCCCTGCCGTTCCTCGGCGGCGACCCGTACGAGAAGCACGACCCGTACACGGTCGTCTTCGCCGCGCAGCCCTCCGTGCCGGAGAGCCGCAAGGACCGTACGTACCTGCTGAACCGGCTCGTCCAGCACGCCAGGCTGCACCCGGACCGCGAGGTCCTGCTGAAGCTGCGCTCCAGGCCGGGCGAGCACACCACGCACATCGAGGAGCAGCCCTACCAGCGCCTCGCGGAGCGGATCCCCGGCGGCCTCCCCGCCAACCTCCGCCTCGTGTACGGGCACATGGGCGACGTCCTCGACCGTACGGACCTGCTGGTCACCGTCAGTTCCACGGCGGCCCTCGAATCGCTGCACCGGCGGATCCCCACCGTGGTCCTCAGCGACCTCGGGGTTCGCGAGTCGCTCGGCAACCACCACTTCGTGGGCTCCGGCTGCCTCGCCTCCTGGGACCAGCTGGACGACGGGCACATCCCGTCGCCCGACGAGCGGTGGGTCGCCCGGCAGGGCGTCGCCGCCGGCTCCACCGCGGACGGCGGCTCCTACGAGACGGCCTTCGACGCGGCCCGCGAGCGCATCGCCGCGCTGCTCGGCCAGGGCCCGCTGCCCGGTCTCGCCCCCTACTACACGCCTGTCACCGCGCCCGGCTACCTGCCCGGCATCCTCGCCCGCCACCACCTCGCCCCGGACGGCAGTCCGCTGCCCGGCGCGCCCGACGCGGACCGGGAGCCGGGGGCCGTGCGGCAGATCGTGCGGCGCGCCGCACGCGGCGCGTACCGGCACGGGGTGCAGCGGGTGGCGCCCGTCATCCGGCGGATGGGGGAGCTGTGACGGTTCGCTCCGCGGCGGGGGCTGCTTTGAACCTGCGGGTCCGTCGTGGCTGGTCGCGCAGTTCCCCGCGCCCCTTTCGGGGCGCCATACGCCAGCCCTTCATCAAGGAGTACAGGTAATGACCAACTCGGAAGCGGGACGGCTCAAGTCCGTGCCCCGTGTGCTCGCGGTGATTCCCGCCCGGGGCGGGTCCAAGGGGGTGCCCGCCAAGAACCTGCTGCCCGTCGGCGGTGTGCCGCTCGTCGCCCGGGCGGTGCGCGAGTGCCGTGCGGCCCGCCTCGTCACGGACGTCGTGGTCTCCACCGACGACCAGGCGATCGCCTCCGCCGCCCGTGAGGCCGGCGCCGAGGTCGTCCTGCGGCCCGCCGCCATCGCCGGCGACACCGCGACCTCCGAGGCGGCCGTCCTGCACGCCATGGACGCCCACGAGGCCCTGCACGGCTCCGCCGTCGACGCCGTACTCCTCGTGCAGTGCACCAGCCCTTTCATCATCCGCGAGGACATCGACTCGGTGGCCGGCGCGGTCGTCGAGAACGGCGCCGACACCGCGCTGACCGTGGCGCCCTTCCACGGATTCATCTGGCGCGACGCCGACGACGACCCGGCCGCGGTCGACACCGAACTCACCCGGTCCGTCGGCGGCGCCACCGCCCTGGCCAACACCACGGCCACCGACGGGGGGTACGGCGTCAACCACGACAAGTCCTTCCGGCCGCGCCGCCAGGACCGGCCCCAGGACCTCCTGGAGACCGGCGCCGCGTACTGCATGGACGCGGCGGGCCTGCGCGAGCACAAGCACCGCTTCTTCGGCCGGACGGAACTCGTGCGGACCGACCCCGCGCGGGTCCTGGAGATCGACGACCCGCACGACCTCGCCCGCGCCCGGGCCCTCGCGCCGCTCTTCGACGCGAACCGGCCGGGCACCCTCCCGACCGCCGACGACATCGACGCGGTCGTCCTCGACTTCGACGGCACCCAGACCGACGACAGGGTGCTGATCGACTCCGACGGAAAGGAGTTCGTCTCCGTGCACCGCGGCGACGGACTCGGCATCGCGGCCCTGCGCAGGAGCGGCCTGAAGATGCTGATCCTCTCCACGGAGCAGAACCCGGTCGTCGCCGCCCGCGCACGGAAGCTCAAGATCCCCGTGCTGCACGGCATCGACCGGAAAGACCTCGCACTGAAGCAGTGGTGCGAGGAACAGGGCATCGCGCCCGAGCGCGTGCTCTACGTCGGCAACGACGTCAACGACCTCCCGTGCTTCGCCCTCGTCGGCTGGCCCGTGGCGGTCGCGAGCGCCCACGACGTCGTACGCGGCTCCGCGCGCGCGGTCACCACCGTCCCCGGTGGCGACGGCGCGATCCGAGAGATCGCCAGCTGGATCCTCGGCCCCTCTCTCGACTCCCTCGACAAGTAAGGAACGTCTCCACCATGAGCTCCAACTCCCGTCTGCGCACCTTCGGTTCCAAGACCGCGGGCCCCGGCCACCCCGTCTACGTCGTCGGCGAGATCGGCATCAACCACAACGGCGACCTGGAGAACGCGTTCAAGCTGATCGACGCCGCCGCCGAGGCCGGCTGCGACGCCGTCAAGTTCCAGAAGCGCACCCCGGAGATCTGCACCCCGCGCGACCAGTGGGACATCGAGCGCGACACCCCCTGGGGCCGGATGACCTACATCGACTACCGCCACCGCGTGGAGTTCGGCGAGGACGAGTACCGCAAGATCGACGAGTACTCCAAGTCGAAGAACATCGCCTGGTTCGCCTCCCCGTGGGACACCGAGGCCGTCGCCTTCCTGGAGAAGTTCGACGTCCCGGCCCACAAGGTCGCCTCCGCCTCCCTCACCGACGACGAGCTGCTGCGCTCGCTGCGCGCCACCGGCCGCACGGTCATCCTCTCCACCGGCATGTCGACGCCGAAGCAGATCCGCCACGCCGTCGAGGTCCTCGGCAGCGACAACATCCTGATGTGCCACGCCACGTCGACCTACCCGGCGCAGGCCGAGGAGCTCAACCTCCGCGTCATCAACACCCTCCAGGCCGAGTACCCGAACGTCCCGATCGGCTACTCCGGCCACGAGACGGGCCTGCAGACCACCCTCGCCGCGGTCGCCCTCGGCGCCGCCTTCGTCGAGCGCCACATCACCCTGGACCGCGCGATGTGGGGCTCCGACCAGGCCGCCTCCGTCGAGCCGCAGGGCCTCACCCGCCTCGTCCGTGACATCCGCACCATCGAGGCCTCCCTCGGCGACGGCGTCAAGAAGGTCTACGAGTCCGAGCTGGGCCCGATGAAGAAGCTGCGCCGCGTCTCGGGCGTCGTCGCCGAGGCGGAGATCGCGGCGGCGGCCGGCGAGCCGGTCGCGGTCTGACCCGTCCCGCTCCCCCCTTCGTCATTCCCACCCCTTCCGATTCCAGGGAAGCGACGGTCGTACGTCGATGAGTCCCCGCGCCGGGTCCACCGGCCCCCAGTCACCCGCCACGCTGGCTTTCGTGGAAAGTCCGGTGCAGCTCCTGAACGTCCTGGAGTGGGCGCACGCGCACGCCCTGAAGGCCGCGGCCCTCAGGAGCACCGGCGAGACCTGCGGGCCCCCGGGCCCGGAACTGGGAGCCGGCCGGCCCGGCGGAACCGGCAGGTTCGGGCGGTCGGGCAAGCCCGGCGGGTCGGGCAGGCCCGGCAGGACCGGTGACGCCAGGCCGGGGGAGGCCGGCAGCGGCCTCACGCTCGTCGTCCTGTCGCCCACCGACCCGATGACCCGCGGCCAGCTCAGACGCATGGCCGAGCTGGCCAGGGACGAGGGGTACGACGTGCGGTGGGAGGAGGCGAGGGGCGGCACGACCGCGCCCTTCCACACGGTCGGCGGACTCGCGCCGCTGCTGCGGCGCGCACGGCGCATCGTGATGGGCGACCCCTTCTCGCGGTACGTGCAGCTGCTGCTGACCATCACCCGCGCCCGCGACCTCGTCGTCGTGGACGACGGGACCGCGACCATGGAGTTCGTCTCCCAGCTGGCCCGCGGTGAACGGCTGGTGCGCTGGCACCGGCGCGGCGGGCGCCCCGGGGCCCGGGACCTGGTCTTCGCACCGGTCTCGGCCCGGGCCCGCCGACGGCTCACCCCCGGCGCCGGACGCCGCGTGGAGATCTTCTCCTCCATGCCGATCGACGAGACGCCCGAGGGCGTCGACATCTCGGCCAACGACTTCGCGTGGACCCGGGCCCGCTTCGGCCCGCCCCGCATCACCAAGGGCGCCGACCTGGTCGGCACGTCCCTGGTGGAGACCGGGGTCGTCGACCCCGACCGCTACCTCGAAGCGGTCAAGGGGCTGGCCGGCACCTACGGGGCCACCCGCTACTTCGCCCACCGCAGGGAGAGCCCCGAGAAGCTGCACCGGCTGGCCGTCGAGACCGGCCTGGAGATCGTCCGCCCGGACCTCCCCCTGGAGCTGATCGCCCGCCGGGGCCCCATCGGCCGCACGATCCTCAGCTTCCCCTCCACGGTGGTCCACACCCTGCCGCTCGCGCTGGCCGGCACGGACGTCAAGGTCGCCGTCTTCGACATCGACCCGGCCTGGCTCACCGAGAACGCCTCCCCCCGCGCCCAGGGCTTCCTCTCGGGCGTCACGGACACGGCACGCGACGTCCACCGCCTGTCGGCGATCACGGCCGTCTGAGGTCCGGGCCCGACCCGGCGCCCGGAGCGTGTCCGGCAGCTGAACGGAACCGATCGGGTGTCCGTATGCGTGGTATGCGTAGAGAGCCTGTTTCCGGGGACCCGGGAATGGGCGTCGCCGCCCGGAGGTTTTCCCACCAGGAAGGCCGGATCCGGATCCGCCTGGGCAGGCGTGGGAGCCGTCGGTCCAAAAAGCCGGGCGAGTCTACCCAGGCCAATCAAACTGTATGCGCCACGCGGCTGGATTTCCTGTCCCGAACGAGTTGAAGTTTTGTTGATCGCAGGGCAGTTGGTCGTCGCGTCGCCCTACCCTTCAGAGGGTGAACCAACTGATGTCGCAAGAGTCCGAGGCCGATTCGACCGGGGAAACATCGTCCGAGGTGCCGCCGCCCGGCGAGGGACCGCTCCCCGGTGTGCTGTCCGAGGCGCTGCGCGCCGAACTCGTCGCGTTCCGACGCGACTTGCACATGCACCCGGAGCTGGGCAATCACGAGTTCCGCACCACCGCCGCGATCAAGGAGCGGCTGGAGCGGGCCGGTCTGCGCCCCCGCGTGCTGGACACCGGAACCGGGCTCGTCTGTGACATCGGCGTACCGGATCCCGCGCTCCCGATGCTCGCCCTGCGCGCCGACATCGACGGCCTGCCCATCCCGGACATGAAGACCGGGTGCGCCTACCGCTCGACCGTGCCCGACCGCGCCCACGCCTGCGGACACGACGTGCACACGACCGTCGTCCTGGGCGCCGCCCTCGTCCTCGCGGACCTGCACGAGCGGGGCCTGCTCGACCGGGCCGTACGCCTGATCTTCCAGCCCGCCGAGGAGGTGCTGCCCGGCGGAGCCCCCGAGGTCATCAAGGGCGGCGGCCTCGACGGCGTCGGACGCATCGTCGCCGTCCACTGCGACCCGCGCGTCGACGCCGGGCGCATCGGCCTGCGGTACGGGCCCATCACCTCCGCCTGCGACCGGGTCGAGGTCGCGCTGGACGGGCCCGGCGGGCACACCGCACGGCCGCACCTGACCACCGACCTCGTCACCGCCGCCGCCCGGGTCGCCGTCGACGTGCCGGCCGTCGTGGCCCGGCGGGTCGACGCCCGCTCCGGACTCTCCCTGACCTGGGGCCGTATCGAGTCGGGGCACGCCTGCAACGTGATCCCGCAGCACGCCGAACTCTCCGGGACCGTACGCTGCCTGGATCTCGCGGCCTGGCACGCCGCCCCCGACCTGGTGCACGCCGCGATCGACGAGGTCGCCACGCTGCACCGGGCGAAGTCCGAGATCAGCTACGTACGCGGGGTGCCGCCGGTCGTCAACGAACCGGGCACCACCGATCTGCTGCGCGCGGCGATGACCGCCCGGCTCGGGGCGAACTCCGTGGAGGACACCGAGCAGAGCCTGGGCGGGGAGGACTTCTCCTGGTACCTGGAGCACGTGCCCGGCGCGATGGCCCGGCTCGGCGTGCGCACGCCCGGCGAGCGGACCGTACGGGACCTGCACCAGGGGGACTTCGACGCGGACGAGTCCGCGATCACGGTGGGCGTCGAGCTGTTCACGGCCGCCGCCCTGCTGCACGGCGCGTGACACACGGACGGAGGGGTGCCCCGTTCGGCACCCCTTCGTCCCCTTGTGTCACTCGCACGTAACCGGCGGCGGACGTTCGTAACCGGCCGTCGGCACGAATCGATAACGGCAGTGAGGAACCCCGTTCCCCTCCCCTTCTACGCGCGTTACTGTGCGCCGCAGTCAGCGTCGGCAACGGCGCCGTTGGGGAATGTAAGGGGTGCTCTCGCATGCGTCGGATTTCTCGGAGAACCAGGCTTTCTCAAGCCGCTGTCGCCGTCGCGGTCGTCGTGGTGGCCGCGGCCGGCTGCGGCGACACCAGCAATGAGTCGTCGGGTGGCGACACCGAGTCCGGCTCCGGGTCCGGCTACAAGGGCAAGGGCATCGGACTCGCCTACGACATCGGCGGCCGGGGAGACCAGTCCTTCAACGACGCCGCCTACGCCGGCTACGAGAAGGCCCGCAAGGAGTTCAAGATCGGCGGGAACGACATCGAGCCGAGCGACGGCGAGTCGGACGCCGACAAGGTGCAGCGCCTGACCCAGATGGCGAAGGCGGGCTACAACCCCATCGTCGGCGTCGGCTACATCTACGCCCCGGCGGTCAAGGAGGTCGCCGCCAAGTACCCGAAGGTGACCTTCGCCGTCATCGACGACGCCCAGGTGCAGGCGAAGAACGTCGCCGACATGGTGTTCGCCGAGGAGCAGGCCTCCTACCTGGCCGGTGTCGCCGCGGCCAAGGCCACCAAGAAGGACCACGTCGGCTTCATCGGCGGGGTGGACATCCCGCTCATCCACAAGTTTGAGGACGGCTTCGTCCAGGGGGTCAAGTCGGTCGACCCGAAGATCGAGATCGAGAAGCGGTACCTCACCGAGAAGCCCGAGGACGGCGGGTTCTCCAACCCGAGCATGGGCAAGGAGGCCGCCAGCGGGCAGGTCGAGGCCGGCGCCGACGTGATCTACCACGCGGCCGGTCTTTCCGGCCAGGGCGTCATCCAGGAGGCCGCGGCGCAGAAGGTCTGGGCGATCGGGGTGGACTCGGACCAGTACAAGCAGAAGGCGCTCGCCGCGTCCAAGGAATGGATCCTGGGGTCCGCGCTCAAGGATGTCGGCGGGGCGGTGTACGAGGTCACGAAGTCCGTCGTGGACGGGAAGCCGTTGTCCGGTGAGCACCGGGGCGACCTGAAGTCGGGCGGGGTGGGCTTCGCCGACTCGAACCCGAAGTACAAGGAGATGACGGATGTCGTCGAGGCGGTGGAGAAGGCCAAGGAGGACATCGTCAGCGGCACGGTGACGGTCAAGACGGACTGACGCCCCGCCCGCCGCGCGGTTCCCCGCGCCCCTGAGGGGGCGGGGCCGCGCCCTTCACCCCTCCCTCAGAGACACGCTTCGCAGGTCGTACGCCCCTTGCCTCCCGCAAGGGGCGTTCGACGTTCCGTAGTCTGTACGGCATCTGTGGCCACAGCTCGATAACGGACCGGACAGAAGGGGTTTTCCGTCTGGTCTACGCGCGTTACGCTGCGGCGGAACCAGCGCCTGGTATGGGCGCTTGCACAAAGGAGTCACGTTCCATGCGCCGGGTGTCCCGAATCGCTGTCGCGGGCGTTGCGACCGCTACCCTCACCGCCGCCCTCGCTGCTTGCGGCGGCACGTCCAACGACGCCGCTGACAGCGGCGACGGCAAGAGCAAGGGCATCGCCCTCGCGTACGACGTCGGCGGCAAGGGCGACCAGTCCTTCAACGACGCCGCGACCGCCGGAATGGAGAAGGCCGCCGCGGAGTTCAAGTACGGCTCCAAGGCCGTCGAGCCCACCGACGGCGAGTCGGACGCCGACAAGGTGCAGCGCCTCCAGACGCTGGCCAAGGCCGGCTACAACCCGGTCGTCGGCGTGGGCTACGCCTACGCGCCGGCCGTCGCCGAGGTCGCCGAGAAGTTCCCGAAGACCACGTTCGGCATTGTCGACGACGAGACGATCGACAAGAAGAACGTCGCCGACATGGTCTTCCACGAGGAGCAGTCCTCGTACCTCGCGGGCGTCACCGCGGCCCTCACCACCAAGTCCAAGACCGTCGGCTTCGTCGGCGGCGTGGACATCCCGCTGATCCACAAGTTCGAGGCGGGCTACAAGCAGGGCGTCGCGGACACGAACCCGAAGGTCAAGGTCGTCTCGCAGTTCCTCACCGAGAAGGCCGAGGACGGCGGCTTCGCCAGCCCCGACAAGGGCAAGACCGCCGCCGAGGGCCAGATCGAGGACGGCGCCGACGTGGTCTACCACGCCGCGGGCCTCTCCGGTCAGGGTGTCATCGAGGCGGCCTCCGCCGCCAAGGTGTGGGCGATCGGCGTCGACTCCGACCAGTACAGCCAGGACGCCCTCAAGGCGTACAAGCAGTACATCCTCACCTCGGCCACCAAGGACGTCGCGGGCGCGGTCTACAACCTCGCCAAGTCGGTCCAGGACGGCAAGCCCGAGACGGGTGTCGTGCGCGCCTCCCTGAAGACCGGCGGTGTGGGCCTCGCGGACTCGAACCCCGACTTCAAGGACAACGCCAAGCTGCAGGCGGCCCTGAAGAAGGCCTCCGAGGGCATCAACGACGGCACCATCAAGGTCAAGACCTCCTAACGACCGCTCGTAGTAACCATGGTCAATCGGGCGCTGTAATGGCAGCGTTACGGTCGCGAAAACGGGGTGTGGGAAGGATGGCCTTCCCGCGCCCCGTTCGCGCGGCGGATGACCCGGGTCTGTCCGGGAGGCATGGATATGCCTGGATGTGCCCGGAACATCCGAACTCCGCAGTAGTAGTCGAAGCAGGGGCGCTACGCGCGTAGATGGCCCCTTTTCCAAGGAGTACGCCATCGACGCGTCCAGCAGCCCCCCGCTCGCCGCACAGTCACTCTCGAAGTCGCAGTCGCCCGTCTCGGTCGAACTGGCGGGGATCACCAAGCGCTTCCCCGGTGTCGTCGCCAACCACGACATCCACCTCTCCGTCCGCAAGGGCACCGTGCACGCCCTCGTCGGTGAGAACGGGGCCGGCAAGTCCACCCTGATGAAGATCCTCTACGGCATGCAGAAGCCGGACGAGGGCACCATCGCGGTCGACGGCGAGCAGGCCGTCTTCGCCAGCCCCGCCGACGCCATCGCGCGCGGCATCGGCATGGTCCACCAGCACTTCATGCTGGCCGACTACCTCACCGTCCTGGAGAACGTCGTCCTCGGCAGCGAGAAGCTGTACGGCATCGGCGGCGCCGCCCGCGACAAGATCAGGGAGATCTCCGAGCGCTACGGCCTCGGGGTCCGCCCGGACGCCCTCGTCGAGGACCTCGGCGTCGCCGACCGCCAGCGCGTGGAGATCCTCAAGGTCCTCTACCGCGGCGCCCGCATCCTGATCCTCGACGAGCCCACCGCCGTCCTCGTGCCGCAGGAGGTCGACGCGCTGTTCGACAACCTCCGCGAGCTCAAGGCGGAGGGCCTGTCCGTTATCTTCATCTCCCACAAGCTGGGCGAGGTCCTGTCCGTCGCCGACGAGATCACCGTCATCCGCCGCGGCACGACCGTCGGCACGGCCGTCCCCGCCGAGACCACCTCCCGGCAGCTCGCCGAGATGATGGTCGGCAGCGAGCTGCCCACCCCCGAGACCGCCGAGTCGACGGTCACCGACAAGCCCGTCATCCAGGTCGAGGGCCTCACCGTGTACGCCGCGGGCGGCGCCTCGCTCGGTGAGACCGGCACCGTCGGCGACACGCCGGCCGCCGGGTCCCTCGCGGGCGCGGCCGGCGGCGACGCCAAGCGCGTCCTGGACGACGTCACCTTCACCATCCACGCCGGTGAGGTCATGGGCATCGCCGGCGTCGAGGGCAACGGCCAGACCGAACTGGTCGACGCCCTGATCGGCCTCAAGAACGCCGACTCGGGCACCGTGCGCTTCCTCGGCGAGGAGATCACCTCCTGGCCCACGCGCAAGCGCCGCGAACAGGGCGTCGGCTACATCCCCGAGGACCGCCACCGCCACGGCCTGCTCCTCGAAGCCCCGCTGTGGGAGAACCGCATCCTGGGCCACGTCACCGAGAAGCCCAACACGCGCGGCACACGGGGTGTGTGGCTCGACATAAAGGGCGCCCAGGCCGACACCCGCCGCATCGTCGAGGAGTACGACGTCCGGACCCCCGGCATCGACGTCACGGCGGCCTCCCTGTCCGGCGGCAACCAGCAGAAGCTGATCGTCGGCCGCGAGATGAGCCACAAGCCGCGCTTCCTGATCGCCGCCCACCCCACCCGCGGCGTGGACGTCGGCGCGCAGGCCGCGATCTGGGACCAGATCCGCGAGGCCCGCCGCGAGGGCCTGGCGGTGCTGCTGATCTCCGCCGACCTGGACGAGCTGATCGGCCTCTCGGACACCCTCCGGGTGATCTACGACGGCCGGCTCGTCGCGGACGCCGACCCGGCGGCCGTCACGCCGGAGGAGCTGGGCTCGGCCATGACGGGCGCCGCCTCCGGCCACCTGGAGCACGTGGCGCACGAAGAGCAGACAAGCCAGGCGGCGGAAGCCGCAGAGGCAGCCCCGGAGGACGAGGCCCGATGAAGAAGTTCGACAAGGAGCGCGTGCTCCTCGCGGTGGCCGGTCCGGTCATCGCGCTCGTGGCGGCCGTGGTGCTGACCTCGTTCGTGCTGCTCGCCTCGGGCAAGAGCCCGATCGAGCCGTACACCCTGATGTTCGAGCAGGCCGGTTTCGCCGACGTCCAGGTCCTGATCATCAACCAGGCCGGCGTCTACTACCTCGCCGCCCTCGCGGTCGCCGTCGGCTTCCGGATGAACCTCTTCAACATCGGCGTCGACGGCCAGTACCGCCTCGCCGCCATGATGACCGCGGTCGTCGGCGCGCACGTCTCACTGCCCGCCGCCCTGCAGATTCCGTTCCTGATGCTGATCGCCGTGCTCACCGGCGCCTTCTGGGCCGGTATCGCGGGCGTCCTCAAGGTGACCCGCGGAGTGAGCGAGGTCGTCGCGACGATCATGCTCAACGCCATCGCCACCAGCCTCATCGGCTACCTCACCCTCACCGAGGTCTGGGGCCAGCCGCTCGGCAACAACCAGACCACCGGCGTGATGAAGGAGTCCGGCTGGTTCCCCGGCTTCGACATGGGTGACGCGGGCGAGATCTACGGCTTCACCCTGATCGCCGTCCTCGCCGGTGTCCTGTACTGGCTGGTCCTCAACCGCACCCGCTTCGGCTTCGACCTGCGCGCCACCGGCGCCTCCGAGACCGCGGCAGCAGCCTCCGGCGTGGACGCCAAGCGCATGGTCCTCACCGCGATGCTGATCTCCGGCGGCGTGGCGGGCCTCGCGGGCCTGCCGATCCTCCTCGGCGACGCCCACACCTACAGCCTGTCCTTCCCGACGGGCCTCGGCTTCACCGGCATCACCATCGCGCTGCTCGGCCGCAACAACCCGGTCGGCATCGCCTTCGCCGCCCTGCTGGTCGCCTTCCTCGACAAGGCCTCGCCCGCCCTCGACTACGCGACCCCGGTGGCGTACGACAAGGAGATCGCGGTGATCATGCAGGGTCTCATCGTGATCGCGGTCGTCGTCTCCTACGAGGCCGTACGCGTCTGGGGTCTGCGCCGCCAGCAGCGCCGCGTCGGCGCCGAACTGGCCGCCGCTGCCGCCGCCAACGACAACTCCAAGAAGGAGGTGGCTGCCCGATGAGCACCTCGACCGTCGCCAAGGCGCAGGCGCCCAAGCCCGCCCGGGGCCGCCGCCGTATCTCGCTCCCGGTCCTGCTCCTGCTCATCGCGGGCCTGCTGGTCCTCGTCTCCGCCGTCCGCCTCGTCACCGACGCGAACGGCATCACCTCCACCGGCCAGATGTCCACCGCCCTGCGCCTGGCCGTACCGATCGGCCTCGCGGGACTCGGCGGACTGTGGGCCGAGCGCGCGGGCGTCGTCAACATCGGCCTCGAAGGCATGATGATCCTCGGCACCTGGTTCGGTGCCTGGGCCGGCTTCCAGTGGGGCCCGTGGACCGGTGTCGCCTTCGGCATCATCGGCGGCGCCCTCGGCGGTCTGCTGCACGCGATCGTCACCGTCACCTTCAACGTCAACCACATCGTCTCCGGTGTGGCCATCAACATCCTGGCCCTCGGCGCCACCCGCTACCTGTCGACCTTCGCCTTCGAGGGCGAGGAGGGCGGTACGTCGAAGCAGTCGCCGCCCGTCGACTCGCTCGGCACCTTCGACATCCCGGGGCTCTCGGACTGGCTGCAGACCCTGAACGGCAAACACTGGTTCCTGGTCTCCGACCTCGCCGGTCTCGTCGGCGGACTCTTCACCGACCTGTCGCCGCTCACCGTGGTCGCCGTCCTGCTCGTCCCGGTCACCTGGTGGGTGCTGTGGCGCACCTCCTTCGGGCTGCGCCTGCGCTCCTGCGGCGAGAACCCGGTGGCCGCCGAATCCCTCGGCGTCAACGTCTACAAGTACAAGTACCTGGCCGTCGTCATCTCCGGCGGCTTCGCCGGCCTCGGCGGCGCCTTCCTCTCCCTGGTCGCCTCCAACATCTACCTGGAGGGCCAGACCGGCGGGCGCGGCTACATCGGTCTCGCCGCGATGATCTTCGGCAACTGGATGCCGGGCGGACTCGCGCTGGGCGCGGGCCTGTTCGGCTACACCGACAGCCTCAAGCTCCGCGGCGGCGGCACCAACGTCCACGCGCTGCTCCTCCTGCTGGCCCTGCTCCTGATCATCGGCGCGGCCTGGTTCGTCTGGAAGAAGCGCTACGTCCACGCGGCCGTCACCACGCTCATCGGCGTCCTGGTCTTCCTCTGGTACACCACCACCAACGAGGTCCCGAACCAGGTCGTCACCGCGACCCCGTACGTCGTCACGCTGCTGGTCCTCGCGCTCTCCGCGCAGCGCCTGCGGATGCCGAAGGCGGACGGTATGCCCTACCGGCGAGGGCAGGGCAAGTGACACAGAACGACACCGCGCCTCTCACGGACGTCGACTGGAAGGCGCTGCGGGAGGTGGCGCGCGAGGCGATGTCCCGCGCGTACGCCCCCTACTCGGGCTACCCGGTCGGGGTCGCGGCCCTGGTCGACGACGGCCGGGTGGTCTCCGGATGCAACGTGGAGAACGCCTCGTACGGACTCGGCCTGTGCGCCGAATGCGGGCTGGTCTCGCAGCTCCAGAACACCGGGGGAGGCCGGCTCACGCACTTCACGTGCGTGGACGGCCACGGCGAGATCCTCGTCCCGTGCGGCCGCTGCCGCCAGCTCCTGTACGAGTTCGGCGGCCCCGATCTCGTCTTGGAGACCCCGGACGGCCTCCTCCCGCTCTCCGAGATGCTGCCGCAGGCCTTCGGCCCGGAGCACCTCACCAGGTAATGCACGGGCGGCCCCACCCCGTGTCCCTCGGGACACCGGGAGGGGCCGCCGCACTTTTCGTTCGAAGGGAAGCCACGACGATGTCGATGGACGCCATCTCCGTCATCCGCACCAAGCGGGACCGCGGCGAGTTCACTGACAAGCAGATCGAGTGGGTCATCGACGCCTACACGCGCGGTGAGGTCGCCGACTACCAGATGGCCGCCCTCAACATGGCGATCCTGCTCAACGGCATGAACCGCCGGGAGATCTCCACCTGGACCGCCGCGATGATCGCGTCCGGCGAGCGCATGGACTTCTCGTCCCTGTCCCGCCCGACCGCCGACAAGCACTCGACCGGCGGCGTCGGCGACAAGATCACGCTCCCGTTGGCGCCCCTCGTGGCGGCCTGCGGCGCGGCCGTCCCGCAGCTGTCCGGCCGGGGCCTCGGCCACACCGGCGGCACCCTCGACAAGCTGGAGTCGATCCCGGGCTGGCGCGCCGCGCTCTCGAACGAGGAGATGCTCTCCGTACTGGACTCGGTCGGCGCGGTGATCTGCGCGGCGGGCGACGGCCTGGCCCCGGCGGACAAGAAGCTCTACGCGCTGCGGGACGTGACCGGCACGGTCGAGGCGATCCCGCTGATCGCCTCCTCGATCATGTCGAAGAAGATCGCGGAGGGCACGGGCTCGCTCGTCCTGGACGTGAAGGCCGGCAGCGGCGCCTTCATGAAGACCATCGAGGACGCCCGCGAGCTGGCCTCCACGATGGTCGGCCTCGGCACGGACCACGGGGTACGGACGGTTGCGCTCCTCACCGACATGTCCACCCCGCTCGGCCTGACCGCCGGCAACGCCCTGGAGGTCCGCGAGTCCGTCGAGGTCCTGGCGGGCGGCGGCCCGGCCGACGTCGTGGAACTCACCCTCGCGCTGGCCCGCGAGATGCTGGACGCGGCGGGCGTCAAGGACGCCGACCCGGCGAAGGCGCTGGCCGACGGCTCGGCGATGGACGCGTGGCGCCGCATGATCGCGGCCCAGGGCGGCGACCCGGACGCCCCGCTCCCCACGTCCCGCGAGCAGCACGTGGTGAAGGCGGGCGCCTCCGGCGTCCTGACCCGCCTCGACGCGTACGACATCGGCGTCGCCGCCTGGCGCCTGGGCGCGGGCCGCGCCCGCAAGGAGGACCCGGTGCAGGCCGCCGCAGGCATCGAACTCCACGCCAAGCCGGGCGACACGGTGACCGAGGGCCAGCCGCTCCTCACCCTCCACACGGACACCCCCGAACGCTTCGAGTACGCGCTGGAGGCAGTGGCGGGCTCGTACGATGTGGCGGCCCCGGGCACGGAGTTCACGGCGACCCCGGTGGTCCTGGAACGCATCGCCTGACCTGCGGTCCTCCCGTACGGGCGAGAGGGGTCGGCGGATCGCCGCCGGCCCCTCTCGGCGTCCCGGATCATCCCAGCAGCGCCGCGATCACCACCAGTACCGGTACCGCCAGCATCGTCGACAGCAGGATCGACTCGCGGGCCAGTACCTCGCCGGTCCGGTAGCGGGAGGCGTACGTGAAGAGGTTCTGCGCGGCAGGCAGGGCCGAGGTGACCACCACGTCGAGCAGGGGCTCGCCCCGCAGGCCGAAGACCCCCGCCGCCAGCGCCCACGCGGCCAGCGGCTGACCCACCGACTTCAGGGCGACCGAGAGCAGCACGGGCGCCCGGTCCGGGCCCCGGCCCGGCATCGTGCTGCCGCACAGGGAGATGCCGAAGGCGAGGAGCACGGCCGGCACGGACATGTTCCCGATCAGAGTGAGCGGGTCCATGACGGGGCCGGGGACGGTGAGCCCGGTCGCGGACACCGCCACCCCGGACAGCGATCCGATCGCGATGGGATTGCGCACGGGGACGGTCACCCGCCGCAGGAGCGACTGCTTCTCGCCCGCACCCGACAGGTCCAGCACCGTCAGGGCGACCGGCGTCATCACGATCTGCTGGAAGAGCAGGACCGGCGCCACGAGCGAGGCGTCCCCGAGGACGTACACCGCGATCGGGATACCGAGGTTGCCGGCGTTGACGTAACTGGAGCAGAGCGCGCCGATCGTCGTACGCCCCACACCCCACCGGCGCGCGGCACCGACCGCGACGAAGACCCCGGCCACCGCGAACGTGCTGACCGCCGTCACGAGCAGCCGGCTCGACAGGATCACCGACAGATCGGCCCGCGCGAGGGTCGTGAACAGCAGCGCGGGCGTGGCGACGTGGAAGGCGAGCTTGGTCAGCACCTCCCGCCCGTTGTCCCCGAGGTACCCCCGCCGCCCGATCAGATACCCGACCCCGATGACGACGGCGATGACGGCGAACCCGTTCAGCACCCCCTGCACGGCACCTCCGGCGGGCCCGGGGGGCGGCGGAGCTCGGGTATCCGAGGCGGTACGGGCGATGATTCATGGGCCATACACCCAACCCTAGAGCCGAGAGAGCCCTCCACCGCACAGCCCGCACAGCCCGCACGTTCCGCACAGCCGGCACGGCCCGCACAGTCCGCACAGCCCACACGCACCGCATGGGGGCTCCGCCCCCTCGCCCCCGTCCGCGCAGTTCCCCGCGCCCCTAGGTGGGCCGCGGCCCACAACCCCCCCCAGCCGCCCGCAGGTCAACCCGTGAGCGCGGCACCAAGCCGAAGCTCAGCGATGAGTTCCGCACCCCACCCCGGTCTACCGCACGTGGACGCCAAGACACCCGCCGTACTCGTACTGCCCGGCCCCGTCACCAAGGACGACGTGCCGAGGCTCTGCGAAGCCGTGCGCACCCGGCTGCAGCACCCCGCGGCCCACGTCGTCGTCCTCGACGTCAAGGATCTCGGCCCCCCGGGCCTGACGACCGTCGACGCCCTCGCGAGGATGCAGCTCACGGCCCGCCGCGCCGGAGGCCGCCTCAGACTCCGCGCCCCGGACCCCGCCCTACGCGCGCTCCTCGCCCTCGTCGCCCTGCCCTTCGAGCTGGAGGGGCAGCCCGAACAGCGGGAACCACCGCTGCGTGTCGAGGAAGCAGTGGAACCCGGTGATCCGCCCCTCTGAGATCTCCAGGACCTGCACGGCCCACGCCGTGTACCCACCCGTCCCGGGCTCCGGCTTGTACTGGGCGAAGCCCGGCAGGCCGTTCACCGCGACCGGCACCAGATGGGAGTCCGCGCAGGCCGCGCCGAGCGTCGTCATGAAGCCCGTGATGTCCGCGGGCCCGGTCAGCCACAGGTCGAACGGCGGCATCGTCATCACGGCGTCCTCGTGCAGGAGGGCCGTCAGCGCCGCCATGTCGTACCCCTCGAAGGCGGCCACATAGCGGTCGAGCAGCTTCTGCTGCTCCTCGTCGAGCGGATCGGAGGTGGCGGCCCGCGCCGCCGCACTCCCGCCGCCGCTCTCCGAAAGCGTCGCCCGCGCCCGCTGCAGCGCGCTGTTCACGGAGGCGACCGTGGTGCCGAGCAGCTCGGCCACCTCGCTCGCCTTCCACGCCAGCACCTCCCGCAGGATGAGCACCGCCCGCTGCTTGGGCGGCAGTTGCTGCAGGGCGGCCATGAAGGCGAGGCGCACCGACTCCTTGGCGACGGCCGCCTCGGCCGGGTCGGCGACCGTCGGCAGCACGCGCGCGTCCGGCATCGGCTCCAGCCAGGTGTTGTCCGCGCGCGGCGTCAGAGCGGCCTGCGCGAGGGGCGTCGAGTCCGTCAGGTCCATGGGCCGGGCCCGTTTGTTGCCGGCGGTCAGCATGTCCAGGCAGACGTTCGTCGCGATCCGGTACAGCCACGAGCGCATCGAGGAGCGGCCCTCGAACTTGTCGTAACTGCGCCAGGCGCGCACCAGCGTGTCCTGGACCGCGTCCTCGGCCTCGAAGGACGAGCCGAGCATCCGGTAGCAGTACCCCGTCAGCTCGACCCGGTGCTTCTCCAGCCGGACATCGAGGTCTTCCACCGTCGCCGTACCGTCGCTCATAGCCAACCCACCCCTGTGGCCTTGTCCGCCGCGCGAGCACCGCCCCATTGCGGTACCAGCACTCCGGAAGCTACCGCAGCCCACTGACAATGGCCCTCCGAGACGGAAAAGGCGCAGGTCAGGACAGTTACTGTCCTGACCTACCCACCTGTACGCCGATTGCCCCCGGGCGATCCCCGCGGGTCCCGGGGCTGTCAGTGCCCCACCGCCACCAGCCGCTGCCGCGTCCGGGCCGCGTGCGACCCGAGCACCGTGATCCCCACGACCCCGGCCACCGCCAGCAGGCCGAGCGCGACCGTCCCGGCCCAGCCGCCGGAGTGGTAGGCGACCGCGCCGAGCGTGCCGCCCGCGCTGGAGCCCAGGTAGTACGCGGACTGGTACAGCGCCGAGGCCTGCGCGCGGCCCTCCTTCGCCGTGTGGCTGACGGCGGAGGACGCCACCGCGTGGCCGGCGAAGAACCCGGCCGTGATCAGCACAAGACCGAGCAGCACGAACGCCAGCGAGTCGGCCAGCGACACCAGCAGACCGGCCGTCGTCGTGGCGCCCGCCAGATACAGCGCGCCGCGCCTGCCGAGCCGGCCCACCAGCTTCCCGGCGGTCGACGCCGAGACCGTACCGACCAGGTAGACCAGGAAGATCGAGCCGATGAGGCCCTGCGGAAGGGAGAACGGGGCGTCGGTGAGCCGGTAGCCGATCACCGTGTAGACGGCGCCGAACACCGTCATGAACAGCGCGCCGATCGCGTACAGCCTGCGCAGCAGCGGGTTCGCGAGGTGGTCACGGACCATGCTGACCAGCGCCGCGGGGCGCGGCGAACCGGCCTTGAAGTGCCGGGGCGCCGGAAGCAGCAGCCGGAAGGCCACCGCGCAGCCCACCGCGATCACGCCGATCACCGCGACGGCGACCCGCCAGCCCCACTCCTGCGCGACCCAGCCGGTGATGATCCGGCCGCTCATCCCACCGACGCTGTTGCCCGCGACGAACAGGCCGATGGCGGTGATCAGTGCCTTCGGCCGCACCTCCTCCGCGAGGTACGCCGTCGCCGAGGCCGGCAGTCCGGCCAGGGCCGCGCCCTGCACGGCCCGCAGCGCGATCAGCCAGCCGACCGAGGGGGCGAAGGGCACGAGCAGCCCGACGGTCACCGCGACCGCGAGCGACGCCGTCATCAACGTACGCCGGCCGAACCGCTCGGAGAGCGCGCTCAGCGGCAGGACGAACAGGGCCAGTGCGCCGGTCGCCGCCGACACCGTCCAGCTCGCGCTGCTCGCCGTGGCCCCGAAGTCGCGGGAGATCAGGGGGAGGAGGGCCTGCGTGGAGTAGAGGAGCGCGAAGGTCGCGACCCCGGCGAGGAAGAGGGCGAAGCTCATCCGGCGGTAGCCGGGCCCGCCCGGGGTCAGCCGGGTGTCGACGGAGACCGCTTCGGCGGGGACGGCGGTTTCGGTGGGAGTGGCGGCGGAGGAAGAGGCGACCACGTGGGTGGACGCCCCGGTACTGGCGGAAGGCATGCTTCGAACCTAAAGTCCTCCCCGTCATCCGTCCAATGCATGGATTGGCCATAATCGTTCCCGTGATGCATCAGCAGAGGTCAGAGGGGCGCCTGTCACCGTCCGGTGACACAGAAGACAGCGCGGGCATGTCGCGGTTGCTCGCCCCACGCCTGGCGTACTTCGCCGGAGTCGCCCGTACCGAGCATGTGACGCGGGCCGCGCAGGAGATGCAGGTCCCGCAGTCGACGCTGTCCCGGGCGATGGTCCGCCTCGAACAGGACCTGGGCGTGGACCTCTTCGCCCGCCGGGGCCGCACGGTCTCGCTCACCCCGGCCGGCCGCACGTTCCTCGGCTCCGTGGAACGGGCGCTCGCCGAGATCGAGCGGGCCGCCGACGAGGTACGGGCCGACGCCGACCCCACCACCGGCAAGGTCGCCTTCGGCTTCCTGCACACCATGGGTTCCGAGACGGTCCCGGCGCTGATCCGGGCCTTCCGCGTCGACCACCCCCGCGTCCGTTTCAGCCTCGTCCAGAACTACGGCGAGGCGATGATCGAGCGCCTGCGCTCCGGCGAACTCGACCTCTGCCTCACGTCGCCCGTCCCGGACGCCCCCGATCTGGTCGGCCGCCGCCTGGACGAACAGAAGCTCCGCCTGGTGGTCCCGGCCGACCACCGGCTGGCCTCCCGGCGCCGCATCCGCCTCGCGGAGGCCGCCGACGAGACCTTCGTGACCCTGGAACCGGGCTACGGCCTGCGCCGCATCACCGACGACCTCTGCCGGCAGGCGGGCTTCCGCCCCCGGATCGCCTTCGAGGGCGAGGAGGCCGAGACCCTGCGCGGCCTGGTGGCGGCCGGCCTGGGAGTGGCCCTGCTGCCCCCGCCGGCCGTGCCCCGCCCAGGAGTCGTGGAACTGACGGTCACGGCCCCCCGGGCGGCCCGGGAGATCGGCGTCGCCTGGCTGGACGGCCACCCGGACACCCCTCCGGTGGCGGCCTTCAAGAAGTTCCTGCTGTCCAGAAGGGGCAACCTGCTCCCGGACTGACGAACCGCCCCCGGACACCCGGCCCCCGCAGGCGTCCGATCCGGTTAGGCATCCGACTCGGGCGGGCGTCCGACCCCGGCAGGCATCCGACCCGGGCAGGGCGACGTCGACGCCGTCACGATCCGGGGCGGCCCGACACCGGGGCGCGCAACGTCACCTTCCAGGTCGGGAAGCGGCACCTTCCAGGTCGGGCAGGGGCGCGTCGCCGACGGCCGGCACCCCTGACGGCCTCACCGGCGCCGGAGCGACTGTCCGAAGCCGGACGCGAGCGGCATCCGCAGCCCCAGCGGCGGCGGGGCCGCCAGCGCGTCCTCCACGGGCCGCGAGAACGCCCGCCCGAACAGCGACCCCATCACGAAGTCCTCGGCGAGCGCGTGCACTTCGTCCCGGAACGCGTGCAGCGCGTGCCGGTCCGAGTGCACCTCGAACCGGCAGATGTCCCGGTTCGCCTTCTTGGCCCGCGCCGCCAACCGGAACGACAACTCGGGGTCGGTCCGCTGGTCGTTGGTGCCGTGCACGATCAGCACCCGCCGCCCCGCGAGCTGCTTCACCGGTTCGGGCGGCGCGGCCACATCCTCCTCGGGCAGCCAGGGGGACAGCGCCAGCACGGAGTTGACGGCGGAATGGCCCCCGGCGTGCAGGGCGGCCCGCCCGCCCATGCCCACCCCGGCCAGGCAGACGGACACGTCCCCGTACCGCCGTACGATCTCGTCCGCGGCCCACGTGGCGTCCTGCGCCGGCTGCGCCTCGCTCCCGTTCCAGCCGCGGAACCGGTAGTGCACCACGTGCACCGCCAGCCCCTCCGTGCGCCCCGCCCGGGTGAGTCGGCGGCCCAACGCCCTGACGGACGCGGCCGCCAGCATCGGTGAAGGTCTGCGGGACGAGGTCTCCTCGCCGCCCGGCAGCAGCAGCACCACGCCACTCACCGCCGTCGGCTCCGTACCGAACGCCCGCCCCAGCCGTGCCGTGCGAACCGGCGTCGCTTGCTGTGCCATGACAAAACAGTGTCAGAAGTAATGGTGTACGCCATCCGTCCGCACGGTCACCGTTACATATCGACGGATCCGCGCAAGGGGAGATCTACGCGCGTAGGCGTTAGAGTGCGGAAATGACGAGCCAGACCAACAACACCCCGAGCTCGGAGCAGATCCGCCGGGCGCCGAAGGTCCTGCTGCACGATCACCTCGACGGCGGCCTGCGCCCCGGGACGATCGTCGACCTCGCCCGCGACGCGGGCTATACGGGACTCCCGGAGACGGACGCCGACAAACTCGGCATCTGGTTCCGCGAAGCCGCCGACTCCGGTTCGCTGGAGCGGTACCTGGAGACCTTCGCGCACACCTGCGCCGTCATGCAGACCCGCGAGGCGCTGGTCCGCGTCGCGGCCGAGTGCGCCGAGGACCTCGCCCAGGACGGCGTCGTCTACGCCGAAGTGCGGTACGCGCCCGAGCAGCACCTCGAAGCCGGACTCACCCTCGAAGAGGTCGTCGAGGCCGTCAACGAGGGCTTCCGGGAAGGCGAACGGCTGGCCCGCGAGAACGGCCACCGCATCCGCGTCGGAGCCCTGCTCACCGCCATGCGGCACGCGGCCCGCGCCCTGGAGATCGCCGAACTGGCCAACCGCTACCGCGATCTGGGCGTCGTCGGCTTCGACATCGCGGGCGCCGAGGCGGGCTTCCCGCCCACCCGCCACCTGGACGCCTTCGAGTATCTGAAGCGGGAGAACAACCACTTCACCATCCACGCGGGCGAGGCCTTCGGGCTCCCCTCCATCTGGCAGGCGCTCCAGTGGTGCGGCGCCGACCGGCTGGGCCACGGCGTGCGCATCATCGACGACATCCAGGTGCAGGACGACGGCACGGTGAAACTGGGCCGCCTCGCCTCGTACGTACGGGACAAGCGGGTGCCGTTGGAGCTGTGCCCCAGTTCCAATCTCCAGACCGGCGCCGCCGACTCGTACGCCGAGCACCCCATCGGGCTACTGCGGCGGCTGCACTTCCGGGCGACCGTCAACACCGACAACCGTCTGATGTCCGGCACCAGCATGAGCCGCGAATTCGAGCACCTGGTCGACGCGTTCGGCTATTCGCTCGACGACATGCAGTGGTTCACAGTCAATGCGATGAAATCAGCATTCATTCCTTTCGATGAACGACTGGCCATGATCAATGACGTGATCAAGCCCGGTTATGCCGAGCTGAAGTCCGAATGGCTGTTCCAGCAGACCGCCTCCACCAGCGGGTCTGTGCGCGAAGAGGGCTGAAGTCGAAGGACGGGAAGCGGCCGGGTGATGACGACTCGGCCGCTTTTCGATGTTTGCGGGGCGCGCTCGCACGTGATTACCGTTTCGGACCGCTCGAATCCCCGTCACAGCATGCAAGGACGAAGATGAAGCAGTCTGCTGCCAAGACCCTCGGTGTCGCCGCTCTCGGTGCCGCCTTCGCCGCCGCCGGAGCCGGCGCCGCCAACGCCGCTCCCGCGCTCCCCGAGGTCCCGGCGCTCGGCAACGCCACCAGCACGCTGCCGGTGGACGGCGTCGCCAAGGCCCTGCCCGGCACGGGCGAGGCGGTCACCCAGGGCCAGAACGCGCTCGGCAGTGCCGTCACCGCCGCCCAGCCCGCCCTCGCGAACCTCCTCGCCGAGGGTCCCGCCGCGCCCGTCGCCGGTCTGCTCGGCGGACTGCCCATCCAGGGCCTGCCCACGCACGGCGCGCCGGTCAACGGCATCCCGCTGGGCTGACCCACCCGCACAGTCCCCGCTCGCACAGTCCTCGTACGCGCCGATGGGGCGCACCCCCGCTCGGGTGCGCCCCATCGGCGTGCCTGGCCGTGGTCGTCGGACCAGTGGTCGTCAAACCAGTGGTCAGCAGGCCGTGCGGGTCACCAAGCCGTGCGGGTCGCCCTGCCCTCGGCGGGGAAGAGGATCCACAGGGCTATGTAGAGCAGGAACTGCGGGCCGGGCAGCAGGCAGGAGACCAGGAAGATCACGCGCATCGTGGTCGCGGAGGTGCCGAAGCGCCGAGCCAGCGCGGCGCACACTCCGCCGATCATCCGGCCGTCGGTCGGGCGGGCGAGGCGGTTCATTGCGACTCCTTCGTGAGCGTGGTCAGTGGGATCCGGGGCTTCCGGCTTCCTGCGCGGTCGCCCCGTCTGACATCCACAGTACGGACACGAAGAGTCACCGGCGTCACTCTAAGGAGCGATACCGACCCTGGGAATCGTCGGGGTCAGACCCTGAGTCGACTCCTCCACCGCTTCCCGGCCGCGCAGTGCGGCGGCCCGGCTCCGCGTGTGGGCCCGGCGGCGCAGCGCGGCGCGGGCGGCCGGTACGACGGCGAGATGGGCCAGCGTCACGCCCACGGTGTTCAGCAGCAGCGAGTCGACGTCGACGACCTGGCCCGGTACCCCGGTCTGCAGGAGCTCTATGGCCAGCGACAGCAGCGCCCCCGCGGCGACCGTCCGCGTCAGGGACAGCAGCGGGGAGACGAGGAGCTTGCCGCCCGCCATGGGCAGCAGTACCCCCAGCGGGGCGAGCAGCAGGAGCCCCTTGGCGATGGCGCAGAACGCCTCCCGGGGGCCCATCGCCAGATCGGCCCTGATGGTGGCGAACGGACGCAGGTTGGCCGCGCTCACCCAGGGCACGTCCAGGGGCCGCAGCATGAACCAGGCAACAAACGCGAGGTGTGCGACGAGGAGGAGACCTCCCGCCGCACGGACGCGGTTCACGGCGGTTTCGCCGTTCGAGCCTTGACGCTGCACGATCCCCAAGACGCGGCCACCGGCAGGATCGGTTCCGTGTGACGGCGGCGCTTGGCCCGCACGGGTGAGGCGTGCGCCACAGACGGGCTCCGGCCGACCGTTTCAGGACAACCCGCGAGGCGACCCGTCCGCGGCGCGGGAGGGGCTCAGGTCCCGTCGGTCCGCGTCGAGGGCGGGGTCTCCGTGCCCGGCCGCGTACGCACGGCCTCCGTGCACTCGTAGCGCCGCGAGGGGTCGCCGCCGGAGCCGCCCAGGGTCACCGTGCCGTCGTCGGAGGCGGCCTCGGAGTCGCTGAAGGTGCAGATGATCTGCGCCAGCGCGTACGGACTCAGGTCCGCGGGCGCCGTGCTCAGCCGGAGCGCGTCGCCCGGGTCGGTGCGCCGCGGACCGGCCACGGTGAGGCCCTTGGGCACGGTCGTCGAGTAGTTCGCCTGCCTCTCCGCGTCCGAGGGGGACGCGGAGAGCTCGTCGAGCAGGGCCTGCGCGGCGCGTACCCGGTCCGTCTCCGCGGGACCCGCCTCGATGCGTACGGTCCGGTCGACCGGCGCGAGCTGGGAGGAGCAGACGAGGAAGACCTGCACGAGGATGCCGCGCGAGGACTGCGTACCGAGGTCGGGGCCGGTCAGCGCGCACGGCACCCGGGAGGGCGCGGGCCCGAAGTCCGTCGGCACCTCCGTCGCCCGGATCCCGCACCCGGCCAGCGTCAAGGCCATCACCAGCAGCGGCGCGGCGAGAGCTGGTCGGGCCGCACGCACCACGCGGGCCGCCCGGGCGGCGAACAGCGCTCGTGTCGCACGGGGCGCGCGCGGCGCACGGGACACGTGCGAGGTGCCTATGCCCTCAGCGTTCCGCGCATCCGGTGCGTCCGGCGCGTCCGGCGTGTCCTGTCGTACGGGCCGTACGGGCATCACACGCCCCCCTCGGTGCGGTCGGCGTCGGCCCGGTGGGTGTCCCCGGCCCCCGGGTCCCCGTGATCCCCGAGATCACCGTGGTCCTCGTGGTCCTCGGGGTCCGTCGGCTCGGAGGAGTCGCGCGGCAGGCGCAGGGTGAAGACCGCGCCACCCTTGGGCGAGTTCGCGGCGGTGATCTCGCCGCCGTGGATGTGGGCGTTCTCCAGGGCGATGGACAGACCCAGACCGCTGCCCTCCGAGCGGGGCCGGGAGGCGCTCGCCTTGTAGAAGCGGTCGAAGACGTGCGGCAGGACGTCCTCGGGAATGCCGGGGCCCTGGTCCTGCACCTCGATGACCAGGTCGGCGCCCTCCTCGCGCACGTACACGCGCACGGGGGAACCGCCGTGCTTGAGGGCGTTGCCGATGAGGTTCGCGAGGATGACGTCCAGGCGGCGCGGGTCGACGTGCGCCATGATGCCGCGCCGGGCGTCCAGTTCCACCGCGTCCAGCCAGGCGCGCGCGTCGATGCACGCGGTGATCTGGTCGGCGATGTCGACGGTGTCGGAGACGAGCCGGGCGGTGCCCGCGTCGAAGCGGGTGACCTCCATCAGGTTCTCCACGAGGTTGTTCAGCCGCCGGGTCTCGCTGACGACGAGCCGTACCGCGGGCTCGATCATCGGGTCGACGCTGCCGGTCTCGGCGTCGAGCTCCTCCTCCAGCACCTCGGTCACCGCGGTGATCGCGGTCAGCGGCGTCCGCAGCTCGTGCGACATGTCCGCCACGAACCGCCGGGACGCCTCGTCACGGGCGCTCATGTCCGCGACCCGTTTCTCCAGCGACTCCGCCGTGCGGTTGAACGTCCGTGACAGATCGGCCAGTTCGTCCGTGCCGGACACCCGTAGCCGGGTGTCGAGCTTGCCCTCGCCGAGCCGCCGGGCGGCGGTCCCCAGCCGGTGCACGGGCTTGAGCACGGTCGTCGCGGCGGCCTGCGCGAGGAGCGCCGAGCCGATCAGCGCGAGCCCGGTCGCGATCCCCAGCGACCAGGCGAGCGAGTTGAGGTCCTTGGCCTCCGGCTCCAGCGACTTGAGCATGTACCCGGTCGGCCCGCCGCCGATCACCTTGGCGCCGCCCACCAGGTACGGCTTGTCGCCCTGCACGGTCCGCTGCCAGTACAGGTGGTACGTGTACTTGTTGTGCGAGGAGATCTTCTGTTCCTTGTTCACCGCCTTCTGGAGGGACTGCGGTACGTCCTCCAGCGTGAAGGTGTCCAGGTCGGAGTTGCCGCGGACGGCCGTGCCGTTCTCGTCCTCGGCGATCAGCAGCACGCTGAAGCGCTGGCTGCTGTTGGCCATCTGCCCGGCGGCGCGCTGCAGTTCCCCCTGCGTGGGGTGCTGCCGCAGCGTGCTGGCACGGGTCTGCATCGCCTGCTGGAAGTCGCCGAGCACCGCGTCCTGCGTACGGGTGAGCACGGCCTCGCGGTTGAGCCAGTACGCGATCCCGGACGCCGACACGGCGGCGGTCAGCGCGACCAGCCCGAACACCACGACCAGGCGCAGCCGCAGGCTGGTGAAGCGCAGCCCCGCCATGACCGTCCGGCGGGCCGCCGCCCAGCCACGGAGCTTGTCCTGCGGTTTGGTCACTGAGGATTGTCCAGCCGGTAGCCGACGCCGCGCACGGTACGGATCAGGGTCGGCGAGGACGGCACGTCCTCCACCTTCGCGCGCAGCCGCTGCACACACGCGTCGACGAGCCGGGAGTCGCCCAGGTAGTCGTGCTCCCACACCAGCCGCAGCAGCTGCTGCCGGGACAGGGCCTGGCCGGGCCGGCGGCTCAGCTCCAGCAGCAACCGCAGCTCGGTGGGCGTCAGCTGCAGGTCCTCGCCGTTCTTCGTCACGGTCATCGCGGCACGGTCGATCACCAGCGAACCGAAGGTCGCCGAGTCGTTCGCCTCGCGCTCGCCGCGGCGCAGCACGGCCCGGATCCGGGCGTCGAGCACCCGCCCCTGCACGGGTTTGACCACGTAGTCGTCGGCACCGGACTCAAGACCGACCACGACGTCGATGTCATCGCTGCGCGCGGTCAGCAGGATGATCGGCAACTGGTCGGTGCGGCGGATACGCCGGCACACCTCGAATCCGTCGATGCCTGGCAGCATCACGTCGAGAACGATCAGATCGGGCCGTTGCTCGCGCAACAGCTTCAGTCCGTCCTCGCCGGTGGCAGCGGTGGCCACCCGGTGTCCCTGGCGCGTCAGCGAGAGCTCCAGGGCCGTCCGGATGGCGTCGTCGTCCTCGATCAGCAACAGGGAAGGCACGGACGTCATTCTGTCCCATGACATGGGCGGGTATCGACTGTTGGAGCGCTCCCACACATGTCCCGCGTACGAGTGGGTGTCCGGTGGGTGCTGAAGGTGCCGGATGAGTAGCCGTTCGACGCTTCTGCGTGATCGGTCCGCCGGTCATCGGGGACCGGCCCCTGTGACAGGTCTGTGACAGTCGGCGGACACCGTCATGAAGTGGCCCCGGCAAGCTTCTCGGCACAGGCAAGGAAGCAGCACGACGAAGTACGCGGCAACGTGAACGACGAAGTAAGCGAAGTACCGGAGAACCGGAACTCCACGACGGGGGGCGCGAGATGAACACGCTGCACAGCACCAGCACTGGCGCAGTTGTCACGCGGCTCCACGACGTCACGAGGAGCACCGAGAAGTCCGGTGCGGTGAGCGGGCGGGGGTGCGCTCGCGGCACCGGGCGTCAGCACACCGGGTCGTACATGACGGTGGTTGACGCACGTACGGGGGGAAGCGGCACGGGGGCCGCCGCTCACGGGGGTACGGGGGCGGCGTACGGGGAGGTCACGGGGGAGCGGCACTCGGTGTCGGAGGCGGAGTTCACCGCCTACGTCCAGGAGCGCCGCGCCTCCCTGTACGCGACCGCCTACCACCTGACCGGTGACCGCTTCGAGGCCGAGGACCTGCTGCAGAGCGCCCTCTTCTCGACGTACCGGGCGTGGGACCGCATCAGTGACAAGGCCGCGGTCGGCGGGTACCTCCGCCGCACGATGACCAATCTGCACATCAGCGCGTGGCGCCGCCGCAAGCTGAACGAATACCCGACCGAGGAGCTGCCGGAGACGGCCGGCGACACGGACGCGATGCGCGGCACGGAGCTGCGCGCGGTCCTGTGGCAGGCGCTCGCCCGGCTGCCCGAACTCCAGCGCACCATGCTGGTCCTTCGTTACTACGAGGGCCGCACGGACCCGGAGATCGCGGAGATCCTCGACATCAGTGTCGGCACGGTGAAGTCCAGCATCTGGCGGTCGCTCCGCCGGCTGCGCGAGGACGACGTCCTCAGCTTCGGCCGTGACGAGGAGGAGTCCTTCGGGGAGCTCGTCGCCTGAAGGCTGTGGGGGGCTGTCCGTCACTCCGGGGGGAGGCGTCGGACAGCGCAAAAGGGTTCGTCACGTCGGGGGAGGTGACGAGCGGCACGGGGGAAGTCCGCAACTCCGGGGGGAGGCGGCGGACGACAAGGGGCGGTCCGTCACTTCGGGGGAGGCGACGGACGGCCCGGGGGAGCAACACCCGGGGGGAAACCAACGGGGTCCGGGGGGACCACGGGGGAGCACGAAGAACAGCGGGACCGGAGGGGCCGGGGGGCCCAACCGGCCCCGCTGTTCTTTTGCGCGTGCTCTTGCGCCCTTCCGGTCAGGGGGCGCGGGGAACGGCGCAGTCTTTCGCTTTTGGGGGCGCGGGGAACGGCGCAATCTTTCAGGGGCGCGGGGAACTGCGCGAGCTCAGCCCCCGCTCACCCGCACGTCATCCACGACCCCCGCCGCGGAGCGCGAGGCCACGGCAAGCCGATCAAGCGCCTCGTCGCGGTCACACGCGTACGCACCGAGCCCCGTCTGCCGCGACACGATCGCCCGCTCGTCGCGCATCAGCCGCCACCCCCGCCGAAGAAGGAACGGCACGGACTTGCGGCCCTCCCGCAGATCCCGCAGGAACCGCCGCCGGAACGTCGTCACGGCCCCCCGGCTGAGGCACAGCGCGTCGGCCAGCAGCCCCGCCCGACGGCACCGCTCCACTATCTCCGCCGCGAAGATGCCCTCGGCGATGAAGACGGGGGCCCCGTCGAAGTCGACGGTCTCGGCACCCGTACGCGCGCTCAGCGAGATGTCGTACACGGGAACGCTCGTACGCCCCGTCCCGCACAGCTCCGTGATCGCCGCGACGGCCGCGTCCGCGTCCCAGGACAGCGGATGGTCCCAGTCGATGTCCGAACTCCCCGCCACCTGCGGCAGCGTCGGGTCGTGGCCCTCTTTGTAGAAGTCGTCGAGCCGCAGCACCGGAAGGCCGGAGCGGGCCGCGAGAAGGGACTTGCCGGAGCCGGAGGGGCCGCACAGCAGTACGACACGGGCGGTTGCCGGGGAATTCGGGAGAGGGGAACTCACGAGACACCAGTGTGCGGCATCATCCGCTCCCCGCCGAGCCCGCGGGTCGTCTTTGGAACGTACGTCACCCCTCAACTACCCTACGTATCGACCTGATTACTCAGAGCATCAGAAGGTGGCAGCAGCGATGGCACGACACACGGCCTACCAGAACCCGACCGCCCGGCGCGCGTTGCTGGCCCTCACCACCGCGGGGATCGCGGTCGGGGCCGGCGCGACCGCGGCGGCTGCGGACACCGACCCCGTGGTGGACGTGATCCGTACGCGCCCGACCTCGCTCGGCACCATCGACCCGCAGGCCGGACTGCAGGCCCTGACCGGGACGGTCGGTTACGTGACCGGTCCGGTCGCGGGTCTGAAGCCCAACCCGCTGGCGGGCACGGGCGTCGACCCGCTCGACAACGGGCTCGGTACGCAGATCGCCGACTTCCCGCCGCTGGCGACGACCATGCTGACGGCGCCGGTCGCGCAGGCCCAGTCGCTGGGCGGCGTCCCGGTGCTCGGCCAGGTGACGACGCTGCTGGGCGCCTGAACCGCACGCACTCACGCGCCCGTGAGCGGGCGAGAGAGAGCCGCGCCTCCCCCGGACGGTGGGGATGCGCGGCTCTCCCGCTCTGGTGGGCCGACAACCGGCCCCATGAAGCGCGGCTGCCCCTAGTAGGCCGCTGCCCCTAGTAGGACGAGCCGGACGCGCCCAGCGCCCCCGTGGGGTGCCAGACCGTCTTCGTCTCCAGGAAGGCCGTGAGGCCCTCGATGCCGGGCGTGGCGAAGTAGTCCACAGACTGTGGACGGACGACGCGCTTGAGGTTGTCGGCCGCCGCGATCTCCAGGTCCTTCGCTAGCGCCTCGTCCGCGCCGGCCAGGTCGATCGCGTTGACGTCCTGGTGGGCGGCGAGCGGGGCCGCGATCTCCGCCGTACCGCCGGTGAGGATGTTCACCACGCCGCCCGGGACGTCCGAGGTCGCCAGGACCTCGCCCAGTGACAGCGCGGGGAGCGGGGCCTTCTCGCTCGCGATCACGACCGCCGTGTTGCCGGTCGCGATCACCGGGGCGAGCACCGAGACCAGCCCGAGGAACGACGACTCCTGCGGGGCCAGGACCGTCACCACACCTGTCGGCTCGGGGGACGAGAGGTTGAAGTACGGGCCCGCCACCGGGTTCCCGCCGCCGACGACCTGGGCGATCTTGTCGGTCCAGCCCGCGTACCAGACCCAGCGGTCGATCGCCGCGTCCACCTGGAGAGCGGCCTTGGACTTCGACGTGCCATCCGCGTCCGCGACCTCCCGTACGAACTGGTCCCTGCGGCCCTCCAGCATCTCCGCGACGCGGTAGAGGACCTGGCCGCGGTTGTACGCGGTCGCGCCGGACCAGCCGCCGAACGCCTTGCGGGCGGCGACGACCGCGTCACGGGCGTCCTTGCGGCTCGCGCGCGGCGCGTTGGCCAGCCATGTGCCCTGTGAGTCGGTCACCTCGTACACCCGGCCGCTCTCGGAACGCGGGAACTTCCCGCCGACGTACAGCTTGTAGGTCTTGAAGACGCCGAGGCGCCGCGGCTCGGCCTGCTCGGCCTGCTCGGCCTGCTTGGTCTGCTTGGTCTGTCCGGCCTGCTTGGCCTTCTGGGTGTTCTTCGGCTTGTCAGACATCGAGGTACGCCTCCAGGCCGTGGCGACCGCCCTCGCGGCCGTAGCCCGACTCCTTGTAGCCGCCGAACGGCGAGGTCGGATCGAACTTGTTGAACGTGTTGGACCAGATGACGCCCGCGCGCAGCTTGCTCGCGACGGCCAGGATCCGGGAGCCCTTCTCGGTCCAGATGCCCGCCGAGAGGCCGTACTGGCTGTTGTTGGCCTTCGCGACCGCCTCGTCCGGGGTGCGGAAGGTGAGGACGGACAGGACCGGGCCGAAGATCTCGTCGCGGGCGACGGTGTGCGCCTGGGTGACGTTCGTGAAGAGCGTCGGGGCGAACCAGTAGCCCGCCGACGGCAGTTCGCAGGACGGGGACCAGCGCTCGGCGCCCTCGGCCTCGCCCCGCTCGACGAGCGAGGAGATACGGGCGAGCTGCTCGGCGCTGTTGATCGCGCCGATGTCGGTGTTCTTGTCGAGCGGGTCGCCCAGGCGCAGAGTCGAGAGCCTGCGCTTGAGGGAGTCGAGCAGCTCGTCGTGGATCGACTCCTGGACCAGCAGCCGGGAGCCGGCGCAGCAGACCTGTCCCTGGTTGAAGAAGATGCCCGTGACGACGCCCTCGACGGCCTGGTCGATCGGGGCGTCGTCGAAGACGATGTTCGCGCCCTTGCCGCCCAGTTCGAGCGTGACCTTCTTGTCCGTGCCCGCCACCTGGCGTGCGATGGCCTTGCCGACGGCGGTGGAGCCGGTGAAGGCCACCTTGTTCACGTCCGGGTGCTCGACGAGCGCCGCGCCCGTGTCGCCGTATCCCGGAAGGATGTTGACGACGCCCCTGGGCAGGCCCGCCTGGCGGCAGATGTCCGCGAAGAACAGGGCGGACAGGGGGGTCGTCTCGGCGGGCTTCAGCACCACCGTGTTGCCCGTCGCGAGGGCCGGGGCGATCTTCCAGGCCAGCATCAGGAGCGGGAAGTTCCACGGGATGACCTGGCCGGCGACGCCGAGCGGACGCGGGTCCGCCCCGAAGCCGGCGTGGTCGAGCTTGTCGGCCCAGCCCGCGTAGTAGAAGAAGTGCGCCGCCACGAGGGGGAGGTCGGCGTCCCTCGTCTCCTTGATCGGCTTTCCGTTGTCCAGGGTCTCCAGGACGGCCAGTTCGCGGCTGCGCTCCTGGATGATCCGGGCGATGCGGAACAGGTACTTGGCGCGCTCGGAGCCCGGCAGTGCGGACCACTTCTCGAAGGCCCTGCGGGCGGCCTTCACGGCGCGGTCGACGTCCGCCGCGCCCGCCCGGGCGACCTCGGACAGGACCTCTTCGGTGCTCGGGCTGACGGTCTTGAAGACCTTGCCGTCGGCGGCCTCGGTGAACTCGCCGTCGATGAAGAGCCCGTAGGAGGGCGCGATGTCGACGACGGAGCGGGACTCGGGCGCGGGCGCGTACTCGAATGCGGATGACCGCTTCTCGATGGTCATGGTGATCAGTCCACCGTCACGTAGTCGGGGCCGGAGTAGCGGCCGGTGGCCAGCTTCTGGCGCTGCATCAGCAGGTCGTTGAGGAGCGAGGAGGCGCCGAAGCGGAACCAGTGGTTGTCCAGCCAGTCCGCGCCCGCGGTCTCGTTGACCAGCACCAGGAACTTGACGGCGTCCTTCGTGGTGCGGATGCCGCCGGCGGGCTTCACGCCGACCTGGATCCCGGTCTGCGCGCGGAAGTCGCGGACGGCCTCCAGCATCAGGAGGGTGTTCGCGGGCGTCGCGTTGACGGCGACCTTGCCCGTCGAGGTCTTGATGAAGTCCGCGCCCGCGAGCATGCCGAGCCAGCTCGCGCGCCGGATGTTGTCGTACGTCGACAGCTCGCCCGTCTCGAAGATGACCTTCAGGCGGGCGGCGCCCGAGGCCTCCTTCACGGCGACGATCTCGTCGTACACCTTCAGGTACCTGCCCGCGAGGAACGCGCCGCGATCGATGACCATGTCGATCTCGTCGGCGCCCGCGGTGACGGCGTCGCGCACGTCGGCCAGCTTCACGTCGAGCGCGGCGCGGCCGGCGGGGAAGGCGGTCGCGACGGAGGCGACCAGCACGCCCGACCCGGCGACGGCCTCCTTCGCGGTGGCCACCATGTCGGGGTAGACGCAGACGGCGGCGGTCGTGGGGGCGGTGCGGTCACTGGGGTCCGGGTGGACGGCCTTGGCGCCGAGCGCCCGGACCTTGCCGGGGGTGTCCGCGCCTTCCAGCGTCGTCAGGTCGACCATCGAGATGGCGAGGTCGATGGCGTACGCCTTCGCGGTCGTCTTGATCGAACGGGTGCCGAGGGAGGCGGCACGCGCCTCCAGACCGACCGTGTCGACGCCGGGCAGCCCGTGGAGGAAGCGGCGCAGTGCGCTGTCTGACGCTGTCACGTCCGTGAGGGCGTCAGCTGCGGGGGGTGTGGTGGTGGGCATGGTCACCACCCGAGCATATCTACGCGCGTAGCGGCTGTACAGCCCTGTGCGGTTGCCTTGGGCGGGGCCCAGTAGGGGGTGTGGGCGGAGCCCTGGTGAGGGCTTGTTGTGGGGTGCGGGTGGGTCGGGGTGAGCTGCGCAGTTCCCCGCGCCCCTGAAGGGCGCCCTTCAGGGGCGCGGGGAACCGCGCGGTCGGCAGGCACCTGGCCGCAGTTGTGATCGGCGGTCCCCATGGCGCCGCGGACGACGACCCCCGCGACGCGGCCGGAACCCGCGGGGGCCGCGGGGGTACGTCAGCGGCAACCCCCACCGGCGCCGTGGACGGCAACAGCCCTCCCCCACCCCCCACGGAGCGACCCCCGTGGGAGCGGTCAGGCAGAATCGGGGGTATGACGACCCCGGACCACCAGCCCTCCGCACCGGACGCACCGGACAGCCCCAACCCGCCGGAACCCCAGTTCAAGGACAGGGTCTACCGGTCCCCCTCCGGTATCGCGGGCGGCGTGCTGCTGCTCGCCATCGCGGCCTGGCTCGGTATCGACGCACTGGTCACGGGCGAGGGCCGCACCCCCTGGGTGGCACTGGCCGCACTGCTCCTGCTGGTCCCGCTGGTCGCCGCCTTCACCCTGCGCCCCGCGGTCTACGCGAACGAACAGCGGCTGCGCATCCGTAACCCCTTCCGGGTGATCACGCTGCCCTGGGCGGCCGTAGAGGCGTTCAAGTCCGGCTACTCGAACGAGGTACTCGACACCGCCGGCACCAAGTACCAGGTCTGGGCCGTTCCGGTCTCCCTGCGGGCCCGCAACCGCGCGGCACGCAAGGAGGCCCGCGGGGACACGACGGGCGGCCGGGGCCGTCTCGGCCAGCCCCGGCAGGCCCCGCACCCCACACCGGTGGCCACCGGCCCCGTACGCGCCCAGGGCGACCAGATCATCGACGAACTGCGCGAACTGGTCGAGGCCCACGGCAAGGCCCCGCAGGCCAAGGGCGAGGTGTCGGTGCGCTGGGCCTACGAGGTCGTGGCCCCCGCGGCGGCCGGAGCGGTCCTGCTGGCGATCCTGCTCGCGACGGGCTGACCCCGCCCCACTCCGCACCACCCCGCCTCCCCCCGCACCGCAGAGATCGCCGCATCCGGCCTCCGTATCCGGCCTGCCCCACCCGGCCTCGCCCATCCGAAGTCGGTCCGTCTTGAGGCGATGGCCACGTCCGCCCGTACGAGAGGGCGGCGCCCGCACCGGGCGCCGGGGCGTCCGCCGGCCTGGGCGGGACGTTTCGCTCGCTACTGTCACCACCGGTGCCCGCGCCGGTGTCGGCACGGGCGTTTCCACGCGATCCAGGAGTGCATGTGTCGTACGACGAACCGTTGCGACTGCCCGCGACCGCGATACCCGACGACTGCCGGGACTGGACGGCGGGACACGCGGCGAACTGGTCGGCCGCGCTGCCGCCGCGCTGGACGTTCCTGCGGGTGCGCCGCTCCATCGCCGGCGCCGTGACCACCCTCGCCCTCTGCGCGGGCGCCTGGGCCGCGATGCTCGGCGGACTGTGGCCGTTCGTCGCCGCGGGCTTCGCGGCGTACGTCCTGTGGGTGCTCGCACGGCCCGAACTCGTCTGGGCCGGCGCGCCCGCGCTGCTTCTGGGGCTCGCGGTGCAGGCGCCGTCCATGCCCTGGGGCGTGACGGCCGTCGGGGCGTTCGTCGTGGTGGCTTCCTGGGCCGCCGTCGCCGTACGCCTGCGGGCCCGCGGCGCCCAGCTGGAACAGGCCCTGGAGGCCGCCGGGGACGGCACCGCGCAGGTCCCCGACGCGCGGGCCCCGGTGCGGCGGGGCCGCTTCCTGCTCCCCCTCGGCCTCGTGGTCCTCGTGCTCGGTGTGCTCACCGGAGTCACCGCGCATCTGTGGGGCACGGTGGACGACCAGCGCGGCTCCTGGGTCCTGGCCTTCTACCTGACGGGGCTCGGCCTGACCGCCCTGGTCTCGGCGTGGCTCGGCCGCCACCGGGCCGTCGCCCTGCGCCGGGCCCCCGCACCCGTACTGCGTGTCCTCGTACGCGACGACGCGCAGGGCACCACGGAGGTGTACGCGGCGGACGACCTCGCGGCGACACGGCCGTTGTTCACGGTGGAACTGACGTCGTACGACGGTGAGGACGACGAGCCGGACACCATCGGCGACGGTGACGGTGCCGGTCTCGATGTCGGCGCCGACGCCGACGGACACGAGGTGGAGGAACTGGAGCGGCTCCTCGACGCGGTGGAGGACGACGTCCCCGGGCCGGTCCGCGAGGCCGTCCTCTTCGGGGCGCCCTTCGACGGCGCCGAGGTCGTGGTCCTCAGCGCCGACGAGGACCGGGACCAGCCGCCGCTGACGGAGTGGTCGGCGGGACCGGTCCGCCCGCTGTCGCCGAGCGCGGGCGCGCGGCGCATCGCCAGGGAGAAGGCCCGCGAGGAGCAGGACCGTCAACTGGAGCGGCGGGCAAGGGAGTCGGTCGTGGACCGCGCGCCCTCGCCGGTGCGCCGCTGGCGTGCGGGCTGGCTGGACTGGGTGGCCGCCGCACTGCTGGTGCAGTGGGGCCTCTGGCTCACCTGGGCGGGGTTCACCGAGGCCGAACCGCCCTCCTGGAAGCTCGGGCTGGCCGCCGCGCTCGGCCTCTACGGAGCCGCCCGCGTCCCCGTGAAACTCGCCTGGCGCGTCACCGCGGACCGCTCGGGCCTGTGGGTCACCGGGCTGCGCGGCCCCCGGCACGTACCGTGGGACGACATCCGCTCCGTACGCCGCCGGTCCTTCGAGCTGAAGCTGCGCTGGCGGGGCGACGACTGGTCGGTCGCCGCGCCGCGCTGGGCGTGGTTCGAGCGACGGCGCGGTCTGGTCCATCCGTACGACGCGATGGCCGCCGAGCTGTCGGCGATGCGCGAGGACCCGGCGCTGCGGCCCACCGGGGAGAGCACCACCCCCGAACGGGGCCGCCCGCTCTGGCCGCTGGCCGTCCTGCTGGCGCTGGCGTGGGCGGCGGTGCTGGTGGTGTGGGGCTGAGCGGCCGAGAGACCGGCGCCGCGGTGACGCCGGTCCTTCGGGCGGTTCAGATGCCTGCCGCCGCCGACAGGTCGCCCTTGATCTCCGCCAGCAGGTGCGTCGCCTTCGCGCGCGCCGCCGGGAGGCCGTCGTGGGTGCCCACCGGCACCACGACCTCCAGGTAGCACTTCAGCTTCGGCTCCGTACCGCTGGGCCGGACGATGACGCGGGCGCCGTCCAGCGTGTAGCGCAGGCCGTCCGTGGGCGGCAGCAGGTCCGTCCCCAGGGCGAGGTCCTCGGTCCTGGTGACGGGCAGACCGGCGAGGTGCGCGGGCGGCTGTTCGCGCAGGCGGCGCATCGCGTCGGAGATGACGGAGACGTCGTCCACCCGGACCGCGAGCTGGTCCGTGGCGTGCAGACCGTGCTCCACGGCGAGGTCGTCCAGCAGGTCGAGGAGCGTGCGGCCCTCCTCCTTCAGCTCCGAGGCCAGCTCCGTGATGGCGAGCGCCGCCGTGATGCCGTCCTTGTCCCGTACGCCGTCGGGGTCGACGCAGTAGCCGAGCGCCTCCTCGTAGCCGTACCGCAGGCCGTCCACCCTGGCGATCCACTTGAAGCCGGTCAGGGTCTCCTCGTACGGCAGACCCGCCTTCTCGGCGATGCGGCCGAGGAGGGAGGAGGAGACGATCGACTCCGCGAAGGTGCCGCGCGCGCCGCGGCGGACCAGGTGCGCGGCGAGGAGCGCGCCCACCTCGTCGCCGCGCAGCATGCGCCACGCGCCGCCGTCGCCGCCTTCTCCGGCGTCCTTGACGGCCGCGGCGCAGCGGTCCGCGTCCGGGTCGTTCGCGATGATCAGGTCGGGGTCGGTCTCGCGGGCCTTCGCGAAGGCGAGGTCCATCGCGCCGGGCTCTTCCGGGTTGGGGAAGGCGACGGTGGGGAAGTCGGGGTCCGGCTCGGCCTGCTCGGCGACCAGGACGGGCGCGGGGAAGCCGGCCCGTGCGAAAGCGGCGAGGAGGGTCTCCCTGCCGACGCCGTGCATCGCCGTGTAGACCGTGCGGGCGGTCCGCGGGGAGCCGGGCGCCAGGACCGCGTCCGTGCGCTCCAGGTAGGCGTCCAGGACGCCCTCGTCGAGGGTCTCCCAGCCGGAGTCCGGGCGCGGGACGTCGGCGAGGCGCGCGACCGCGGCGATCGCGGCGGCGATCTCGGCGTCCGCCGGGGGGACGATCTGGCTGCCGTCGCCGAGGTACACCTTGTAGCCGTTGTCCCGCGGGGGATTGTGGCTGGCCGTCACCTCGACGCCGGCCGCCGCGCCCAAGTGCCTTATGGCGTACGCGAGTACGGGCGTGGGGAGGGGGCGGGGGAGTACGGCGGCGCGCAGGCCCGCGCCCGTCATGACCGCGGCGGTGTCGCGGGCGAAGTCGGTGGACTTGTGGCGGGCGTCGTAGCCGATGACGACGAGGCCGCCGGTGTGGCCCTTCGCCTTCAGGTACGCGGCGAGGCCGGCGGCGGCGCGGATGACGACCGCGCGGTTCATGCGCATCGGGCCGGCGCCGAGTTCGCCTCGGAGGCCCGCCGTGCCGAACTGGAGGGTGCCGGTGAAGCGGGCGGTGAGCTCCGTGGTGTCCTCGGCGTCGATGAGCTTGGCGAGTTCCTCGCGGGTGTCCGTGTCGGGGTCCTCGGCCAGCCATGCCGTGGCGCGGGCGATGAGTCCGTCCTGCACGAGGGTCGACCTCTTTTCGTCGTCTTGCGTGGTTGTGTACCCCGGCCCGGGGGTTTTCGGCCCGGGGATTTTCTTCGCCCCCGCCGCCCCTACCCGTTCCCGTTCCCGTCCCGCATGGGGGCTGCGCCCCCTCGCCCCCCTGATCGCGCTGCGCGCTCGTCCTCAAACGCCGGACGGGCTGAAACGTATTCAGCCCGTTGGGGGCGCCTCCCAGCGGTAGCTGGGGGAGTTTGAGGACCGGGGGTTCGGGGGCTGGCCCCCGAGTCGCCCGAGTCGTGGACGGGAAACTACAAGCGGTCCAGGACCTGGGTGAGGAGCGCTCCCATGTGTGTCGCCGAGTCCCGGCCCGCCTGGAGCACCTCCTCGTGGTTCAGGGGCTCGCCCGTCATCCCCGCGGCCAGGTTGGTGACGAGGGAGATGCCGAGCACCTCCGCCCCCGCCTCCCGCGCGGCGATCGCTTCGAGCGTGGTCGACATGCCGACCAGGTCCGCGCCGATCGCCCGGGCCATCCGGATCTCCGCGGGCGTCTCGTAGTGCGGGCCGGGGAACTGCGCGTACACGCCCTCTTCGAGCGTCGCGTCGATCTCCTTGCACAGCGCCCGCAGCCGCGGCGAGTACAGGTCCGTCAGGTCGACGAAGTTCGCGCCGACGATCGGGGACGTCGCCGTCAGGTTGATGTGGTCGCTGATGAGGACCGGCTGACCGGGCCGCATGCCCTCGCGCAGCCCACCGCAGCCGTTGGTCAGCACGATGGTCTTGCAGCCGGCGGCGACGGCCGTCCGGACGCCGTGCGCGACGGCGGCGACCCCGCGGCCCTCGTAGTAGTGGGTGCGGCCCAGGAATACGAGGGCCCGCTTCTCGCCGATCCGGTACGAGCGGACCGCGCCACCGTGCCCCTGAACCGCGGGCGGCGGGAAGCCGGGCAGCTCGGTGACCTGGAACTCGGCCTCGGGATCGCGGAGGGCGTCCACGGCCGGCGCCCAGCCGGAGCCCATCACGAGGGCGACGTCGTGGGTCTCGGTGCCCGAGAGTTCCCGCAGGCGCGCGGCGGCGGCGTCGGCGGCGGCGTACGGGTCGCCCTGGATGTCGTCCGGAAGAAGAGATGCGTTCACGCGCATGAGGGTAGCCGCTCGCGGCCTACGCGCGTAGATGTTGATGGTCACGGGTTTGCGATCGTTGTCTTGTCGTTTCCCACGAAGCCCGGTGACGGCGCGTTCCGGGACGCGTCCCGTGGTCCCTCGGGGATCAGCAGGGGCGCTTGCGCAGTTCCATCACGTAGTCGTGCGGGGCGCCCGCCGACTCCGCCGCGTCCGCCAGTTCGCCGAGGTAGCGGGCCGAGGGGAGCCCTCCCTCGTAACCGTTGAGGACGTACAGCCACGCCGACTCCTCGCCCTCCAGCGTGTGGATCCGTACGCGCATCCGCCGGTAGACGTCGAGGCCGACGCCCTCCCAGCGGTCCAGCGACTCCTCGTCCGGGGGAGCGACGTCGTACAGCGCGACGAAGACCTGCGACCGCGGGGCCTCGACGATCGTGGCCAGCGCGCCCTCCCAGCCCATGTGCTCGCCGCCGAACGTCAGCCGCCAGCCGTTGAGCCACCCCGTGGCGCGCAGCGGCGAGTGGGGAGCGCGGCGCGTCATGAGCCGCGGGTCGAGATTGCCGGCGTACGCGGCGTAGAGCGACATGGGACCGAGGGTACGGCAGCGAACCCATGTGACTCTCCCGTAACCACGGCCCCGTATCGCACACCCGTGCCACCCTGGATCGCCCGCCCGCGACACCCGGACAGCGCCCCCGTGCGGAAGCACCTTGAAGCGTGCGGGACAATGGAGTACGTGACTCGGATCGTGATCATTGGCGGCGGACCCGGCGGATACGAAGCGGCCCTGGTGGCCGCGCAGCTCGGCGCGGAGGTGACCGTCGTCGACTGCGACGGCCTGGGCGGTGCGTCGGTGCTCACCGACTGCGTGCCGTCCAAGACCCTCATCGCGACGGCCGAGGTGATGACCACCTTCGACTCCTCGTACGAGGAACTGGGGATCATCGTCGCCGACGACACCCCGCACATCGACCAGCCCGCGCGCGTCGTCGGCGTCGACCTCGGCAAGGTCAACCGCCGGGTGAAGCGCCTCGCGCTCGCCCAGTCCCACGACATCACGGCCTCCGTGACGCGTGCCGGGGCCCGGGTGCTGCGCGGACGCGGCCGGCTGGAGGGCATGCAGGCCCTGGACGGCTCCCGCAAGGTCGTCGTACGGGCCGCGGACGGCAGCGAGGAGACGCTCGACGCCGACGCCGTGCTCATCGCGACCGGCGGGCACCCCCGTGAACTGGCCGACGCGCAGCCCGACGGCGAGCGGATCCTGAACTGGACGCAGGTCTACGACCTGGACGAGCTCCCCGAGGAGCTCATCGTGGTGGGGTCCGGTGTCACCGGCGCCGAGTTCGCCGGCGCGTACCAGGCGCTCGGCTCGCGGGTCACGCTCGTCTCCAGCCGCGACCGCGTGCTGCCGGGCGAGGACCCGGACGCGGCGGCCGTCCTGGAGGACGTCTTCCGGCGGCGCGGCATGAACGTCATGGCCCGCTCGCGCGCCGCGTCCGCCAAGCGGGTGGGCGACCGGGTCGAGGTGACGCTCGCCGACGGCCGCGTCATCACCGGCTCGCACTGCCTGATGGCCGTCGGTGCCATCCCCAACAGTGACGGCATGGGCCTGGAGGAGGCCGGGGTCAAGGTCCAGGAGTCCGGGCACATCTGGACCGACAAGGTCTCCCGGACCACGGCCCCCGGCGTGTACGCGGCCGGTGACGTCACCGGGATCTTCGCGCTCGCCTCCGTGGCCGCCATGCAGGGCCGGATCGCCATGTACCACTTCCTCGGCGACGCGGTCGCCCCGCTCAATCTGAAGACGGTCTCCTCGAACGTCTTCACCGACCCCGAGATCGCCACCGTCGGCTACTCGCAGTCGGAGGTCGACAGCGGTGTCATCGACGCCCGGGTCGTGAAGCTGCCCCTGCTGCGCAACCCGCGCGCCAAGATGCAGGGCATCCGGGACGGCTTCGTGAAGATCTTCTGCCGCCCCGGCACCGGGATCGTCGTCGGCGGTGTGGTCGTCGCGCCGCGCGCCTCGGAACTCATCCACCCGATCTCGCTCGCCGTCGACAACAACCTGACCGTCGAGCAGATCGCGAAGGCCTTCACCGTCTATCCGTCCCTGTCGGGCTCGATCGCCGAGGTGGCCCGTCAGCTGCACACCCGGAAGTCCACGGGCGAGGGCTGAGCCCGGCGCGGGGGCCTGAAACCGACCTCCCGGAGGAGTCGAAAGCGGTGCCCCGGACGGTTTCCCGCTGGTCACACGGACCGGCCGCCCCTCCGGTCACGCGGAGTCGCCGACCATTCGTGCGGCATAGGCGCCTGGATTAGGCGCGTATACCACTCCGGGTAGTGCCATGCGAACAACTTCTGTTATTCGGCGCAAACTGCTGAAAGCAGACGGTCGTTGGGGTTACTGTCAGTTTCGTGTTCGCTGCAGAACGTCGTCAATTGATCCTCGAAATGGTGCGAGCAAATGGAGCCGTGTCGCTCCGTGAGCTCGCCCGCGTCGTCCAGACCTCCGAAGTGACCGTACGGCGGGACGTGCGCGCACTGGAGGCAGAAGGACTCCTCGACCGCCGACATGGCGGTGCGGTATTGCCGGGCGGGTTCACGCGGGAGTCCGGCTTTCCGCAGAAATCTCATCTCGCGACCGCCGAGAAGACGGCCATCGCCGACCTCGCCGCGGGTCTCGTCGAAGAGGGCGAGGCCATTGTGGTGGGGGCGGGAACCACCACGCAGGAGCTGGCTCGCCGGCTCGCGCGGGTGCCGGGGCTGACCGTCGTCACCAATTCCCTGCTGGTGGCCCAGGCGCTGGCCCATGCCAACCGTGTGGAAGTCGTGATGACCGGCGGCACCCTGCGCGGTTCCAACTACGCCCTGGTGGGCAGCGGGGCCGAGCAGTCCCTCCAGGGGCTGCGGGTCTCCCGGGCCTTCCTGTCGGGAAGCGGGCTCACCGCCGAACGGGGGCTGTCCACCTCCAACATGCTGTCGGCCTCGGTCGACCGCGCGCTCGTCCAGGCGGCGGCCGAGGTCGTCGTCCTGGCCGATCACACCAAGCTCGGTGCCGACACGATGTTCCAGACGGTGCCGACCGATGTGATCACCCGCCTGGTCACGGACGAGCCACCGGCCCAGGACGACCGAGCGGCCACCGAACTGCAGGCCCTGGCCGACCAGGGCGTACAGATCGCGGTGGCGGGAGCGGGTGGTTCGGGCGGCGATACGGTCCCGGCGGGGCGCCAGCCGCCACGCCGGGACGTGCCGCTGCCCGGCCCCCGACGCGGCCAGGTGCCCGGGGCGGGACCGCAGTTGCGCAGCGCCGCGGCGGTGCTGGGCGACCAGGGCCAGAGCGAGCGGGCGCGGGTCGCCGATATGCGCAGACGCTGACAACGGAGTGGTGCTGACGGACAACGGAGTGGTGCTGACGGACGGCGGTCCAGTTCGTACGTCAGACTCACAGGTCCGGCTCGTACGTCAGAGTGTCAGGCTTTGAGGCCCCGCAGCGTCAGTGCCAGCAGGCGGTCGGCCAACTCCGGGTCGCCCGGGGTCTCTTCGGCGGCCAGCGCGATCGCGTTGGTCAGCTGAAGCAGATCACCGATGGCGACACCGGTGCGTACGGAGCCTGCCTGCTGCGCGCGCGAGAGCAGGGCGCTGCCCGCCTCGCGCATCGGGCCACTGCACTGCGCGAGCGCCGAGGCGTCGTCGTGCGAGGCCGACATGAGCGCGCGTGACAGTCCGCGGTACTCACTCGCATGAGTGATGACGGCGCGCAGCCATTCCACGAGCGCCGTGCACGGATTCGATGCGTCCAGAAGTTCGCGTGAGCGGCTCAGCAGGTCGCTGACCGCGTCCGCGAAGACCGCGTTCAGCAGGGCGTGCCGGTTGGGGAAGTGGCGGTAGAGGGTGCCGATTCCCACGCCCGCGCGTTTCGCCACGTCCTCAAGGGAGGCGTCGGTGCCGTTCTGGGCGAACGTGGCCCTTGCCTCGGTGACCAGGCGGTCGTGGTTGCGGCGGGCGTCCGCGCGCATCCCTGCCGGGGGGTTGGCCATGGTTTGCCTGACCTCTCTTGCGTCCTGCAGCGCGGGTGTGGCCGGCCCGATGACCGAATTCGTCTGACGTCTGACGTCTGGCGTGGGGCGGTCGGACGGGTGCTGTGGGTCGGTGTGGCCGTTTGCGCAGTTCCCCGCGCCCCTGAAAGACGTCCCCGTGCCTTTGGAAGGCGCCCCGCGTCCCTGGAAAGCACTGACGGGGCGAGCCCCGTGAGGCGCGCCCCGTCGGTGTGACGGCCGGTGTCAGTCCTTGATTTCGCAGATGACCGCGCCCGAGGTGAGGGACGCGCCGACCTCTGCCGCGAGGGCCTTGACGGTGCCCGAGCGGTGGGCGTTCAGGGGCTGTTCCATCTTCATGGCCTCCAGGACCACGATCAGGTCGCCCTCCTTGACCTCCTGGCCCTCCTCGACGGCCACCTTCACGATGGTGCCCTGCATGGGCGAGGCGAGGGTGTCGCCGGAGGCGGCCGGGCCGGACTTCTTGGCCGCGCGCCGCTTGGGCTTGGCCCCCGCCGCGAGTCCCGTACGGGCCAGGGACATGCCGAGCGAGATCGGCAGGGAGACCTCGAGGCGCTTGCCGCCGACCTCGACGACGACGGTCTCACGGCCCGGCTCGTCCTCCGCGTCGGTGTCCGCCGAAGCGGTGAAGGCCGGGATCTCGTTGACGAACTCGGTCTCGATCCAGCGCGTGTGGACCGTGAAGGGGTCCGCGGAACCGGTCAGCTCGGGTGCGAAGGCCCGGTCGGCGACCACCGCGCGGTGGAAGGGGATGGCCGTGGCCATGCCCTCCACGGTGAACTCCGCCAGAGCGCGCGCGGCCCGCTGCAGGGCCTGCTCGCGCGTCGCGCCGGTGACGATCAGCTTGGCGAGCAGCGAGTCCCAGGCCGGGCCGATCACCGAGCCGGACTCCACGCCCGCGTCCAGGCGCACGCCGGGACCCGACGGCGAGGCGAAGGTGGTCACCGTGCCGGGGGCGGGCAGGAAGCCCCGTCCCGGGTCCTCGCCGTTGATGCGGAACTCGAAGGAGTGGCCGCGCAGCGGCGGGTCGTCGTAGCCCAGTTCCTCGCCGTCGGCGATCCGGAACATCTCCCGGACCAGGTCGATGCCGGAGACTTCCTCGGTGACCGGGTGCTCGACCTGCAGACGGGTGTTGACCTCCAGGAAGGAGATCGTGCCGTCCGCGCCGACCAGGAACTCGACGGTGCCGGCGCCGACGTACCCGGCCTCCTTGAGGATCGCCTTGGAGGACGCGTACAGCTCGGCGACCTGGGCGTCGGAGAGGAACGGCGCGGGTGCCTCCTCGACCAGCTTCTGGTGGCGGCGTTGCAGGGAGCAGTCCCGGGTGGAGACGACCACCACGTTGCCGTGGGAGTCGGCCAGGCACTGGGTCTCCACGTGCCGGGGCTTGTCGAGGTAGCGCTCCACGAAGCACTCGCCGCGGCCGAAGGCGGCGACGGCCTCGCGCACCGCGGAGTCGAACAGCTCGGGGATCTCTTCGAGGGTGCGGGCGACCTTCAGACCACGGCCGCCACCGCCGAAGGCCGCCTTGATCGCGATGGGCAGACCGTGCTCGCGGGCGAAGGCGACGACCTCGTCGGCACCGGGCACCGGGTCCGGCGTACCGGCGACCAGCGGAGCGCCCGCGCGCTGCGCGATGTGCCGGGCCGCGACCTTGTCACCGAGGTCGCGGATCGCCTGCGGCGGCGGGCCGATCCAGGTCAGGCCGGCGTCCAGCACGGCCTGGGCGAAGTCGGCGTTCTCCGAGAGGAAGCCGTAGCCGGGGTGGATCGCGTCCGCCCCGGAGTCCTTGGCGGCCTGCAGCACCTTGGCGATGTCGAGGTAACTGCTCGCGGGGGTGTCACCGCCCAGCGCGAACGCCTCGTCCGCGGCCCGCACATGCAGTGCGTCCCGGTCCGGCTCGGCGTACACCGCCACGCTCGCGATGCCAGCGTCTCGGCACGCCCGGGCGACACGAACAGCGATTTCGCCACGGTTGGCGATCAACACCTTGCGCACGTTGGCTCCCTCTCCTTGAAACAAGCCGAGTTTAGGGACTGCCGACACGTCGTTTCGACCCGTCCCCGATGGTGAGCTTGCCCACACGGAGCGTGATACAAGGCCTGCTCGCCCGCGATTTCCCTTGCCGTACCTCGGTACGCAGGGGCCTTGCCCTGAACCCTAGCTCTCCGGTGTGGTCAAGGTCTCTGTGTGTCCGTGCTGCGCGCCACTCGGTTTCTTTGTGGAGACCCTACGAATGGCCCAACGATTCTTTGCCCTCCGCGGATCCCTTGTACCTGGGTTTACTCGTTAGTAGCGTGCTCGCTGGCGTACGGATACTTGAGGTAACAGGGCCCTGCTCGGGCGGAAGTCGAAAGTGGGTGGGGGCCGGTGGTCCGCAGACCGGTGGCGTTTGTGACCGCGATCGTGCTCTTCGTGGAGGCGGTGGGCATCGCGTGGGTCAACTGGTTCATGGGTGTCGTCGTCGACCGGCAGGACATGTCCCTGGCGGGGCTCGACCCGGACGTGATGTCCACGTCGTCGAAGGTCGCCGGGCTGGTCTTCGGCCTCTACTTCGCGCTCTGCGGCTTCACCGCGCTGCGCGTCGGCCTGCGTGACCGGGCGCCCGCGGGCCTCGGCCGCATCCTGCTGATCAGCGCGGCGGTGGTGCACGCCCTGCTCGGCGCGTTCGCCGTCGGGCTGGTGGGCTGGGGCGCGTTCGCGTTCATGATGGTCGTACTGGGCCTGATCGTGCTGATCTTCATGACGTACGACCGGCTGGAGGCCACGAGGTCCGACGCGGGCCCCGGCGGCCCCGGGGAGCCTGACGGCCCGGCGGACCCCGGTGGGGCCGAGGGACTTGGTGGCGTCGAAGGGCCCGGGGGCGCCGAGGGGCCGGGTGGTCCCGAAGGGCCCGGCGGTGCCGGAAACGCCGGTGGCACCGGGGCTGCCGGTGACGGCATCCTGCCTCCCCCGCGCACGTCTTCGGTCTCCTGACCCACCGCGACCCGGCGGGGGCGTCCGGCACCCGTCACGTCTCCCGTGGGGTCCACAAGTCCGTGATGTTCACGTCCAGTTCGGCCAGCAGGCGGCGTACCAGGGGCAGCGAGAGGCCGATGACGTTGCCGTGGTCGCCGTCGATGCCGTCGACGAACGGGGCCGAGCGGCCGTCCAACGTGAACGCCCCGGCGACGTGCAGCGGCTCGCCCGAGGCGACGTACGCGGCGATCTCCGCGTCGGTCGGCTCGCCGAAGCGGACGACCGTGGACGCCACGGCCGAGGTGTGACGGCCCGCCTCCGTGTCCCACACGCAGTGGCCGGTCTGCAGGACGCCCGCCCGGCCGCGCATCGACTTCCAGCGCGAGGTCGCCTCCTCGGCGTCGACCGGCTTGCCGTACGCCACGCCGTCCAGTTCCAGTACCGAGTCGCAGCCGATCACCAGGGCGCCGATGACCTCGGGCCGTGCCGCCACCACGGACGCCTTCGCCTCGGCGAGGGCGAGCGCGAGTTCGGCGGGGGTCGGGGCGGTCACGGCGTCCTCGTCGACCCCGCTGACAAGGACCTCGGGGTCGAGTCCGGCCTGCCGCAGCAGTCCGAGGCGGGCGGGGGACTGGGAGGCGAGAACGAGCCTGCGGCGCGGCTGATCAGTCATGCGGCCAGCGTATCCAGCCGCTGTCGGCCGGTCTCACATGAGGCCGAGGATGATCATCGCGAAGACCACGGCAAGGGCGATGAGAACGCCGAGCCGCCGCAACATGTCCTGCATGTCGCGCAGCTCCTTCGGCGGCTCGTTCTCCGGGTCGGACCACAGCATGTCTCCGATCGTGGCTCCGGCGCGCCCGCGGACGCCTGAGTACGCGTACTCATCTTGAGTAAAAGGGTCGCTGGTTCCGTTAATGGTCCACTCCCTGCTACCGTTCCCGGTATCGCTAAAGGGACTCTGATCCCATTAGGAGCCCCTTGAGGAACTGGAGGGAACCGCTGTGTTCACCACCGCCTGGACCGCTTCTCCGCAGTCGCCCAGCACCGGCTTCACCCCCAACTGGTCGCAGGAGGGCTTCTGGCGCCAGTCCCTGCGCCAGGTCGTCCGCCTCACCGCGGGCGGCGACCGCGTCCGTATCCGCCTCTCGAACGTGTACGGGACCTCGCCACTGCGGATCGCGGGCGCGACCCTCGCCCGTACGGCCCTCGGTGCCGATGCCGGTGCCGCCCTGCGGTCCGCGCCGGTGCGGCTCGCTTTCGGCGGGGGCGCGTCCGTCGAGATCCCGGCGCGCGGGGAGATCGTCGGCGACGCGGCCGAGCTGGCCGTGGCGGCCGGGGAGTCGGTGACCGTCACACTCCACCTGGACGCCGTCACCGGACCCGCCACCTTCCACGCGCAGGCCTTCGCGACCAGTTACCGGGGCGCGGGCGACCTCCTGGCGGACACCGCCGGCGCGGGCTTCGGCGAGAGCGACGAGTCCTGGTACTTCCTGACCGCGGTCGACGTCTCCGCCGGGCGCACGGACGGCGTGGCGCTCTTCGGCGACTCGATCACCGACGGGTTCGGGTCCACGCCCGGCGCGAACCGCAGATGGTCCGACGCCCTCGCCGCGCGCACCGGGCGGCCCGTGCTCAACGCCGGGATCGGCGGCAACCTGCTGCTCAACGACTCGGCCTGGTACGGGGAGAAGGGCGTCCACCGGCTGGCACGGGATGCGCTCTCCCTGGCCGGCGTCGACACCCTCGTCGTGCTGCTCGGGCTCAACGACATCGGGTTCAGCGAGGCGGCGGCGGAGCCCACGTACCGGCCCGCGCCGCTGATCGAGCTCGATGAACTGGTCGCGGGACACCGGGAGTTGATACGGCAGGCGCGGGAACGCGGGCTGCGGGTGGCCGGGGCGACGCTGCTGCCCTTCGGGAAGTCCGACCACTGGGGGGAGCGGGCGGCGAAGGTGAGCCACGCGTTCAACGAGTGGGTCCGGGGCTCGGGGGAGTACGACGTCGTGGTCGACCTCCACCGGGCGCTCCACGATCCTGCCGCGCCTGACGAACTGCTCGGCGCCTACGACTTCGGCGATCACCTGCACCCGAATGACGCGGGATATCGGGTGATGGCCGAAGCCGTCGCGGAGGTTCTTTGACCGCGGGCCGCCTGGGGCCCTACCTGGGCCAGAAGGTGTGGGACCAGGACTGGGGGCCCGGGGCCGGCAAGCGCGTCTGGGCCAGGCGGGACGGGTCCGACCACGCGTCCCTGTTCCTCGTCGCGCCGGGCGGGGGTGTCTCCACCGCCGCGGCGCGCGCTCTGACCACCGCCAGGGCGGCGGCCAGCTCCTCGGGGGTCGGATTGCCCCGTACGACCTTGATGTTCATGTCCGCTCCCGTTCTCGACCGGCGTTCACCAGGCGTCCTACCCGCGTTGCCGGGCGGGCTGCGTACTGCGTACTAGAGGGGGATGTTGCCGTGCTTCTTCGGCGGCAGGGACTCCCGCTTGGTGCGCAGCGCCCGCAGGCCGCGTACGACGTGGGAGCGGGTGTCGGAGGGCAGGATCACCCCGTCGATGTAACCGCGCTCGGCCGCCGTGTAGGGGTTGAGGAGCGCGTCCTCGTACTCCTGGATCAGCCGGGCCCGTGTCGCCTCCTGCTCGGCCTCGGGGGTGGCGGCGATGGCGCGGCGGTGCAGGATGTTCACCGCGCCCTGGGCGCCCATCACGGCGATCTGCGCGGTCGGCCAGGCCAGGTTGAGGTCCGCGCCCAGGTGCTTGGAGCCCATGACGTCGTACGCGCCGCCGAAGGCCTTGCGGGTGATGACCGTGATCAGGGGGACGGTGGCCTCGGCGTAGGCGTAGATCAGCTTGGCGCCCCGGCGGATGATGCCGGTGTGCTCCTGGTCGACGCCCGGCAGGAAGCCGGGGACGTCCACGAAGGTGAGGACGGGGACGTTGAAGGCGTCGCAGGTGCGCACGAAGCGGGCCGCCTTCTCGCTCGCGTCGATGTCCAGGCAGCCCGCGAACTGCATCGGCTGATTGGCGACGATGCCCACCGGGTGCCCCTCCACGCGGCCGAAGCCGGTGAGGATGTTCGGCGCGAACAGCGGCTGCGTCTCGAAGAACTCGGCGTCGTCCAGGACGTGTTCGATCACCGTGTGCATGTCGTACGGCTGGTTCGCGCTGTCCGGGATCAGCGTGTCGAGCTCGCGGTCCTCGTCCGTCGTGGTCAGGTCCGCCTCCTCGGGGAAGGCGGGCGGCTCGCTGAGGTTGTTCGACGGGAGGTAGGACAGCAGCGACTTGACGTACTCGATCGCGTCCTTCTCGTCGCCCGCCATGTGATGGGCCACGCCCGACACCGCGTTGTGGGTGCGCGCGCCGCCCAGCTCCTCGAAGCCGACGTCCTCGCCGGTGACCGTCTTGATGACGTCCGGGCCTGTGATGAACATGTGCGAGGTCTGGTCGACCATCACCGTGAAGTCGGTGATGGCGGGGGAGTAGACCGCGCCGCCCGCGCACGGGCCGACGACCAGGCTGATCTGCGGGATCACACCCGAGGCGTGCGTGTTGCGGCGGAAGATCTCGCCGTACATGCCGAGCGCCGCCACGCCCTCCTGGATCCGGGCGCCGCCCGAGTCGTTGATGCCGATGACCGGACAGCCGGTCTTCAGAGCGAAGTCCATCGCCTTCATGATCTTCTGGCCGAAGACCTCGCCGAGGGCGCCCCCGAAGACGGTGAAGTCCTGGGAGAACACGGCCACCGGACGGCCGTCCACCGTGCCGTAGCCGGTCACCACCCCGTCCCCGTACGGGCGGTTGTTCTGCAGGCCGAAGTCCGTCGAGCGGTGCCGGGCGAACTCGTCGAACTCGACGAACGAGCCCTCGTCCAGCAGCAGCTCGATCCGCTCACGAGCCGTCAACTTGCCCTTGGCGTGCTGCTTTTCGACGGCACGCGCCGAGCCGGCGTGCGTCGCCTCGTCGATGCGGCGCCGCAGATCCGCGAGCTTGCCCGCGGTGGTGTGGATGTCGGTCTCGTGCTGCTGTTCCGGCTCGGACATCGGGATGCGGCTCCCTGCCTGCTCAGTGGGGACGTGAGGGTGAGGTGCTCAGAAGGGGGTTGGGCTCAGATGGGGGATCGGCTACTCATCCGTAGCGTAGTGGCGTGCCTACCGATCGGCAGTGCGGCGTTTACCACACCTAGGGTGGGTTGCATGACGCCGCGAGATGACTCAGACGCGAACAGCGACGCGCACAGCAATCCGTGGTCCGACCTGGACCGTCCGCCGCTCAACGCCGTGGCGCTGCGCCGAGCGCTCGTGCGCGACGGGGGGCGCGCGGGCCTCTGGTCCGACGTGCGGGTGGTGGCCCGTACCGGCTCCACCAACTCCGACCTCGTCGCCCTCGCCGCGGACGGCAGGGCGGCGGAGGGCGCGGTGCTGATCGCCGAGGAACAGCACGCCGGACGGGGGCGCCTCGACCGGCGGTGGACGGCGCCCGCCCGCTCGGGCCTCTTCTTCTCCGTGCTGCTGAAGCCCACCGGCGTCCCCGTCGAGCGGTGGGGCTGGCTGCCGCTGCTCGCCGGCGTCGCGACGGCGACGGGCCTCTCCCGGTCGGCCGGCGTGGACACGGCCCTGAAGTGGCCCAACGACCTGCTGGTGACGGTCGACGGCGTGGAACGCAAGGTCGGCGGCATCCTCGCCGAACGCGCCGGGGCCGACGCGGTCGTCGTCGGCATCGGCATCAACGTCACGCTTCGCGCCGACGAGCTGCCCGTGCCGGGCGCCGGATCGCTCGCCCTCGCGGGCGCGGCGACCACCGACCGGGACACCATCCTGCGGACCGTCCTCCGCTCACTCGAACAGTGGTTCGAGAAATGGCGGAGTGTGGGAGGCGATCCCGCCGCGTCCGGCCTGCAGGACACCTACGCGGCCGGCTGCGCGACGCTCGGCCGGGAGGTGCGCGCCGAACTGCCCGGAGACAGGTCGATCGCCGGGGAGGCGGTCGCCCTCGACGGCGACGGACGGCTGGTACTGGCCACCGCGGAAGGGGTGCAGCAGCCCGTGGGCGCCGGAGACATCGTGCACCTGCGCCCGGCGGGATCCCCGGGGGACGAGTGACGGACGCGTCCGGTGGGATCACCTGGAAACGGGTGACGGACGCGTTCGGTGGGGTACGCGGGGCGTTCCGCGCGTTCTCCGCGCCGGCCGCCTGTTCGCGCTGGTGGTGAGCAAGGGGCGCAGCCGGGCCGTACGACAGGGAGCGGGCCGGGAGGGGACCACCGGACGTACGTGGACGGAGCGGGTCGTGGGCCGTCCGGCCTCGGCGGTCGGGAGTGAGCCACAGCACACCTGCCGTAGAGTTGAGGCCGGTCGATACCTGACCGCGGCAGATCGAAAGGGCAGCAGGCGTGACGGTCGACGACAGCGGTTCGGGCACGGGTGACCCCGCCTCCGACGGGGATCCCGGGCGTGCCGCCAGGTCTGTCGCCGACACGGCGCCCGCGCGGGTCGACCGCACCGGGCTCCACGCGCGCGTGGAGGAAGAGGAACAGGAACAGGACCCAGTGGACGCGCAGGACGGCCGGACCGACGTGCAGAACGGCCGGGCGGACGTGCGGGACGACCGCACAGACGTGCAGAGCGCCCGGACGGGCGGGCAGGACGGCAGGACCGACCAGCCCGCCGCCGAGTCCGACGACGATCCGCTCGCGCTCCGGCTCGAACAGCTCATCCTCGGCGCCGAGCGCCGCTACACCCCCTTCCAGGCGGCCCGCAGCGCGGGTGTCTCCATGGAGCTGGCCTCCCGGTTCTGGCGGGCCATGGGCTTCGCCGACATCGGCCAGGCCAAGGCGCTGACCGAGGCCGACGTACTGGCCCTGCGGCGACTGGCAGGTCTCGTCGAGGCGGGGCTGCTCAGCGAGGCCATGGCGGTCCAGGTGGCCCGGTCCACCGGCCAGACCACGGCCCGGCTGGCCGAGTGGCAGATCGACTCGTTCCTGGAGGGCCTCACCGAGCCGCCCGAGCCGGGCATGACGCGTACCGAGGTCACGTACCCCCTGATCGAGCTGCTGCTGCCCGAGCTGGAGGAGTTCCTGATCTACGTCTGGCGGCGCCAGCTCGCCGCCGCGACGGGGCGGGTCGTGCAGGCCGCGGACGACGAGGAGATGGTGGACCGGCGCCTGGCCGTCGGCTTCGCGGACCTCGTCGGCTTCACCCGGCTGACCCGTCGCATGGAGGAGGAGGAGCTCGGCGAACTCGTCGAGGCCTTCGAGACGACCGCCGCCGACCTCGTCGCCGCGCACGGGGGACGGCTCATCAAGACCCTGGGCGACGAGGTGCTGTACGCCGCCGACGACGCGGGGATCGCCGCCGAGATCGCGCTGCGCCTCATCGAGACGATGGCCAACGACGAGACGATGCCGGAGCTGCGCGTCGGCATCGCCTTCGGCACGGTCACCACGCGCATGGGCGATGTGTTCGGTACGACCGTGAACCTCGCTTCCCGGCTGACGTCGATAGCTCCCAAGGACGCGGTCCTGGTCGACGGGGCGTTCGCGGAGGAGCTGATCCGCACGGGCGACGCGCCCGCCTCCGAGGCCGTGGCCGTCGAGGAGGCCGTCGCCGCGGAGAAGGAGGGCGAGGAGCCGCCGGCGTACCGCTTCGGGCTCCAGCCGATGTGGCAGCGGGCGGTGCGTGGGCTCGGCGTGGTCGAGCCGTGGCTGATGAGCCGGCGGGGCTGAGGGCTCGCCGCCCTTTACGGGGTGTCGCTGTCCAGGCAGAGGCCCACGATCGGAACGCAGAGGGCGTCCGGCGGGGCTGGGGGCGTGGTCGCCGACCCGGGCGGCGGCGGGGGCGAGGAAACTACTCCCCGGGCCACTCCGGGCGGCGTTTTTCGTTGAATGCCGCCACCCCCTCCGCCCGGTCCCCCGAGAACGCGACCGATCGCCACGCCGCGTCCTCGATCTCCAGGCCGGCCCGGAGATCGAGCCCGTGGCCGAGCCGCAGCGCGCGCTTGGCGGCACGGAGCCCCACGGGCGAGTTGCCGGCGATGCGCGCGGCCAGCGCCAGCGCCTCCGTGCGGTCCTGACCGTCGTCGACCAGCACGTCGACCAGCCCCAGCTCCCGCGCCTCCGCGGCCCCCACCCGCCGTGCCGAGAAGATCAGCTCGGCGGCCCGCGCCGCCCCCACCCGACGCGGCAGCAACTGCGTGCCGCCGCCGCCGGGGATGACGCCGACCGACACCTCGGGCAGGCCCACCGCCGCCGTGCCGTCCGCCACGATCAGGTCGCAGGCCAGGGCCAGCTCGAAACCGCCGCCCAGTGCGAAGCCGTGCACGGCGGCCACGGTGGGCATCGGGAGCTCCAGCACCCCGGTGTAGGCGGCCCGCGCGACAGGGCGCTGACGGACCAGCTCGGCGTCCGTGAGGGAGTTGCGCTCCTTGAGGTCGGCGCCGACGCAGAACGCCCGCTCGTGGGTCGAGGTCAGCACCACCACGCGTACGTGTGGGTCGGCGGCCAGCGCCTCGCACGCCGCGGCGATCGAGCGGGCCATCGCGGACGACACGGCGTTCATGGCCTTGGGCCGGTCCAGGGAGAGTTCCGCGACGTACGAGGCGTGGTGGCGCACCGCCACGTACTCCCCGAACCGTCGCGTCGAGTCCTGCTCCGTCATGTCCATGCTCCCCGGGTAGCGGTTAACGTGAGTTAACTTCCGGGGCGATCATCTCAGCGGGCCGTCCGCGACGGAACCCCTGTTCGCCGCGTCGACCTCTCAAAGTCGTACAAACCTATCTAACCTAGGGTAATGGGTGGTGACGATGTGCGACTGAGGGCCGTGGTGTCGCTGGCGCAGGGCATGGCCGCCGCGCACGCCCCGCGGGAGTCGTGGCGCGCGGCGGCGGACGGGGCCCGCCGGGCGCTCGGCGGGAGTTTCGCCGCGCTGTCCGTGTGGGAGCGGCAACTGGGGCGGCTGCGGGTCCTGGTGAACGCGGGGGAGCGGGCCCCGGGCGAGGAGGAGTTCCCGGAGTCGGAGACGTATCCGGTGCATCAGTTTCCCGAGATCACCGAATTTCTCCACGAGCGATGGGTGGGTGGCGGGGAGCCCAACGCCTGGGTCGAGACGGCGGACGGTCCGGCCATCGGGGGCGCCGAGTACTGCCATCAGAGGGTGGCCGCACTGCGGCGGCGCGGACGCGGCTGCTGCGTCGTCGCGCCGATCGTGCTGCACGGGCGCGCCTGGGGCGAGCTGTATGTCGCCCGGTCGGTCGGCGCGCCCGTCTTCGGCCGGGCCGACGCCGACTTCGCGACCGTCCTCGCCTCCGTGGTCGCCGCCGGGATCGCGCAGACCGAACGGCTGGAGGAGGCGCGGCGGCTCGCCTTCACCGACGCGCTCACCGGTCTGGCCAACCGCCGGGCCGTGGACATGCGCCTGGACGAGGCCATCGAGTGCCATCGCGCGCGGGGCGTGGTCGTGAGCCTGGTGGTGTGCGACCTGAACGGGCTCAAGCGCGTCAACGACACCCGGGGGCATGCCGTCGGCGACCGGCTCCTCGAACGTTTCGGGTCGGTGCTGTCCCTGTGCGGCGCGATGCTGCCCGGCACGCTCGCCGCCCGCCTCGGCGGTGACGAGTTCTGCCTGGTCGCGGTCGGGCCCGCCGCCGACGAGGTGGTCCGCGTCGCCGAGGAGCTGTGCCGCCGCGCCGGTGAGCTGGAGCTGGGCGAGGGGGTCGCGTGCGGGATCGCCTCGACCGGGGATCCCCTCGGGCCCGTCCGCTCGGCCCGCCGCCTCTTCCGCCTCGCCGACGCGGCCCAGTACCGCGCCAAGGCCGTACGCGCCACGAAGCCCGTCGTCGCCGGGCGCGAGGGCCCCGACGATCCCGTCGTACGCCTCGCCGACACGCCCCCGCCCGCGGCGGCCGAACGGCGCCGGTTCCGGGGTCGGCGGTAGGCCGCGCGCGGAGCCTCGGGAGGGACGCAGATGCAAGGGCCTGTAAGGACCCAACCCGGTACCCGCTAGTGACACCACCGCATTCACTGCGTACGCTCCTGAATATGGATATGCACTCTGTGGTGGTGGGGACGAGCGGGGTCACCGCGTCCGACGTGCTGGCCGTGGCGCGCGACGACGCCCGGGTCGAGCTCTCCGGTGAGGCGGTGGCGGCGCTCGCCGCGGCCCGCGAGATCGTCGAGGCGCTGGCCGCCAAACCCGAGCCCGTCTACGGCGTCTCCACCGGCTTCGGAGCCCTCGCGACCCGGCACATCAGCCCGGAACTGCGGGCCCAGCTGCAGCGCAACATCGTGCGCTCGCACGCCGCCGGGATGGGGCCGCGCGTCGAGCGCGAGGTCGTACGGGCCCTGATGTTCCTGCGGCTGAAGACCGTCTGCTCCGGCCGTACCGGCGTCCGCCCGTCCGTCGCGCAGACCATGGCCGACGTCCTCAACGCCGGGATCACCCCGGTCGTCCACGAGTTCGGCTCGCTCGGCTGCTCCGGCGACCTCGCCCCGCTCTCCCACTGCGCCCTGACCCTGATGGGGGAGGGGGACGCCGAGGGTCCGGACGGTGTGGTCCGCCCGGCCGGTGAACTGCTCGCCGCGCACGGCATCGAGCCCGTCGAACTGCGCGAGAAGGAGGGGCTGGCCCTCCTCAACGGCACCGACGGCATGCTCGGCATGCTGGTCATGGCCCTCGCCGACCTCGACACCCTCTACAAGTCCGCCGACATCACCGCCGCCCTCAGCCTGGAGGCGCTCCTCGGGACCGACAAGGTCCTCGCGCCCGAACTGCACGCCGTCCGGCCGCACCCCGGCCAGGGCGCCAGCGCCGCCAACATGCTGGCCGTGCTGAAGGGTTCGGAACTCACCGGGCACCACCAGGACGACGCGCCGCGGGTCCAGGACGCGTACTCCGTGCGCTGCGCCCCGCAGGTCGCGGGCGCCGGGCGCGACACCATGGACCACGCCCGGCTGGTCGCCGACCGTGAGCTGGCCTCCGCCGTCGACAACCCGGTGGTCCTGCCCGACGGGCGCGTCGAGTCGAACGGCAACTTCCACGGCGCCCCCGTCGCGTACGTGCTGGACTTCCTCGCCGTCGTCGCGGCCGACCTCGGGTCCATCGCCGAACGCCGCACCGACCGGCTCCTCGACAAGAACCGCTCGCACGGCCTGCCGCCCTTCCTCGCGGACGACGCCGGCGTCGACTCCGGCCTGATGATCGCCCAGTACACGCAGGCCGCCCTGGTCAGCGAGATGAAGCGGCTCGCCGTACCGGCCTCCGCCGACTCCATCCCGTCCTCCGCCATGCAGGAGGACCACGTCTCGATGGGCTGGTCGGCCGCCCGCAAGCTCCGTACCGCCGTCGACAACCTGACCCGGATCGTCGCCATCGAGCTGTACGCCGCCACGCGCGCCGTCGAACTGCGCGCCGGGCTCACGCCCGCGCCGGCCTCGCGGGCCGTCATCGCCGCCGTCCGGGCCGCCGGAGTGGCCGGCCCCGGGCCGGATCGTTTCCTCGCCCCGGACCTCGCCGCGGCGGACGCCTTCGTGCGCGGCGGCCACCTGGTCGCGGCCGTGGAGGCGGTGACGGGCCCGCTGGCCTGACGGACATCCGGTGCGAATGGGTGAGGGCTGTCGTGTGTCGTGTTCGTCACGGCGGCCCCGCCAGTTCGTGTGCTAGGGTTCATAGCGAAACGTTTTTGGTACCCATTAACTTGTGCGCCTGAAAGGATTCTCTCTCAGGCGCGTTTTGTTTTTCCGGTCATTTCCGGATGGGAGCCACACACCTATCCAAGGAGAAATGACATGGCTACTGGCACCGTGAAGTGGTTCAACAGCGAAAAGGGCTTCGGCTTCATCGAGCAGGACGGCGGCGGCGCCGACGTCTTCGCCCACTACTCCAACATCGCCACCTCTGGCTTCCGTGAGCTGCAGGAAGGCCAGAAGGTCTCCTTCGACGTCACGCAGGGCCAGAAGGGCCCGCAGGCGGAGAACATCGTTCCCGCCTAATTCCGGGACGCGCATCACGCGAGCCGGGGTCCGCACCTTCGGGTGCGGGCCCCGGCTTGTGCTGTCCGTGTGCCCTTGAGCACGGAATCCGTGAATGACACGGAATCCGTGACAGCACGGGGAACCGTGCGGCCCAGGAAGGAATTCCAGATCCAGCATGACTCGATCCGAACGTCCTGAACGACCCGCCGGCCAACGCCCGGTGAATTCCCGGGGTTCCCGCGGCTCTCGTGGCACACGCGGCGGAGGCCCTGCGGCCCCCGCGAACGGCGGCGGCAGAAACGTACGCAAGAAGCCCGTCGCGCCGGCCGCCCCGCCGCGCGAGTTCACCCTGCCGCAGACGCTCACGCCCGCGCTGCCCTCCGTCGAGTCCTTCGACGCGCTGGACATGCCGGCCGCGCTCGGCAAGACCCTCAGCGCCCAGGGTGTCACCGACCCCTTCCCGATCCAGGGCGCGACCCTGCCCAACTCCCTCGCCGGGCGCGACATCCTCGGCCGGGGCCGCACCGGCTCGGGCAAGACCCTCGCCTTCGGCCTCGCGCTGCTCGCCCGCACCGCGGGCCGCCGCGCCGAGCCCAAGGCGCCGCTCGCGCTCGTCCTGGTGCCCACGCGCGAACTCGCGCAGCAGGTCACCGACGCGCTCACGCCGTACGCCACGGCCGTGAACCTGCGCCTCGCGACCGTCGTCGGCGGGCTCTCCATCGGCAAGCAGTCCGCGCTGCTGCGGCGCGGTGCCGAGGTGCTCGTCGCCACGCCGGGGCGCCTCAAGGACCTGATAGACCGGGGCGACTGCACCCTCGCGCAGGTGTCGATCACCGTCCTCGACGAGGCCGACCAGATGGCCGACATGGGCTTCATGCCGCAGGTCATCGGTCTCCTGAACCAGGTCGAGCCGGACGGCCAGCGCATGCTGTTCTCGGCGACCCTGGACAAGAACATCGACCGGCTCGTGCGGATGTACCTCACGGACCCCGTCGTGCACTCCGTCGACCCCTCCGCGGGCGCGGTGACGACGATGGAGCACCACGTGCTGCACGTCGCCGACGAGACGGACAAGAAGGCCGTCGCGATGCGGATCGCCGCCCGTGACGGGCGCGTGATCCTCTTCGTCGACACCAAGCGCTCCGCCGACCGCTTCACCAAGCGGCTGCTCGCGAGCGGCGTACGCGCCTCGGCCCTGCACGGCGGACGCTCCCAGCCGCAGCGCACCCGCACGCTCGACCAGTTCAAGACCGGTCAGGTGACCGCCCTCGTGGCCACCAACGTGGCGGCGCGCGGCATCCACGTCGACGACCTCGACCTCGTCGTGAACGTCGACCCGCCGACCGACCACAAGGACTACCTGCACCGCGGCGGCCGTACGGCCCGCGCGGGGGAGTCCGGCAGCGTCGTGACGCTGGTCCTGCCGGAGCAGAAGCGGGACATGACCCAGCTGATGGCCAACGCGGGCATCAACCCGCACACGGCCCGCGTCAGGTCCAGCGACGAGGAACTCGTCCGGATCACCGGCGCACGGGAGCCGTCGGGCGTCCCGGTCGTCATCCCCGTACCGGAGCCCACGACACCCCAGCCCTCCCAGGGAAAGCCGCGGGCGCGGCGGGGTGGCGGCGGAGGTGGCCGCGGCGCGGCTGCCGCCGGTACACGTTCCGCCGGTACGCGGTCCGGTGGCGGCGGTGCCCGCACCGGGTCCGGTGCGGTGGCGGCCTCGCGTGGGCGCGGCGGTTCCGCGGCGGCGCGTACGCGCGGTGGGCAGTCCGGTGGTGGGCGTCGGTCCGCCTGACGCCTGACGGGGTGGGGGATCTGCCGTACGGCGGCCGCGGGTTCGTCGTGGTTGGCCGCGCAGTCCCCCGCGCCCCTTACGGGGCTCAGAACTCCGTCATGCGCTCCCTGCGCACCGAGTACACGACGAACCCCGCCCCCAGGGCCAGGAACAGCGTGCCGCCCGCCACGTACGGGGTCGTGTCGAAGCTTCCCGTGTCGGCCAGGCGGGTCTGGGTCTCCTCGGTGGTCGTGTCGTCGGCCGTGCCGGTTTCCTCGGTGGCGGCCTCCGCGGACGTGTCCGTGGAGGTGTGTGCCGCGGTGCGGACCACCGTCGTGGTCGTGGTCCGTGCTCTGTGCTCCGCCGGCATGTCGTCCGTCGCCTTGGCGGACGGGACGAACCACAGGGCACCCAGGAGGGTCCCCGCGGCGGTGGCGGTCAGCAACGATCGACGTGCGGACACGGAATATCGATCCCCTTGCGACGCTGGCGAATTGGCCGTGTGGGGCGATGTTAGTGAAAGGTGCGGGTCACGGGAAAGTCACGGTCGCCAGGAGTCGTACGCTCCCACGTATGAGCACACCTGAGACATCACGTTTTGTGCGGTTGCACGTCGAATTGGTCGTCGAGGTCGACGACGAGAACGCGCTGACCAAGGCGGCGCTCGGCCGCATGGCCGAGGATTCCGAGATCCCGGGCGACGAACGGGCCCACGCCGAGAGCACCGTGACGCACAACACGGCCGAGGCTCTCGCGTATCTCGTCGACCCGTTCGACCTGGTCGCGGACGTGCCCGGGGTCGAACTCGCCCAGGCCTCGTGGAGCAGCGAGCACATCGACTACGACCCCGATTCGCCGGATTGGGACCTGGACGAGGATGATGGCGCCTCGGACGACGCCTCGGACGGTCATGCGGTGACCGGCTGACGCCACCCGGGTAATTCGTGACCCCGGGCGGCAACCGCCACCCGGGGTTCTGTCGTCTCACACAGCGCACTGACCGACACCCGCACCAGGCGTATCCCCGTGGAACGACGTGGCATGCCCCACACCCGTGAGGGATGTGGAACGGGACGAACCGGTCGTAGCGTTAATTGGTGTTACGGGGACTCTCGTGGTTCAGGGGATTCGGCAACGATGGAGAAGCGTGTGATGACGGACAGTAAGCGGCGCAAGGGCTTGACGGTCGCGTCCGCACTGCTCGGCGGGGTGCTGATGCTCTCTGCGTGCAGCGGAGGGGGCGGCGACAACCCCAAGGGCGACGACGAGGGCGACGGCTCCTCGCAGTCCAAGGTCGACGAGGCCGCGGCGAAGAAGACGTCCGAGGCCCAGATCAAGATCACGCCCAAGGACGGTTCGGACAACGCCTCCATCAACAACGCCGCCGCGGTCACTGTGACCAAGGGCACGCTGAGTGATGTGACCATGAAGACGTCGGCCGGTGCCGCCGTCGAGGGCGAGATATCCGCCGACAAGAAGAGCTGGAAGCCCAGCGGACAGCTGGAGCGCGCCACCGCCTACAAGATCGCCGCGACGGCCAAGGACTCGGCCGGCCGCGCCGCCCACGAGAACGCGTCGTTCACGACGGTCTCCCCGGCCAACAGCTTCATCGGCAACTTCACGCCCGAGGACGGCTCCACCGTCGGCGTGGGCATGCCGGTCTCGATCAACTTCGACAAGGCGATCACGAACAAGGCGGACGTCCAGAAGGGCATCACCGTCTCCTCCACGAGCGGCCAGGAAGTCGTCGGCCACTGGTTCAACGCCCAGCGCCTGGACTTCCGCCCCGAGGAGTACTGGAAGGGCAACTCCACCGTCACCCTGAAGCTGAACCTCGACGGCGTCGAGGGCGCCGACGGCGTGTACGGCGTCCAGCAGAAGACGGTCACCTTCAAGATCGGCCGCAACCAGGTCTCGATCGTCGACGCCAAGACGAAGACGATGAAGGTCACGCAGGACGGCAAGACGATCAGGACCATCCCGATCTCGGCCGGCTCGCCCGAGAACAAGACGTACGAAGGCCAGATGGTGATCTCCGAGAAGTTCAAGGAGACCCGGATGAACGGCGCGACCGTCGGCTTCACGGACGACGACGGCAAGGGCGAGTACGACATCAAGGACGTTCCGCACGCGATGCGCCTGTCGAACTCCGGCACGTTCATCCACGGCAACTACTGGGGCGCCAAGTCCATCTTCGGCAGCGTCAACACCAGCCACGGCTGCGTGGGCCTGTCGGACACCAAGGGCGCCAACGACACGAACTCCCCGGGCGGTTGGTTCTACAGCCACTCGATCGTCGGTGACGTCGTGGACGTGCGCAACACCGGTGACAAGACCGTCGCCCCGGACAACGGCCTCAACGGCTGGAACCTGGACTGGGCGGCGTGGAAGGCCGGTTCGGCCGCCTGACCGCCGACCCGAACATCTCCGTCCCGAGGGCGGCTGCTCGTACGCGAGCAGCCGCCCTCGGCGTTCCCTCTGCCTTACGGGGACCCGAACAGCCTTCTCATCCTTCTCTTATGCGGGGCTTATCTCTCCATCACACGCCGTCCCTACCGTGCGGCCATGTTCTTCACCTATCTGAGGCGCGAACTGCGCCGCCGCAGAAAGGCGGCGCTCGTCGTCGCCTCCGGACTCGCCCTGGGCATCGCCCTGGTCATCGTGGTCAGCTCCGTGTCGTCCGGCATGGAGAAGGCACAGGGCAAGGTCCTCCAGTCGCTGTACGGGCTGGGCACGGACATGACGGTCACCAAGGCTGCCGCGGCCCAGTCGAGCACGGGCGAGCGCCCGCGCTTCCAGTTCGACGCCCAGGACGGTGACTCCGACGAGGAACAGAGCAGCGACCGCGTCATGGTGCAGGGCTTCCAGACCCTGGCGTCGAGCACGGTCTCCGAGGTCGATACGCAGAAGGGCGTCTCGGACGCCGTCGGCGGGCTCAGCCTCCAGGTCATCAAGGTCAGCGGCCAGTTCCAGCGCGGCGAGTTCCGCCAGGACCAGCAGCAGGGCGACGGTGGCAACCAGCAGGGCGGCGGCCCCGGCGCCCAGCAGTCCCCGCAGGGCCGCGTCGAGGGCGGCGGCGCCGACTTCGACGTCAACAACTACTCGGTCTACGGCACGGACGTCACCAAGCCCGACCTCGGCCCGCTGACCTCCTCGAAGATCACCAGCGGCCGTACCTTCAAGACCTCCGAGACCGACGCGAAGGTCGTCGTCGCCGACAAGTCCTACGCCAAGGAGAAGAAGCTCGCCCTCGGCGACACCGTCACCGTCAAGAGCGTCAAGTACAAGGTCATCGGTATCGCGACCCCCGACAGCGGTGACGCGGCGGCCAACCTCTACCTCCCGCTCAAGCAGGCGCAGACGCTCAGCGACTCCAAGAACAAGGTCACCACGATCTACGTCAAGGCGTCCGACTCGCAGCAGATCGACACCGTCAAGTCGACCATCCAGAAGAACATCGACGGTACGACGGTCACGACCTCGGCCGACCTCGCGGACACCGTCTCCGGCTCCCTGTCCACCGCCTCCGACCTTGCCTCGAACGTGGGCAAGTGGCTGTCGATCGCGGTGCTCGTGGCCGCGTTCCTGGTCGCGGGGCTGCTCACCTCCTCCGCCGTGTCCCGTCGCGTACGGGAGTTCGGCACGCTGAAGGCGCTCGGCTGGAAGTCCGGCCGCGTCACCCGGCAGGTCGTCGGCGAGGCGGTCGTCAACGGCCTGGTCGGCGGCGTCCTCGGGATCGCCCTCGGCCTCGGCGGCGCCTACGCCGTCACCGCGATCAGCCCGACGCTCCAGGCCGAACTCGCCTCCACGGGCGGAGGAGCGGGCGGTCCCGGCGGCGGTGGCGGCCCCGGTGGCGGCGGCCTGGGCGGCCCGGCCCGCCAGGCGGCCTCCAAGGCCCTCGACGTCACCCTCACGGCACCCGTCGCCCTCGACACGATCGCGATCGCGGTGGGCCTCGCGGTGGCCGGCGGCCTGATCGCCGGCGCGTTCGGCGGCTGGCGCGCGTCCCGCCTCCGCCCGGCGGACGCGCTGCACCGGGTCGAGTAACCCTCGCGCCCCGGCCAGGGGCGCGGGGAACTGCGCGACCAGCCCCAGTCGGCCCGCACTTTCAAGAACCGGCCCAGGAGTCCTACATGTACGAACTAAGAGGCATCACCAAGCAGTACAAGCGCGGCAAGGAGACCGTCCACGCCCTCGCGGGCGTCGACCTGACCATCGCGGACGGCGACCGCCTGGTCATCCAGGGCCCCACCGGCGGCGGCAAATCCACCCTCCTCCAGATGCTCGGCGGCCTCGACCGCCCCACCTCCGGAAGTATCGAGCTGGACGGAACGGATCTCGCCAGATTGTCCGAGACCAAACTGACCGGCGTACGCAGCGAGAACATCGGATTCGTATTCCAGAGCTTCAATCTCATTCCCACCCTTACCGCCCAGGAGAACGTGGAGACCGCCCTCGTACCGCTCAAGGTGAAGGTGCGGGAACGCCGGGAAAGGGCCGCCGCCGCCCTGGAGTCCGTCGGGCTCGCCGAACGCGCCGGGCATCTGCCCGCCGAACTCTCCGGCGGCCAGCAGCAGCGCGTCGCCATCGCCCGTGCCCTGGTCAAACAGCCGAAGGTACTGCTCGCCGACGAACCGACCGGCAACCTCGACGAGTCGATGCGCGACGAGATCATGGACGTACTCGACACCATGTGGAAGGAGCACGGGCTCACTTTCATCATGGTGACGCACGATTCCGCACTCGCGAGAAAGGCCCCGCGGGTCGCCACGATCCGGAAGGGAAAGATCACCGTCAGGGAAAACGCCAACTCTTGACTCCGGTCACACTATTGAGCACCAGTTCACCCCCCGGCATACTGAGTATTCCGGGGGGTTACGCGCGAGCATGCGTACGGAATGTCCCCCGGCCGGATGAACGGGGGTTCATTCCGGACCTCATCTCCAGGGGGAGACTTGCGCAGACAAGTGAAAAGAGCGTGTGCGGGCACGATCGCCGCGGCGGCTGCCGTGGCTCTGGCGGCGGGCATGACCAGCCCGGCGTCGGCGGAGCCCGACCGTACGGCCACCGGCCAGGCCGCGGGCCAGGCCGTACAGACCACGCCCAAGCACCGCATCACCCTGATCACCGGCGACCGTGTGGTCGTCGACGCCAAGGGCCGTGTCCTGGGCCTGGAGCGGGCCAAGGGCCGTGAGGGGATACCCGTCCAGATACGCAAGGCCGACGGGCACACCCTCGTCGTACCGGCCGACGCGGCCCGGCTGATCGCCGAGGGCAAGCTCGACCGGCGGCTCTTCGACGTCACCGAGCTCAACAAGTCGGCCAACCGCAGGGCCCAGAAGCAGGGTCTGAAGCTGATCGTCGGCTATCGCGGTACGGCGTCGGCGGCGAAGGCGGAGGTCCGTGCGGCCGGTGACACCAAGGTCCGCAGGACCCTGACGTCGTTGAACGCGGACGCGGTCCTGACGCCCAAGGGCGACGCGCGCGACCTGTGGGCGGCGGTCACCGACACCCGGACGGGCGGCGCGAGCACCGCTTCCGGTATCGCGCATGTGTGGCTCGACGGGGTTCGCAAGGCCAGCCTGGACAAGTCCGTCAAGCAGATCGGCGCGGACAAGGCGTGGGCTGCCGGCTTCGACGGCAAGGGCATCAAGGTCGCCGTCCTGGACACCGGGGTCGACGCGGCCCATGACGACCTCAAGGGCCAGGTCGTCGCCGAGAAGAACTTCTCCACTGCCGCCGACGCGAGCGACAAGTACGGCCATGGCACGCACGTGGCGTCCATCGTGGCCGGTACGGGCGTCAAGTCGGCCGGGAAGTACAAGGGCGTCGCGCCGGGGGCCAGGCTGCTGAACGGCAAGGTGCTCGACGACAGTGGTTACGGCGAGGACTCCGGGATCCTGGCGGGTATGGACTGGGCGGCCGAGCAGGGCGCCGATGTGGTGAACCTCAGCCTGGGCGGTGGGGACACTCCGGACATCGACCCGCTCGAAGCGCAGGTCAACAAGCTGTCCAAGGAGAAGGGCATCCTCTTCGCCATCGCCGCGGGCAACGACGGCGACTTCGGCGAGCAGACGATCGGCTCGCCGGGCAGCGCGGAGGCGGCGCTGACCGTGGGCGCGGTCGACGACGCGGACAAGCTGGCGTCGTTCTCCAGCCGGGGCCCCGGCCTGGACGGACAGATCAAGCCCGATGTGACCGCGCCGGGTGTGGACATCACGGCGGCTTCGGCGCCGGACAGCGTGATAGCCAAGGAGGTCGGGGAGAAGCCGCCCGGCTACGTGACGATCTCGGGGACGTCGATGGCGACCCCGCATGTCGCGGGTGCCGCGGCGATCCTCAAGCAGCAGCACCCCGACTGGACGTACGCGGAGTTGAAGGGCGCGCTGACCGGCTCGACGAAGGGCGGCAAGTACACGCCGTTCCAGCAGGGTTCGGGGCGGATCCAGGTCGACAAGGCCATCAAGCAGAGTGTCGTCGCCGAGCCGTCGTCGGTGAGTTTCGGCGTCGCGCAGTGGCCGCACACCGACGACACCCCGGTCACCAAGAAGGTCACGTACCGGAACCTCGGGAAGAGCGATGTCACGCTGAGTCTGACGGTCGCGGGTACCGACCCGAAGGGGCAGGCCGCGCCGGCCGGTTTCTTCACGCTCGGTGCCAAGACGCTGACCGTCCCGGCGGGCGGCACGGCCTCCGCCGACCTCACGGCCGACAGCAAGCTCGGCGGCACGCTCGACGGCGCCTACTCCGCGTACGTGACGGCGAGCGGCGGCGGCCAGAGCGTACGCACAGCGGCGGCGGTACAGCGCGAGGTGGAGTCGTACGACGTCACGTTCAAGTTCATCGACCGTGACGGCAGGCCGACGAAGGACTACAACGCCAACCTCGCGGGTGTCTCCGGGCTCGCCAAGGAGAAGTGGTACGCGCCCTACGACGAGTCCGGCACCGTCAAGGTGCGGGTCCCCAAGGGCGGTTACGTCCTCGACTCGGCGCTCTTCGTCGACCCGGAGGACTTCGCCAAGGGCGTCGACTGGGTGGCCCAGCCGAAGCTGAGCATCACCAAGAACGCCACGATCACGGTGGACGCGCGGACCACCGAGCCGGTGGACATCACCGTGCCCGACACGGCGGCCACCTCGGAGTTCGCCTCCCCGGACTACACGCTGGACGTCGGCGACAGCAGCTACTCCTTCGGCTGGTGGCTGGACTCGTACGACAACTTCCGTTCCGCGCACGCCGGTCCGCAGATCACGGACGGCAGCCTGTACCAGCAGTGGGACGGTCACTGGACCAAGCCCGCCGAGGAGTACGACACCACCGCCGGCGGCAAGGTCAAGCAGGTCGCCACCGGTTACACCAAGCACTACAAGGCGAGCGAACTGGCCACGGTGAAGACCGGTCTGGGCGCCTCGTCGAGCGGCAAGAAGGGCGCGCTCACCGCCTGGGGTTCGCTGCCCGGCAGCTCCGGCTCCTCCGCGATCTCCGTCCCGCAGACGCTGCCCGGCACGCGGACGGTGCACGTGTCCACCGCGGGCGGGGTCAAGTGGAACCTCGAATTCGAGCAGCACGGCGGAGTCGACGAATGGGGCTGGCCGATCGTCGAGGCCTACTACACGCTCGGCACCCCGCAGACCCTGACGGCGGGCAAGAGCTACGAGAAGACCTTCAACACGGCGGTCTTCGGCCCGCGCGTGGGCGGCGACTTCGGTCTCTACCGCGAGGGCAACGGCATCTACGGCTATCTGCCGCTGTTCGCCGACGGCAAGACCCACTCCGGTTCGTCGCTCTACTCGGCGGTCACCACGACGCTCTACCGCAACGGCGCCAAGGTCGGCTCGAACAGCGACCCGCTGGTCGGAGACGGCACCTTCAAGGTTCCGGCCGGTGACGCCGCGTACAAGCTGACCACCTCGGTCAAGCGGACCGTCAAGGTCGCCGCGGCGTCCACCCGCGTCGACGCCAGCTGGACCTTCCGCTCCAAGAAGGCCGATCTGGCGAAGCTGCCCGCTTCCTCGGTTCGCTTCGACGCGGCCGTGGGCCTGGACAGCAGGGCTCCGGCGGACAAGAAGGTCTCCGTCCCGGTGACCGTGCAGGGCTCGGCGGCGGGCTCGAACCTGAAGTCCCTGTCGGTGTAAGTGTCGTACGACTACGGCCAGACGTGGAAGAAGGTCACCGTCAAGGACGGCAAGATCGCGATCACGAACCCGGCCAAGGGCAAGGGGATCTCGTTCCACGCCAAGATCGCCGACAAGAAGGGCAACAAGTCGACGATCTCGATCTACAACGCGTACTACGGGAAGTGACCGAACGGTCCATCCGAGGCCTGAGGCCTGAGGCCTGAGGCCTGAAGTCTGGAAACGCGTGAGAACGGCCCGCCGGAAGCAGAGCTGCCGGCGGGCCGTTCGGGTAGGCGGGGGATATGACCGCGCACACCGTTGAATACATCCGCTATCTCATCCCCGAGGAGCAGTCGGCGCCGTTCCTCGCCGCCTACACCCGGGCCGCCGCGCACCTGGCCGAGGCGCCCCAATGCGTCGACTACGAGCTGGCGCGCAGCGAGGAGGACTTCCAGCACTACGTGCTCCGGATCACCTGGACGTCCACCGAGGACCACGTCGAGGGTTTCCGCGAGTCCGAGCTCTTCACCGACTTCGTCGCCGAGATCGGTCCCTTCACCCGGTTCGTGGAGGAGACGCGCCACTACAAGCCGACGACGGTACGGGGGACGGGGGCGGCCGTGCCCACGCTGTACGCCTGGGCCGGGGGCGCCGAGGCCTTCTCCCGTCTCACCGAGGTGTTCTACGACAAGGTCCGCAAGGACGACGTCCTCGCGCCCGTCTTCGAAGGGCTTGCCGCCGAGCACGCGGCACATGTGGCGTCCTGGTTCGGGGAGGTCTTCGGGGGGCCGCCGGTGTACTCCGAGACGCAGGGAGGGCACGGGCACATGGTCGCCAAGCACCTGGGGAAGGGCATCACCGAGGTGCAGCGGCGGCGGTGGGTGAATCTGCTGCAGGACGCGGCGGACGAGGCGGAGCTGCCCTCGGACGCCGAGTTCCGGTCCGCGTTTCTCGCTTACGCGGAGTGGGGGACGCGGTTGGCGGTGTACTTCTCCGGGCCGGACGCGGTGCCGCCGGGGGAGCAGCCGGTTCCGCGGTGGTCGTGGGGCCCGACCCCTCCGGCCTCGGACGCCTGAGCGGTGCGTTGCCGTGGCCTGGCTCGGCCTTGCTTGGCTTGGCCCGGCTGAATCGTGCGGGTCCGTCGGTGCCGGCCGCGCGGTTCCCCGCGCCCCTGGAGGTTTTTCAGCCTCTCCGGCGTTTGAGGAGCGGGGGTTCGGGGGCGGAGCCCCTGAGGTGGTGACGGGACGGGTAGGGGCGGCGGGGGCGAGGAGGATCAGTTCCGCGGCGCCGACGTGCCCGCCCGGACCGCGTCCGTGCCCCAGCTGGCCAGCAGACGGAGCGCCTCGGCAGAGGCGGACCCCGGCTCCGCGTGATACGTCACCATCGACAACTCCTCGTCGTCGACCAGCTTGAACGTCTCGAAGGCCAGCGTCAGCTCCCCCACCAGGGGATGGTGCAACCGCTTCACCCCGTGACTCTTCTCCTTGACGTCATGCGCCGCCCACAACCGCCGGAACTCCTCGCTCTTCACGGACAGCTCCCCGACCAGCGCCGACAGCCGCGGATCGTCCGGATGGCACCCCGCGTCCATCCGCAGGAAACTCACCATGTCGGACGCCTTCTGCTCCCAGTCCACGAACAGCTCGCGGTACTCGGGCAGCAGAAACACTATCCGCGCCCAGTTCCGCTCCGGCGCCGGCAGCTGGGACCAGTCCCCGAAGACCGCCGCGCTCATCCGGTTCCACACGAGGATGTCCGAGCGCCGCCCCACGACGTACGCGGGCACACTGTCGAACGTGTCGATCAGCTGCCGCATCGCCACCCGCACCTGCTGCGGCCGGGCCGACACCTTCTTCTTGTGCTGCTTGGGCTTCGCGAGATGCGTCAGATGCGCGTGCTCGGCGCCGGTCAGCCGCAGAGCGCGGGCGATCGCGTCGAGCACCTCCGCCGACACGTTCCGGCCGTTGCCCTGCTCAAGACGGGTGTAGTACGCCACGGACACCCCCGCCAGCTGCGCCAGCTCCTCGCGCCGCAGTCCCGGCACCCGGCGGTGCCGCCCGAAGTCCGGCAGCCCCACGTCCTCCGGCTTCAGCCGGGCCCGACGCGTGCGCAGGAACTCGCTGAGCTCGGCACGCCGGTCCAGCCGGCGCCCCGGTTCCTGCCCGGACTCGCCGGCGGACCCCTGAGAGTGCTCCTGCGAGTGCTCATGAGAGGGAGCGGGCTGTTCGTCCATACGTCAAGTATTCACGGTGACACCCGGTCGTACGCATATGAGCCTGCCCCCACCAGTAGTAGGACCGGTGGACGTACGAAACAGCGTGGTCTGGGTGACGGACGGCAGGCGGGGCAGGCTGGACGCCGTACCCGGCCGGAAGGCAGGCCGGGCGCAGACCCCTCCTTAGGAGAACCCTCCGCATGACCACTGTCGCCGCATACGCCGCCCCCGCCGCCAAGGCCCCGCTGGAGCGCACCACCATCGAGCGTCGCCCGGTCGGCGAGCAGGACGTCCTCATCGAGATCAAGTTCGCCGGTATCTGCCACTCCGACATCCACCAGGCCCGCGAGGGCTGGGGCGAGGCCATCTTCCCGATGGTCCCCGGCCACGAGATCGCCGGTGTCGTCACCGAGGTCGGCTCCGGCGTCACCAAGTTCGCCGTCGGCGACCGCGTGGGCGTCGGCTGCATGGTCGACTCCTGCCGTGAGTGCGACAACTGCAAGGCCGGCCTGGAGCAGTACTGCGTCAAGGGCATGACCGGCACGTACAACGCCGTCGGCAGGGACGGCGAGCCCACCTACGGGGGCTACTCGACGCACATCGTCGTCGACGAGGCGTACACCGTCCGTATCCCCGAGGGCCTGGCCCTCGACGAGGCCGCGCCGCTGCTGTGCGCCGGCATCACCACGTACTCCCCGCTCAAGCACTGGAACGTCGGCCCCGGCAAGAAGGTCGCGATCCTCGGCATGGGCGGCCTGGGCCACATGGGCGTCAAGATCGCGCACGCGCTGGGCGCGGACGTGACCGTGCTGTCGCAGTCGCTGCGCAAGAAGGACGACGGCCTGAAGCTGGGCGCCGACCACTACTACGCGACCAGCGACCCGAAGACCTTCGAGGAACTGCGCGGCACCTTCGACGTCATCCTGTCGACGGTCTCGGCCCCGCTGGACCTCGACAGGTTCCTGTCCCTGCTCCGCGCGGACGGCGCCTTCGTGAACGTGGGCGCGCCCGAGGAGCCCGTCTCCCTGAACCTGTTCTCGGTGATCGCCGGCCGCAAGGCCCTCGCCGGATCGAGCATCGGCGGCATCCGCGAGACCCAGGAGATGCTGGACTTCTGCGCCGAGCACGGGTTCGGTGCGGAGATCGAGCTGATCTCCGCGGCCGAGATCAACGAGGCGTACGAGCGGGTGCTCGCCAGCGATGTGCGGTACCGGTTCGTGATCGACGCGGCGACGATCTAGCTCCGCCGGGGGTGCGTCGTGGCTGGTGGCGCCCTTCCCGGCGTCCCTGGAAGACGAAAGATCGCGCCGTTCCCCGCGCCCCCGAAGGCAGCGCCGCCGTGCCCCCACCGGGATTTCCCGGTGGGGGCACGGTCGTACAGGCCCTAGCGTGGACCCGTACGGGAGCACGGAAGTGCCGAGCCGGCGAACCGAGGAGGTCCGCACGATGACCGTCGAGCTGAACCACACGATCGTCGCAGCTCACGACAAGAAGACGTCGGCCCGCTTTCTCGCCGACATCCTGGGCCTTGAGGTGAGCCCCGCGTACGGTCCCTTCATCCCTGTACGGATCCCGAACGGGGTGACCCTCGACTACATGGACGCCATCGGGTCCATCCCGCCCCAGCACTACGCGTTCCTGGTCTCGGAGGACGACTTCGACACGATCTTCGGCCGCGTCCAGGACGCGGGGCTCACCTACTGGGCGGACCCGTACCACCGCCGCGTCAACGAGATCAACACGAACGACGGCGGTCGCGGCACGTACTTCGAGGACCCGAACGGCCACAGCCTGGAGATCCTCACCCGGCCCTACGGAAGCGGAGCGCGGGGGTAGGCGAGGCGGCCGGCACGCCTACTATGTGCTTTTCGGCTGCCACTGTCCTGGGGAGGGCCTGCGGCACATGTCTCGTCGCTCTACTGGTTTCGTCGGCGTGTGGGCCGAAGTACAACGGCAGCAGCAGCGTCAGCTGGACGCCGAAGCCAGGCAGCGGAGGCGAGCCGAACAGCAGACCCTCGCCTACCAGCGGCGAGCGGCCCAGAGCCACCGCCAGTACCGGCAGGCCGAGGCGCAACGCCGTACCGACGAACTGGACGCCCAGGTCGCCTCGTTGCAGGGCCTGCTCGCCGCGGGCTGCCGGACTCCCGCCTTCAGGGCGTCCTCGCTCCTGCGGCCCGAAGAGGTCCAGCCCTTCGCCCCGGGGCCGCTCGCCCAGCCCGTACGCATGCCGGACGCGAACCGGTACCAGGTGCAGAGCGGCTGGACCGCGAACCGCCGCGCCCAGGCACAGGCCGAGGCGCGGGCCCGCTTCGAGCACGACTGGCACGCCGCGCAAACCGCCGAGGCACGCCGGCAGCAGCAACTGGCCGCCTACCAGCGGCAGTACCAGCAGTGGGCCGACGCCCAGCTGGCCGACGTACGCCGTCACAACGCGGACGTCGCCGAGCTGACCGAGGGCGTCCGGCGCCTGGACCCCGACGCGGTGATCGAGTACTTCTCCGCCGCGCTCTACGCCTCGCGGGCCTGGCCGGAGGAACTGCCGCGCCAGGTCGCGGCGGCCTACGACCCGGCCGCCCGGGAACTGGTGCTGGACTGGGAGCTGCCCGGCTTCGGCATCGTCCCCGAGGTCAAGTCCGTCCGGTACGTGGCCGGGACCGACCAGGACAAGGAGACCCCGCGGCCCGTGGGTCAGCGGCGGGCACTGTACCGGGACGTCCTCGCGCAGTGCATGCTGCTCGTCCTGCACGAACTCTTCGCCGCGGACGAGCTGGACGCACTCGAAGCGGTGACCCTGAACGGCTTCGTGGACGGTCATGACCCGACCACGGGCCGGCCCGGCCAGATCTTCCTCGCGACCGTCATGGCCTCCCGCTCGTCGTTCCGCGAACTGCACCTCGCGCAGGTGGAGGCGGGCAGCTGCCTGTCCGACGCGCTGCGCGGACAGCTCTCGGCCCGGCCGGACCAGCTCACCCCGGTACGGACCGGCCGACGGCCGCAGGACGTCGGCAACCGTGTCGTCGCGCACGGCGGCGACGAGGAACCCGACCTGTACGCCATGGATCCGCTCGCCTTCGAGAACCTCGTCGCCGAACTCTTCCGGGCCATGGGCATGCAGGCGGTGACGACCCAGCGCTCCGGCGACGGCGGTGTGGACGTCGACGCGCTGGACCCGGCACCGATCCGGGGCGGCAAGATCGTCGTACAGGTCAAGCGGTACCGCAACACCGTGCCGCCCACCGCCGTACGCGACCTGTACGGGACCGTGCAGGACGCCGGGGCCAACAAGGGTGTCCTGGTGACGACTTCGGGCTTCGGACCCGGCTCGCACACCTTCGCCAACGGCAAACCGCTGGAACTCGTCTCGGGCCCCGAGCTCGTCGATCTGCTGCACCGGCACGGGCTGCGGGGACGGCTGGGCGACGGGGACCCGGCGGCGAGGGGCGAGGGGCGGTCGGCCACCCGGTCGGGGCGGTCGGCCACACCGGCTGCGCGGCAGGCGCCGGAGGATCCCGGGACGCGGCTGCCCGACGACTACAACGTCCTCGGCATGTCGTGGACCGGAAGCGTCGCGCTGGACGTGTGCGCGCTCGTCTGCGCCGGCAACCGCGTCCTCAGCGACGACCACTTCGTCTTCTACAACAACCAGCGGACCCCGGACGGTTCGGTGCGCACCCTGCCCGCCGTCGGCCCCGACAAGGCCGCGATCTGCGTGTCCTTCGACGGGCTGCCGGAGCGGGCGGACCGGTTCGTCCTCGTGGCCGCGGTCGACCCCGAGGTCAACCCGGACGCCGACCTCTCCGGCTTCACCGACGCCCATATCCGGCTGCTCGACCCGGAGATGTCCGAACTGGGCCGGCTGGAGGTCTCCGACGGCCGGCCGCGCGAGACCGCGCTGGTACTCGGCTCCTTCCGCCGACGGGCGGGCGGCGACTGGGACTTCGTCCTCGGCGGCAAGGGCTACACCGGGGGCCTGATGGAACTGGTCCAGGACCATGGCATAGAGGTGGAGTGAGCGAGGCGGGGCCGCATCGTCCACCGCGTTTACTGGGTCTACCCCAACTCGGCGGTCCCGAAGGTCACTTGAGAAGGTGGCGGGGCACGGGGCGTGTCCCCGGGGCGGCTGCGGCGTGACCGCAGGTATGCCCTCCGGGCCCTCGCCGGAGCGGCCGGGCGGTGATACTCCTTGCTCCGTCACGTGCCGCGCGCTCAGCTCTTCGGCCCGATCCGTCGGCTCGATCCGTCGGCCCGGCCATGGTTTCCGCACGGCGGCACGGTGTTCGTCCTCGCGTCCGCGAACGCGAACGCGTCGGCGTACGTGTCCGCGTATGAGTGCGTGCCTGTGCGCGCCCGTGACCCCGTTCGTTCGGAATCACCTTGGAGACATCCGATGAAGCTCGCCAAGCGACTTGTCCTCACCACCGCGGCACTCGCCGCCGTGACCGCCGGCACGATGTCCGGCGCGTCGGCCGGCCAGGCCCCGGTCTCGCAGCCCGTACGTGTCGGCGTCGACGTGCCCGACGCGCTGAAGGTCCCGGACGGCAACCGGCTCACCGGCGTCTTCGCCGCCACCGGCGTCCAGACGTACACCTGCACCGACGGCGCCTGGAAGCTGCTGGAGCCCGCCGCCACCCTCTCGGTGAAGGGTGACCGCCACCACCGTCCGGTCGCCCTCCACTCCCGCGGTCCGGTCTGGGTGTCCACGGTGGACGGCAGCGCCGTGAACGCCTCCGTCGTCGCCACCTCGCCCAAGACCGGCACCATCCCCGAGCTTCTGCTCAAGTCCACCGCCACCCGCGGCGCAGGCGTCTTCGCCGACGTCTCCTACATCCAGCGCCTCGGCACCGAGGGCGGCGTCGCCCCCACCACCGCCTGCACCGGGACCGACCAGGTCAGCGTCCCCTACTCCGCCACCTACACCTTCTACAAGCCCACCGTGTGACGCACCGGGGCGGAGCCGCGGAATCGCTCGGAACCCTCGTGCGTTGAGGGGGGTGGGCACGGATGCCGGTGGTGAGAGAACCGGACGGCCCGACTGACCGAGCCGACAGAGAGGTGGAGGGCCGCAATGGCTGCGCAGACACAGAGGGCCGTGCTGGCGGGCGGATGCTTCTGGGGGATGGAGGACCTGATCCGCCGACTCCCCGGCGTGACGGCGACCCGGGTCGGCTACACCGGGGGTGACGTGCCGAACGCGACCTACCGCAACCACGGTACGCACGCGGAGGCCATCGAGATCCTCTTCGACCCCGCGGGGACCGATTTCCGTACGATCCTGGAGTTCTTCTTCCAGATCCACGACCCGAGCACCAAGAACCGCCAGGGCAACGACCTGGGCCTCAGCTACCGCTCGGCGATCTACTACGTGGACGACGAGCAGAAGCGGATCGCCGAGGACACGATCGCCGATGTGAACGCCTCCGGTCTGTGGCCGGGCGAGGTCGTCACCCAGGTGGAGCCGGTCGGCCCCTTCTGGGAGGCCGAGCCCGAGCACCAGGACTACCTGCAGCGTTACCCGGACGGCTACACCTGCCACTTCCCGCGCCCGGGATGGCGCCTGCCCGCCCGCACCCAGGGCTGACCGCCGAGGGGCACACCCCGGAGACCGATCTCCGGGGTGTGCCCCTCGCGGGTCTCCGGGGCGCGGTCAGTGCGGCAGCGTCGCCGGGTTGCCGCCGTTCGCCTCGTAGCCCGCCACCGACAGGGCGCGGTACACCGCGTAGTCCGCCGCCGGGTCGGAGGTCAGGGTCCAGGGCAGCGCGCCCACGTGGCCGTCGACGTGCACCAGCTGGTTCATCGACTCCGCCCAGCGCTCGCCGCGGACCAGGAAGAAGACCAGCAGATGGCGGACGTGGGCGAGCATCGGGTCGTCCGGGCGGGCCGCGTGGACCGCGAAGAGCGCGCCGTGGACCGCCTTCGTCACGACCTCGCTCTGGTAGAAGCCGCTGACGAGATTCACCTCGGGAAGGTGCTCGAAGACCGCGAAGAGCGGCATGGCGGCGAGCAGGGAGCCCCGGGGAGCGCGCGCCGCCGCCGCCTCCGCGAACGAGTACGCCGTCTCCCGCGAACCGTGCCACTTCTCGCACCAGTAGTGCAGCGCCGCCAGATGCGCCCCCATGTGCGCGGGATCCCGGTCCAGGATCTTCAGCCAGAGCTTCTCGAACTCCGGCTGCGAATAGGCGAGCCCCCGGGCCACGGAGAGCTCGATGATGTACGGGATCGGGTCGCCCGGAGCCAGCAGCGCCGCGTCACCGCAGGCCGCCCGCGCCTCCTCCATGATGATCCGGAACTCGTCCGTCCCCGGTGACGACGTACGCCACGCCTGCTGCACCAGGAATTCCGCGTGCACCGCCGCGCCGCCCGCGTCCTTGGGCTGCTCGGCCCGCCACACCCGCAGCCACTGCCCGCCGGGGTTGTCGCTCACCCCGCCGGGGCGCTGCTGCAGTTCCAGCGACGCCGCGCCCGCGAAGGCCTGGACGCGCTGCCAGCGGCGCTCGCCCTCCGCCTCCGTACCGGCCAGGAGCTGTGACGCGGCGCGGTAGTCCTGGGTGCGCTGCACCAGGTCGAGGACCTCCAGCAGGTCCTCGTCGGGGCCCGGCATCCGGATGTCCAGCTCCTCCTGACGCAGGAAGCCGTAGTTCGCCGGGTCGGCGGCGTCCGGGTCGCCCGGGGCGACCTGCTGGATACCACCGGCACGCCTGCGCATCATGATCGGTCCGACGGCGAACCCGATCAAGAGCAGCGCCATCAGGACCCAGAGAATCTCCATGCCACAAGCGAACCAGACGCGTCCGACAATTGGCCAACCAGGGCCGCGGATCCTGTGGAAAACCTTCGCGGCGGGCCGGAGGGAGCAGTTCCACCGGGACCCCGGGCGACGGCCCGGGGCCGGCCCGCGGACGCCCGCCGCCACAATGCCCGCGGGCGCACTACCCTCGGTGCCCATGAGCGACAGGCACATCAGTCAGCACTTCGAAACCGTGGCGATCCACGCGGGCAACACCGCCGATCCCCTCACCGGCGCGGTCGTCCCGCCGATCTACCAGGTCTCGACCTACAAGCAGGACGGCGTGGGCGGGCTGCGCGGCGGCTACGAGTACAGCCGCAGCGCCAACCCGACGAGGACCGCGCTGGAGGAGAACCTCGCGGCCCTGGAGGGCGGCAGCCGCGGGCTCGCGTTCGCGTCCGGACTGGCGGCCGAGGACTGCCTGTTGCGTACGCTGCTCAGCCCCGGCGACCACGTGGTCATCCCCAATGACGCGTACGGCGGTACGTTCCGCCTCTTCGCGAAGGTCGTCTCCCGGTGGGGCGTGGAGTGGTCGGTCGCCGACACCAGCGACCCCGCGGCCGTACGGGCGGCCATCACGCCCGCGACGAAGGCCGTGTGGGTGGAGACCCCCTCCAACCCGCTGCTCGGCATCACCGACATCGCCGCGCTCTCGCACGTCGCGCGCGAGGCCGGCGCCAAGCTGGTCGTCGACAACACCTTCGCCAGCCCCTACCTCCAGCAGCCGCTCGCGCTCGGCGCGGACGTCGTCGTGCACTCGCTGACCAAGTACATGGGCGGCCACTCCGACGTCGTCGGCGGGGCGCTCGTGGTCGCCGACCAGGCGCTCGGCGAGGAGCTCGCCTACCACCAGAACGCGATGGGCGCGGTCGCCGGCCCGATGGACGCCTGGCTGGTGCTGCGCGGCATCAAGACGCTCGCCGTCCGCATGGACCGGCACAGCGAGAACGCCGCCAGGGTCGCCGAGATGCTCACCCGGCACGCGCGCGTGACGCGTGTTCTGTACCCGGGCCTTCCGGAGCACCCCGGTCACGAGACCGCCGCCAAGCAGATGCGGTCGTTCGGCGGCATGGTCTCCTTCCAGGTCGAGGGCGGCGAGGAGGCGGCCGTCGAGGTCTGCAACCGCGCCAAGGTGTTCACCCTGGGCGAGTCCCTGGGCGGCGTCGAGTCCCTGATCGAGCACCCGGGACGGATGACGCACGCGTCCGTGGCCGGGTCCCTCCTGGAGGTCCCCGCCGATCTCGTACGCCTGTCCGTGGGCATCGAGAACATCGACGACCTTCTTGAGGACCTCAAGCAGGCCCTGGGATAGGGCGTCGCTCACCAGCCGGTCAGCGGTGGAGTCGTCTGCGACGGCGGCTCCACCCACGGCTGGGCGACCGACAGCCACACCACGAGGGCCACGGTCGCCGCGAACAGCACCAGCCACATCAGCCGCCGGGCGACCGTCCGGCGGCGCAGCATGCGCCCGCCCCTGCGCACGGCCTCCGTGTACAGCTCCGGGGGTACGGACGGCTGCGGTGCCTCAAGGATGCGCCGGACGTCGGCCTCCCTGCGGCTGACGGGGCTCATGAAGGCACCACCTTCGCGATCGGTGGGGCGGTCTCCCGGGGCGGATGCAGCAGGGTGGCCATGGCACGGGCGCAGATCGCCCGTACGCGTTCCGTGGGCAGTCCCAGCAGCGCGGCGGCCTGCTCCTCGGCGACGCCCTCGTACATGCGCAGGACGAGGATCAGCCGTTCCTGCGGGGTGAGGTGGCGCAGGGCGCTGTCGGGGGCGGGGCGGCCACGTAGGTACGTCCGGCCGAGGCCGCCGTACTGGTGCCAGGCCCCGCGTGCGAAGCGCACGGCCAGCTGCTGCCGGGTCCGGTCGTACGGGTCCTCGCCGCGCAGGCGGTCCCAGACGGCGTACGTGTGGGCGAGGGTCGCGGTGAGCAGGCGCCGCGCGCGCGGGTTGTCGTCCGGGGGCTCCGCGGTGAGCAGTGTGGCGGCATGCAGCAACCGCCCTGCCGCGCCCGCGACGAACGCCTCGAACTCCCGGGCACGGCGGGCGTTCCGGGACGCCTGCCGCTTTCGCACCGCGCCTCCCCGTGGGAAAACCGGGGCCCTGGAGACGTACGCCGTGAACAGCCGCGTACCTCGGGGCCCGACTTCATATGAGGCCAGGCGCGGGCCCCGGTCAAGAGGGCGGCACGAGACGGTACGGCCGGATCGGTCGCGGCGGCTCGGTGCGGCCCCGCGCGGCAGGGGCGGCGGGCGGCAGGTCAGGAGGGTGCCGGTGCCTCCGCGGACGGCGACGCGGCCATGCGGGTGGAGAGCGCGACATTGAAGCGGGTGAGCAGCGCGCAGAAGGCGTCGCGCTCCTCCGGCGACCACTCCTGCGTCAGCTCCGCCATCAACTGGCGCCTGGAGGAACGGACTTCGTCCAGACGGGAGAGTCCGCGCGGCGACAGCTGGAGCACCACGGCACGCCCGTCCTCCGGGTGGGAGGTGCGCTTGACGAGCCCGGTGTCGACCAGCGGGGCCACCTGCCGGGTGACCGTCGAGGAGTCGATGCCCATGCTCGCGGCGAGCGCCTTGACGCCCATCGGCCCCTCCTTGTCGAGGCGGTTGAGCAGCAGGTACGCGGCGCGGTCCATCGAGTTGCGCACCTGTCCGACCCCGCCGAGCCGGGTCTGTTCGGCACGGCGGGCGAACACCGCGACCTCGTGCTGCAGTGTTTCCAGAAGACCGGTGTCACCGACGGTCGTCATGTCCATCGACATTTCAGGTGTTGTGGGCATGGCCGGGGGCTCTATTCATGCGTGGGGCTGGGTTGGGGGACAGAGTACGCGGACGGGGGGCGGGCCGTACCGGCGCTGAGGAAACCCGGTCTCGGACGTTGGTCACGCCCGCTGCGGCGCGGTATCAACTGCGAGAGTGGTGCCCATGAGCTATCGCACGGCCCACCCCTTGCCGCCGGTGACCCTCGACGATGTGCGCGGCGCCCAGAAGATGCTCTCCGGAGTCGCGCGGACGACCGCCATGGAGGGCAGCAGGCACCTGTCCGGCCTGGTGGGGGCGCCGGTACACCTCAAGTGCGAGAACCTCCAGCGCACCGGTTCGTTCAAACTGCGCGGCGCGTACGTGCGGATCGCCGGGCTCCTCCCCGAGGAACGGGCGGCCGGAGTGGTCGCCGCCAGCGCGGGCAACCACGCCCAGGGCGTCGCCCTGGCCTCCTCGCTGCTCGGTGTGCACTCCACCGTCTTCATGCCCTCGGGCGCCCCGCTGCCGAAGGTCGCGGCGACGACGCACTACGGAGCCGAGGTGCGTACGCACGGCACGGTGGTGGACGAGACGCTGGCCGCCGCACAGGAGTACGCGGCCGGGACGGGCGCCGTCTTCATCCACCCCTTCGACCACCCCGACATCATCGCCGGGCAGGGCACGGTGGGCCTGGAGATCCTTGAGCAGTGCCCCGAGGTGCGCACGATCGTCGTGGGGATCGGCGGTGGCGGGCTCGCCGCGGGTGTCGCGGTCGCGGTGAAGGCGCTGCGGCCGGACGTGCGGATCGTGGGGGTGCAGGCGGCGGGCGCCGCCGCGTACCCGCCCTCGCTGGCGGCCGGGCGGCCGGTGTCGGTCGAGAACCCGGCGACGATGGCCGACGGGATCAAGGTCGGGCGGCCGGGGGACGTGCCGTTCGGGATCATCGCCGACCTGGTGGACGAGATCCGCACGGTCTCCGAGGACGCGCTGTCCAGCGCGCTGCTGCTCTGCCTCGAACGGGCCAAGCTGGTCGTCGAGCCGGCCGGCGCGAGTCCGGTCGCGGCGATCATGAGCGAGCCGGACACCTTCGAGGGCCCGGTCGTCGCGGTGCTGTCCGGCGGGAACGTCGATCCGCTGCTGATGCAGCGCATCCTGCGGCACGGTATGGCCGCGAACGGCCGCTACCTCGCGGTCACGCTGCGGCTGACGGACCGGCCCGGGGCCCTGGCCACGCTTCTCGGGGTGTTGTCAGTGGTGGACGCTAACGTCCTCGATGTGAGTCACGTACGGACCGACCCGCGGCTCGGGCTCACGGAGGTGGAGGTCGAACTGCACCTGGAGACGAAGGGGCCGAAGCACTGTGCCGAGGTGAACTCGGCCCTGCGGCGGGCGGGCTACACGGTCATCGACTGAGGTCGGGCGAGGAGGCGCGCGACGGGGAGAACGCACGGAAACCGCACGCAGACCGCACGGAGAACCTGACCGGGAAAACCGCTTGAGGAAACGCGATACATCGCGTTATGGTGTGTCTCTCGTCACCATCCGCTCGGGCGGGGTGCGAAATTCGCTCGCCCGGTGGCGCAAAGCAGGCGAAAATAGCCGCCCGCTCATCACCTTTCACTGGACCCCCACCCACTTGGGAGACTCACATGCCAGGCGCCATCTACGCCGAAGGCCTGGTGAAGACCTTCGGCGACGTAAGGGCTCTGGACGGCGTCGATCTCGATGTCCCGGAGGGGACGGTCCTCGGCCTCCTCGGGCCGAACGGCGCGGGAAAGACCACCGCCGTCCGCTGCCTCACCACGCTGCTCCGGCCCGACAGCGGCACAGCGGTCGTCGCCGGCATCGACGTACTCAAACACCCGAACGAGGTACGGCGCTCGATCGGTCTGTCCGGTCAGTTCGCCGCGGTCGACGAATATCTGACGGGCCGTGAGAACCTCCACATGGTCGGCCAGCTCTACCAGATGAGGGCCAAGCAGGCGAAAGCCCGCGCGGTCGAACTGCTGGAGCAGTTCAACCTCACCGAGGCCGCCGACCGCACGGCGAAGACCTACTCCGGCGGTATGCGCCGCCGGCTCGACCTCGCCGCGGCGCTCGTCGTCTCACCGCCGGTCATGTTCATGGACGAACCGACGACCGGCCTCGACCCGCGCAACCGCCAGCAGTTGTGGGAGGTCATCAAGCAACTGGTCTCCGGCGGTACGACGCTGCTGCTGACCACCCAGTACCTCGAAGAGGCCGACCACCTCGCGCACGACATCTGCGTCGTCGACCACGGCAAGGTCATCGCCCGCGGCACCTCCGACCAGCTCAAGGCCCGTACCGGCGGCGAGCGAGTGGAGGTCGTGGTGCACGACCGCGAGCACATCGCGACCGCCACCGAGGTCCTGCGGGGCTTCGGCAAGGGCGAGACCACCGTCGAGGACCACACCCGCCGCCTCACCGTGCCCGTCTCCGGCGGCGCGAAGCTCCTCGCGGAGGTCATCCGTGAGCTGGACGCCCGGGGCATCGAGATCGACGACATCGGTCTGCGCCGCCCCACGCTCGACGACGTGTTCCTCTCCCTGACCGGCCACCTCGCCGAGCAGAAGGACGCGGAGAGCGGCGAAGGCACGGACACCGAGGCACTCAAGGGATCCAAGGGATCCAAGCGCAAGAAGGAGGCCGCCAAGTGAGCGCCGTCACCGATGCCGTGCGGACCGTGGCCCCGGGAGGCTCCCTCGGGCAGTCCGTCCGGGACTCCCTGGTCGTCGCCAAACGCAATCTGATCCGCATGACCCGGATCCCCGAGATGATCCTCTTCGGGATCATCCAGCCGGTGATGTTCGTGGTCATGTTCACGTACGTCTTCGGCGGCTCGATGCAGATCGGGAGCACCACCGACGCGGACGTCTACAAGAACTTCCTGATGGCGGGCATCTTCGCGCAGACCGTCACGTTCGCCACGGCGGGCTCGGCCGCCGGGATCGCGGACGACATGCAGAAGGGGCTCGTCGACCGCTTCCGCTCCCTGCCGATGGCCCGCGGCGCGGTGCTGACCGGCCGGACCGTCGCCGACCTGGTGCAGACCGCCATCACCCTGCTCGTCCTCGCGGTCGTCGCGCTGCTCGTGGGCTGGCGCACCGGTTCCGCGGAGCCGACCAACGCCGCCAGGGTCCTGGGCGCCTTCGGCCTGCTGCTCCTCCTGGGATACGCCTTCACCTGGATCGGAGCGCTGATCGGCCTGTCCGTGCGCACCCCCGAGGCGGCGACCTCGGGCGGGATCATCTGGCTGTTCCCGGTGACGTTCATCTCGAACGCCTTCGTGGACTCCAGCCAGATGACTCCCTGGCTGCGGCACATCGCCGAGTGGAACCCGTTCAGCGCGACGGTGCAGGCGTGCCGTGTGCTGTTCGGCAACCCGGGGGTCGTGGAGTCCAGCGCCTGGCCCATGCAGCATCCCGTCTGGGCCTCGGTCATCTGGTCGGTGCTGATCGTCGTGCTCTTCCGCACCCTTGCGGTCCGCAAGTACCGCAAGGCGGACAGCTGAGCGGGCACGCCGAGCAGACACGGGGGAGCCCGGCGCCCGGGCACGGAGAAGCCCCCGGCGCGCAGGCGCCGGGGGCTCGCCGGGGCGACGCCGGGGACGGGGTTACGCGGCGTACGGCTTGGCTTCGAGGACCTTCACCGAGGCGAGCTTGCCGTTCGGCAGTTCGTACTGGGCGTCCTCGCCGATCCTCTTGCCGTTCACGCCGGAGCCCAGCGGGGACTGCGGCGAGTACGTCTCGATGTCGGAGCTCGCGTATTCGCGGGAGGCGAGCAGGAACGTGAGGGTGTCGTCCTCGTCGCCGTCGAAGGCGATGGTGACGACCATGCCGGGCGCCACCGCGCCGTCCGCCGCCGGAGCCTCGCCCACCTTCGCGTTCTCCAGGAGCTGCGTCAGCTGGCGCACCCGGAGCTCCTGCTTGCCCTGCTCCTCCTTGGCCGCGTGGTAGCCACCGTTCTCACGCAGATCGCCCTCCTCGCGCGCGGCCGCGATCTTGGCCGTGATCTCCGTGCGCGCAGGACCAGACAGGTGCTCCAGCTCGGCCTTGAGCTGGTTGTACGCCTCCTGGGTCAGCCAGGTGACGTTCTCGCTGGTCTGGGTCACAGGTGCTCCTCGTAGGTACTGGGAATACAAAGCATCGCCCTACCCAGAAGAATGTTCCTTCTCGGGTGGGCGAAACCACGAGCCTAACAATTCACGGGCCGAAGGGGGAGGACATAACCCATCAGAATTACGTCCACGCAGGTCAGCGCGGAAGTGCCGGGAGGGACATCCGCCGGTGTCGGGAGTGGTCCGGGGTGCACCGTGCGCCGCACGGTCCGCGGCTCAGTCCGCGTGGCAGCCGAGGAGTTCCGCGGTCGTACCGGGAGCCGTCGTGCGCAGCGTGAGGACCTTGTCGACACGGGTCGCGTCCTGGTCGAACCGGAAGTCCGCGCGGCCGACCTCGGCGCCGTCCTCGGCCTGGGACCGGATCGTGCAGTACCCCGTCACACCCGAATCCTTGCGGACCTCGAGATGCACCTTCACGGCGGAATCCGAGGCGTCGAAACTGATGACCTCCGCACTGATCTTGTTGCCCGCCACGTAGTGGAAGGCGAAATAGCCGATCAGCGCGAGCAGGGCCACTCCCAGCACAGAACCGATGATCTTGAGTTTGCGGTCGGCGCGCTCGTCCGCGGAGCGACCGTACCGGCCCTCGGGCAGCTGCACCGTACTCATGATCGTCCTCTCCGGGGCGGGTGCGCGGAGCCGGGGCCAGGAATTTTTCGCCCGCCGATTCGGTCACTATAGAAGTTCCCACCCGTCACCCGACCGCCACCCCTCATCGACGTCCCTACGGGACGACCCCTTTGGATTGCGCCGTTACACCGTGGGGCGCCGACTTACTGAGGATTGAGTCTTGACTGACCAGCTGCGACTGATGGCCGTGCACGCCCACCCCGACGACGAGTCGTCGAAGGGCGCGGCCACCATGGCGAAGTACGTGTCCGAGGGGGTGGACGTGCTGGTCGTGACCTGCACGGGCGGGGAGCGCGGCTCCATCCTCAACCCCAAGCTGCAGGGCGACAAGTACGTCGAGGAGCACATCCACGAGGTGCGCAAGAAGGAGATGGACGAGGCCCGCGAGATCCTCGGCGTCAAGCAGGAATGGCTGGGCTTCGTCGACTCGGGCCTGCCCGAGGGCGACCCGCTGCCGCCGCTGCCCGAGGGCTGCTTCGCCCTGGAGGACGTCGACAAGGCCGCCGGCGAGCTGGTCCGCAAGATCCGTTCGTTCCGGCCGCAGGTGATCACCACCTACGACGAGAACGGCGGCTATCCGCACCCGGACCACATCATGACCCACAAGATCTCGATGGTGGCGTTCGAGGGCGCGGCCGACACCGAGAAGTACCCGGAGTCGGAGTTCGGCCCGGCCTTCCAGGCGCAGAAGCTCTACTACAACCAGGGCTTCAACCGCCCGCGCACCGAGGCCCTGCACCACGCCCTGCTCGACCGGGGCATGGAGTCGCCGTACGGGGACTGGCTCAAGCGGTGGGACGAGTTCGAGCGCGCCGAGCGCACCCTGACCACGCATGTGCCGTGCGCGGACTTCTTCGAGATCCGCGACAAGGCCCTCATCGCGCACGCCACGCAGATCGACCCCGACGGCGGCTGGTTCCGCGTCCCGATGGAGCTCCAGAGGGAGGTCTGGCCGACGGAGGAGTACGAGCTGGCGAAGTCCCTCGTCGACACATCCCTCCCCGAGGACGACCTCTTCGCGGGCATCCGCGACAATGCCTGATATGAGCGCAAGCCTGGCACTGACGCACCTCGTCCCCCTCGCCAAGGAGGTCGACGAGAACAAGGTCACCCCCGGTGTTCTCGGTTTCATCGTCTTCGCGGTGATGGCCGTGGCGGTATGGGGCCTGATGAAATCGATGAACCGGCAGCTGACGAGGGTCGACTTCGAGGAGGACGCCGACCCGAAGGCGGAATCCGCCGCGAAGGCGACCTCCGGAGCGACCGGCTCCGGCAGCGGTTCCGGAGGGACGGCTTCGCCCGCGAAGGGCTGAACCCCGGACGCGACGGCGACCACCGCGACCGCGTCCGGCACCTGATCCGGTGACGCCCGATCCGGTGATGCCCGATCCGGTGATGCCCTGATCCGGTGTTGTCCGGAGGCATCGCCGGATCAGCCGTACCCGGAAGGCCCGCCGGCGAGCGGCGCTCTCACGCCCGCTCCGCCGAGACCGCCACCCCCATGACCTCCCGCGCATGCCGGTTCGGGACCATTCCCAGGCGCCAGGCCTGCCAGCCGGCCTCCAGGTCGGCTCCGCGCTCCAGGAGGAGCTGGTACGCCTCGATGTAGTCGCCCAGTTTTCCGTCCCGGGACGGATGGCCGGTGCGGGAGAGCTGGGACAGCTCCTCCTGGGCCACGGCGGTGCCCACCTCGACGCCGCCGGGGGAGGCGTACGGCAGGAGCGTGCAGCGCAGGAAACGGGCCCAGTCCTCGCCGCGGCGGTCGCCGTAGGACGCGAAGAGCGCCGCCGCCTCGTCGCACAGCCCCAGCGCCGACTGCGTACGCGCGTTGCCCGCCTCCACCACCGCCAGCTCCAGGCAGGTCCACGCCTCCCCGTGGGCGACGCCGATCCGCTGGAAGTCGGCGCGCGCGTCCACCAGGAGCTGCCGGGCGAAGCCGGAGTTGCGCAGCGAGCCGGTCTGCGCGGCGCGCTGGTCGCGGGTCACCCGGGCCGAGTGGTGGCGGGCGCAGGCCAGACCGTAGACGTCGCGGATGCGCGAGAACATCGTGCGGGACCGCTCCAGTTCACGGACCGCCTGGTCGAGGTTGCCCGTCTCCTCCAGCGACTGGCCCAGGTAGTACACCGTCCACGCCTCGCCCCGCGAGTCCTCGTTCTCGCGGTGGCGGGAGGCCGCCTGGCGCAGACCGTCCACGGCGGCCGACGGATCGCCGTCGACCAGCCGGGCCCGGGCCAGCTGCGTCAGCGCCCAGGCCTCGCCACGGGCGTCGCGGGTACGCCCGTACAGGTCGAGGGCGGCGCGCAGTTCGGACTCGGCGCGCGGTACGTCGCCCATCCGCAGGCCCAGTTGGCCGAGCTGGTAGTGCGCCCACGCCTCGCCGTGCACGGACTCGCCCTCGCGGTGCAGGTCCAGGGCGCGCGTGAGGAGGTCGAGCGCCTCGCGCAGCCTCGCCCGGTCGCGCTCCACGGCCGCCAGCGCGTGCATCGTCCAGGCACGGTCCGCCGCGAGGGCGGGGGAGGCCTGCAGATCGAGGGCCTCCTGGAGCTTCAGGGCGGCCTCGGTGAGGTTGCCCTGGTGGTGGAGGGTGATGCCGAGCGAACACAGCGCCCGGGCCGCGCCCGCGTCGTGGTGGGCCTCGAAGTAGAGGTCGACCACCGACGTCAGCGTCGTACGGGCCTTGTCGAGTTCGCCGAGCTGACGGGCCGCGATGCCCGTGCGCCACTGGACCGAGCGCACCAGCAACCCTTGGTCGACGGCCTGCGTCAACTCGCTGATCTCGCCCAGCCGGTAGAGGTCGCCGCGCAGCAGGCAGTAGTCGCACAGGGCGCCCAGGAGGTTGAGCACCGCCTCCTGGTTCACGCCCTCCGCGTGCCGCAGGGCCGCCGTGATGAAGCTCGACTCGTCGTCCAGCCAGCGCAGGGCCGCGTCCAGCGAGGTGAACCCGTGCGGCCCGACCGCGCTCGACTGGAAGGACGTGTCCGCGCGCGTGGACGTCTTGCCGTCGACCAGGCGGATCACCGAGTCGGCCAGCTCGCCGTAGTTCACGATGAGACGTTCCTGCGCGGCCGTGCGCTCGGCCGGGTCCTCCTCGTCGAGGAGGCGGGCCTGCGCGAAGGCGCGTACGAGGTCGTGCAGGCGGTAGCGGCTGCCGCGGACGTGGTCGATCAGACCCGCGCGGGACAGGGCTTCCAGCCGGCGGGTCGCCTCGGGCTCGTCCGTCGCGAGCAGGGCCGCCGCCGCGGCGGCCCCCAGCGAGGCGCGGCCCGCCAGGGCGAGCCGCCGCAGCAGCCGCCTCGTCGGGTCCGGCTGGTCGGTGTAGCGCAGCCACAGCACCCGTTCGACCGGCTCGACCGGTCCGTACGCCGCCAGGTCGGTGGCGAGCCGGCGTGGCGTGCGCGGGCCCAGGGACGAGCCGGCGACGCGCAGCGCCAGAGGCAGTCCGCCGCACAACTCCCTGATCTCGTCCGCGGCTTCGGCGTCGTACGGGGCGGAGTCGTCCTGCGCGGAAGCCTTCAGCAGCTCCTCGGCGCCCGGCGCGGCCAGTGGCTCCACCGCGAGCTGGTGCACCCAGGCGGGCAGGTCGGCGGGCAGGTCCAGGGGTTTGCGGGCGGTGACGACGACCAGGCTGTCGGAACGCTCCGGCACGAGCGTGCGGACCTGCTCCAGGTCGCTCGCGTCGTCCAGCACGATCGTCACCGGCAGGCCGGTCAGATGCTGGTGATACAGCTCGGCGAGCCGCCTGACCTGCTGGTCCTGCGAGGAACGCTCACGGAACAGGAGCTGTTCGCGGGGGGCGCCGAGGCGGTTCAGCAGGTGCAGCAGCGCGTCGCGGGTGCTCAGCGGCGACTCCTCCGCGCTGTCACCGCGCAGGTCCACCACGCACGCGCCGCGGAACTGGTCCCTCAACTCGTGCGCCGCGCGGACGGCGAGGGTGCTGCGGCCGGAACCCGGCGAGCCGTGCAGGACGACCACCGTCGGCCGGGTCTCGGTGCTCGCGCGGGCCGCGTGCACCCACTGCGCGATCCGCTGCACCTCCTGTCGACGGCCCGCGAACGACCCCACCGGCTCGGGGAGTTGCCCGAACGACTGTTCCAGGACGCTCCGCCGCCGGGCTGCCGCGCTCTTGTCCGTACGCCGCAACTGGGGCGCGCCCTTCTTCGCCCCGGTGGCGGCGTTGAACACGCGCTGCTGGTCGAAGAAGGGGCGGATCCCGCGGACCTCCAGGGCGGTCAGCCAGGTCAGGCGCAGCTGTTCGGAGCCGCCGGGCTGGCCGAGGGCTCCCGCCCGGCGGCTCGCGGCCGGCAGATGGGAGGCCGTCACCTTCGCCACCGTGGTCGCGGCGCCCGCGACCCCGACGACCGCGCCCGCGGCCAGTGCCGCGCCCCCTGTGGTGCCGAGTGCCAGGTCCGCGACGACGGCCGCGAGGGCGGCGACGGCCGCCACCAGCAGGGGGGTTCCGGCGCCCTCGCGCGCGTAGCGCTGCCCGAAGGTCAGGCGGCCCGCCTCGGCCTCGTCCGTCGCCTTCGTGTAGGCCTCGTACTCCTCGGCGGCCGTCTGCGCCATGCTGTCCAGCGAGGCCCGCGCCCGCGACAGCAGTACGCTCCCGTCGGCCCGCCCGCCCGAGCGCCGAACCTCCTCCTCCACGGCCCGCACCAACAACCGCTCGGCCTCCACCCGATGGCCGTCCCGCATCTCGCGTCCCCCTCCGCCGACAACGGCTTTCCTGGTCAAGTGTCCTGCGGATGAACGGGGATGGCGAGGGACCCACGGACGGGTTCCCTGGCATGCGCACGCCCGCCCCGGGCGCCCCGAACCCAGTACCTACCCCCGGAGGAACCGGATGATCCGGGGGCCACGCCGGTGATCCGCGACGCGCCCGGGCGATCCGCAACCGCTCCCGGTGCACGCCTGCCGCGCGCCCCCACCGGTCCCCACCGCCACCCGGTCCCTGCGGCAGGATGGAGGCATGGCGAACCGACTGGCCCACGAGACGTCCCCCTACCTCCTGCAGCATGCCGACAACCCCGTCGACTGGTGGCCCTGGTCGGCCGAGGCCTTCGAGGAGGCGCGCCGGACGGGTAAACCGGTGCTGCTGAGCGTCGGCTACAGCAGCTGCCACTGGTGCCACGTCATGGCGCACGAGTCGTTCGAGGACGAGCAGACCGCCGACTACCTCAACGCGCACTTCGTGAACGTCAAGGTCGACCGTGAGGAGCGGCCCGACGTCGACGCCGTGTACATGGAGGCCGTGCAGGCGGCGACCGGGCAGGGCGGCTGGCCCATGACCGTCTTCCTGACGCCCGACGCCGAACCGTTCTACTTCGGTACCTACTTCCCGCCCGCGCCCCGGCACGGCAGCCCCTCGTTCCGGCAGGTCCTCGAAGGCGTGCGCGGTGCGTGGACCGACCGGCGGGACGAGGTCGGCGAGGTCGCCCGGAAGATCGTGCGCGACCTCGCCGGCCGCGAGATCGGCTACGGCGACGCCCAGGTACCCGGCGAGGGCGAGCTCGCGCAGGCGCTGCTCGGGCTCACCCGCGACTACGACGCCACCCACGGCGGCTTCGGCGGGGCACCCAAGTTCCCGCCGTCCATGGCGGTCGAGTTCCTGCTGCGCCACCACGCCCGCACCGGGTCCGAGGGCGCGCTCCAGATGGCCGCCGACACCTGTGAGCACATGGCCCGCGGCGGTATCTACGACCAGCTCGGCGGCGGCTTCGCCCGCTACTCCGTCGACCGTGAGTGGGTCGTGCCGCATTTCGAGAAGATGCTCTACGACAACGCGCTGCTGTGCCGCGTGTACGCGCACCTGTGGCGGACCACGGGGAGCGATCTCGCCCGCCGGGTCGCCCTGGAGACCGCCGACTTCATGGTCCGCGAACTGCGCACGAACGAGGGCGGTTTCGCCTCCGCGCTCGACGCCGACAGCGACGACGGCACGGGCAAGCACGTCGAGGGCGCGTACTACGCGTGGACGCCGCGGCAACTGCGGGACGTGCTGGGCGACGAGGACGCGCGCCTCGCCGCCGACTACTTCGGCGTGACCGAGGAGGGCACCTTCGAGGAGGGCGCCTCCGTGCTGCAACTGCCGCAGAGCGAGCGGGTCTTCGACGCAGCCCGGATCGAGTCCGTCAAGGCCCGCATGAAGGAGGCGCGCGACGGTCGTCCCGCGCCCGGCCGGGACGACAAGGTCGTCGCCGCCTGGAACGGGCTCGCGATCGCCGCACTGGCCGAGACCGGCGCGTACTTCGACCGCCCCGACCTCGTCGACGCGGCGGTCGCGGCGGCCGACCTCCTCGTCCGGCTCCATCTGGACGAGCACGCGCGGCTCGCCCGTACCAGCAAGGACGGGCGTGTCGGCGCGCACGCGGGGGTGCTGGAGGACTACGCGGACGTCGCGGAGGGCTTCCTCGCGCTGGCCTCGGTCACCGGCGAGGGCGTCTGGCTGGAGTTCGCCGGCTTCCTGCTCGACCACGTCCTGACGCAGTTCACCGACGAGAAGTCGGGAGCCCTGTACGACACCGCGGCCGACGCCGAGAAGCTCATCCGGCGCCCGCAGGACCCGACCGACAACGCCACGCCCTCCGGCTGGAGCGCGGCGGCCGGCGCCCTGCTGAGCTACGCCGCCCAGACCGGCTCGGAGCCCCATCGGAGCGCCGCCGAGCGGGCGCTGGGCGTGGTCAAGGCGCTCGGGCCGCGCGCTCCGCGGTTCATCGGCTGGGGACTGGCCACCGCCGAGGCCCAGTTGGACGGCCCGCGCGAGGTGGCCGTCGTCGGACCACGTGACAATCCGGCCACCCGGGAGCTGCACCGCGCCGCCCTGCTCGCCACCGCACCCGGCGCGGTCGTCGCCGTGGGCACTGCGGACAGTGACGAACTGCCCCTGCTCGCCCACCGGTCACTTGTCGACAATGAACCGACCGCGTATGTCTGCCGTAACTTCACCTGTGACGCCCCGACGACCGACGTCGACCGCCTCCGGGCGGCGCTGGGGCGCTGAGCAGGGGAAACACCAGGCATGCCGAGGTTCGATGTGCGCAGGTGTTCGGATACGTCCTACTAGTCGACCGAGCATTCCGAAACACGCTATTTATCAGAACACCTCCCGGACTTCACAGAATCCCCATAGTCTCTGTCCCGGACACGACAGGAGTGACTCGCTGTCGTGACAGGGGGTTCTGGGGATCCTGGGGGGATCTTTTGCTGGCGTCTGTCTTCATCGCTGTCGTTTCGCTCGCCCTTTTCTGGATGGCTGCTTTCACCCTGTGGTGGCAGATGCACGCGTGGCGCACGCCCGAGGTGCTCGCCTCCACCCGGTTCAGCAGTCCGGACGGGGGCGAGCACGTGTCCTTCTCGCTGCTGCTGCCCGCGAGACACGAACAGGCCGTCCTCGACCACACCGTCCGGCGCCTGCTGGAATCCAGCCACACCGACTTCGAGGTCATCGTGATCGTCGGCCACGACGACCCGGACACCACCGAGGTGGCCCGGCGCGCCGAGGCCCGCGACCCGCGCGTCCGTGTGGTCGTCGACACCCACGAGAAGAAGAACAAGCCGAAGGCCATGAACACGGCGCTGCCGCACTGCCGCGGCGAGGTCGTCGGAGTCTTCGACGCGGAGGACCAGGTCCACCCGGAGCTGCTCGCGCACGTCGACCACGCCTTCCGCACCACCGGCGCGGACGTCGTGCAGGGCGGCGTCCAGCTCATCAACTTCCACTCCAGCTGGTACAGCCTGCGCAACTGCCTGGAGTACTTCTTCTGGTTCCGCTCGCGGCTCCACCTCCATGCGCAGAAAGGTTTCATCCCGCTGGGCGGCAACACCGTCTTCGTCCGCACCGACGTCCTGCGGGAGGCCGACGGCTGGGACCCCGACTGCCTCGCCGAGGACTGTGACCTGGGAGTACGGCTCTCCAGCACCGGCAAGAAGGTTGTCGTCGCGTACGACTCCGACATGGTGACCAAGGAGGAGACACCCGGCAGCCTGATGTCGCTCCTGAAGCAGCGCACCCGGTGGAACCAGGGATTCCTCCAGGTCTACCGCAAGAAGGACTGGAAGCAGCTCCCCGGCTTCGGCCAGCGCCTGCTCGCCCGCTACACCCTGATGACGCCGTACCTCCAGGCGATCTCCGGCGTGATCATCCCGCTCAACGTGGCCGTGGCGCTCTTCCTCGACGTCCCCGTCGGCATCGCCTTCATCACCTTCCTGCCGGCCGTCACCGCGTTCGTCACCTTCGTCTTCGAACTGGTCGGACTGCACGACTTCGGCAGGCAGTACGGGCTGCGCGTCCGCTTCGTCCACTACCTCAAGCTCGTCGTCGGCGGCCCCTTCTACCAGGTGCTCCTCGCCGGAGCGGCCGTCCGGGCCGTCTGGCGCGAGCAGCGGGGCCGCGACGACTGGGAACTGACCAGCCACGTCGGCGCACACCTCACCGACACCGGCCACGACTTCGGCAAGGGCGCCGACACCGCTACCGCCACCGAAGCCGCGGCAGCGTCCCGCGGGTCCCGAGAGGACGTCCCCGCGTGACCTCCACCCTCCCCGCGGTGACCGCACCCAAGGTCCCCGCGCAGCGCACACCTGTCCCCACCACCGGCTCGGCCCCTCGAACAGCCCCGTCCCGGCTGCGCCGTTCGAAGACCGACCTCATCCTGTGCGGCGTACTCCTCGTGGCCGTCATGACCGTGCAGGGCTGGAACATCGCCGACTACCCGACTCTCAGCGACGACGAGGGCACCTACCTCGCCCAGGCCTGGTCCGTCCAGCAGGGCGACGGCCTGGCGCACTACACGTACTGGTACGACCACCCGCCCCTCGGCTGGATACAGATAGCCGCACTGACCTGGATACCGTCCCTGCTCAGCCCCGAGTCGATGACCGTCGGCTCGATGCGGATCGTGATGCTCCTGGTCAGCGCGGTGAGCGCGGTCCTCGTCTACGTACTGGCCCGCCGCCTGTCCCTGCCGCGCTGGGCCGCCGCCCTCGCGCTCCTGCTGTTCGGCCTCTCACCGCTCTCCGTCGTCCTGCAGCGCGAGATCTTCCTCGACAACATCGCGGTGATGTGGACGCTGCTCGCGTTCTGCCTCGCCGCCTCCCCGAGCCGCCATCTCTGGCACCACTTCGGGGCGGGACTCGCCGCCGCGGCGGCGGTGCTCACCAAAGAGACCATGATCTTCGTCCTGCCCGCCGTGCTCGTCACCATGTGGCGCCACAGCCACCGCGACACCCGCAAGTTCGCCCTCACCGGAGCCGTCACGGCCTGCGTCCTGATCGGCATGTCGTACCCGCTCTTCGCCCTCCTCAAGGGCGAGCTGTTCCCCGGCGCCGGACACGTCTCGCTCTGGGACGGCCTCCGGTACCAGCTGACCAGGCCCGGTTCGGGCTTCATCCTCGACGAGGGCTCCGGCTCGAACGAGGTCCTGCGGTCCTGGCTCTACTACGACCGCGTCCTGCCGCTGGGCGGCCTGGCCGGAGCCCTGCTCCTCCTGGTCACCTGGCGCTGGTCGGTCACCGCCCGCGCCCTCGCGGGACCCGCCCTCACCGTCGCCGTCCTCGCCCTGGTCGCCCTGCGCCCGAACGGCTACCTGCCCGCGATGTACGTCATCCAGGCCCTGCCGTTCCTCGCGCTGGTCCTCGCCGGAGGCACCGCGAGCGTCGCCCACGGCGTGCTGCGCAGATGGCGCACCACCGACGAGAGCACGTACGTCACCCGAGGGCGGTACGCGGTCGCCGCGCTGCTGGTGGCGGTCTCGGCCGTGTACGTCGTGCCGCCCTGGTACGACGGCGCCCGCACCGCCGCGACCACCGACGCCAACGCCCCCTACCGGGCCGCCTCCCAGTGGCTGGCCACCGAGGTCGACAACCCCCGGGACACCCGTGTCCTGGTCGACGACGCGCTCTGGCTCGACCTCGTGCACGCCGGCTACCAGCCCGGCCTCGGCGTCATCTGGTTCTACAAGGCGGACCTCGACCCCGCCGTGACGAGGACGATGCCGCGCGGCTGGCGCGACCTCGACTACGTCGTCGCCTCGCCGACCGTGCGGCGCGACGCCGTCGACCTGCCCAACGTCAGGCAGGCGATGAGGCACTCGGCACCGGTCGCCACCTTCGGCGAGGGCCCGGACCGCATCGAGATCCGGCGGATCGAGAACGGCGGCAAGGAGAGCAGGGCCAGCAGACGGAGCACCGCGGGTACCGCGGACGCGGCCGACTCCGCGGGCGCCGCCGCCACGGAAGGCGGCGACCGATGACGTACGAGTCCGTCGACGGGCACATCGTGCCGGGGGAGTTGGGCGACCCGGCCCTGCGCGCGGCCTCCCCGCTCCCCGAGCCCGGCGCGGTCACCATCGTCGTGCCCACCTTCAACGAGTCCGCGAACGTCCGTGAGCTGCTGCGGCAGATCACCGCCTCCGTGCCCGCGCGGCTGCCCTGCGAAGTCGTCTTCGTGGACGACTCCACCGACGACACCCCCGAGGTGATCCGCGAGGCCGCCCGCGACTGCCCGTACCCGGTGACCTTGCTGCACCGGGAGAGCCCCGTCGGCGGGCTCGGCGGGGCCGTCGTCGAGGGCCTGCGGGCGGCGACCTCCGACTGGGTCGTCGTCATGGACGGCGACCTGCAGCATCCACCGTCCCTGGTCCCCGAGTTGGTGGCCGCGGGCGAACGCGCCCCCGCCGGACTGGTCGTCGCCTCCCGCTACATCAAGGGCGGCAGCCGCGAGGGACTGGCGGGCGGCTACCGCGTCGCCGTCTCGCGCGGCGCCACCTGGCTGACGAAAACGCTGTTCCCGCACCGGCTGCGCGGCATCAGCGACCCGATGAGCGGCTTCTTCGCGATCCGCCGCAGCGCGGTCACCGCGGACGTCCTGAAGCCGCTCGGCTACAAGATCCTGCTCGAAATGGCCGTACGGGCCAGGCCGCGCCAGGTCACCGAGGTGCCGTTCGTCTTCCAGGACCGGTTCGCGGGGGAGTCCAAGTCGAGTGCGCGGGAGGGCGTCCGCTTCCTGCGGCACCTCGCCGGACTGCGCACGGCCTCGCCGGTGGCCCGGATGGTGGTCTTCGGGCTGATCGGCGCGACGGGTTTCCTGCCCAACCTCCTGGGCCTGTGGGCCCTGACGGCCGCCGGGACGCACTATCTGCCCGCCGAGATCGTCGCCAACCAGTTCGGGGTCGCCTGGAACTTCCTGCTCATCGAGCACCTCTGCTTCCGGGACCGGCGGCAGCACCGGCCCTGGTGGGACAGGGCCGGCCGGTTCGCGCTGCTCGCCAACGCCGACCTGGTGCTGCGCATCCCGCTGATCGCGCTGCTCGTGGGGCAGTTCGGCCTGAGCGCGCTCACCGCCACGGCCCTCGCCCTGGTGACGACCTTCGTGCTGCGGTTCGCGGGCACGGAGGCTCTGGTCTACGGCATGGCGGCGGGCAAGAACCGCCGTACGAGGAGCCGCATCCCAAGGAGCCGCACCCCAAGGAGATCCAGCTGATGTTCGGACGACCCGTACGGCACAGACGCCGTACCACCACCCTGCTCGCCGTCGGAGCCCTCACCTCGGGGCTGCTCCTCTCCGTCCCCCAGCCCGCCTCCGCCGCCAACCTCGTGAAGAACCCCGGCTTCGAGACCGCGGGCACGGGCGGCGACGGCATGCCGTACTGCTGGGAGAGGTCCGGCTGGGGCGACAACGACTTCACCTTCTCCACCGTGGGCGGTGCCCACACCGGTTCCAAGGCCATGAAGGTCGAGCTGACCCGCCGTACCGAGGGCGACCGCAAGGCGCTGATCACCGAGTCCGCCGAGTGCGCGCCCGTGGTGAGCGTCGGCAGGCAGTACGACCTCGGGCTCTGGTACAAGTCGACGACCCCGGACACCTCCCTCACGCTCTTCCGGCACGACACCACCGCCGGCTGGCAGTACTGGACCGACCTCAAGACGCTCCCGATCAGCGCGAACTGGTCCGAGGCGACGGTCCGTACCCCCGAGGTCCCCGCGGGCACCGACCGGATCAGCTGGGGTGTCTCCGTCTACGGCACCGGCTCCGCGACCACCGACGACTACACGATGGACCAGGTCGCCGACCCGGTACCCGACCCGGTGTGCACGGGCACGGCCGAGCAGTGCGCCAACGGCCGCTGGGACGTGCTGCCCACGCAGAACCCGGTCCGCTCCATGCACTCGGTCGTCCTCAACAACGGCAAGGTGCTGCTGATCGCCGGCTCGGGCAACAGCGAGGAGATGTTCGAGGCGGGCACGTTCACCAGCGCGGTCTACAACCCGCAGACCGGCACCTACAAGCAGATCCCCACGCCCAAGGACATGTTCTGCGCGGGCCATGTGCAGCTCGACGACGGCCGGGTCCTCGTCATGAGCGGCAACAACGGCTATCCGTCCGCCGACGGCACGATCGGCTACCAGGGCTACAAGGACTCGTACCTCTTCGACCCGGTCACCGAGACGTACAGCAGGACCAACGACATGAACGACGGGCACTGGTATCCGTCGGCGACGATCCTCGGCAACGGTGACGTGCTCTCCTTCGGCGGGCTGAAGGAGGACTCCACCGGCTCCGTGACGGCCGAGCGCTGGTCGGACGCCGAGAACAAGTGGCTGCCGCTGTGGCAGGTCAACCAGACCTGGTCGTACTGGGGGCTGTACCCGACGATGGTCCTGATGCAGGACGGCCGCCTCTTCTACACGGGCAGCCACACCTTCGGCAACAACATCCCCGGCACGGGCTCGGCGATCTACGACTACGACGCCAACACCACCACGCAGGTGCCCGGCCTGCAGCGCAAGGACGAACGCGACCAGTCGGCCAGCGTGCTGCTGCCCCCGGCCCAGGACCAGAAGGTCCTCACCATCGGCGGCGGCAACATCGACTCCAACCCCGACGCGAACCGGCTGACCGACCTCATCGACCTCAAGTCCGCGAACCCCGTGTACGCCGCCGGGCCGCCGCTCCCGCAGGGCACCGTCGACCTCGGCAACGGCAAGGTCGCGCAGACCGGCGCCCAGGGCAAGATGTACGTCTCCGCCGTGCTGCTGCCCGACGGGAAGGTCCTGGAGACCGGCGGCGCCCTGCACAACCGCGCCAACCCGGTGTACGAGTCGTCGCTCTACGACCCGGCGACGAACACCTTCGACCCGGTGGCCGCCGACCCCGAGGCCCGCGGCTACCACTCGTCGGCGTTCCTGCTCCCGGACGGCCGGGTGATGGCGACCGGCGACAACCCGGGCAACGGCAGCTGGAACCACAACGTGTCCGTCTACACCCCGCCGTACCTGCTCAAGGGCCCGCGCCCGGCGATCACTTCACTGATCGACACCGAGTGGACGTACGGCGACACGCAGCGCATCACGGTCGACCGGTCCATCGCCAGGGCCGAACTGATCCGCCCGGCCGCGGTGACGCACTCCTCCGACCCGAACCAGCGCTTCGTGGACCTGCCGCTCTCCGTCGACGGGAACAACGTCGACCTGAACGTGACGAGCAACCCGAACCTCGCCCCGCCCGGCTGGTACATGCTCTTCGCGGTCGACGCGAACGGGGTGCCGTCGGTGGCGAAGTGGGTCCACCTCCAGGGCCCGTCCGCGGCGGCGGCCCCCTCGGGCCACGTCCACTCCTTCGCGGACTCCCTCGAAGGGAAGGTCGTCGCGCCCGGCAAGAAGCGCGCGTCGGCGAAGGTGAGCCCGACCGTCGCGGGCTGCGACCGCCACTACGGCTCCGCGAACGTCTGCGTCCCGACGGTCTTCCCGAAGACGGTCAAGGGGACGACAGCGTCCCGCTGCACCTGGCTGAAGTCCAACGACTACGGCCCCCTGAAGATCAACGGCAACGACGACCCTCTACGCCTGGACCGCAACGGGGACGGCACGGCGTGCGGAAAGGGAGACGCCAGGCAGCCCTGATCTTCCAGGGGCGCGGGGAACGGCGCAACCTTTTGCCTTTAGGGGCGCGGGCAACGGCGCAACCTTTTGCCTTTAGGGGCGCGGGGAACTGCGCACCCCAGCCACGACGCGCCCGCACCCGGCCACATACCTCAAGCGCCGGACGGCTGATCACTCAGCCCGTCCGGCGCTTGAGAACAACGGTGGGCGTCAGCCCAGACGCTTGACCAAGGCCCGGTACTCGTCCCACAGCTCCACCGGCGTGTGCTCACCGAACGTGTTCAGGTGCTCCGGCACCAGCGCGGCCTCCTCGCGCCAGACCTCCTTGTCGACCGTGAGCAGGAAGTCGAGGTCGGACTCGGAGAGTTCGAGACCCTCCGTGTCGAGCGCGCCCTTCGCGGGCAGCACCCCGATCGGCGTCTCGACGCCCTCGGCCCGCCCGTCGAGGCGGTCCACGATCCACTTCAGGACCCGGCTGTTCTCGCCGAAGCCGGGCCAGACGAACTTGCCCTCGTCGTTCTTGCGGAACCAGTTGACGTAGTAGATCTTCGGCAGCTTCGCCTGGTCCTTGCCCTTGGCGACATCGACCCAGTGGCCCATGTAGTCGCCCATGTTGTAACCGCAGAACGGCAGCATCGCGAACGGGTCGCGGCGCAGCTCACCGACCTTGCCCTCGGCGGCGGCGGTCTTCTCGGAGGCGACGTTCGCCCCGAGGAAGACACCGTGGTTCCAGTCGAAGGACTCCGTCACCAGCGGCACGGCCGTGGCCCGGCGGCCACCGAAGAGGATCGCCGAGATCGGCACGCCCCGCGGGTCCTCCCACTCGGGCGCGATGATCGGGCACTGCGCGGCGGGCGTGGTGAACCGGGCGTTCGGGTGCGCCGCCGGGACGCCTGACTCGGGCGTCCAGTCGTTGCCCTTCCAGTCCGTCAGATGGGCGGGCGTCTCCTCGGTCATACCCTCCCACCACACGTCGTTGTCGTCGGTGAGGGCGACGTTGGTGAAGACGGAGTTGCCCCACAGCGTCTTCATCGCGTTGGCGTTGGTGTGCTCACCGGTGCCGGGCGCGACGCCGAAGAAACCGGCCTCGGGGTTGATGGCGTACAGCCGCCCGTCCTCGCCGAAGCGCATCCACGCGATGTCGTCGCCGATGGTCTCGACGGTCCAGCCGCGCACCGTCGGCTCCAGCATCGCGAGGTTCGTCTTGCCGCAGGCACTGGGGAACGCGGCGGCGACGTACTTCGACTCTCCCTGCGGAGGCGTGAGCTTCAGGATGAGCATGTGCTCGGCGAGCCAGCCCTCGTCACGGGCCATGACGGAGGCGATGCGCAGTGCGTAGCACTTCTTGCCGAGCAGCGCGTTGCCGCCGTACCCGGAGCCGTACGACCAGATCTCGCGGGTCTCCGGGAAGTGCGAGATGTACTTCGTGGAGTTGCACGGCCACGGGACGTCCGCCTCGCCCTCCTCCAGCGGCGCCCCGAGCGTGTGCACAGCACGCACGAAGAAACCGTCGGAGCCGAGTTCGTCGAGGACCGGGCGGCCCATCCGGGTCATGGTGCGCATGGACACGGCGACGTACGCGGAGTCGGTGATCTCGACCCCGATGGCGGAGAGGTCGGAGCCGAGGGGGCCCATGCAGAACGGGACGACGTACATCGTCCGGCCGCGCATCGAGCCGCGGAAGATCCCTCCGTTGCCCTCCTTGCCCTGGAAGACCTCCCGCATCTCGGCGGGGTCCTTCCAGTGGTTGGTCGGGCCCGCGTCCGCCTCGTCCTCGGAGCAGATGAACGTCCGGTCCTCGACCCGGGCGACATCGGTCGGGTCGGAGGCGGCGTAGTAGGAGTTCGGGCGCTTGATCGGGTCGAGCTTCTTGAAGGTGCCCTTGCGGACGAGCTCCTCGCTCAGTCGCTCGTATTCGGCCTCTGAGCCGTCACACCAGACCACACTGTCCGGCTGCGTCAGTTCGGCGATCTCGTTGACCCACGAGATCAGTTCCTGATGGTTGGTGGGGACGGTGTCGGACGAGGGAGCCGCGATGTCGCGCGCCACGATCGCTCCTAGATGAGGGGTTTTTGTTTTTTGTGCCCCGTGGGGGCTGCGACCCGGATGCTTCACGTGATCGATACTCACCGATCGTCACCGATTCTCACTGCCCTCAATCGATCTTTTCGGTGGATATCGATCTTCCTGGCGCTCATCCGGTGCCGACCGCACTCATTTGATCATCCGACGCGTGCGCGCATATGTCCAGAGGGCCTCACACCTGAGCGGAGTGAGCATCGCCACTTGTCGTGCTTCCGGCGGCCGACTGATACGTAACTTACGGTTCCGTAGGTACGATGTATGGCATGACTGCGCCCAGCCCTGACGCCTCTGCGGAATCGCCGGTCGTCGACCGTGTCGCCGAAGCGCTCTCCCTGCCGCACCCCGTCAAACCAAGACTTCGCGGCTGGCTGCACGCCGGAATGTTCCCGGCGGTCCTCGTCTCCGGCCTGGTCCTGACGGCCCTCGCCGGCTCGACCCGCGCCCGCGCGGCCTGCGCGGTCTTCGTCCTGACGGCCTGCCTGCTGTTCGGGGTCAGCGCCATCTACCACCGCGGCACGTGGAGCCCGCGCATGGACGGCGTGCTGCGCAGACTCGACCACGCGAACATCTTCCTGATCATCGCGGGCTCCTACACCCCGCTGACGATGCTGCTGCTTCCGGAGAGCAAGGGGAAGTGGCTGCTGTGGGGCATCTGGGGCGCGGCGCTCGCGGGCATCGCCTTCCGGGTCTTCTGGATCGGCGCGCCGCGCTGGCTCTACACGCCCTGCTACATCGCGATGGGCTGGGCCGCCGTCTTCTTCCTCCCCGACTTCATGCGGGCCGGCGGCGTCGCCGTCCTGGTCCTGGTAATCGTGGGCGGCCTCCTCTACAGCGCCGGCGGAGTGATCTACGCGCTCAAGCGCCCCAACCCCTCACCGCGCTGGTTCGGCTTCCACGAGGTCTTCCACTCACTCACGCTCGCGGCGTTCATCGCGCACTACATCGGCATCTCGATGGTGGCCTACCGGTACGGATAGCCGGGCCGGCGCTCCGCGGCGGCCGTCCCGGACATGGCCCCGCCACCGGCGGATGCCCGACAATGACCGCCATGACGGCCGCACGTACACCGCCTCCCGACGCCCCAGCGGCCCGCCCCGGGCCGGGACTGCGGGAGCGCAAGAAAATCAGGACACGCACGGCCATCCGTGAGGCGACGTACCGGCTGATCCGCGAGCAGGGGTACGACGCGACGACGATCGAGCGGATCGCCGAGCGGGCCGAGGTGTCGCCTTCCACGGTCCTGCGCTACTTCCCGGCCAAGGAGGACATCCTCCTCCCGGACGACTACGCGCCGCTCCTGGTGGCGGAGCTGCGCGCCCGCCCGGCCGGCGAACCCTGGCGCGACTCCCTCCGGCACGTGCTCAGGGCGGGCATCGCCCTCGGCGCCCCGGAGGACCCCGAGGCGGCCCGGCTGCGGACCAGGCTGATGGTCGAAGTGCCCGCCGTGCGCACCCGGATGACGGAGAGCATGGCCGACACCGGCCGACTGCTCTGCCGGACCATCGGCGAGCGCACCGGCCGGACACCGGACGGCTTCGAGGTGCGCGTCCTCGCGATGTCTCTGATGAGCGGTCTGACGGAGGTGTCCCTGTACTGGGCCGAGCACGGACACGAGGACGACCTCGGCGTCCTGGTCGACCGGGCCCTGGACATCCTGGAACGAGGGCTCGCTCCGGGAAAACCCTGAGGCCACGGGCCCGCCCCGCATGTCATCCTGACCCGGTGAACGGACCGGAGATCCAGCTCGAATTCGCCCCCGGACTGCGGGTGTTCGTCCCGCACGGACGCCGGTCGGGGGCCACGCCGGTCGCCACCGACGGCTCCTCCACGCTGGGCCACGTCGTCGAGTCGCTGGGCGTCCCGCTGACCGAGGTCGGGGAACTCGTGGTGAACGGCCACCCGGTGACCGTCTCGCATCTTCCCGCGGCGGCCGACTCCGTCGAGGTACGCGCGGTCGAGCGCCCTCAGCCGGTGCCGGGCGCTCCGCTGCGGTTCCTGCTCGACGTCCACCTGGGCACGCTGGCGCGCAGGCTGCGGCTGCTCGGTGTCGACGCCGCGTACGAGTCGCCGGACATCGGCGATCCCGCGCTCGCGGCCCGCTCCGCGGCCGAACGCCGGGTGCTGCTCAGCCGGGACCGCGGCCTGCTGAGACGCCGGGAACTGTGGTCCGGAGCGTTCGTCCACAGCACGCGACCGGATGAACAACTACGGGACGTACTGAGCCGTTTCGCCCCCGCCCTGCACCCCTGGACCCGCTGCACCGCATGCAACGGACTGCTGGCAGAGGCCTCGAAGGACGAGGTCGCCGAGCAGCTCCAAGGGGGTACGCGACGGTCGTACGACGTGTTCGCGAAGTGCGCGGAGTGCGGGCGGGCGTACTGGCGGGGCGCACACCATGAGCAACTGGAGACGATCGTGGCCCGGGCACTCACCGAGTTCGGCGCGCGCTGAGTCCACTCTCCGCAGGGCCCCGGCCTACGCCCGGTCCTCCAGATAGCGGGTGTGGGACTCCTGACGCCGGGCCTCCGTCTCGCGCAGCCCGGCGGCCAGGGCTTCCGCCTCCTCGTGCAGCAGCGCGAGCTGCCGCTCAAGATGCCGCTCGGGCGCCTCCGTACCGGGCGCCAACCGCGTCCACCACCGCGTCCGTACGAACGTGTCGACGGCCTCCGGCACATCCGTCCGCACGGCCCGGGACAGCGCGTGCACCCCCTCCGGGTCCCGCGCGAGGACCTCGGCGACCCACCCGGGATCGAGCAGCGCGGCCAACAGCTCGGTCAGCTCGGTCAGCCGCCCGGCGGCGGCGGGCGGCAGCTCGACACCGGCGAGGTAGGCCCGCAACGCCCCGAAGTCGGCACGTATACCGTCCAACTGCGCGGACGGATCCGGGAAGTCCGGCAGCGGCGGCCGTTCCGGCGGGGCGATCAGCGCGCCCGCGCCGTACAACCCCACGACGACGACGGGCCAGTACACCCCCGCGACTCCCGCGAAGGTCAGCCCGAGCCCGACGATCCCGCAGGCGCTCCCCGCGAGATTCTTACGGGACTCCAGAAACCCGAGAAGCCCGCCGGCCCTGCCACGCTCACTGGTATCCACGGATCTCCTTGAAGGCGCCGTCCAGCGAGCCCCGCCGCGCGTCGAAGAGACGGCCGCCGGTCAGCTCGGCGATGTGTTCCAGCTCGCCGCGGTCGGAGTCGCCGAACAGGATCGGGAAGACGGGAATCCGCCGCTCGTCCGCGGACAGCCGCCCGTAGAACCGGTCGAACTCCGCAGGCCCGGCGCCCGTCGTGTTCTCCCCGTCCGTCATCAGCACGACCGACGTGAACGTGTCGGTGTCGGCCTCCAACTGCTCGTAGGCCTTCCGCAACGACGTGTAGATCGCGGTGTCACCCGCCGCGCTGAGCGCCCGTGTGTCACGGCGGATCGCGTCGAGCCCCGAGCGCGGATCCTCGGGCCGCACCACATGCGTGCGTACGCTCTTGACGGCCGAGCCGAACGGCATCAGCGTCACCTCCTCGCGCTCGCGGAAGTCGCCGGTGAGATCGGTGAGCGCCTTCTTCAGCCGCCCGAGCCGCCCGTCCTCACCCATCGAGCCCGAGGTGTCGAGCACGTACACGGTCCGCGAGGGCCGTCGCAGCTTGTTCTCGTACGAGTCGAGGAGCCCGTCGGCGACGGAACGGCTGCCCGGGAACGGCAGTTCGCGCCGCCGGGTGGTGTCGAGCCCCGCCGCGGGCGGCACGGAGGGCACGACGGGCCGGCGCAGCGTCCGCTCGGTGATCAGCCGCTGGGCCGCCGGGGTACGCAAGGCCTCGGTGAGCCGTCCGACGTCCTCACGGACCTCCCGGCTCGTGGACGCCAGGGAGGAGAGCGGATAGTCGGCGGTGACGACGCCGTCCCGCGGCCGGATCACCGTCAGATCCCTCCGCGACTCCAGCACCGACTCGTAGTTGAGCAGCGCGTCGACGTCACCGCGCCGGTCGTACGCCTCGGCCAGCCAGCCCGACGACCCCGACGTCAGCCTCTGCCCCTTGAAGAACTCCGTCAGCCGGGGTGTCGCCTCCCTCACGTCGTCATCCGTCAGCGCGGACTGGGCGTGCGAGAGACCCGAGGCCACGGATACGAGGGTGGAGAACCCCGAGTGGGAACGGGAGGGGTCGGTCATGCCGTAGGTCAGCCCGTCGTCGCGCACGGCCTTCTCGATATCGGCCCAGGTGACGTCCTCGGGCTCCCACCCCAGCCTCCGTACGGTGGCGTCCTTCACCCCGACGGCCAGCGGGCTGGACATCACCGGGGTCTGGGACACGACCTGCCGCGCGGCGGCGGGGTCGAGGCGGAGGTAGTCGTTGCTGGACAGCCAGACGGCGTCGTAGGCGCCCGCCGCCTTCCCCTTCGCCAGCAATTCGACGGCGTCGAGGGTGCCGATGTAGGTGGGGCGGACCTTGATGCCGGTGTCCTTGTGGACCTGGTCGAGAACGGGGCGCATGTCGGACAGCTCGCTGGAGGCGAGGATGCGGAGGATGCCGGGCGCGGGCTTGTTCTCCGGAGCACCCGTCCCCTCCACGGCAGACGTACATCCGGCGGTCGCCAGTACCAGCGCGACGGTTACTGCGGCCCGGCGGGTGGGCACGGACCGGGGCGGACGGTTTGCAGGACGGTTCACGTGAGACCTCCCTCCAGGGCGCCCTGGGCGCGGCTCCGCTCCAAGTACGCGGTGGCGTGCTGGAGTTCGGAGGTCAGGGACTCCACCGTCGCCGCCATCGTCTCCGTGGCCCGGGCCTTGTACGTGTCGATGGTGTCAAGGGTCTGGTAGATCTGTTGGAAGGCCGAGCGCAGCGTCTCCGCCCCCACGGCCGGGTCGGCGGCGATGCGCTGGATCTCGCCGCTCTGGGTAGCGAGCATCTCGGCGTTGCCGCGGATGAGGTCCTCCGTCGTGCCGCGCAGCGCGTCGACCTGCTCGACGACCTTGCGCTGGTTGTCGAGTGCGGAGGCGAGCATGACCGAGATGCGCAGCGCGGAGACCGTGGTGGTGGCCGCGCGGTCGACGCCCTTGATCAGCTCCTCGTTGTTGCGGCGTACGACGTCCATCGCCAGGTATCCCTGCGCGCACACGGCGAGCTGGGTGAGCAGGTCCTGGTGCTTCTGCCGTACGGGGAAGAGGACGTCGGCGCGCAACGTGTCCGCCTGGGCCGGATCCCGCGCCTCCACCCCACTGATGTGCTCTTCGACCGCAGAGTCCAGCGCCTCGGTCAGGACGACGTACTCCTGGAGCTTGCCCATCGAGTCCCAGAGGCGGACGCGTTCGGTCTGCAGGGCGGCGTTGTCGCGCCGCAGTTCGTCCTGGCCGCCGCGCAACGAGCCCACGATCTTGTTCAGCGTGCCCTGCGCGGAGGCGTATGCGGCCACGTGGTCGCGGACCTTGTTGCCGCCCGGCAGCCGGGACAGCAGCTTGCGGGCTCTGCCGCCGGGCAGGTCGCGCGGGTCCAGGTCCTCCACGGTGCGCCGCAGTTCGACCAGCGAGGACGAGACCCGGGACCGGGCGTCCTCGCCGTTCGCGGGCAGGGCGCGGATCGTGCGCTCCAGCATGCGGTTCGACTGGGCGGCGGCCCCGCGTATCTCCCCGGAGCCGAGCGCCACGATCTCACCGATCTTCCCGGCGAACGCGGGGGAGCGGGCGTCGAGCACGGCCAGCCCCTCGACGTACTCGGCGGCCTTGCGCGCCATGTCCGTACGGACGGACTCGTCGACCGGCACGAGCCCGCCGGCCTTCTCCTTCGGCACGGCCGCGACGGCTTCGGGAGGCGTAAGAGTAAAGAGGTAGTCGTTGCCGTTCTCGTGGCGCTTCTCGTCGGACTTCTCATTGCTGCTCATGTGCTGTTCCCCGCTAGTCCTGGTCCCGGGCCCGACGTGCCATCTCGTGCAGCACCTTGGAGGCGGGCACGGGCACCTGCCGGACGCCGGTCAGCGTCTGGTTGAGGTAGGTGGTGTGGGCGTCGGTGGCCGCCGTGAACTCGTCGGCCGCGCCCTGGGGGCGGAACCCGTGCCGCACCGCGAGCCTGCGCAACTCCTTGTCGGTGCCCAGCAGTTCACCGAGGGCACGGCCCTCCGCCGTGAGGGGGACGACCGTGTGGTCGCTGTTGGCGGTGGTGTCCGGATAGAGAACGACCAGATCGTCGTCGCCCTTCTCGCCGCCACCCTGGTCACCGGCAAGGAGGGCGGCGACCTGGGACTCGTACACCAGGACCAGCGGGTTGCCGACGCCGCTGACGAAGTCGCGGAAGGCGGCGTCCGTGCTGGTCTGCTGGGAGCCCTGGACGCTGATCAGCTTGCGCATCAGGGGTGCGGTGCGGTCGACGGCGGCGGTGCCGTCGGCGACCCGGCCGCCGTCCGCGACGTAGGAGGCGGCGGCGAGGTATAGCGCGCCTGAGTTCGAACTGGTGGGGTCGGTGGTGGAGATGAAGAGCGTGCCGGTCAGTTCGCCGTGGTCCTGGGTCCCCTTGAGCTGCTGCCAGGTCCGGTTGCCCTGGGCGGCCTTGAGGTAGGCCTTCATGCTGAGGGTGCCGTTGCCTGTGTCGTCGCCCCCTTCCTCGCCCCCTCCCTCGCCCCCGCCCTTGTCACCGAGGACCGCGAGTCCGTTGTCCGCCAGCACCTCGGCGGCGGTGCGGTGCGCCACGACCACGAGGGGCGAGTAGAAGGGGCGGGGGAGGGGCTGCCGTACGTGGTACTTCGAGGCCAGTTCCGCGGCGGGCGCCTGGCTGGAGGGGAATGCGAAGTCGTACCCCTTGAGGTCGAGTCCCTCCATGGCCCAGGACCCGGAGGTCTCCGTCTCCACGGTGTAGCCCCTGGCAGCCAGGGCCTTCACCACATCCGGGTCGGCGAAGAACTCCGCCTTCTCCGACCCGATCACTCCCTGCACGGTCTTCGTTGCCGTGCTGCTGTCCTGGTCTTCGCGGCCCGCTACGACGGCTGCTGCCACTCCGCCGATCAGGAATACCGCCAGGACGATGGCGATGATTCGTCTCACATCCGGAGCGTGCTCCCGGAATCCGACGTTCCCCGCCGCATCGCATGAACAGGGGGTGACGACCGCATCCCAGTACGCAACCGGACCCTTTCCTTCCTTTCCGGGGCCGGCCCCCGAACCCCCGCGTCCTCAAACGCCGGACGGGCTGAAGGGTGGCGGGGCGCAGCCCGTTCTTTAGGGGCGCGGGGAACTGCGCGGTCAGCCCCGGGCGGGTCGTACGTAGGAGGTGGTGGAGGCTGTGTGGGGGCGCGAAGAAGGGCCGCACCCTTGAGGGGCGGCCCTTCCACGTGCATGGCACCCGGTCCGCGCGTCGCTGCGGGTGCGCGCGGACCGGGGCCGACCAGGGGAGGGCGTGAGCCCTCGGCTCAGCGTGGGGTGAGCGCCGGCTCCGCAGTGGCAGCGGCCACGGCCGCCGCATGCACATCCATACGCTCGGCGGCGAGGATCGCCCCCGCCGTATCGGCCCGCGACGCGGCGACGACAAGCGCGCGCCCCGCCAGCGCGTGCGCCCGCTGATGCAACCCGACGGACAGCGTCCCCAGCCCCTCACCGTCGGCGGACGCGACAGCCGCACGAACGGGCGGGCGCCCCCCGCGCAACCGCGTCACCTGCTCGGCCAGCCGCTCCGCGGCGGCTTCGAGCTCGGCGGACGCGGACGGTTCGAGCCCGCGGAGCTCGTCCGTGACCGCGAGCAGTGCCGCGAAATGACCGGCGAGCTGGATGTCCAGCTCCTCCTCGCGCGACCGATGGGGAAAGTCGGCGGTGCCGGCCATCGTGTGGACCGACTTGGTGCGGATCGGTTCGTACATGGGAGATGGCCTCCTGTGCTCTGACAGGAAGCCATCCTAGCTTGGATTTCGTCTAAAGTTGAGCAGACTCCTAAGATGAAGCCGCGCCACCACACACAGTGACCAGGCGTCAGCGCTGCCCGTACCCCTCCAGGAAGTTCCCGATCCGGGTCACCGCGTCCGTCAGGTCCCTCGCGGTCGGCAGGGTGACGACCCGGAAGTGGTCGGGTTCCGGCCAGTTGAAGCCCGTCCCCTGCACGACCATGATCTTCTCGGAGCGCAACAGGTCCAGGACCATCCGCCGGTCGTCCTTGATCTTGTAGACCTTCGGATCGAGACGCGGGAAGAGGTAGAGCGCGCCCTTGGGCTTCACGCAGGTCACGCCCGGGATCTGGGTCAGCAGCCGGTGCGCCACGTCCCGCTGCTCGCGCAGCCGCCCGCCCGGCAGGACGAGGTCGTTGATGGTCTGCCGGCCACTCAGTGCGGCGACCACACCGTGCTGACCGGGCATGTTCGCGCAGAGCCGCATGTTGGCGAGGATCGTCAGCCCCTCGATGTACGAGTCGGCGTGCGCCCGCGGCCCGGAGATCGCCATCCAGCCCACCCGGTACCCGGCCACGCGGTACGCCTTCGACATCCCGTTGAAGGTGAGGGTGAGCAGGTCGGGGGCGACCTTGGCGGTCGGGGTGTGCACGGCCTCGTCGTAGAGGATCTTGTCGTAGATCTCGTCCGAGCAGACCAGCAGGTTGTGGCGGCGGGCGATGTCGGTGAGCCCGCGCAGCATCGCCTCGTCGTAGACCGCGCCCGTCGGGTTGTTCGGGTTGATGATCACGATCGCCTTGGTGCGGTCGGTGACCTTCCGCTCCACGTCGGCGAGATCGGGCATCCAGTCGGACTGCTCGTCACAGCGGTAGTGCACGGCGGTGCCGCCGGAGAGGGAGACCGCGGCGGTCCACAGGGGGTAGTCCGGCGCCGGTACGAGGACCTCGTCGCCGTCGTCCAGCAGGCCCTGCATCGCCATCACGATCAGCTCGGACACGCCGTTGCCGATGAAGACGTGCTCGACGTCCGTCTCTATGCCGAGGGTCTGGTTGTGCATGACCACGGCGCGGCGGGCCGCGAGGAGGCCTTTCGCGTCTCCGTAGCCGTGCGCCGACGACACGTTGCGGAGGATGTCCTCCAGGATCTCCGGCGGGCACTCGAAGCCGAACGCCGCGGGGTTTCCGGTGTTCAGCTTGAGGATGCGGTGGCCGGCTGCTTCCAGCCGCATCGCCTCCTCAAGGACCGGGCCCCGGATCTCGTAACAGACGTTGGCGAGCTTGGTCGACTGGATCACCTGCATGTTCGTGAGCTTACGGGCGGGTAGGGGTTGTCGCGCCGTCTTTCCGCCACGTGAGACATCCGTCTCGGGGCGGGTCCCCTGTCTGGGGGTGCGTCATATGGGCGCGGGTGGGAAGAGCACCCGCGCAGTTCCCCGCGCCCCTGACGGGGCCCCTCCAGGAGCGCGGGGAACTGCGCGGCCGGCCCCGGCCGAGCCGCACATCTGCGAGCCCCGGCACCACCGGCACCGAAGTCGCCACCGCCGCCCCCTCGCGGCTGGAAATGGGGCCTTGTCGGGGTGGGGGTGGGCCCTCAGAATGCGCATGACAAAAACGGGAAGTGGCCGGAAGACCTCCGGCCGCTCACGTCACACGAGGGGACCCCCACATGAAAAAGCCTCTCCTTGCCGCGCTCGGCGCCCTGATGATCACGGGGACGGGCCTGGCAGCGCCGGCGGTGGCCGCCACAGAAACGAAGACCGCCCCCACGGCCATCCAGGCCGTCACCTTCGCCGGCACCGTATCGCTCAGCAACTGCTCCGGCTCCGTCGTGCGCTTCCCCGACTCCGAGGACGACGACCCGGCGCTGGTGATGTCGAACGGCCACTGCCTGGAGACCGGTTTCCCCGCGGCCGGCGAGGTCATCGTCAACCGGGCCTCCACCCGCACCTTCGGCCTGCTGAACTCCGCCGGAACCCGCGTCGCGACCCTGCGCGCCAGCAAGATCACGTACGCCACCATGACCGACACGGACGTCTCGCTCTACCAGCTCACCACCACCTACGGGGCGATCAAGTCCTCGTACGGCATCAGCCCGCTGACCCTCAACGACACGCACCCGGTCGCCGGCACCGCGATCACCGTCGTCTCCGGCTACTGGAAGCGCACGTACGCCTGCAACGTCGACGGCTTCGCCTACCGCCTCAAGGAGGGCGCCTGGACCTGGAAGGACTCGGTCCGCTACACCTCCGCCTGCCAGACCATCGGCGGCACCTCGGGCTCACCCGTGGTCGACAACGCCACCGGCAACGTCGTAGCCGTCAACAACACCGGCAACGAGGACGGCGGACGCTGCACCGACAACAACCCGTGCGAGGTGGACGCGAACGGCACCGTCACCGTTCGCGAGGGCATCAACTACGCCCAGGAGACCTACCAGATACCCGCCTGCTTCGGCCTCGACAGCAAGCTGGACCTGAACGCGACCGGCTGCACCCTCCCCAAGCCGTAACAAGCCGTAACAAGCCGTAACAGCTCTGACAGGCCAGGTGGCGGGCGGTCAGCCGGTGGTCCGGCGGACCGCCCGTCCCGCCAGCGCACCCGTCCGCCGCCCGTCCTCCACCACGAACCGGCCGTCGATCAGGACATGCGGGATGCCGACCGGCAGCGTACGAGGCGCGTCGAAGGTCGAACCCGCGGCAACGGTCTGCGGATCGAAGAGCACCAGATCCGCCCGGTACCCCTCCCGCACCAGCCCACGGTCGGCGAGCCGCAGCCGCGCCGCCGGCCGCGACGTCAGATGGGCGACGCACTCCTCAAGGCTCAGGACACCCAACTCGCGCACGTACCGCCCGAGGTACTGCGGGAAGGTGCCGTACGCCCGCGGATGCGGCTTGTCACCCCGCAGAATGCCGTCCGAGCCACCGGTGTGCACGCGATGCCGCATGATCGCCCGCACGTTCTCCTCATGCCCCACGTGCTGCAGGATCGTCGACCCGAGACCGTCGTCGAGCAACAACCGACGCGCCGTCGTCCACGGCGCCTCGCCGCGCGCGTCCGCCGACTCCTGAACCGTCCGCCCCACATAGGCCCCGAGCGCCGGATCGGCGACACCCGAAATCTCAATCGTGTCCCATTCGATGGGCACGCCGTGGCACCCGTCCGACCCCACCACCTCCATGTGGTGCCGAATCCGCTCGGCCGCCCCACCCTCCCCCTCATCCCTCAGCCGGGCCATGGTGGCCTCAGGCCCGCCCTCACTCGCCCAACTGGGCAGCATCGCCACAAGAGTCGTACACCCAGGCGTATACGGATACGTATCAAGACTGATGTCGGCCCCGCCGGCGAGCGCGGCGTCCAACAACGCGAGCAGGTCCGGCGCCTTTCCCTTGTTGACGCCGAAATTCATGGTGGCGTGCGCGAGATGAAGTGAGCACCCGGCCTCACGCGTCAGCTCCACCATCTCCCGGTACGCGTCCAGGGCGCCGGCGCCGTACGACCGATGATGCGGGCAGTAGTAGCCGCCGTACTCGGCGACGACCCGGCACAGCTCGGTCAGCTCGGCGTCCTTGGCGTACATACCGGGGGTGTACGTGAGCCCGGACGACATGCCGACCGCGCCCTCCCGCATCCCGTCGGCGACCAACTGCCGCATCCGCCGCAGTTCTTCGGGCGTCGCCTCCCGGTCGTCCCACCCGACGGCGAGCATCCGCACAGCGCCCTGGGGGATCAGATAGGCGGCGTTGACGGCGATCCCCTCACCCCCGAACCCGTGATCCAGACGATCCAGGTACTCACCCACGGACCGCCAGCTGAAGTCGATGTCGTCCCCGCTCCCGTTCCAGCCGGTGATCGCGCGGCGTACCTCGGCGAGCGTGCGGTCGTCCACGGGGGCGTACGACAGCCCGTCCTGCCCGATGACCTCCAGCGTGACCCCCTGGGCCACCTTGGCGCTGTGGTCGGGATCGCGCAGCAGGGCGAGGTCGCTGTGGGCATGCATGTCGATGAACCCCGGAGCCAGGACGAGCCCTTCGGCATCCAGCACCCGCCGGGCAACGGGCCGCAGACACCCGGCGGCAGCGGCCTCCTGCACCACGGTCGTGATCCGGCCGCCCTCGATCCCCACGTCGGCCCGGAAGGACGGACCCCCGCTGCCGTCGACGACGTCCACGTCACGGATGACGAGATCGAGCATGGCGAGCTCCTAGAAATAGGTGCGGACGTAGTCGACGACGGTGCCGTCCTGCTCCACCACGGGGATCAGCTGCCACTTGTCGAAAGACGTGCAGGGATGCGAGAGCCCCATCCCCACCCAGTCGCCGACCTCCAGCACGGCGCCCGCGTCGGTCCGGATCCATGCGTGCTGGTCGGACAGAGAGACGACAGTGACGCCATCGGCCGACCGCTCACCACCCTCCCCTTCCCCCCGCACGACCTGCACGACGGGCAGATCCAGGTCGTAGGCGGCATCGCGCTTGCCGGCGTTGGCGAAGGCCTGTTCGGGCGAGGGCCGGGAGACGACCTGGGCCCAGAGCCGGAAGGCGGGCTGCAGAGCACCTTCCTCAGGCACCCGGACGAACGGCGTCACTTCCCGGTAGTGCCCGTCGTCGTGCGAGACGTAGGCGCCCGAGCGCAGCAACTTCAGGGCGGGCAGCGACAGTTCGGGCAACTCGGCGAACACATCGGCCACCGCGTCGAACCAGGCACTGCCCCCCGCGCTCACCACGATCCCGTCCAGCCCCGCCCCCGCGAACCGCCCCGCCCTGTCGAAGTCCACGGCCAGCGCGGTGAGCCGCCGCAACCAGGCCCGCACCCGCTCAGGGTCGGCGTCCGGCACCTCACCCTCGTACCCGGCGACCCCGACCAACCGAAGCGTCTCGACCCCGGCCACGGCGTCGGCGACGACCGCGCACTCGGCCTCGGTCCGCACCCCGGTCCGAGCACCCTGACCCGCCGCAAGCTCGACGACGACATCCACCGGCCGCGAGGAGAGACCCCGCAGCGCGGCGTCCATCAGTTCAACGCCCCGCACGGAGTCGACGTAACAGACAAACCGAAACGACGGATCGGCGGCCAGCTGACCGCTGATCCAAGCAAGCGCAGCAGCATCGACCAGCTCATTGGCGAGGAAGACCCGCTGGACGCCGAAGGCGCGGGCCACCCGCACCTGATGCGGGACGGCAAGAGTGATCCCCCAGGCCCCATGGTCGATCTGCCGCCGGAAAAGCTGAGGAGCCATGGACGTCTTGCCGTGCGGAGCGAAGACAAGACCATGACGCTCCGCATAGGTCTCCATGAGCCGCAGATTGTGCTCAAGCCGCTCGGCGGACAGGGAGAGCAGCGGCGTCGTGAACCCGCCCTCGAACAGATTGCGGCGCTGGGCGGCCAGCTCGCCGACGGTCAGCCCCTCGGCATCGGGCGGCAGGCCCTTGAACCGGTGATCGACCCGCTCATCGGCGAGCGCGGCAAGAAGTTCCACACCAGAGTCGGCGGCCATAGGCCAAGCCTCCCTCATCAAGGCCATTGCATTCTCTGCAACGACCATTGCGTATCACGCTTACTGCTGTCTAACATCTCGGCCAACGCCGGGTCAACGGAGCCGCCCGGACCCACGGCAGAGACAGGAGCCCCCACCACCGTGACCCGCACCGGACCGCCCGAACGCGACGACGCCCAGCGCCCTCCGGCCGCAGTGGAGGTCGTCACCCTCGGCGAGTCCATGGTCACGTTCCTGCCCTCACGCCCGGGCCGCCTCGCCGACGTACCGTCCTTCGAGCGCGCGATCGGCGGCGCGGAATCCAACGTGGCGTGCGTACTGGCAGCCGCGGGCCACACCACGCGATGGGTCAGCAGGGTCGGCGCGGACGGCTTCGGCGACCACCTCCTGGAGACGATCGCGTCCTACGGCGTGGACACCTCCGCCGTACAACGCGACCCCTCCCGCCCCACAGGCATCTACTTCCGCACGGCCGGCGACAGATCCACCGACGCCCACGAGGTGGCGTACTACCGCACGGGCTCGGCGGCCTCGGCGATGTCGCCCGCCACCATCGACGTCCAGGCCCTCCAAGTGGCGAACATCCTCCACCTCACCGGCATCACGGCAGCCCTCTCCACCACCTGCCTGAACCTCATGAAATCCCTCACGGCGCCCCACCCCCGCCCCTTGATCTCCTTCGACGTGAACTACCGCGAGACTCTCTGGCCGAACACCACCGCGGCGGGCGACACCCTCCTCACCCTGGCCCGCAACGCGGACCTGGTCTTCGTGGGCGAGGACGAGGCAGAGGAGGCCTGGGGCATCACGGGAGGCCCGACAGCCATCCGCGAGGCGCTCCCGGAACCCGAACTCCTGGTGATCAAGAACGGCAGCCGCGGCGCCACGGTCTTCGTGAGGGGGCGTGCCGGGGGGTGTTCGCCCGCAGGCGCCGGTGCGTCGACCGCCCTCGCCTCCCAAGCCCCCGATTCCGCACCGGACCGAGGACGGACACCCCCCGGCGCGCCCCCGCCCCACCCACTCCGCGAGGGCGACACCGTGACAACAGCACCCGCCCTCACCGTGGACGTAGTCGCCCCAGTGGGAGCAGGCGACGCCTTCGCCGCCGGCTTCCTCTCGGCGACCCTCCGCGGCCTCCCCCCAAAACACCGCCTCCGCCACGGCCACCTCATGGCCGCAGCAGCCCTCACCACCCCCGGCGACCTGGCCGCACCCCCCTCCCGCGCCCACGCCGACCGCCTCGCCGCCCTGGACGACACCGCGTGGGGGAGACTTCGACTCGGCCCCGGCTGGACGAACACCGCAGACCGGGCCCAGGAGGAGGTACCGACCCCATGAGCCAGACAGTCGACCGAGCGCTGAGCATCCTGCCGCTGCTCGCCGAGGGCCCCGCCGACCTAGGACAGGTCGCAGACCGCCTGGACGTCCACAAGTCCACCGCCCTGCGCCTCCTGCGCACCCTCCACGAACACGGCCTGGTCTACCGCCAGTCCGACCAGCGCTACCGCCTGGGCGCCCGCCTCTTCGCGCTCGCCCAGGAAGCCGTGGAGAACCTCGACGTCCGCGAGATCGCCCACCCCCACCTCGTACGCCTCAACGAGAATATCGGCCACACGGTCCACCTCGCCGTGCACGAGGACAACGAGGTGCTGTACATCGACAAGGTCGACAGCCGCTACCCGGTCCGCATGTACTCCCGCATCGGCAAACCCGTAGCCATCACCGTCGCAGCCGTAGCCAAGCTCCTCCTCGCCGACCTCCCCGACCCCGAGCGCCGCGCCCTCGCGGACAAGCTCGACTACCCCATGTACACGGCCCGTTCGACTCCCAGCGCCCCCGCCTTCCTGCGGGAACTGGACAAGGTCAAAGAACAGGGCTGGGCCACCGACCTCGGAGGCCACGAGGAGTCCATCAACTGCGTGGCCGCCCCCATCCGCGGCACCGACGGACGCGTAGTCGCAGCGATGTCCGTCTCCGCCCCGAACGTGGTGGTCACCGCGGACGAACTCCTCACACTGCTCCCCCTGGTACGCCGCACCGCGGAGACCATCAGCGCCGAATACTCAGGCAAGGATCCGAAGGAAAGCTCATGACGGACAAGACCGCCCTCACCCCGAAGACCCACACCACCCCGCCGGCCAAGTTCTCGCACGGCGTCAGGAAGGGGAACATCCTCCAGGTCGCGGGCCAGGTCGGCTTCCTGCCCGCCGTCGAGGGCCAGCCGCCGACGCCCGCGGGGCCGACCCTGCGCGAGCAGACGCTGCAGACGCTCGCCAACGTCAAGGCCATTCTCGAAGAGGGCGGCGCCTCCTGGGACGACGCGATGATGATCCGCGTCTACCTCACGGACGTGGACCACTTCGCCGAGATGAACGCGATCTACAACGCGTACTTCGAGGAGCAGAACCTCACCGCACCCCCGGCGGCCCGCACCACGGTGTACGTGGGCCTCCCCGCAGGCCTCCTGATCGAAATCGACGCCTTGGCGGTACTGACGGCGTAGGGCCTTCTCTCCCCTCATAACCCCGCACGACGTACGGCGATACCCCTGCCCAAATTCATGCCCCACCCCCGCCCCGCCCTCCGCCCCGCCCTCCGCCCCACACCCTGCCCCGAAGAAGAGGCCCACCCGCTGACACCGCTCCTCGCAGCAGCCCCACCAGCCCCGGAAACCCCACCCCACACAGGAGGCCTGCTCCTCCTCCTCGACGGCACGGCAGGACTCCTGACCGTCGCGGCCCTCGGCATCGTCCTTCTGCTGGTCCTGATCATCAAGGTCAGACTCCAGCCGTTCGTAGCGCTGCTGGCGGTCTCCATAGCCGTAGGCCTCTCCGCGGGCCTCTCGGTCACGGAACTCTTCGGCACGGTCCAGAGATCCACGTCCGTCTCGATGATCGAGTCGGGCATGGGCGGCATCCTCGGCCACGTGGCGATCATCATCGGCCTCGGCACGATGCTGGGCGCGATCCTGGAGGTGTCGGGCGGAGCCGAGGCGCTCTCCACCCGCCTCCTGAACCTCTTCGGCGAGAAGCGAGCCCCGCTCGCCATGGGCCTGACCGGCCTGATCTTCGGTATCCCGGTCTTCTTCGACGTGGGCATCTTCGTCCTGGCGCCGATCGTCTACGCCGCCGCGAAGCGCTCGGGCAAGTCGATCCTGCTCTACTGCATGCCGCTGCTCGCGGGCCTGTCGATGACGCACGCGTTCCTGCCCCCGCACCCGGGCCCGGTGGCAGCCGCCGGCCTCTTCAAGGTGGACCTCGGCTGGGTCATCCTGATGGGCATCGTCGTAGGCATCCCGGCCGTCCTCGCGGCCTGGGCGTACGCGGCCTGGATCGGCAAGCGCCTCTTCGTCCCCGTACCGCAGGACATGCTGGAGGCGGCGGACGAAGCGAAGGCCGCGGTGGCCGAGGAACGCGCGGCACGCCGGGCGGCGGCCCGCTCCACGACAACCGCCGACACCACGGGTACGCACAAGGGCGGCCCCGCCACCGTCGCGACGACCCCGCACGCCGAGGACTACGCGGAAGAGCCGGTCCCCCTCCCCACGGTCTTCCTGATCATCGGCACACCCCTGCTGCTGATCCTGGCCGCGACGTTCTCCTCGATCGCGCTCGACCCCTCGACCTTCCGCTCGGTCATCGAGTTCTTCGGCCACCCCTTCGTGGCGCTGACGATCGCGCTGCTGATGGCGTACTACCTGCTGGGCATCAAGCGGGGCTGGTCCCGCAAGTCCCTGGAGACGGTGTCGACCTCATCCCTCAAGCCGGTCGGCAACATCCTGCTGGTGGTGGGAGCGGGCGGTGTCTTCGGCGCGGTGCTCAAGGGCTCCGGCATCGCGGACGCGCTCGCGGACACCTTCAACGACGTGGGCCTGCCGGTCATCGTGCTGGCCTACCTGATCTCGGTCGTCCTGCGCGTGGCCCAGGGCTCGGCGACGGTGGCCATCGTCACCACGGCGGGCATCGTGGTCCCGCTGGTCGAGGGCCAGGACCTCTCCCAGGCACACCTGGCCCTGGTCATCATGGCGATCTCGGCCGGTTCGATCTTCGCCTCGCACGTCAACGACGGCGGCTTCTGGATCGTCGCCAAGTACTTCGGCATCTCCGAGCGGGACACCCTCAAGTCGTGGACGGTCCTGGAGACGGTGCTGTCGGTGGCGGGCTTCGTGATGGCGGCGGCACTGAGCGTCTTCATATAACGATGTAGCGGGACGAACCGGAGCCCGACTGTTCCTGGCACAGGATCGTCGACCATACTGCCCGCTGTGGAGCAGCGCATAGGACCCAACATCCAGCCCCTGCAAGGTGCCGCGGTCGACCCGGCGGCCGTGCCCGGCATCACGGGCCCGCGCCCCGCCGAGCCCGCCGCGAAGCCGAAGTCGTCGGACGCCGCCTCCTCCGGGACGACGTCCGACGACTCGGCGACGAAGCTGACGAAGGAGGAACAGGAACCCTCCACCACGGAGAGGCCGACCGAAGCGGCAAAGCCCGACGAGCCCGACGCGACCCCCGCCCCGGCCCCGGCCCCGGACGGCGCCCCGGTCTTCGAGGCCTCCGACCGCCGCGCGAAGGTCGTCGCCGACCACCGTGGCGTACGGCTGACCCTGGACGACCAGGAGGCCGAGTTCCGCTGGGACGAGATCGGCGCGGTCGAGACGGAGTCCCCGCGCTTCGGGAAGCGTTTCACCCTCACGGTGCACACGCCCGACCGCCGCTGGTACTTCCTGGAGATCGAGGCGAAGTCACGCTCGGACTTCAAGACGTGGGAGACGGACCTGGACAAGGTCCTGGACGCGTACTTCGAGGACGAATCCCAAGCAGACGGAACCGAAGCCGACGAAACGAAGGCCGAGGAACCCAAAGCTGACGAACCCGACGCGCAGGACCCCAAGCCGCAGGACCCCAAACCCAACAAAAGCGCCTCCTGAAAGCGCAAGGGCCCGCGCGCCCACCCCCGGACGCGCGGGCCCACCACCCCTCCTCAACTAGCCGTCTAGCCGCCTAACCGCAGTACTGCGATTCCTTCCCGATGGACCGGTACATGCAGTCGGCGTTCTCCAGCAACTGCAGCACGGCGTCCCGGTTCCGCGAGGTCTCCCGCTCGATGACCTCGTCGGGCGGATAGAACCCGCCCCCGCCACTGGACGACGGATACATCTCGAAGGTGTAGCTGAAGATCTTCTGGCTGCCCCACAGATAGTCGTCGATCGACCCGTCCGTGATGTAGAGGTCGCTCGACTGCTCCGGCGTATAGCCGTTACTGGCGGCCATCTTCTGCCCGACCGCGGCGAACGCGTTGCGGTCGTCCAACGTCATCCCGGTCGCGGTGTCCGCGGTGGTGTACCCGAAGGGCCACAGCACCAGCTGGCTGTACGTGTGGAAGTCCACGCCCGCCTTGATCTGCTGGGCGCCGCCGACGACCCGGCTGCGGACGAAGTCGGCGACGACCTTCACCTCGGGCGCGGACTCGGCCGAGGCGCCCCGGTAGGTCTCGGAGGAGGTGGACCCGGACGACCCGCCACAGCATCCCCACCGATAGTTCCAGTTGCGGTTGAGGTCGGTCCCGACCGCCGAACTACCACTGTTGGGCTGCCGATTCTTCCGCCAGGACCGATATGCCCCGGTGGCGATGTCGTACTCGCCGCCGTCCGGGTTGAGATCCGGCACGATCCAGATCTCCCGGTTGTTCACCATGTTCGTGACGCGGGAGTCCGACCCGTATCCGGCCCCCAGCTCCCGCAGCAGGTAGAGCGCCATCTCCACGGTGAGGTGCTCGCGCGCGTGCTGGTGGTGGGTGAACAGCACCTCGGGCTCGGACTCGTCGGTGGCGACGTTGTCGCTGATCTTGATGGCGATGATGTCCCGGCCCTGGTACGACTTCCCGATCACGCGCTTGCTCATGATGCTCGGATACGCGGCCAGCCGCTGGTTGATCTCCGTGTTCATCTCGGCGTAGTTGTGGTACCGCGAGTCGGCGGAGGGGAAGTCGAGGACACCGACGTCCGCGGCGCTCGACCGGTCGGGCGCGGCACCGAGGGAGGTGACCTCGTACCCCAGCCGCCGCAGTTCCTTCGCCTGGGAGGCGCGGCCCGAGACGACGACGGTCTCCTCGTCGGCCTCGTCGATCGACACCCCGGTGCGCGCGATCGCCGTACGAACGGCGGAGGTGCTGCCGTGCACATGGATCTCGTACTGGCGGATGTCGTCCGTGTCGGAAGCGGTCGCCTTGCCGGGGGCGGCTCCCGCGTCGGTCATGGCGGCGACGGGCGCCGCGAGAGCCAGCGCGAGGAGCGTGGCGAGAGCGGCGGAGCGCCGTCCGCGTCTGCCGTCCTTGGTCAGTAGTCGCATGTGTTCTCCTGTTTTCTCCAGGAAATCCGGGATCACCGGAAATGTGGGGATTGGAGCAGGGAGCTGTGCGGTGTGGCGCTCATCGTGGAGCCATGGCATGTTCTGGTCAAGGGTGGATCGGGTGCCGATCGGCGCACGCCCTCTTGTGCCGCGCACCTCTTTACGCTTTCTTGATCGGCATGGCGGACACCTCGGGACACGCGGACACCAAGGGCTCGGGCAGCACGGCGGGCCCCCCGGGAAACACGGCGGGAACGGAATCAGGGCCGTCCTCCCGTAAATCCAGTTGGAAGTACATCGGCCCCGGCATCGTGGTGGCCGCGACCGGCGTGGGCGCGGGGGACCTCGTCGCCACCCTGATCGCGGGCTCGAACTTCGGCTACACCCTCCTGTGGGCGGCCGTGATCGGCTGCCTGGTCAAGATCTCCCTCGCCGAGGCGGCGGGCCGCTGGCACCTGTCCACCGGCCGGACGCTCTTCGACGGCTGGGCGAGCCTGGGCCGCTGGACGTCCTGGTTCTTCGTCGTGTACGTCGTGATCTGGGGCTTCGTCTACGGGGCGGCGGCCATGTCCTCGTCGGGCCTGCCCCTGCAGGCGCTGTTCCCGGACGTCATGGACCTCAAGTGGTGGGCGATCCTGACCGGCCTGGTGGGCCTGGTCTTCGTCTGGTTCAACAAGTACGCGGTCTTCGAGAAGGTCATGACGGTCCTGGTGGGCGTCATGTTCGTCGTCACGGTCTATCTGGCGATCCGCGTCACCCCCCACCTGGGTGAGGCCTTCGCGGGCCTGCTGCCGGTCCTGCCCGACGAGAAGGACTCGATCCTCAACACGCTCGGCCTGATCGGCGGCGTCGGCGGCACGATCACGCTCGCCGCGTACGGCTACTGGGTCAACGCGAAGGGCTGGACGAACACGGGCTGGATGAAGGTGATGCGGCTCGACAACCGCGTCGCCTACATCACCACGGGCATCTTCGTCATCGCCATGCTCTTCGTGGGGGCGGAGCTCCTGCACTCCTCCAACGTCGCGATCGCGAGCGGGGACAAGGGCCTGATCCAGCTCGGCGACATCCTGGAGGACGAGTACGGCACGGCGACCGCCAAGTTCTTCCTCATCGGCTTCTTCGCCACGTCCTTCACCTCGCTCATCGGCGTCTGGCACGGCGTGAGCCTGATGTTCGCGGACTTCGTGGAACGCTTCCGCAAGGACAGGGCGGCGGCAAGAACCGCGAAAGCCAACGCGACCCGCGACACCACGACCCCCGCCTCCGCCGAGGAGGTGGCGTCAGGCGCCCACGAGAGGTCCTGGCCGTTCCGCGCGTACCTCCTCTGGCTGACCTTCCCGCCCATGGTCCTGCTCTTCCAGGGCCAGCCCTTCCGCCTGATCATCCTGTACGGGGTCCTGGGCGCGGCCTTCCTCCCCTTCCTGGCCCTCACCCTGGTCTGGCTCCTCAACTCCTCCCGCACGCCCCCCGAGTGGCGCAACGGACTCCTGAGCAACGCCATGCTGACGATCGCGGGCCTGCTCTTCGTGGTCCTGTGCGTGAAGCAGATCTGGGACCAACCCTGGAAAGACTTCTTTTAGAAAAAACCACAAAACAAAAACCACAAAAAAACGCCGCACCGGCGAACACACCGGTGCGGCGCAAAACAAAACGAATCCGGCAGCCCTACGGCAGCCCTACGGCAGCCCTACGGCAGCCCGTGCACGTGCGGCCCCACCGCGTTCGACCACGCATTGCCCGCCGTGGCATCCCAGTTCGTGGACCAGGTCATCGCACCGCGCAGGTCCGGATAGGTCCTGCTCGGCTTGAAGGAACCGCAGTTCGTGCCCTTGGCCAGGCAGTCCAGGGCGTTGTTCACGATGGACGGCGCGACATACCCGCTGCCCGCGCCCCGCGTCGACGCCGGCACGCCGAGCCCGACCTGGGACGGCGCGAGGCCGCCCTCCAGCTGGATGCAGGCGAGGGCGGTCAGGAAGTCCACCGAGCCCTGCGAGTACACCTTGCCGTCGCAGCCGAGCATCGAACCGCTGTTGTAGTACTGCATGTTGACGACCGTGAGGATGTCCTTGATGTTCAGGGCCGTCTGGAAGTACGTGTTCGACGTGGACTGCATGTCGATGGTCTGCGGCGCCATCGTGATGATCAGCGAAGATCCGGCCTTCGAGGACAACGACCGCAGCGCCTGCGTCATGTACGTGGCGTTGAGACCGTTCTCCAGGTCGATGTCGACGCCGTCGAAGCCGTACGTCTGCATCAGCGAGTAGACGGAGTTGGCGAAGTTCGTCGCCGAGGCGGAGTCGTTCACCGCGACCGTGCCGCGCTCGCCGCCGATCGAGATGATCACCTTCTTGCCCGCGGCCTTCTTGGCCTGGACGTCGGCCTTGAACTGGTCGACGGTGTAGCCGCCGAGCCCGGCCGAGTCGAGGTTGAAGGTCACGGCGCCCGGCGTCGACGTGGCGTCCGCGAAGGACACCGCGATGATGTCGTACTGGGACGGGACGTCGGAGATCTTCTGAACGGCCGCGCCGTTGTTGAAGTTCTGCCAGTAACCGGTCACGGCGTGCTTGGGCAGGTTGCCCCCGTTGCCCGAGGACGCCTTCGTGGTCCCGGTGACCGCGGTCGACTTCGCCGACTCACCGGCCGTGTTGGTCGCGGTGACCTGGAAGGAGTAGGCGGTGGAGGCGGCCAGCCCGGTGACGGTCGCCGAGGTGCCGGTCACCGCCGCGACCTTCGTACCGCTGCGGTAGACGTTGTAGCCGCTCGCGCCCGACACCGCGTTCCAGGCCAGCGAGACCGAGGAGGAGGTCGTGGAGGCCACGTTCAGGCCGGCCGGGGTCGCGGGGACCACCGGGTCGGGGTCACCGCCGCCGCCCCCGTCGGGTCCGAACACGGACACGTCGTCGGCGAAGTAGGCCGCCTGTCCGTACCAGCCGTGGGTGTAGACCGTCACGGACGTGGTGTTCGCGCCCGTCGTGAAGGACGTCGTCAGCTGCTTCCAGGACGAGGAGTCCGGCGTCCACGTCGACACGTCCGTCGTGCCCGTGCCGCTCGCGCCGAGGTACGCGTACCCGCCCTGCACCCAGGCGCTCAGCGTGTACGTCGAGTTGGCCTTCACCGCCACGGTCTGGCTGCAGCGGGCGTTGTCCTGCCCGGCCGGGGTGGCCTTCAGGGCCGCCGCACCGCCGTGCACGGGGGAGGAGACGGTGGCGCCGCTGGCCGCCGAGCAGGTCCAGTTGGAGAGCCCCGACTCGTAGCCGGCGTTCTTCGTGTTGTTGACGTCCGCGGCCGAGGCCTGGCCGGCGCCGGCCAGGGAGAGGGCGGACGCGGCGAGTACGGCGGCGAGGGCGCCGGCCCAGGTCCGTCTGCGTCTGGGCATGCCTGATACGCGGTCCACTGGGACCTCCGGTGGGGGAGTGGGGGAGCGGGAGGGAACGCAGGCCCTGTTGCACAGGCCCTGACACGGTGGCCACCGTCGCCTCCCCAAACTGGTCCAGACCAATGCGGTTGTCAAGACCTTCAGCGAGGCCAACGCCCCGACGGCGCGACGGAGTTGGCGTGCGTGCGGATCACTCTGTGTGGATCAAGTCGCACGTTGCGTGAAATGATCTCAAGGATCCGGTGTTGAGCGGCGCATGCCGTGGATAAGGTGCAGTTGCGGAAGGACGCCACAGTGGCAAGTTGTGTCCGTCCGTGAGGGATCGATGGCGACATTCACGACGACATTCAGGCGATACAGGGGCGATCTGGGACGCGGTTGACCACCTCGTCCCAGTGAACGGGGTGGTGTGCAGCGTGCCGACCGCGATAGCCGTCACCAGTTCCGACCTGGTGCTCCCGCCGCACGACCGGCAGACCCCGCCCGCCGTCGTCCAGCCCCTCGACAACCTCGAAGCCTCCCTCACGGCCATGCACGCGCTCATCGAGCAGCACGGCTACGTGATCGCGCTCCACCCGTCCTCCGCGCCGTCCGGCGTGATCCGGCGCCTGCACGCGGTGCGCTCCGTCCTGGAGAGCGACCGCATCGCCCTGCTCGCCCTCGACCTGCCGCCGCTCGGCCTCGCCCTGCTCGCCCAGCAGCTGCGCCAGCTCTCCGTCTGCGACTTCAGCCCCGGCGTGCTCGCCTCCTCCGCGCGGCTGCTCGCCCACTACATCTACTCGGGCGCCCTGCTGAACTCGGTCGCAAGGCTCGACCGGATCCCGGTCTCGCTCACCTCGCACGCCAAGTCCTGGGTGCCGGGCGCCCAGTTCGCCGTACTGGCCACGCCCCGGCCCCAGCTGGTGCGCGTCGGGCAGGGGGAGCTCACCGGGCCCGAGTTCGGGACGCGGATGCTGGTCGCGGCCGGGCAGCTGCCCACCGACTGGCTCACCGGGACGCTCGCCCCCGCCTGGCACGTACAGGGGGTCGCGACCGTGCCGCTGCCCGCCGAGTCGGCCCGCTGGTGGGGGACGGGCAAGGTCGCCGAGTTCGCCGCGGGCCTCTACGACGTGTCCGTGCTCTACCAACTGGTGTCGTCCGTACGGCGCGAGGAATGCCACTGGTGCGGTCTCGAACTCATCGGGGACCGCTGCGGTTTCTGTGGCGCGCCGTTGCCGCCACCCTCGTCGAACGAGCTTCCGAAGGCCGCCGCGCGGGCAGCCTCTTCGGTACGCGCCCTGCCCCGAGGGGTTACGTGAGCCCCGCGTGTCCGGCCCGCACACCTGAACAACGCCCGATGCCCCGCAGCACAAGCCCAGCACCACCCGTGCACACCCCTTGAACTCGGCATTGTCCCCACGAGGTGAGATGTAGTGAACTCGCGCCAGCGCCGCGGCGTCATCCTGCTGGTCCTCTCGGTCCTGTGCGCCGTGGGCGCCTTCGCCGGAGTGCTCTCGGTGATCCGCGACGTGAACTCGAAGGTCGGCCCCGAGGTCGCGGCATACCGCCTGAAGGATGACATCGCGCCCTACAAGGAGCTGTCGGCCGACCAGTTCGAGAAGGTCTCGATGCCCGAGCGGTGGCTGTCGTCCACCGCGGTCACCCGCCTCTCGCAGGTCCGCGGCAAGATCGCCGTCACGCAGCTGAAGAAGGGCTCGCTGCTCCAGACGGACATGATCGTCGACCGGCCCGCCCTCCAGGCAGGGCAGCAGGAGATCGCGATCCTGATCGACGCGGCGACCGGGGTGGCGGGCAAGATCAACCCGGGCTCGCGGGTCAACATCTACGCCACGTTCAAGGACGAGAGCGACAACGGCAAGGACCAGTCGAAGGTCATCGTGCAGAACGCCCGCGTCATCGACGTCGGCAAACTGACCGCGCTCGAACCCGGCCAGTCCAGCAACGACCGCCGCCGCACCGCGAGCGAGGCCGTTCCCATCACGTTCGCCCTCGACACCGCCGACGCCCAGCGCGTCGCGTACGCCGAGTCGTTCGCCGAACACGTCCGCCTCGCCCTGATCGCGGGCGGCGCCGACGCCACCGTCGCCCCCGGCGACCGCTCGTACACCCTCGACGAGGACAAGTAGGAGGCCGTGATGCGCGCAGCCCTCACGAAGGCGTCCCACGCGGGGACCCGCCGATGACCATCCGCATCCTGCCCGCCGTCGGCGACATCGACTCGGCCCGCGCCCTCAGCACCCTCCTGAGCCAGCTCGCCGACGCCGAACCCGCCGCGCCGGTCCCGGACACCACGGCCCTGCTGGACACCCTGGCCCGGCTGGCCGCCGAGTCCCTCGACGAGCTGCCCGAGGTCGTGCTGGTCCACGAGCGGATCGGCCCGGTCCCCGCGCTCGACGTCATCCGCGACGTGGTCATGCGCTTCCCGGCCGTCGGCGTCGTCCTCATCACCGCCGACGCCAGCACCGGCGTCCTGACCGCCGCCATGGACTCCGGCGCGCGCGGCATCATCGGCCTGCCGCTCGGCTACGACGCCCTCGCCGAACGCGTCCAGGCCGCCGCCGCCTGGTCCACCGGCATGCGCCGCCACCTGGGCAGCGCCACCCCCGAGCTGTACACGGGACCGGGCGGCTCGATCGTCACGGTGACCGGCGCGAAGGGCGGCGTCGGCGCGACCGTCACCGCCGTCCAGCTCGCGCTGGCCGCCCAGGCCTCGGGCCGCTCGGTCGCCCTGCTCGACCTGGACCTCCAGTCCGGCGACGTGGCCTCGTACCTGGACGTGCAGTTCCGCCGTTCCATCGCCGACCTCGCCGCGATCAGCGACATCAACCCGCGTGTCCTCCAGGACGCCGTCTACGCCCACGACACCGGGCTCGGCCTGCTCCTGGCCCCCGCCGAGGGCGAACGCGGCGAGGAGATCACCGACCGGGTCGCCCGGCAGGTGCTGGCCGCCCTGCGCGCCCGCTACGACCTCGTGATCGTCGACTGCGGCGCCCAGCTGAACGCCGCGAACGCCGCCGCCGTCGAACTCGCCGACCAGGCCCTGCTCCTGGTCACCCCCGACGTCGTCGCCGTCCGCGCCGCCAAACGCATGGTCCGCATGTGGGACCGCCTCCAGATCCGCAAGGCCGAGGAGACCCGCTCGGTCGTCAACCGCTTCGCCCGCGGTACGGAGATACAGCCGTCCCTGGTCGAACGCGTCACCGGCACCAAGGTCGTCCGCACCACGGTCCCCGCCGCCTTCAAGGAACTCCAGTCCGTCGTGGACGCGGGCCGTATGCAGGACCTGGACGCCCGCTCGACGGTCAAGCAGGCCCTGTGGGCGCTGGCGGGCGAGCTGGGCCTGATGGCCGAGCAGCCCGCGGGCGGCGGTGGCGGCCGGCGCCGCAAGACCTCCCCGGACAAGGACAGGGGCTCCCTCTCCCTGCGCCGCAAGGGCGGCGACCGGGGCGCGGTCACCCTCGAATTCGCCGGCATGTTCCCGATCCTGCTGGTCGTGATGACGATCCTGTGGCAGTGCGCGCTGTACGGCTACACCTACTCCCTCGCCGGGAACGCGGCGGACGAGGCGGCACGGGCCGCGACCGCCGCGTACGCGATCGACGGGGATGTCGGCGGCGCCTGCAGCTCCGCCGGAGGGGAGCACCTGCCCGGTGCCTGGGACGGCGCCGGCATCGACTGCACCGTGGCGGGACCGGTCATGAAGGCGACGGTCACCGCCCAGGTGCCGCTGTTCTTCCCGGGCTTCGACGCGGGCTGGACGGTCGAGGGCACGGCCGGGGCCGCGTTGGAGGGGGACGACTGATGAAGCGTCTCGCGCAGCGTCTGCGACGGCGGTTACGGGACCGGGGCGGCCGGGACGACCGGGGCGTCTCCATGCTGGAGTTCGCCGGATTCCTGCCGATCCTGCTGCTCGTCGGGATGGCCGCCATCCAGCTCGGCCTGATCGGGTACGGCATCAACCAGGCCGGTTCGGCGGCGCGGGCCGCTGCACGGGCCGCCTCGCAGGGCGACGACGGGGGAGCCGCGGGGACGGCGTCGGTGAGCGGCTGGCTCAATCCGAGCGTGTCGGCCGACGAGGGCGACGACCTCACGACCGCGACGGTCACGCTCCAGGTTCCCGCCGTCATCCCCCTCCTGCCGAGTGTGACGGTGGAACGCCACGCCACGATGCCCACCGACGACTGACCGCACGACCGACCGAGTTGCCCGCCGACCGAGAGGAGTTGAAGACATGAGCCTGCGAGCCCGTATCGCCGCCCCCGAAGAGGGCGGCGCCGGCCGCGAGGACGGACACCTCGTCGCCGTCTACCGTGCCAAGCTGCTGGAGGAGATCGATCTCGCGGAGATGTCGAGCCTCGCGGCCGCCGAACGGCGCATCCGCCTGGAGCGCGTCCTCGGGCACATCATCAGCCGCGAGGGCCCGGTTCTGTCGACCACCGAGCGCTCCCAGCTGATCCGCAGGGTCGTGGACGAGGCCCTGGGCCTGGGCGTCCTCGAACCCCTCCTCGCCGACGCGTCGATCACCGAGATCATGGTCAACGGCCCGGACTCCATCTTCGTGGAACGCGCCGGACGCGTGGAACAGCTCCCGCTCCGCTTCGCCTCGAACGAGCAGCTGATGCAGACCATCGAGCGCATCGTCTCCACCGTCAACCGCCGCGTGGACGAGTCGAACCCGATGGTCGACGCCCGCCTCCCCACCGGAGAGCGCGTCAACGTCATCATCCCGCCGCTCGCCCTCACCGGCCCCACCCTCACCATCCGCCGCTTCCCCCGCGCGTACACGCTCCCCGAACTCATCGGCCTCGGCTCGCTCGACGAGCAGATGCTGATGCTGCTCGCGGCGTTCGTCCGCGCCCGCTTCAACGTCATCGTCAGCGGCGGTACGGGCTCGGGCAAGACCACGCTCCTGAACGCGCTCTCCGGACTCGTCCCGTCCCACGAGCGCATCATCACCATCGAGGACTCCGCGGAACTGCAGCTCCAGCAGGAGCATGTGATCCGCCTGGAATCACGTCCCCCGAACGTGGAGGGCAAGGGCCAGATCACCATCCGCGACCTGGTCCGCAACTCCCTGCGCATGCGCCCCGACCGCATCATCGTCGGTGAGGTCCGCGGCGGCGAGACGCTCGACATGCTCCAGGCCATGTCGACGGGCCACGACGGCTCCCTCGCGACCGTCCACTCGAACTCCGCCGAGGACGCCCTGATGCGGCTGCAGACCCTCGGCTCGATGTCCGAGGTGCAGATCCCGTTCGAGGCGCTCAAGGACCAGATCAACTCCGCGGTCGACGTCGTCGTCCAGCTCACCCGGCACGCCGACGGCTCCCGCAAGGTCACCGAGATCGCGCTGCTGGTCTCGCACGGCCGCGAACAGTTCCGCATCGTGCCCGTCACCCGGTTCGTCCCGCGCCCCACCGGCCCCGACCGGGTCGTCCACGGCCACTTCGAACACCTCCCGCTGCCCCGCTCGGTCGCGGAGAAGCTGTACGTCGCCAACGAGCCGCTGCCGCCCGCCTTCGGGGTGGCGGAGGCGATCGACGTCCTCAACACCCGGCAGGCGATCGGATGACATCCACCGCAGCCCCCGGAACCCCCGCAGCCGTCACCGTCACCGCCGTCGCAGCCCCGGCCGAGAGGAGCGAGCCGTGAACAACGCGGTCCCGCTCGCCCTCGGCGCCACCATGCTGTGCGGCACGCTGGCCGTCGCGGGCGTGCACACGTACGCGTCCGGCCGCGCCCAGCGCCAGGCCCTCGTCGACCGCCTCTCCGGCGGCGGCCCCCTGCGCACCGCCGCCGGCCGCGCCCGCCGCTTCGCCGCCGTCGACCGCAGGCTGCGCCGCACCCGCCTCGGCCGCACGATCCACCTGCGCCTGTCGGCGACGGGACTGGATCTGACGGCGGGGGAGTTCTTCACGTACGTCGCCGCCGTGGTCGTCGCGCTGTGGCTGATCGCGGCGGCGGCCCTGGCCCCCTTCTTCGGCCCCATCGCGGGCGTGGTCGGCGTCTGGAGCGCCGCGATCTTCCTCAACTGGCAGCGCCAGAAACGCATCGAGGCCTTCATCAACCAGCTCCCGGACGTGGCCCGCCTGCTGGCCAACGCGGCGGCGGCGGGCCTCGCCCTGCGCACCGCCCTGGCGATGGCGGCGGAGGAACTGGAGGCACCGGCGGGGGAGGAGCTGGCCCGGGTCGCGGACCAGCTGACCCTGGGCCGCTCGGTCGACGACGCCCTCGGTGAACTGGCCGAACGCCTCCCGTCACGCGAACTCGTCGTCCTCGTCACCACCCTGGTCCTGTCCAACAAGGCGGGCGGCACGGTCGTCAACTCCCTGCGCAACCTCACCAAGACCCTGGAGGACCGCAAGGAGACCCGCCGCGAGGTCCGCACGATGCTCTCCGAGGTCAACGCGACGGCATTCACCGTGCCCCTCCTCGGCCTCGGCTCCCTCGTCCTCATCAACTCCTCGAACGAGGGCGCCCTGGCCAAGGTGACCGGCTCCCCACTGGGCCAGACCCTGGTGCTGATCGCCATGGGCCTCTACACGATCGGCTTCTTCGTGATCCGCCGCCTCGGCAAGATCGAAGTATGAGGAGGGGACGAAGGATGAGGAGTGGACGGACGAGGAGGGGACCAGGATGACCGCTCTGCTGCTCGCCGCGCTGATGGGACTGGCCGTCGGAGGCTTCCTCCTCGGCATCCGCATGTACCGCGCCGAGGCCAAGCTCCCCGGCGACATGGCCCTCGCGCTGGAGGTCGGTGGCACCCGCGTCTCCAAGGCGGACTCGGCGGTCGACCGCCTCGGCATGCGCTTCGCCCCGCTCGTCCTGCGCCTGATGGGCCCCCGCCGCGTCGACGCCAAACGCCGCCGCATCGACATGGCGGGCAACCCCGGCGGCCTGACCCTGAACCGCTACGCGGCCCGCCGCGCCGTGTACGGGATCTTCGGCGCCCTGCTCTTCCTGATCTTTTTCTCCAACGGCCGGCCCCTCTTCGCCCTGCTGGCCCTGGCGTTCGGCCTGCTGGCCGCCGACGCGCTGATCTGGCAGGCGATCCGCGACCGCAAGGAGGTCATCGACCGCACCCTGCCCGACTTCCTGGACGTCCTGGCGGTCGTGGTCTCGGCGGGCCTCGGCTTCCGCCAGGCCCTGGAGCGGGTCGCGGACCACTACGAGGGCCCCTGGGCGGACGAGCTGCGCATCACCCTGCGCCAGATGGACATGGGCGTCAGCCGCCGCCAGGCCTTCGACGAGCTGCGCAGGCGCAACTCCTCCGAGCAGGTCGCCCAGTTCGTCTCGGCGCTCCAGCAGGGCGAGGAGCTGGGCTCCCCGATCGCGGACACCCTGATCCAGCTCGCCACCGACATGCGCCGCACCGACGCGCAGAACTCCCGCCGCCGGGCGGCGAAGACGATCCCCAAGGCGACGATGGTCACGCTGGTCTTCATGCTCCCGGCCACGATGATCCTGATCGCCACCGGCATGTTCCTGGGCTCCGGCACGAACTTCGGCTCGATCCTGGGACGCTGAGATGGCGGCCGGTTGGACACGCGTGCGCGGGACGGCGCTGCGCCGGGCACGTCGCCATGGGCGGGCCCAGCCCCGAGGCACCCGCATCCATACCCGCACCCGCGCCCGCATGCGTACCCGGCGAACCCCCCTCCTCACCGGCGGCACCGGCTACTTCGCCGACGACGCGGCAGCGCCCGGCAGCATCCGCCTCCAGCTCAACGCCCTGCAGGCCCTCTGCCGGCAGGCCTTCGCGATCCGCCTGGCCCTGATCGCGATTGGCGCCCCCTTCGCGACGGCGAACGCCACAGACGGCTTCCCCCGCCACGCCGTCCTCACCGCCGCGGTCCTCGGCGTGATGGGCTCGTACGCCATGCTCAGGGACTGGGACAGATGCGCCCCCCAGCTCCTGGCCCACCCGACCCTGATGGCGGTGGACCTGTTCTCCGGCGCGGTACTCCTGCTGACGGCGTCCCCCGCGTCCCCCCTCGCGTACGCGGCGGTCTGCACCCCGCTCCTGTCGGGCCTGCTGTACGGCTGGCGCGGCTCCGGAGTCTTCACGGGACTGCAGCTCGTCGTCCTGCTCACTGTGTTCAGGGCGTGGGAACACCGTCCGGGCGCCGGCGCGAGCACGCTCCTGATCGCGGGTTTCTGCGTCGCGGCGGGCGTCATCGGGGTCACCCTGCGCAACCTGATGTTCCGCTTCGGCACGGCAGGCCAGGCCCTCGCGGAGGCGAACTCCCGCCTGGCGGTGGCGGAGGCCGTCGAGTCCGAACGCGCCCGCCTGGCCAGGGAGATGCACGACTCCGTGGCGAAGACCCTGCACGGCCTCGCCCTGTCGGCGGAGGCGCTGGCCGTGGCGGCGGACAGCGGGACGGACTCCCGGACCCTCAAGTCCCAGGCGACCGCGGTGGCGGGAGCGGCACGCCGGGCGGCGACGGAATCCAGAGAACTCCTGTCTGACCTGCGGGCTCACACGGCGATGTCCACCCCGCCGACGGACGTGGTGACGGAACTGGCATCGAGGGTCGGGGACTTCACCGCCCGTACGGGCATAGAGGCCACCTTCACCCACCTGCCGACCCCGACCCCGACCCTGGCCCTGGCCACCCCGACACCCACCCTCCCCCCATCTGCGCCCCGCCAACTCCTGGCGATCGCCTCGGAGGCGCTGGAGAACGCCCACCGTCACGCGAACGCGACGCACGTACGAGTGACGCTGGAGTGCTCGCGGTCCGCCCTGCGCCTGACGGTGCGGGACGACGGCGCGGGCACGGCCGTATCCCTGGACGACGTGGACGCCCTGGCGAATACCGGCCATTTCGGCCTGCTCGGCATGCTGGAACGGGCGGCGTCGGTGGCCGCGGAGCTCCGGCTGCACAGCACCGCACCCGGAGGCACGGAGGTCACACTGACCGTCCCCCTCGCCTCCACCGTCCCCGAACCTCCCGCACACTCTCCTCAAGAGGAGGCCGCACATGCCTGACCAGGCACTTCCCGGCCCGCTCCTGCGCGTGCTGGTGGCCGACGACAATCCGGTGGTCCGGGCCGGTCTCACGGCCCTGCTGAACGCCCACCCCGACATCCGGGTCGTGACCCAGGCGTCGAACGGCGAGGAGGCGATCACCGCCGCGACCCGCCACCGCCCGGACGTGATCCTCCTGGACGTACGGATGCCCGGCACCGACGGCCTGACCGCCCTTCCCCCGCTGGCCCGGCTCGCTCCGGTGATGATGCTGACGTACAGCCGTGAACCCGAGGTGGTGGCCGGGGCGTTGCGCCGGGGCGCGGCCGGCTATCTGGTGCACGGCGAGTTCACCGCGGACGAACTGATCACAGCGGTACGCAACCTGCGTGACGGGCTGCCGGCCTTCACCGCGTCGGCCGTCGCTGTCTCGGATTCGCTCGGTGCTTCGTACGAACCGAACCAAAGCACTTCGCAGCTGCAATCGGTTGTGGCACAGTCGTGGAGGGCTCGCCCCGCCTACGCGACGGGACTCCACCGCCGCGGCCACAACCGCCTGTACCACGACCTGAGTTCACGGGAGGTGGAGGTCATGGATCTCATCGCGGCCGGCATGAGCAACCAGCAGATCGCCGCCACGTGCTTCATCAGCGAGAAGACGGTGAAGAATCACATCAACCGCATCTTCGCGAAGCTGCACAGTTCCTCGCGCAGCGAAGCGATCGCCTGCTGGCTGGGTACGGCCCACGGGGGGGGGAACCGTTGACTCCGACCGGAAGAAGTTGGGCCCCTGGACCCACCCGCAGTAGGCGGATTCTCACGTACGGTGCGCGGGACGGTAGTGGTTTTGGGCGGGAGGGAAGGGGACGTGATGGTGATGAACTGGAAGCTGAGGGCGGCAGTGGGCGTGGAGCAGGCGTTGACGGCCTGGGCGCGGACCGTCTCCGCCCGGATGCACGGCCGGGACCGGGACGCGGGGGCGGGGTTCGTCGAGTACGCAGGCCTGATGATCCTCATCGCCGGAATCTTCACGCTGATCGACGGGCTCGGCCTGGACGGACAGATCTCAGGAGCGATCGGCGACGCGGTCGCGGATGTCGTCGGAGGTGGCTGACCCGACCCGGCTTCCGCAGTGACCGAGGGTCGACACTCCCCATCTCCATCTGGCTTACGGGGATTCTGCTGTTCGCCGCGTTCGCCTTCTTCGCGTTCGCCCAGGCGGCGTCCGCCCGGAACGGAGCACAGTCCGCGGCGGACGCCGCCGCGTTGGCTGCGGCACAGGACTCCAGGGACGAGCTGATCGAAGGCCTGGGGGGAGCCATCGGCACGGAGGACGACTGGCTGGACTGGCTGGACGGTGATGGATTCGACGGCGCCGGTGCCGCGGCCGCGGCCGGTGAACTGGCCGCCGAGAACGACGCGACCGTAACGGGATTCGGCATTTATACGGCGGCCGGTTACCCCGGATACCAGGTGGAGATCCAGACCAACTACACGGTCGGGGACTCCATCATTCCGGGCACGGAGGGCATGCAGGCGAACGCCGATGCCGCAGCCGTCATCAAGCCTCGCTGCGACTTCGACGTACCCGACGATCCGAAAGACGTCGTCGAACTGGATTGTGACGGCGAACCTGTGGAAATCGACCCCGAAGATTTCGATTTGGACGACCTTCCCGACGCGTCCGTGCTGTTCTCTGTGCAACTGGCCGAGTGAAAGGAAGCCGTACCGATGAACATTCGGCGCACCAAGAAGGGCCGCACGGTACTGACCGCCGTGGCGATCACGACTGGGCTGGTCCTCACGGTGGCCGGCTGCGGGGGAAGTGGGGACGACGACAAGCCCGACAAGGCCACGTCATCGTCAGCGTCCGGCAGGAGCAACGACGGCGGCAAGGACGAGGAGTCGAAGGCACCGGCGGAGAACCAGGTGCTCGCGGAGTCTAAGCAGGGGGACATCTCGCTCGCCATCACGTCGGCAGTGCGTGACGAGGGAGGCTTCCTGACCGTGTCCGGCACTGTCACCAACAACGGTTCAAGGCTGTTCGTGGCCGCGGACTGGCGCGGCGACGAGAACGAGTTGCGACAGAACGCCTCCTCCGTCGCCGGCGCGAGCCTGGTCGACCAGACGGGTAAGAAGAAATACCTCATCCTCCGCGACACTGAAGGCCGGTGCCTCTGCACGCGCTTTGTCGGCGGCGTGAAGTCGGGGGAAACGGCCGAGTGGTACGCCCAGTTCCCCGCCCCACCCGAAGACACCACCAAGGTCTCCTTCCAGGTCGGGTCGATGCCCCCCGCCTCCGTAGAGATCTCCGAGGGCGAATGACCATGCCCCTCACCCTCCGCACCGCGTCGATCACCCTCACCGCCCTCACGACCCTCGTCTTCATGACGCCGCTGACCTCGGCCCACGCCGACGACGAGGACCCGAGCGAGCCGCCCGGCAGCGTCACCACGTCCCAGCCCCCCGAGGTCGACGCGAACAGCCCGGGACTGAAGCTGGCCGACGGCGCCACGCTCGCCGCCGCGCGGGTGCTCGACATCAAGTCGGTCGTCGAGGACCTCGGCGGGGAGGAACGGCGCGAGGACACGAACGAGAACGTGACGTTCGCGCTCCAGGCGGAGGTCCTCTTCCCGAAGGACAGCTCGAAGCTCAACCCGGAGGCCAGCGCCCGCATCGCGGCGATCGCGACCGAGATCAAGTCCCAGAACGCCACGAACGTCCGCGTCTTCGGCTTCACGGACAACCTCGGCTCGTACGCCCACGGCCTCACCCTCTCCAAGCGGCGGGCGGAGGTCGTCCACGAGGAACTGGCCTCGAACCTCGGCGGACTGAACGTCACCTTCGTGGTCCGCGGCTACAGCGAGGACTACCCGATCGCCGACAACACCTCGGAACAGGGCCGCCGCAAGAACCGCCGAGTGGAGGTCACGTTCCCGAAGGAGGGGTGAGGGCGCGTCGCGCCGGCCAGGTGCTGGGGGAGCGCCGGCTCATCGTCGCCGTCCACGGCGAGGGCACCTTCGGAGTGATCCGGTGAACGGGTTGAAGGCCGTCCCGACCGGGGCAGGAACAACGCATGACCACACTCGGTGCTGTCTTTCGGCCTCAACTGCCCCCGGAGCGACTGCGTGACCTGGCCCGTGCCGCGGACGACGCCGGGCTGGAGGAGCTCTGGCTCTGGGAGGACTGCTTCCTCGAAGGCGGCATCTCCGCGGCGGCCGCGGCCCTCGCGTGGACCGACCGGCTCCGCGTGGGCGTCGGCCTCCTCCCCGTGCCGCTGCGCAACGTGGCCGTCACCGCCATGGAGGCCGCCACCCTGCACCGGCTCTTCCCGGGGCGGCCCGTCCTCGGCGTCGGACACGGCGTGCAGGACTGGATGGGCCAGGTCGGGGCCCGCGCCGAGTCGCCGATGACGCTCCTGCGCGAGTACCTCACGGCCCTGCGCGCACTGCTCGCCGGCGAACGCGTCTCCACCGAGGGCCGGTACGTGAAGCTCGACGCCGTCGCCCTCGACTGGCCTCCGCCGGCGCCGGTGCCGATCCTCGCCGGTGCCACCGGGCCCCGTTCCCTCAAGCTCTCGGGGGAAGCCGCGGACGGCACCATCCTCACCGCCAACACCTCGCCCGAGGGGGTGCGGGAAGCCCGCCGGCTCATCGACGAGGGGCGCGCGTCGGCCTCCCGTACCGGCGCCGACACCCCGCACACCGTCGTCGTCTACCTCCTCACCGCCACCGGGCCCGATGCCGCCGCCCGCCTCCAGGCCGAGCAGCGTGCCGAGGGCGTGGCGTCGGTACCGGACCTGGGTGTCGCCGGGGACGCCGCCGACGTCGCCAAGGCGGTGCGGCGCCTCACGGACGCCGGCGCCGACACCGTCATCCTCCAGCCCACCGCCGACGAGCCGGACCCCGAGGGCTTCGTCCGCTTCACCGCCGAGGAGGTACGCCCCCTCGTCCCCTGAGTCCGGAAGTCCGCCGTCCCGATTGTCAGTGGCCGGTGCCAGACTGCCCCGGCATGAGCGACGACGCGCACGCACAGCCCGCCCCGACCACCGCACGCGTACGGCTGCGTCCTGTACGGGACACCGACCTGCCGGCCTTCTTCGCGTACGAGCAGGACCCCGAGGCGACCCGGCGGTCACGGTTCCCCGCCCGGTCCCGCGAGCGCTTCATGACGCACTGGAGGACCCGCATCCTCGGCGACCCCACCGTCCGCGCCCGGACGGTCGACGTGGACGACGCCCCGGCCGGCAACATCGTCGCCTGGTGGGAGGCGGACGAGGCCACGCGCGAGGACCGGCGCTTCACCGGCTACTGGCTCGGCCGCCCCTACTGGGGCAGGGGCATCGGCACCGAGGCCCTCGGCCTCTTCCTCCGCGAGGAGGGAGTCCGCCCCCTGTACGCCGACCCCTTCCCCGGGAACACCGCCTCGGTCCGCCTCCTGGAACGGCACGGCTTCCGCCCCGCGGGCACGGTCCGGCACGGCGACGACGTCCACACCCTCCTCGTACTCGACGCGGCCCCGGCCCCCGCTCCGGGGTAGCCCGGCAGTAAATCCGTCGCGCCCCGCACGCCCCTCCTGCCACCATCGCCCGATGAGGTCCTTCCCTGAGCTCGTCGCCGAGGCCGAGGCCGTCCCCACCGACGGGTGGGACTTCTCGTGGTTCGAGGGGCGGGCCACCGAGGAACGTCCCGCCTGGGGCTACGCGCGAGCCATGGCGGAGCGGCTGGCCCACGCGGACGCCGCTCTCGACATCCAGACCGGCGGCGGCGAAGTGCTGGCCTCCGCGCGGAAGCTGCCGAGGCTCACCGTCGCCACCGAGGGCTGGGCCCCGAACGTCGCCAAGGCCACCGCCCTGCTCCATCCGCTCGGCGCGGTCGTCGTCGCCGCGCCGGAGGACGCCCCGCTGCCGTTCGGCGACCACGCCTTCGACCTCGTCGTGAGCCGGCACCCGGTGACGCCGCACTGGACGGAGATCGCCCGCGTCCTCCGGCCGGGTGGCACGTACTTCGCCCAGCACGTGGGCCCCGGCAGCGCCTTCGAGATCATCGAGTACTTCCTCGGCCCGCAGCCGGCAGCCGCGTGCGGCGACCGCCATCCCGACCGCGAGCGCGCCGCCGCCGAGGCCGCCGGCCTGCGGATCGTCGACCTGCGGACGGCGCGGTTGCGGATGGAGTTCCACGACATCGGGGCCGTCGTGCACTTCCTGCGGAAGGTGGTGTGGATGGTGCCCGGCTTCACCGTCGACCGGTACCGGGCCCGACTCGTGCGCCTGCACGAGCGGATCGAGGCGCGGGGCCCGTTCGTCGCCCACAGCACCCGCCACCTCATCGAGGCCCGCCGCCCACCCGCCGCCTGACGGCCGCCGCCCACCCGCCGCCTGACCGTCGGCCGCCGCCCCCTGGCTGCCGCCCGTCCGCTGCCTGACTGCCAGCTGCCGCCCGCCTGCTGTCTCACCGCCGCCAACCTTCGCCGCCTGACGCCTGACGCCTGACGCCTGACGCCTGACGCCTGATCGCCGGCCGCCTGACCGCCGCCCCCTACCCGCCCGCCGGCGCCGCCGCCCGCCCCGACTTCAGGCGGTCACGCCTCGTCCCGCAGTCCCAGCCGCAGATGCTCCACGTGGTGCAGCGCCTGCTCCAGCAGCTCCGCCACATGGTGGTCGTACAGCGCGTACACGATCGACCGTCCGCGCCGCTCCCCGGCGACGAGCCCCAGGTTCCGCAGCAGCCGCAACTGGTGGGAGCACGCCGACTGTTCCAGGTCCGCCGCCTCGGCGAGTTCGCCGACCGCGCACGGGCCCTCCCGCAGGCGCGCCAGGATGCGCAGCCGGGACGGCGTGGCCAGGGCCTGGAGCGTCGCCGCGACGTCCGCGGCGCCGACGGCGTCCAGACGGTCGCGGACGCTGCTCTTCGCATCGACTCCATGCCCCATGCCGCCATCGTAGCGAGGCGCCCGCCCCGACTGCCCGAATCCATCGGCACAAATGAAGATGTATTCATGTGTTCCTGTATGGTGGCGCCCGTGCAGCCCGCCGACACCCGTCTCCTCGCCCTGCCCGAAGCCCGTTGGGCCGCCGTCTCCACGGCGGCCTTCCTGCTCGCGCTCCCCTGCCAGCTGCTCGGCGCGACCGCCTGGCTGTGGGGCCCGCTGTACGCCGCCGCCTACCTGGCCGGCGGCTGGGAGCCCGCGCTCGAAGGGCTCAGGGCGCTCCGCGCGAAGACCCTCGACGTCGACCTGCTGATGATCGTCGCGGCGCTCGGCGCGGCCTCGATCGGCCAGATCATGGACGGCGCGCTGCTCATCGTCATCTTCGCCACCTCGGGCGCGATGGAGGCCCTGGCCACCGCCCGCACCGAGGACAGCGTCCGCGGCCTCCTCGGTCTGGCACCCCCGACGGCCACCCGGCTGCGCCCCGTGAGCGGCACGCCGGGAGAGGCGGAGGAGACCGTCGAGGCGGGTGCTCTCGCCATCGGCGACGTGATCCTCGTACGCCCCGGTGAGCGCGTCGGGGCCGACGGCCGCGTCCTCGACGGCGCGAGCGACCTCGACCAGGCGACCATCACCGGCGAACCCCTGCCCGTACCGAAGGCGGTCGGCGACGAGGTCTTCGCCGGGACCCTGAACGGCACCGGAGCTCTGCGCGTCCGCGTCGAACGCGACCCCTCCGACACGGTCATCGCGCGGGTCGTCGCCCTCGTCGAGGAGGCGTCCCGCACGAAGGCGCCGACGCAGCTCTTCGTCGAGCGGATCGAACACCGCTACGCGCTCGGCATGGTGGCCGCGACCGTCCTCGTCTTCGCGGTCCCGCTCGCCTTCGGCGCGGACCTCACCGGAGCGCTCCTGCGCGCGATGACCTTCATGATCGTCGCCTCGCCGTGCGCGGTGGTCCTGGCGACGATGCCGCCGCTCCTGTCGGCCATCGCCAACGCGGGCCGCCATGGCGTGCTCATCAAGTCCGCCGTCGTCATGGAACGCCTCGGCCGAACCGACCGGATCGCCTACGACAAGACCGGCACGCTCACCGAGGGCACCCCCCACCTCACCAAGATCCTCCCGGAGCCCGGACCCGGCTTCCCGGAGCACGAGTTGCTCTCCCTCGCGGCCCGTGCCGAACACCGCAGCGAACACCCGCTGGCCCGCGCGATCGTGGCCGCCGCGCAGGATCTTCCGCGCACCGCGACGCATGAGGAGGCGTACGACTTCCGGTCCGCGCCCGGGTACGGGGTCACCGCGACCGTGGCCGGACGCGAGGTGACGGTCGGTTCGCCCGAGCGTCTCGGCGGGGGAGCGGCGGCCCCCGACACCGACGGCACGGCGGTCGTGGTGCGCGTGGACGGCGTACGCGCGGGCTGGCTGCTCCTCGCCGACCGGATCCGCCCCGGCGCCCCCGGGGCCGTCACCGCGCTGAACCGCCTCACCGCCGCCCCGCCCGTCCTCCTCACCGGCGACAGCCCCCGGGCCGCCCACTCCGTCGCCGAGCGGACCGGCATCCCCGCCGACGGCGTACGCGCCGGCCTCCTCCCGCACGAGAAGGCCGAAGCGGTACGGGACCTGGGCGGCCGGGTGCTGTTCGTCGGCGACGGGGTGAACGACGCCCCTGCCCTGGCCGCCGCCCACACCGGCATCGCGATGGGCCGGGCCGGTTCGGACCTGGCCCTGGAGACCGCGGACGCCGTACTGGTCCACGACGACCTCACCGCCGTCCCCAAGGCGGTCGCGCTCTCCCGCCGCGCCCGCCGGCTGGTCGTCCAGAACCTGTGTCTGGCGGGGGCGTTCATCGGCGTCCTCGTCGTCTGGGACCTGGCGGGCCACCTGCCGCTGCCTCTCGGCGTCGCGGGCCACGAGGGCTCCACGATCCTGGTCGGACTCAACGGCCTGCGCCTGCTCCGGGAGAGTGCCTGGCGCGAGTAGCCCCTACCCGCCTGGCCCGCGAAAAGGACCGGCCGCTTCCCGGGCCAGGCGGAGGCCGCCGCAAAAATCCCTGAAACGTACACAGAGTTTCCACATCGTTATGCCGATTGGCTCATTCCGCTCTCCGGGGTCCCGTAAGTTCGGACCAAGGCAATTCGCGTCAGCAAAGCTGCGCGGTTCGGCATCGCGCGGCGGAGGGGGCTGCGCGGTGCCCGCCACTCCCCTTGATTTCCGGGGTGGAGGCGGTCGTCGGCCCCGGCCACGTCACTCTTGGGGCGTACGTCCGAGGCGGATGGTCCAATGCCCCATATCCTCGTGCGAACCCTCTGGTTCTCTTCGAATTCTCCCCGATCTCCTTTGAATTCGCTGGGAATCGGCCATGATCTGCCACTGAATGAACGATTCCGCTCCCACTCAGGCGTTGTCGGACGACTCCGGAGAGTAGTTGTGGCACGCCGATGCGCGCGACATCACTTACGAAGGGTTATGGTGGAAACCCCCCCTCGGGCCGGTCCGTCTCCCCCCCACGGACCGGCCCGTTTTTTCTGCCCCGACATGCGCCGGGCGTATGCCCGGCAGTCGCAGACGTGCCGAACCGGACGCCCTCGCTTCCGTCCCGCACACCGGCCCGTGTCGGGTCCACCCTCGGTCCACGCCCGGTCCGCGCAGGGCCCGCCCACCGGCCGGGAGGCCTTGTACCCCTAGGGGGAAGGGCGCTCCGGCGGGGGTAGGGTGTCGCCCTCGGGGACTGCCATCTGCACGGAGGGGCTGACGAAAACGTGAACCTGCGCGACAACCTGCGCCGCTTGCTGGTCAGGTTCTATGCACGCAGGGTGGAAGGCCACCTTGACCACGACCAGGTGCCCAAGCACATCGGGGTCATCATGGACGGCAACCGGCGCTGGGCGAAGGCCGCCGGCAGCACCGCCGCCCAGGGGCACCGGGCCGGAGCGCACAAGATCGAGGAATTCCTCGGCTGGTGCTCCGAGACCGACGTCGAGGTCGTCACCCTCTGGCTGTTGTCCACGGACAACTTCGACCGCCCGGAGGAAGAACTCGTACCGCTGCTCGGCATCATCGAGAACGTCGTGAGTTCCCTCGCCGCCGACGGCCGCTGGCGCGTGCACCATGTCGGCACGCCCGACATCCTGCCCTCGCGGATGCAGAGCGTCCTGAAGGAGGCCGAGGAGTCCACCGCGCACGTCGACGGAATACTGGTCAACGTCGCGATCGGCTACGGCGGCCGGCAGGAGATCGCCGACGCCGTGCGCTCGATGATCCTCGACCACGCCGACAAGGGCACCTCGCTGGAGAAGCTCGCCGAGGACGTCAGCGTCGACATGATCGGCAAGCACCTCTACACCAGCGACCAGCCCGACCCCGACCTCGTGATCCGCACGAGCGGCGAGCAGCGGCTGTCCGGATTCATGCTCTGGCAGACGGCCCACTCGGAGTACTACTTCTGCGAGGTCTTCTGGCCGGCCTTCCGCAAGGTCGACTTCCTGCGCGCCCTGCGCGACTACGCGGCCCGCCACCGGCGCTACGGCGGATGAGGGACCGGGCGGCCCCGCCGCCGGGGGCCGCCGCGGGACCGGGGACTGGTCCTTTGGGGTGGAAGTAATGAGGAGTTCACCAGGGCGCCGTCCTGTGTGCTGGCATGGCATGGCTCGTTCGAGGGCATAAAGCCTCCAGGTCGACGCCCGAACCACGGGTGTCGGATCTCAGCGGACGGCACGGGGCCGTCCGCCCGGGAGGCCCTTTGCACCAGCGCGACCGTGCGGTCAGTACGGACGAGGCGGAGGGCCGGTTCACGGCCCGTGCATCGGTGCCGAAAACCGGTCCACCTCTCCTCCGTCGCTCCCCGACCTCATCCGAGGGGGTACGTCCTTCCGTGGTGACCAGCACAAAGCGCCGTATGCCAGACCGGCGCACCTATGTTCTCGACACCAGCGTCCTGCTGGCCGACCCGCACGCCATGAACCGCTTCGACGAGCACGAAGTAGTGCTGCCGATCGTCGTGGTCACGGAATTGGAGGCCAAGCGGCACCATCCCGAACTGGGCTACTTCGCCCGGCAGGCCCTGCGTCTGCTCGACGAGTTCCGGGTGAAATACGGCCGCCTCGACGCCCCCATCCCCACGGGGGAGTTGGGCGGGACGGTCCGTGTCGAGCTCAATCACTCGGACCCCAGCGTGCTGCCGAGCGGCTATCGCCTCGGGGACAACGACTCCCGCATTCTCGCGGTCGCCCGCAATCTGCAGGCGGAGGGTTTCGACGTCACGGTCGTGTCGAAGGACCTCCCGCTGCGGATCAAGGCCTCCTCGGTCGGGCTCCTCGCCGAGGAGTACCGGGCGGAACTAGCCATCACGGGCTCGTCCGGCTGGACCGGAATGTCCGAACTGACGCTCTCCGGCGAGCAGGTGGACCTCCTCTTCGACCAGGAGAGCCTGTACGTCCCCGAGGCGTCCGACTTCCCCGTCCACACGGGTCTGATGATCCAGTCCGAGCGCGGCAAGGCGCTGGGACGTGTGACGGCCGAGGGCAACGTCCGGCTCGTACGCGGTGACCGGGAGGCCTTCGGCATCAAGGGCCGCAGCGCGGAGCAGCGCATCGCGCTGGATCTGCTGCTCGACCCGGACATCGGGATCGTGTCGATGGGCGGGCGGGCCGGCACCGGGAAGTCGGCGCTCGCCCTGTGCGCGGGCCTGGAGGCCGTGCTCGAACGGCGCCAGCACCAGAAGGTGATGGTCTTCCGGCCGCTGTACGCGGTCGGCGGGCAGGAGCTGGGCTATCTGCCCGGTTCCGAGTCCGAGAAGATGGGCCCCTGGGCGCAGGCGGTCTTCGACACGCTGTCCGCGGTCACCAGCCGCGAGGTCATCGAGGAGATCACCGCGCGCGGCATGCTGGAGGTCCTGCCGCTCACGCACATCCGCGGCCGTTCCCTGCACGACGCGTTCGTGATCGTGGACGAGGCACAATCCCTGGAACGGAACGTCCTGTTGACCGTTCTGTCCCGAATCGGCTCGAATTCACGGGTCATCCTGACCCATGACGTGGCCCAGCGGGACAACCTCAGGGTCGGGCGGTACGACGGAGTGGTGGCCGTCGTCGAGAAACTGAAGGGGCATCCGCTCTTCGCGCACGTCACCCTCACCCGCTCCGAGCGGTCCCAGATTGCCGCCCTTGTGACCGAAATGCTGGAGGACGGGCAGATCTGATCCCACCTGCCACCACCCGTCCCGTCTGTCCGACGGATGGTGGCCGCACGGCAGTTGGCGCCGTCCGGCAAAGGCGAAGAGCCTAGCCGGGCGGCGTCGTCGTGCGCGCTCGTTTCCGAAAAACTTCTGAGGCAAACGAGGTGTGAGCTTTCACACTCAGCACAGAATTGCCTCCCGGCGCCGGGGTACGGCAGAGTCTCACTCCTGTCAGGCCCCGCATACGACACACCTGTACCCCCAGCGGCACAGCACAGCAAAAACCTCAGAACTCCATAACGCCGTCGTATGCCGCCCGCGCACCAAGCGGCGCTCCCCGCAGGGGAGTTGCCCATCGGGCCCGTGCCTCCCGTGACCCCGCAGTTGGGAGGCCAGTGTCAAGGGGCAAGATTGCGTCCGCGAGGGTCACCTGTAGCGGTCGATGCTGGAAGGAAACCGTGTGAGCCGGATTTCGGTCCGTGGGCTCGCAGTGGCCTCGGCCACCGCAGTCACCGCTGTCGGCGCTGTTACGGGTGTTGCCTCGGGCAGCACCGCATCGGCGAGCGATGACGCCGAGGCAACGGCGAGCGGCGCCACGCTCCTCGCGGACATACCCGCGGGCGCGCAGGCGCAGGTGCAGACCGCCTCTCTGACTCAGCAGGCCGACTCCCAGGCCATCGCGGCTGACGCGACAGCCAAGAAGGACGCCGAGGCAGCCGCGCGCAAGCAGGCGGCCAAGGACGCGGTCGCCAAGCAGAAGGCCGCGGAAGCCGCGGAGAAGGCCGAGAAGGAGGCGAAGGAGCGCAAGGAGGCCGAGAAGGTCGCCAGCCGCTCCGCCACGCGCGACGCCTCCAGCTTCACCGTGAAGGCGTCGTACACCGCCGCCGAGGTCCAGGAGATGGCCCGCCAGCTCGTCCCGGCGGACCAGTTCGCCTGCTTCAGCCGGATCGTCGACCACGAGTCCAGCTGGAACTACCAGGCCGACAACCCCACCTCCGATGCGTACGGCCTGATGCAGGCCCTGCCGGGTTCGAAGATGTCCTCGGCCGGTGCCGACTGGGCGACCAACCCGGCGACGCAGATCAAGTGGGGCCTGAGCTACATGGACGGCCGTTACGGCAGCCCGTGCGGGGCCTGGGACTTCTGGCAGGCCAACAACTACTACTGAGCCGTCGGCTCAACCTCGCGGAGCCCTTCACCGTCCTACGGTGAGGGGCTTCTGCCATGTACGGTCGGTGCCGACGTCTCCAGGGACTCCAGGGAGGAGTGGTGGGGAGCAACGGGGGAAGAGGACGGTTCATGTCGCGAGTACCAGGGTGGTTCGGCCGGATCGGTGCCGGACTCACCGAAGTGGGAGAACGGCTGGACGCGCGACGCGCGGCAGCGGAGAAGGAAGACGAGCTCGACAAGGACGACGCGGTCGGTACGGACGCCTCGTCCCCGTCCCTCGCCGGGGCGTCCCCCGACGGCCCGGTCGTCCATGTCCGCCCCGATCCCGCCACCGCGGTTCCGTGGGGGATGCGGGTCGCCGCCGAGGCCGGCTGGCGGCTGCTCGTCCTCGCGGGCACCGTATGGGTGCTGATGCGCGTCATCAGCACCGTACAACTGGTCGTCCTGGCCTTCGTCGCCGCGCTGCTGATCACCGCCCTGCTCCAGCCCACGGTCGCCCGGCTGCGCAGATACGGGGTTCCGCGCGGCCTCGCCACCGCGCTCACCGCGATCCTCGGCTTCGTCATCATGGGGCTGGTCGGGTGGTTCGTGGTCTGGCAGGTCCTGGAGAACATCGACAACCTCGCCGACCAGATCCAGGACGGCATCGACGAGCTGCAGCGCTGGCTGCTGAAGAGCCCGTTCCATGTCACCGAGGACCAGATCAAGGACATCGCCAAGAGCCTGCGCGAGGCGGTCGGGGCGAACACCGAGGAGATCACGTCCGCGGGCCTCGAAGGCGTCACCGTCATCGTCGAGGCGCTCACCGGCATCCTCCTCACGATGTTCTCGACGCTCTTCCTCCTCTACGACGGCAAGCGCATCTGGGAGTGGACGCTCAAGCTCGTCCCGGCGGCGGCGCGTCCGGGGGTCGCGGGAGCGGGACCGCGGGCCTGGCGCACGCTCACCGCGTATGTCCGCGGCACGGTGATAGTGGCTCTGATCGACGCCATCTTCATCGGGCTCGGCATCTTCTTCCTCGACGTCCCGATGGCCGTTCCGCTCGCCGTCTTCATCTTCCTCGGCGCGTTCATCCCGCTGGTCGGCGCGGTCATCTCCGGCGCGCTCGCGGTGGTCGTCGCCCTCGTCACACAGGGCGTCTTCACGGCGGTCATGACCCTGGCCGTGGTGCTGGCCGTCCAGCAGATCGAGGGGCACATCCTGCAGCCGTTCATCCTCGGGCGGGCGGTGCGGGTGCATCCGCTGGCCGTCGTCCTGTCGGTGGCGGCGGGTGGGATGGTGGCGGGGATCGGCGGTGCGGTGGTCGCCGTGCCGCTCGTCGCGGTCGCCAACACGGTGGTGGGGTACTTGCGGTCGCACTCGCGTGAGACGGCGCTGCGGCACTCGCCGGCGCCCCGCGGGGCAACGGCGGTGGCCGCGTCCCCGCCCCCACCTCCGGAGGACACGCCACCGCCGGCGTAGGACGTTCCTCGCCCCCGCCGCCCCTACCCGTTCCCGACCGGGGGTTCGGGGGCAGCGCCCCCGAGTACGTGACGGGGAGGGTAGGGGCGGCGGGGGCGGGGAGAAGCCGCGGAGCTACTCCGCCAGGATCTCCTCGGAGTCCAGCGTCACCCCCACCGCCTGCACCACCGCCGCGATCTTGAACGCCTCCTGAATGGTCTCCCGGCCGACCCCCGCCCCGCGGAGCACCCGCTCGTGCGAGTCAAGACAATCCCCGCACCCGTTGATCGCGGAGACGGCCAACGACCACAGCTCGAAGTCGACCTTCGCCACCCCCGGGTCACCGAGGACGTTCATCCGCAGCCCGGCCCGCAACGTCCCGTACGCCGGATCGGAGAGCAGATGCCGCGTGCGGAAGAAGACGTTGTTCAACGCCATCTTCGCCGCCGCGGACTTCGCCGCCGTGTACGCCTCGGGCGACAGCTTCGCGTTCGCCTCCTCCTCCAGCTCCCGCAGCACCCGCGGCGACCGCGAGGCGATGGCGCACGCGAGCACCGTGCCCCACAGCTGCTGCTGCGGAAGGCCGGAGTCGCCGATGACCGAACCGAGGTTCAGCCGCAGGTCCTTGGCGTACTCCGGAATCGCGGACTTCAGCGCGTCGAGGGACATGGGTCACTCACCGGCCTTTCCCATGGGGTGGACGCGGATGATCGTGGCACAGGGTGGATGGAACATGGAGCAGGGAAACGCTGAGGCCGTTGCCGGTACGGGTATCACCACACCCGTACCGCCAACGGCCTGACCCTCGCGCCGTTCCCCGCGCCCCGAGGGCTACTCCGTGCGGAGGCCGTCCGGGCGCATCAGGCGGAGTAGCGGGGGGATGCTGAGGGCCGTTACCGCCAGGACGACCGCCGCGCCTATGCCCGTCATCGCGAGGACGCTCAGCCAGTCCACCGTCACCGCGGTGCTCGTCATCTTGAGGAGGACCGCGCCCAGGGTGAGGCCCACCACCAGGGCGAGGCCGAGGCCCAGCGCGACGGGGACCGCGGTCTGCCACAGGACCGACAGGCTCAGCGTGCGGCGCCGCGTGCCGAAGGCGACCAGCGCCGAGAGCAGTTTCCTGCGCTCGCGCAACTGCTCCAGCTGCGAGACCAGCAGGCTCGCCCCGATCAGCGCGAGGACACAGGCCGCGCCGACGAACAGCCCGGTGCGGATGGAGTCGAAGCGGTCCGAGCGTTCCGTCGCGGAGTACGACATGGGCGCCGTGAGCGGGCTGATCCTCGCCGCGGTGTTGCGTACGAGCTCCTGCCCGTCCGGGACCGACGTGTCGAGCTTGAGGTAGACCCTGCCGCTGCTCGCCGCGACCGCGGCGGCGGGCAACGCGCGCGTGGTGAACAGGAACCCGCCCCGCTCCCAGCCCGTCGGATCCTTGCGCGGGGCGACCTTCCTGATGTCGCGCGGTACGGTCCAGGCCACCTCCGCGCCCTTGACGCCGTCGTAGGAGGGGTCGATGACGAGTTCGCGGCCGGGTTTCGCGAACTCGGGGGTCTGCGAGCCGCGCTCGATGCCCTCGATGGTGAACACGTCGCCCTCCCGGCACGAGGACAGCTTCGCCACCTCGCGCAGCGCGGCGCAGTCACCGACCGTGACCTCGTAGGACGCCTCGGGGTTCTTCGCCCTCTCGCTCAGCGTGAGGTCGGACATCGCGGTGGCCTCGCGCACACCGCGGGTCTCCGCGAGCTGGGTCCGGGTGTCGGCGAGCGAGACGGACTTCGGTACGGAGACCTCCATCTGGGCGCGCGACAGATCCTCGCCCGTGGACTGCGTGTAGTCGCTCTGGACGCCGGTGAACAGCATCTGCAGGGCGATCGCGCCGGCCACCGCCACGGCGATGCCGTTGACCATGCGGGCCGCGGTGCCACTGCTCAACTGCAGTCGACGTACGGCAAGTTGCCAGGAGACCGGGCCCGAGTTCAGGCGGGCCACGACGGCCTCCACGACCCAGGGGAGCAGTGCGGTGATGCCGACGAGGAGCAGGATGACGCCACTGGTCACCATGTACTCGTTGAAGCCGCCGTTGTTGTTGCCCTTGCCGATCATCGGGGCGAGCAGGCCGAGGCCGGCCAGCGGCAGCAGCAGCCGCCACCACAGCCGGCGCCGGGCGGGCCTGGCCGTGCGCACCACGCCGAGCGGCTCGATGACCACGCCGCGCAGAGCGAGCAGGGTCACCGCCACCGCGGCGGCCGGGACCGCGACGGCGATCAGGGCGGCGAGTGCGGGCGTCGGGTTGAGATAGCTGGGGAAGACGCTGATCCCGAAGAGTTCCAGGCTGCCGGCGACCTGGCGGCCGATCAGGAAGAAGCCGATGCCGAAGGCCAGCCCGAGGGCGGCACCGGCGAGTGCCTCGCCCGCGGCGATCCGGCGGGTCATCCGGCCGTCGGCGCCGACCAGCCGCAGAGCGGCGAGCCTGCGGTCGCGCCGCTCGCCGCCGAAGCGTACGGCGGCGGCGATGAAGACACCGACCGGCGTCAGCAGCACCACGAAGACCGTGAGGACGAGCAGGAGAAGGACCGGGTCGTTCATCCCCTCCGAGGGGGCCTTCTCCGCACCGAAGGTGTCGAGGCGCGTGATGTTGGAGCCCTCGTCGAACGCGGTCAGGTTCCGGCCGCCCGCGTAGTAGGCGAGTTCGGCCGAACCGATCAGGCCGCTCTCACCGATGGTTCCCGTGACGCGGTACGGCAGCCGTTCGCGCAGCAGCTCGGCGTCCTTGGAGCCCAGCAGTTCCTTCAGGGCGGGCGACACGATCATCTCGCCCGGCGCGGGGAACTCCTTGATGCCGGGCGGCAGCGGCGCCCGCGGGCCCTCCGGCTCCAGCTGGCGGCCCCGTACGTCCAGGCCGTGGAACTCGGTGTCGACGTTGGCGACGAGCACCGTCTTGTCGGACTTGGCCGGTTCGACACCGCTCATCCGCAGGTCCATCCGCGAGTACTCGCGGTCGGACCGTGCCTGCAGCGCGCTCGGGACGGCCGTGGTGAGCAGCAGCAGCGCCACGCCGAGCCCGACGCCGGCACCGGTGAGCAGGACCCGTATCCAGCCCTCGCGCCCGCCGGTGAAGGCGAACTTGATGCCCATGGCGAGGTCGCGGGACCACTGCCGCAGCATGGGGGTGTGGTGGCTGGGATCGTCCCGGGCGGGCGGCTGTGGGGGAGCCCCGGGCGGGGCGGCGGTGGTCGAGGGGTGGCCGCTCATATCGCACGCTCCATGTCCCGGGACTTGCCGTCGCGTACGACGATCTCGCGGTCCGAGTAGGCCGCGACCCGGGTCTCGTGCGTGACGAGGACGACGGCGGCGTTGGCGGACCGGGCGGCGTCGGTGAGCAGTTCCATCACGCGCTCGCCGTTGAGCGAGTCGAGGGCGCCGGTGGGTTCGTCCGCGAACAGCACCCGCGGGCCGGTGACCAGGGAGCGGGCCACGGCCACGCGCTGGCCCTGGCCGCCGGAGACCTCGCCGGGCCGCTTGCCCGCGAGGTCGTCGACCTCCAGGCGCTCCATCCAGGCCAGCGCGGTGCGCTCGGCCTCCTTGCGGGAGGTGCCGTTCAGCCGCAGCGGCAGGGCCACGTTCTCCACGCAGGTCAGTTCCGGCACCAGCTGGCCGAACTGGAAGACGAACCCGAACTGCGAGCGCCGCAGCGCGCTGCGCTGGGAGTCGTTCATCGTCGCCATTTCGCTGCCGTTGTAGATGATGGAGCCCGAGTCGGGGGTCACGATGCCGGCGAGGCAGTGCAGGAGGGTCGACTTGCCGGAGCCGGAAGGGCCCATCACGGCGACGACCTCGCCGGGGTGGATGGAGAACTCGGCGCCGTCGAGGGCGTGGGTGGGGCCGTACGCCTTGTGCAGGTCGTGGGCCACGAGCAGGGAGCCTGCGGGGGTCATCGGGTCACCGTCTCTGCGAGTTTGTCCAGGCGGGCCGCGGTGAGTTCGAGCCACCGCAGGTCGGCTTCGAGGTGGAAGAGGGCGTGGTCGCAGATCAGCTGGTCGGCGAGGTCGCCCCGGCGTTTGCGGTCGGTGAGGATGCGCATCATGCGCAGGTGTTCCGAGCGCTGGGTGTCGAGGATCCCGGACGCGTCGCGGTGGGTCAGGAGAGCGAGGACGACCTTCGTGTAGAGGGTCGACTGGAGGTAGGGCTCGGGCTTCTCCGGGGTCGCGAGCCAGCGCTGGACGTCGGTGACGCCGGCCTCGGTGATCGCGTACCGCTTGCGCTCGGGGCCCTCGCCCGCCTCTATCCCGTTGACCTCGACGAGGCCGTTCTTCAGCAGCCGGGACATCGTCGAATAGACCTGGCCGTAGTGGAGCGGCCGGTCGTGACCGAACTTCTCGTCGAAGGCCCGCTTCAGGTCGTAACCGTGACGGGGCCCGGACTCCAGGAGTCCTAGGAGCGTGTGACCGATGGACATGCGGAGCACTCTACACAGTGCGTATACACACCGTGTATACGCACGGTGCAGACCCCCACTCGCACCGTGCCGGGAGGCGGTGTCACCGCAGGTCGAACCCGATTGTCACGGTTCTGCGACTGCCCGCGGAGGGTCCGGCACCACGCAAAAGACTGCGCCGTTCCCCGTTCCCCGTTCCCCGTTCCCCTGGCGGGGCGCGGGGAACGGGGAACGGGGCAGGTTTCCCCCCGGTCCGCGCTACTCCTCCCCCTCCTCGGAGAGGGGCGGGCGTCCCCGGCGAGGCATCGGTCCCGCCCCGCCGGGCAGGCGCCCCGCCTCTCCCAGTGCCCGCCGCAGCAGGAACTCGATCTGCGCGTTGGCCGAGCGCAGCTCGTCCCCGGCCCACCGCGCCAACGCCTCGTACACCAGCGGATCCAGCCTCAGCAGCACCTGCTTGCGCTGCTGCTGCGGCCGTCGCCGAGGGGGAGTGGGGGGAGTCGCGGGATCCCCCTCCGGAGCCGGACTCACTGGTAGAGGGACCCCGTGTTCAGGACGGGCTGCGGCGCCCGGTCCCCGCACAGCACCACCATCAGGTTCGACACCATCGCCGCCTTCCGCTCGGAGTCCAGCTCCACGATGTCCCGCTCGGAGATCCGGGCGAGCGCGGCCTCGACCATGCCGACCGCCCCGTCCACGATCTGCCGCCGCGCGGCCACGACCGCGCCCGCCTGCTGCCGCTGGAGCATCGCCGAGGCGATCTCGGGCGCGTACGCGAGATGCGTGAAGCGGGACTCGATGATCTGCACGCCCGCCGCGTCCACCCGCGCCCGCAGCTCGACCGCGAGCTTCTCGGTGATCTCCTCCGCGTTGCCCCGCAGCGACAGGCCCTCCTCGTCATGGGCGTCGTACGGGTACTCGATGGCGATGTGCCGCACGGCCGCCTCGGTCTGGGTGGCGACGAACTCCAGGAAGTCGTCCACCTCGAAGCTCGCCTGCGCGGTGTCCTCGACCCGCCACACCACGACGGCGGCGAGCTCGATCGGGTTGCCGTAGGCGTCGTTCACCTTGAGGACGGCGGTCTCGTGGTTGCGTACCCGCGTCGAGATCTTCGTGCGCGAGGTGAGCGGATTCACCCAGCGCAGACCGTCCTCGCGGATCGTGCCGCGGTAGCGGCCGAAGAGCTGGACGACGCGGGCCTCGCCGGGCGCCACCATGTTCAGGCCGCACATGGCGATGAAGGCCGCGAGGCCGATCAGGACGCCGGCCACGATGAGCACGGCCTTGCCGCCCGTGGCGTCCACCGCGGTGGCGGAGACGATCAGCGCGGCGCCCAGCAGCAGTCCGAGGAGCCCGAGCAGCAGTGCGAGCCCGCCGCCGATGCTGTGCGCGGAGACCTCCCGTACGCGCGGAGCGGGCATCTCGGGTACGTCGGCGATGTCCTGGGCGGGGCCCGGGGAGTCGTGCGTGGACATGGGTGTTCCCCCGTTTCATGGAGCTGCCGGTGCCGTTCGCACGTCGTTCGCACGCCGTACGGACACCCGCTTCGGTCTATCTAAGTGATATCACTTTACCCGTCACAGCAACCTTCCACTCCCGTGATTCGTCGGTTCCTAGGGAGTGGGTGCTGATTCTCACGTCCGTAAAAGGCCGGATCGACAGGCGTTTGTCCATAGCTGCGGTGTTAGTTTGCTGAGCTGACCCGAGCGACGAACCTGTGAGCCACGAGAGACGGAAGCGGAGCGGACGTATCCATGGGACGAGCGGATGAGAGACGAGCGCGGCAGCGCGGTGGACACCGCGGCGCGCCGAAACGCTCGTCCAAGGCGGAGGGCAGGACCGGCAAGAGCGGTATACGCCGGTTCTTCACCTGGAAGAAGATCCTCGGTACGTTCTTCGGCCTCTGTCTGCTCGGGATGGCCGCCTTCGTAGGGCTCTATCTGATGATCGACGTTCCCAAGGGGAACGCGGCGGCGGTGCAGCAGAGCAACGTCTACAAGTACGCCAACGGCGACACCCTCGCCCGCGACGGCGAGGTCAACCGCGAACTGGTCGACCTGGAAGAGGTGTCCAAGGGCGTCCGGATGACCTTCGTCGCCGCCGAGAACAAGTCCTTCTACAAGGACTCCGGCGTCGACCTGCGGGGCACGGCCCGCGGTCTGCTCAACACCCTGTCCGGCAAGGGCAAGCAGGGCGGTTCGACGATCACCCAGCAGTACGTCAAGAACTACTACCTCACGCAGGACCAGACCGTCACGCGCAAGCTGAAGGAACTGGTCATCTCGCTGAAGGTGGACCGCCAGCAGTCCAAGGACGACATCCTCGCCGGGTACATCAACACCAGCTACTACGGCCGCAACGCCTGGGGCATCCAGGCCGCGGCGCAGGCGTACTACCGGGTCGACGCGGACAAGCTCGACGTCGCGCAGAGCGCGTATCTCGCGGCGCTGCTCCAGGCCCCGAGCCAGTACGACTGGGCGGTGGCGAGCGACACCAGCAAGAAGCTCGTCAAGAACCGCTGGAACTACGTCCTCGACAACATGGTCGAGGAGGGCTGGCTGGACTCCGCCGAGCGCGACGACATGACGTTCCCCGTGCCGAAGGACCCCAAGGGCGCCCCCGGCCTGGAGGGCCAGGCGGGTTACCTGGTGGAGGCCGCCAACACGACGCTGGAGAAGCAGCTCGTCGAGCAGGGCACCGCCTCCGACATGGACGAGGCCGCGACGATGGTCAAGGCGGGCGGCTGGACCATCACGCTGAACATCGACAGGAAGAAGCAGGCCCAGTTGGAGAAGGCCGTCAAGGCCAAGCTGACCAGCAAGCTCGACGGGAAGAAGCGGGACGTGGACGCCGACATCCAGGCCGGCGCCGCCTCCGTCGACCCGAAGACGGGCCGGGTCCTCGCGATGTACGGCGGTGTGGACTACGTCAAGCACTTCACCAACAACGCGACGCGCCGCGACTACCAGCCCGCCTCCACCTTCAAGCCCGTCATCCTGGCCGCGGCCGTCGACCAGGACGCCACCACCCAGGACGACGATCCGATCACGGCGAACACGATCTACGACGGCACCAGCAAGCGTCCCGTCCTGGACAACGGCAGGAAGGTCGGCTTCTCCCCGCCGAACGAGGACGACGTCGACTACGGCGACGTCGACGTCCAGACCGCGATGAACAAGTCCATCAACTCCGTCTTCGCCCAGATGGGCGTCGACGTCGGCATGGACGAGGTCATCAAGACCGCGGGGGAGCTGGGCATGGACGTCGAGGGCGTCAAGTCGGTGCCCGCCCAGACCCTCGGCACGATGGGCGCGAGCCCGCTGGAGATGGCCGGCGTCTACGCGACCCTCGACAACCACGGCAGGAAGGTCACCCCGGCCCTGGTCAAGTCGGTCGAGCACAAGGACCGCGCGGTCAAGTTCCCGGACGCGATCGGCGAGCAGGTCATCAGCCGCGAGGCCGCCGACACCGTCACCTCGGTGCTGACGGGCGTGGTCGACGACGGTACGGCCAGGACGTCGGTACGGGAGAACCCGGCCCGCAACGGCCAGCAGGTCGCGGGCAAGACGGGTACGTCCGACTTCAACCGGTCGGCGTGGTTCACGGGCTACACGCCCGACCTCGTCACCTCGGTCGGGATGTTCGGCGAGGACGCGAAGTCCCACGCGCAGGTGACGATGCAGGGAGCCACCGGCCTGCTGCCCGGCAAGGGCCGCGTCAACGGCGGTGGCTATCCCGCGCAGATCTGGGCGGCGTACACCTTCGACGCGATGGGTGACGTGACCAAGTTCGACCTGGACACGAAGCAGGGCGCGGCCGTCAAGCCGACCCCGACGCCGACGGTCACCGCCACGCCGACGACCCCGTCCGCGGAACCGTCCACCGAGGACCCGACCACGAAACCGCCGACGAGCACCTCACCCCCGGAATCCTCCCCCGAGGAGACCCCGTCGGAAGAGGAACCCACTCCGACGACCAGCGCCCCGTCGTCACCGGGCGGCATAGAACTGCCCCCGGACCCGGACGACCCACAGGCGCAGAACTGAGCTTGTCTTTTAACCTGCTGCGTGCAGTGGTCCGAGGCCAGAGTGTCAGTGCCGGGTGATACCTGTAGGGCGTGGAAGATGCGATTTCGGGTGCGATAGCCGTCCTGCGTGAAGCTTTTCCGGCAGAGGTCCGTCACCGCCCTTTGGACAGGGACGAGCTTCGGGCGTGGGAGCGAAGGCACGGGGTGGTGTTGCCGGAGCCGTATCGCACTTTCGTGACCGAGATCGCGAACGGTACCGACGATGGTCCGCCTGACGAAGGTGGTCTGCTGCCCCTGGGAGAGAAACCGGACAGCTGGGCCGTCTGGGAAGCGGACTGCTGGATGAGCCCGGAGCCGTTCGATGGCGCCGCCGTACGCGTGCCCGGCCAGCCCTTCCCTCTTGAGGAGGAGTGGCAGTGGGAGTACGACTACTACGACCACACCCGCCACTCGTCTCTGCTGCACCAGACCTACCAGCACGGCTCGGTGCTGCTGGGCAGCGACAGACCCGGTGAGTACTGGACGCTGGTCGTGACCGGGCCGCAACGCGGCCGGGTGTGGTGGCTCAGAGACGGATGCGCCGCACCCTATTCCGACCGCCCGTCCGATCAACCGGGGGGCGATTTCCTGCACTGGGTGAGGGACTGGCACGTCGGACAGGGCTGGTGGCGGGCCGAGTAGCGCCTCTATACCCAGGTCGCGGACTCGACCGCTCGAACGCTTCCTCGAACTTGATCGCAAAACCGGAACTGCGCGACAGCACGGCGGCCGTCGCTTGATGCTGAACTCCGGCGCAGAGACGCAGGACAGGCGAAGGCCGCGGGGTGGGTTTGCTGCATCAAGATGTAGAGGGAGAGCCGTTCCTGGTGGCGTCACGCTACCGGGACGATCTATTCGCCTGCCTGACCGCACGCGGGGACGAACTGTTCGACCTCACCGACGCGTTGCTGTGCGCGGACGGACCGGTGAGAACGCCGGTGGACCTGACGCTGGTGGCCGAGCACCGGCGGGGTCACGGCGCGATGTACGACGCGCTGAACAACGGGACCATCGACGTGCCCCGGCTGCGGCAGGTACTGGCTGGCCTGCCCATGCCGCAGGCCGCCGACGGGCGCCTTGTCCTCGCCGTCGACGTGAGCAACTGGCTCCGTCCCGACGCCCCGACCAGCGCGGATCGTCTGTTCTGCCACGTCTACGGCCGCAGCGGCCGGTCCTCGGACCAATTCATCCCCGGCTGGCCGTACTCCTTCGTCGCCGCCCTCGAATCGGGCCGGACGTCTTGGTGCCAGTTCCTGGACGCCGTCCGCCTCGGACCCGCCGACGACGTCGCCGAGGTCACCGCCGCCCAGCTCCGCCGGGTGGTCACGGACCTGATCGAGATGGGCCGCTGGCACGTCGGCGACCGCGACATCCTCATCGTCTTCGACGCGGGCTACGACGCCCCGCGCATGGCCCACCTCCTCGGCGGTCTCCCGGTCGAGGTCCTCGGGCGGATGCGCACGGACCGGGTCATGCGCCGCCCGGCGCCCTCCCGTGAGGAGTACTACCTGGCCCACCCCCGCGGCGGCCACCCGCCCAAGCACGGCGGGGAGTTCCGCTTCGCCAAGCCGGAGACCTGGGGCGAGCCCGACGCGACAACCGTGCAGGTCACCGACCGGTACGGCACTGCCCGCGCGATGGCCTGGGACCACATCCACCCCCGCCTGACCACCCGCTCCGCGTGGATCGACCACACCGGCGAACTCCCCGTCATCGAAGGCACGCTGATCCATCTCCAGGTCGACCGCCTGCCCGGGGGCCAGGACCCGCTGCCCCTCTGGCTGTGGTCGTCGGCCACCGCCGTGAGCGGCGAGGACGTCGATGTCCGCTGGCAGACGTTCCTGAGGCGCTTCGACCTGGAGCACACGTTCCGACTGATGAAGCAGACCCTGGGCTGGACCCGGCCGAAACTCCGCACCCCCGAGGCCGGCGAACGCTGGACCTGGATCGTCATCGCGGCCCACACTCAGCTCCGTCTCCTCCGCCAGGCGGCCACCGACCTGAGACGGCCGTGGGAGAAACCGGCCGAGCCCGGCCGGCTCACCCCGGCCCGAGTTCGCCGGGGGTTCAGGAACCTCCGCCCGCACCTGCTCTGTCCGGCCCGTGCGCCCAAACCCTCAACACCCGGTCCCGGACGGCCAGCTGGCTCGAAGAACCGGCGACCCACCGCCCACTACGACGTGGGCAAAACCGTGAAGCGATCAGCAAGCATCACTGAACGAAACCGACTCGGACCATAAAGAACAAGCTGAGAGCCTGTGTCGTATCCCCGACCGGGCGTGCGGCGTCTGGCACGCACTCCCCCAGAGGGGGATCCCCATGACGCCGCGCGCTGATCCGACCGGGGATACGACACAGGCTCTGACCGCTCGGGCCTCAGCTGTGGTTCAGCTCGAACCAGACGACCTTTCCCGTGCTGAGCCGGGTCGCGCCCCACCGCCGGGCCAGCTTGTTCACCAGGTAGAGGCCGCGTCCGCCCTCGTCCGTGGCGCGCGCCTGGCGCAGCCGCGGCAGCTGCGGGATGTCGTCGCCGACCTCGCAGCGCAGCACGTCGGTACGGAGCAGCCGCAGCGTGACGGGCCGTGACGCGTACCGCACGGCGTTGGTGACGACCTCGCTGACCAGCAGCTCGACGGAGTCCGTGAGCTCCTCCAGGTCCCAGCGGGACAGCGCCTTGCGGGCCAGTCGGCGAGCCCGGCCCGGCGCCGCGTCCTCGGGGTCCAGGTGCCACAGCGCGACGTCGCTCGGCGCGATCCCGTCGAAGCGGGCGGCGAGCAGCGCGATGTCGTCGTCCCGGTCACCCGGACCGAGCATGTCGAGCACCTCGTCGCACAGCGCCTCCAGGGGCGGCGGATGGTCCGGTCCGGTCAGCGCCGCGGTCGCGGCGATCCGCTCGCGCAGCTGCTCTATCCCGGTCCACACGTCACGCAGCCGCGACTCCACGAGCCCGTCGGTGTACAGCAGCAGCGTGGCGCCCGCGGGCGCGTCCAGCTCGACCGCCTCGAAGTCCACGCCCCCTACGCCGATCGGAGCACCCGGCGGTACGCGCAGTACCTCGGCACGCCCGCCCAGATGCAGCAGTACGGGCGGGGGATGGCCCGCGTTGGCGATGGTGATGCGGTGCGCGACCGGGTCGTAGACCGCGTACAGGCAGGTCGCCATGCGGTCGGTGCCCAGGCGCTGGGCCTGTTCGTCCAGGTGGTGCAGGACCTCCTGCGGCGGCAGGTCGAGCCCGGCGAGGGTCTGCGCGGTCGTCCGCAGCTGGCCCATGATCGCCGCCGAGGTCATGGAGTGGCCCATGACGTCACCGACCACGAGGGCGACCCGGCTGCCGGGCAGCGGGATCGCGTCGTACCAGTCGCCGCCGACCCGCGCGGTCTCCGCGGCCGGCAGATACCTCGACGCCAGCCGCACACCGGTCGGCCGGGGCAGCGTCTCGGGCAGCATCGTGCGCTGCAGCTCGTCCGCGATGTACGCCTCGCGCCCGTACAGCACCGCCTTGTCGATGCCGAGCGCGCTGTGCGTGGCGAGCTGGGCCGCGACCAGCAGGTCGTCGGTCTCGAAGGCGGGCCGGTCTGGGCGGCGCAGGAACAGCGCGGCACCGATCACGCGGCGCCTGCCGCGCAGCGGCGCGAGGATCGCGCGCTGCCCGCTCGGCACGGTCACGTCGTCGCCGATCAGCTCGGGCAGCGCCGCCCGGGCGGCGGGCGCGTCCGCGAAGACGGGCCGCACCCCGCGCAGCACCTCGTTCAGAGCGCCACCGGGCCGTACGGTGCACAGCTCGGCGGTGATGCCGACGTCCGGCTCGGGCTGCAGCGCGGGCAGCAGGAAGCCCTCGGTGTCGCGGTCCTCGGGGATCCGGTCCGTGCGCCGCAGCCGCAGCACGACGGGCCCGGTGGGCCGTTCGTCGCCCACCGGCAGCGGATCGCGCAGATAGACGAGGATCGCGTCCGAGAAGGTCGGCACGGTGGCCCGGCACAGCCCCATGACGATCTCGTCGAGGTCGATGCCGCGGGCGATCCGCCGGGTGGCCGCGCCCACGAAGCGCAGCCGGTCGCCGTCCCGGCGCATGGGCATGGGCGTGCCGGGCGCCGCCGGGCTCTGCCCCGTACGCCGGTCCTTGCCGCCCAGGTGGACGGAGCCCGCCGCGTCGGACCCGGTGCCCAGGGACTCGGGCCGCGGCCGGTGCGGATCCGGTTCGCCGACCGGTTCGGTGACCGAGGGCTGGGAGTGCTCGGGCCCGGAACCGGCGGGCGCGCCCGGGGCCGCGGCCTGCGCGTCCGCGGTCACGGGCGGGTCACCCGCGCCCTGGCCGTCGGGAACGGGCGTGCCGACGGCCCCCGGCGTACCGGGGGTGTCGTCAGGCCGTCCCTGCGCCGGGAGACCGGGTGCGCCCGCCGTGGGCGGCTCCGGGGTACGCAGAAGCGCCCCGCGAGGGTCCGCGGGGGCCGTGGGCCTGGCAGCGCTTGGCTGTCGGCGCTCATGGGAGGTGGGGTGCTCCGTCACGCGTGTCGAATCCATCCGTCCGGTGCTGCGCGCCGTGCGTGCAGTTCGTCCCGCAGAGAGCCCGATACCCGGAATGCGTGCCCCAGGAACGGAATCCCCGCGTGATCAGACAGCCTCTCAGAAGAATGACCTTCGGACACCGGCGGGAACAGCCTGATTCGCCGGCTCCGGGTCGTACCGCTGTGACCCTCGTACCCCACGCTCACGTCCTGCCGCCCCTCGGTGACGTTCGGTCAAGCCCAGCGCTCTGTGCGGGAGTTGTCGTAGCGCACTCGCCCGCCACCCGACCACCACTCCTCAACGACGTTGTCGCGCACCGACTCTGACTGTTCGTTCTTTCCGTTGCGCTTTCCGTTGCGGAGGCCGATCCTACGGTTCTACCACGGGGGCGCATCAAGGGTCTCATGTGGAGACGCGCGCGGGCGTGCGATCCCAGTCGTCGGGCAGAGGCGGTACGGACCAGGCCGGATCGGGGCGCCAGCGCTGCCAGCCGTCCGAGAACGGCGGGCCCCAGCGGCGGATCATCTCCACCGCCGCGCGCCCGGCCTCGCCCACGCGCGCGGCCAGCCGCTCGTCCATCAGGCCGTCCCGCTGGGCCTGCGCGAACTCGTCCTCGTCGCGCCAGCCCCACGTCCGGTCCGGGTGCACCGAGATGTCCAGGAAGTGGTCCTCGGAGTCGACCCCGCCGGCCCATCTGGCCAACGGTTCCTCCAGGTTGACGTACCAGTTCTTGAACTGCCAGCCCGGCTCCCAGAACAGCCACACCGACCAGGGCTCGCCGGGCCGCGCCAGTTTCAGGACGCCCGTGCCGAACCAGCGATCGCGCTGCACGGTCCGCGGCTTGGTGTACCGGGTCTCCAGCGGCTCCGCGTGCACCGGAGTGCCGTCCCTGAGGACGGGCTTCACGCATTCCGTGCCCGGGGCCAGCCACACGGCGAGCAGGTCGGCGTCGTCCCGTACGACGGTCACGGGGCGCGCGATGTGGAAGCGATCGCCGGCGTTCTCCCGGTAACGCCACAGGATCTGACTCCCGGGGTTCCAGTACGCCGCCGAACCGCCCGCTTCCACGTGTGTCACCGCTCCACCCTCTGCCATGAACAGATATTAGGTGCCCAGGGCATACGACGCGGCGGTAAGCGCCATGGTTCGCCTGCTCGCCGGACGACGTTACGGCCTCGTCATCCGCAGGACATCCAGGGCCTCGTCCAGTTGCTCCCGGGTGAGGTCGCCGCGCTCGACGTACCCCGACTCCAGGACGACCTCACGGATGGTCCTCCGTTCCGCCAGCGCCTTCTTGGCGACCTTGGCGGCCTCCTCGTACCCGATGTACTTGTTCAGCGGGGTCACCACCGACGGCGACGACTCGGCGTACTCGCGGGCCCGCTCGCGGTCGGCCGTGATGCCGTCCACGGTCCGGTCGGCGAGCAGCCGGGAGACGTTGGCGAGCAGTCGCACGGACTCGAGGACGTTCTTCGCGATGACCGGCAGCATGACGTTCAACTCGAAGTTGCCGGAGGCGCCGGCGACGCCGATCGTGGCGTCGTTCCCGACCACCTGCGCGGCCACCATCAGCACGGCCTCGGGAAGCACCGGATTCACCTTGCCGGGCATGATCGACGAACCGGGCTGCAGATCGGGCAGTCGGATCTCCGCGAGGCCGGTACGCGGTCCGGAGGCCATCCACCGCAGATCGTTCGCGATCTTCGTGAGCCCCACGGCGATGGTCCGCAGCTGCCCGCTGGTCTCGACGATCCCGTCCCGCGCGCCCTGCGCCTCGAAGTGGTCGCGCGCCTCGGTGAGCGGCAGCCCGGTGGTCCGCGCGACCTCGGCGATCACGGCCGCGGAGAACCCGGGAGGCGTGTTGATCCCGGTCCCGACGGCCGTCCCCCCGAGCGGCAGCTCGGCGAGCCGCGGCAGCGAGGCCTCCAGGCGCTCGATCCCGTACCGCACCTGGGCCGCGTACCCGCCGAACTCCTGGCCGAGGGTCACCGGCGTGGCGTCCATGAGATGGGTCCGCCCGGACTTCACCACATCGGCGAACTCCTCGGACTTGCGGGACAGCGCGGCGGCGAGGTGTTCGAGGGCGGGGATCAGATCACGGGTGACGGCGGCGGTCGCGGCGATGTGGATCGACGAGGGGAAGACGTCGTTGCTGGACTGCGAGGCGTTCACGTGGTCGTTCGGGTGTACGTCCCGGCCGAGCCGTTCGGTGGCCAGCGTGGCGAGCACCTCGTTGGTGTTCATGTTGGACGAGGTCCCCGACCCCGTCTGGAAGACGTCCACGGGGAAGTGCGCGTCCCACGTGCCGTCCGCGACCTCGGCCGCCGCCTCCCGGATGGCCTCCGCGACGTCCTTGTCCAGCACGCCGAGGCCCGCGTTCACCTTGGCCGCGGCGGCCTTGATCCTGGCCAGGGCCTCGATGTGGGCGCGCTCCAGATGCTGCCCGGAGATCGGGAAGTTCTCGACGGCGCGCTGGGTCTGGGCCCGCCACTTCGCGTCCGCGGGGACGCGGACCTCGCCCATGGAGTCGTGTTCGATGCGGTAGTCGGTCATAGCAGGTATATCGCCCCCGCACGGGAATTGACGTGAACGTCGGCGCCGGCGCCGGATCCTTGAAGAAGTCATTTCCCTTGTCGTCGACCACGACGAACGCCGGAAAGTCCTCCACCTCGATCTTCCACACGGCCTCCATGCCGAGCTCCTCGTACTCGACGACCTCGACCTTCTTGATGCAGTCCTGCGCCAACCGCGCGGCAGGCCCCCCGATGGACCCGAGGTAGAACCCCCCATGCGCCCCGCACGCGTCGGTGACCTGCTGCGACCGGTTCCCCTTCGCCAGCATCACCTTCGACCCGCCCGCCGCCTGGAACTGCTCCACGTAGGAGTCCATGCGCCCGGCCGTGGTCGGCCCGAACGACCCGGACGCGTACCCCTCGGGCGTCTTGGCGGGCCCCGCGTAGTACACGGGGTGGTCCTTCAGGTACTGCGGCATCTCCTCGCCCGCGTCCAGCCGCTCCTTGATCTTGGCGTGCGCGATGTCACGCGCCACGACCAGCGGCCCGGAGAGGGACAGCCGGGTCTTGACGGGGTACTTCGTCAGCTCGGCGAGGATGTCGTCCATCGGCCGGTTCAGGTCGATGCGCACGACGTCACCGGCCTCGTCCAGGTGCTCGTCCGTCGTGTCGGGCAGGAACCGCGCCGGGTCCGTCTCCAGCTGCTCCAGGAAGACGCCCTCCGCGGTGATCTTCGCGACGGCCTGGCGGTCGGCAGAGCAGGAGACGGCGATGGCGACCGGGCAGGACGCGCCGTGCCGGGGCAGCCGCACCACGCGTACGTCGTGGCAGAAGTACTTGCCGCCGAACTGCGCGCCGATCCCGATCCGCTGCGTCAGCTCGAAGACCTTCTGCTCCAGGTCCTTGTCCCGGAAGCCGTGCCCGAGCTCGGAACCCTCGGCCGGAATCTCGTCCAGGTAGTGCGCGGACGCGTACTTCGCGGTCTTCAGGGCGTACTCGGCGCTCGTACCGCCGACCACGATCGCGAGGTGGTACGGCGGGCAGGCGGCCGTGCCGAGCGAGCGGATCTTCTCCTCCAGGAACTTCATCATGGAGGACTCGTTCAGGACGGCCTTCGTCTCCTGGTAGAGGAACGACTTGTTGGCCGAGCCGCCGCCCTTGGCCATGAAGAGGAACTTGTAGGCGCCGCCGTCGGCCGCGTACAGCTCGATCTGGGCGGGGAGGTTCGAGCCGGTGTTCTTCTCGTCCCACATGGTCAGCGGGGCCATCTGCGAGTAGCGCAGGTTCAGGTTCAGGTACGCGTCGTAGATGCCGTGGGACAGCGCCGCCTCGTCACCGCCCTCCGTGAGGACGTTCTGGCCGCGCTTGCCCATCACGATCGCCGTGCCGGTGTCCTGGCACATGGGCAGCACGCCGGCGGCCGCGATGTTCGCGTTCTTCAGGAGGTCGAGCGCGACGAACTTGTCGTTGCTCGACGCCTCCGGGTCGTCGATGATGCGCCGCAGCTGGGCGAGGTGCGCGGGCCGCAGATAGTGCTGGATGTCGTGGATCGCCTCGGCCGCGAGCGTGCGCAGCGCCTCCGGCTCCACCTTGAGGAAGGTGCGCCCGTCGGCCTCGAAGGTGGACACACCCTCGGAGGTCACCAGCCGGTAGGGGGTGGTGTCCTCTCCCTGGGGGAGCAGATCGGTGTACGCGAACTCAGGCATCTCGCCAAATCCTTCATCGACAGACAGCAACGGCCGGCCTCCGTTGGCGGCGCGCCCACCAGCGTAGAACCTGCCTCGGACACCGGGCGTGTGAGGTAAGGCTCAGTTCGTCGTCCACACCCGTCGTCCACACCCTCTAGTCGCGATCTATCGCGTTTGGGTACGCTGCTGCCGTGGACCTTCAGAAGCACACCGAGCCCGACCTTCGGAAGCACACCGACCTCCGCGCGTCCGACGCGGACCGCGACCGGACAGCGGACATCCTGCGCGACGCCCACGCCGAAGGACGCCTCACCGCGGAGGAGCACGCGGAGCGCGTCGAGGAGGTCTTCCGCGCGAAGACCGTGGGCGAACTGGAACCGCTGGTCCGGGACCTGCCCGCGGCCCACCGCCCCCGCCCGTCGGCCGCGTTCGCGGCGGCCCCCAGCCGGCCCGCCCCGGGCGCGATCCCCCCGGTCGCCGACGAGAACGTGGTGGCGGTGTTCAGCGCCGCGGTACGCAAGGGCCGCTGGCGCGTGGGCCGCCGCACGCACGCGTACGCGATCTTCGGCAGCGTGGAGATAGACCTCAGCGAGGCGATCTTCGAACACCAGCAGGTCGTGATCAAGGCGATATCGGTGTTCGGCAGCGTCGACGTGCGCGTTCCGGAGAACGTGTCGTTGCGCGGCAGCGGCGGCGGGGTCCTCGGCAGCTTCGAGGTGGACACGCTGGACTCCGGCGAGCAGGACGCCCCCGTGGTGTACGTGGACGGGCTGGCGGTGCTGGGGAGCATCGAGGCGAAAGCCAGGCGGGGCAAGCTGGTCGAGGACATCCTCGACCGGGTCACCGAGAAGGTGAACGCCAAGTTGCGCAAACATCTCGGACATTGACGGTCGCGAATCCACGGAGACCGGAAGCGCACGGTCCAGGGCGGGGCCCGGCGGCGGGCCCGGTGCCGTACGGGATCTCCCGCGTCGGGAACTGAGTGCATAGGCGCGCGCACAGCGGGTAGGCCTTGCTGCATCGTCTCTCGCTCGCGAAGCCGTCGTCAGGAGTAGACCGTGCTGCATCCGCCGCGTCAGTCCCTGCAGGTCGCTGCCGTTCCGCCCCAGCCGGTGCCGGTGCGCGAGAGGGACCAGGACGCCCCCTGGCACACGGAGGCCGTGTGCCGCCGCGACGAGGCCGGGCTGTTCTTCGCACCCTCGAAGGAACCCACCGCGGCCCGGCTGTCCCGCGAGGAGGCGGCGAAGCGGGTCTGCGCGCGCTGTCCGGTGATGATCGAGTGCCGGGAGCACGCACTGCTGCAACCCGAGCCGTACGGCGTCTGGGGCGGCCTCACCGCCGCCGAGCGCCGCGTGGTCCTGGCCCGACGCCGCCGCCGCGACCTGGACCTCCAAAAAACGGCCCGAACCCCAGGCCCCATAGCCGCAGCGGGCTGACCCCCACCGCGCCGGGACGCCCCACCCCAGCCCTCTAAGGGGCGCGGGGAACTGCGCACTAAGCCCCGGCGGGGCGGCAGTTGTCTTTCAGGGGCGCGGGGAACTGCGCGCTCGACAACGACCGACCCGCAGATATCGGCGGGCGGCCCCCACAGGGGGCGCGGGGAACTGCGCGCTCAGCCCCGGCGGACCCGCACCTGTCCACGGCCTGCTCTCGAGGGGCGCGGGGAACGGCGCAACCACCCCCTCGCGCCCCGAGTGAAACCTACTTCGCCCGGTCGAAGTCGATTGCGCTATAGGCCCGCAACTTCGCAAGCCTGTGCTCAGAGCTGATCTGCCGAACCGTCCCCGACTTGGACCGCATCACGATCGAGTCGGTGGTCGCGGTCTCGGACCGATACCGAACCCCCCGCAGCAACTCCCCGTCGGTGATCCCCGTCGCCACGAAGAAGACGTTCTCCCCGGACACCAGGTCATCCGTGAGCAGCACCCGGTCCAGGTCATGCCCCGCGTCCACGGCCCGAGCCCGCTCCTCGTCGTCCTTGGGCCACAACTTCCCCTGGATCGTGCCGCCGAGGCACTTCACCGCGCAGGCCGAGATGATGCCCTCGGGCGTACCGCCGATGCCGAGCAGCAGGTCGATGCCCGTGCCCTCGCGCAGCGCCAGGATCGAGCCGGCGACGTCACCGTCGGAGATGAGCTTGATGCGCGCGCCGGTCTCCCGGATCTCCTTGATGATGCCGTCGTGCCGCGGCCGGTCGAGGATGACGACCGTGACGTCCTCGGGCGTGACGCGCTTGGCCTTGGCGACCCGGCGGATGTTCACCGACACCGGGGCGTTGATGTCGACGAAGTCGGCGGCCTCGGGCCCGGTGACCAGCTTGTCCATGTAGAACACCGCGGACGGGTCGAACATCGTGCCGCGGTCGGCGGCGGCCAGCACGGCGATCGCGTTGGTCATGCCCGCCGCGGCGAGGGTCGTCCCGTCGATCGGGTCGACGGCGATGTCGCACGCGGGACCCGTCCCGTCGCCGACGTTCTCCCCGTTGAAGAGCATCGGGGCCTCGTCCTTCTCGCCCTCCCCGATGACGACGACGCCGTTCATCGAGACGGTGGAGACGAGGGTCCGCATGGCCCGGACGGCCGCGCCGTCGGCGCCGTTCTTGTCGCCGCGGCCGACCCAGCGGCCTGCGGCCATCGCGGCGGCCTCGGTGACCCGGACGAGCTCAAGGGCGAGGTTGCGGTCGGGGGCCTCGGAGGGGACCTCTAGTTCGGACGGCAAGTGATGCTCGGTCATCGGAGCGCACCTTTCTGATACGGCGACGGCCGGATGAGGGTTGGGGCCGACTCTATCCTCAGTCCGACAAAATGAGCAGGGGGCCCCACGGATGAGCGGGGCAGTACACCTGCGACGATGGGGGAGTGGCAGGCAGAAATGGCAAGCAGTCGGTCCGGGACATGGTGCTGTCCCTGGGCCTGATCGGCATCGTCGCGGGCTTCATCTACGTCTTCATCCCGAAGGACGACTCGGAGCCCCCTCTCGAACGGGTCGACTACCGCGTGGAGCTCCTCACGGCACGGCGTGCGGCCCCGTATCCGGTGGCGGCGCCCGAGGGGCTGTCCAAGGAGTGGAAGGCGACCTCGGTGCGGTTCCGCGGAGACGACTTCGACGCGTGGCACCTCGGGTTCCACGACCCCGACGGGGAGTACGTGGCGATCGAGCAGTCCACTCAGAAGCCGGTCACGTTCATCGGCGACGCCACGCAGGGCGCCGAGGAGACGAACGTCACCCAGCGCATCGGCGAGAAGTCCTGGAAGCGCTACAAGGGCGCGAAGTACGACGCCCTCGTGCTCTGGGAGAAGAACTCCACGACCGTGGTCACCGGAACGGCATCGTTCGCCGGGCTGACGAAGATGGCGGAGTCGCTCGGAACGTCATGAGCAGACCCGGACAGGACGCATGCGAGAGGCCCCCAGCGATGCTGGGGGCCTCTCGCATGTGTCCTGTCCTGCCGCTCTCAGACGGTCGTGATGACCTGGTCGGCCTCAAGGCGCGGGGAGCGCGGGAACCAGGCGTCCTCGGCGGGCCGGCCGATGTTGACCACCATCAGCGGGGTGTGGTCGCCGTCGAGGAACTCCTTCTGGACGCCCGCGAAGTCGAAGCCCGTCATCGGACCGGCCGCCAGGCCGGCGGCACGGACGCCGATGATGAAGTACGCGGCCTGCAGCGCGGCGTTGAGCGCGGCGGCACCCTCACGGGCCGGGCGCTCGGCGAAGAAGAGGTCCTTGGCCTGCGGGAAGTGCGGGAGAAGGGCCGGCAGCTCCTCGTGGAACTCGTTGTCCGCGGAGAGGATCGCGACGAGCGGGGCGGAGGCCGTCTTCGGCTGGTTGCCCTCGGCCATGTGCCGCACCAGGCGCTCGCGGGCCTCGGGGGAGCGGACCAGGGTGATGCGCAGCGGCGACTGGTTGAAGGCGGTCGGGCCGTACTTGACCAGGTCGTAGATCGCCTGCACCTGCTCGTCGGTCACCGGCTCGTCGGTGAAGGCGTTGGCGGTGCGGGCCTCGCGGAACAGCAGGTCCTGGGCGGCGGGGTCAAGGACGAGAGACATGAAGCAAAACCTTCTCGGTACGTGCGTCGGATCCCGGGGGATCGGCTGACGTTCACGACGTTACGCCGATTAGGTTTAAGTTTCAACCAAAAATGGACCAGCGTGATCCGCTTCACATATCCATGGCCAGACCAATTACTTCGCGAGGCGGCACACGCAGACGCCCGCCGGGAACCGACGCCCGCCGGGAACCGGCGTCGGCCCGCATGAGCCCCTACTCGGAGCCGGAGCCGGAGCCGGAGGAGCTGGAACCGGCGTCCGCCGCCGACTCGCCCCGCTCCTCCTCCGCCAGGGCCGCGTCAAGGCGGGCGCGGGCGCCGTCCAGCCATCGCCGGCACACCTTGGCCAGCTCCTCGCCGCGCTCCCACAGGGCGAGCGACTCCTCAAGCGTCGTGCCGCCCGTCTCCAGTCGGCGTACGACCTCGATGAGCTCGTCCCGCGCCTGCTCGTACCCGAGCGCCTCGTCCGTCGTGCCGGCCGTGCCGGTCCTGCTGGTCATGCGTCCACCCTAGGGTCTGCCTCAGACATCGACTCGTACCGTGAACTCGCCCTCGGCGACCCGCGCCCGCAGGCTCTCGTCCGCCGTCACCTCGTCCGGGGACCGGACGGCGTGGCCGTCGGACGTCTGCAGGACCGCGTACCCCCGCTTCAGGGTCGCGGCGGGGGAGAGCGCCACCACGCGCGCGTGGGTGTGGGTCAGTTCCGAGTCGGCCCGGTCCAGGAGATGGCCGAGCGTGCGGCGACCGCGGTCCAGGAGCGCGGCGACGTGGTCGGCGCGCTCGTCCACCATCCGGTGCGGATCCTCTATCGAGGGGCGGGCCAGCGCCTGAGCGAGCCCCCGCTCCTCGCGCTCGATGAAGGAGCCGACGCACCGGCGGGCACGGTCCCGCAGGAACTGGACCCGCTCGTACTCCTCCCCGACGTCCGGTACGACCTTCTTGGCGGCGTCCGTGGGGGTGGAGGCGCGCAGGTCGGCCACGTGGTCCAGGAGCGGGTTGTCGGGCTCGTGACCGATGGCCGACACGACCGGCGTACGGCAGGCCGCGACCGCCCGGACGAGCTGCTCGTCCGAGAAGGGGAGCAGGTCCTCCACGCTGCCGCCGCCGCGCGCCACGATGATCACGTCGACGTCGTCGAGCGCGTCCAGGTCCTTGACCGCCTGGACGACCTGCGGAACCGCGTGGACGCCCTGTACGGCGACATTGCGCACCTCGAAGCGGACGGCGGGCCAGCGGTGGCGGGCGTTCTCCAGGACGTCCCGCTCGGCGGCGGAGGCGCGGCCGGTGACCAGCCCGACGAGCTGGGGCAGGAACGGGAGAGGCTTCTTGCGCTCGACGGCGAACAGGCCTTCGGCGGCCAGGGACTTCTTCAACTGCTCCAGGCGGGCGAGCAGTTCGCCGACGCCGACCGGTTTGATCTCGACGGCCCGCAGGGACAGCTGGCCGCGCGGCGCGTACCACTCGGGTTTCGCGTGGACGACGACGCGGGCGCCCTCGCTCACCACGTCGGCGACGGCGTCGAACACCTTCCGGTAGCAGGTCACGCCCACGGAGATGTCGTGCGACGGGTCGCGCAGCGTCAGGAAGACGACGCCGGCGCCCGGGCGGCGCGACAACTGGGTGATCTGCCCCTCGACCCACACCGCGCCGAGCCGGTCGATCCATCCCCCGATGAGCCGCGACACCTCGCCGACGGGGAGGGGGGCGTCGGCGGACGTATTGAGAGCCATATCCCGAGCGTAACGGCACCCTCTGACACGTCCGGGGACTCGTGCCCGGGTGGGACGGAGCGTAGCCCCTCCCCCGAGGGGCGCGGGGAACGGCGCGGGCAACCTCAGCGGGGCCGCACCCATTCGAAGGGGGCAAGGGGCGCAGCCCCGGGGACGGGACGGGTAGGGGCGGCGGGGGCGAGGAAAAAGGCCGGCTCAGCCGGACGCGGACACCCGCTGAGCGACCAGCACACCCATCCCCACCAAGAACCACACGCCCCCCACCACCTGCGCCACCCCCGACGCCTCGAAGATCACCAGCATCGTGATCCCCGCCCCCACCACGGGCACCACCACGTGCCGCCACCACACCACCACCCCACGCCGCCGCACGGCGAACCACCCCACCACGCTCGCGTGCAGCAGCGTGAACGCGGTCAGCGCGCCCACGTCGACCACCGACACCAGCCGGTCCATCCCGTCGGCGCGCCGCGCCGCCCACACCGCGGCCACCAGCGTGATGACGGCCGCGCAGAGCAGCGCCGCCCGCGGCACCCCGGAGTCCGTCCTCGACAGCGCCCGCGGCAGCCGCCGCTCCCGGGACATCGCGAACAGCAGCCGCCCGGCCGCCGCCTGCCCGGCCAGCGCCGCGAACGCCGCCCCGATCGCCTTGCTGACGGCCACCAGGTCGTGCAGCCACGTGCCGACCGAGGCGTCCACGGCGTCGTAGAAGGCGGACCCCTGCCTGACCGGATCGTCGGCGAGCCGCGCCGACGACATCGGCTCCAGCAGCGCGACGAGGTACGTCTGCGCGATGAACAGCACCCCGGCGAGCGCGAGACAGAACAGCACCGCCCTGGCGACCTTCTCCGAGCCGCCGGTGACCTCCTCCGCGAAGGAGGCGATCGCGTCGAAGCCGAGATACGAAAGCACCGCGATCGACACCGCTCCGAGGACCGCGGACAGCGCGAACGCCCCCTGGGAGCCGTCTCCGGACAACGGCGACAGCCACCCCCGCTGCGCCCCGTCGCGCGCGAGGACGACGACCGCCGACACGAAGAAGACGAGGAGGACCACGATCTCCATCGCGAGCACCAGGAAACCGACGCGCGCCGCGACCCGTACGCCCCACAGGTTCAGCAGGGTCGTCACGGCGACCGCGAGCGCCGTCCACACCCACCGTGAGACGCCCGGGACCAGCGAGTTCATCGCGATCCCGGAGAAGAGGTACGCCACCGCCGGGATGAGCAGGTAGTCCAGCATCGCCATCCACCCGGCGACGAACCCGGCCTCCTTTCCGAGCCCCACGCGCGCGTAGGCGAACACCGAACCCGCCTGCGGGACGACCCGCACCATCTGCGCGTAACTGAACGCGGTGAACGCCATCGCGACCGTGGCGACCAGATAGACCAGCGCGACCGCCCCGTGCGACCTGGCGTCGAGGGTCCCGTAGACACCGACCGGTGCCATGGGGGCGATGAACAGCAGCCCGTACACGACCAGGTCGCGGAAGCCGAGACTGCGCCGCAGGCCCTGTCCGCCGTCGGCCGCGCGGGCCGGTGAATCCGTACCGGACATCCATGCCTCCCGAAAAGTCGTGCCGCCTGCGCCCCCTTTCAGCTCCCCGCCCCCGGCCAGTCTCCCCGCGGACGTGATCTCCGACCTGTCGGGCGCACCCTTACGATGGGACGCATGACTGCTTCGACTGGCCGCCGTGTCCTGCTCGCCGCCCCCCGGGGCTACTGCGCGGGCGTCGACCGTGCCGTGATCGCCGTCGAGAAGGCCCTGGAGCAGTACGGGGCCCCGATCTACGTCCGCCACGAGATCGTCCACAACAAGTACGTCGTGCAGACCCTGGAGAAGAAGGGCGCGATCTTCGTCGAGCGGACGGCGGAGGTCCCCGAGGGGTCCATCGTCATGTTCTCGGCGCACGGCGTCGCCCCGGTCGTCCACGACGAGGCCGCGGCGGGCAAGCTCGCCACCATCGACGCGACGTGTCCGCTGGTCACCAAGGTCCACAAGGAAGCCGTCCGGTTCGCGGACGACGACTACGACATCCTCCTCATCGGCCACGAGGGCCACGAGGAGGTCATCGGCACGTCCGGAGAGGCACCCGACCACATCACGCTGGTCGACGGCCCCAAAGACGTGGCGAAGGTCGAGGTCCGCGACCCCTCCCGGGTCGTCTGGCTCTCCCAGACGACGCTGTCGGTCGACGAGACCATGGAGACGGTGGACGCGCTCAAGGAGAAGTTCCCGCAGCTCATCTCCCCGCCGAGCGACGACATCTGCTACGCCACGCAGAACCGCCAGCTCGCGGTGAAGCAGATGGGCGAGCAGGCCGACCTCGTCATCGTCGTCGGCTCGCGCAACTCGTCCAACTCCGTACGGCTCGTCGAGGTCGCCAAGCTCGCGGGCGCGCGGGAGGCGTACCTCGTGGACTTCGCCGACGAGATCGACGACAGCTGGTTCGAGGGCGTCTCCACGGTAGGCGTCACCTCCGGGGCCTCGGTGCCGGAGATCCTCGTCGAGCAGGTCCTGGAGTACCTCACCACCCACGGTTACGAGGACGTCGAACTCGTCAAGGCGGCCGAGGAGTCCATCACGTTCTCGCTGCCCAAGGAGCTGCGCCGTGACCTGCGCGCGGAGGCGGCGGCCCTGGTGGCGCAGCGCACCGGAACCACCCCCTCGGGCGAGTGACTGTCCGTCCCACGACGTAACGTAGAGCCATGCAGATCTTCGGCGTGGACATCGGTGGTTCAGGGATCAAGGGCGCTCCCGTGGACCTGGACAAGGGCGACCTGGCGGAGGAGCGCTACAAGGTGCTCACGCCGCAGCCGTCGACACCCGACGCGGTGGCGGACGGGGTGAAGGAGGTCGTCGGTCACTTCGGCTGGACCGGCCCGGTCGGCATCACCTTCCCGGGCGTGGTCACCGGCGGTTCCACGATCCGCACGGCGGCCAACGTGGACAAGGACTGGATCGACACCGACGCGCGCGCCCTGCTCGGCGACCGGCTGGGCGGCCTGCCGGTGACCGTCCTGAACGACGCGGACGCGGCGGGCGTCGCCGAGATGCAGTTCGGCGCGGGCAAGGGCCGCAAGGGCACGGTCTTCCTCCTCACGTTCGGTACGGGGATCGGCAGCGCCCTCTTCGTGGACGGCGCCCTCGTCCCGAACACGGAGCTGGGCCACCTCGAACTGAACGGCCACGACGCGGAGAAGCACGCCTCCACGAAGGCCAAGGAGGACCACGACCTCTCCTGGGAGCACTGGGCGCACCGCGTCCAGAAGTACCTCGCCCATGTGGAGATGCTCTTCTCGCCCGAGCTGTTCATCATCGGCGGCGGAGTCAGCCGCAAGTCGCAGAAGTTCCTGCCGCTGATCGAGGGCATCAAGGCGGAGATCGTGCCGGCCCAGCTGCAGAACAACGCGGGAATCGTGGGCGCGGCGATGCGGGCGGCGCAAAGGGCCTGACCGCCGGACCCTCCCCACCCGCGCAGCCCGCCCCATCCAGGGGCGCGGGGAACTGCGCGGCCAGCCCTCACCGGCCCGCAGATTCGGAACCTCCGCCCAGCTGGGCAGTGAGATCTCCACGCGGGCAGTCAGACCGCCCGCCGCCGCTGCGCGGCCTTCCGCGTCATCATCCGCGCCTTGCGCACGGTCACGATGACCCCGGCCACCAGGGTCCCCCCGTACAACCACCCCGCGTGCATCGCGAGGGCGGTGACGAGGCCCATCAGCCGGCCGCCGAAGCCGCCCTCGCTGTCGGCGATGGGCAGGAGGCCGACGGCGAAGGCGATCGGCACGGCGACGACCGCGGTGACGAGGTCGGCCCGCCGTACCCACACCGCGGTCAGTACGCAGACCGGCAGGAACAGCACTCCGTAGACGACGAGCGACGCCCCGAACAGCAACTGGATCAGACAGGCCAGCGCGAACATCGACGCGGCGCAGAACAGCCCGCTGCCCAGCCCGGTGAGCCGGGGGTTGGGAAACCGGCGTACCGCCTGCACGAGCGGTGAGACGGACATCGCGGTACGCGGGACACCGGCCCCGGCCTGCCGGGCCGTACGGGCACCGCCCCGCCCGGCCTGCGGGGGAAGGGACGAGCCGCCTCGCGACGGCTGTGACTGGGGAGGACGCGTCCTGTGTTGCTCCACTGGTCCAACTTAGGTCGGGTTATGTGCGGAATGCCCCCCTAGACACGCGCTTTGGCCGACCTTGGCCAAGCGTTCGATACGTCGCCGGTGCGAGGCGCGGCACGCCGTAGACTGGTGGATCGGCCCGAGCACCCTCCTGGCCCAGTCCTCGCCCCACACCCTCACGTACGGGAAGTCGCAACGTGTCGCTCACGATCGGAATCGTCGGTCTGCCGAATGTCGGCAAGTCGACCCTTTTCAACGCCCTGACCAAGAACGACGTGCTGGCGGCCAACTACCCGTTCGCCACGATCGAGCCGAACGTGGGCGTGGTCGGTGTCCCCGACGCCCGGCTGGCCAAGCTGGCGGAGATCTTCGGTTCGCAGAAGATCCTGCCCGCCACCGTGGACTTCGTCGACATCGCGGGCATCGTGCGCGGTGCGAGCGAGGGCGAGGGCCTGGGCAACAAGTTCCTCGCGAACATCCGCGAGTCGGACGCGATCTGCCAGGTCATCCGCGCCTTCAAGGACGAGAACGTCGTGCACGTGGACGGCAAGGTCTCGCCGAAGGACGACATCGAGACGATCAACACCGAGCTGATCCTCGCGGACCTGCAGACCATCGAGAAGGTCCTGCCGCGCCTCCAGCGGGAGTCGCGGATCAAGAAGGACGTCGTGGCGAAGGTGACCGCGATCGAGGCGGCGAAGGAGATCCTGGACGCGGGTCAGACGCTGTTCGCGGCGGGCATCACCCAGGGCTCGGACCAGGAGGCACTGCTCCACGACCTGCACCTGCTCACGGTCAAGCCGTTCCTGTACGTCTTCAACGTCGACGAGGACGAACTGACCGACGACGCGTTCAAGGCCGAGCAGAGCGCCCTGGTCGCCCCGGCCGAGGCGATCTTCCTCAACGCCAAGCTGGAGTCGGACCTCGCGGAGCTCGACGACGACGAGGCCATGGAACTCCTCCAGTCGGTCGGCGTGGAGGAGCCGGGTCTGGCCAGGCTCGCGCACGTCGGCTTCAACACCCTCGGCCTGCAGACCTACCTCACGGCCGGCCCGAAGGAATCCCGCGCCTGGACCATCAAGAAGGGCGCGACCGCCCCCGAGGCCGCCGGGGTCATCCACACCGACTTCCAGAAGGGCTTCATCAAGGCGGAGGTCATCTCCTTCGAGGACCTGGTGGAGATGGGCTCGATCGCGGAGTCCCGAGCCAAGGGCAAGGCCCGCATGGAGGGCAAGGACTACGTGATGCAGGACGGCGACGTGGTGGAGTTCCGCTTCAACGTCTAGTCCCCCTGTGCGTCGCCCCCTCGGCGTCGCCCGTTTCGCACCGCCCCCCGGCCCGCCTTCGCGCGGGTCAGGGGGCGTTTCGCTGTCTGGTGCTCCCGGAGGGCGCGCACGTGTTCCTGACCGGCCGGCGCAGGAGCGGGCCTCGCCTCCGGGCAGAGCGGCTTCATCCTCGGAGCCAACCTCTACGTCGACGGCGGTGAGAACCAGCTCTGACGGCCGGCCGCGACGCCCGTACGACCCGATGTCCCCCACGTGAGCGACAAGCGATGCCCACCTCGGCGGGACGTTCCGGGGTGCCCCCTCCTCATAGCGTTCCTCTCGACGAGGGGGCGGCCGGGCCGCCGGTCGAGGAGGGGAAGATCTGATGTCTCTCAGGAACACGCGGGCCGTGCGGTGGGTCGAGCACCAGTACACGCAGTCGCGCTTCGAGCCCACGCGCCGCGTGTGGCCGGCCGGGGCGCGGCTGGCGGTGCTGGTGGTGCTGTTCGTCCTGGTGACGGGCCTCGCCGCGAGGATGAGGAGCGCGGCGGGCGACAACCCGGTGCTGTCCCTGCTGGTCGGCGCCGTATCCGTGCTGATCGCCCTCACGGTCTACGCGGCGGCGGTACGGTTCCTCGAACAGCGTCCCGCCACCGAGCTGGACACCGCCGCCGCCGGGTCCGGCCTGCGAGTCGGTGTCGCCGTCGGCCTCGGACTCTTCGCCGTGACGCTCGCGCTGATCGCCCTGTTCGGCGGCTACGGCACGAAGGGCGGGGTGGCCGTCGGCGGTGCCCTGACCGTCCTCGGCATGATGGCCGGGGTCGCGGTCGTCGAGGAACTCCTCTTCCGCGGCATCGTCTTCCGCCTCGTCGAGGAACTCACCGGCACCTGGGGCGCGATGGTGATCTCGGGCCTGCTCTTCGGCGGCCTGCACCTGGCCAACTCCGACGCCACCGTGTGGGGCGCGCTGGCCATCGCCGTCGAGGCCGGCCTGATGCTCGGCGCCTGTTACGCGGCCACCCGCACCCTGTGGATGCCGATCGGCCTGCACTTCGGCTGGAACTTCGCCCTGAGCGGCATCTTCGGCGTCACGGTCTCCGGCAACGACGACATGCCCGCCGGTCTGCTCCACGGTGTGCTGTCCGGCCCCGAGGCGATCACCGGCGGCGGCTTCGGCCCGGAGGCCGGCGTCTTCGCGATCCTCGTCTGCGCCGTTCCCACGGTCGTGTTCCTGCGGACGGCCAGGCGCCGGGGTCGCGTCTTCACCCGCCACCAGCCTCGGTCCGCGGGGACGTCCGCCGCGTCCTGAGCGGCGCGGGGCCGCGGAGGCCGGTCAGGTCACCAGTCCCTGGCGGTACGCGTACACCACCGCCTGCACCCGGTCGCGGAGATTGAGCTTCGCCAGGATGCGGGAGACGAAGGTCTTGACCGTTTCCGGACTGATCACGAGCGTCGCGGCGATCTCGCTGTTGGAGAAGCCGTTCGCGATCAGGCGCAGCACCTCCAGCTCACGCGGCGTCAGCGGGATGTCCTGCGGGGCGCCGCCGTCGGCGGGGCGGATGCGGGCGGCGTAACGGCCCACGAGGCGGCGGGTCACCTCGGGGTCCAGCAGGGCCGCGCCGGCGCCCACGGTCCTGATCCCGTGCAGGAGCTGGGCCGGGGGAGCGTCCTTGAGCAGGAAACCGCTCGCGCCCGCGCGCAGCGCCTCGTACACGTACTCGTCCAGGTTGAACGTGGTCACCACGAGTACCTTGACGGGGTGCGGCACCCCGGCGCCGGCCAGCAGGCGGGTGGCCTCGATGCCGTCGAGCACCGGCATGCGGACGTCCATCACCACGACGTCCGGGCGCACCCGGGCGGCGAGGTCGACCGCGGCCTGTCCGTCCCCGCACTCGCCCGCCACCTCCAGGTCGGGCTGCGCGTCGATGATCGTCACCAGGCCGGTGCGGATCAGCACCTGGTCGTCGCAGACCAGGACCCGGATCGGTGCGGTCGCGGAGGTGGTCCCGGGCGTGGTCACGAAGGGCTCCCGGCGGGTATGCGCGCCCGGACGACGAAGCCGCCGGCGGTCGCCCGGCCCGCGCTGAATTCGCCGCCCAGTACGTCGACCCGCTCGCGGAGACCGGCGAGGCCCCGCCCGCTCCCGCCGGGGGACCCGGCCCCCGAGCCGGAACCGTCCGTGGTGACCTCCACGATGATCTCCTTCTGGGCGTGCCGTACCCGAACCGAGGTCCGGCTGCCGTGAGCGTATTTGAGGGCGTTGGTCAGGGCCTCCTGCACGACCCGGAAGGCCACGAGATCGGCGCTGCCGGTCGACTCCGCCGGGGTGCCCTCCTCGGTGAACTCCACCGGCTGCCCGGCCAGCCGCGTCTGTTCCACGAGCGTGAGCAGCCTGCCCACGGGCGGCGTCCTTGCTTCCGCGGCGTGACCGGTGCCGTGGTCGGGGTTGAGCAGGTCGAGCAGATGCCGCAGATCGGCGATGGCCCGCCGGCCGGTGTCGGTGACGGCGGTCAGGGACCGGTCGAGGCGCTCGGGCGAGGCGGTGAGATAGCGCGCGGCCTCCGCCTGCACGACCATCGCCGTCACATGATGGGTCACGACGTCGTGCAACTCCCGGGCGATACGGGTGCGTTCGGCGGTCCGGGTCTCCTCGGCGATACGGAGCCGGTGTTCGCTGTCCGCGACCCGGGTCGAGCGCAGCCACGACCCCAGGCCCCATGCCAGGACCATCGACAGATAGAACGTCACGAGTTCGCTCGGCGGCTCGCCCGGATCGAGCCGGGCGAACGCGACCGCCAGGGGCACGTACGCCACGGAGAAGACGATCGCGACGGTACGGCGACGCTGTTCCAGGTGGGCGCCCGCGCTCAGCAGGGCGATCGGCAGGGCGGTGCTCGCGAACGAGTGGTAACCGAGGAGCTGGTCGACGGCGAACCCCGCCGACACCAGGGCGAGGCAGACGGCCGGCCGGCGGCGGCGCACGACGAGCGGGAAGCTCTGGAGGGCGAGGACCAGAAGGGCCTGGGCGTCCAGGGGACGGGTCGGCAGACCACCGATCTGCGTCCCGTGGGACTCCGGTACGAACGAGACGGCGAACAGCAGCAGCCCGAGCGGAAGGTCCCGGACGGTCACATCGGCATGGCGCCACCACTGCGGGGCCCGCCGCCGGACCAGGGCGGGCCACCGGTTCAGGGCCCGCCGCAGAGTGACGGTCCCGATGATCGGGGGAGTGATCATCGGGGGAGTGTAGCGGTGGCCTCGACGCGCCCGGCACGGCTGCGACGCGGCACCACATGGCCGCGCCGGTGGGCGAGCCACATGAGCACGATCGTCGCCAGCACGCAGAACAGCACCGCGTACACGCTTCCCTCCGGGCCGAAGTCGCCGCCGGTGAGCAGGGACGGGCCCGACATGGAGGAGTCCAGCAGCCCGGGAGGGGTGTCGTTGCCCGAGACCTCGGTACTGAAGACGCCGGACGCGGCGAAGTTCCAGCCGAAGTGCAGGCCGATGGGCAGCCACAGCGAGCGGGTGGCGACGTACGCGGCGGTGAGCATGCCGCCCGCCTCGATGGCGATGGCGGCGGCGCCCCACGCACTGGCGTTGGGGTTGAGCAGGTGGGACAGGCCGAAGAGCGTGCCGGTCAGCACCAGGGCGATCCAGGTGCCGATGCGCTCCTCGGCGATACGGAACAGGACGCCGCGGAACATCAGTTCCTCCGTCACCGCGGCGGCGGCCATGAAACCGAGCAGGCCCATCGCGCCCGACCGCGAGTCGATCCCGTCGACGTCGTAGTACCCGGAGGTGAAGAGGTTGACCATGACGGCGGTGAACAGCGCGGCGCCGATCAGCGTTCCGCGGCCCAGCGCGGCGGGCGCTTGCTCCAGATCCAGTTCGGTGACCGGCCGCCGCTCGGTCCGCCCCACCACCCACCGGTAGACGTACACCGCGAGGACCGCTGCCGGTATGCCGATGGCCAGTTGGAGCCACGGTTCGCCGTCCGCCGCCGTGACCCCCTGACCACCGACGAAGGCGACCGCGACGACGGCCACGAGCTGCCAGACGAACCTCATGAGGACTCCCACACCTGAGCCGCGGCCGAGTGCCGCGGGCTGTGCAGAAAGCTATGGATCCGGCGGCCGGGAATCGTCACCGTCCGGTGGACACCTGCGCGTAGCTCGGACGGGGGACAGATCCGCGATGGCGGCGGACGTGCCTTTTCCCCCGCGGTGGGAACCGGGCGGGGCCCGCCGCGCGTTGAGCGGTACACAGGGACCGGCAGGGGAACGGCAAAGGACCGTCGGGGGGATTCCATGGCGTACGAACGGCAGGGCGTGGGCCCTCCCGCTCCGCTGTCGCGCGGTGAGCGGGCAAGGAGCGCGGCCCTGCTGACCGGCGGCTGGGTCGCCCTGCTGTGGGTGCTCGAAGGCATCGACGCGGCGAGCGGCCATGCCCTGGACACGTTCGGCATCAGCCCGCGCGAGTTCGGCGAGCTGCGTGACATCGTGCCCGCCGCCTTCCTGCACTTCGGCTTCGACCATCTCGCGGCGAACAGCCTGCCGCTGCTCGTCCTCGGCTTCCTGGCCGCGCTGTCCGGCATCCGCCGCTTCCTCGCCGTCGTCACGGTGACGATCCTCGTCAGCGGCCTGGGCGTCTGGCTCACCGCGCCCGCCCACTCCCTGACCGCGGGCGCGTCCGGCGTCGTGTTCGGCCTCTTCGGCTATCTGGTGGTACGGGGCTTCGTGGACCGCCGCATCGGTGACGTGATCGTGGGACTGCTCGTCGGCGCGGTGTACGGCTCGATCCTGTGGGGCGTCCTGCCGACGGCGACCGGAGTCAGCTGGCAGGGACATCTCTTCGGACTGCTGGGCGGAGTGGCCGCGGCCTTCGCGTTCCGCAGGCCCCGCGAGGCCCGAATACGCGTATAGCCGACAGCGTGCGTGTATCGCCGTCGGCGTGCACGTGGAGCCGAGGCTGTGCGCCCGGAGATGACGCCGTACGCGTACGGCCGAAGCCGTGCGCGTGGAGACGGCGGCCGGGGCCGGGCATACGAGCTGGTCCGGAGCGCCCCCCCGGTGCGCCCCGGACCGAATGCGCCCTGCCCCCCACTTGCGGCCCCAGGTTGGACAGGACGTCACCGACGGGCCTCTTCCCCCAAAGAGCGCCCGTCGGCGACGAACTCGTGCGGCCCGTCCGGGCAGGCCGCACCTGTGCGGGTCACCGGCACCGTTCGACAGGGCCGGGGCGACACCGTGCGCGCACGCTCGTGCCGCCGATGGCCAGTGCTCCTGTCTGCCGGTGACCAAGCCCTCGCTCCCGATAGGCTCCGCACGGACAGGTTCGTACGTTTCCGCGGCGATGTGGAGTGGTCTGCTGTTGCCAGCGCGCTTTTGGCAACACGGGGCGGGCAGCGGACTGTTGGGGGGATGACGATCGAGGACAACGCCCTGGGTGCCGAGCTGCGCCGCCGCCGGGTCGCGGCAGGACTGTCGCTCAGCGAACTGGCCCACAAGGTGCACTGCAGCCGCAGCTTCCTGAGCCGGGTCGAGACCGGTCAGCGACGAGCGTCCGTGGAGCTGGCACAGCTGTGCGACCAGGTGCTGGAGGCCAACGGGGCGTTGACGGACCTGGCCGCGCCGAGCCCGGACTCCTTACCGAGGCCGGCCAGGACCGGGTCCGGCAGACGGACGGCCCGGCCGGCCGGCGGAGGTCACGCGTCGCGGGCCGGTGCCCAGCGGCGCCAGGAGTTCGACCGGCTGCTCAGACGCGGCGACCTGAGCCACACCACCGGTGACATGCGGGAGGCCGACCGTCTCTACCGGGCCGCGCTGCACGGTGCCGCGGAGGATCCCCGGGCCCAGGCCGAGGCCGTGATCCGGATGGCCCGCCGCTGGTCGGACCCCGGGCAGGTCGACCACGAACTGCTGCATCTGATCAGGAACAGCCTCGCCGAGTTACAGGCCGACGGCGGGGCCGAGGCCGTGGGCCTGCGGCTGCGCCTCACCGCGCACCTGGCCAAGAAGGTGGCCATGGCGGTCAGCGAGGACACCGCCGCCGGCCGGGTGGGCCCCGAGGAAGGGGCCGGACTCGCCGCCGACACCCTGAGCCGATTATCGGCGGCCGGCAGGGACAGCAGGGACAGCAGGGACAGCAGGGACAGCAGGGACAGCAGAGACGTCCGGGAGGGCAGGGACGTTCGGGACGACGAGGTGCGCTGCGAAGTGCTCACCGAATGCCGCTGGGCGCGCTACGACTTCGCACCGGCGGCCGACGCCCTGGCACTGTCCCAGCGACTGCACGCCGCCGCCGTCCGGCTCGACTCACCCTACTTCCACGGCGAGGCGCTCATGGCCCTCGTCATCGACCAGCTGCGCACCGGCAGGGTCTACAGCGCACTGGCCACCGCGAGCCAGTACCGCAAGTACGCCGCCGACACCCGCAGCGTCCTCGTCACCTGGCAGCGGCACACCCTGGACGCCCTGCTCGACCTGTGGCACGGCAGGTTCGACGTGGCGGCGGACTGGATCCTCGGCGAGTCGCCGAAGTACATCGAAGGACTGCACACCGATCTGGCGGTACCCGCCGACGCCCTGCGCCAGACCCGGCTCGGCCAGGCCTTCTGGCTGCTGCGCGAACAGGGCCGGATGGCGGAGCTGTTCACCTCGGACCTGGCCGAGGACGTCGAACGGCACGCCTACTTCCCCATCTGGCGGGCCGGCCTCGCGCTCGCCCTCTGCGAGACGGGACAGCACGCCGAGGGAGCGGACCTGCTGGCGGGCTTCGCCGCCGACACCGTCGCCTTCAGCCGCTTCCCGCCCTCCGGCTGGGCGGTGCCCACCCTCGTCGTACTCGCCGAGGTCTGCGCGGCCCTGGACATCCAGGGGGGATACGAGGATCGGCTGAGGGAGCTGCTGCCGGGACTGCGCGAGCGGTTGGCGCCGCACGACGGACAGCAGATCGCGCTCGCCGGCTGGCCCACCGTGCTGGTCGGCTCGACCGCGCGGGCGCGCGGCCTGCTGGCGCTGGCCGCCGGGGAGCCGCAGGCCGCGCTCGGCCATTTCCGGCAGGGCGCCGTACCGGCCCGTTCGTCGCAGCCGGAACTGGCCCGGCTCAGGCTGGCCGAGGCCCGCGCGCTGCGCGGCGTCGGCGGTCCCGGCAACGAGGACCGGGCGCGGAGCCTGTTGCGGGAGGCCCTGCGCAGCGCACGGGCCTACGGCATGGCGCAGCTCGCGGCACAGTGCGGGCGCCTCCTGGGGGATCCGGCGGACACCGACCGCGTCTGACCACGTCTGACCGCAGTTGACCGTGGCTCCACGGGTGGTCCGCGCGCCGCACGGTCCGGGCCCGTTGTCGTACCCCCGTGCGAGGATGACCGCTCGATCGGGGTCTGCGGGGTATGGCGGGGTATGAGGGGCGTCATGGCGGAGGGCGAGAGGGCTGTCGGCGGCCCCGTGGCGGTGGGGCGCAAGGCGCGCGAGGTCATCGCGCGGGGCGAACGGCTGGGCGGGCTCGCCCGGAACGTGCTCGCCGACCACGCCCGCGCGGTGGAGCAGGTACGGACCGCCCTGGCGCCGCTCGTCGCCGAACTGGTAGCCCAGGAGCTGGAGGGCATCCCGGTTTCCCGGCTGAAGGACGTCACCGAGGGGCGGCTGCGGCTCGGGGCCCTGGAGGGCGCCGGATTCGGCAGCGTACGGCCGGTGTTCGAGGCGAGCCGCTACGAGCTGCGGCAGATTCCGGGAGTCGGCGCGCAGACCGCCGACCAGGCGCTCGCCGCCGCCCGGCAGATCGCCCGCGCCCTGGAAGAGACCGTGTCCGTACGGATCGACGTGGATCATCCGGAGCCACGGAGCACGGCACTTGTCATCGCGCTGCGGCGGATCGTCGAGGCGGGGCCCGACCTGCGCCGGGCCGTGGACGCGGCCAAGGCGCTGGAGCGGCGGCTCGCGGCGCTCCTGGTGGCGGCACGGCCGGCCGGCGGGCGGCTGCGGATGGCGCTGCTCGGCAGGGCCGGACGGGTAAGCGCGCTGGCGGCGGTGGCCGAGCTGCGCGCACTCGTCGCCGACGCCGTCTCCAAGGGCGTACCGATGCTGCTCACGCAGGCCTCCACCGATCTGCTGCGGGAGTCCTCGTCCGACGCCGGGGCGTGGGTGGACTTCGAGCTGCGGTCCGCGGAGTACTACAGCCAGCTCGCCGAGATCGCCGGCAGCGCCCCCGACGTCGAGGCGTCCGAGGGGTTTCTGCCGGCGGAGGTCGCCGAGCGGGTGCACGCTCAGGGACTCGACGACACCCACCGCCGGGTCTCGCTGCGCGGCTACCAGTCCTTCGGCGCGCGGTTCGCGCTGGCCCAGCGGCGGGTCGTCCTCGGCGACGAGATGGGGCTCGGCAAGACGATCCAGGCCATCGCGGTCCTCGCGCACCTCGCCGCCGACGGGCACCGGCACTTCCTGGTGGTGTGCCCGGCGAGCGTACTGATCAACTGGACGCGGGAGATCGGCTCCCGCAGCACCCTGCGCGCGGTGCCCGTGCACGGCCCCGACCGGCTGGACGCGTACGCCGAGTGGCGTGAGCGCGGTGGGGTCGCGGTCACCACCTTCGACGTGCTGCACAGCCTGCCGGACCCGAAGAAGACCGAACCGCATCCGCTGGACGCGCCCGCCGCGCTCGTCGTCGACGAGGCCCACTACGTGAAGAATCCCGAGGCCCGTCGTTCCCGGGCGGTGGCCCGCTGGACGAACCGCTGCGAGCGGGTGCTGTTCCTCACGGGTACGCCCATGGAGAACCGTGTCGAGGAGTTCCGTACGCTCGTCCGCTATCTGCAGCCCGATCTGGTGCCGAGGATCCAGGGCAGCGACGCCGTCGCCGGGCCGCACACCTTCCGCCGCTCCGTCGCCCCGGCCTATCTGCGGCGCAATCAGCGGGATGTGCTGACCGAACTGCCCGCGCTGGTTCAGGTCGACGAGTGGGAGGAGTTCAGCGCGGCCGACGAGGACGCCTATCGGGAGGCGGTCGCCGCGGGGAATTTCATGGCGATGCGCAGAGCGGCGTACGCGCACGCGGAGAAGTCGGCGAAGCTGCAGCGGTTGCGTGAGCTGGTGACCGAGGCGGCGGCGAACGAGTTGAAGGTCGTCGTCTTCTCGTACTTCCGGGACGTGCTCGCCGCCGTGCAGGGAGCCCTGGGAGACGGGGGCGCCGGTGGGGTGGGGGTGGGGGTGTGGTGCTGGGGCCGTTGGCCGGAGGTGTGCCGGCGGTGCGTCGGCAGCAGCTCGTCGACGAGTTCGCCGCCGCGGAGGGGCACGCGGTGCTGCTCTGCCAGATCGAGGCGGGTGGGGTCGGGCTCAATCTGCAGGCCGCGTCCGTAGTGATCCTGTGCGAGCCGCAGGTCAAGCCGACGCTGGAGCATCAGGCCGTCGCGCGGGCACATCGGATGGGGCAGGTGCGGTCGGTGCAGGTGCATCGGTTGCTCGCGGCGGACAGCGTGGATGATCGGCTGTTGCGGATCCTTGAGAGCAAGGGGCGGTTGTTCGACGCGTATGCGCGGCGCAGTGAGGTGGCTGAGGCTTCGCCTGACGCGGTTGATGTCTCCGACGGGGCGATCGCGCGGCGGATTGTGGAGGAGGAGCAGGAGAGGTTGGCTTGTGCGCCGCGCGCTTGAGGGGGTGCGCCGTTCCCCGCGCCCCCATTGGGGCCGCGCGCCTTGAGGCGAAAGGCGAAAAGATTGCGCCGTTTCCCGCGCCCCTGGTCGGGGCCGCGCGCCTTGAGGCGAAAGGCGAAAAGATTGCGCCGTTCCCCGCGCCCCTGACAGGTCCGCGCGCCTTACAGCCAAAAGCGAAAAGACTGCGCCGTTCCCCGCGCCCCTATTAGGGTCGCGCCGCTGATTTGGTGCGCGCCCGTGAAGTTCTACTTTCGGTTTGCTCCGCATAGGGGGATCACCTTTGTGCGGGGGGTCTGGGGGGTCTCTCTGGTGGCTGCCCAGCAGGCCGCCGCTGTGGGTTCCACGTACAGGCCCTGGGAGGCCAGGTCGGTCTGCGCGTGGCGGATCTGGTCCTCCGTCACGGTGAGGAACGTGCCGCCCGACTCCCGTACCGCGCGCAGGATCTGGCGGGCCCTCGGCGGGCGCGGGATCGCGATGCCCTCGGCGAACGTGGGGGCCGCCGGGGTGACCCCGACCAGGTCGTCCGCCCCCTCGTGCCAGGCGCGGGCGAGTGGGGCGACCGCGGCGGACTGGACCGCGTACAGCGCGGGTCTGCGGTCGATCAGGCCCGCCCCGTGCAGTTCGGCGACGGCGAGTGCCGCGCCGAGCAGGAGCGTGCCGTTCCCGACGGGGACGACGAGCACCTCCGGGAGCCGTCCGCCCAGCTCCTCCCACACCTCGTGGACGTACGTCTTCGTGCCGTGCAGGAAGTACGGGTTGAAGACGTGCGAGGCGTAGAACGTGCCCTCCTCGTCCGCCGCCTCCCGGGCCGCCGACGCGGTCGCCTCACGGCCGCCCGGGACCGTCTCCACCCGGGCCCCGTGCGCCGCGATCTGCTCCAGCTTCTTCGCGGACGTGCCCTCGGGCACGTACACCGTGCACGACAGCCTGGCCCGGGCGCAGTACGCGGCGACGGCCGTGCCCGCGTTGCCGCTGCTGTCCGCGACGACCCGCCGGGGCCGCAGCCGCAGGGCCAGCTCGGCGAGCATGACGGCCCCGCGGTCCTTGAAGGAGAGCGTCGGCATGAGGAAGTCCAGTTTGGCCGTGACGCCCTCCCGGAGGGGGACCAGCGGGGTGCGGCCCTCGCCCAGGGACACCGAGGGGGCCGGCAGCGGCAGGCACTCCGTGTACCGCCACAGTGAGTTGACCCTGCCCGTCAGGGACTTGAGGGGCGCGGGCGTCGGCGCGAAGTCCAGGTCGAGCGGGCCGCGGCAGACCGGGCAGCACCACGCGAGCGAGTCCGTGGGGACGCGCGTGCCGTCCACCGGGCAGAAGCAATCCGGCAAGGGAGTCATTCCCGCAGGTTAGATGCCCGATTCGGTGACGGGGCGTCACGGCTGGCATATGGCAGTTGCGTTGCCTCCGTGCAGGGCTCTTGTGCATTGCCTGTGAGAGCCGCCATGTTTCTGGCTGAGCGCATGGTTCGCATGGTTCGGCGTGCTGAACAAGCCGGAGCGAACCACGGCGTGAACCTGCCCCTCGCGCGCCCGTGCGAGCCGCACCACCTTGTGAGTGCACGACGGCACCTGTCTCATCGCCGCACCACCAGCGCACCATCCGTGCACCATCCGTGCACCACCGATCGAGGAGGATCCCTCAGATGGCAGTGCTGCGTCATGCCCGGCGAAACGTAGGGCGAAGAGTTGCCGGGATCGCTGTCGGTATCGGCTCGGCCGCTCTCGTCGGCGGTCTCGTCTCGGCGCCCCCGGCCCAGGCCGCGGGCCCCGAAGGCTCCGTCCAGTACGCGGGCGCGCCCGGCTCGATCGCGGACAGCTACATCGTGACGCTCCACGCGGACGCCGCGAAGGCCGGTTCGGCCGAGGGCAGGGCCCTGGCGAAGGAGTACGGCGCCACCATCGAGCGTACGTACGACAAGGCGCTGAACGGGTACGCCGTCGAGGCGAGCGCGGCCGAGGCGAAGCGGTTCGCCGCCGATCCGGCCGTCGCCTCCGTCGTCCAGAACCGGGTCTTCTCGATCGAGACGACCCAGCCCAACCCGCCCTCCTGGGGGCTGGACCGCATCGACCAGGCAGCCCTTCCGCTGAACCAGAGCTACACCTACGACGACACCGCCGGTGAGGGCGTCACCGCGTACATCATCGACACCGGTGTCCGCATCAGCCACACCGACTTCGGCGGCCGGGCCTCCTACGGCTACGACGCCGTCGACAACGACAACACCGCCCAGGACGGCCACGGCCACGGCACGCACGTCGCCGGTACGGTCGGCGGCACGGCGTACGGCGTCGCCAAGAAGGCGAGGATCGTCGGTGTGCGGGTGCTCAACAACTCGGGCTCCGGAACCACCGCCCAGGTCGTCGCGGGCATCGACTGGGTGACGTCCCACGCGGTCAAGCCGGCCGTCGCCAACATGAGCCTCGGCGGCACCGCCGACACCGCGATCGACACCGCCGTACGCAACTCCATAGCGTCCGGCGTCACCTACGCCGTGGCGGCCGGCAACGAGAGCACCAACGCCTCCACCCGCTCGCCCGCCCGGGTCGGCGAGGCCATCACGGTCGGCGCCACCACCAGCACCGACGCCAGGGCGAGCTACTCCAACTACGGTGCCGCCCTCGACCTCTTCGCCCCCGGCTCGTCCATCACCTCGGCCTGGGGTACGGGCGACAGCGCGACCAACACCATCTCCGGTACGTCGATGGCGACGCCGCATGTCACCGGGGCCGCCGCGCTCTACCTGGCGGACGACCCGACCGCCGCGCCTGCCGCCGTGCAGAGCGCGCTGGTCGCCGCGGCCACGACCGGGGTCGTCGGCGGGCCCGGCACCGGGTCGCCGAACCGGCTGCTGCGGGTGGGGGGCGGGGGTACGACGCCGCCGCCGACCGGTTCGTACTTCGAGAACACGGCGGACTACGCGATCGCGGACAACTCCACGGTGAACTCGCCTCTCGTGGTGAGCGGGGTCGCGGGGAACGCGCCCGCGGCGCTCAGTGTGCCGGTGAGCATCGTGCACACGTACATCGGTGACCTTCAGGTGCAGCTGGTCGCTCCCGACGGGAGTGTCTACACCCTGAAGGCGTACGGGGTGGGGGGTTCCACGGACAACATCGACGCCACGTACACGGTGAACGCGTCTTCCGAGGTGGCCAATGGGACGTGGACGTTGAGGGTGAGCGACAACGCGTCGCGCGACACGGGGTACGTGAACGCATGGGGCCTGCAGTTCTGACCCTTACGCCACTCCTCCCACCCCCGCCACTGCATGGGGGCTGCGCCCCTTCGCCCCCCTGATCGCGCTCCGCGCTCGTCCTCAAACGCCGGACGGGCTGGAGGTCCGCGGGCGGACTGAAGCCCTCAGCCCACCCGCGACCCTCCAGCCCCTCGGCTACCTCTGAGCCCGTCCGGCCACCCCTAAGTCCTTCGGTTACCTCTGAGCCCGCCCGGCCACCCCTAAGTCCTTCGGTTACCTCTGAGCCCGCCCGGCCACCCCTAAGTCCTTCGGTTACCTCTGAGGCCGTCCTGCTACCCCTCAGCTCATCCGGCTCCCCCTCAGCCCGTCCGGCGTTTGAGGACGATGGGGGCGAGGGGGCGCAGCCCCCATGTGTGGACGGGAACGGGTAGGGGCGGCGGGGCGAGGGAAAGCTTGTTTCGCCCCGCCCGTACGCCGCTTACCATGCGCTTTGTCGCACAGACTTCCGCATCGGCGGACCGCGGCGCCCCACCCGGACGGACGAGGAGCACAGCACCAGTGGAGATACCCCCGCCCGCCGGGCCACAGCAGCCGCAAGGCCCGCAGGGCCCGCAGGGCCCACAAGCCCCGTACGGCGCATACCCGGGCCAGGGGCACTACCCGCCGCAGACCCCCGCCCCGTACGGCTACCAGCCCTGGGGACACGGCTACCCCCCGTACCACACCCCCGCCCCCGTCAACGGCCTCGCCATCTCCGCCCTGGTGCTCGGCATCCTCTGCTTCCTCCCCCTGGTAGGCCTGGTGCTCGGCCTCGTGGCGCTGGGGCAGATCAAGAGGAAGGGCGAGCGCGGCAAGGGCATGGCGATCGCCGGGATCGTCCTGTCCGGCCTCGGCACCGCGATCCTCGCCCTCGCCCTCGCCACCGGCGGCGCGGCCGGCTTCTGGGAGGGCTTCAAGGAGGGCGCGCGCGACGCGAGCGGCAGCGGCGCCGTCTTCTCCCTGGAGAAGGGCCAGTGCTTCGACACCCAGGGCGGTTCCCTGGAGGGCATGGCCTACGACGTCGACACGGTCTCCTGCGAGGGCGAGCACGACGGAGAGGTCTTCGCGAACTTCCCGCTGCCGGACGGCGGTTACCCCGGCGACGACGCCGTCACGGAGGCCGCCGACGACAAGTGCTACGCGCTCCAGTACGCCTACGCGATGGACTCCTGGGCCGTCCCGGACAACGTCGACATCTACTACTTCACGCCCACCGGCGACAGTTGGAGCTTCGGGGACCGCGAGATCAGCTGTGTTTTCGGCAACACGGACGAGAAGGGCACCCTGACCGGCTCCCTGCGCCAGGATGCGACGAACCTCGACACCCACCAGGTCGCCTACCTGAAGGCGGCCGAGGTCCTGAACGAGGCGATGGACTCCGCGCCCGAGGAGGAGTACGTCGAGGACGACCTGCCCGGTCACAAGGCCTGGGCGACCCGGGTCTCGGACGCCCTCACCGGGCAGGTCGGCCTGCTGCGCGGTCACCGGTGGCCCGCGAACGCCGAGAAGCCGGTCGCCACGCTCGTCGGGCACCTGGAGTCCGCGAAGAAGGAGTGGGCCGACGCGGCGAAGACCTCCGACGTGGACACCTTCTACGAGCACTACGGCCGGGCGCTGGACCTCACCGACGCGAAGAAGACCGTCACCACCCGCAAGGCCCTGGGGCTGGAATCGACCCCGCCGCCCCCGTACGAGGACGGCGGCGGTGACGACGGTGGTGACGGCGGTGGTGACGCCGACGACGGCAGCGGTGCCGACGGGGGTGGCGGGGGCGGCGCGGAGGCGTAACGCCAGCCCTAGCGGAAAGAAAGTGCCTGCGTAAAGCCCCCATACCCCCTACGTCATCACATCGAGTGATTCTCTGGCCTTTGCTTGCCTGGTAGAACCCACGGTTGCCACCCTGTTGCTGTCTGTACAACCTGAGGGAGTGGCCAGTGACATTCGGTGAGCAGCCGGCGTATCTGCGCGTCGCCGGCGATCTTCGCAAGAAGATCGTCGACGGATCGCTGCCACCGCACACCAGACTCCCGTCGCAGGCGAGAATCCGCGAGGAGTACGGGGTCTCGGACACGGTCGCCCTGGAGGCCCGCAAGGTGCTGATGGCCGAGGGGCTGGTCGAGGGCCGCTCCGGATCCGGCACGTATGTGCGCGCCCGCCCGGTGCCCCGCCGTGTCGCCCGCTCCGGATACCGGTCGGACAGCGGTTCCACCCCGTTCCGTCAGGAGCAGGCCGACCTGGCCGCCCGCGGTACGTGGGAGTCGCACAGCGCGCAGACGGAAGCGAGCGGCGCCGTCGCCGAGCGGCTCGGCATCGAGGCCGGCGAGCGGGTGATGTGCACGAAGTACGTCTTCCGGGACGCGGGCGAGGCGATGATGCTCTCCACCTCCTGGGAGCCCCTCGCCGTCACGGGCCGCACTCCGGTGATGCTCCCCGAGGAGGGCCCTCTCGGCGGCATGGGCGTGGTCGAGCGCATGGCCGCCATCGACGTGGTCGTGGACAACGTCACGGAGGAGGTGGGTGCCCGGCCCGGCCTCGCCGAGGAGTTGTCGGCGCTGGGGGGAGTGCCGGGCCATGTCGTGCTCGTCATCCAGCGCACGTACTACGCGTCGGGCCGGCCGGTGGAGACGGCGGACGTGGTCGTGCCGGCGGACCGGTACCGCATCGCGTACCACCTGCCGGTGAAGTAGGGCCCGACGGTGACCGTCCGTCGGGTGTCCGACGGGTGGCCCGCCGGTGCGATTCGGTCGTTCTGAGGACAGGGGCGGGGCCGGTCCGCGCGCCGTCGGCGCGGTACAGCGGGGGTGGCGGCGGGTGTCAGGGGGCGTATCCATGAGGATGCGCCCTCTTCTCGCTGGCCGGTTGCTTACGTCGTGTGTACCTCTTTGTGAAAAGCCGTATTCGCTGCGTGAAGGTAAGGCGTAGGCTCCGGCATATGCGGATTGCGGTTTCCTTATGGAACGGGGTCGGGCGCGAACCGGGGGCGGGGAGTGGAGGGGCGCGATGAACGACGGCACGATCACACTTCCCTGGCTTGTCGTCCGCCAGGACGACAACGGCAATCGCTATCGCGTCGGCAGGTACGCGACCAGGGCCGAGGCGCAGAAGATCGCGGACAGCCTCGACCACCGCGGCCACAAGCAGTTGTACTGGGTCGAGCGGATCGCGCAGAACGGCGCGCGGTGACGGCCGTTCGGTGAGTCCGGTGAGTCGGATGAGTCAGGTGAGTCGAGTGAGCGGCGCGGGAGGATGTCCGCCGCTCCCGTAGGCTCCCGCGCATGACCGAACCGATCGTGGTGGTGGGGGCCGCCGTGCTGAGGGACGGGCGGCTGCTCGCCGCGCGTCGCAGTGCGCCCGTGGAGTTGGCCGGGCGCTGGGAGCTTCCCGGGGGGAAGGTCGAGCCGGGGGAGAGTCCTGAGCGGGCTCTGGTCCGGGAGCTTCGTGAAGAGCTGGGGGTCGCGGCGGAGGTGGACCGGCGGGTGCCGGGGGAGTACGTCCTGCGGGCGCCCTATGTCTTGCGGGTCTGGACCGTGGGGTTGCTGCCGGGGTCGCCCGCGCCTCGGGCCCTTCAGGATCATGACGAGCTGCGGTGGCTGACGGTGGACGAGCTGTGGGACGTCGACTGGCTGGACCAGGACGTCCCGGCTGTCGCCGAGGTCGCGCGGGTGGTGTGGGAGGTTTTCTCGCCCCCGCCGCCCCTACCCGTTCCCGTCACTGACTCAGGGGCTCCGCCCCCGAACCCCCGGTCCTCAGACGCCGGACGGGCTGGGATGTAGCGGGACCGGCCGCAATCTTCAGCCCGTCCGGCGTTTCGCAATCTTCAGCCCGTCCGGCGTTTGAGGACAAGCGCGTCAGCGCGACAGGGGCCCCGGGGCGCAGCCCCCAGGGGGTGCGATACGCGCGTCGTACGTGGGACGCTCCCCCTCGCGGGGCGCGTGTGCAGCGTGAGGTGAACTCGGAGTACGCCGTTCGTGCCACGGCACGCCCCCGCGCGCGGTACTTCGCCCGGGATACCGGGTATGTGCCCATTAACCCGATGAAATCGGACATGGTCCGCCGCAGGCCTGGAAGTGAGCCGTGTGATGCACACCGAGGGCGATGTCGCCGAGTGGACCTTCCCGGCGGAGCCCGGCGCCGTCAGGACTGCCCGTTCCGTGGTCCGCGGTCAACTGCTCGCCTGGGGCCTCGACGCCCTGAGCGATGTGACGGCGCTGCTGGTCAGCGAGCTGGTCACCAACTCCCTGCGGTACGCCACCGGTCCGATCGGCGTCCGCCTCGTACGGCCCTCGGGCCCGCCGGACGCCTTGCTCGTGGAGGTCTCCGACCCGTTGCCCGACCCGCCCCGGGAGCGCGCCGCCCACCCCGACGACGAGACCGGCCGGGGGCTGCGGCTGGTGGCGGACTCCGCGCGCCGCTGGGGCACCAGACCAGGCGAAACGGGCAAGACGGTGTGGTTCGAGCTGGCTCTCCCCGGCTGATCTTCGCCCTTTCGGCGCGCTCCGTGTGCGGTCCGGCCCGTCTCGGGTACAGAGACGGGCGGAGCGGGTGGTTCGACGGGCTGCCACGTGGTTAGAAGACTGGGAGTGTTTGTCGCAGCCGGTCCTAAAAGCATCGGGACCGTGCTGTGATCGTGAACACCGTGTTGTGCGGCTCCGTAGTGCTGGATACTGCGGGCAGCCGCTGTCGGTGACCGGTGCCGGGCGCGGTGAGCTGGAGGGGACGGTTCGCGTGAGCGAGATACCAGCGAAGGCCACGGAGTCCGAGGACCCGTCGGGCGGCGCGATGGCTGATGCGACGACAGGCGATGACGCCACGCCCGCGGCGGGCAGGACGGCGGCCGGAGCGTTGCAGACGCCGGACGCGTCGCCGGGCGACACGGTCAACGAGGTCGTCTGGCAGAGCAGCCCGCCCGGATCGATCTACGACTACATCAAGGTCGCCTCGTTCTCGATCGGCCCCGACGGCCTCGTCGACCAGTGGAGCCTGCGCGCCGAGCAGCTCTTCGGCATCCCGACCGACCGCGCCGTGGGCATGGACCCCATCGAGGCCTTCGTGGCCGAGGACCGGCGCGACTTCGGCCAGCGGAAAATGGCCGAAGTCCTCGACGGCAGGGAGTGGACCGGGGTGGTCCCCTTCCGGCTGCCCGAACCGGGGGGCAGCGGCCGGGTCGTCGACGGACTCGCCGAGGTCTACGTCATGCCGACGCGCACCGAGGAGGGCGAACGGGCCGCCGTGTGCATCGTGGTGGACGTACGCACGCTCCGCAGCATCGAAACGGACCTCGCCGCCTCGCAGGCGATATTCGGCCAATCTCCCTTCGGTTTCCTCCTGATCGACCCGGACCTGCGGATTCGCCGCGCCAACCAGCGGTTCGCCTCGACCTTCGGCGGCACCGTCGACGACCACCGCGGCCGTACGGTCAAGGACTATCTGCCGCCGGGTGAGACCGATCGCGTCTCGGCGATACTGCGCCGGGTCCTGGAGACGGGCGACTCCGTCACCGAGATGCTGGTCACGGGCACCGTCCCCGGCAACACCGAGCGCCGCCACTGGTCCATCAACCTCTATCGCGTACACGGCGGTTCGGGCCGGCCGATCGGCGTCGCGTGGCTGGGCACGGACATCACCGCGCGCCGCGCCGCCGCCCGTGAGGCCGCGCAGGCCCGGCGCAATCTCGCCCTCCTGAACGAGGCGGGAGCGCGTATAGGGAACTCACTGGATCTGGAGACCACGGCCCGCGAACTCCTCGACGTGGCCGTCCCCGGCTTCTGCGACCTGGCCTCCGTCGACCTCTACCAAGGTCTGCTCGCCGGTGACGAGACCCCGCCGGGCCTCGCCGACGGCAGTGCCGAACTGCGCCGCGTCGCCTACGCCAGCGCCGTCTCCGACGCGCCCTTCGTGGGAGGCCGCAAGCCCGTGCGCGTCGGCGCGGTCCACCACTTCGCGTTCAACTCCGCCTGCGCGGACGCCCTGCGCACCGCCAAACCGCAGTTCGTCGCCGCCGAGGAGGGCGAGCTGATCCAGTCCACGCTCGCGGTGCCGATGGTCGCCCACGACACGGTCGTCGGCATCGTCCAGTTCTCCCGCACGAAGGGCAGCGAGCCGTTCGGGGAGCGCGACCGGGCGCTCGCGGTCGAACTGGCCGCGCGGGCCGCCGTCTGCATGGACAACGCGCGCCTGTACCGCCGCGAGCACGAACGCGCCCTGATCCTCCAGCGCTCCCTGCTGCCCCCGGGCGACCCGGAGGCCTCCGGCCTGGACATCGCCTGCCGCTACCTGCCGGGGAACGCGGCCACGGAGGTCGGCGGCGACTGGTTCGACGTCATCGAACTGCCCGGGCACCGCACGGCGCTGGTCGTCGGCGACGTCATGGGGCGGGGCCTGCGGGCCGCCGTCGCGATGGGCGAACTCCGCACGGCCGTCCGCACCCTGGCCCTGCTCGACCTCGAACCGGCCGAAGTGCTCTCCGCGCTGGACGAGATCGCCCGGGGACTCGGCACCCCCGGCGGCACCCAGCAATCTACGCGCGGTGCCCGCCAGTCCCGGGACGCCGACCTCTCCGAGGTGTACCTCGCCACCTGTGTGTACGCGGTCTACGACTCCGTGACCCGCCGCTGTACGTTCGCCAACGCCGGCCACCTCCCGCCGGTCCTGGTCGAACCCGGCGAGAGCGCGCTCATGCTCGACGTACCCCCGGGCATGCCCCTGGGGGTCGGCGGCGAGCCCTTCGAGGAGGTGGAGGTCGAACTCCCCGAGGGCGCCCTCCTGGCGCTCTACACGGACGGCCTGGTCGAATCCCGCGACCACCCCCTCGACGAGGGCCTGCAGGCCTTCGTGGGCGCCCTCACCGACCCCTCCGCCCCGCTGGAGGACGTCTGCGACCACGTCCTGAGCACCCTCGACACCCATCACGGCGAGGACGACATCGCCCTGCTGATGGCACGTGTCCAGGGACTGCCCGCCGAGTCGGTCGGCGACTGGACGCTGCCGCGCGAGCCCCGCAGTGTGGGCCGCGCCCGCGAGTTCGCCCGCAACCAACTGGTCGGCTGGGACCTGGAACCGCTCGTCGACACGGCCGAACTGCTCGTCAGCGAGCTGGTCACCAACGCCCTGCGCTACGGCGAGGGCGAGATCAGACTGCGGCTCCTCCTCGACCGCACGCTGGTCTGCGAGGTCTGGGACGCCGGTCTCGTCCAGCCGCGCCGCCGCCGGGCCCGGGACACCGACGAGGGCGGCCGGGGACTGCAGCTGGTGGGGCTGCTCAGCGCCGCCTGGGGCTCGCGCCGCACGCCCCGGGGCAAGACGGTGTGGTTCGAACTGCCCCTGCCCAACGGCGGAACGAGCCTCGCGGACCCGGCGGAGGCCCTGCTGAGCCTGTTCTGACCCCCGCCCGCCACCGCCCGGCCGGCCTCACCCTCCCGAGGAACGCCTGCCGATCTTCGACCCCAGCCAGACCAGCGGGTCGTACTTGCGGTCGACCGCGCGTTCCTTCAGGGGGATCAGCGCGTTGTCCGTGATCTTGATGCCCTCGGGGCAGACCTCGGTGCAGCACTTGGTGATGTTGCAGTAGCCGAGCCCGTGCTCGTCCTGGGCGGTCTTCTTGCGGTCCAGGCCGCTCTCGTCCGCCGCGTCCAGCGGATGCATGTCCAGCTCGGCCACCCGCATCAAAAAGCGCGGCCCGGCGAAGGCGGCCTTGTTCTCCTCGTGGTCGCGCACCACATGGCAGGTGTCCTGGCACAGGAAGCACTCGATGCACTTGCGGAACTCCTGCGACCGGTCCACGTCCTCCTGCATCATCCGGTACTCGCCGGGCTCCAGCTTGTCCGGCGGTACGAACGCGGGCACCTCCCGCGCCTTCGTGTAGTTGAAGCCGACGTCGGTGACGAGGTCGCGGATCACCGGGAAGGCGCGCAGCGGAGTGACGGTGATCGTCTCCTCCCGGGTGAACACCGACATCCGGGTCATGCACAGCAGCCGCGGCCGGCCGTTGATCTCCGCCGAACACGAACCGCACTTGCCCGCCTTGCAGTTCCAGCGCACGGCGAGGTCCGGGGCCTGCGTCGCCTGCAGACGGTGGATGATGTCGAGGACCACCTCGCCGTCGTTCACCTCGACCCCGAAGTCCTCCAGGCCGCCGCCCTCGACGTCCCCGCGCCACACCTTGAAGCGGGCCTCATAGCTGCTCACTCGTAGAGCTCCTCTTCGGCGAGGTACTTGACCAGCTCTTCCTTCTCGAAGAGAGCGAGCAGGTCGGGTCGGATGGGTTCGGTGGTCTCCCGGACCAGGTCGATCTGACCGCGCACCGGGTCCGTCGCCGCCAGGCCGCCGGTGGGATCGGTCAGCCGGCAGAGCAGGTTGACGCGCCGCCAGGCGCGGTCCATCGCCGGGTGGTCCTCGCGGGTGTGGCCGCCGCGCGACTCGGTGCGCTCCAGCGCGGCCCGGGCCACGCACTCGCTGACGAGCAGCATGTTCCGCAGGTCGAGCGCGAGGTGCCAGCCCGGGTTGAACTGCCGGTGCCCCTCGACCCCGGCGCGCCTGGCCCGTACCCGCAGGTCCGCGAGTTTCTCCAGGGCGGCCTCCATCTCCGCCTCCCGGCGGATGATGCCGACGAGGTCGTTCATCGCCTGCTGGAGCTCCTGGTGCAGGGTGTACGGGTTCTCCGGGGGCCGGGCGTCCTCCACGCCGGGCGCCGGCCCCTCGGCCGAGAAGGGCCGCAGGGCCTCGGCGGCGGCCGCGTCGACCTGGGCCTCGTCCACGAGGGGCCGCCCGCCGTCGGGGCCGGTGAGCCCGGTGGCGTACTCCGCGGCGTGCAGTCCGGCCCGCCTCCCGAAGACCAGCAGGTCGGAGAGCGAGTTCCCGCCGAGCCGGTTGGAGCCGTGCATCCCGCCCGCGACCTCACCGGCCGCGAACATTCCTGGCACCCCGCGGGCCGCCGCGGTGTCCGAGTCGACCGCGACGCCGCCCATCACGTAGTGGCAGGTCGGGCCGACCTCCATCGCCTCGGCGGTGATGTCGACGTCCGCCAGCTCCTTGAACTGGTGGTACATGGACGGCAGCCGGCGCCGGATCACCTCGGCGGGCATCCGGGTGGAGACGTCGAGGAAGACTCCGCCGTGGGGTGAGCCGCGGCCCGCCTTGACCTCGGAGTTGATGGCCCGCGCCACCTCGTCCCGGGGGAGCAGTTCGGGCGGGCGCCGGTTGTGGTCCGGGTCCTCGTACCAGCGGTCGCCCTCCTCCTCGGACTGGGCGTACTTCTCCTTGAACACGTCCGGGATGTACTCGAACATGAACCGCTTGCCCTCGGAGTTCCTGAGCACCCCGCCGTCCCCGCGCACCGACTCCGTGACGAGGATCCCCTTCACGGACGGCGGCCAGACCATGCCCGTCGGGTGGAACTGCACGAACTCCATGTTCAGCAGCGGCGCCCCGGCGAGCAGGGCCAGCGCGTGCCCATCGCCCGTGTACTCCCACGAGTTCGACGTCACCTTGAAGGACTTGCCGATGCCGCCGGTGGCGACGACCACCGAGGGCGCCTCCAGGACGAAGAAGCGCCCGGACTCCCGCTGGTAGCAGAAGGCGCCGGAGACCCGGTCGCCGTCCTTCATGATCCGGGTGACCGTGCACTCCTGGAAGACCTTCAGCCGTGACTCGTAGTCACCGGTCTCCTTGAAGTCCTCCTGCTGGAGCGACACGATCTTCTGCTGGAGCGTGCGGATCAGCTCCAGGCCCGTACGGTCGCCGACGTGCGCGAGCCGGGGGTACTCGTGCCCGCCGAAGTTGCGCTGGGATATGCGCCCGTCCGCCGTACGGTCGAAGAGGGCGCCCCAGGTCTCCAGTTCCCACACGCGGTCGGGGGCCTCCTGGGCGTGCAGCTCGGCCATCCGCCACTGGTTGAGGAACTTGCCGCCGCGCAGGGTGTCGCGGAAGTGGACCTGCCAGTTGTCGCCGGAGTTGACGTTGCCCATGGCCGCCGCGATGCCGCCCTCGGCCATCACGGTGTGCGCCTTGCCGAAGAGCGACTTGCAGATGACGGCCGTACGCGCGCCGCGCTCCCGTGCCGCGATCGCCGCCCGCAGGCCGGCCCCTCCGGCACCGACCACGACGACGTCCCACTCCTGCCGGTCGACCACGGACATCAGAAGCACCTTTGCCTGTTAGAAGAAGGTCGGGTCACTGAAGGCACCGGACGCGAGCAGATACACGTAGAAGTCGGCGAGTGCCACGCTCACCAGCGACGCCCAGGCGAGCTGCATGTGCCGGGCGTTGAGGCGGCCGACGAGCTGCCAGGCCCGGTAGCGCACGGGGTGCTTGGAGAAGTGCTTGAGCTTGCCGCCGACGATGTGCCGGCAGGAGTGGCACGAGAGGGTGTACGCCCAGATCAGCGTGATGTTGACCAGGAACACGAGCGTGCCGAGCCCCATGTGGCCCCACTCGTACTCCTCGTTCCGGAAGGCGAGGACCGTGTCGTACGTGAGGATCCCGGCGACCGGTACCGCCGCGTAGAAGAAGTAGCGGTGGATGTTCTGCAGGATCAGCGGGAAGCGGGTCTCCCCGGTGTACTTCTTGTGCGGCTCGGCGACCGCGCAGGCCGGGGGCGAGGCCCAGAAACCCCGGTAGTAGGCCTTGCGGTAGTAGTAGCAGGTCAGCCGGAAGCCGAGCGGGAAGATCAGCACGATCAGGGCGGGGGACAGGCCCCACCAGCTGCCGAAGAGTTCCCAGTTGGGCCCGTTCCTCATCGGTTCGCAGTTCTCCGCCAGACACGGGGAGTAGAACGGCGAGACGTACGGGGCCGCGTAGTAGTCGCTGTTCGAGAAGGCCCGCCACGTCGAGTAGACGACGAAGGCCAGCAGCCCGGCCGCGGTCGCGGCGGGCGCCAGCCACCAGCGGTCGGTCCGCAGATGCGGGGAGGTGATCGCGGCGCGCGTACCGTTGCGTACGCCGCCGCTGTTCATTTGGGGTTCCGTACCAGTGGCCAAGGAGAGCTCCGGTCGGGGATCAGGGTGCGTGGCGGTCGCGGGCGCCGAGACCCTCGTCGTCGGAGTCCGTCCACAGGGTCGTGTCGTACGGGGTGTCGGGGATGGACACGAGGTCGGGGCGCTTCGGGCTGGTGAGACCGGGTGCGACCGCGCGCAGCAGCGCCACGCTCTCGCGCAGGTGATCGGCGTCGGTGCGCACTCTGCGCATCTCCAGGCCGCCACCGTCCAACCGCTGTTCCAGGCGCTTCACCGACCGCACGAGGTCGTCGAGGCAGCGCTGTACTGACGTCAGTTCGTCGTGCACGGACATGACTTGCCCTCACTTCCGCGGACCCATCGGTCCAAGGCGGCAACGTTCATGCGCCTGCGAGTGTCGCGCGTCACACCGGCTGGTGGGAAGGGACGTGCATGGATTGGGAAGATCCGGCAGAAGCCCTTCGGGGGGCGTGCGGGTGTCGAGCCCGCTCCGGCGCGCGGGCCCGGAGCATTGCGCCGCACGGGTGGGCTTCCCCGGGCCCGCCGCCGTGTCGCCGCCCGGTGCCGGAACCTTTCCTCTTCAGTGGCCGCATAGATCTGATCAACTCCAAATACCGCCAAACGTGATCAGACCACCCGTGTTCACCCGTGGAGCGGCCCCCCCCCCGGAGGTACCAGTCATGTCCCACGACGGCGTCGGACTGCGCGCGGTGACGCGCTCGGTAGCGTTCCTCACGGCGGGCGTCCTCGCGGTGCCCGCCCTCGCCGGGTGCAGCGAGCAGGACGGGGCGGGCAGGCCCGCCGCCGCCCAGGACATCGCGTCCGCCGAGCGCGGCCGGGTCGCCGACGGCGGCACCCTGCGCTGGGCCGTGGACAACGTCCCGGAGACCCTCAACACCTTCCAGGCGGACGCGGACGCCGCCACCTCCCGGGTCGCCGGAGCCGTCCTGCCCTCCCTGTACCGGCTCGACGCGAACGGCCGCCCCCAGCGCAACCCCGACTACCTGGAGAGCGCGAAGATCGTCGAGCGCGAGCCCCGGCAGGTCGTGCTCTACAAGCTCAACCAGCAGGCCGTCTGGAGCGACGGCCGCGAGATCGGCGCCGCGGACTTCTCCGCCCAGTGGCGCGCCCTGTCCGGCAAGGACACCGCGTACTGGACCGCCCGCAACGCCGGCTACGACCGTATCGAGAAGATCGAGCGCGGCAAGAACGACCTGGAGGTGCGGGTCACCTTCAAGAGGCCGTACGCGGACTGGCGGTCGCTGTTCTCGCCGCTGTACCCGAAGGACGTCACGGGCACCCCGGACACCTTCAACGACAGCGCCCGCCGCAGGCTCAAGGTCACCGCGGGCCCCTTCGCCGTCGACTCGGTCGACCGCAAGTCGGGCGACGTCACCCTCAAGCGCAACCCCCGCTGGTGGGGGCGGCCCGCCAAGCTCTCCGAGCTGGTCCTGCGGGCCGTGCCCCGCGAGAAACGCGCCGCGGCGCTCGCCGGCGGCCGGCTCGACCTGGCCGAGATCGACGTCTCCGAGGCCCACCGCGTCACCTCCGCCGACCGGGAGGCGAAGGCCGGCCAGGGCGCGCCGCTCACCCACGGCCCCGCCGCCGCCCTCACCCCGGGCCGGGCGCTGCGTTCCTGGGCGATCGCGCACGGCTCCGACGAGGAGGCGGCCGAGAAGGAGACCACGGCCCGCAAGAAGCGCGCCAAGGCCGTGGCGAAGTACACCGGCCAGCAGTCCGCCCTGCGCGCCTACACGGTCCGCAAGTCCCTCGAACCGGCCTTCACCCAGCTCGCCCTGAACGGCTCCCAGGGCCCGCTCGCCGACGAACGGGTCCGCAGGGCGGTAGCCCGCGCCCTCGACCGCGAGGAGCTCGCCAAGGCCGTCCTGGAGCCGCTGGGCCTGCCCGCCGAGCCGGTCGGCAGCCACCTCGCGCTCGCCGGACAGCACGCGTACGCCGACGGCAGCGGGGCGCTCGGCGGCCAGGACACCCGGGAGGCGCAGGCCCTGCTCTCCGACGCCGGCTGGGTGGCGGGCGGCTCCCTCAAGAAGAAGTCCAAGAAGGCGGCGGGCGCCGAGGCCTCGAAGGGGTCCGAGGGCAAGCACTCCAAGCACTCCAAGCGCTCCAAGGGCTCCGGCGGCCTAGGGGACGCGGACGACGCGGACGGCTCCGGGGACGACGGCACGTACATCGTCGGCGGGACGGACGACAAGCCCGCCGCCGACGAGAGCCCCACCGTCCTCGCGCCCGGGCGGCGGCACGGGGCGGGCGGGACGGAGAAGCACCTCGCCCAGGACGGGAAGCAGCAGCTCAGGCCGGGCGGCGCGCCGGGAGCGTACGCGCCCAGGGGCACCCGCGCCCCGGGCCCCGCCGCCGGGGGACCGCTCGCGAAGAACGGGAAGCCGCTGTCGCTGCGCTTCGTGCTTCCCTCGGGCCCCGGATCCCAGTCGCTGCGGGCGGTCGGGGAGCGGATCGCCCGGATGCTGGACCGCGTCGGCATCCGCACGGAGATCTCCAAGGTCGCCGACGACAGCTACTTCAAGGACCACATCGCCTCGGGCCGGTACGACCTGGCCCTGTACTCCTGGCCCGCGTCCGCGTTCCCCGCGACCGACGCCCGCCCCATCTACGCCAAGCCGGTCCCGGCGGCGGACGGCTCCCTGAACGTCGAGCAGAACTTCACCCGGGTCGGGACCGACCAGGTGGACCAGCTCTTCGACCAGGCGATCGCCGAACTGGACGCGGACGAGTCCCGCTCCCTGGTCCGCAAGGCCGACGCCCGCATCTGGGCCGCCGCGGGCTCGATCCCCCTCTATCAGCGCCCTCAGCTGACGGCGGCCCGTAACGGTCTGGCCAACGCGGGAGCCTTCGGTTTCCAGACCCCCCTCTACGAGGACATCGGTTTCCTCAAAAAGGGCTGAACCCGCAGGTGAGCCGCGCCCCCGGGTCCCGTACGGGGCGCGGGGCCGTGGCCTTCGCGACTGCGTTGCGGGGCGCGGCAGGCCTCCGTCGGCCCGCCCCGTGGGAGCCGGCCGAAGCAGCCCGCGAAGCCCCAGTGGCGGCGGGCCCGTACCATGGGGGTAAGGCCGTGGCACGTTTCAGCCCGGCAGGGCCCCGCGCAGCAGCGGTTGGCCGTCACCTCACTCCGGGAGAAGCGCCTCAATATGGCCACGCGCCACGACATCCGCAACGTCGCCATCGTCGCCCACGTCGACCACGGCAAGACCACCCTGGTCGACGCCATGCTCAAGCAGGCCGGTGCCTTCGCCGCGCACGCCGCCGAGTCGCTCGACGACCGCATGATGGACTCGAACGACCTGGAACGTGAGAAGGGCATCACGATCCTGGCCAAGAACACGGCGGTGAAGTACCACCCGAAGGATGGCGGCGACGTCATCACCATCAACATCATCGACACCCCCGGCCACGCCGACTTCGGTGGTGAGGTCGAGCGCGGTCTGTCGATGGTGGACGCGGTCGTCCTCCTGGTCGACGCCTCCGAGGGCCCGCTGCCCCAGACCCGCTTCGTGCTGCGCAAGGCGCTGCAGGCCCGCCTGCCCGTCATCCTGTGCATCAACAAGACGGACCGCCCCGACTCGCGTATCGACGAGGTCGTGAACGAGGCGTACGACCTCTTCCTCGACCTGGACGCCGACGAGGAGCAGATCGAGTTCCCGATCGTCTACGCCTGCGCCCGTGACGGCGTGGCCTCGCTGACCAAGCCGGAGAACGGCACGGTCCCGGCCGACAGCGACAGCCTGGAGCCGTTCTTCTCCACGATCCTGTCGCACGTCCCGGCCCCGTCCTACGACGAGGAGGCCCCGCTCCAGGCGCACGTCACCAACCTGGACGCGGACAACTTCCTGGGCCGTATCGCGCTGCTGCGCGTCGAGCAGGGTGAGCTGCGCAAGGGTCAGACGGTCACGTGGATCAAGCGTGACGGCACCATGTCGAACGTCCGCATCACCGAGCTGCTGATGACCGAGGCGCTCACCCGCAAGCCCGCCGAGAAGGCGGGCCCCGGTGACATCTGCGCCGTCGCCGGTATCCCGGACATCATGATCGGCGAGACCCTGGCCGACCCCGAGAACCCGATCGCGCTGCCGCTCATCACGGTGGACGAGCCGGCCATCTCGATGACCATCGGTACGAACACCTCCCCGATGGTCGGCCGCGGCGCGACCGGCAAGGGTGCGGACGCCAAGGCCGTGGTCAAGGACCGCAAGGTCACCGCCCGGCAGGTCAAGGACCGCCTGGACCGCGAGCTGATCGGTAACGTCTCGCTGCGGGTCCTGGACACCGAGCGCCCCGACGCCTGGGAGGTGCAGGGCCGCGGTGAGCTGGCGCTGGCCATCCTGGTCGAGCAGATGCGCCGTGAGGGCTTCGAGCTGACCATCGGCAAGCCGCAGGTGGTCACGCAGGTCATCGACGGCAAGGTGCACGAGCCGGTCGAGCGCATGACGATCGACGTGCCCGAGGAGCACATGGGCGCGGTCACGCAGCTCATGGGCGTCCGCAAGGGCCGCATGGACAACATGTCGAACCACGGCTCGGGCTGGGTCCGGCTGGAGTTCGTCGTGCCGTCCCGCGGCCTCATCGGCTTCCGTACGGAGTTCCTGACGGGGACGCGCGGCACGGGTATCGCCCACTCGATCCACGAGGGCCACGAGCCGTGGTTCGGCACGCTGACGACCCGTAACAACGGTTCGCTGGTCGCCGACCGCTCCGGCGCCGTCACCGCGTTCGCGATGACGAACCTCCAGGAGCGGGGTGTGCTCTTCACCGAGCCCGGCACCGAGGTGTACGAGGGCATGATCGTCGGTGAGAACTCGCGCGCCGACGACATGGACGTGAACATCACCAAGGAGAAGAAGCTCACCAACATGCGGTCGGCCGCGGCCGACTCCTTCGAGGCGATCGTCCCGCCGCGCAAGCTCTCGCTGGAGCAGTCGCTGGAGTTCTGCCGCGACGACGAGTGCGTCGAGGTGACCCCGGAGGCCGTGCGCATCCGCAAGGTCAACCTGGACGCCCGTGAGCGCGGTCGCGCCGCGAGCCGCGCCAAGCACGGCTGAGCCTGCCTCGTCCGGGCCCCTGAGGGCCTTCTGAAGTGCCCGGTCCTCCGCACGGCGGGGGGCCGGGCCTTCGGCGTACGCGCATGCCGGAAAAACGGCTCAGTTCGGACAACGGCGGAAAGGATGCGGCGGCGTTCGCATATCGGTCAATGCCCAATCAAGTTTCGGACACGTAAACGAAATTTTCGTAGTAGATGACCGATTCGCCGGAAAGTCGTCTCAGCTGTCAAGCGCGTGCAGGTGTCATTCTCTGCAATTTTTGCTCAAAATTTCGACGGTAGGGAGATCCCTATGTCTTCCGCCCTTGACGCGCGTTGACCCACTTGGTGAAAGTTCCCTGAAACCACAGAACCTGCCGGTATCTGTGCTGCGCTCAACTCTCCATCCCCCGGGGGACGAACAAAGATGACCAGTCCAACCAAGGCCGAGGGCTCCGGGCCGTCGGCTGCCTTGGACCCCGAGCTCGCGTCGAACGCCGAGCCCGCCGAGGCCGAGCAGCTCGAAGGCCGTTCCCCCGGGCAGCTGATGTGGCACCGCTTCAAGCGAGACCGTACCGGAGTCATCTCCGCGTGCGTGGTGATTTTTTTCTTCGCGGTCGCCGCCCTCGCCCCGGTCATCTCGTCCCTGTACGGCAAGGACCCCTACACGCTGTACGCGCAGGAGCCCGAGTACCCCTTCCTGCTCGACGACTTCGCCATGCCCACCGGCTCCTTCGGGGGCATGTCCAGTGACTTCTGGTTCGGTGTCGAGCCCAAGCTGGGCCGCGATGTGTTCACCATGCTGCTGTACGGCATGCGCACCTCGCTCTACATGGCCGTGCTCGTCACGGTGTTCAGCGTGCTCACGGGTGTCGTCCTCGGGATGATCAGCGGCTACTTCGGCGGCAAGGTCGACTACTGGCTGGGCCGCGTCACCGACTTCTTCCTGGCCTTCCCGCAGCAGCTGTTCTTCATCGCCTTCATGCCCGTGGTCACCGCGATGTTCGTCTCCCCGACGGACGAGACCCCCACCTATCTGCGTGCGGTGGCGATCATCCTGGTGATGTGGTTCCTCGGCTGGATGGGCATGGCCCGTCTGGTGCGCAGCTCCGTGCTCTCCCTGCGGGAGCGGGAGTTCGTGGAGGCGGCGAAGGTCTCGGGCGCCTCTCCGACGCGTATCGTGCGCAAGGAGATCCTGCCGAACATCGTCACGCCGATCCTGGTGCAGGGCACGTACATGCTGCCCAGCGCGATCCTCTCGATCGCGTTCCTCAGCTACGTCGGTGTCGGCTTCGTCGAGCCGACACCGGACTGGGGCCGGATGTTCGCCATCGGCGCCGGGATCTACGAGCAGGACCCGATGTTCATGTTCTTCCCGGGCATCGCGATGGTGATCTTCGTGCTCGCCTTCAATCTTCTCGGCGACTCCGTCCGGGACGCATTCGACCCCAAGACCGGACGTTGAACGTCCATTGGTGGTGGGGGGGCTGCCACCCCCGTTCCGGCTCGTCCGGACCGTCAGGCAGCGCTCGTGGACAACTATCGACAGGTAGGTCATCGGCATCATGAACCCGATAAGAATGCGCACCGTCCGTGCGATAACCGTCGCCATCGCGGCGGGATCGCTGGCACTGACCGGCTGCAGCGACAGCGGCAAGGACAGCGGCAAGGACGACTCCAAGTCCAAGGAGGACGCCAAGGCGCAGTCGAAGCCTGTCGCCTACGGCGACGCGCAGGCGTCGAACGGTCCGGCCGAAGCGGTGGCCGGGGCCAAGACCGGTGGCACGATCAACGTCTACCAGCAGTCCGACCTGTCCCACATGGACCCGGGCCAGATCTACGTCAGTGACGCCGGCCAGTTCGCCAACCTGATCCACCGCGGTCTGACGAACTTCCAGGAGGACGAGAAGGGCAACCTGACCGTCGTCGGAGACATCGCCACCGACTCCGGCAAGTCGTCCGAGGGCGGCAAGACCTGGACGTACACCCTGAAGGACGACGTCAAGGACGAGGACGGCAACGTCATCACGTCCAAGGACGTCCGGCACACCATCGAGCGGCAGTACTCGAAGGTGATCTTCGACGGTCCGACGTACGTCCAGACCTGGCTCTCCGGCTCCGACTACCGCAAGGCGCTGCCCGACGGCCCGTACAAGGGCAAGCACCTGCCGGACTCGGTCCTGGAGACCCCGGACGACAAAACGGTCGTCTTCCACTTCAAGACCGCCCAGCCGGACCTCCCGCAGGCCCTGGCCATGGCCGGCTACGCCATCGTGCCCGAGAAGCAGGACACGAAGGAGAAGTACGACAAGGCCCCCGCCTCCCTCGGCCCGTACAAGATCGCCGAGTACAAGGCCGGCAAGTCCCTCAAGCTGGTCAAGAACGACCAGTGGGACGAGAAGACGGACTCGGTGCGCCACCAGTACGTCGACGGCTACAACTTCACCAACACCATCGACCAGGCCAGCCAGACCAAGCGTCTGATCGCCGACAAGGGCGAGGCCCAGAACGCCATCCAGTTCACCGACTCGGTGGACCCGGCGCAGCTGTCGACGGTCATCGGCAACGCCGACGCGAAGAAGCGCACCATCCAGGGTTACCAGGTCTACGTCTGGGCCCTGAGCTTCAACCTCGACAGCGCCAAGATGAAGGACAAGAAGATCCGGGACGCGATCACCTACGCGATCCCGAACCAGTCCATGGTGCAGGCGGACGGCGGCCGGTACGGCGGTGAGGTCGCGGGTGGTCTGCTGGCCCCGACCCTGCCCGGCTTCGACCCGAAGTACGACCCGTTCGGCAAGCTGAAGAAGCCCAACGGCGACCCGGCGAAGGCCAAGGAGCTCCTGAAGGAGGCGGGCTTCAAGCAGGGCACCAAGCTCAGCTACGCCTACTCCAACACCCCCCGCGGCCAGGCCCAGATGGTCATCATCAAGGACGCGCTGAACAAGCTCGGCTTCGATGTCCAGGCCAAGGAGATCGACCGCGCGACCTTCTACGAGCAGGTCGGCAAGCTCAAGAACCCGTACGACCTGTACATGACCGGCTGGGGCCAGGACTGGCCGTCGCCGTCCACGGTCATCACGCCCGTCTACGACGGTGACCTGGTCGCCGACGGTGCCCCGAACTACTCGCACATCGACGACCCGAAGGTCAACGCCCTCATCAAGAAGGCCGTGACCGAGCAGCCCGAGCAGGCCGCCAAGACCTGGGAAGAGGCCCACCACCGCATCGTGGAGGACACCAACCCCAGCGCCCCGGTCTACTACTCGAAGCAGATGCAGCTCTTCGGTTCGAACATCGGTGGCGCCCGCTTCAGCACGGAGTCGAGCTACATCGACATCAACGACCTGTTCCTGAAGAAGCCGTAACACCCATGATCGGCTGATCCGCGGGGGTGTGCGCCAGGCGGAGCGCACCCCCGCGGTCGGTATCCCCCTCCTGCCGCCGCGTTTCGAAGAGAGCACCCACCCGCCATGCTTCAGTTCCTCATCCGCAGGCTGAGCGGCGCCGTCGTGATCATGTTCCTGATCGGCGCCTTCACGTTCTTCCTGTTCTATACGATCCCCCAGGACTTCGCGCAGCTGTCCTGCGGTAAGAACTGCTCCCCCGAGAACATCGCGGTCATCCGCGAGAACCTCGGCCTGGACAAGCCCATCACCACCCAGTTCTGGGAATTCATGATGGGCATCGTGTCCGGCCGGGACTTCCCGCAGGGGCACTGCGCCGCCCCGTGCCTGGGTGTCTCGTTCGACAGCGGCGACTTCGTGTGGGACTCCATCATGGACCGCTTCCCGCTGACACTCTCGCTGACCATCGGCGGCCTGGTGATCTTCCTGATCTTCGGCCTCGGTACGGGTCTGATGGCGGCCTGGAAGCGCGGAACCGCCCTCGACAAGGTGGTCAGCGGCTCCTCGATGGTGCTCAGCTCGTTCCAGATCTACTTCCTGGGCCCCATCGTCCTCAGCCTCCTCGTCTACAACACCGGCTGGCTGGAGAGTCCCAAGTACGTGTCCTTCACGGACAACCCGGGCAGCTGGTTCATGGGCATGCTGATCCCCTGGGCCGTGATGGCCACCATCTTCACCGCCCAGTACACCCGTATGGCACGCTCGACGATGATCGAGCAGCTCCAGGAGGAGCACGTCAGGACCGCGCGGGCCAAGGGCATGCGGCAGAGCTACGTCTTCTTCCGCTACGCCTGGCGCGGTTCGCTCATCCCGATCGTCACGATCATCGGCATGGACCTCAGCGCGCTCCTGTCGGGCGCCGTGGTCACGGAGTTCACCTTCGACCTCGCCGGTATCGGGCGTCTCGCGGTCGAGGGCTCGCTGACCAAGGACCTTCCGCTGACGATGGGCGTCATGCTGTTCGGCGCCTTCTTCATCCTGATCCTGAACATCGTCGTGGACCTCGCCTACGCCTACATCGACCCGCGCGTGCGCCTCGCCTAGGAGAAATACCGTGACCACACTGACCAAGACCGAAGGCGAGAGGGCCCCGAGCGGGCCGGAGGCCTTCCTCTCGGTCCGCGACCTGCGGGTGCGGTTCTCCACCGAGGACGGCATCGTGAAGGCCGTCGACGGGCTCTCCTTCGACGTCGAGCGGGGCAAGACGCTCGGCATCGTGGGGGAGTCGGGTTCGGGCAAGTCCGTCACCAACCTGACCGTCCTCGGACTGCACAACCCCAAGACCGCCACCGTCGAGGGCGAGATCGTCCTGGACGGCAAGGAACTGGTCACCGCGACCGAGAAGGAGATGGAGAAGCTCCGCGGCAACAAGGTCGCGATGATCTTCCAGGACCCGCTGACCGCGCTCTCGCCTTACTACACGGTGGGCCGGCAGATCGCGGAGCCCTTCATGAAGCACACCGGCGCCTCCAAGAAGGAGGCGAAGCTGCGCGCCATCGAGATGCTCGACAAGGTCGGCATCCCGCAGCCCGCGATGCGCTTCGAGGACTACCCGCACCAGTTCTCCGGCGGTATGCGCCAGCGCGCGATGATCGCGATGTCGCTGATCTGCAACCCGGACCTGCTGATCGCGGACGAGCCGACCACGGCCCTGGACGTGACCGTGCAGGCCCAGATCCTGGACCTGCTCAAGGACCTCCAGCAGGAGTTCGGCTCGGCGATCATCTTCATCACCCACGACCTCGGCGTCATCTCCAAGATGGCCGACGACCTGCTGGTGATGTACTCGGGCCGGGCCGTGGAACGCGGCAGCGTGCGCGAGGTGCTGCGCGCCCCGCAGCACCCGTACACCTGGGGCCTGCTGAGTTCCATGCCGCGACTCGGCGGTGACACGGCGCAGGCGCTCACCCCGATCCCGGGGTCCCCGCCCAGCCTGCTGAACCCGCCGTCGGGCTGCCCGTTCCACCCCCGGTGCGGCTTCACGTCCGAGGTCGGCGGCAACCGCTGCTCCGGCGAGCGGCCGGAGCTGCCCGCGGGCCGCGGCGCCGCCTGTCACCTGGACGACGCGCAGAAGTCCACCTTTTTCATCGAACAGATCAAGCCCCGGCTGGGCTAGGGAGAACGACTCATGAGCGACAAACTCACCCTGCCGAAGCCGCAGGGCCCGGTGGACGGAGCAGCCGAGCCGCTGCTCTCCGTCGAGGGCCTGACGAAGCACTTCCCGATCTACGGCGGCTTCCCGATCAAGCGCAAGGTCGGAGCCGTGCAGGCCGTCGACGGGGTCGACCTGACCGTCGGCGTCGGCGAGAGCGTCGGCCTGGTCGGCGAGTCCGGCTGCGGCAAGTCCACGACCGGCCGGCTCATCACCCGGCTCCTGGAGCCGACGGCGGGCAAGGTCACGTACGCGGGCCGGGACATCACGCACGCCACGCGCCGGCAGTTGGCGCCCGTACGGTCCGAGATCCAGATGATCTTCCAGGACCCGTACTCCTCGCTGAACCCGCGGCAGACCGTCGGCTCCATCATCAAGTCGCCGATGGAGGTCAACGGGATCAACCCGAAGGGCGGCATCGAGAACCGCGTCCGTGAGCTGCTGGAGCTGGTCGGTCTCAACCCCGAGCACTACAACCGCTTCCCGCACGAGTTCTCCGGCGGTCAGCGCCAGCGCATCGGGGTGGCCCGCGCGCTGTCCCTGAACCCGAAGCTGATCGTGGCGGACGAGCCGGTGTCGGCGCTGGACGTGTCGATCCAGGCGCAGGTCGTGAACCTGCTCCAGAAGGTCCAGGAAGAGATGGGCATCGCCTTCCTCTTCATCGCCCACGACCTGGCGATCGTCCGGCACTTCTCGCAGCGCCTCGCGGTGATGTACCTGGGCAAGGTGGTGGAGGTCGGCGACCGCGACTCCATCTACAACCGGCCGCGTCACCCGTACACGCACGCCCTGTTGTCGGCCGTCCCCGAGGTCGCCCTCGACGACGAGACCGAGGACCGGGAGCGGATCCGGCTCTCCGGTGACGTGCCCTCGCCGATCCACCCGCCGTCCGGCTGCCGCTTCCGTACGCGCTGCTGGAAGGCGCAGGACAAGTGCGCGACGACCGAGCCGCCGCTCGTGCAGATCTCCGGCAACCGCGCCAACCACCTGACGGCCTGCCACTTCCCGGAGGACCCGACGACGGAGGCCCGGAACGAGGACATCGTGCTGGACCCGGCGCTGACGGCGCTGGAGAAGGACGGGGAGTAGGTACTCGGGGTACTCGGGGGCCGGCCCCCGAACCCCCGGTCCTCAAGAGCCGGACGGGCTGAAAGACATCTTTCAGCCCGTCCGGCTTTTGAGGACAGCGCAGTTCAACCCGACCACTCCCGGAGGAACCGTTGAACCCCGCCATCCACAGCATCACGTTCGACTGCACGGGCGACCCGTACGACCTCGGCCTGTTCTGGAGCGAACTGCTGGGCCGGCCGCTGGCCGACGACGACAAGCCGGGTGACCCGGAGGCGCTGATCGCGGACCCCGACGGAGGTCCGCGGCTGCTCTTCGTCCGGGTCCCGGAGGGCAAGACGGCCAAGAACCGCATCCACTTCGACCTGCGGCCGACGGGCCGCACGCGGGCCGCGGAGGTCGAGCGGGCGCTCGCGCTCGGCGCGACCCTGATCGCGGACCACACCCGCCCGGACGGCGGCGGCTGGTTCCTCCTGGCGGACCCGGAGGGGAACGAGTTCTGTGTGGAGCGGGGGGAGTCCGACTGACGCGTCAGCTCACGCTGTCTCCGGCCTTGCCATAGCGGCGGAAGGCCCCGGTCTCCACCTTCCAGGCACCGAACGGCACCGAGTCCCCGAAGATGTACGCCCTCTTGTCCAGGTACCGCGCCTTGCACGGGGCGGAGTGCACCTCGATGGTCCCCGTGCGAGGGTCGACGATCATGTAGTGGCCGATGGACGGGTGCTCGATCTCGGGGTCGTTCGCGCAGATGTAGCCGGGGTGCGTGGCGGGAAGCTGTTCATCGAGCTGGTTCCGGATGCGGCGGACCGCGCCCTCGTGACGTTTGGACCGGCTGGTCATGGCGAGGAGCGGACCCGCGGGACCGATCTCGGCCGTCCACGCTCCCTCCAGACGCTCGGCGTACGCCATGAGCTCCTCGGCGATCCCGCGCATCCTCGCGTAGTCCATGAACGCAGATCAGGCGGCGTGCGGGCCGGTGGGGGGCCGCGCAGTTCCCCGTGCCCCCAGGGCGGGCGTCTCGCTGCGCGCCCGCATCTCGGCTGTCGGCCGGTGGGGCAAGGCACGGAGTGCCTGCCTTCAGGGGCGCGGAGAACGGCGCGGCCCACCCCCACCGCCCCCCGTCGGAGACAACATGCACCCATGTGGGTCGCCAAATATGCGCTGTGTGAGATTCCCGCCGATATTGGGCGCAAAGGTACCGGCTCCGCCGGAGCCGCAGCGCACCGATGAGGAGGCACTCCATGCGTGGAGCCACGCACGCCAGATGGGCCGTATGCGCGACGGCGGTAGCCCTCGCCGCGACGGCCTGCGGGGGAGGCGGGGACGGGGGTGACGGCGGCGGCGGTGGCGACGGCTCCGGCATCCTCAGCTCCTCGTGGGGCGACCCGCAGAACCCCCTGGAGCCCGCCAACACCAACGAGGTGCAGGGCGGCAAGGTCCTCGACATGCTCTTCCGCGGTCTCAAGCGCTACGACGCGAAGACCGGCGAGGCCAAGGACATGCTGGCCGAGAAGATCGACACCTCGGACTCGCAGAACTTCACCGTCACGGTCAAGGACGGCTGGACCTTCAGCAACGGCGAGGCGGTCACCGCCAAGTCGTTCGTCGACGCCTGGAACTACGGCGCCAGCCTCAAGAACAACCAGAAGAACGCGTACTTCTTCGGGTACATCGACGGCTACGACAAGGTCCACCCGGAGGACGGCGGCAAGCAGTCCGCGCAGACCCTGAGCGGGCTCAAGGTCACCGGCGACAACACCTTCACCATCAAGCTCAACCAGAAGTTCTCGACCTTCCCCGACACCCTCGGCTACGCCGCCTTCGCGCCGCTGCCCAAGGCGTTCTTCGACGACCACGCGGCCTGGCTGAAGAAGCCGGTCGGCAACGGCCCGTACACGATCGACTCGTACGCCAAGGGCTCGGCGATGAAGATGCGCAAGTGGGACAAGTACCCGGGCGACGACAAGGCGCAGAACGGCGGCGTGGACCTGAAGGTCTACACCGACAACAACACCGCCTACACGGACCTGATGGCCGGCAACCTCGACCTCGTCGACGACGTGCCCGCCGCCCAGCTCAAGAACGCCAAGAGCGACCTCGGCGATCGGTACATCAACACCCCTGCCGGCATCATCCAGACCCTCGCGTTCCCCTTCTACGACAAGAAGTGGGACAAGGCGGGGATGGAGAAGGTCCGCACCGGCCTGTCGATGGCCATCAACCGCAAGCAGATCACCGAGACCATCTTCCAGAAGACCCGCACCCCGGCCACGGACTGGACCTCGCCCGTCCTCGGCGAGGACGGCGGCTTCAAGGAGGGGCTGTGCGGTGACGCCTGCGAGTACGACCCCGCAAAGGCCAAGAAGATGATCGAGGACGGCGGCGGGCTGCCCGGCGGCCAGGTCAAGATCTCCTACAACGCGGACACCGGCTCCCACAAGGAGTGGGTGGACGCCGTCTGCAACTCCATCAACAACGCGCTCGACAACGACAAGGCCTGCGTCGGCAACCCGGTCGGCACCTTCGCCGACTTCCGCAACCAGATCACCCAGTCCAAGATGTCGGGCCCCTTCCGGGCGGGCTGGCAGATGGACTACCCGCTGATCCAGAACTTCCTGCAGCCGCTGTACTACACCAACGCCTCGTCCAACGACGGCAAGTGGACCAGCGAGAAGTTCGACGACCTCGTCGACAAGGCCAACGCGGAGACCGACCAGGCCAAGGCCGTCGACCTGTTCCAGCAGGCCGAGGAGGTCCTGCGGGACGACATGGGCGCCATCCCGCTCTGGTACCAGAACGGCAGCGCCGGCTACTCGGACCGGATCTCGAACGTGGCACTGAACCCGTTCAGCCTGCCCGTCTACAACGAGATCAAGGTCAGCTGAGCCACGGGGGCGCGCACCGCAGCAGGAAAGCAGGCGCGCGCCCCCACCTACCTCCGGAGCCCTCATGGGACGGTATGTGATCCGGCGTCTGCTGCAGATGATCCCGGTCTTCATCGGCGCCACCCTGTTGATCTTCCTGATGGTGAACGTGATGGGAGACCCCATCGCGGGCCTCTGCGGAGACCGCCAGTGCGACCCCGCGACGGCGACCCAGCTCCGCAAGGAGTTCGGCTTGGACAAGCCCGTGTGGCAGCAGTACGCGACCTACATGGGCAACGTCTTCACCGGCGACTTCGGCACCGCGTTCAACGGACAGGCGGTCACCGAGCTGATGTCGACCGCCTTCCCGGTCACCATCCGCCTCACGATCGTCGCCATCCTCTTCGAGGTCGTCATCGGCATCGCCCTCGGTGTCGTCACCGGACTGCGCCGCGGCCGGCCCGTCGACACCGGTGTCCTGCTGATCACCCTCGTCGTCATCTCGGTGCCCACCTTCGTCACCGGTCTGCTGCTGCAACTGCTGCTCGGCGTCAAATGGGGGTGGATCAGCCCGTCCGTCTCCTCCGAGGCACCCTTCGACGAACTGATCGTGCCCGGCCTCGTGCTCGCGTCGGTCTCGCTCGCCTATGTGACCCGGCTGACCCGGACGTCCATCGCCGAGAACCGGCGCGCCGACTACGTCCGTACGGCCATCGCCAAGGGCCTGCCCCGGCGCCGGGTCGTCACCCGGCATCTGCTGCGCAACTCCCTCATCCCGGTGGTCACCTTCATCGGCACCGACATCGGCGCGCTGATGGGCGGCGCGATCGTCACCGAGCGGATCTTCAACATCCACGGCGTCGGATTCCAGCTCTACCAGGGCATCCTGCGCCAGAACACGCAGACCGTCGTCGGCTTCGTGACCGTCCTCGTCCTCGTCTTCCTGGTGGCCAACCTGCTGGTCGACCTCCTGTACGCCGTACTCGACCCGAGGATCCGCTATGCCTGAGCAGCCGACGCCGCCGGAGCGGCCCCTGCCCTCCATGCCGCCGGGGCCGCACCTGTCCGGCGGCGGACGCGCCCCCGAGGACGGGGCCATCGCCGCGACCGGTATGGGCGGCGCGATGGACCTCGCGACGGAAGAGGGCGCCTCCCTGCGGAAGGGTCCCGGCGGGCCGGACGGCTCAGGCCCGCAGGACCGGCCCCGTTCCCTGTGGTCCGACGCCTGGCGCGACCTGCGGCGCAACCCCGTCTTCATCATCTCGGGGCTCGTCATCCTCTTCCTGATCGTCATCTCCCTGTGGCCCTCGGCGATCGCCTCCGGCAACCCCCTCAAGTGCGACCTCGCCAAGTCCCAGGAGGGCTCCCAGCCGGGCCACCCCTTCGGCTACAACGGCCAGGGCTGCGACGTCTACACGCGCACGGTGTACGGGGCCCGGGTCTCCGTCACCGTCGGCGTCTGCGCCACGCTCGGGGTGGCGATCCTCGGGTCGGTGCTCGGCGGACTCGCCGGGTTCTTCGGCGGGGCGTGGGACGCGGTCCTCTCCCGGATCACCGACATCTTCTTCGCGATCCCCGTCGTCCTCGGCGGTCTGGTGCTGCTGTCCGTCGTCACCAGCTCCACCATCTGGCCGGTGATCGGCTTCATGGTGCTGCTCGGCTGGCCGCAGATCTCCCGGATCGCCCGCGGGTCCGTCATCACCACCAAGCAGAACGACTACGTGCAGGCCGCCCGCGCGCTCGGCGCCTCCAACTCCCGGATGCTGCTGCGGCACATCACGCCCAACGCGATCGCCCCGGTCATCGTCGTGGCGACCATCGCGCTGGGGACGTACATCTCGCTGGAGGCGACCCTCTCGTTCCTCGGCGTCGGGCTGAAGCCGCCCACGGTGAGCTGGGGCATCGACATCTCCTCGGCCTCCCAGTACATCCGCACCGCGCCGCACGCGCTGCTCTGGCCGGCCGGTGCGCTGGCCGTCACCGTCCTCGCGTTCATCATGCTCGGCGACGCGGTGCGCGACGCCCTCGACCCGAAGCTGAGGTGACCGACGTGGCCGATGTGCTGCTCGAAGTGCGCGATCTGCACGTGGAGTTCAGGACCCGGGACGGCGTCGCCAAGGCCGTCAACGGGGTCACCTACAGCGTGGCCGAGGGCGAGACGCTCGCCGTGCTCGGCGAGTCCGGCTCCGGCAAGTCCGTGACCGCGCAGGCCGTGATGGGCATCCTCGACACCCCGCCGGGGAAGATCACCGCGGGCGAGATCCTCTTCAAGGGCCAGGACCTCCTGAAGTTCAAGGAGGAGGAGCGGCGCAAGGTCCGCGGCGCCCAGATGGCGATGATCTTCCAGGACGCGCTGTCGTCCCTGAACCCGGTGCTCAGCGTCGGCGCCCAGCTCGGCGAGATGTTCACCGTCCACCGGGGCCTGTCCAGGAAGGACGCGAAGGCCAGGGCCGTCGAGCTGATGGACCGGGTCCGCATCCCGGGCGCCGCCTCCCGCGTGGGCGACTACCCCCACCAGTTCTCCGGCGGTATGCGCCAGCGCATCATGATCGCGATGGCGCTGGCCCTCGAACCCGCCCTGATCATCGCCGACGAGCCCACCACCGCCCTCGACGTCACCGTCCAGGCCCAGGTCATGGACCTGCTCGCCGAACTCCGGCGCGAGCTCAACATGGGCCTCATCCTCATCACCCACGACCTGGGCGTGGTCGCGGACGTCGCCGACCGGATCGCCGTGATGTACGCGGGCCGCATCGTCGAGTCGGCCCCGGTCCACGACATCTACAAGGCCCCCGCACACCCGTACACCAAGGGCCTGTTGGAGTCGATCCCGCGGCTCGACCAGAAGGGCCGGGAGCTGTACGCGATCAAGGGCCTGCCGCCGAACCTGATGAACATCCCGCCGGGCTGCGCCTTCAACCCGCGCTGCCCGATGGTCCAGGACGTCTGCCGCACCGACGTCCCGCCCCTCTACGAGGTGACGACCGAGGCGGCCGACCTGACCGGGGCGGCCGACCTGACCAAGGCGGGCGCGGACCGCGTGAGCGCCTGCCACTTCTGGAGGGAGTGCCTCCATGGCTGAGTCCACTACGGCCGCCGAGCCGATCCTCCAGGTCCGGGGCCTGGTCAAGCACTACCCGCTCACCCAGGGAATCCTCTTCCGCAAACAGGTGGGCGCGGTGAAGGCCGTCGACGGCGTCGACTTCGACCTGGGCGCGGGGGAGACCCTCGGCATCGTCGGCGAGTCCGGCTGCGGCAAGTCGACCGTCGCCAAGATGCTGGTCAACCTGGAGAGGCCGACCGCGGGCGAGATCAGGTACAAGGGCGAGGACGTCACCAAGCTGTCCGGCCGCGCCCTCAAGGCCGTCCGCCGCAACATCCAGATGGTCTTCCAGGACCCGTACACCTCGCTCAATCCCCGCATGACCGTCGGCGACATCATCGGGGAGCCGTACGAGATCCATCCCGAGGTCGCGCCCAAGGGCGACCGGCGACGGCAGGTCCAGGACCTGCTGGACGTCGTGGGGCTCAACCCGGAGTACATCAACCGCTATCCGCACCAGTTCTCCGGCGGCCAGCGACAGCGCATCGGCATCGCGCGCGGCCTCGCCCTGCGCCCCGAGATCATCGTCGCCGACGAGCCCGTGTCCGCCCTCGACGTGTCGGTGCAGGCACAGGTCATCAACCTGATGGACCGGCTGCAGAGCGAGTTCGCCCTGAGTTACGTCTTCATCGCGCACGACCTGTCGATCGTGCGGCACATCTCCGACCGGGTCGGGGTGATGTACCTCGGCCGGATCGTGGAGACCGGCCGGGACGCCGAGATCTACGACCACCCGACGCACCCGTACACCCAGGCGCTGCTGTCCGCCGTGCCCGTGCCGGACCCGGAGGCCCGTGAGCACCGGGAGCGGATCATCCTCTCCGGTGACGTGCCCTCACCCGCGAACATCCCCTCCGGCTGCCGCTTCCGCACCCGCTGCTGGAAGGCCGCGGAACGCTGCGCGATGGAGGTCCCGCTGCTCGCGGTACCGGCGGAGTTCCGTTACGAGGCCGGTCCCGCCGCCCATGACTCGGCCTGCCACTTCGCGGAGGAGAAGCAGGTCGTACCGCCGGAGGAGCTGCCAAAAAGCTGACAAATGCGCGGCAACCGCGTTAACACGCAGGCAACTCGGCCGACCCGGCACCGATATACGGACGCGGCACGCTGAACACCGTACGGCCGTGCGGGTGCCGTAGACCGGCCGGGGAGCGCCATGTCTCCCCGGCCGGTCGCCGTGTCGTCGTGCGCCCGCCGGGAGTTACGGGACAGCCCTTAGACCCGTGCGGACCCCGCTAGTTCCTGCCGCGGCTCCTCCTGTCCGAGGGACGACCCCTCGGTGTCGAGGTTCGGCAGGACCCGGTCCAGGGCGCGGGGAATCCACCAGCTCGCCTCGCCGAGGAGCCGCAGAGCCGCCGGTACGAGGAGCATGCGCACGACGAGCGCGTCCACCAGGACCCCGACGGTCAGGGCCAGTCCGATGGACGCGACCATCTGGTCGCCGCCGCTGAAGGCGAACCCGGCGAACACCGAAGCCATGATCGCGGCAGCCGCGACGACGACGGGCGAGGCCTGCCCGAAGCCCCGCAGGACGGCCGCCCGGGTGGGGAGTCCGTTCCGGTGCGCCTCGTGCATGCGGGCCACCAGGAACACCTGGTAGTCCATGGCGAGTCCGAACAGTACGCCCACCACGATCAGCGGCGTCAGACTGGCCAGCGGCCGGGCCTCGTCGAGACCGACCAGAGTCCCGGCCCAGCCCCACTGGAAGACCGCCACCGTCACGCCGAGGCCCGCGGCCAGGGACATGAGGAATCCGACGGTGGCCAGCAGCGGGATCATGACGGACCGGAACACCAGGGTGAGCAGGAGCAGCGAGAGTCCGACCACGGCGATCAGGTAGACGACGAGGCCGGACGACAGCGCCGCGTCGACGTCCACGTCGACCGCGGTCTGACCGGTCACCGAGACCTCGGCGTCCGGCACGTCGTCCATCGCCGTACGCAGCGAGGCCACCAGGTCCTTCGTACGCGGGTCGGTCGGGCCGCGCTCGGGCGTGACCGCGAGGAAGGCGATGCCCGGGTCCTCGCCGTGCTGGACGGGGCTGATGTCGGCGACGCCGCTCAGCGCGGTGATCTCCTTCGTGGTGGCGGTCGCGGTGTCCGCCGCGTCGGGGCCCTCGAAGAGCACCACCAGGGGGTTCTGTTCGCCGGCGCCGAAGGCGTGGCTCACCGTGGTGTAGGCCGCGCGCTGGGAGCCGGCCGGGTCGGGGCCGCCCGGAGGATCGAGTTCCGTCTTGAGGGAGAGGGCCGGAACGGCGAGCAGGGCGACGAGGACGGTGCTGCCCAGCAGGGTGAGGACGGGCCGGTCGACCACGACCCGCGCCCAGCGGCCCAGCAGGCCCCGACCGCGACGTCCGCCCGCCTTCTCCGCGTTCACGGGAGCCGCGGGTGCCGCCGGTGCCGCGGGAGCCACGGGTGGTTCGTACGCCGTGCCGCGTCCCGGGCGTTCCCCGCGAGGCAGCGCCCGGTGGCCGAGCGTCTTCAGCACGGCCGGTACGACGGTGAGCGAGGCGGCCACGGCCACGATCACGGCGAGCGCCGCGCCCAGCCCCATCTCGGTGATGAACGCGATCCGTACGATCGCCAGCCCCGTCAGGGCGATGACCACGGTCGTCCCGGCCACCACGACGGAGGTTCCTGCCGTGCCGGCGGCGCGCGCCACCGCGGCGTCGACACCGGCGCCGCGGCGCAGCTCGTCACGGAACCGCGAGAGGATCAGCAGGGCGTAGTCGATGCCGACGGCCAGCCCGAGCATCACCGCGATGATCAGCGTGGTGGACTGGATGCCCTCACCCGCGGCCGACCACGCGAGGATGCCGAGGACGCCGACGACGACACCGCTCAGCGCGGTCAGCATGTTCGCGCCGGCGGCGGCCAGCGAGCCGAAGGTCAGCAGCAGGACGACGAAGGCGACCACGACGCCGATGATCTCGGTGACACCGGCGATCTCGGGCGCCCCGTCGTCGAGGGCGCCGCCCAGCTCGACGGCGTAGCCCTCGTCCGTCAGCGGTTCGGCGGCCTTCCGGAGGTCGCCCTCCACGGCGGTCTGGTCGGCCTCCAGATCGACGGTGAGCGTCGAGACGGCGACCGAACCGTCCTCGGAGACATAGGGACGGCTCTTCGCGTACGGGTCCGCGGCGGACTTCACGCCGGGGACGCCGGTGGCGCGCGAGACGAGGTCCGTGACCAGGTCCCTGCCGTCGGGGCGGGTGAGGGAGGTGCCGTCGGGCGCTTCTACGACCAGCAGCAGTTCACCGGCGTCGGGATCCGCCTCGGGGAACGCCTCCTTCATCGTGGCGAGCGCGGTGGTCGACTCGGCGCCCGAGATGCTGAACTCGGCGTCGGAGAACGTCGCGCCGCTGATCGTCACGACGGTGAGGGCGACGGTCAGCGTGATCCAGGCGCCGATGACGGCGAGCCGGTGAGCGGCGCTGAACGCGCCGATCCTGGACAACAATCGGGACATCGGGACTCCTGCGGAAGCGATCAGAAACGATCCGCGTGATCGAACTGATCGAACTGATCGAACTGATCGAACTGATCGAAGCGATCGAAGCGATCGGGAAGTGGTACGCGGGCCGCTCGTGCGGCCGGCCGGTGCCAGCTTCCGCCGGAGGGTGCCCCGCGGTCGTCGCTCAGCCGCGGTAGTGGATCTACCGCGGCTGGTGTACTTCCGGGCCCGTGGTCCCGCTCAGTCGTCGTCGCGCAGGCCCGCGCGCAGGGCCGCCACCACGAGCTGCGCCCGGTCCCTGACGTGCATCTTGCTCATGGCCCGGTTCACATGGGTCTTCACCGTGAGCGGCGAGATGAACAGGCGCTCCGCGATGGCGTCGTTGGTCAGCCCCCGGGTGACCAGAACGGTGACCTCGCGTTCGCGGGAGGTCAGGGACCCGGCCTTGCGCAGATCCTCGGGGGAGGCCGCGTCCCGGGGCCGCTCCCGGTGTGCCGTGCGGGTCAGGTGCCCGACGACGGTGTCCGTCGCGACGGCGGACAGGGAGGAGCCGCCCGCGGCGACCCGTTCGACTGCCTGCAGGAGTTCCTCGTGGTCCGCCGACTTCCCGAGGAAGCCGTTGGCCCCGGCCCGGAGGGCGGCCAGGATGTCCTGGTCGGTGTCGAAGGTGGTCAGTACCAGGATCCCGATGTCCGCGGTGGCGGCGTCGGCGCGCAGTCGGCCGATCGCTCCGACGCCGTCGAGCACCGGCATCCGCAGATCCATCAGGATGACGTCCGGCGCGAGGGCCCGTGCCATGTCGACGGCCCGGTGCCCGTCGGCCGCCTCGCCGACGACCTCGACCCCGGAGCCGGTCTCCAGGAGCGCGCGTATGCCGGAACGGATCATGACCTGGTCGTCTACGACGAGTACGCGTACGACGCTCATCCGGACGTCTCCTTCGTTCTTCGCGGCGCGGCGGCCGGGAGTTGGGCGGTCACGAGGAATCCCTCCGCGTCCGGGCCCGCGTGGAAGGTGCCACCGAGCGCGTGGACCCGTTCCTCCATGCCCACGAGTCCGAGCCCGCTCCCGGCGGACTCCGTCTCGCGCGGCACCCAGGGGTTGCGGACCGACAGCGTGAGGTATCCGCCGGCCGGCGGTTCGACGCTCACGGTGGCGGCGCCGTCGCCGTACCGCCGCGCGTTGGTGAGTGATTCCTGCAGGAGGCGCCGGGCGGCGGTCCGGGCGACCGGCGCCAGGGCGAGCAGGTGGTCCAGCCCGAGGTGGTGACCTTCAGGCCGATGCCCGCGAAGCTCTCCAGGAGTTCGTCGAGCATGGCGGCGTCCACGGGGGCGGCCGGAGCGATCTCGGTCTCCGACGCACGCAGGACGCCCAGGACGACTCCCAGTTCCTCCAGCACCGACCGGGTGGCGGCCTGTACCTCGTCGAGGGCGCGTCTGGACGCCTGCTGCGAGGGGTCGAGATTGGCCTTGGCGACGTTGGTGTGGACGCTGACCACGGCGAGGTGGTGGGCCACGCTGTCGTGGAGTTCGCGGGCGATCCGCAGTCGTTCCTCCGCCACGTGCCGGGCGACCTCCTCCCGTCTGCGTTCGGCCTCCTGGCGGCGCCGGCCCAGTTCGGCGATCACGTATCGCCGTTGGGCCTGCACCCACTGACCCACGCCGACCATGGCGGCGGTGAGGGTGACGATGCCGAACGCCCCGACGCTGCCGTGGTCCTGCCCCGGGGCGTACGGGCTGTACGCGGCGAGCATCGTGCCGCCCGCGACCACGGCGCCGGCGGCGATCGCGTCGAAACGGGGGCGGCGCAGGGTGAACAGGAACAGCAGCCCGCCGGCGACCGCCCAGGTGCCCCAGGGCGCCGGATCGCGGATCTCCAGGGCGGCCAGCAGGGCGGCGACGGCCACGGCGGAGGCCGACGCCCGTACGGCGAGCCCGAGGCCGGCCGCTCCCAGGGCGACGACGACCCACAGCGTCGTCGAACCGGCGTGGTCGCCGACGACCGCGGACAGCGCGCCCACGGCCAGCGCGACCGCCACGGCGAGCGTGCCGCCGGCCGCCCAGGGATCGGACCGCGTCCACGAGACGGATCGCACCAGTGATCACTCCGGTTGCTGCGAGGCGGGCACGGGAAGCACGTTGTAGAACGATGTTATACAGGCCTGCCCGCCGGGCGGGCCGAACAGGAGGAGCGGGACGCATGAGTGCCGGAGCAGGACCGCCGCCCAGGCGCCGTACGGCGAGCGAACGGCTGCACGACGCCCTGCTGGACGCGGCACAGGACGTGCTCGACCGCGACGGCCTGGACGGCGTCACCGTGCGCGCGGTCGCCCGCGAGGCCGGGGTGGCGCCCATGGGGGTGTACAACCGGTTCGGCAGCAAGGAGGGACTGCTCGCCGCTCTGGCCGTCCGGGCGCTGCAGGACCTCGGGCACGCGGTCGACGTGGACCGGTCGGTGGACCCCGAACCGCGCTTCCGGCAGGCCTGCGACGGATACCGGCACTTCGCGCTCGCGCATCCGCAGCGCTACGCGCTCATCTTCGGCGGCGGCGGACCGGTCGCCCGGACGGGCTCCGAGGCGTCGGTGTACGGCCATGCGGTGTTCGAGGTCCTGATCGAGCTGGTCCAGGACCTCGCCGGACGTCGCACACCGCGGGGCTTCGCCGACGCGGGGGAGGCCGCGCAGGTCGTCTGGACGGCCCTGCACGGCGCGGTCCACCTGGAGTTGGGCGGCATCGGGCAGGTGTCCGGCTCACCGGACACCCACCGGCGGCTGACCGACCTGCTCGTCCGCAGCCTGCGGTAGCGCTACCGCAGGCCCAGCGACCGCTTCAGGAAGTCCACCTGGAGCAGCAGCAGGTTCTCCGCGACCTGCTCCTGCGGGGTCATGTGGGTGACCCCGGACAGCGGCAGCACCTCGTGCGGACGGCCCGCGGCCAGCAGCGCGGAGGACAGCCGCAGGGAGTGCGCGACCACCACGTTGTCGTCGGCGAGACCGTGCACGATCATCATCGGCCGCGCCGGTTCGACCGCCCCCACCAAACCGTCGTCGTCGATCAGCGAGTTCGCCGCGTACACCTCGGGCTGCCGGTTCGGATCGCCCAGATACCGCTCCGTGTAATGGGTGTCGTACAGCCGCTGGTCGGTGACCGGCGCGCCCACCACGGCCGCGTGGAAGACGTCGGGGCGGCGCAGCGCCGCGAGCCCCGCGAGATAGCCGCCGAACGACCAGCCGCGGATCGCCACCCGGGTCAGATCCAGCGGGAAGCGCTCGGCGAGGGCGTGCAGCGCGTGGATCTGGTCGTCGAGGACGACCGCCGCGAGATCGTCCTTGACCGCCTTCTCCCAGGCCGGTGAGCGGCCCGGCATGCCCCGCCCGTCCGCCACGACCACGGCGAAGCCCTGATCGGCGAACCACTGGGGAGCGAGGTACGCGTTGTGCGCCGCCAGGACCCGCTGCCCGTGCGGCCCGCCGTAGGGATCCATGAGCACCGGCAGCGGACCGTCGGTGTAGTCCGTGGGGAGCACGACGGCGCACGGTACCCGGCGCTCACCGGCTTCCGTGAGGTGCACGCGCGGGCTCATTCGGGGATGCTCGGCGTACGAGGCCACGGTCACCGGCTCCGGACGGGCGCCCGCCCGACCGCTCCCCGTCGCCTTGCGACCCCCTTCGCGCGCCACCCTGACCTGCGCTCCGGGCCGGTCGGGCACGGCCGACACGAGCACGGTCACGCCGCCCGCCCGCACCGCCGAGTGCACGCCGGGCTCCTGGGAGATCCGTTCCATGCCGAGGTCGTTGACCCGGTAGACGTGCACCTCCCCGATCTCCGGGTCGGCCGCGGCCGTGCCGGCCGACGCCGAGACGAGCACGTCGTCGTCGGACACGTCCAGCACGGCTCGCACGTGCAACTGCGGCCCCGTGAGGGGGCGTTCGCCCACCGCCAGCACGCGCGCCCCTCCCTCGTCGGCGATCCGTACGAGCTGTCCGCTCGGGCTCCAGGACGGCACACCAGGGAAAAGATCAAGCCAAACTGGATCTTCGTCCGCGTGCACCATCCGGGTCGTCCCGCTGTCCGGATCGACGGCCAGATAGAGCTGACTCGCCTGGTCGCGCGCCTGGACGAGCAGCAGCGGGGCCCCGGCGGCAGACCAGTGCACTCGCGCCAGATACGGATAGCGGGCCCGGTCCCACTGAACCTCCGTACGTGCCCCGTCGAGTCCCAGTACGAATAGCCGCACCTCCGCGTTGTCGGTGCCCGCCGCCGGATACGCGACCCGCTGCGGCTCCCGCTCGGGATGCGCCGGGTCCGAGATCCACCAGCGGCGTACGGGGGCGTCGTCGGCCCGCGCCACCAGCAGCCGGTCCGATTCCGGGGACCACCAGAAGCCCCGCGAGCGGCCCATCTCCTCGGCCGCGACGAACTCGGCGAGCCCGTAGGTGACCGTGTCCGCCTCGGGCTCCGCGAGTGCCCGGTCGTCCTCGCCCTCGGCGCCCACGACCCGCAGGGTGCCCCCGGCGACGTACGCGACGAACCGTCCGTCGGGGGACGGGCGGGGGTCGATCACCGGTCCGCGCACCCGCAGTTCCCGTGCCGTGCCTGCCCTCAGCTCGGCGGTGAAGAGCCGCCCGGACAGGGCGAAGGAGGCCAGTTCCACGGCGGCGTCCGTGGCGTAGCCGACGATGCCCGCGCCACCCTCGCGGCTGCGCTCGCGCCGGGCCCGTTCCGCCGCTGACAGCCGCTCGCCGGAGCCCCCGAGGAGCGCCCCCGGGTCGGCGGCCGGGCGCTCCTCGCCGCTCGCCACGTCGAGAACCCACAGCTGGTTCGCCCGGTCGGTGCCGGACGAGGACCGCAGGAACACCACACGTGAACCATCGGGCGCCACGGTGAACGCGCGGGGCGCGCCCAGCGTGAAACGCAGGGTGCGCGCCTGCCGGCGCGGAAAGGAGAGAGGCTCGGTCGTCATGCTCCGACCATATTGGCCATGCGCCCCCTTGTGCGGCCGTGCGCCGATCAATGCGCACGCACGAATAGTTATGATCACTAGCGCTGTGTGGGTATCAACCTGCTGGCTGTTGTTTGTATTTGCTGCCCCCCTTCCCCCCCGACCCCCGGCCCCCGTGTCCCTGGGAACCTTTGGAGGTGAGCCGCCGTGGCACTTTCGATTTCGGCGGTGGTGCTGCTGGCAATCATCGTCTTCATCCTGGTCAAGAAATCAGGGCTGAAGGCGCCTCACGCCATCGTCTGCGTCCTGCTCGGCTTCTACCTCGCCAGTTCGACGATCGCCCCGACGATCAACGAGCTGACCACGAACATCGCGGGCATGATCGGGGACATCAAGTTCTGACCCCGGTTCGGGAGTGGGCTCTGGGCCGCGGGTGGCCGGGGCCCACTTCCGGCGTTCCGCGCCGGGCCGGTCGGCCGGGTCAGCCCGTGGCCGCGTACGGTACGAAGCGGGCCCACGCTTCCGGCGTGAGGGCCAGCCGGGGGCCGTCCAGGTCCTTGGAGTCGCGGACGTGCACGGTGCCGGGGGTGGTGGCGAGTTCGACGCACGACTCGCCGTCGTTGCCGCCGCTGTAGCTGCTTTTGAACCATGCCAGTTCGGAGGCGTCCCCTGCGGGGGCCTTGCGGGTCATGTTTCTCCCAGCGGTTGTGCGATCGGCCGTCCTGGTCAGCCTTCGGATGTGTACGGCACGAAGGCTGACCAGGTGGTGGGGGAGAAGGCCAGGCGGGGGCCGCCTAGGTCCTTGGAGTCGCGGACATGGATGGTGCCTGGGGTGATGGCGAGTTCGACGCAGGAGTTGCCATCGTTTCCGCTGCTGTAGCTGCTCTTGAACCATGCAAGTTCTGTAGCGTCTTCGGCGGGTGCCTTGCGGGTCATGTTTCTCCCAGCAGTTGCTCAATGAGGGCCAACGACTCCCATGGCGGGAGGGCTTGCGCTCGGATGGTGCCATACCGCAGCTCAAGGATCCGTAGCTGCCGCAGTTCCGAGACGGGGCGACCGCTGAAGGCACCGTCGGAGCGTCCCACCGCTGTGCCGTCCGCGAACTTCAGCAGCTCGATCCTGCCGTCCAGGCCTGAGTGGACTTCGCAGCGCGTCGGCATCACTTGCAGTGTGACGTTGCGCAGCCGGGCCATCTCAAGCAGACGTTCGAGCTGCTGCCGCCACACCATTGTGCCTCCGAGTGGGCGCCGCAGCGGCGCTTCTTCGAGCACGAAGCTGATGGAGGGAGCGGGATCCCGTTCGAAGACCGACTGTCGGGCCACTCGGGCGGCCACCATGCGTTCCACCTCGCCCTGTGAATACAGAGGTTGTGCCGCCTCGAACAGGACCCGCGCATGCTCTGGTGTCTGCAACAGCCCATTGATGCTGTTGCACTCGTACACCCCGATCTCGACCGCCTTGGCCTCCAACTGGGCCAGATCCCGAACCTTCTTCGGATACCGGACCTTCCTCACGTCCTCCTTCATCGCCGAGAGCAGCCCACCCGCCCCCAGCACCTCGTCCGCCCTGTCCAGATACTCGGGCTGAGGGATCCGCTTTCCGCCCTCGATCTTGTAGACCATGTCCTCGCCGTAGCCGACCGCGATGCCGAAGTCGGCGGCCCGCATCCCGACCGCCTCCCGGCGCAGCTTCAGCTGTCGGCCCACGGTCGCGACGACCGCCACGCCCCAGTCGTCGTCCGGGTCGACCTCCCAACCCGGCTCGTCCGCCTCGGTCTTGAGTCGACCTTCACCACTGTCCCCGTGCATCGCGCGCCTCTCCGCCGGTCCTGCACTGCTCAACGCGCCCTACCCGCACGCGTGGCCTCGACAGCCCGGACAGCGCCGGACAAGCGCCGGACAGTCACCGTACGTATCGACGTCGTCACTGTTCACGGTAAGCAATCGGGGCCACTCTGAGTGACGTGATCCAAGAAACCGCCGCCACCGAGGCCCGAGTCGCCCGCCCCGTCCGCACCTTCAGCGTGCAGCTGTCCCCCACGCCTCGGGGAGCCCGCCTCGCCCGACTGCTCGCCACGGAACAACTGCGCGCATGGGGACTCCCGTTGGACCCGGCACGCCACCTCGTCGCCGAGCTCGCCGCCAACGCGGCCACGCACGGTCGCGTGCACGGCCGGGACTTCCGGCTCACGCTCGCCGACGGCGCGGGGACCCTGCGTATCGAGGTGACCGACACCTGCGGAGAGTTGCTGCCGCGCCCGCAGGGCCTCGGCCCCGACAGCGAGTCGGGACGGGGGCTCGTCCTCGTGGAGGCGCTCGCCGACCGCTGGGGCGTCACCCGGGGCCCGCACCCCCGGAAGACGGTCTGGGCGGAGCTGACTCCGTCACCGGAACCCGATCGCACGGGCTTCGGTGACAGGGGCGCCCTTCCCAAAGAACCACGAGAGGGAAAGGACCCCACCAAGCCCCACTCCACCCTCCCGCCTGCGTCGGCGCGCCCTCACTCGGGTAAGTGAACATCGCCAACTCGGCTCGCATATGCACCCATTGCCTGCCCTACGCTCAGCGCGACACAACCGCAGACATACGACGGCCCTCGCCGGGACGGCAATCCCGGTGCGAGGGCCTGACCACCAAGGAAGAAGACCCTTCCCGAACCTCGGACCTGCCTTCCGAGGGGGTGCGGCGGCCTGCCGCGCTGCTGGCACACCGCCTCATCACCCAGTTGCCACCCCCGGCCCCGATCCATCCGTCCACATCGCAGCCGCCGACTGCCCGCCGGTATCCGCTCCACACCTGCGACGGCTGCGACCGCGCCTTCCGGGCCCCCGAACGGGGCCGCTGTCGGGACTGCAGAGCGATGGCACCCCAGTGACGTACGGACCGCCGGGCAGGTGACCGTGCGAGTGCGAGTCCGGGGGCGTGTGCCTCGTAGGGTGAGGGCATGACGGAACTGTCCGCCGGGCGTCTGCTCCTGGTGCACGCGCACCCGGACGACGAGGCGATCAACAACGGCGCCACCATGGCCAGGTACGCGGCCACGGGCGCCCAGGTCACCCTCGTGACCTGTACACGGGGCGAACTGGGCGAGGTCATCCCGCCCGGACTCGCGCATCTGTCGGGCGAGCACCTCGGCGAGCACCGCCTGGCGGAGCTCGCCGAGGCGATGCGCGCACTGGGCGTGCGGGACACCCGCTCGCTCGGCGGCCCCGGCCGCTACGAGGACTCCGGGATGATGGGCCTCCCGGACAACGACAACCCGCGCTGCTTCTGGCGGGCGGACGTCGACGAGGCCGCCGCGCACCTGGTCGGCGTGATCCGCGAGGTACGTCCCCACGTGCTCGTCACCTACGACCCGGACGGCGGATACGGCCACCCCGACCACATCCAGGCCCACCGCGTGGCCATGCGGGCCGCCGAGCTGGCGGCCGGGCCGGACTTCCGGACCGACCTCGGCGAACCGTGGACGATCGCGAAGATCTACTGGAACCGCGTGCCGCGTTCCGTAGCCGAGGAGGGCTTCTCCCGCCTGACGGACGTACTCGACGAACTGCCGTTCCCCGCCGCCGCCACGATCGACGACGTGCCCGGTGTGGTGGACGACCCGGTGGTCACCACGGAGATCGACGGCACCGCCCAGGCCGCGGCCAAGGCCGCCGCGATGCGGGCGCACGCCACCCAGATCGAGGTCGCCGAACCGTGGTTCGCCCTCTCCAACCGGCTCGCGCAGCCCCTCTTCACCGTGGAGTACTACGAGTTGGTGCGGGGCGAACGTGCCGGGACGGCCCGGGAGACCGATCTGTTCGCGGGAATCACGGAGCTGTTCGCGGAGAACACATTCGCGGAGATCGCGGAAGCAACCACCGAGGGCGGTCCCCGATGAACGCGGCGAACAGGCCGAACGCGAACCGTTCGTACGCGGACCGGTCGAACGCGGGCTCCCTGCTCGCCCAGCCCCTGCGCCCGCCCTCGGCCCTGCGGATCGTCGTCCACCTGGGCCTCTTCGTGCTCGGCGCGGTGGTCGCGGTGGCCGGGGCGCTGGTCCAGTCGGGCTGGTTCCCGGGCGGGCTGCTGCTCGCGCTGGCCGGTGCGGCGGGGCTGTTCCTCGGCGGATCGCGCGCGACCGGCGGCCGGGCCGGTGCGGTCGCCCCCGCGGCCGGCTGGATGATCGCCGTCGTCCTGCTCACCGCCAGCCGCCCCGAGGGCGACTTCCTCTTCGCCGCGGGAGCGGGCTCCTATCTCTTCCTGCTCGGCGGGATGGCTGTGGCTGTGATGTGCGCCACCCTTGGCCAAGGGCGGCAACCGGGCGGCGCCGCCGCCCGACTTGGGAAGTGACGTACCACTTCGCCACTGCGCGCGGGTGCGAGTCCGGTGTGGGTTTCCCCGACGGCCGCAAAATGAGGGGGACAAGTGGCCAGTATGGTGGAGCGCGCCGCCGAGCCGCCCGAATCGAGGACGAGGTCGAGTCACCGGGCGGTGGAGCCAACCAGGAGAACCTGCCTTGAGTCGTGAAACTGACAGTCCGTCCTCCGGGCCCAACGGGCGCGGCGGAACCGCATACCCGTCGGGGACTCCGCCGTACGGAACGCCGATGGCTTCCGACGGCGCCGCCGACGCGGGGCGTACCGCCGGTGACCGGCCGGAACAGCCCAAGACCGAGACCACGCTGACGACGCGGATCCGTATCAACATCCCCGGATCGCGGCCGATTCCGCCGGTCGTCGTGCGCAAGCCCGTGGCCAACGCGGAGTCCTCCGACGCCACCGGTGCGTCCCGGTCCCCGGCCCAGGAGGCCGGACCGGCGTCCGTTCCGGGCGGGCCCGTCGACTCCGACACCGGGTCCCATCCCCTGCCCGGTGGCGGTGGCGGCGCCGAGGAGAAGCGGAGCGACTGGTTCGCCCCCCGCAAGGCCGGTGCGCCCAAGGGCGGTCCGGGCGGCGGCAACGCCAACGGTGCGGGTATGGCCGCCGGTTCGAACGCCCAGGGCCCGGCAGCGGGTGGCGGCGGGGGAGTTGGCCCCTCCGGCGCGCCCGGTACGCCCACCGCACGGCCCGGCGGCAACGCCGGCGGCGCGGGCGGCACCGGACCCGTCGCCCCCGGACACGGCGGCGGTACCGGCTCCTTCGACGTCTCCCGGGCGCTGGCGGCGGGGCCGCTGGGCGCCGGGCCGGGCGGTGGATCGCCGTACCCGACGGGCGGCCAGGCGGGCGACAACGGCGCCGCCGAACCGCGCCGCGACGGACTCCCGTACTTCTCCGACGGCGGCCAGAATGGCCAGAACGGTCAGGGCGGCCCCGCGGGCCCGACCGGCGGACCGGCCAGCGGCGACACGCCCCTGGCGGCACCCGGCGTCCCGGGCGGACAGGGCTTCCCGGCAGGCCCCGGCGGCCCGGGAGGTTCCGAAGGCCCTGGTGGCCCTGGTGGCGCTCCCGGCGGCCAGGCCGGCCCGGGCGGTCACCGCGCAATCGGCGGCCCCGGCAGCTCCGGCGCCCCCGCGGGCCCCGGCGGCCACCGTGCTCCCGGCGGCCAGGGCGCGCCCGGCAACCCCGGCCTGCCCGCGGGTCCCGGCGGCCAGGCGGGCCCCGGCAGTCACCGTGCCCCCGGCGGGCCGGGCGCTCCCGGTGGCCCGGACGCCTCGGGCTTCCCCGGCGGCAAGGGGCCCCAGAGCGGCTCCGCCTTCTCCGGTGCCCCCGCGGGGGCCGCCCGCCCCGGCGGCGGCCTGAGCGACGACACCGCGATCCTCACCCCGCAGGTCCCCGCGCCCGAACCGGGCGCGCCGGGCTACGGCGGCGCCGGCGAGAACGTCTCCGGGCACACCCTCACCAGCGGCATCCCCGTCGTGCCCCCCGCCCCGAACTCGCCGTTCGGACCGGGCGCGCACACCGACGGGCCGCTGCCGCACCAGCCCCCGAAGCTGCCGGAACCGGTCTCACCGGCCGCGCCCGCCGCCGCGCGGCCCAAGAAGAAGAAAAAGGGCCGCAACAAGCTGGTGCTCCTGGTCACCGGCGTGGTGGCCCTGGGCGGCATCGCGTACGGCGCCGGGCTGCTCATGAACCACTCCGACGTCCCCAAGGGCACCAGCGTGCTCGGCGTGGACATCGGCGGCGGCACGCGCGACGAGGCCGTCCAGAAGCTCGACGACGCCTTCAAGGCGAGCGCGGCCAAGCCGCTCCAGCTGTCCGTCGAGGGCGACACCGTCGCGCTCAAGCCGGACCAGGCCGGGCTCCAGCTCGACACCCAGGCCACGGTACGGGCCGCCGCGGGCAGCGACTACAACCCCGTCTCGGTGGTCGGCTCGCTCTTCGGCAACCAGCGGGTCGTCGCCCCCGTCATGCCCGTCGACGAGGAGAAGCTCGCCGCCGCCCTCGAAGGCGCCGCGGGCGGCTCCGGTTCGGCGACCGAGGGCACGATCAAGTTCCAGTCGGGCAAGGCCGTCCCCGTCTACGGCAAGGCGGGCCAGGGCATCGACATCGACCGGTCGACGAAGGCCGTCGAGGACGCGTACCGCACCCAGGTGGAGACCGGGAAGTCGGCCGCCGTGAAGGTGCCGACCACGGCGAAGGAGCCCAAGGTCTCCAAGGCCGAGGTCGACCGCATGATGAAGGAGTTCGCGCAGCCCGCGATGTCCGGACTCGTCACCGTCAAGGCGGGTGCCGCGGTGGTCCAGTTCAGCCCCGAGAACTCCCTGTGGAAGTTCCTCGGCGTCAAGGCGACCCCCGAGGGCAAGCTGGTCGACTACTACGACCTGCCCGCCCTGAAGGAGCTGTACGGCGGCGCGTTCGACGGTGTCACGATCGCCCGGGGCAACGGCAAGAAGACCGCCGTGACCCCGCAGGACGTGGTGGTCGCACTGCGCCAGGCCCTCGTCGGCAAGACGGCGGCGGACCGCGTGGGCGTGATCGAGACCAACCCCACGTAGGTCCCGCGGGACCGACCGACGAGAGGGCACCCGGCGACGACCGGGTGCCCTCTCGCTCTGTCCGCGGGCCCGCCGCACGGTTGCCCGACCGGGCCGTCACCTGGGCCTGGGACCGCCCCGGCCGGGGCTCAGTTGAGCATCGCGCGGGCCGCGTGCGCCTGGCTCCGTACGCGGGCCGCCGCCTGTTCGTCGACGGCGGCCACGATCTCCGCGTACGCGTCGAGTTCGGTGGCCCCCGTGAGGAAGTCGCCGCGCTGCACGAGGAGCTGGGCGCGCTCGTAGCGCAGGCGGGCCGGGTGCGAGGGCAGAAGGAGGGAGAAGTCGACCGCCCACAGGGCCACGTCGGAGCGTTCGGGGCGGGCGGCGGCCCAGGCGCGGACGTTGTTGAGGATGCGCAGGACGACGTCGAGCGGATCGGCGGGCGAGAGCATGGACGGGTCGAGGGGGGAGCCGGTGGCACCGGCCACCAGCAGTTCCGCGTCGGTGCCGGTCAGTACGCGGCCACCGTCGAAGGGATCGACCAGGACCTGCTGCTCGGGCGGTCCGAAGCCGACGACGAAGTGACCGGGCAGGGCGACTCCGTAGACGGGCGCGCCGGCCCTTCTGGCGACCTCCATCCACACCACGGACAACAGGATGGGCAGTCCGCGGCGGCGCTTCAGCACCTTGTCCAGCAGGGACGACTCCAGACGCTGGTAGTCGCCGGGCGTACCGCGGAAGCCGAGGGTGCCGCCGAGGTGTTCGGCGAGCGCGGTGGCCCAGGACCGGGGGCCGCCGGGCCGGAACGGCAGCTCTCCGGCGAGCCGGTCCAGCTCGATCTGGGCGGCGTCCATCGCGGCCTCGGTCAGCTCGCCGTCCGCCTGGGCGCCCACCAGCAGACACAGGGCCGACAGGTCGGGGCGTTCGGCTCGTGCCTCTTCGCCGAACCGCCGCCGCCACTCGGCGCTTCGCGCCGGTTCGGGGGGATGGAGTGGACGCATAGCTGCTTCGTGCCCTTTCACGCCGATCGATACCGGTCCGCGCCGCGGGGTTCTCGGTGGGGGGTTCGGGGGGCTGCCGTGAGGTGGGCGGGTGCGGCAGCGTCGTGGTTCGTTGCGCAGTTCCCCGCGCCCCTGGTGGGGGGTGGTGGCGGCGTGTTGTCGGGTGCGGCGGCGTTGTGGTGGGGTGCGCAGTTCCCCGCGCCCCTGAGGGGGCCTGGTCGCGGGGGGCGGCTGTCTGGTGCGGCGGCGTCGTGGCTGGTCGCGCCGTTCCCCGTGCCCTCGGCGGGGGGCTGGGGTGCGCGGTGGTGGTGGTAGGTGTGGTGGGGGGTGAAGCCCAGGCGGGTGTACAGGGACCGGGCTCCCGCGTTGTCCGTTTCCACCTGGAGCCAGCCGGCCGAGGCGCCCTCCGCGAGGGCCCGGCGGGCCAGCGCCGTCATCACCGTGGTGGCCAGGCCCCGGCGGCGCAGCGCGGGGTCCACCTCCACCGCGGCGAACCCGGCCCACCGGCCGTCGACCACGCAACGGCCGATCGCCGCCGGCACCCCCGGCTCACCGCCGGGCACGGTCGCGAACCACACCGAGGGACCGCTGCCCAGTACCTCCAGCGCCACCTCGCTCACGCCCTTGCGCTGATAGCGCCCCAGCCACCCCTCGTCCGCCTCGCGCGACAACGTGACCGTCCGGTCCGGGCCGGGATCCGGGAGGTCCGCCACCGGCGCCAGCGCGCCGGTCCACAGCTCCGCGGACACCTCACGCACCCACCCCCGCGCCTCCAGCTCCGCGCACAGCGGCTCCTGCGTACCCTCCGCGCCCGTGGCGGTCTGTACGTAGGCGGGCAGCCCACGGACCGCGTACCACTCCCGTACGCGCGACAGCGCCTCGTCCAGCGGCACGCCCGGGTCGCCCAGGGGCAGGACCGAGTTCGCGCGTCGCGTGAAGCCGGACGCGGCCCGCAGTTCCCACCCGCCGAGCCGTTCGCGCTCCACCGGCCGCCAGGCCCGCGCGGCGATCCGCGCGAGTTCCTCGTACGAGGCCGCGGGGCCCCGCCTGCGGGCCGGCGCGGAGGGGACGACCTTGCCCGCCACCAGCGTCGCTTCCGGAATGCGGACGCTTTCCCCGGACCGCCGTGTGATCAGCAGCACACCGTCGTCCCATGATGTGAGAACACCGACCGTGTCGGTGAACTTCTCACCCTCGGGGGCCCCTTCGCGCAACCGTCGCACCGAGACGCGTTTGCCCACGTCAGCGGGGGTGACACGGACCTCAAGCCGGAAGTGTGGTGAGAAATCCACAGCTCAGTCCAACCCTCCTGTTCGGATCATGCCCAAGAACGGAGATACTAGGTGCGGGCATCGACGACGCCGCGCTCCCGCGCGCCAGGTGGCGGAGCCTGAAGACGGCTCGCCAGCGCCCTATCGAGGAGGAACGACAGCGTGACCTACGTCATCGCGCAGCCTTGTGTCGACGTCAAGGACAAGGCGTGCATCGAGGAATGCCCGGTCGACTGCATCTACGAGGGCCAGCGGTCCTTGTACATCCACCCGGACGAATGCGTCGACTGTGGTGCCTGTGAGCCGGTCTGCCCGGTCGAGGCGATCTTCTACGAGGACGACACTCCCGAGGAGTGGAAGGACTACTACAAGGCGAACGTCGAGTTCTTCGACGAGCTCGGCTCGCCCGGTGGTGCCAGCAAGCTGGGACTCATCGAGCGCGACCACCCCTTCGTCGCAGCGCTCCCGCCGCAGAACCAGTAGGCGGCCCGTGCGCAGGCGGCGCCGCACGGCAGCAGCCGCGGGCGCCGCTCCGGTCCCGTACGGCCCGCCGCCGTGCGGGACCGCCGTGTCTCGGGACCGCCGAGTCTGCCGTGCCGTGCCGTGCAGAAAGTGAGCCAGAACCCGTGTCCGCAGTCTCCGACCGGCTTCCCGCCTTCCCCTGGGACAAGCTGGAGCCCTTCAAGGCGAAGGCCGCCACTCACCCGGACGGCATCGTCGACCTCTCCGTCGGCACCCCGGTCGACCCGGTGCCCGAGCTGATCCGGAAAGCTCTGGTCGAGGCCGCCGACTCGCCCGGCTATCCGACGGTCTGGGGCACGCCGGAGCTGCGGGACGCGCTGGTGGGCTGGTGCACGCGACGGCTGGGCGCCCGGGACCTCACCCACCGCAACGTCCTGCCGGTGGTCGGTTCCAAGGAACTGGTGGCCTGGCTGCCGACCCAGCTGGGCCTCGGCCCGGGGGACAAGGTGGCCTACCCGCGCCTGGCGTACCCGACGTACGAGGTCGGCGCCCGCCTCGCCCGCGCGGACCACGTCGCGTACGACACGGAGACGTTCGCGGCTGCCGCCGCGGGGACGGACCTGGACCCCACCGGCCTGAAACTGCTGTGGCTCAACTCCCCGTCGAACCCCACGGGCCGGGTGCTCTCGCAGCGGGAGCTCACCCGGATCGTCGCCTGGGCGCGCGAGCACGGCATCCTCGTCTTCTCCGACGAGTGCTACCTCGAACTGGGCTGGGAGGCCGACCCCGTCTCGGTCCTGCACCCCGAGGTGTGCGGCGGCTCGTACGAGGGGATCGTCGCGGTCCACTCGCTGTCGAAGCGGTCGAACCTCGCGGGCTACCGGTCGGCGTTCCTCGCCGGTGACCCCGCGGTCCTGGGCGACCTGCTCCAGATCCGCAAGCACGGCGGCATGATGACGTCCGCGCCCACGCAGGCCGCCACGGTGGCCGCGCTCTCGGACGACACCCACGTCCAGGAGCAGCGCGCGCGGTACGCGGCCCGCCGCGAGGCCCTGCGCGACGCCCTGGTCCGCCACGGCTTCCGCATCGAGCACAGCGAGGCGAGCCTGTACCTCTGGGCGACCCGCGACGAGTCCTGCTGGGACACGGTGGCCCACCTGGCCGCCCTCGGCATCCTGGTGGCCCCGGGCGACTTCTACGGCCCGGCGGGCGACCGCTTCGTCCGAGTGGCCCTGACAGCCACGGACGAACGAATCCAAGCAGCAACATCCCGCCTGACAACCGGCTGACACCACGCATGGCCTGACGGCGCGCATGGCTTGACGCCGCGCATGGCGTGGCGCCGTCCACGCCCTGACACCACACGCGGCTTGACGCCACACACGCCCTGGCGCCGCGCACGGCTTGACGCCGTGCACGGCCTGAGGGCGCGCACGGCGTGGCATCCCCCGGCTCCGGCGGGTGACGACACGAGCGGCTTGACGCCCTCGGCGGGTAAGGACACGAGCGGCTCGACGCCACCCGTGGCTCGACGTCAGCCGCCGGGGGACGACGCACGCGGCTGGGCGGCCCGGCCGGCGGCGCAGGCCGACGAGTGTCCGCCGGTCGGCGGCCGGGTGGTGTTCATCGGCGCCCGGAGGGCCGCCGTTCAGGGGCGCGGGGAACTGCGCACCCAGCCACGGCGCACCCGCACCCGACAACCCACCCGTTCACCGATCCACCGACCGCCGAAGCGGGTGAACGCGCAAAGGGGAAGGGGCCCAGGGGAATCCCCTGAGCCCCTTCCCCGCGCGGGCCGAGCCGGCGACAGGCCGATCAGCCGAGCGGCAGCCCCTGCAGCGGCAGCCCCTCGGTCGGCAGCCCGCCCTTCGAGACCGCGTCGGTCGGCAGCCCGCCACCGGCCGCCGACCCCGCGGTGTCACCGAGCACGTCACCCGTGGTCCCGGCGACGTCCCCAGCGGTCTTCTGCGCGGCGGGCGTCGCGGTCTTCACGGCCTTGCCGCTCGTCTTGCCCGCGGCCGGCACGGCCTTCTTCACGGCCTTGCTGCCCGTTTCGCCGGCCGCCCCGGTGGCGTTCTGCGTGGCACCGTCGACGGTGGTGCCCGCGTTGTCCAGCGCGCTCAGGCCACCGAGGTCGGGGGTGGCCGGCAGTGCGGCCGCGCTCGCGGAGCCGGCCGCACCGACCACGGGCGCCGCTCCCGCTGCGATGAGCAGCGCGACACGGGCGATCCGACGGGTCAGGGGGAGGGACATGGTGCTCCTTTGACGGGGAGAGAACGATGAAATCTTCGACCGTGTCCGGATGTTGATCGTTCCGGGCTCGGACGCAGTGACTACCGCTCGAAGCCCGCGAAGGTTGCGGTGGCCCGACGTAAAGAGTTGGTAATGCGTCGCATTATCGGCTGCGGAGAAACCCGGGCAAAGAAGGCCTCGCCGGAAAGCCGGCCGAATCCCCACAGCCCTTTGCTGACAAGGGATTCGGCGCCCACGCGGCAGGTGCGGGACAAGCGCGCGAAAGAGCCGCAGAAAACTGCGGTGACCTGTCGACCTGGCACGCCGGGAGTGCCACCAACGGGTGAGGGTCCGTACTACTGCCCGGTGACGATTCGAACCTCGTCCGCGGCGTTCCGGGCGACCGGATCCTCGGTGCGCCACTCGCTGCGGGTACTGCCGGCCGTCCACACCCGGCCCGCGTACGAGACCCGCTCGACGTGCAGCGCGGACGAGTTGGCGACGGCCCAGTGCGCGAGGGCCCACCCCCGCTGCCGCTGCCCGCCCCCGGTGGCCGCCCTCTCCGGCACGGGCACGATCACGGTGCGCCCGCCGCCGGACCCGCTCACCGCGGCGGACGGCACGGACGAAGCCGACGGTGTGGACGAGGGGCCGCCCGAAGGATCGCCCGAAGACCCGCTCGAAGGCCCGGTCGCCGGGTCGGCCGAAGGGCTCGCGGCCACCGCGGCACCCGCCTCCGCGAAGACCCCGCGCCCGAAGTCCCGTACCAGCGCGGTGCGTACCGACTCCGGGCCGCCGGGCCGGGTGTCCGGGCGGCCCTCGCAGGTCAGCGTGGCGGCGGCGCGACCGGTCAGGGCCGCCGCGAGGAGCGTCGCGTCCGGCTCGTGCTTCGCGTACGCCTCCGGGTAGCCGCTGCGCTGGACGCGCTGCGCGGCGACGGTGAGCGGCAGCCGCGCGTAGTCGGGCACCTTGTCCAGATGCTCGTAGAACTCGCCCGCCGCGTACGCCGGATCCAGGATCTCCCGCTCGGTGCCCCAGCCCTGCGAGGGCCGCTGCTGGAAGAGACCCAGCGAATCCCGGTCGCCGTGGCCGAGGTTGCGCAGGGCGGACTCCTGGAGGGCCGTCGCGAGGGCGATCGTGACGGCCCGCTCGGGCATCCCGCGATTGAGGCCGACCGCCGAGATCGTCGCCGCGTTCACCGCCTGCTCCGCCGTGAACTCGTACGATCTGCCGTCGCCCTTGGCCGGGACGACCGTGCACTTGGGCACTCCGGACCCGCCGGTCAGGTACTGCACGGTGAGATAGGCCGCGACGCCGAGCAGGACGACGAGCGCCGATCCGAGACGGAGGAAGCGGCCACGGCGTACGGGAGCGACGGAGGTGGGGGACGGCTCAGGCACGCGTACAAGGTACTGGAGAGTACCGTCGGGGCCGTGTGAGGTTCCGGAGATCCGTGAGCCCGGGGACAGGCCTTCCGGGAGGCCGCGCGGACCGGGCGCGTTAGGGTCGACGGCATGGCCGACACCCCACTTGACCTCACGCTGGACGCCGCCCGGCTCACCGCGCGGCTCGTCGACTTCCCGTCGGAGAGCGGCACGGAGAAGCCCCTCGCGGACGCCGTCGAGACCGCCCTGCGCGCGCTGCCGCACCTCACGGTCGACCGGTACGGCAACAACGTCGTCGCGCGGACGAATCTGGGCCGGGCCGAGCGGGTGATCCTGGCCGGGCACATCGACACCGTGCCCATCGCGGACAACGTGCCGTCGCGCCTGGACGAGGACGGCGTGCTCTGGGGCTGCGGCACCTGCGACATGAAGGCGGGCGTCGCGGTCCAGCTGCGGATCGCCGCCACCGTCCCGGACCCCAACCGCGACCTCACCTTCATCTTCTACGACAACGAAGAGGTCGCCGCCGACCTGAACGGCCTCAAGCACGTGGCCGAGGCGCACCCTGAGTGGCTTGAAGGCGACTTCGCGGTCCTCCTGGAGCCCTCCGACGGGCAGGTCGAGGGCGGCTGCCAGGGGACCCTGCGGGTGCTGCTGAGGACCACGGGGGAGCGGGCGCACTCGGCGCGCGGCTGGATGGGCTCGAACGCCATCCACGCGGCCTCCCCGATCCTGGCCCGCCTCGCCTCCTACGAGCCGCGCTACCCGGTCATCGACGGCCTCGAATACCGCGAGGGCCTGAACGCCGTCGGCATCTCGGGCGGCGTGGCCGGCAACGTGATCCCCGACGAGTGCGTGGTGAGCGTCAACTTCCGTTACGCGCCCGACCGCAGCGAGGAGGAGGCCCTGGCCCACGTCCGCGAGGTCTTCGCCGACTGCGGCGTGGCCGAGTTCGTCGTCGACGACCACAGCGGGGCGGCGCTGCCCGGCCTCTCGCATCCGGCCGCGGCGGCCTTCATCGAGGCGGTCGGAGGCACCCCGCAGCCCAAGTACGGCTGGACGGACGTCTCCCGCTTCAGCGCGCTCGGCATCCCGGCGGTCAACTACGGCCCCGGCAACCCGCACTTGGCTCACAAGCGTGACGAACGTGTCGAAACCGGCAAGATCCTGGCGGGGGAGGAGCGGCTGAGGGCCTGGCTCACGGCCTGACCGACGCTCCGACCGCCAGCCTGATCCACGGCGGACATGCCGGCGTCCCCCCTCCGTCACCCGCGTAGATCTACGCTGAGGTGGAACGATCGGCAAGCGGAGGGAGCGGACATGGCTACCGGCAACCCCGAGGGCAGCAAGCAGCCACCGGAGGAGCAGCAGCTGGGCCCCGTGCTGCGCAGGCGGGGGCAGGTGCAGGCGAGCACGACGGACCAGCGGCTGCTGGACGAGCGCGCTCCGACGGACTGGGTCCACACCGATCCCTGGCGCGTGCTGCGCATCCAGTCGGAGTTCATCGAGGGTTTCGGAACGCTCGCCGAACTCCCGCCCGCCATCAGCGTCTTCGGCTCGGCGCGCACCCCGGCGGACTCTCCCGAGTACGCGACCGGGGTCGCGCTCGGCCGCGGTCTGGTCGAGGCGGGCTTCGCGGTGATCACCGGTGGCGGGCCCGGGGCCATGGAGGCCGCCAACAAGGGCGCCTGCGAGGCGAAGGGCATCTCCGTCGGCCTCGGCATCGAGCTGCCCTTCGAGCAGGGGCTCAACGAGTACGTCGACATCGGTCTCAACTTCCGGTACTTCTTCGTCCGCAAGATGATGTTCGTCAAGTACGCGCAGGGGTTCGTGGTGCTGCCGGGCGGGCTCGGCACGCTCGACGAGCTCTTCGAGGCGCTCACCCTCGTACAGACCCAGAAGGTCACCCGCTTCCCGATCGTGCTCTTCGGTACGGAGTACTGGGGCGGGCTGGTCGACTGGCTCAAGAACACCCTGATCGCCCAGGGCAAGGCCTCGGAGAAGGACCTCCTCCTGTTCCACCTCACGGACGACGTGGACGAGGCGGTGGCACTGGTGTCAAAGGAAGCGGGGAGGTAGGAGGGGCTGCGGTTCCTGCCTCGGGGGCGCTGCCCCCGAACCCCCGGTCCTCAAACGCCGGACGGGCTGAATCACTTCAGGCCGTCCGGCGTTTGAGGACGAGCGCGAAGCGCGATAGGGGGGCGAGGAACCCCCTACGCCAGCCCCCGCCGGGCCACCGTCGGCGGACGGTGGCCCGCGATCGACGCCACCATGTCGAGCACCTGCCGCGTCTCCGCAACCTCATGCACCCGATACACCCGCGCCCCCAACCACGCCGACACCGCGGTCGTCGCAAGCGTCCCCACCACCCGCTCCTTGACCGGCCGGTCGAGCGTCTCGCCCACGAAGTCCTTGTTGGACAACGACACCAGCACAGGCCACCCCGTGGACACCATCTCCCCGAGCCGCCGCGTCGCCTCCAGGGAATGCCGCGTGTTCTTCCCGAAGTCGTGCCCGGGATCGATCATCACGGATTCCCGGGGCACCCCGAGGGACACCGCCCGCTCGGCCAGCCCCACCGTCACCCGCAGAATGTCCGCCATGACGTCCTCGTAGGCGACGCGATGAGGCCGCGTACGAGGCAGCGCACCGCCCGCGTGCGTGCACACGATCCCCACCCCGTACCGCCCGGCGACCTCGGCGAGCCGCGGGTCGACCCCGCCCCAGGCGTCGTTCAGCAGGTCCGCGCCGGCCTCGCAGACGGCCTCGCCGACCTCGTGCCGCCAGGTGTCGACGCTGATGACCACGTCGGGGAAGCGGCGCCGCACCTCGGCGACGAACCCGACGGTCCGCCGTGCCTCCTCCTCGGCGGTCACCTCCTCGCCGGGTCCGGCCTTGACCCCGCCGATGTCGATGATGGCGGCTCCCTCGGACACCGCCTGCTCCACGCGCGCGAGCGCCGGCTCGTCGCGGAAGGTGGCTCCCTGGTCGTAGAAGGAGTCCGGGGTCCGGTTCACGATCGCCATGATCACCGGCTCGTGCGCGTCGAACTCGCGCCTGCCCAGCCTGAGCATCCCCTGTGACCTCTCCCCGTGGTTGTCGCTGTCGGGCCGCCTGCGACCCTAACGGTCAGAGTCGCATGGCACGATCGGTGCCTGACACTTTCCGTGCCGACGCGCCCCGCGTCGGCATCAGAGCGTGGGGACCTCAGAGATGTTCATGTTCCTGTTCCTGGTCGTCGCCCTCGTCGTCGTGGTCGGCGCGGTGACCCTCTCCGTCGTGGGAGGCGGTGACGGCGGCGCCCTCCCCGACGCGCTGCCGGAGCGCCTGCGGGATCCGCTTCCGCCGGACCGCCCCGTGCACCGCGGCGACGTGGAGGCACTGCGCTTCCCGCTGACCCTGCGCGGCTACCGCATGGTGGACGTGGACGACGCCCTGAACCGCCTCGGCGCCGAACTGGCCGAGCGGGACGCCCGTATCGCCGACCTGGAGGCCGCGCTGTCCGGCGCCCGCTCGGCCACGGCCCCTCCCGCGGCTCCGTCCGCGACGGCCTCCCCGGTCACCTCCCTGGAGAAGCCCGCGGAGGAGGACCACCGGTGAGCGACGCCCTGAAGGGCGCCGACGGTGCCCTGCGCTGCCCCTGGGCGCTGTCCGCGGACGACTACGTGGCGTACCACGACGAGGAGTGGGGCCGCCCGGTCCACGGCGACGACGCGCTGTACGAGCGGCTGTGCCTGGAGGCCTTCCAGTCAGGTCTGTCGTGGATCACCATCCTGCGTCGCCGTGAGGGCTTCCGGGCCGCCTTCGCGGCCTTCCGGATCGCCGACGTGGCGGCCTTCACGGACGCCGACAAGGAACGTCTCCTCGCCGATACGGGGATCATCCGCAACCGCGCCAAGATCGAGGCGACGGTCGCCAACGCGCGCGTGCTCGCCGACTGGGCGCCGGGCGAACTGGACGAGCTGATCTGGTCCTTCGCCCCCGACCCGGCCACGCGCCCGGCCCCGAAGTCGCTGTCCGACGTGCCGGCGGTGACCGACGAGTCGACCGCCCTGTCCAAGACCCTCAAGAAGCGCGGCATCCGCTTCGTGGGCCCCACCACGGCCTACGCGCTGATGCAGGCGTGCGGCCTGGTCGACGACCACTTGGCGGACTGCGCGTCCCGTGCCCGGCCCGCGGCTACCGCCCCAGGTACTTCGGCTTCTCCTTGTTGACGAACGCCTGTACGGCGATCAGGTGATCCTCGGACGCCCCGGCCCGCGACTGCAGCTCGTCCTCCTTCTCCAAGGTCTCGTCCAAGGAGTGCGTGATCCCGAACGCGAGGGACTCCTTGAGCGCGGCGTACGCGAGGGTCGGCCCCCCGGCCAGGGCGCGGGCGACCTTCACCGCCTCGGCGGCCAGCTCGGCGGACGGCACGATCCGATTGGCGATCCCCAGCTCGTACGCCTCCTGCGCCGTGATGCTGCGCGGGAAGAGCAGCAGGTCGGCGGCGCGGGAAGGCCCGACGACCCGGGGGAGCGTCCAGGAGATCCCGGAGTCGGCGGTGAGCGCGACCCCGGCGAACGACGTGTTGAACGCGGCCGTGTCGGCCACGATGCGGTAGTCCGCGGCGAGCGCGAATCCGAATCCCGCACCGGCCGCGACGCCGTTGATGGCCGCCACCACCGGCTTCGCCGCGCCCGTCAGGGCCCGCACGATCGGGTTGTAGTGCTCCTGGACCGTGCTCATGACGCCCTCGCCCGCGCCCGACTCGCGTGCCGCCAGCAGTCCGCCGACATGCTCCTTGAGGTCCTGGCCCACACAGAACGCCCGGTCGCCGGCGGCGGTGAGCAGCACGGCCCGTACGGACTCGTCCGCCGCTGCCGCCTGCGCCGCCTCGCGGAGGGCCACCTTGGTCGCGGTGTCCATCGCGTTCATCGCCTCGGGGCGGTTCAGCGTGATCGTCGCGAGTCCGTCGCTCACCTCGTAGAGCACGGTGTCGGCCATGATGGTCCCCTCAGGTGTCGCGGATCCGTCGTACCCGTCGGTACGCACTGCTACCGAGGACAGCATGGCGGAGATCATGGAGGGCGGCGGGGTTCGTACATGTGACCTGCGTCAAAGAATTCCGGTGTCCGAAAGTCCATGCAGTGGCGCAGTATCGCAGTCACACCGCCGAAATGGGTGGTTTTGATCGAGCGCGTTGCGTAAGCGATGCCGACTGATGTTGGTCATCGGGTCCTGAGATGCGGGATAATGGCTTGGAAGCAATGTGTTCGATGCCGGTGACGCGTGTCCGACGAGAGGACGCGTGCCCTTCTAGGGGGCCGTCGGCGACGATGAGCTGGTTTCAGGAAGGGGAACGAGCATGGCGGCCATGAAGCCGCGGACGGGCGATGGCCCGCTCGAGGTGACAAAGGAGGGGCGGGGCATCGTCATGCGCGTTCCGCTCGAAGGCGGCGGTCGGCTCGTTGTGGAGCTGACCCCCGACGAGGCTGACGCGCTCGGCGACGCCCTCAAGAAGGTCGTCGGCTGACGCGGAACGCGACCATACCCTTCCACTGCCCCGGCATCAGCGCGATGCCGGGGCAGTGGTGTTTCCCGGGGATGCCAGGGGCTGCGGGGGCTTTGGGGCCGCGGAGGGCTGCACGGCTCGCGGGCCGGCGGGGACGGGGTCAGCGCTTGCGGGCCGGGGGCGGGGTCAGCGCTTGACCGCGCACAGCAGGCCGTCGCCCACCGGCAATAGCGAGGGGACCAGCTCCTGGCTCTCGCGGATCGTGCGCAGCAGTTCGCGCAGCCGCAGCACCTCCGTCGGCTGCGGGCCCGACTCCACCGTGCGCCCGTTCGCGAACACGCCTTCGAAGACGACGAGGCCGCCCACCCGCAGCAGGCGCAACGATTCAGCGAGGTAGTCGAGGCACTCCAGCCGGTCGCCGTCGCAGAAGACGAGGTCGTAGCCCGCGTCCGCGAGCCGGGGCAGGACGTCCAGCGCGCGGCCCGGGATGAAGCGGGCCCGGTTGCTGGCGAAGCCGGACGCGCGGAAGGCCTGACGCGCGAACTGCTGATGTTCCGGCTCGGGATCCACCGTCGTCAGTACGCCGTCCGGCCGCATGCCGTGCAGCAGATGAATACCGGAGACTCCGGTTCCGGTACCGATCTCCGCGACCGCCTTCGCGTCCACGGTGGCGGCGAGCAGTCGCAGCGCGGCGCCCGTGCCGGGCGACACCGAGCGCAGGCCTGCCTCCCGGGCCCGCTCCCGGGCCCAGTGCAGTGTCTCGTCCTCGGCGACAAAGGCGTCGGCGAACGCCCAGCTCGTCAGCCGGTTGCCGGTAATGGCCCTCTCCTGTCCCCGTGGTTGCCTGGGCGTGACTGTATCCGTTGCCGCCGGGAACCCGCAGATGGGACCAGGCGTTTAGAGAGGGTGGGGAACAAGGGCCGCGAACTGCACGGGGGTGGCGGATGGACCGGGACGGCCGGCAAGTGCTGACGCAGCCTTATGTGTGCGTATCAATTTCTCGTAAAACCGCTTATCCGGAGCTAACGGGCGAGGTGGATATGGTAGGGGCTCCGCTGGACACCACCAGAGCCGACAGGGGAGGTGCGGCTGAACCTGCGGATCGAGGAGGGGTGCTCCGGCGCCTGCTCAGATCGTCGGGGGAGCCGAAATCCGTGAACAACACCGCTGACCGATCCCGCATCGCTGACTCCGCTCAGACCGCGACCTTCACGTCCGACGCGGACTCGCAGGCGTGGACCCCTCCCACGTGGGAGGAGATCGTCAGCACACACAGCGGCCGGGTGTACCGGCTCGCGTACCGCCTGACGGGCAACCAGCACGACGCCGAGGACCTGACGCAGGAAGTCTTCGTGCGGGTCTTCCGCTCCTTGTCGACCTACACGCCCGGCACCTTCGAGGGCTGGCTCCACCGCATCACCACCAACCTCTTCCTGGACATGGTCCGCCGCAAGCAGCGCATCCGTTTCGACGCCCTCGGCGACGACGCGGCCGAGCGCCTGCCCAGCCGCGAGCCCTCCCCGCAGCAGGTCTTCAACGACACGCACTTCGACGCGGACGTCCAGCAGGCCCTCGACACCCTGGCGCCGGAGTTCCGCGCCGCGGTCGTCCTGTGCGACATCGAGGGACTTTCGTACGAGGAGATCGCCGCGACCCTGGGCGTCAAGCTCGGTACGGTCCGCAGCCGCATCCACCGCGGTCGCTCCCAGCTCCGCAAGGCGCTCGCCCACCGCTCTCCCGAGGCCCGTGCCGAGCGCCGCGGTTTCGCGGTCACCGGTGTGCCCGCTTTGGGAGGAGGGGGCACGAACGCGTGAGTGGATCACGGCTGAATCCTGCCGACGGACCCCTGGCCGAGGAGCACCTCGGCGACCGACTTTCCGCCCTGGTGGACGGTGAACTCGGCCATGAGGCGCGCGAGCGCGTCCTGGCCCACCTCGCCACCTGCGCGAAGTGCAAGTCGGAGGCCGACGAGCAGCGACGACTGAAGAACGTGTTCGCGGAGGTCGCCCCGCCGCCCCCGTCCGAGAGTTTCCTGGCCAGACTGCAGGGACTCCCCGGAGGAGGCGACTCGGACGGCGACAGCTCGCGACTGGGCCGGGGAGCGTTCGGAGCGTCCGGAGTCTTCGACATGACGCCCGACTCATTCGGCTACCTGCCCTCCGGCCCCCATGCGACGACGCTCCCTTCGGAAGAGCGCGGCTTCCGCATCCATGACATCGGCAAGCGCGAGGCCGAGCGCTCCGCCTCCCGGGGACTGCGCTTCGCCGCGGCGGCGGCCGGTGCCGTCTCGCTCGCCGCGATCGCGCTCGGCGGGGTCTCGACCGGCGTACCGACCGACACCGTGGACGCACGCGGGAGTTCGGGCAACGGAAGCAACGTGACCCCGATGCGCACGACGAGCACGACCGGCGCCACGAGTTCCGAGTCGCAGCGCCGCCGTTCGCTCGCACCGCTGGTCGCCCAGGGACAGCGTTCCTTCGGCAACGAAGGGGGCGCGCAGACCGAGCTGTCCGCGCCGCTGCTGCCCGGCGTCCCGACGCCCGCGCCCGGACTGTCCTCGCCCGGTGAGCAGAACACCGGCTCGCACTCGATGCGCACGCTGACCGCCCCCGTGGTGGTGGGCGCCGCCGCGATGTCCCCTCTGATACGTCCGTTCGCGCCGACCCCGAAGGTCACGCTGACCACGTGGTCATCGGGACCGGAGTTCGAGGCGTCTGTGCTGTCGGCCGTGCCGTCCTTCGACCCGTCCGCCTCACCCGCTCCTTCCTCCTCGGGCTGAACCGGCCCTCTGCGCGGCGGCCCGCGAACCTGGTTGAATCCAGGGATGGGCCGCGCCCACCGCTGGAATCCGGGCGCGGAGGTCGAGACGACGCGGCGAGCGCCGACATGCCGTGCCGCGGGTCAGGTGTGGGGAGAGCATGGACGAGGGGAAGCCCACGAAGCCGAAGTGGTGGAGCCGGCCACGGACCCATGGGCCGGATCCCGCTCCGGCGGACTCGGTTCCCACGGGGGACGGCGCGAGCGGGTCGCACGGGGGAGACATGGACGGCGACTTCGAACTGGAGAAGCCGGTGGGTAGCAGCACGGATACGGGTACGGGTGGGACGGCTGTCGGTGCGGGCGACGGCGTGAGTGCGCCCGCGCCCGGTGAGCGGCCCAGGCCCCTGCACGATCCGGACCCCTACAGCACACCGCCGTACGGTGGCCCGGGCCCCTGGGCGCCGGCGCCACCGGTGCAGCACCCGGGGACGACGCCGGACCGGGCCGCGGCCCGGGACGCTCCGGGGCAGGCCGCCTCCGGCGCGTCCGCGCCGCACGGGGCTGTCTCGTCGGCCCCGCAGGCGTCCGTGCCGCCTGCGGACGTCTCGTACACCCCCGCCCCGGAAGCGTCCGGCCCGCATGGGGCCGCCTCGCAAGCGGCGGGCCCGCCCGCGCCCGCCTCGCACGTCCCCGGCCAGCCCTCGACCGTATCCTCCGCGCCGGACGCGGGCGGCCCGCGAGCGTTCGGTTCGGACGCGACCGTCTCGTCCGTGTCCGCGCCGCATGCGGGTGCCTCGGGAGGGCCCGGCTCGGTGGCGGGGGGTGAGGGAGCGGCTGTCGGGGCCGGGCACGGCGCCGTCGGGAACGGCAACCCCTGGCAGAACTACGACCCCTGGGCCGCCGCGCCCTTCCAGCAGCACGGGGCCGCCGCCGAGGCGCCGGGCAGGCGCCGCAGGCGGACCGGCCGCGCGCTGGTCCTCGGCGCCGCACTGCTCGCCCTCGTCTCCGGAGGCGTCGGCGGGGCCGTGGGCGCCTATCTGGAGCGGACCGGAGGCATCGACGACGTCGAGCTGCCGCAGGCCGGCGTGGAGGCCAAGGGGCGGGCCCCGGACAGCGTGGCCGGTATCGCGGCCAGCGCGCTGCCCAGCGTGGTGACCCTGCACGTCAGCGGCTCGGAGGCGCAAGGCACCGGCACGGGCTTCGTCCTCGACCGGCGCGGCCACATCCTCACCAACAACCACGTCGTGGAACCGGCGGACGGCAGCGGCGGGATCACCGTCACCTTCAGCGGCGGCGAGACCGCCAAGGCCGAGGTCGTGGGTCACGACAGCGGCTACGACCTCGCCGTGGTCAAGGTCGCCCACGTCAGCGGTCTCAAGCCCCTCTCGCTCGGCAACTCGGACAACGTCCAGGTCGGCGACCCGGTGGTGGCCATCGGCGCGCCCTTCGACCTGGAGAACACCGTCACCGCGGGCATCATCAGCGCCAAGGAGCGCCCCATCACGGCGGGCGGCGAGGAGGGCGACGGCAGCGACATCTCGTACGTGGACGCGCTGCAGACGGACGCCCCGATAAACCCCGGCAACTCCGGCGGCCCCCTGGTCGACTCCAAGGCCCGTGTCATCGGCATCAACAGCGCCATCCGCTCCGCCGACAGCGGCTCCGACCTGGAGGGCGGCCAGTCCGGTTCGATCGGCCTCGGTTTCGCCATACCCATCAACCAGGGCAGGCGCGTCGCCGAGGAGCTCATCAACACGGGCCGGGCCACGCATCCGGTGATCGGCGTGACGCTCGACATGGAGTACTCCGGCGACGGCGCCCGCGTCGGCACCAAGGGTAACGACGGCGGCTCGGCGGTCACCCGGGGCGGCCCCGGCGCCCGGGCCGGCATCAAGACCGGCGACGTCATCACCGAGGTCGACGGGCAGCGGGTGCACTCCGGCGAGGAGCTGATCGTCAAGACGCGGTCCCACCGGCCCGGCGACCGGCTGGAGCTCACGCTGGAGCGGGACGGCAAGGAGCGGAAGATCACCCTCGTCCTCGGCTCGGCCGACGGGAACTGACACCCCGGGGCAGTACCGGTCGGACAGGAACGGCGGGTACCGTGGACCCGGCCCGGACCGGACCACGGAACGACCTGCCGAGCGCCGAGGACATCGCAAGGAGCTGCAAGGTGTTCAATGACATAGGACCGCTTGAACTGGTCACGATCGTTGTCCTTGCCGTGCTCGTCTTCGGCCCGGAGAAGCTCCCGAAGATGATCCAGGACGTCACGCGGACCATCCGTAAGATCCGTGACTTCTCGGAGAGCGCCAAGGCGGACATCCGCGAGGAGCTGGGACCGGAGTTCAAGGACTTCGAGTTCGAGGACCTCAACCCCAAGACGTTCATCCGCAAGCAGCTGGACAACGACGAGCTGGGGCTCAAGGAGATCCGTAACGGCTTCGACCTGAAGAAGGAGATGGCCGAGGTCACGGACGCCGTGCACGGCCGCGATTCCGACTCGTCGTCCTCGTCGTCCTCCTCCACCTCTTCTTCCGCCTCGTCCTCGTCGGCGGGCTCCACCGGCGGCACCGTGGACATGACGAAGAAGCCCGAGAAGTCGGCGCCTGACGAGCGCCCGCCGTTCGACGCGGACGCCACCTGAGGCCGAGTCGCTCTGCCACGACCGGCCCCCCGGCGGCGCGCCCGCCGTCCGCCACGCGCTTCACTTTCAGTCGAACGCCGTCCCTCCGCCCGTACCCCGCTTGGGTTTCGTCCGATCGGGATGCGTTCGGGATACGCCGGATCAGGTGCGTATGTGAGCCATGTGCCGACCGGTTTTCCGGGCTTCGGCCGAGCTGTGACTATCCTGCCTAGTTGTTGTGCGGACCGGACGGACGCCCGAAGGGGGGCGGGCCACCCGGTCCGACGAGAGCGAGGAGGCGTCCGGGCAGATGGAGACGACAAGTCGGGTAGGCGCGCAGGCGCCGGCAGCGGAGGGTGGACAACAGCTCCCCTCCGCCCGGCGCACGGTCGACGGCTACCTGCTGGCGCCCTTCCCGTGGTACGGCCTCGACGAGGCCTTCACGGGGCCGCGCTGGCTGATGCAGGTCGGCGCCGCGGCCGACGGAGCCATCGAACACGGCTCGATCGGGCACGGTGACGAACCGTCGGTGCGCAGTGAGTCCACCGAGGACAAGGAGCGATTCGCGGTCGTGGTGACCGTCGCGGGCAACCCCGTACGGCGCAGTGCCGACGGTACGGGGCTGCTGGAGGCCACCTCGGTGTCCTCCGCGGCCTGGCTCGCCGGGGTGGGGCTGCTGTCCTTCACCTGGCCCGGCCAGATGGACCACACCCTGCGCGACGACTGGCTGGACCAGCAGACCGAGACGGCGTGGGTCCTCGCGGACGACCTGGACGGGCCCGACTGGTCGACGCTGTCCCTTCCCGTGGACGGGGTACCGACGCCGTTCCACTACAGAGAATCCGAGTTCGGCTGGGTCCTCGCGGGCTCCACGCAGGAAGGGGTTCATGTGGGGGCGTACGGGCGGGGGATGAGCGCGTACGGGGTGGCTTTCGCCATGATCAAGGACATCAGCACGTACGCCTAGGCGGCGGGCGACGAGCTGCGGGTGGCTTCAGGCGGCCGGGACTTGAGGTGCGGGCCTGCCGGGGTCGCCCGCGCCGTTCCCCGCGCCCCTAAAGGCCGAAAGACCGGGGCGGAGCCCCTCTTTCAGGGGCGCGGGGAACGGCGCGGGAAGAAGTCCTGGACGGGCTAGAACTTGTTCCGGGGGGTGATGCCCAAGGACATGCCCGACAGACCCCGCTGACGCCCACCCAGCTTGCCCGCGATCGCGCGCAGCGCCGCGCCCGCCGGCGAGTCCGGGTCCGTCAGGACGACCGGCCTCCCGTCGTCCCCGCCCTCGCGCAGCCGCACGTCGATCGGGATCGAACCGAGCACCGGCACGGTGGCCCCCGTCGTGCGGGTCAGCCCGTCGGCCACCGACTGCCCGCCCCCCGTACCGAAGATGTCGACCATCTCGTCGCAGTGGGGACACGGCATGCCCGCCATGTTCTCGACCACACCGACGATCTTCTGGTGGGTCTGCACGGCGATCGACCCGGCCCGCTCGGCGACCTCCGCCGCGGCCTGCTGAGGAGTCGTCACGACCAGGATCTCCGCGTTCGGGACGAGCTGCGCGACCGAGATCGCGATGTCGCCCGTACCCGGCGGCAGGTCCAGGAGCAGCACGTCCAGGTCACCCCAGTACACGTCCGCGAGGAACTGCTGCAGCGCGCGGTGGAGCATCGGGCCGCGCCACACGACCGGCGCGTTGCCGGGGGTGAACATGCCGATCGAGATGACCTTCACGCCGTTCGCCGACGGCGGCATGATCATGTTCTCGACCTGGGTCGGACGGCCCTCGGCGCCGAGCATGCGCGGCACGGAGTGGCCGTAGATGTCGGCGTCCACGACGCCGACCTTCAGCCCGTCCGCGGCCATCGCCGCCGCGAGGTTGACCGTCACGGACGACTTGCCGACGCCGCCCTTGCCGGAGGCGACCGCGTACACGCGCGTGAGGGAGCCCGGCTTGGCGAAGGGCACCTCGCGCTCGGCCTGGCCGCCGCGCAGCGCGGACGCCAGGTCCTTGCGCTGCTCGTCGCTCATCACGTCCAGGGTGACGTCGACGTGCGTGACGCCCTCGACGCGCGAGACCGCCTCGGTCACGTTCTTCGTGATGGTGTCGCGCATGGGGCACCCGGAGACCGTCAGGTACACCGCGACCGCGACCGAACCGTCCGCGCCGATCTCCACCGATTTGACCATCCCCAGCTCGGTGATGGGTCGCTGGATCTCGGGGTCGTTCACCGTCGACAGTGCTTCACGCACCGCGTCTTCCGTAGCCATGGGTCGATGGTACGGCGCCCGGCCCGGGGGCCGGAAAGCCCCGTCACCGGTCGTCTACGTCACGTCCCCGTGGATGTTCTGCCGGGAATACGCCATGCCGGTCGCCGAACCGGTCGCCGAACCGGTCGCCGAGCCGCTCGCCGGGCCGGTCGACCCGCCCGTCCCCGAGGTCGTCGCGGCGGCGCTCCTCCAGCTCCTTGACCAGGTCCTCCAGCTCGGAACGGATCCAGTCCCGGGTGGCGACCTCGCCGAGGCCCACGCGCAGCGCGGCGATCTCCCGGGTCAGATACTCGGTGTCCGCGATCGACCGCTCGTTCTGCTTGCGGTCCTGTTCGAGGTTGACCTTGTCGCGGTCGTCCTGCCGGTTCTGCGCGAGGAGGATCAGCGGAGCGGCGTACGAGGCCTGCAGGGAGAGCATCAGGGTGAGGAAGATGAACGGGTAGTTGTCGAAGCGCAGGTCAGGCGGCGCGGACACGTTCCACACCACCCACAGGATGATGACGAACGTCATCCAGACGATGAACCGTCCCGTGCCCAGGAACCGCGCGATCCGCTCGGAGAGCCGTCCGAAGGCCTCCGGGTCGTACTCGGGCAGGAATCTGCGCCGCGGCGGCTGCGGCTGGTCGAGCCGCAGCCGGGGCCGCGCGGCGCCGCCCGTCCCGGAGGCCGCCCGTTCGCGGGCCTCGCGCTCAGGAGCCATCAGGGGCCTCCTCGGCGGCATCACGGCCGACGGCACCGTGTTCCGCGTCGCGGTCCGTCTCGCGGTCGGTGTCACGGCCGGTCTCGCGATCGGTCTCGGGCTCGTCGGCGGTTTCCTCGTCCAGGTGGAACTCCTTCTCCCGCCAGTCCCCGGGCAGCATGTGGTCGAGGACGTCGTCCACGGTGACCGCGCCGAGCAGCGAACCGCTCTCGTCGACGACGGGCGCCGCGACCATGTCGTACGTCGCGAAGAAGCCGGCCACGACGGGCAGCACGGCCTCCGGGTCGAGCGGCCGCAGGTCGTCGTCGATGATCGAACCCACCAGCGTGTACGGCGGATCGCGCAGCAGCCGCTGGAAGTGGACCGTCCCCAGGTACTTGCCGGTCGGGGTCTCGTCCGGCGGGCGGCACACGTACACCTGGGCGGCCAGCGCGGGGGAGAGGTCGGCGTTGCGAACCCGGGCGAGGGCGTCCGCGACGGTCGCGTCGGGCCGCAGCACGATCGGCTCGGTCGTCATCAGACCGCCCGCGGTGCGCTCCTCGTACGCCATCAGCCGCCGTACGTCCGCCGCGTCGTCCGGCCGCATCAGCGCGAGCAGCCGTTCCTTGTCCTCCTCCGGCAGCTCGCCGAGCAGGTCGGCCGCGTCGTCGGGGTCCATGGCCTCCAGGACGTCCGCGGCGCGCTCCTCCTTGAGCTTGCCGAGGATCTCGATCTGGTCGTCCTCCGGAAGCTCCTCCAGGACGTCGGCGAGCCGGTCGTCGTCCAGGGCCGCCGCGACCTCGGCGCGGCGCTTCGCGGACAGATGGTGCAGGACGTTCGCGAGGTCGGCGGGGCGCAGCTGCTCGAAGGTGGCGAGCAGGTTCTCGGCGCCCTGTCCGTGCTCCTCCAGGGAGAACCCGGTGACGGCCGACCACTCGACGGTCAGCGTCTCGCCCCTGGCCCGCCGGAACGCGCCGCCGGTCCGCCCCTTGCGGACGAAGACCCGGTCGATCTCCCAGTCGCGGCGGGCCGGCAGCTGCTGGATGGCGATGTCCAGGACGGTGACCGTCTCGGGCGGTTCGCCGCTCTCCACGAGGGTGACCCGCCGGTCGAGGAGCTCGCCGAGAACGAGCCGCTCGGTGGGGCGCTGCTCGAACCGGCGGACGTTCAGCACGCCGGTGGTGATGACCTGGCCCGACTCGATGCCCGTCACCCGGGTCATGGGCAGGAAGATACGGCGCCGGGTGGACAGTTCGACGACGAGGCCGAGCAGCCGCGGGGGCCGCCGGCCCACGCGCAGCATGGCGACGAGGTCGCGCACGCGCCCCACCTGGTCGCCGTTGGGGTCGAACACGGCGATGCCGGAGAGATGCGAGACGAAGATCCTGGGGGCGCCTGCCGCCATTCGGGCGCCTCCTTCTTCGTACGGGCTTCGATACGCGGGCGTGGGTGCATGGGCTTCGGACCGGGCGTTATGGAGTGTCATGTCCGCTCGGGTGGGCTTCAGGCTAGCCCGTCCCGGTCGGATACGCCCTGGTGAGGGGTGCGGACGGACTGACTCCGAGTGGCGTAGCGGGCCCCGGTACGCTGCGGTACGCCGTTGAGGACAACCGCACGAGAGGCAGCGCCACCTGTGACTGCGATTCCCCGTGGACGAACCCGTAAGGCCGTGTTGGCGAGGGCCGTGTGCGCGCTCTTCGTGGCGGGCGCGGGGGTGACGGGGTGCGGCGGTGAGGATCCGGACGCGGGGACGAACGGGGTCGGGAAACTTCCCCCCGCGAAGATCCAGAGCAGAACGCAGTCGGCCGCGGAGGCCGCGGGGACGGTACGGCTGTCCGGGGCCGTGGTCAGCAACAAACGCACCTACAAGCTGGACATGCAGCTCAAGAAGGACGGCGGTACGGGGTCGGTCACCTCGGACGGTGTGACGTTCCGCCTGCTGCGGGTCGACGGGCACCTCTTCATCAACGCCGACGCGGACTTCTGGAACCACCAGGACGGCAAGAGCGACGACGGTACGTCGGACACGGCCGCGGCGGGGAAGCTGGACGGCATGTACGTGAAGGTCCCGAAGGGGGACCCCGCGTACCAGCAGCTCAGCGTGTTCACCGACAAGGACGTGCTGCTGGACGGCCTGCTGTCCCTGCAGGGTGAGCTGGCGACGGAGGGCCATCACGAGCTGAACGGCGTGCGCACGATCCGCCTCACCGGTGACAAGGGCTCCGGCGGCCGGATCGACGTCTCCCTGGAGGGCAAGCCGTATCCGCTGATGCTGGTCCGGGCCGGCGACGCGGGCACGATCCGCCTCACGGACTGGGGCCGGAACTTCACCCTGAAGCCCCCGGACAAGGCGGACACGGTCGACTACGGCCAACAACTCCCGACGTCCTGAGAGAGGCGCAGGGATGCGCGCGCCGATTGCGCCGTTCCCCGCGCCCCCAAGGGCCTGAAGCTCGGGGCGCAGCCCCGGCTTTAGGGGCGCGGGGAACTGCGCGGCCCACCGCGGCACACCCGCACCCGGCACTCGGCCCTCACTTCCCCGCAAGCCCGCGCAGCGCTCCGCGCTCAGCCGCTCCGCCGCAGCCGGCGGAAGAGCAGCCGCGGCAACCCCGCCGGCACAGGCAACCGCGTGGTCGCCGACGTACGCACGGGCACCGCCGCCAACGACCCCGTGGGCGAAGGCGAGGTCGACCCCGTCGGCGCGAGCCGGACCACCCGGCACTCGCGAGCCCACCGCTCCGTCATCGCCTCACCGTCGGGCGCGTTCAGCCGCTTCCCCTTCAGCTCGCCGACGGCGACCGTCCACTCCTCCGACCCCGGAGCCAGCTCCGCCACGGCCGCGGTCCAGGACACCAGCCGCCCGCCCTTGTCCTTGCTGCGGACCGTGACGACCGCCTCGCGGCCGTCCACGAGCCCGGGCAGCGGCTGCTCACCGGGCCCGTCGCCGACCACGTACACCGCCCCGTCGTGCCACACGTGCCACAACGCGCGCGTCGGCGCCTCCCGGCCCGGGCCCTGGCTCTGGTCCTGGGCCTGGCTCTGGGCCCGGTCCTGGTCCTGGGGGTCGAGCGACGGGACACCGCTCCCGCGCACCCAGATGAGCCCGGACTTCTTCGTGGCCTCCTCGACGAGGGCCTGTTCGGCAAGAGCCTGATCCGTCATGCGGGCCACCCTAGCGTCGCCTCGTGAGGCCCCTCGGAGCGCTCAGAGCCAGCCGTTGCGCTTGAGCGTGCGGTGGATGCCCAGGCAGAGCACCACCGTGAGGCCCATGATCGTGGGGTATCCGTACCGCCAGTGCAGCTCCGGCATGTGCTCGAAGTTCATGCCGTACACCCCGCACACCATCGTCGGCACGGCCACGATCGCCGCCCAGGACGTGATCTTGCGCATGTCCTCGTTCTGCGCGACGGACGCCTGCGCGAGGTTGGCCTGGAGGATCGAGTTGAGCAGCTCGTCGAAGGCGACGACCTGCTCGTGCACCCGCGCCAGGTGGTCGGCGACGTCCCGGAAGTACTTCTGGATGTCGGGGTCGACCAGCCGCATCGGCCGCTCGCTCAGCAGCTGCATGGGCCGCATCAGCGGTGACACGGCACGCTTGAACTCCAGTACCTCACGCTTGAGCTGGTAGATCCGCGCCGAGTCGACACCGCGGGACACCCCGCCCCTGCGGCCGGGCGAGAACACCTCGGTCTCCACGTCGTCGATGTCGTCCTGCATGGCGTCGGCGACCGCGATGTAGCCGTCCACGACATGGTCGGCGATGGAGTGCAGCACGGCGGAGGGGCCTTTGGCGAGCAGTTCCGGGTCGTCCTGCAGCCGGTGCCGCAGCGCCCGCAGGGAGCCCTGCCCGCCGTGCCGCACGGTGATGAAGAAGTCCCGCCCGGTGAAGCACATCACCTCGCCGGACTCCACGACCTCGCTGGTGGCGGTGAGTTCGTCGTGCTCGACGTAGTGGATGGTCTTGAAGACGGCGAACAGCGTGTCGTCGTACCGCTCCAGCTTGGGCCGCTGGTGGGCGTGGACGGCGTCCTCGACGGCGAGCGGGTGCAGCCCGAACTCGGCGGCCACGCCCGAGAACTCGTCCTCGGTGGGCTCGTGCAGGCCGATCCACGCGAACCCTCCGTCGCGCCGCACCTGACGGATCGCCATGCGCGGCGTGAGGCTGTCGTCCGACGGGAGGCGGACGCCGTCGCGGTAGACCGCGCAGTCCACGACGGCCGAACTCTCCGCGGCGGAACGGGTGGTGTCGTACGTACCGCCGTCCTTGCGGAGCGAGGGGCGGACCGCGGCGCGCAGGTTGTGGATCATCGACATGGGTGGCTCCTTCGCGAACGAAGGCCGCCGACGACGGCTGGAACTGCCCGGAATGGGGACGTCCTGACTGCGGATGTTTGGCACGTCCACAAAGCGGGGAGCACCGCACCGTCACGGTGGCGGCTTCGCTACTGATACAGATCAGAAAAATTCAGACAGATCAGGGAAAACGAAGTGCTCTTCCGTTGTGTACCGGACCGGCCATGACGTGAGCGCGGGAAACGACGCGAGCGCGAGAGGTGGCGGTCGGCAGAGCGTGAGCTCGGGAAGCTGAAAGGAGCTCAGCAGCCGGAAGAGCGGGTGGTACTGCCTGGTCGACTTCGATCCATGGAGCCCCACCTCCTCCGGCCGGTCCCCCGTAGGGGAGGTCCATCCCCCGTAGGGGAGTCTCATGCGTCGAGACGTGGGCCGGGACGTGAGAGCGACGCTTCTGCGTGCTGCCCCGGCCAGCGGCCAAGAGTATCAGCCGACTGAAGTGTCAAGCCGTCGCTTTGCCCGCTGCTGACGAGTTCTATGCTCGGCGCATGGTTGATGTTCTTGCTCTGGTGGAAGCCCGTCTGCGTACCGCGCTGGGCGAACCGGACGCGCGCGCCGCGGTGACCTTCCTGGGTACGGACCGCATCGAGGTGCTGCGTTTCACGGACCTGGACACCTCCTCCGCGGCCCCCACCGGGATCGTCAGGTACGCGACGCTCGGCATGTCCGCCCAGCCGATGGCGGACCCCACGGCGGCCGTCGCCGACCCGGTCGCGGGCCCTCGCGCCGAGCTCGTCCTGTCGGTACGGGCCGGCGGCGCCGACACCGACAAGGTGCTCCGCCCCCTCGCCGTACTGGCCGCGTCCCCGCAGGTCGAGGGCCTGGTCGTGGCGCCGGGCGCCTCGCTCGACGTGGGCGATCCGCTGTGGCCGGGAGCCCCCTTCACCTCCGTCCTGGTCGCCGAGCCGGGCGGCCTGGTCGAAGATCTCGAACTCGGCGCGCCCCTGGATCCCGTACGTTTTCTGCCGCTGCTGCCCATGACGCCGAACGAGGCCGCGTGGAAGCGGGTCCATGGCGCGGGGGCGCTCCAGGAGCGGTGGCTGACAAGCGGAACGGACCTGCGCGATCCCGTGCGCAAGTCCGTGTCCCTGGACTGATCTCCAACAGGCGCGCGAAGTCGCCGAGTTGGCAAAGTCACACCGCGAACGACCCCGTCCTCCGCGCACTCCGCCCGCTCTCGCCCGCCCCTTCCGTCCTCGCCGTCAGTTGGCGAAGACGGTGACACCGTCCTCCGCCGCGTGCCGTTCCTCCAGTTCCTCCGCCTCGTGCGTCAGGGCGTCCCGGCGTACGAGGACCACGAGCGCGCCCAGCGCCGCGGTGACCGCCGCGACCACGAACGGGATGTGGATGTCGGTCCACTCCTCGATCCTCGGCGCGAAGAACGGCGCCGCCGCCGCGGCGAACCAGCGGACGAAGTTGTAGCCGGCGCTCGCCACCGGGCGCGGCGCGTCCGACACGCCGAGGGCCAGCTCCGTGTAGACGGTGTTGTTCACGCCGATGAAGGCACCCGAGAGGATCGTGCAGACCACGGCGGTGGTGTGGCTGCCGTAGCCGAGGACGAGCACGTCGGCCGCGAGCAGCAGCAGTGAGCCGCCGAGCACCTTCAGCGAGCCGTACCGGGCCTGCAGGCGCGGTGCCACGAGCACCGAGAACACCGCGAGCAGCACACCCCAGGCGAAGAACACCGCGCCGCTGCTGTACGGGCTCATGTTCAGCACGAACGGCGTGAAGGCCAGCACGGTGAAGAACGTGTAGTTGTAGAAGAACGCCGAGCCCGCCACCGAGGCGAGGCCGCCGTGGCCCAGGGCCTTGATCGGGTCGAGCAGCCCTGTCCTGCGCGCGGGCTTCGGCTGCTCCTTCAGGAACGCCGTGATGCACAGGAACCCGATCGCCATCAGGACCGCGGTGCCGAAGAACGGGTAGCGCCAGCTGGCGTCACCGAGCAGCGCGCCCAGCAGGGGCCCGCAGGCCATGCCGAGGCCCAGGGCCGACTCGTACAGGAGGATCGCCGCCGCGCTGCCGCCGGCCGCCGCGCCGACGATGACGGCGAGGGCGGTGGAGACGAAGAGGGCGTTGCCGAGCCCCCAGCCGGCCCGGAAGCCGACGAGTTCGCCGACCGAGCCGGAGGTGCCGGACAGACCGGCGAAGACCACGACCAGCGCGAGGCCGAGCAGCAGGGTGCGACGGCCGCCGATACGGCTGGAGACGAAGCCCGTGACCAGCATCGCGAGCGCGGTGATCAGGAAGTACGAGGTGAAGAGCAGGGAGACCTGGCCGGCGGTGGCGTCCAGGCCCTTGGCGATGGACGGCAGGATCGGGTCGACGAGGCCGATGCCCATGAAGGCGACGACGGATGCCCCGGCGGTCGCCCAGACCGCCTTCGGCTGACGCAGGAGGCTCGTGGCCCCCGCGTCGAAGGTGTCCCCTTCGGCGGGGCCTCCCGTGCTGCTGTTCATGTGCGCTCCTTCACGCTGTTTGCCGCTCGCGGAGAGATGGTCGGAGAGGCGGACGTAGGGACGGCCGTAGGGATGGATGTAGGAACGGCCGTAGATGGTTGGCGTATACACATAATAAGTTAGATCGGCTAATGAGTGCAAGCTACATCTAATGATGGCCGGCGGTCGGTCGCGGCGAGGAGGTGACGGGCGCGCGGCGGACGGGTGATCGTCCTTGACGCGACGAAGGACGGGGAGGACCGTTGTGCCTTATGAGGGGCGAACCCAGTTGCCCGAAGTGTGGTGGCCGGGTCAGGGCTCCCGGCCTCTTTGCCGACTCCTGGCAGTGCGATGTCCACGGCATCGTGCATCCGCTGCAGCCCGTGATCCCGCCCAGTGTCGAAGCCCTCGGCGTGGTCGTCCACCGTGCGCGCGTGCCGGTGTGGATGCCGTGGCCGCTGCCTGTCGGCTGGCTCTTCACCGGTGCGGCGTTCGCCGGTGACGACCGCAGCGGTGGTCGCGCGACGGCGGTCGCCTGCTCGGGGCCGGGACCGCTCGGCGGATTCGGGGAGCTGATCCTCGTCGCGGAGGAACTGGGCGTGGGGCTGGGCGCGCGGTACGCGGGCATCGAGGGGCTCGACCCGGGCCCGTACATGAACGTCGACAAGCCCCCTCACGCGAAGGTGCTGGCCGCGGGACGGCCGACGCCGCTCTGGCACGTCCCCGGAGTGCCCGGCGACCGGGCCGTCTTCGCGGGTGAGGCGCTCGGGCTGTGGCTGTGGGCGGTCGTGTGGCCGGAGCAGTCGGGGATGTTGATGTACGACGACCTGGTGCTGACGGATCTGCGTGACGCCGGCGCGGAGGCGGACCTTCTGCCGTGCGGGGCGCTGTCACCACGGATTCTGGAACCGTAGGCTCCGCCGGTCACTGGGGGGTGAGGTGAGGGGGTGTAGGGGGTGACCCTGGGGTGTGGGTGTGACGGGGGGTGGATTCCGGGGCCGTTATCCTTGAGGGGTCCCTCGTCCTGTCCTGGTCTGGAGTCCGTTCGTGCGCATCGATCTGCACTGCCACTCCAAGGCCTCCGACGGTACGGACACCCCGGCCGATCTGGTCCGCAACGCCGCCGCGGCCGGTCTCGACGTCGTCGCGCTGACCGACCACGACACCACCCGCGGCTACGCGGAGGCCATCGCAGCTGTGCCCGCCGGGCTGACGCTCGTGACCGGTGCCGAGCTGTCCTGCCGCCTCGACGGTGTCGGCCTGCACATGCTGGCGTACCTCTTCGACCCCGACGAGCCGGACCTGCTGCGCGAGCGCGAACTGGTACGTGACGACCGGGTGCCCCGCGCCCAGGCGATGATCGGCAGCCTGCGCGAACTGGGCGTGCCCATCACCTGGGAGCACGTGGAGCGGATCGCCTCCGGCGGCTCCGTGGGCCGCCCGCACATCGCCACCGCCCTGGTCGAGCTGGGCGTGGTGGAGACCGTCTCGGACGCGTTCACGAGCGAGTGGCTCGCCGACGGCGGCCGGGCGCACATCCAGAAGCACGAGTCCGACCCCTTCGAGATGATCCGGCTGGTCAAGGCCGCGGGCGGCGTGACCGTCTTCGCCCACCCCGCCGCCGCCAAGCGGGGCCGGACCGTACCGGAGTCCGCGATCGCCGAGCTGGCGGCGGCCGGGCTCGACGGCATAGAGGTCGACCACATGGACCACGACGCGGCCACCCGGGCCAGGTTGCGCGGACTCGCGGCCGAGCTGGGGCTGCTGACGACCGGTTCGAGCGACTACCACGGCCACCGCAAGGCGTGCGAACTCGGCGAGTACACGACGGACCCCGAGATCTACGCCGAGATCACCCGCCGCGCGACGGGCGCGTTCCCCGTACCGGGCACGGGCGGCCCGACCCCCACGTAACCCCGACCCGCTGTACACCGACCCGCTGTCCTCCTCCCAGGGGCGCGGGGAACGGCGCAGTCTTTTCGTCGGGGGCGCGTGGAACGGCGCTGTCTCTTCGCCCCTGGGGGCGCGGGGAACGGCGCAGTCTCTCGTTCACCCCACCCACCCTCAACACCCCAGCAAGGCCATACTGCTCATGTTCGACCTCGCCGTCTTCGGCTCCCTCTTCCTCACGCTCTTCGTCATCATGGATCCCCCGGGGATCACCCCGATCTTCCTCGCGCTGACCTCCGGCCGCCCCGCCAAGGTGCAGAGGCGCATGGCCTTCCAGGCCGTCTGCGTCGCCGGCGGCGTCATCACCGTCTTCGGCCTGCTCGGGCACCAGATCCTGGACTACCTGCACGTGTCGGTCCCCGCCCTGATGATCGCCGGCGGCCTGCTGCTCCTGCTCATCGCGCTCGACCTGCTCACGGGCAAGAACGACGAACCCCAGCAGACCAAGGACGTCAACGTCGCCCTCGTACCCCTCGGCATGCCGCTGCTGGCCGGCCCCGGCGCGATCGTGTCCGTCATCCTCGCCGTGCAGAAGGCCGACAGCGTGGCGACCCAGGTGTCCGTGTGGACGGCGATCCTCGCCATCCACGTCGTGCTGTGGGTCGTGATGCGGTACTCGTTGCTGATCATCCGGGTCATCAAGGACGGCGGTGTCGTGCTCGTGACACGCCTGGCGGGCATGATGCTCTCCGCCATCGCGGTGCAGCAGATCATCAACGGCGTCACCCAGGTCGTCCAGAACAGCTGAAGTGCGGCTCGATCGTGGGCTGAAGTGCGGCGGAGTCGTGACCGAACGCGAAACCCCCGCCCGGCATCGTGCCGGACGGGGGTTTCGAAGACTGTCTGTGCAGACTGTCGAACAACCGCTGTTATGAGGCCGAGGTGTCGGCCGGGCGGATCCAGAGGCGCTGCCCGATGGCGGCGGCCTGCTGAACGATCCGGTTGACGGAGGCGGCGTCCACGACGGTGCTGTCCACGGGCGTGCCGTCGACGTCGTCGAGTCGCATGATTTCGAAGCGCAAGGGCTTCTCCCTTCGTCTGGTCATCCTCCTGGAGGAGAACTACTGGTTGGAGTGGGTGCGCGGACCATCTGTGTCCCGCGTTCCCACTGGAGTCAACGGGATGTTTGTTACGAACATTCCCTACGCTAAAGAAAACTTTCGAACGACTAATTACCTGTGAGTATCGGGACCACGTGAGTACGCACAGTGACGTCCTGCGACAATGAGGCGCATATGAATGACGACTTCGCGGCAGCCGACGACCCCACCGATCTCGCCGACCTCGGCGCGCGCATCGACCGCTCGAACGAGCTGCTCCAGCGCATGCTGGCCGAGGTGGCGAAGACGCCGTCGACCCACGCGATCTTCGTCGACGCCGGGTACCTGTACGCGGCGGCGGGCCGGCTCGTGGCGGGCACTGAGGACCGCCGGGCCTTCGAGCTGGACGCCGAGGGACTCATCGACGCGCTCATCGACCGGGCCCGCACGATCTTCGCGGACAGCAGGCTGCTGCGCGTCTACTGGTACGACGGGGCGCGGCGCCGCATCCACACCGCCGAGCAGCAGTCCATCGCCGAGCTGCCCGACGTCAAGGTTCGGCTCGGCAACCTCAACGCCAACAACCAGCAGAAGGGTGTCGACTCCCTGATCCGTTCCGACCTGGAGTCACTGGCCCGGCACCGCGCCATCAGCGACGCGGCCCTCATCGGGGGCGACGAGGACCTGGTCTCGGCCGTCGAGGCGGCCCAGGGATACGGGGCCCGGGTCCACCTCTGGGGCATCGAGGCCCCCGAGGGCCGCAACCAGGCGGAGCCGCTGCTCTGGGAGGTCGACAGCCAGCGCACGTTCGACCTGGACTTCTTCAAGCCGTACGTGGCCCGGCGCACCCCCACCTCGTACGAGACCTCGGCGGCGGCCCGGCCCAGCCGGGAGGACGTGCGGTTCGTGGGGGCGCAGATCGCCGCGAAGTGGCTGGCCGCACGGGGGCGGGAAGCGCTGGCGGAGCTGCTTCCCGGCCATCCGTATCTGCCGGGGCCGGTCGACCAGGAGCTGCTCGTGGAGTCCGAGGGGCTGTTGCAGTACTCGCTGCGCGGGCAGGCCGATCTGCGGCGGGCGCTGCGGGACGGGTTCTGGGAGCACGTGCAGGGGCAGTACTGACGCCTCCGTGGGGGCGGGCGTGCGGAGGGCGGGCACGCGGGGGGTCAGGGGGCGCGGTTCCCCGCGCTCACTACAGGGCCCCGACGGGCCCTACTGGTCCAGCCCGTCCCAGAACGCGATCAGGGCCTCGGCCGTCTCCGCCGGGCGGTCCGTGTTGGGGGAGTGCTCGGCTCCGTGGACGATCGTGCGGTGCGCCTCCAGGCGTACGGCCATGTCGTCGAGGAGCGGGACCGGCCAGGTGTCGTCGCTCTCGCCCGACAGGACGTGCACGGGCAGGCGCAGGGCCGCCAGCTCGGCCACGCGGTCGGGCTCCTCGCACAGCTGCCGCCCCGCCGCGGCGAGCTGAGCCGGGCTGTTGGCCAGCCAGCGTCGCCTGAGGTCCCGCTGGTCGTCCAGGCCGGCGTCCAGCTCGCCCTCGGCATCCTCCGGCGGGTCGAGCGCCCGGATCGCCTCCCACACCTGCGCCATGTCCATCACGGTCAGCGCGTCCCGCAGCAGCTTCACCCGCTGCTGCTGGCTGGGGGAGATCTCCGCGGGTCCGGAGGACACCAGGGTGAGGGACCGGAAGCGGGCCGGGTCCAGCAGGACGGCCGCGCGGGCGACCTGTCCGCCGAACGAATGGCCCAGCAGGTGGAAACGGTCGCCGCGGCTGCCGGAGCCACCCGAGCTGGAGGTGAGCGCGTCGAGCTGTGCGAGCACGTCCTGCGCCAACTCGCCCTGTGCGTAAGGGGATTCGTCCTCGCGCGGGCCCGGTGACTCGTACTGGCCCCGGCCGTCCACCGCGACGGTCCGGTATCCGGCCGCCGCCAGCGGCTCGTGCAGCGAGATGAAGTCCTCCTTGCTCCCCGTGAACCCCGGCAGCAGCAGCACGGTTCCCTTCACGGGGCTGCCCGCGTCGATCACGGCGAACTCCCCGCGCGCGGTGCCGAGGCGATACGCGCGGGCCCCGGAGGGCGGGACGAAGGTGAAGGGCCTGCTCATGAGAAGGAGGCTATCCGGGCAACCCCACGGGCGGCATACCGGGCGGCACAGCGGTCGGCACAGTGGGCGGTGGCACCGGGCGTGCGCGACCCCGTCGGGATTCCCGCGTGCCGCGGACCGCCGCCGGGCGTGCCGAGGAACGCCGACGGCCCGGCCCCCGCGAGGGGAACCGGGCCGTCGAGTGCCGTCGGATGCGGAACTCAGCCCTCCGTGGGCTCGGCGGCGGCAGCGGCCTTGCGCGTACGGCGGCGCGGCTTGGCCTCGGCCACGGGTGCGGCCTCGGCCTCGGCCGACTCCGCCACCGACACCGGGGCGGGCGCCTTGGCGGCTGTCTTGGCCGCCGTCTTGCGTGTGCGGCGCGGCTTGACCGGAGCCTCGGCGGTGTCCGCCACGGCCTCGGTGGCCTGGGCCGGGATGTCGGCCTCCGCGACCGCGGCCTTGCGGGTGCGGCGGCGGGGCTTCGTCCCGGTCGCCTCGGCCGTGTCCACGGCGCTCTCCGCCGCCTCCGCGGGTGCGGCAGCCGCTTCCACGGTCGCGACGGCCTTGCGGGTGCGGCGCGGCTTGGTCACCGTGGCCGCCGGTGCCTCGGCCGTCGTGCCCTCGGCGGTGTCCACCGCGGTCTCGGCGGCGGCAGCGGCCTTGCGCGTACGGCGGCGCGGCTTGGCCTCCGCGACGGGTGCCTCTTCCGCCGGGGCCACCGGAGCGGCGGCCGGGGCGACGGGAGCCGCCTCGGCGGTCTCGGCAGCGGTCGCGGTCGCGGCGGCCTTGCGGGTGCGGCGGCGCGGCTTGGCCTCGGGCTCCTCGGTCGCCTGCGCCGGGATACCGGTCTCGGCGACCGCGGTGACCTCGGCGGACTCGGTGGCCACCGCCGCCTTACGGGTCCTGCGGCGCGGCTTGGCCTCAGCGGCCTCCGCCGTGTCCAGGGCCGTCTCGGCGGCGGCCGTGGTCTTGGCGGCCGTGGCCTTACGGGTGCGCCGCGGCTTGGCCTCGACGACCTCGACCGGGTCGGCGACGGCTTCCACGGGGGTGACGGCCGGCTCGGCGACCGCGGTCTTGCGGGTGCGGCGGCGGGGCTTGGTCACCACGGCTTCGGCGGCCTCGGCTGCGTCGGGCACGACGGTCGGCTCGGCCACGGGGGCCTCCTCGACGACGGCGGCCTCGGGCTGCACGGCCTCCGCCGTACGACGTGTGCGACGGCGGCGCGGCTTGGCCTCGGTGTCCGCCACCGGCTCGGCGACGGGCGCGACGTCCGGTGCGGCAGCCGGTACGACGGCCTGCTCCGGGACCTCGACGGCCGCGCCCTCGGCCGTGGCGACCGCGCTCGCGGCTGCCTCCGACCCGGCACCGGCACGCGTACGGCGACGCCGGCGCGCGCTGCGCGACTCCGTCGCCTGGCCCGGCTCGGTGCTGTCGGCCACGGTCTCCGGTGCGGACGGCACTGCCGTCTGCGCCGTGTTCTGCGACTCCACGGCGTCGAGCGCCGCGCCGTTGCGCGTACGGCGACGGCGGCGCGGGGTCCGCTCCGAACGATCACGATCACGATCCCGGTCGCGACTGCGGTCCCGGTCCCGGTCGCGCTCGGCGGCAGGGGCCGGACCCGCCGCGGGGCGGCCACCGCGGCCACCGCGGGCGCCACGCCCACCGGTCTCGCCGAGGTCCTCGACGACCTCGGCCGACAGACCGGCACGGGTGCGCTCGGAACGCGGCAGGACACCCTTGGTGCCGGCCGGGATCTTCAGCTCCTCGAAGAGGTGCGGGGACGTGGAGTACGTCTCCGGCGGGTCGTTGAAGCCGAGGTTCAGCGCCTTGTTGATGAGCTGCCAGCGCGGGATGTCGTCCCAGTCGACGAGGGTGATCGCGATGCCCTTGGCACCCGCGCGGCCCGTACGGCCGATGCGGTGCAGGTACGTCTTCTCGTCCTCGGGGGACTGGTAGTTGATGACGTGCGTGACGCCCTCGACGTCGATGCCGCGCGCGGCCACGTCGGTGCAGACGAGCACGTCCACCTTGCCGTTGCGGAACGCGCGCAGCGCCTGCTCGCGCGCGCCCTGGCCGAGGTCGCCGTGGACCGCGCCGGAGGCGAACCCGCGCTGCTGCAGCTGGTCGGCGAGGTCCGCCGCGGTGCGCTTGGTGCGGCAGAAGACCATCGCGAGACCACGGCCGTCGGCCTGCAGTATCCGCGAGACCAGCTCGGGCTTGTCCATGTTGTGCGCGCGGTAGATGTGCTGCTTGGTGTTCGCGACCGTCGCGCCGACGTCGTCCGGCTCGGAGGCGCGGATGTGTGTGGGCTGCGACATGTAGCGGCGCGCGAGGCCGATGACCGCGCCCGGCATGGTGGCCGAGAACAGCATCGTCTGGCGGCGTACCGGCAGCATGTTCATGATCTTCTCGACGTCGGGCAGGAAGCCCAGGTCGAGCATCTCGTCGGCCTCGTCGAGGACGAGGGCGCGCACGTGCTTGAGGTTGAGCTTCTTCTGGCCCGCGAGGTCGAGGAGCCGGCCCGGGGTGCCGACGACGACGTCGATGCCCTTCTTCAGGGCCTCGACCTGAGGCTCGTACGCCCGGCCGCCGTAGATGGCGAGAACGCGGACGTTACGGACCTTGCCGGCCGTCAGCAGGTCGTTCGTGACCTGGGTGCAGAGCTCGCGCGTCGGGACGACGACCAGGGCCTGCGGGGCGTCGGTGAGCTGCTCGGGCTGGGCCCGGCCCGCCTCGACGTCCGCGGGGACGGTCACGCGCTCGAGGAGCGGGAGGCCGAAACCCAGCGTCTTGCCGGTGCCGGTCTTGGCCTGGCCGATGACGTCGTTGCCCGCGAGGGCGACGGGGAGCGTCATCTCCTGGATGGGAAAGGGCTTCGTGATGCCGACGGCCTCAAGGGCCTCGGCAGTCTCGGGAAGGATCCCGAGGTCTCGGAAAGTAGTCAGGGTGCTGCCTCTTCTGTGTACGCGGTGCGAGGCGAGCGCGGGGGTCGTGTCGGGGACCGTGCCGGGGACGTCGGCCGCTATTGACCAGCGGCCGGGGTGGCATGGGACCACTGCCGACGCTCAAGCGTTCGTACCGCTGAGGGTCTCCCTCCGGATGCCGTACGCATGGAGCCGTACGGGCTGGGAGGGCTGTCGGGTCGGAGCCGATCGGGCCACCGACCGGGCATCCTCATTCGTGCGGATCCGCCGAGTCACGTAGATCAACTCAGCGAGCGCATTACCACCATACCCCGGATCCGCGCATATGCGATGGCCGATTTGGTCACGTAGCCGGTGTCACACTGATTGACCAGGGCCTTACGCCGTGCGGCGAGCGGGCTATTGTGCGCTTCATGACGACGCCAGCCAAATCTTCCGACGCACCCGCCGAACCCACCGGAGTCGCCGCCCAGGACTGGGCCCAGGCTTCCGTGGACCCCCAGTACCGTGCCGCGGTCGTGGACCTGATCGGCGCGCTCGCGTACGGGGAGCTGGCGGCGTTCGAGCGGCTCGCGGAGGACGCCAAACTGGCGCCGACGCTCGGGGACAAGGCGGAGCTGGCGAAGATGGCCTCGGCCGAGTTCCACCACTTCGAGCAGTTGCGGGCCCGGCTGACCGAGATCGGGGCGGAGCCGACGCAGGCGATGGAGCCGTTCGTCGCCGCGCTCGACGGGTTCCACAAGCAGACCGCGCCGTCGGACTGGCTGGAAGGGCTCGTGAAGGCGTACGTCGGCGACTCGATCGCCAGTGACTTCTACCGGGAGGTCGCGGCGCGGCTCGACGCCGATACGCGGCAGCTCGTGCTGGCCGTTCTGGACGACACGGGGCATGCGTCGTTCGCCATCGAGAAGGTGCGGGCCGCCATCGACGCGGATCCGCGCGTGGGTGGGCGGCTCGCCCTGTGGGCGCGGCGGTTGATGGGGGAGGCGCTGTCGCAGTCCCAGCGGGTGGTCGCGGACCGGGACGCGTTGTCGACGATGCTCGTCGGCGGGGTCGCGGACGGGTTCGACCTCGCGGAGGTGGGGCGGATGTTCTCCCGGATCACGGAAGCGCACACGAAGAGGATGGCGGCGCTGGGGTTGGCCGCCTGAGCGGTTGCCCCTTCCGGGGCGGGGGTGATGCGGGGCTGCGGGCCGGCGGGGCCGGATTGCGCCGTTCCCCGCGCCCCTTCGGGCCTGCGAGGCTCTTGGTGTTCGTCCGGCTGCCCGTGGGACCTTGTGCGCCGTTCCCCGCGCCCCTTGAGGGCCCCTGCGTGGGGCCCCGGCCCTGGGGTCGTCTGGCGGGCGGTAAGGGCTGTGCGCCGTTCCCCGCGCGGGTTGAGGGGCTGGGGGCGTCTGGGTGAGCGGGTGCGGGTTGTGGGGTGATGCGCAGTTCCCCGCGCCCCTTGGGGGGCCTGCCTGGGGCCCTTGATTTTTACGTGCGGGCGGTAAGAGCTTTGCGCCGTTCCCCGCGCCCCTTCGGGGGCCTGACCGAGGCGCCTGTGCGCCCTTCCCCGCGGTCGTTAGTCGTCGGGTTTCAGACCGTTGCCGAGTGGTGGTGGCGGAGTCTTCCCGCGGGGCGTAGGAGCAGGGAGACGGAGGCCGCGGCCACGGCTGCCGCGCCCAGCATCACCGGCAGGAAGCCGACGGAACCCAGCGCGGTGTGGGTCAGAAAGGCTCCGAAAAGGCCGCCCGCGACGCCCGTCGGGACGACGATCCTGCGGACCGGCAGGCGGTGCGGCAGGCGGTACGCCGCCGCCAGGGCCAGTGCCAGACCGAGGATGGCCGAGCCGAGCGCTTCCAAGAACATGAGGGGGTCCCTTCCGCACGGCTGTGTGCACTTCGGTCGTAGCCCGTCATACCCGTGACCTGCGGAATGCAACCCTCCCGTGTGGATGAGTTGTGCTCCATCTGTGAAGCGCGGACGGGAGGTAGGGGTGAGCCGCAGACAGGTGACGCGGTGGACGCGGAACAGGGCGCGCATGGCGAAGGGGCCCGGTGGCCGACGGCCTCCGGACCCCTCTTCCACGCTCTGCGGCGCGCCCTGCGTCCTACGCCCTACAGCGCGCTGAAGCCCACCTTGCGGGCCGTCGGCTCGCCGAGCTCCACGTAGGCGAGGCGGTCCGCCGGTACCAGGACCTTGCGGCCGTGGTCGTCCACCAGGCTGAGCAGCTGCGACTTGCCTGCCAGCGCCTCGGACACCGCGCGCTCGACCTCTTCCGGGGTCTGACCGCTCTCCAGAACGATCTCGCGGGGCGCGTGCTGCACGCCGATCTTGACCTCCACGGCTATGTCCCTCCGACGGTCACTGATGTGCGCGTATCTCCGCGCCGTACGCAGCACACATTAGCCCGGTGAGGGGACGCGCACGCTCCGCCCGAGAACGCCAGGAGCGAACACCTCGTGGGAACAAAGTGGCGGTCGCCACCGACGCGCGTGCGCGGGACCGGCCCCGGTCAGTGTTGCTCGACGCCGTGCAGGGGGAAACCGGCGATGCCCCGCCACGCCAGCGACGTCAGCAGCTGCACCGCCTGCTCGCGGGGCACGCTGCGGTCGCTGTGCAGCCACGAGCGGGCCACCACCTGGGCGAGTCCGCCGAGCCCCGACGCGAGCAGCATGGACTCGGCCTTGGACAGACCGGTGTCCTCCGCGATCACCTCGCAGATCGCCTCCGCGCACTCGAACGTGACCTTGTCGACCCGCTCGCGCACCGCGGGCTCGTTCGTCAGGTCCGACTCGAAGACCAGCCGGAAGGCGCCGCCCTCGTCCTCCACGTACGCGAAGTAGGCGTCCATGGTGGCCCGTACGCGCAGGCTGTTGTCCGAGGTGGACGCCAGCGCTGTCCGTACCGCGAGCAGCAGGGACTCGCAGTGCTGGTCCAGCAGGGCGAGGTAGAGGTCCAGCTTGCCGGGGAAGTGCTGGTAGAGCACCGGCTTGCTGACGCCCGCGCGTTCGGCGATGTCGTCCATCGCGGCCGAGTGATATCCCTGCGCAACGAACACTTCCTGGGCGGCGCCGAGGAGCTGGTTGCGTCGGGCACGGCGCGGCAGGCGTGTGCCCCGCGGGCGTGCCGCCTCTGTCTGCTCGATGGCTGTCACGCCGCCTCCCAAAATCGTCCACATGCGGTGAGCGCCGCGCGGCCATCGTACTTTTCGGTAACCGTGGTGTGCGCGGTGCGAGCGGAGAATTTCACGGACCGGACGCCCGTGAACCGTGCAGATCGCGCCATAGCGGGTCATGGCGGGCCAACGGGTTTCCGCGGGATTCCCGCGGGATTCCCGCGGGGCCGCTGATCCCGATCCCGATCCCGATCCCGATCCCGATCCCGGTACCGGTACCGGGACGGATTCACCGATAGTCGTCCTCGTCCAGTTCCACGACTCTCGCCTGTTCGGCGAGGTCCGCCTCGCTGGCGCTGTCCGGGTCCGCGTCCGTCAGCGGGTCGTCCCGCCGGGGTGCGAGATCCGTCCGCTGTTCGGCGGCATCGGCCTCGGGGGCCTCCACGTCGACCTCGGTCGCGCCGGTGTCGTCCGTGTCCTCGAAAGCCTCGGGGTCGGTGGGGTCGGTGGGGTCGGTGAGGTCGGTGGGGTCGACAGTCATGAGTCCTCTTCCCGAGCGGTGCGTGTGCGTTCTTGCGCCGGTACGAGTGCCCTCGTTCACGAAGCCTATGAGACCCGGAATGGGGCCGCTACGCGATCCGGCCGGGCCGGGGCCCATTCCTGTGACGGCGAACACATGATCCAGCGCGTGATCGTCTCGTAACATTGCCGCATGTCTTCGACCGAACTGCCGTCAGTGCTGGCCACCTCCGTCGCGCCGAAGGTCAGTTCCGTCAGGGTGGCGGCGGGGGAGCGGCTGCGCACGGTCGGGCTCCCCGGGATCACGCTGACGGTCCGTTCGAGGCCGCCGGCCGTCGAGGGACTGCCGCCCGCGCTGTACGTGCACGGGCTCGGCGGTTCCTCGCAGAACTGGTCCGCGCTCATGCCGCTCCTGGACGGCCTCGTGGACAGCGAGGCCATCGATCTGCCGGGCTTCGGCGACTCGCCGCCGCCGGACGACGGCGACTACTCGGTGACCGGACACGCCCGCGCGGTCATCCGCTATCTCGACGCGGCCGAGCGGGGACCCGTCCACCTCTTCGGGAACTCGCTGGGCGGCGCGGTCTCGACGCGCGTGGCCGCCGTACGCCCCGATCTCGTCCGCACGCTCACGCTCGTCTCGCCCGCGCTTCCGGAACTGCGGGTGCAGCGCAGCGCGGTCCCGACGGCGCTGCTCGCCCTGCCCGGGGTGGCGGCCCTGTTCACCAGCTTCACCAAGGGATGGACCGCCGAGCAGCGGGTGCGGGGGGTCACCGCGCTCTGTTACGGGGATCCGGGCATGGTGACGCCGGAAGGATTTCGCAACGCGGTCGAGGAGATGGAGCGGCGGCTCGCCCTTCCGTACTTCTGGGACGTCATGGCGCGCTCGGCGCGAGGCATCGTGAACGCGTACACGCTGGGTGGCCAGCACGGACTGTGGCGCCAGGCCGAGCGGGTGCTCGCGCCTACACTGCTCGTCTACGGGGGCCGCGACCAGCTCGTCTCGTACCGTATGGCTCAGCGCGCGGCGCGTGCGTTCAGGGACTCGCGGTTGCTGACGTTGCCTGACGCGGGACATGTGGCGATGATGGAGTACCCGGAGACCATGGCCACGGCCTTCCGCGAACTCCTCGCGGACACAGGCAAGTTGACCGACAGCGGCGCTATCGGTGCTACCGGCGCGAGGAGCTGAAGCGGGACGTGGGACGTCACAGCCGGCGCGGGCCCGCCCCCAAGGGCGACACCGCCGACCCTCCCGCTGTTCCGGCTGCCCGGCCGGAGACGGGAACCACCGGAGCGGCGGCGGGACGCCGACGGCCGCCGGGCGGACCGCAGTCCACACCTCCACCCACGGCCGGGGCACCCGCTCGGGGGGTGCCCCGCCTGCCCGAAGGATGGACTCCACAGGGCCCCGGAAACCAGCAGCAACCCGGAAGCCGGCAGGGCCCCGTAGGCCCGCCCGGCCGCGGAGGCCCGCGGCTGCCGGACGGCACTCCCGCGCACGGGTTCCCGCGGCTCCCCGACGGCACCCCTGCCCATGGATTTCCCCGGCTGCCGGACGGCACTCCCGCCCACGGCTTCCCGCGGTTGCCCGGTGGCGGTCCGGCGCAGGGCGCGCCGCGCAACGCCGGCGGCCCCCCGACCCACGGCACGCCCCCGGTCCGCGGCGGTCACCCCGAGCAGCGTGAGGCGGGCGGCGGCTGGGGCGCGCCCCGGACGACCACCGGGTACGGAACACAGGGAACGCGCGGAACGCCGGGAACGCCCGGAACACAGGGAACGCCCGGAACACAGGGAACGTACGGAGCCGGGGGACCGCAGGCGTCCCCGCAAGGGCCTCCGCGCGGCCCGGGCCAGGGCGCGCCGATCCCCGGGCAGCGGTACGGGCCGGGCGCCGCGGGCGCGAGCGGCCCGCGCCAGGCATACGTCGACGCGTTCGGCGAGAGCGGCGTGGGCGGCGCGGGCGGTGCGGGCGGTGGCGACGACCAGTTCGCGCCGCGCACCGCCACACCCGCCGCGGCTGCGCTGCGCGCGGACCCCTTCGCCCCCGTCACCGACCCGGACGCGGAGGTCGAGCACAGGACGCCGCCGCCCCGGGGGCCGAAGACGCCGGACACCGGGCCGGACAAGGCCAAGGGAGGCAAGGGAGGCAACGGCGGCAAGGGCCGCACCTTCACCGGCATCGCCGCCGCGGCCGTCACCACCGTGCTGGCCGTCGTCGTGGCGGGCCAGGTCGCCGACGGCGGCAGGGACGACGACGCGGGCCCGCAGGCGGCCGGCGGCGCCGACCGGCAGGCCAAGGACTCGGCGTCACGCACCGACAAACGGCCCGCGCCCTCCACCAAACCGAGCGCGGCGACGCTGACGTACGCCCAGCAGATGACGGCGAAATACCCCCTGGACGCCAAACTCAAGGGCGGCGGGAAATTCGACGCGATCACCGGCTTCGACAAGGCGCCGGGACCCGGGCAGAAATTCACCTACCGCGTCGACGTGGAGAAGTCCCTCGGGCTCGACGGAAAGCTCTTCGCGCAGGCCGTGCAGAAAACCCTGAACGACAAGCGGAGTTGGGCGCACGGCGGCGGCCGTACCTTCGAACGCATTTCCTCCGGAAAGCCCGACTTCGTCATCACGCTCGCCAGTCCCGGCACCACCGCGTTCTGGTGCGCCAAGTCGGGACTCGACACCACCGTGGACAACGTCTCCTGCGACTCGGCCGCCACCGACCGCGTGATGATCAACGCGTATCGCTGGGCCCAGGGCTCCGAGACATTCGGCGACAAGATGTACTCGTACCGGCAGATGCTGATCAATCACGAGGTGGGGCACCGGCTCGGGTACGGGCATGTGAGCTGCAGTGTCGACGGCGGGCTCGCGCCCGTCATGCAGCAGCAGACCAAGTTCCTGAACCACGACGGGATCAAGTGCCTGCCCAACCCCTGGCCCTTCCCGTCGAGTTGAGCGGGCGCGGAGAGACGGTGGCCGGGAGAGGGGCGGCTCACATTGACAGGCGGGAGAAGTTCGTTCATATTTTCTCGCATGTCGCCTCGTCACATCTCCGTACGCGCAGCCCTTGAGCTGGCGCTGTTCGGCGTGACCGCGCTCTGCGTGGCCGACATTCACTGTCGCTGACCCTCGCCCCTGGCGCGCGCGTCGGCGTTCTTTTCCTGTCTCGTCCGGCACCGGAATCACGGTGCCTGGTGTTTTCAAGAGTGCCCTCGTATTGCTGTGCTCTCGTGCCGGCGTGCCCTCGGGGCGATTTCCGCGATCACTTCCTTCTGCCGCGCCCTGTTCGCGCGCGGTATTCGCCGAATTCTCCCGAGGGGTTTCCTCCCATGCGCCAATCGTCCGTCACAGCGCGCCGTCTGGCCGCCGTATCCGTCAGCCTGGCCGTGGCAGCGGGTGCAGTCGCCTGCGGGCCGGAGGACAACGATGCCAAGGCCACATCCGGCGGCGCGGACGCGAAGCCGGCCAAGGGCGGCACCCTCACGGTCCTGAATTCCGACCCCCAGCAGGACTTCGACCCCGCCCGCCTCTACACCTCCGGCGGCGGCAACGTCCCCTCGCTCGTCTTCCGTACGCTCACCACGCGCAACCGCGAGGACGGGGCCGAGGGCGCCGAGGTCGTCCCCGACCTCGCCACGGACACCGGCCGACCCAGTAAGAACGCGACCGTGTGGACGTACACGCTGAAGAAGGGCCTCAGGTACGAGGACGGCAGCGTGATCACCTCGGCCGACATCAAGTACGGCATCGAGCGCTCCTTCGCGGCCGAACTCTCCGGCGGCGCGCCCTACCTGCGGGACTGGCTGATCGGCGGGGCCGACTATCAGGGCCCCTACAAGGACAAGAAGGGCCTCGACTCCATCGAGACGCCCGACGAGCGGACCATCGTCTTCCGTCTGAACAAGCCCGAGGGCGAGTTCCCGTACCTCGCCACGCAGACGCAGTTCGCGCCCGTCCCGAAGGCCAAGGACACCGGTACGAAGTACGAGGATCACCCGGTCTCGTCCGGCCCGTACAAGGTCGTCAGGAACGAGAACGACGGCGAGCGGCTGACCCTGGAGCGCAACACGCACTGGTCCGCGTCGACGGACGCCGAGCGCAAGGCCTACCCCGACACGATCGACGTACGCTCCGGGCTCGACCCGTCCGTCATCAACCAGCGGCTGTCCTCCTCCCAGGGCGCGGACGCCGCCGCCGTGACCACCGACACGAACCTCGGACCCGCCGAACTCGCCAAGGTCAGCGGCGACAAGGAACTGGCCGCGCGGGTCGGCACCGGGCACTTCGGCTACACGAACTACATCGCCTTCAACCCGAAGGTGAAGCCGTTCGACGACCCGAAGGTTCGCCAGGCGATCTCGTACGCCATCGACCGCGCCTCCGTGATCAACGCGGCGGGCGGGTCCTCGCTGGCCGAGGCCGCGACGACGTACCTGCCGGACCAGAAGTCCTTCGGCCACACCGCCTACGACCACTTCCCGGCGGGGAAGTCCGGCAACGCGGACAAGGCGAGGGAACTGCTGAAGGAGGCCGGGCACGCGAAGGGCCTGACCGTGACACTCACCCACTCCAACGCCAAGGACTTCGAGACCAGCCCCGAGATCGCCACCGCGATCCAGGACGCCCTGAAGAAGGCCGGGATCACCGTCAAGCTCCAGGGCCTGGAGGACAACGACTACAAGGACAAGATCCACAACGCCAGGACCGAGCCCGGCTTCTTCCTGGCGCACTGGGGTGCCGACTGGCCCTCGGGCGGTCCCTTCCTGGCCCCGATCTTCGACGGCCGGCAGATCGTCGAGGACGGCGCCAACTTCAACACCGGCTTCCTCGACGACAAGTCCGTCAACACCGAGATCGACGCGATCAACAAGCTGACCGACCTCGACGAGGCCGCCACCCGCTGGGGCGCGCTCGACAAGAAGATCGGCGAACGGGCGCTGACCGTGCCGCTGTTCCACCCGGTCTACAAGCGGCTGTACGGCAAGGACGTCAAGAACATCGTGATCAGCGACTGGACCGGGGTGCTGGACATCTCGCAGGTCTCGGTGAAGTAGCGCCGTGAGCGACATACTCCTCGCCTCCCAGGCCCCCGGCGCGACGGACCTCTCCGTTGTGCCGGGGGCATCGGGGGCCCGTCAGTTCTGGCGGCGGCTGCGCGCACGGCGCGCCGCCCTCGTCGCGGCGGCCGTCGTCGCCCTGCTCGTCCTGGTCGCGCTCGCCGCGCCGCTGCTCACCGCGATCGAGGGTCAGGATCCGACCACGTACCACCCGGATCTGATCGATTCCGCACGCGGTGGTGTACCGGTCGGACCGTTCGGGGGCATGAGCGGTGACCACTGGCTCGGCGTCGAGCCGCAGACCGGCCGCGACCTGTTCGCACGGCTGGTCCACGGCGCCCGCGTCTCGCTGGGTGTCGCGCTGGCCGCGACCGTCGTGCAGATCGCCCTCGGGGTGCTGGTCGGTGTCGCGGCGGCGCTCGGCACCCGCTGGGTCGACCAGCTGCTGAGCCGGTTCACCGACATCATCGTCGCCCTGCCGCTGATGATCATGTCCCTCGCGCTGCTCGCGATCGTGCCGTCGGGTTTCCCGCGGCCCGTCCTGGTCGCGGGCGTCATCGGACTGATCGCCTGGGGCAACATCGCGAAGATCGTCCGCGCGCAGACCCTCACCGTCAAGGGGCTGGACCACGTCGCCGCCGCCCGGCTCAGTGGCTGGGGCACCTGGCGGATCGCCCGGCGCGAGCTGCTGCCGGGACTCGCGGCGCCCGTCATCACGTACGCCGCGATCCTCATCCCCTCCAACATCAGCGTCGAGGCGGCCCTGTCCTTCCTCGGTGTCGGCGTGCAGCCGCCGACACCGTCGTGGGGGCAGATGCTCACCGCCGCCGACGTCTGGTACCAGGCCGCGCCGCAGTACCTACTGCTGCCGGCGGGCGCGCTCTTCGTGACCGTTCTCGCGCTGACAGTCCTCGGCGACGGGGTGCGCACGGCCCTCGACCCGCGCGCGGCCTCACGGCTGACGGTCGGGACGGGCCGCCGACGTGAGGCCAGGGCGGCCAAAGTGAACAGGGCGGCCAAAGCGGCCAAAGCGGCCAAAGCGAACAGGGCGGGCAGGGCAGGCACGGCAGGCACGGCAGACAGGGCAGGCAGGCACGGCACGCGAGACACGGCAGACAGGGGTGGTGGCTCATGAGTGGCTTCACCGGATTTGTCCTGCGTCGGGTCGTCGGCGTCCTGATCACCCTGTTCGCCATCTCGGTGATCATCTACGTCGTCTTCTACGTCACCCCCGGCAACGTCGCCCAGATCACCTGCGGTCCGCGCTGCTCGCCCGCCCAGGTCCAGCAGGTAGCGGACCAACTGCGCCTCGACGACCCGCTGTACGTGCGCTACTGGCACTTCCTGGAAGGGCTCGTCGCCGGCCAGGACTACTCCACCGGCACCGCGGTACAGCACTGCCCGGCGCCCTGCCTCGGGCTGTCGTACCAGAGCGACCAGCAGGTCACCGAGCTGATCCTCACGAAGCTGCCGGTCAGCCTGTCGCTCGTGTTCGGGTCGATGGTGATCTGGCTGATCCTCGGCGTCGGCACCGGCGTGCTCTCCGCGTGGCGGCGCGGACGGCTCACCGAGCGGGTGCTGACCGGCGTCACGCTTGTCGGCGTGGCCACACCCGTCTTCGTCATCGGCCTCGTCCTGATGATCGTCGTCTGCGGCGAACTGGAACTGCTGCCCTTCCCGCAGTACGTGAACCTCACCGACGACCCCGAACAGTGGGCGTGGAACCTGTTGCTGCCCTGGATCTCCCTCGCGCTGATCGAGGCCGCCGCGTTCGCCCGGCTGACCAGGTCGTCGATGCTGGAGACCCTGGCCGAGGACCACATCAGGACCTTCCGCGCGTACGGCGTCGGCGAACGGTCGGTCATCGGACGGCACGCGTTGCGCGGAGCTCTCGCTCCGGTCATCGCCCTGAACGCCAACAACGTCGGATCGGCCGTCGGCGGCGCGGTCCTCACCGAGACGCTCTTCGGGCTTCCCGGCATCGGGAGGGAACTGGTCCATGCCGTCGATGTCGTCGACCTCCCCGTGGTCGTCGGAATGGTCCTGGTGGTCGGCTTCTTCGTCGTCATCGCCAACGCCCTCGCGGACGTGCTGTACGCGGTGGCCGACCGACGGGTGGTACTGGCATGAGCAGGGGAAGTGCGGGCGGTACCGACATGGGCACGAAAAGTGCGGGCGGTACCGGCATGGGCACGGGAAACGCGGGCGGTACCGGCATGAGTCTGGTCGAAGTGGCCGGTCTGACCGTTGGATTCGGTGAACTGCGGGCCGTGGACGGGCTCTCCTTCCGACTGGCACGGGGTGCCGCGCTCGCGCTGGTCGGCGAGTCCGGCTCGGGCAAGTCCACGGTCGCCTCGGCCCTGCTGGGGCTCCACCGGGGCACGGGCGCGTACGTCGGCGGCTCGGTCCAGGTCGCCGGGACCGACGTACAGCGCGCGTCGGACGACGAACTGCGGCGGCTGCGCGGCGCACGGGCCGCGATGGTCTTCCAGGACCCGCTGTCGTCCCTCGACCCGTACTACGCGATCGGGGACCAGATCGCCGAGGTGTACCGCGTGCACACGCGTGCGTCGCGGCGGGCGGCACGCGCGCGTGCCGTGGAGGTGCTGGACCGTGTCGGGATTCCGGACGCGGTCCGGCGGTCCCGTTCGCGACCGCACGAGTTCAGCGGCGGGATGCGTCAGCGTGCCCTGATCGCGATGGCGCTGGCCTGCGAGCCCGAGCTGCTCATCGCCGACGAGCCGACGACCGCGCTGGACGTGACCGTCCAGGCCCAGATCCTCGATCTGCTCCACACGCTGCGGGAGGAGACGGGGATGGGTCTCCTGCTCGTCACGCACGACGTGGGCGTCGCCGCCGGGAGCGTCGACGAGATCCTGGTCATGCGGCACGGGCGAGCGGTCGAACACGGCCCCGTCGCCACGGTCCTCGGCACCCCGACGCAGCCCTACACCCGCGAACTGCTGACTGCGGTCCCGAGAGTGGACGCGCCGAGGGCCGACGTGCTGAGCGAGGCGTCCGCCGCGGTGGCGGGCGAGGTCGTGCTGGAAGCGGTCAGGCTGCGGCGCGAGTTCGGGCGCGGGAAGCGCGCGTTCGTGGCCGTCGACGACGTGTCGCTCACCCTCCGCCGGGGCGAGACCCTCGGCATCGTGGGCGAGAGCGGCAGCGGCAAGACCACGCTGGGCCGCATGCTGGTCGGCCTGCTGGAACCGACGGCGGGGCGCATCAGCCCCGGCGGCGGGGTCCGTCCCGACGTGCAGATGGTCTTCCAGGACCCCGTCTCCTCCCTCAACCCCCGCCGCAGCGTGGGCGAGTCGATCGCCGACCCTCTGCGGGCGCGCGGCGAGCGGGACGAGGGGGGCATACGGGAGCGCGTAAGGGAGCTGATGGAACGGGTGGGGCTCGAAGGGGCGCACTACGACCGCTACCCGCACGAGTTCAGCGGCGGCCAGCGCCAACGCGTCGGCATCGCGCGGGCACTGGCGGCCGACCCGCGGGTCATCGTGTGCGACGAACCGGTCTCTGCGCTCGACGTCACCACCCAGGCCCAGGTGGTCGCCCTGCTCGGCGAACTGCGTCGCGAACTCGGCCTCGCCCTGGTCTTCGTGGCGCACGACCTCGCCGTCGTACGCCAGGTCAGCGACCGGGTGGCCGTGATGCGCGACGGCCGGATCGTCGAGTACGGACCCGTCGACGAGGTGTACGAGTCACCCCGCGACCCGTACACGCGGCAGCTGCTCGCCGCCGTCCCCGCACTCGATCCGGCGGTGGCCGCCGCCCGTCGGGCGACCCGTAGAGCCGCCCGCCAACAACTGGCCATCGTATGACGAAACGTGTTCAGTTGATCTCTTAGCGCGACGGAACGCGACCCGCACGGGAAAGTTACGACCGTTCACCCCTTTTGGTGGTGCGATGGACAACCGTCCATCGCACCACGGCCATGTCCGCATACGTTCGTCCCGCTGCGAGCCGCCGGGTCAACGGCGGCTCCCCACACGGGAGATCGGGAGTGCGGTCGTGCGCATAGGACTGCTTACGGAGGGTGGCTATCCGTATGTGAGCGGTGAGGCCAGGCTCTGGTGCGACCGGCTCGTGCGCGGGCTCGGACAGCACGAGTTCGACATCTACGCGCTGAGCCGTAGCGAGCAGCAGGAGGACGAGGGCTGGATCCAGCTCCCCTCCCAGGTGAGCCGGGTGCGCACCGCCCCGCTCTGGACGGCGAACGAGGACGGCGTCGCCTACGGGCGACGGGCCCGACGCCGGTTCGCCGAGTGCTACGGAGAGCTGGCGGCGGCCATGTGCGCGGCCGACGCACTCGGCGGTGCCACTTCCGTCGCGGCGCCCGACCCGGGGCCCGCCGCGGTGTCCGATGCGGTGTCCGACGCGGGGGCCGGGGGTTCCGTCGGAGCCGAGGCTTGCGCCGGGGGGCGTGCCGAGGGGGCGGTACAGGGGTCGGTCCAGGGGTGGGTCGAGGGTGCCTCGGCCGGTACGGCGGACCGTTTCGGCAGCGCGCTGTACGGGCTCGCCGAACTGGCCCGGGACGAGGGCGGCATGGTCGGCGCCCTGCGCTCGGAGCCCGCGGTGCGCGCCCTCGAACGCGCCTGCCGCGCGCCCGGCGCACTGCGCGCCGCGCGCACCGCCCGTGTGCCGGATCTGCTCACCGTCGCCGCCCAGGTGGAACGCGCCCTGCGCCCCCTCTCCCTCGACTGGTACGGCGACGACGGGCTCGGCTCGGTCGACCTGTGCCACGCCACGTCCGGCGGCGCCGCGGCCCTGCCGGGACTGCTCGCCCACCACTTCTCGGGTGTACCCCTGCTGGTCACGGAGTACGGAGTGCAACTGCGGGCGCACTATCTGGGCCCGCGCGAGGATCTTCGGGGCCACGTGGTGTCGGCCCCGGCGCGGGCGCTGCTCGCGGCGTTCCACGGCCGGCTCGCCGCGGAGGCCTACCGGCAGGCCGCGGTCATCACACCTGGCAACACGCACGCCCGCCGCTGGCAGGAGCGCTGCGGCGCCGACCGGACCAGGATCCGCACCGTCTATCCCGGCATGGAGTCGTCCCGCTTCTCGGAGGTGGGCGAGAGTGCCGAACACGCCGACCCGTACAGCCTGGTGTGGGTCGGGCGCATCGAGCCCGCCAAGGACCTGGTCTCGCTGCTGCACGCCTTCGCGGAGATCCGCAAGGAGGAACCGAAGGCGCGACTGCGGATCGTCGGAGCCCCCGCCGACGGACCGGAGGGCGCGACGTATCTGGCGAACTGCAAGGCGCTCGCCGCGCAGCTCTTCCCCGACGGGGCCCACGGCGTGCACGCCGTGGGCGACGACCCGGTCTCCTTCGAGGAGATCGGCGGTCCTGACGTACCGACCCTCCCCGAGGCCTATGCGGCGGGCGCCCTCGTCGTCCTGTCCAGCGTCGTCGAAGGTTTCCCCATCAGCCTTGTCGAGGCGATGTTCTCCGGCCGCGCCACGGTGTCCACGGACGTCGGCGCGGTCGTCGAGGTCATCGGCGGTACAGGGCTCGTGGTCCCGCCGCGCAACCCGCGGGCGCTCGCGGAGGCCTGCGTCGCCCTGCTGCGCGACCCGGAGCGCCGGTCGCGGCTGGGCGCGGCGGCCCGCGCCCGGGCGCTCGAACTGTTCACCGTCGAGCAGAACATCATGGCATTTCACGGCATTTACCTCGATATCGTCTCGCGTTGTCCGGTTCAGCGGGTCGTGGTCGACGCTGCGGGCGAGCCCCTTCCGTTCGCCATACCCGTCGAGTCGCAGGTGCCGGGCAGCTGGCCGGAACCGGCGAGGCGGCCGGGAGCCGGGAGACCGGGCCCGGGCCGGGCGGCAGGACCGCCGGTACGGGGTGTCCCGCTGGGGCTCGCTCCGGGCGACCCCATGCCCGCGGGGGAGGGGGCGTGGTGAGCGCGCGACGGATCGGAGCAGCGGACCGGGCCGCCGGCAACGCCACCGAGGGCACGGCGGACACTGCGGGCACCGAGGCCCGGCAGCCGGGAGGCCTCGGGGACTCGCGCGGCCTGAACGCCGAGGTGGGCGAGATCAAGGTGGTGGACATCCAGCCCGGCGAGACCCGGGTGGTCGACGTCCAGCTGGGCGAGTCGAGAATCGCGGACGCACGCCCGGACGAAACGGGACGGGCGGGCCTCCGCCCCAGTTGGGCGAAAGACTCGGCCGCCCGGCCGGACGGGATGCCCGTCGCGCAGGCGCCGCAGGAGGCCCGGCGCGGATCGTGGCAGGACACCCGGCCGGGACCTGAGCCGGAGTTTGAGCAGGGGGCGCCCCAGGGATCGCCCCGGAGGACGCAGCAGAATCCCTCGACGGCGACGTATGTCCGGCTGGCGTGGGACGCCGTGACGGTCCCGGCGGAGGCCTCCCCTCCGACTGTGGACCGGCAGGTTTCCGAGCAGCAACTTCCCGCACAGCAGGTTCCGGAACAGCGGGTTTCCGAACGACAGGTTTCCGAACAGCGGGTGTCCGAACGGCACGTTTCCGACCAGGAGGCTTTCGGCCTGGTGGACGCGGTCGTCGCTCCCGACCAGGCCGACGACCAGGCCGACGGCCAGCTCGGCGAGCCGGTCGTCGCCGACCGCACGCCCTCCGCCCCTCGCGGCGCCGCCGACCCGGTGAAGGCCCTGATGCACCGCCATCGGCAACTGTGCGAGCGCGCGGTGGACCCTCTGGAGATCGCCGCGGCCCTGGAGGCGCACGGGGTGACCGACCGGACCGCCACCCACTTCCGGCACCGGGACGTCTTCTCCCTCGCGGAGGAGATGTACGCGCGAGTACCCCGCGCCGAGGACACCGCACCGCGGCCCGAGCCACCCGACACCCCCAAGGCCCGCGCCGACTGGGCCGTACTCACCCTGCTGCCGGGCGCTCTGTGCGCGGCGGTCGTGACCGGGTTGCGGTACACCGAAGGCCGGCCGCGCCTCGCGGTGACCGTCGTCGGCGTAGTCGCCGTGGCCCTCGCCGTACGCGCGGCCCGCAGCCGCGGCCCCCTGCACGCCACGCGGCCGTGGTCCCCGACACCGTCCACCCGCGCGTGGACCTACTGGCTCGTCACCTACGCCCTCCTCGGCGACGGCCTGCTCGCCGCCGCCATCGAGGGCGGCCCCGACGGGCCACCCACCGGCAGCCCCGACAGCTCCTGGCCGATCGCCCTCTCGTCCGTCCTGGCCCTGAGCACGGCCTGCGCCCCGGCGGCCTGGTGCGCCCACCTCTTCGCCGTACGCGCCCGCCGCCGTCTCGCCGCCAGCCGCGCCCTGGAGGACTTCGCATCCTCCGTGAAACCCCTGCTGTTCGGCGTGTTCGCGCTGTTCCTCTGCGTCTTCGGCGGCCTGCTCGCCCTGTGCGGAGCGGTACTGGACGAACCCGCCGCCTACGCCGGAACCGGCGCCCTCGGCGCACTCCTCCTGCTCGCCCGGCTTCTCACCGTGCACGGATTCCGGCACGCCCCCGCCGTCATGCTCGCCGCCGCGGGCGTGGGCGAGGCCGTCGCTCTCCTGAGCGTCTTCGCGAGCCGCCTCCCCGGCTGCGAGGCGCTGGCCGTACCCGTGGAGACCGCGGCCGGCGCCTGGGGAGCGGGCGCGATCCCGGCTCTCGTGTGCGGGGCCGCGGCACTCGTCCTGCTGCTCCACGCGACCAGGACCCTCACCCGGGCCTCCGCCCACGCGGCCCACGGCGACGCGCCATGAGCCACCACCGACTCTCGGCCCCCGGGATTTCGTGATGGATCTCCGTGCCGAGCACACCCCTTCCCGCGGGGCCGACACCGCGGGCCTTCCGTACGACCCACGGCAACACCCTGAAGGAGAACGCCAGATGATCACCCGCCGCTTCGGAGAGTCCGCCCCGGGAGCCGCCCGATGAGGGTGCTGCTGATCGGAGCCAACGGATACCTCGGCCGCTTCGTCGCCGACCGTCTCCTCGCCGACCCGGCCGTGCAGCTCACCGCGCTCGGCCGGGGCGACGACGCGGACGTACGCTTCGACCTCGCGAGCGGCAGCCCGGGGGCGCTCACCCGCTTCCTGGACGCGGTGCACCCCGGGGTCGTCGTCAACTGCGCCGGTGCCACCCGAGGCGGCGCCCGCGAGCTCACCCGGCACAACACCGTCGCCGTCGCCACCGTCTGCGAGGCACTGCGCCGCAGCGGGTGCGGGGCGCGCCTCGTACAGATCGGCTGCGGCGCGGAGTACGGGCCCAGCCAGCCCGGCTCCTCCACGGCCGAGGACGCCGTGCCCCGCCCCGGCGGCCCCTACGGCGTGAGCAAACTCGCCGCCACCGAACTGGTCCTCGGCTCCGGCCTGGACGCCGTTGTCCTGCGGGTGTTCTCGCCGTGCGGACCCGGCACCCCGGCGGGCTCCCCGCTCGGACGCCTCGCCGAAGCCATGCGCCGCGCCATGCAGGCCGGCGACGGCGACCTCAAACTCGCCGGCCTCGGTGTCCAACGCGACTTCATCGACGTACGCGACGTCGCCCGTGCCGTCCATGCCGCCTCCCTCTCCGCCGCGCAGGGCGTCATCAACATCGGATCCGGTCGTGCCGTACGCCTGCGTGACGCCGCCTCGGTCCTCGCGCGCGTCGCCGGTTACGGGGGAGCCCTCCACGAACTCGACGGAGTCCCCGGCCCCGCCAGGCCGTCCATCGGCCACCCCCGGTCCGAAACAGAGCACACGGCCCCGGCCGCGTACCCCTACCCGGACGGCTGCGGCAGCTGGCAGCAGGCCGACGTGCGCACCGCACGCGACCGGCTCGGCTGGCGGCCCCGGATCAACCTCGAGGAGTCCCTCGCCGACATCTGGATGGAGGCCGCATGTCGTATCTGACCCGCACACCGTCGGGCAGCGCGAGCACGGATCTGAGGATCGGCTTCGGCGTCCCCGGTTATGCGCACCCCCTGGTCGCCCCGGTCGAATGGGGCGGCCTCACCCGCCCCGGGACCCCCTTGCACTGGGTCGTCCTGAACGTCTCCGACGGCCCCGGCGCCCGCCCCGACCCCCACTGCCTGGAGGCCGCCGGGCGCCTGCGCAACGCGGGTGTCCGCGTGCTCGGCCACCTCGACGTGACCTACGGCGCCCGCGCCTTCGGTGAACTCGTCTCCGAAGCCCACCGCTATCTCGACTGGTACCAGGTCGACGGCTTCCTCATGGACCGCTGTCCCACGGAGCGGACAGCGCTCCCGGAGATCCGGCGCACGGCCGACACCCTGCGGGCGCTTCTCGGCGGCGGCCACCTCGTCCTCGGCCATGGCACCCATCCGTATCCCGGCTACGCCGAGACCGCCGACCAACTGGTGACCTTCTCCGGCCCCTGGAGCGACTACCGCTGGTCGCAGGTGGCGGAGTGGACCGCCGAATACCCGCCCGAGCGCTTCTGCCACTTCGTCCACGGCATGCCCCGAGGGCATCTCGACGAGGCGCTGCGCATCGCCCGCTGGCAGGGTGCCTCGACGATCTACTTCACCGACCGCACGGACCGCGGGGGTTCGGCGGACCCTTGGGAGAGCCTTCCCGGCTACTGGGACGAACTCGTCTCGCGGATCGGAACGGGTGTCTCGGAATGAAGAGGGGCGTGGCAGTGTTACGGGGAGAACAACTGTAGTGATTGACCGACCAACGGAGTCCCCGTGTCGCTGCCACCCCTGGTCGAGCCAGCTGCTGAGCTCACCGTAGACGAGGTCCGCAGGTACTCCCGCCACCTGATCATCCCCGACGTGGGCATGGACGGGCAGAAGCGGCTGAAGAACGCCAAGGTGCTCTGTGTGGGCGCCGGCGGCCTGGGCTCGCCGGCGCTGATGTACCTGGCCGCCGCGGGCGTGGGCACGCTCGGCATCGTGGAGTTCGACGAGGTCGACGAGTCGAACCTGCAGCGCCAGATCATCCACAGCCAGGCGGACATCGGCCGCTCCAAGGCGGCGTCGGCCCGCGACAGCGTGCTCGGCATCAACCCCTACGTGAACGTGGTCCTGCACGAAGAGCGGCTCGAAGCCGAGAACGTGATGGACATCTTCAGCCAGTACGACCTGATCGTCGACGGCACGGACAACTTCGCGACCCGCTACCTGGTCAACGACGCGTGCGTGCTGCTCAACAAGCCGTACGTCTGGGGTTCGATCTACCGCTTCGACGGCCAGGCCTCGGTCTTCTGGTCCGAGCACGGCCCGTGCTACCGCTGCCTCTACCCGGAGCCCCCGCCCCCCGGCATGGTCCCCTCCTGCGCCGAGGGCGGCGTCCTGGGCGTGCTGTGCGCGTCCATCGGCTCCATCCAGGTCAACGAGGCCATCAAGCTCCTCGCGGGTATCGGCGAGCCGCTTCTCGGCCGCCTGATGATCTACGACGCCCTGGAGATGCAGTACCGCCAGGTCAAGGTCCGCAAGGACCCGAACTGCGCGGTCTGCGGCGAGAACCCGACCGTCACCGAGCTCATCGACTACGAGGCCTTCTGCGGCGTCGTCTCCGAAGAGGCCCAGGAGGCGGCCGCCGGCTCGACGATCACTCCCAAGCAGCTCAAGGAGTGGATCGACGACGGTGAGAACATCGAGATCATCGACGTCCGCGAGATCAACGAGTACGAGATCGTCTCGATCCCCGGCGCCAAGCTGATCCCGAAGAACGAGTTCCTCATGGGCACCGCCCTGGAGACCCTGCCGCAGGACAAGAAGATCGTCCTGCACTGCAAGACGGGTGTCCGCAGCGCGGAGGTCCTCGCGGTCCTCAAGTCGGCCGGATTCTCCGACGCCGTGCACGTGGGCGGCGGCGTGATCGGCTGGGTCAACCAGATCGAGCCGGAGAAGCCGATCTACTAGCCCGGCCCCGTAGGGACACGGCCTGTACGGAGAGGGGCTCGGCACCGCGTGTGCCGGGCCCCTTCCCGTCGTCCGGGCGAGGGCGGCCGGTGCCGCTACGAACCGCAGACCTTGCCGTCGTCCGGTACCGATCCGTCCAGCAGGTAGTCGTCCACCGTGCGGTCGACGCAGTCGCTGCCGTTCCCGTACGCCCCGTGCCCCTCGCCCTTCCAGGTGAGCTGCACACCGACGCCCTTGCCCAACTCGTCCGCCATCCTGCGAGCACCCTCGTACGGCGTCGCCGGGTCGCCGGTGTTGCCCACCACCAGGACGGGGTCCGCGCCGGGCGCGCTCACCTCCGGTGTCTCGTACTGCCCGGCCACCGGCCAGTCGTGGCACCAGCCGGCCGTGTCCCAGCCCATCGACTCCCCGAACACGGTCGAGATCTTCCGGAATTCGGGCAGCCGCTTCTTCGCCTCCTCGGGCGTCGGCCGCTCCTTGTCGTCCAAGCACGATATGACCCGTTGGGAATGCGTGGTCGTGCCGTAACTGCCCGAGGCATCACGGTCGTTGTAGCTGTCGGCCTGCGCGAGCAGTTCCGTACCGTCGCCGCCTTCGGCCGCTTCGAGCGCGGTGGTGAGGGCCGGCCAGGACGACTTGCTGTAGAGCGGGTAGACGATGCCGGTGAGGGCGAGCTGCTGGGTCAGATCACGGCCGCTCTTGGTCGGCAGCGGTTCGGAGTCGATCCGCTTGAGCAGGGCCGCGATCTCCTGGGTGCCCTTCTCGGGGTCCTGGCCCGTGGATTCGAGATAGTCCTCCAGAGCGCGCTGGAAACCCCTGGCCTGGTTCTCCGCGTGACCCACCGTGCCGGCGCTCGGGTCGACGACCGCGTCCAGGACCAGCCGCCCCACGTTCTTGGGGAACAAGTGGGCGTACACGCCGCCCAGTTCGGTGCCGTACGAAATTCCGAAGTAGTGCATCTTCCGGTCGCCGAGGACATGGCGCATCAGGTCCATGTCCCGGGCCGTGTCGGTCGTCGAGACATGTCCCAAAAGCTTGCCCGCGGACTTCTGGCAGCCCTTGCCGAAGTCCGTGGCGTCCTTGAAGAACGCGGTCTCCTCGGCGGAGGTGTCCGGTGAGGTGTCGACCGCCTCGGCCGCCTGGACCTCCTTGTCGCCGCGACAGCGCACGCCCTCACTGGCGGCCACCCCGCGCGGGTCCCAACTGACCAGGTCGTACCGTTCGTGGAGCTTCGCGAACGTCGGCCCGTACGGCGGCAGATAGTCGACGCCCGAGCCGCCGGGTCCGCCGAAGTTGAACAGCAGAGAACCGATGCGGTCGTCCGAGGAACCGCTCGACTCGTTGCGGATCAGGGCCAGTCCGATGGTCTCGCCCGCCGGTTTCGCCCAGTCCAGCGGCACCTTGAGCGTCGTACACCGCCAGTCCCGGCCCGGTGCGGGGCCGGTCTCGGTGGCTTTGCACCTGCCCCAGTCGAGCTTCTGCGAGGTGAGTGAGGCGGGCAGCCCCGGCATGGTGACGGACGACGACGCCGGTCCCGTCGGCCTGCCCGCGTCGTCGTTCTTCTCGTTCCCTCCGTCGTCCCCGGACGAGCTGCAGCCGGCCACCAGCAACGTGGCGGCGGCCAGAGCCGTCCACCGTGCGATACGCGCCATGAACTTTCCCCCTCGCATCGTCGTCCGCCGATGTCGCGGATGACAGTCAGGCCATAGTAGGCAGATCCCCGCGAGCACCGCGGAGCCCTGTGGATAACCCTTTGACCTGCTGCTTTGTATCTCGACTCAGGGGCAGACCGTGTCGGCCGGCGGGACCTTGCCGTTCAGCAGATAGCCGTTCACCGCGGCGCGCACGCACGAGTTCCCGCTGTCGTACGCCCCGTGCCCCTGGCCTTTGTACGTCAGCTCGACACCGACCCCCTTGCCCAGGGCGTCCGCCATCTTCCCGGCGCCCTCGTACGGGGTCGCCGGGTCGCCGGTGTTCCCGACCACGAGGATCGGAGCCGCTCCGGGCGCGCTCACATCGGGGTGGTCGGCGTCGCCCGCCACCGCCCAGTCGGTGCAGCCGACCATGCCCCACGCCAGGTAGTCGCCGAAGACGGGGGAGGCCTTGCGGAACTCCGGGAGCTTCGCCGTCACGTCGGCGGCGGTGTACCGCGGCTTGTCGTCCGCGCAGTTGATGGAGACGTTGGCGGCGCTGATGTTGCTGTACTCGCCGTCCTGGTTGCGCCCGTTCATCGAGTCGGCCAGCAGCATCAGAACCTTGCCGTCCCCGTCGTACGCCTGCTGGAGTCCTTCGGTGAGGTACTCCCAGAATTCCTTGGAGTACAGGGACTGCGCGATGCCGCTCGTGGCGGCGGTCTGGGTGAGGCGGCGCGGGAAGACGCCCGGGATCGGTTTGCCGTCGAGGTCCTTGAGGAGTTCGGCGATCCGGTCCTTCACGTCCTGCGCGCTGTCGCCGAGCGGGCACTCATCGGCCTTGGACGCGCAGTCCTCGGCGAAGTTGTCCAGCGCCAGCTGGAAACCCTTGGCCTGCCCGAGGGACCCCTGTTCGGAGTTCTGCGTCGGATCCACGACCGCGTCGAAGACGGCCCGTCCGACCTTCTTCGGGAAGAGATGCGCGTACACGCCGCCCAGTTCGGTGCCGTACGAGATGCCGAAGTAGTGCAGTTCGTCGTCGCCGAGGACCTGGCGCATCAGGTCCATGTCATGGGCCGCGTCGGTGGTGCGGACATGGGGGAGGAGCTTTCCCGAGTTCCTCTCGCAGGCCTTGTTGAAATCCTTCGTGCCGGCCAGCAGAGCCCGCTGCTCGGCGTCGTCGTCCGGGGTGGCGTCCTGCTGGAAGTACTCATCGAGCTGTTCGCTGTCCTCGCACTTCACACCGGCGCTGCGGCCGACCCCGCGCGGGTCGAAACTGACCAGGTCGTAGCGAGTGCGCAGTTCGTCGTAGTCCTTGCCGAAGGCGGGGAGCGTGGTGACGCCCGAGCCGCCCGGGCCGCCGAAGTTGAAGAGCAGCGAACCGATGCGCCGGTCCTTGCCGCCGCTCGCCTGCGCGCGGATCAGCGCGAGACCGATGGTGTCCCCCTTGGGCTTCTCCCAGTCCAGGGGCGCCTTCAGGGTGGCGCACTTCCAGTCGTCGCCGTCCGGCAGGGGTGACGGAGCGTCCCCGCCGCCCTGGGAGTCGGACGGCTCCGGGCAGTCCTTCCAGCTGAGCTTCTGTGCCGACAGGTCCTCGTTCGCGGAGCCGCCGTCGTCGCCGCAGCCGGTGAGGGCCGTCAGCAGCAGGAGGGCGGTGGCGGTCAGAGCGGCGGCACGCGGCGGGGAGGGTTTCGGCATAGGCCCATCCTGAGGTCGCTCGGGGCGGGACGCTCGGGGCGCGGGCCGAGCGGGTGAGAAGGGCGCATACGCCCCCCGGGACCCTCACCGGCCGTCCGGCGGACCGGGCGGACCTCCGAGCAGGCCGGGAAGCCGGCCTAGAGCGCGCCCTTGCGCGTCAGGTGGTTGAAGAACAGCCATCCCGGCAGCACCGGCAGCCACAGCGTGAGAAGGCGGTACAGGAGCACGGCGGGGGCCGCGACCTCCTTGGGGAGCCCGACGGCGATCAGACCGACCGTCAGGGTGGCCTCGACCGCGCCCACTCCGCCCGGGGTGGGCGCCGCGGAGCCCAGCGCGTTTCCGGCGAGGAAGACGACGGCCACGCTGGCGATGCTGATCGCGGGCATGTCCTCGCTGCCGAACGCCCGGATCGACGCGTCGAGGCACATCACGAAACAGGCCGTCAGCAACAGCATGCCGCCGATGCCGGTGATCAATTTCTGCGGCCGCTGGAGGACGTCCAGCATGCGCGGGATGACACCCGCGAAAAGTGAGCGCACGCGCGTGACCACGAATTTACGCAGGAACGGCACCGAGGTCACGACGAGGACGAGGACCGCGACGGTCAGCAGCCCCGCGATGACCGTCCTGGACGGCGACAAGGAGGGCGTCTTCTCGGTGCCGGTCAGATAGCCGAACGACAGCAGCATCAGGATGTGACAGCCGAGCCCGAACAGCTGCGACGCGCCGACGCTCGCCACCGCGAGCCCCGGCCGTACCCCCGCGCGCTGGAGGAACCGTGTGTTGAGCGCGACACCGCCGACCGCCGCGGGCGCCACGATCTTCACGAAGGACCCGGCGACCTGCGCCGCCACGGCCCTCATGAACGGCACCCGCTCGGGCACGAAGCCCAGCAGGCTCATGGCGGCGGCGAAGTAGCTCAGCAGTGAGAAGAGCGCCGCCGCGGCCACCCAGCCCCACTGGGCGCTCTCGAAGAGCGTGCCGAACTCGATGTGCGTGAGCTGCGTCAGCAGGAAGTACGCGCCGAACGCGCCCGCGATGAAACTGATCAGCGTGCGCGGACGGATGCGCTCGAGACGGGCCGGCTCGACCGGTGCCTGCGGCCTGATCAGCAGCACCTGGTGCCGGATCTGAGTGAGCAGGTCCTCCTCGCGGGCCTCGTCCAGCGCCTCGTCGATCGCCCGCTTCTCGGCCCGCTGCTCGGCCCGTACGGTCTTCTTGTCGGGCTTCTCCAGGACGGGCCTGGTCTCCTCGGGCGTGGCCTCGTGCTCCTCGGCGCGGGCCAGTTTGGCCTGCCGGGAGGCCTCCAGGACCGCCTCGCGCTCACGCTCCGACCGCTCCCGGGCCAGTTTGCGCAAGGTGGCGCGGTGGGAGCGGGTGAGTGCGATGGGCTGCAGCATGGGCAGGCAGTCGGCGACCGCGTCCGGACCGAGCACGCCGACGGCCGAGGCCACCGCGCGCTCCGCGCCGACGCGCAGACCGAGCGTGGTCACCAACTGCGCGACATCCATGCGCAGCATCAGTTCACCGGCCGCGATCTCGCCGTTGCGCAGGTCCGTGAGGATCACCGTGCCGGAACGATCCACCAGAATGGCGTCACCGGCCAGCCTGCGGTGGGCGATGCGCCGCGACTGCAGCGCCTGCACCTGGTGCCAGGTCTCGCGCAGCAGGTCGTCGGTGATCTCCTCGTCCGCCAGCGTGTCGAGGGTGCGCCCGCCGATGTGTTCGTAGACCAGCATCACGGCGTCCGGGCCGAGTTCGGAGGTCGCGATCAGCTTCGGCGCGTTGGCCCCGGCCGCGATGGCCGCGTACGCGAGGAGCGCCTCCTGTTCCAGGGCCTGGCGCAGCGACTGGAGGCTGCGGCGCGTGGTGATGCCGCGCAGGGTCAGACGGCGCCACACGCGGTAGAAGAAGCCCTGTGCCTGTTGTTCCCGGTCCACCACCGTGACGTCCAGTGGGGCACCGTCCTGGAGGGTCACGAAGTACCGGCGGCCACGGTCCGCGTCCGCGGCCTCCGGCGTCTCCTCCCGCGCCGCGGTCACCGGGTGGAAGCCGACGTGCCGCAGGCCGGCCATCAGGGTCCGGCCCGTGGGCCGTACGTTCGGCGAGCCGACCGCGTACAGCGTCCCGTAGGCCACGCTCCAGCCGATCAGCACCGTGAGGATGATCGAGAAGGGGGTCGTGTAGCCGGTGACCAGCATGGAGAAGGCGTCGAGCATCAGCACGACCCACAACACCGCACGCCAGCGTGGGCGTCGCGACATTCCGACGGCCGTCATGTAGGCGATGACCGGCGCCAGATAACCGTGTACCGGGTCCGTCAGGGCGTGGATGTCTCCGGGGGAGGGCTGCGTGAGCGCTTTCTGGATCGAGTCCGGGGCGCCCCTGGCGACCCACAGGTCAGTGGCGAGCGTCACACCGTGGGCGAGGACCGCGGCCAGCACACCGTCGGCGATCCGCAGCCCGTCCCGCTTGATCAGCCGCTCGATGGCGAAGGCGACCGGCACCAGGAGGATGGCGATGCTCGACGCGAGCCCGGCGATCTTGATCAACAGGTCGGGCGCCTCGTCGGTGCCCTTGTTGATGTCCTGCGCCAGCCCCGACGTCGTGCCGTGCGCGAACGCCGCGATCGACAGCAGTACGACGATCGCGAGAACGCCCACCAGTAGACGCATCAGGTCGGAGGGGCGGTGCACGCGCGCGGGGAGCAGCGGTTCGTCGCCCTCGACCGCTTCGGCCGGGGCGTCGGCGCAGGCCGCGCCGTCGGTCTCCTCGGCTCCGCTCTCCTTGCGCATGTCCTTCTTCCGGGACGTGTCCGGACTCCCGGGCGTCACGCCCGTCTCGGGCGCGGCGTCTGTCACGGACGCCCCTGCCGTTTCCGGAAGGCTGTCGTCCGTATCGTCGCCGGTATCGGGGCGCGACGAAACCTCAGAGGTGCCCTCCGCCTCTTCGGGGTGCACACCCTGCTGTTTCATCGTCTCTTCTTGGTCTCGTATCACCGGTAACCGCCCGCACGATGGTGGCATGCCCCGCCGACACAGGGGGGCATCAGGGTGCAATGCGGGGGCGCACAGTCTGCCCGAAGCGCTGTTTTCGGGCGAGGGATACGCACGGTCGCCGCCGCGTCACGTTGTCGTAGGGGTGGTGCAGGATGGACCGGATGAGCGAGCAGAGCCTCCCGGCGGACGCCTTGCCGGAGTACGCGGAGCGGGTCCTCGACGTGGCCGAGCAGATTCCGCCCGGGCGCGTCATGACGTACGGAGATGTCGCGGAATGGCTGGAGGAGGGCGGCCCACGACAGGTCGGACGGGTGATGGCCCTCTACGGAGGAGCCGTGCCGTGGTGGCGGGTCGTCCGCGCGGACGGGGCCCTGCTCCCCGGCCACGAGCTGCGGGCGCTGGAGCACTACCGGGCCGAAGGCACGCCCCTCAAGGGAGCGAGCAGGGCCTCCGAAGGCCACCTTCCGCGCATCGACATGAAACAGGCCAGATGGGACGGTGGTGATCGCGCGGAGGGTCACACCCGACAGCTTCCGGCATCGAAGCGCCCGGAGGGTGCCGGGTGACCCGTACGAGGGAATGCGGGCACGCCCGGGACATGCCGTACGTTCGTGAAGCGGGAGACGCCGGTGCCGGGAGGGAACACGAGGAAGCGCCGCTTCCACGGCATCCACCGGCGTAGCGTCGACGGCACGCGTCCCGTTCATCCCGCGGCCACCGCCCGCCACGCGCCGCCCGTCTCCCGCCCGTGACCCGAACACGATCCCTCACCGACGGCGTCCCGCGCCGACGGTGGCAATCCCCAGCACACCCACCAGGACCGGCGAACCACGTGAGCTCCTCTTCCTCCACCAGGCGCCTGTCGTACCCCCAGGGTCGACAGGGGACCCGTGGCGCTTACCGGCTGGTGCGTACCCCGCCGGTGCGGGTGGCTCCCCCTGTTCTGGACGCAGCCCAGCGTGCGGCGGTTGACCACGAGGGCGGCCCGCTGCTCGTTCTCGCAGGTCCGGGCACCGGTAAGACGACCACACTCGTCGAGTCCGTGGCGGCCCGGATCGCCCGCGGCACGGACCCCGAGCGCGTCCTGGTACTGACGTTCAGCCGCAAGGCCGCCGTGGAACTGCGCGACCGCATGGCACTGCGCATGGGAGCGGCCCGCGCACCGCAGGCGACGACCTTCCACTCCTTCTGCTACGCCCTGGTCCGGGCCCATCAGGACACCGACCTGTTCGTGGAACCGATGCGGCTGCTCTCCGGTCCCGAACAGGACGTGGCGGTTCGGGAACTGCTCGCGGGCCAGCCCGGCCTGGAGCGGCTGGGCCTCGCCCATGTGCGCTGGCCGGACGAACTGCGCGCGTGCCTGACGACGCGCGGCTTCGCCGACGAGGTCCGCGCGGTGCTCGCCCGCAGCCGTGAGCTGGGGCTCGGCCCCGACGCCCTGCAGACCTTCGCCAGGCGCATCGGCCGCCCCGACTGGCTGGCCGCCTCCGCCTTCCTCGCCGAGTACCTCGACGTGCTCGACATGCAGGGGGTGCTCGACTACGCGGAACTGGTGCACCGCGCGGTGCTGCTCGCCCGGCGGCCGGGGGTGGCCGAACGGCTGGCCGACCGGTACGACGCCGTCTTCGTCGACGAGTACCAGGACACCGATCCGGCGCAGCTGCGGCTCCTGGACGCGCTCGCGGGCGGCGGCCGGACCCTGGTGGCCTTCGGTGACCCCGACCAGTCGATCTACGCGTTCCGGGGCGCCGACGTGAACGGCATCCTGGAGTTCCCGGACCTCTTCCCTCGCGCGGACGGCACACCGGCGCCGGTCGAGGTCCTGAGGACGTCACGCAGGTCGGGCGCGGTCCTGCTGGCGGCGACCCGGCTGCTGACGCAGCGCATGCCCCTGACGCGCCTCCCGGCGGAGAAGGTACGCGCCCACCGGGAGCTGGCCTCCGTACGCGACGGCGGCCAGGTGGAGGTCTACACGTACCCGACGTCCGGTACGGAGCTGGACAACATCGCGGACATCCTGCGCCGCGCCCACCTGGAGGACGGCGTCGCGTGGAAGGACATGGCCGTCCTGGTCCGTGCCGGCTCCCGCACCATCCCGACGATCCGCCGCACGCTCACCGCGGCCGGCGTCCCCCTCGACATCGACGGCGACGACCTGCCGCTGCGGCACGAACCGGCGGTGACGCCCTTGCTGACCGCCCTCAAGGCGGTGGCTGTGGCGGAACTGGGAGAGACCCCTTCCTCCGGTTCCGGGGAGCCCAGCACGGACGAGGCGACATCGGAGGAACCCACCGCACAGGAAGAGCCCGTCCAGGAGGAGCAGACCCTTCCTGAGGAACAGGCCGTCGAGGGGGAGCAAGCCCTCCCGGAGGGGCAGGCGGCCCAACAGGAGCAACCTCTTCCTGAGGAACAGGCAGTCCAGGGGGAACAAGCCCTTCCGGAAGGGCAGGCCGTGCCGGAGAAGCCGTGGCTCGACGTCGAGACCGCGCTCACCCTGCTCGCCTCCCCCCTGGCCGGTATGGACGCCGCGGACCTGCGCCGTCTGGGCCGCGCCCTGCGCGAGGAGGAGCGCGCCGGGGGCAACCACGTGCCGCCGCCCTCCGACGAGTTGCTGGCGCGGGCCCTGGCGGAGCCGGAGCGGCTGGTCGCCCACGACCCCTCGTACGCGCGCGGGGCCCAGCGCCTGGGCGCCCTCCTGTGCAAGGCACGGGAGCGCCTCGCGGGGGGCGGTACGGCCGAGGAGGCGCTCTGGGAGCTGTGGGACGGCACACCCTGGCCGCAGCGCCTGGAGCGGGCCGCCCGGCGCGGCGGCGCGGCCGGCCGCAACGCGGACCGCGACCTCGACGCGGTGTGCGCCCTGTTCGCGACCGCGGCCCGCGCCGAGGAACGCACCGGAGGACGCGGCGCCCTCAACTTCCTGGAGGAGGTCGACGCCCAGGACATCGCCGCCGACACGCTCACCCGAAGGGCCGTGCGCCCCGACGCCGTACGGCTGATGACCGCACACCGCTCCAAGGGCCTGGAGTGGCGCCTCGTCGTCGTCGCGGGAGTCCAGGAGGGACTCTGGCCCGACCTGCGCCGTCGCGGCTCCCTCCTGGAGGCCGACCGCATCGGACGGGACGGTCTCGCGGAGCCGCTCACCCCCGGAGCGCTCCTCTCCGAAGAGCGCCGCCTGTTCTACGTGGCCGCCACGCGCGCGCGTGAACGGCTCGTCGTCACCGCCGTGAAGGCCCCCGCGGACGACGGCGACCAGCCCTCCCGTTTCCTCACCGAACTCGGCACGGAGGCCAAGGACATAACGGGCCGCCCCCGCCGCCCGCTGTCCGTCGCCGCGCTCGTCGCGGAACTGCGGGCCACCACGGTCGACCCCCGTGTCTCGGCCACCCTGCGGGAGGAGGCCGCCCGCCGCCTGGGCAGACTCGCCGCGCTCGGCGACGAGGACGGCCGCCCCTTGGTGCCGTCCGCACACCCCTACCGCTGGTGGGGCATGTACGAACCCACCGAGAGCAAGGTGCCGCTGCGCGACCGAGACCACCCCGTCGTGCTCTCCGGCAGCGCCCTCGACCAGCTGGCCAACACCTGCGCCCTGCAGTGGTTCCTGGGCCGCGAGGTGAAGGCGGACGCCCCCGCGACCGCCGCCCAGGGTTTCGGCAACGTGGTGCACGTCCTGGCGGACGAGGTCGCCTCCGGCCGCACGCCCGCCGACCTCGCCGTCCTCATGGAGCGCCTCGACTCCGTGTGGGACGCCCTCGCCTTCGACGCGCCCTGGAAGTCGGCCCAGGAGAAGGAGCACGCGCGCGTGGCACTCGAACGCTTCCTGAAGTGGCATGTCATGGACCGCGCCGAACGCACTCCGGTGGCCAGCGAGCACGACTTCGACGTCACCCTCGAAGCGGGCTCCTACGAAGTGCGCATCCGCGGTTCCATGGACCGCGTCGAGCGGGACGCCGAGGGCCGCGCCTACGTGGTCGACTTCAAGACGGGCAAGCAGGCACCGAGCGCCGCGGACGTGGCCCACCACCCGCAGCTCGCCGTCTACCAGCTCGCGGTCGGCGAGGGCGCCGTGGACGACGCCTTCGACGGCGAACGCCCCGAGCCCGGCGGCGCCGAACTCGTCCAGCTCCGCCAGGGCGCCCCCAAGAAGGACGGCGGCGAGACCCTGCCCAAGGTGCAGGCCCAGCAGCCGCTGGAGGGGGAGTGGGTCGGCGACCTCCTCGCCACCGCCGCGGGCAAGGTCCTCGACGAACGGTTCACGCCGACGACCGGCCAGCACTGCACGCACTGCGCGTTCCGGGCGTCGTGCAGCGCCCGCCCGGAGGGCCGCCACGTCGTCGAGTGACGGGGCACGGCGCCGGGCGGCCGTCCTCGGGTGTCCCGCACAGGCGCGGCAACGCGGGTCGCAGAGGGGCTGCCGTGGACGGAGCGACGCGAAGTGACATACCGCACCACGTGTGCTGACCTGCACGTCCTTGGGCCCCGCCGCCGAATCGGCACCGACTGTCAGTGGGCGCGACTAGCCTCTCTGACGTGCCAGCCCGTATCTCCGATCCCGAGCAGCTCAAGGAGCTCCTCGGCATCCCGTTCACCCCGGAGCAGACGGCCTGCATCACGGCCCCGCCCGCCCCGCAGGTGATCGTCGCCGGAGCCGGTTCCGGCAAGACCACGGTGATGGCCGCGCGCGTGGTGTGGCTGGTCGGCACCGGACAGGTGGCCCCCGAGCAGGTCCTGGGCCTGACCTTCACCAACAAGGCGGCGGGCGAGCTCGCCGAGCGCGTACGGAAGGCCCTGATCAAGGCCGGTGTCACCGACCCGGACGTGATCGACCCGGACAACCCGCCGGGCGAGCCGGTGATCTCCACCTACCACGCCTTCGCCGGCCGGCTGCTGACCGATCACGGGCTGCGCATCGGACTCGAACCCACCGCGCGCCTCCTCGCCGACGCCACGCGCTACCAGCTCGCCGCACGGGTTTTGCGCGAGGCACCGGGCCCCTACCCCGCACTCACCCGCTCCTTCCCCGACCTGGTCGGGGACCTCCTCACCCTCGACTCCGAGCTGGCGGAACACCTCGTACGGCCCGAGGAGCTGCGCGCGTACGACGCCCGGCTGCTGCAGGATCTGGAGGGCGCCAAGCTCACCAACGCCGACCTGCGCAAGGTCCCGGAGACGGCCGCCGCCCGGCGGGAACTGACCGAGCTGGTGAGCCGCTACAGGAAGGCCAAGCGCGAGCGCGACCTCCTCGACTTCGGCGACCAGATCGCCCTCTCGGCGACCCTCGCCCGTACCCGCTCCGAGGTCGGCGGCATCCTGCGGGACGAGTTCCGGGTGGTCCTCCTCGACGAGTACCAGGACACGTCCGTGGCCCAGCGCATCCTCCTGGCCGGCCTGTTCGGCGGCGGCACGGGCCACCCGGTGACCGCCGTCGGGGACCCCTGCCAGGCCATCTACGGCTGGCGCGGCGCCTCCGTGGCCAACCTCGACGACTTCCCCGAGCACTTCGCGCACGCCGACGGCCGGCCGGCGACCCGCCAGTCGCTCAGCGAGAACCGCCGCAGCGGAGGCCGCCTCCTCGACCTCGCCAACGGACTCGCTGAGCCCCTGCGCGCCATGCACGCGGGCGTGGAGGCCCTCCGCCCCGCCCCCGGCGCCGAGCGGGACGGCATGGTGCGCTGCGCCCTGCTGCGTACGCACGCCGAGGAGATGGACTGGCTCGCCGACTCCGTCGCCCATCTCGTCCGCACCGGCAAGGCCCCCGGTGAGATCGCCGTCCTGTGCCGTACCGCGACCGACTTCGCCCAGATCCAGGGCGCGCTCGTCGCCCGCGACATCCCGGTGGAGGTCGTCGGGCTCTCCGGGCTGCTGCACCTGCCCGAGATCGCCGACCTGGTCGCCGTCTGCGAGGTCCTCCAGGACCCCGGGGCCAACGCCTCACTGGTCCGGCTGCTCACCGGGCCGCGCTGGCGCATCGGCCCCCGCGACCTCGCCCTCCTGGGCCGCCGGGCCCGGCTCCTCGTGTCCCACGCGCGCGTGGGTGCCGACGACGACCCCGACCTGCGGCTCGCCGCAGCCGTCGAGGGCGTCGATCCGGCGGAGGTGATCTCCCTCGCGGACGCGCTCGACACCTTCCTGGAGACGCCCCTCCGCGGTGACGGGGACGACGACGGGCTGCCGTTCTCGGCCGACGCCCGCGTACGGTTCGCGCGCCTCGCCACCGAACTGCGCGATCTGCGCCGCTCGCTCGCCGACCCGCTCATGGACGTCCTGCACCGGGTCCTGGCCACCACCGGTCTGGAGGTGGAGCTCTCCGCGTCCCCGCACGCCCTGGCCGCCCGTCGCCGTGAGACCCTGTCCAACTTCCTGGACGTCGCCGCCTCCTTCGCCGCCAACGAGGGCGAGGCCAGCCTGCTCGCCTTCCTCGGCTTCCTGCGCACGGCGGCCCAGTACGAGAAGGGCCTCGACAACGCCCTGCCGGGCGGCGAGAACACCGTCAAGGTGCTCACCGCGCACAAGTCCAAGGGCCTGGAATGGGACGTCGTCGTGGTCCCGGGGCTCGTCACCGGCACGTTCCCCAGCGGCCAGGGCCGCGAGAAATGGACCGCCCAGGGCAAGGTCCTGCCGCACTCACTGCGCGGCGACGCCGACACCCTGCCCGACATCGACGCCTGGGACTCCCGCAGCATGAAGGCCTTCCACGAGGCCATGAAGGAGCACCAGCACACCGAGGAACTGCGCCTCGGCTACGTCACCTTCACCCGCCCCCGCTCCCTGTTGCTCGGCTCCGGCCACTGGTGGGGCCCTTCCCAGAAGAAGCCCCGCGGCCCCTCCGACTTCCTGCACGCCCTGTACGAGCACTGCGCGGCCGGGCACGGCGAGATCGAGGTGTGGGAGGACGAGCCCGAGGAGGACGAGGAGAACCCCGCGCTGCTGGCGGCCGGCGGTGACCACGCCTGGCCGCTGCCGCTCGACGACCTGGCGACCGCCCGCCGCCGCGAGGCCGCTCGGACGGTGCTGGCCCACCTGGAATCCGGCCACTCCCACGAGACGACCCACCCCTCGGCCCCCGGCGACCCGGGCTCGTACGACGACCCGGGCCCGTACGACGACCCGGACTGGCCGCCGCCGGAGGAGGACGAGCCTCCGTACGGAGAGGAGGAGCCTCCGTACGGAGACGAGTACCTCACCGACGAGCCTCCTTACGAAGAGGCCGATGTGCCGGCCGCGGCCCCGGACGACTGGGACTCGTGGACACCGAACCGCCCGGCGACCACCGGCCGCCCGGCGGTCCCGCACCCCAGCCCCGCCCCGGACGCCCGTCCGCACCCCCCGGAGACCACCCGCCTCACCCCCGAGGAGGCCCGCACCATCGCCTCCTGGGACAGCGACCTGGACGCCCTCACCGGGGAACTCCTGCGCGCCCGGGAGAGCGTCACGGACGTCCCCCTGCCGACCTCCCTGACCGCGTCCCAACTGCTGCGTATGGCCGCGGACCCGGAAGGGTTCGCCCAGGAACTGGCGCGCCCCATGCCACGGCCGCCCCAGCCCGCCGCCCGCCGGGGCACCCGCTTCCACGCCTGGGTCGAGGCCCGCTTCGAAGAGCTGCGGCTGCCGATGCTGGAGCCGGAGGACCTGCCCGGCAGCGAGGCCGAGATCGCCGACGAACGAGACCTGGAAGCCCTCAAGAACGCCTTCGAACGCACTCCTTACGCACACCGCACGCCCTACCGGGTCGAGGCGCCCTTCCAGCTCGCCATCGCCGGCCGCGTCGTACGGGGCCGGATCGACGCGGTCTACAAGGAGGAGGTCCACCAGGAAGAGGCCGACGAGCACGGAGACGGGCGGGCGACGACGACGTACGAGATCGTCGACTGGAAGACCAGCCGCACCCGCACCGGCGATCCGCTCCAGCTCGCCCTCTACCGGCTCGCCTGGGCCGAGCAGCACGGCGTCCCCCTGGAATCCGTGCGGGCGGCCTTCCTGTACGTGCGCAGCGGCGAGGTCGTCCGGCCCGGGAACCTGCCGGACCGGGCCGCGCTGGAACGCCTCCTGCTGGAAGAACCACCCGAAGGGGTTCCCGACGAACCGCCGGACCGGCACGCGCGCGTGGACGGATAGGCTCGTGACCATGAGCAAGACTCCGGACAGCGCCGTCCGCGCGTACATCGAGCAGCATCGCGCAGCCTTCCTCGACGACCTCGCCGAATGGCTGCGCATCCCGTCCGTCTCGGCCCAGCCCGAGCACGCCGCGGACGTACGGCGCAGCGCCGACTGGCTCGCCGCGAAACTGCGGGAGACGGGCTTCCCGACCTGCGAGGTCTGGTCGACCCCCGGCGCACCCGCGGTCTTCGCCGAATGGCCCTCGGACGATCCGCGGGCGCCCGTGGTCCTCGTCTACGGCCACCACGACGTACAGCCCGCCGCCCGCGAGGACGGCTGGGACACCGACCCCTTCGAGCCCGTCGTCCGCGGCAACCGACTCCACGCGCGTGGGGCCGCCGACGACAAGGGACAGGTGTTCTTCCACACACTCGGTGTCCGGGCCCACCTCGCCGCCACCGGCCGCACCACTCCCGCGGTCCACCTGAAGCTGCTGATCGAGGGCGAGGAGGAGTCCGGCTCCCCGCACTTCCGTGATCTGGTCGAAGCCCGCAAGGACCGGTTGACCGCCGACGCGGTGATCGTCTCCGACACCGGCATGTGGTCCGAGGACACCCCCACGGTGTGCACCGGCATGCGCGGCCTCGCCGAGTGCGAGATCCAGCTGTACGGACCCGACCAGGACATCCACTCCGGTTCCTTCGGCGGCGCCGTGCCCAATCCGGCCACCGCCGTCGCCCGCCTCGTCGCCGCGCTGCACGACGAGCACGCGCGTGTGGCGGTCCCCGGGTTCTACGAAGGCGTCACCGAACTCACCGAGCGTGAGCGTGAACTCTTCGCCGAGCTGCCCTTCGACGAGGAGCGCTGGCTGCGCACCGCCCGGTCCACGGCCACCCACGGAGAGAGCGGCCACACCACCCTGGAGCGTGTCTGGGCCCGCCCGACCGCCGAGGTCAACGGCATCGGCGGCGGCTACCAGGGCCCCGGCAACAAGACGATCGTGCCGTCCTCCGCGATGGTCAAACTCTCCTTCCGGCTCGTCGCCGGACAGGACCCCGACCACATCGAGAAGGCGGTGCGCACCTGGGTCGCGGAGCAACTGCCCGCGGGTGTCCGCCACGAGATCACCTTCGGCGCCGCCACGCGTCCGTGCCTGACACCGCTCGACCATCCCGCCCTGCAGTCCGTCGTACGCGCCATGGGCCGCGCCTTCGAGAAGGAGATCCGCTTCACCCGCGAAGGCGGATCAGGGCCCGCCGCGGACCTACAGGACGTCCTCGCCGCCCCGGTGCTGTTCCTCGGCATCTCGGTCCCGTCCGACGGCTGGCACGCGCCGAACGAGAAGGTGGAGATCGACCTCCTCCTCAAAGGTGTCGAGACCTCCGCCCACCTGTGGGGCGATCTGGCCCGGAACTGGCGAGATGCACACTGAAGAAGCCCCGCCGCACACGTCCTGCCGTACATCCGTACATCCGGACGGACAGCCCGCCGAACCAACCGTTTCACCGGGGGAGTTGGAAGCACCCGTGACCACCTGGACCGACCGCACCGCAGACCGTCCCATCTCGCTCACCGCCCCGAACGGCATCGACCGGGCCGCCCACCACCGGCTCGACGAGGCCTGGCTCGCCGCGGCGTGGAGCCACCCCACCACCCGCGCCTTCGTGGTCTCCGGCGGTCAGGTCCTCATCGACGAGACGCCCGACGGCACCACCGAACTCGTCATGACCCCGTCCTTCGAAGCGCCCCTGACCGAGGCACACCGCTACTTCCTCGGCACCGACGACGACGGCGTGAGCTACTTCGCCCTCCAGAAGGACACCCTGCCCGGCCGCATGGACCAGTCCGCGCGCGCGGCAGGCCTGCGCGAGGCCGGCCTGCTCCTGTCGCCCCGCGACGCCGGCCTCATGGTGCACGCGGTCGCCCTGGAGAACTGGCAGCGCCTGCACCGCTTCTGCTCCCGCTGCGGCGAACGTACGGTGATCGCCGCGGCCGGTCACATCCGCCGCTGCCCCGCCTGCGGTGCCGAGCACTACCCCCGCACCGACCCGGCCGTGATCATGGCGGTGACGGACAACGAGGACCGCATCCTGCTCGGTCGGCAGGTGCACTGGCCCGAAGGCCGCTTCTCCACCCTCGCGGGCTTCGTCGAGCCCGGCGAGTCCATCGAGCAGTCGGTCCGCCGCGAGGTGTTCGAGGAGGCCGGCATCACCGTCGGCGAGGTCGAGTACGTCGCCAGCCAGCCCTGGCCGTTCCCCTCCAGCCTGATGCTGGGCTTCATGGCCCGCGCGACCTCCGCGGTGATCAATGTCGACGGCGAGGAGATCGAGGAAGCGCGCTGGTTCTCCCGCGAAGACCTGCGGGCCGCCTTCGAGTCCGGGGAGGTCCTGCCTCCGTACGGCATCTCGATTGCGGCCCGTCTGATCGAGCTCTGGTACGGCAAGCCCCTGCCGACGCGCGGCGCGGCTGCCTGAGTCTGCCGCGGGACAGCCCTCAGGCGCCGATCTTCTGCTTCACCTGGGCCAGCGAGGGGTTGGTCAGCGTCGAACCGTCCGGGAAGAGGACGGTGGGAACTGTCTGGTTTCCGCCGTTCGCCTTCTCCACGAACGCCGCGGACGCCGGGTCGTGCTCGATGTTGATCTCGTCGTACGTGATGCCCTCGCGGTCCATCTGGCTCTTCAGCCGACGGCAGTAGCCGCACCACGTGGTGCTGTACATCGTCACAGTGCCCGGCATGTCTCTCGTGCTCCTTCGCTGCAGGGAGATACGTGTTCGCAGTCAGGGGAACGTACGAGGCCGGGCTGCCATTCCCGTGCGCGGAGGGGCGGGGCGTCGCGGGACGGGCGGCGCCTGCCGTATTAGTACGACTGCGAGCGGCTCCCTGTGGACAACCGGCGCATCCGTCCCGGCCGACCTGGCAGCATGGCGGGGTGACAGCAGCATCGCACTCCACCCTTTTCCCGCAGGGCACCCACGGCTCTCAGTACCCGGCACCGCCGAGTGGGGCCGACGCGGTGCTCGAAGGACTCGACCCCGAGCAGCGCGAGGTGGCCACCGCCCTGCACGGCCCGGTCTGCGTGCTCGCGGGAGCCGGCACGGGCAAGACCCGTGCCATCACCCACCGCATCGCCTACGGAGTGCGGGCAGGGATCCTCCAGCCCTCCAGCGTGCTCGCCGTCACCTTCACCGCACGTGCCGCGGGCGAGATGCGCGGCCGTCTCCGCCAGCTCGGCGCCTCCGGGGTCCAGGCCCGCACCTTCCACTCCGCCGCCCTGCGTCAGCTCCAGTACTTCTGGCCGAAAGCAGTCGGTGGCAGTCTGCCCCGCATCGTCGACCGCAAGATCCAGCTCGTGGCCGACGCCGCGGCCGCCTCCCGCATCCGTCTCGACCGCGGTGAACTGCGAGACGTGACGGGCGAGATCGAGTGGTCCAAGGTCACCCAGACGATCCCCGCCGACTACGCCGCGGCGGCAGTGAAGGCCGGGCGCGAGGCCCCCCGCGACCGTGCCGAGATCGCACAGCTCTACGCGGCGTACGAGGACATCAAGCGCGACCGCGGCGTCATCGACTTCGAGGACGTCCTGCTGTTGACCGTCGGCATCCTGCAGGACCAGCACCACATCGCGGAAGCAGTCCGCGCCCAGTACCAGCACTTCGTGGTCGACGAGTACCAGGACGTCAGCCCCCTCCAGCAGCGCCTCCTGGAGCTGTGGCTCGGCGAGCGCGACAGCCTCTGCGTCGTCGGCGACGCCAGCCAGACCATCTACTCGTTCACCGGCGCGACCCCCGACCACCTCCTCGGCTTCCGCACCCGCCACCCCGGCGCCACGGTCGTCAAACTCGTCCGCGACTACCGCTCCACCCCCCAGGTGGTCCACCTCGCCAACGGCCTGCTCGCCCAGGCCCGGGGCCGCGCCGCCGACCACCGGCTGGAGCTGATCTCCCAGCGCGCCGCGGGCCCCGAGCCGGTTTACGCGGAGTACGCCGACGAGCCCGCCGAGGCCGAAGGCGCCGCCCGCCGCATCCGCGACCTCATGGCCTCCGGCACCCCCGCCAGCGAGATCGCCGTCCTCTTCCGTACGAACTCGCAGTCGGAGATCTACGAACAGGCCCTCGCCGATGTAGCCGTGCCCTACCAGTTGCGCGGAGCCGAGCGCTTCTTCGAGCGACCCGAGGTCAAGCGGGCCATCCATGCCCTGCGCGGCGCGGCCCGCTTCGGCGGCAACGACGCACTCCTCGACGACGCCCCCGACCTGCCCTCGCAGGTGCGGGCGGTGCTGTCCGGCGACGGCTGGACCCACCAGCCACCGGCGGGCTCCGGCGCGGTCAGGGAGCGCTGGGAATCCCTCGCCGCCCTCGCGAACCTCGCCCAGGACTTCGCCGCCGCCAGAGCCGACGCCACCCTCGGCGATCTTGTGGCCGAACTCGAAGAGCGCGCCGGCGCCCAGCACGCGCCGACCGTCCAGGGCGTCACCCTCGCCTCCCTCCACTCCGCCAAGGGCCTGGAGTGGGACGCCGTCTTCCTGGTCGGTGTCGCCGAGGGCATGATGCCGATCTCCTACGCCAAGACCGACGACCAGGTCGAGGAGGAGCGCCGCCTCCTCTACGTCGGTGTCACCCGCGCCAGACAGCACCTCTGCGTCTCCTGGTCGCAGTCCCGCTCACCCGGGGGCCGCCCCAGCCGGCGGCCCAGCCGCTTTCTCGACGGCCTGCGCCCCGGATCGGTCACCACCGCCGGCCGCAGGGGCGCGAGCGGCCCCGGCGGGCTCGGAGGCATCGAGCGGGGAGCCCCGGGCAGCGCCCCCGACGCGCCCCGGCGGACCAGCCGCACCCCCGCCCGCTGCCGGGTCTGCGGTCGTACGCTCAACGACGCCGGCGAGATGAAGCTGATGCGCTGCGAGGACTGCCCCTCCGACATGGACGAGGCGCTCTACGAACGGCTGCGCGACTGGCGGGCGGTCCAGGCCCGGGGCAGCGGGCAGCCGGACTACTGCGTCTTCACGGACAAGACGCTGATGGCCATCGCGGAAGCGGTGCCGTCCACTCCGGTTGAGCTGGCCCGCATCCCGGGCGTCCGCGCCCGCAAGCTCAACCGCTACGGAACCGACGTACTCGCCATCTGCGCAGGTCAAGAGCCCGATAGAGGGGAAGACGAGGAATGATTCAAACTCGTCGAGAAAATAGTTTGCGCATGCCCCGGCAATCCCCATAAGTTCTAGAGCACGGAAACGGCGGCCTTCTCGAAGGCCCAGGTTTCGTGCTGTACTTAACAACCGACGGACCGGCTCGCCCGGTCCCAGAGACGCCGAGAGGAGGCGATTCCAGTGATCAGCATCACCACCAGCACCGCCAAAATGACCGATCGCTCGGTCGTCTCCACGTGCCTGCTCGGCTTCTCGAACCTGGGCACCGGTCTGTCCGGCATCGCTGCCATTCGGCCGGCGTCCCCCGTGTCTCTCGCGGCCCTTTCTGTCCGCGAGCGCAATGAGCGACCGATGAAGGCACTGGAAGCAGTAGAGGCACAGGCGAAGGCCCATGCCTTTGAGGCGGCCGGTGCCGGAGCCGACAAGCACACGCATCACACGATGTGGGCCTTCCGTGGGCCTGACCCCTGGAGTGATCCAGCCTGATCTGACGATCAGGCCGGCGCCTTCAGGGCCGCGGAACCCCACCCGGGATCCGCGGCCCTTCTGTTTGTCCCCGACCGGGGACGGCGGAGCGAAGGGGCCTCGGGACAAGAGAAAACCCCGGTACCAGCCGCCAACCGGCCAACCAGGCCGGCACGACCAGACGAGGAAGACCAACCGTGCAACTCGAAGCGCACGCCCCGTCCGTACCGCCTTCCGAAACGATCACCCCGCCCGGCTCCACGGAGGACTCCACCTTGACCCCGCTCACTGCGCTGACCGCGCTCGACGACGCCATCGAGAACCTCGGCGTACCCGTCCCCTGCCGTTCGTACGACCCGGAGGTCTTCTTCGCCGAGTCGCCGGCCGATGTCGAGTACGCCAAGTCCCTCTGCCGCACCTGCCCGCTGATCGAGGCCTGCCTCGCCGGCGCCAAGGAGCGGCGTGAGCCCTGGGGCGTCTGGGGCGGCGAGCTCTTCGTCCAGGGTGTCGTTGTCGCCCGGAAGCGGCCGCGTGGCCGCCCGCGCAAGAACCCGGTTGCGGCATGAACATCACAGGAACGATCGATCGCCCCCTGACGCACGACCCCAAGAAACAGGCCCCGATGAAGCCGTCCACCGGCGAGCCCACCGGCTCCGCGATCCCAGACTTCACTGCCACCGGCGCGAACGACTCGCGTCAGAACAGGACCCGAGAGATGCAACTCATTCCAGAAGCCCTCGCCCGTGCGCATATGCACGAGCGGATCCAGGAGGCGGAGAGGGAACGCCGGGCCATGCGCCTGGTGGTCGCCCGCCGTATGCAGCGCCGGGCCGAGCGCGCGTCGCTGCGTGCCCGCCGCGCCTTGGCCATGGCGGTCATGCAGTAAGGCCCGCCGACCGAGGTAGCACGAACAACCGCTGATCGCGGGGGCCGGCCCGAAAGGGCCGGCCCCCGCGGTGCGTTCTGCCTCCCGCGGCCTCCCGCGGCCCCTCGTGGCCTTCCGGCGAGTCCCGTCGGGCCCTGCCCCGTCACGTCTCGTCGCGTCGCCGCCCCGGGAGCGCGAACGCCCGGGAAGATCTCACGCTCCGGCTGCCGAACCCTCCTCGTCCAGCTCCGACTCCAGCTCCAGCGCGTCCGGGAGGAAGCCGGGAAGCCATTCCTCCAGCTCCTGCCGCAGCCGGACCGTCGCTCCCAGCTGGCACAGCACGCCGATCGTGCTCAGGGTCACCCGGTGGATCAACAGATACGCCGGGGGCAGATTGAGCTGCTTGCCCAGCTGGTGGGCGGGGGAGCGCGGGTCGGCGACCCGGGCCGCCTGGCTGCGCATCCAGCCCCGGCTGAAGGTGAACTCGTCGACCTGGGCCGGCTCGATGATGGGGAGCAGGTAGTCGAGGACGGCGTCCGGATCCAGTTCTATGGACTCCCGGATGAAACCTTCCTCGCTGAGCAGTTCGTAGACGGCATCCGCCTCGCCGTCGAGGGTCATGCGCAAAGACGCGCCGATCGTCGCCGGCAGTCCGTCCGGGAGGCGGTCCACCGTGCCGAAGTCCAGGACCCCCAACCGCCAGTCGCTCCGGTCGGCGGAGCTCTCGGAATCGTCGGTCGGCACGAGACGGAAGTTCCCGGGGTGCGGGTCGGCGTGCAGCAGGCCGGTGCGGGAGGGGCCCGAGAAGAGGAAGCGGGCAAGGAGCTGACCGGCCCGGTCCCGCTCTTCCGGTGTGCCGTCGGTTATCACCTCGGACAGCGGCGTCCCGTCGATCCACTCCGTCACCAGCACCTGCTCGCGCTGGTGGACCACCGCGGGCACCAGCACGTCCGGGTCGTCCGCGAACTCCTCCGCGTGGGCCCGCTGCGCCTGCGCCTCCAAGCCGTAGTCGAGCTCCTCGGACACCCGGTCGCGCAGCTCAGCGATGAGCGGCTTGATGTCCATGCCCGGGATCAGGGGTCCCAGCAGCCGGGCGAAACGGCTCAGCTGGTTCAGATCGGACAGCAGGGCTTCGCCCGCCCCGGGGTACTGGACCTTGACCGCGACCTGCCGGCCGTCGTGCCAGACCGCCCGGTGCACCTGTCCGATCGAGGCAGCCGCAGCCGGCTTGTCCTGGAACTCCAGGAACAGCTCCTGCCAGTCCTCGCCGAGCCGCTCGGCCAGCACGGTGTGGACCGTGCTCGTCGGCATCGGCGGGGCCGCTTCCTGGAGCTTCGTGAGCGCCGCGCGATAGGGGCCCGCGACCTCCTCGGGGAGGGCCGACTCGAAGACGGACATGGCCTGCCCGAACTTCATGGCGCCGCCCTTGAGCTCCCCCAGCACCTTGAACAGCTGCTCGGCCGTGCGCTGCTGCAGCTCACGGCCCACGAGCTCCGCGGACTTGCCGCCGATTCGTTTGCCGAGACCCCAGGTGGCACGCCCGGCGAAGCCGAGCGGAAGCGCGGCCAGCTTGGCGGTCCGGGTGACCGCCTTCCGGGGAAGATCAGACATGCGCCCTCCAAGTACCGGACAGCCGTGCCGCGTGCGGCTGTTGTTCGGCCATTGTCTCGTGCGGCCCTTCGTCTTCCGAGGTCTGCTCCCCCTTACCTTTCTCCCCGGCCCCGCAGGGGCATGCGGGATGCTGCCACACCGGGCGGGCATGCCAGTCGAAACCGGGTACCGAGACCTCCCAGCGGGCTCCCGCACTCGACGGTAGTCCTCCGTCCAGGAAGGCCAGCGCGTGCCCCGCGGCCAGCCCCGCGACCGTGGCCGCCAGGGTCAGATCGCACGCCGGAACCTGGCGGGGCCGCCCGGAGCGCCACTGTGCGAGAAGGCGGGCCCAGGCCGGGTCCCGGTCGGTGCGGCCGAGGTCCAGACAGCCCGCGCACGCCGTTTCTCCGGGCAGGACCAGCGGCCCGACGACGCCCGTCCCCTCCACGACCCCGGCGAAGAGATGAGGCGTACCGGAGGCGATCAGTGGCTCGTAGGCCGCCGGGTCGGGCGCGTGGACGGCAAGGCCGTCCCGAGGCGCGATGATCACCAGGGCGAGACCCGGGTCGTCCTGCCCGGTCGCGGACCCGGCGCCTCCTCGGCGGGGCGGTCGGCCGGGCGCCGCTCCGCGCACCGCCCGCCGTGCGGCCTCGTCCCTGCGCTCGCCGACGGACTCGGGCGGCAGTCCGCCCGGCGCCACGTCCCAGGGTTCGACACAGCCGCCGTCCTGAACATCGACGCGGCCCACGCCCGCACCCGCCAGCGCCGAAGCGAGGACGGCCCCGACCCGGCCGGCGCCCCGCACCTGAACACGCAGTGAGTGGCGGGCCGCCAGCCGGCGCATGGCCTCGCCGGGTTCGGGGGCGACGACGGAGAGCGAGGCGACGTCGGGCCGGAGCCGGTCCAGGACGGCCGGCTTTCCGCGCAGGGCGTCGGCGGCCGGGCCGCCGCCCGTCGCGTCGTCCAGCAGTCCGGCCCCGGACAGCCGCTCCACCAGGCCGTCGACGTGACCGTCGGGCAGGCCCATCCGGCGCCCCTCGTCGCGCAGCAGAGGCAGCCCGCGGGTTCCGTCGAACAAGGTCAGGAGACTGCCCGTCGCCGTGTCCATCGGGCCGAGCACCATCGCGTGCGCGGGAGCCATCCCGAACTGCACGGTGTTCAGATCCCGCCAGCCGCGCCGCAGCGCGGGTTTCACCATCGGATGCATGCAGCGGCCCCCCGTACGTCCCCGTTGTCGTCCCGGTGTGCCGGCGGAGTTCGTCCCGCTCCGTCGGTCGAATGCCAGGATGCCCGCATTGCCCGGCGCGTGCCGAAAGTTATCCACAGGCGGTGGATGTTCGTCACACAAATCAAGCGCGTGGGGTGCGGTTCGGCATCGATGCGTACCGGAGACGGGACTTCCACCATGCGCAACGGGTAACGTCGGGGCGTGCCCGCCGACCCCCTGCACCGTGCCGGAAACCCACAGCGCAGCACGACGAGCCAGCCGCCGAGCGGCTCAGGGGCGAGCGCGATCGAAGTCCGCAGGAGCGCGCGACGGCGCAGAACGGTCTCCGCGTACCGTGAGGGCGATCGCACCGTCGTGCTCATTCCCGCCCGGATGTCCGAGGCGGAGGAGCAGCGCTGGGTCACCGTCATGCTCGACAAGCTGGCCGCCCAGGAGAACAAGCGGGTGCTGGGTGACACGGAGCTGTCCGAGCGTGCCGCGCGGCTCTCCGCGCTCTACTTCGACGGCCGCGCCCGGCCCGCTTCGGTGCGCTGGGTCACCAATCAGAACACGCGCTGGGGCTCGTGCACCCCTGCCGAGGGCAGTATCCGCCTCTCGCACCGACTGCAGGGCATGCCCGAGTACGTCGTCGACTACGTCCTCGTCCATGAGCTCGCGCATCTGCTCGTACCGGGCCACGGAGCCGATTTCTGGCGGCTCCTTGAGGCCTATCCGCGCACCGAGCGGGCCCGCGGCTACCTCGAAGGAGTGGTCGCCGCCGACCGGCTGCCCCACCTGCCCGCGGCGCGCGGCGAGTGAGGCACGGCTGACGGCCCGACGTCGGACCGCGTGCTCGAAGCCCCTGCCCGGACCACCGGAAGAGGGTTTGTGTACCGGGTCTGTACCGGCTTCCGCCACGGCTGGATTTTGCCGTTAGCCTGACGCGACGCACTTGTATTCGGGATGGGGGACGGTCGTTACGCATGGCCAGGGAATTCCAACGCGGCCACAAGGCCAGGATCAGTGACCTCACCGCGGGCACCGATCTGTACGTAGGTGTGCAGATCACCGGCCCGGGGCTGACCTTCGACATCAGCTGCTTCGGTCTGGACGCCGACGAACGGCTTTCGGACGACCGGTACTTCATCTTCTTCAACCAGCCGAAGTCCCCCGAGGAGTCCGTTCAGCTCCTCGGCGCGCAGGCGGGCGACACGGAGTCCTTCCGCGTCACCCTCGACAAGATCCCTCCGCAGATCCAGAAACTGTCGTTCACGGCGACCGTCGACGGCGTGGGGCAGATGTCCCAGGTCGCCCCCGGCTACATCCGCATCGTCGCGGGCGGCGAGGAGGTGGCCCGGTACTCGTTCACCGGCGCCGAGTTCTCCACCGAGCGTGCCGTGATGCTGGGTGACTTCTATCTGAAGGACGTCTGGCGGTTCGCCGCGGTCGGACAGGGCTTCGACGGCGGACTCGACGCGCTGCTGCAGAACTTCGGCGGCGAGGTCGCCGAGGAGGAGCCGGCCGCCGCGCCCGCGCCCCAGGCCGGTGCCCCCTCGTTCGCGCCGCCGGCCCAGGCCTCCGCGCCGCCCGCGTTCGGGGCCCCCGCGGGCCACGCCGCACCCGCGCCGCCCCCTCCGGCGCCGCAGCCCGCTCAGGGTTTCGCGCCGCCTCCGGGCCAGACGCCGCCACCGGCGCCCGCGCCTCCGGTGCACGCCGCGCCGACCATCATCGCGCCCATGACGCCGCCCGGTGGCGCCCCCGTACCGCCGCCGGCACCCGCTCCGGCGCCGTACGGGCAGCCGGGCCAGCAGCCCCCGTACGGCCAGGCCCCCGGCCAGACCGCACCCCTGCCGCCCGGTTACGGACAGCCCCAGGCACCCCAGGCACCCGCCCCGCCTCCCGGCTACGGCGGCCAGCCGACCCCGCCCCCGGGCTACGGACAGCAGCCGTCCTTCGGCCAGCCGCCGGGTCAGCCCGGCGCACCGGGCGCGCCCGCCGGATACGGAGTGCCGCAGGGCGCTCCCCCCGGTGGCGCCGGTGTCACCGCGGCGCTGCAGGCCTACAAGGAGACGCCCACCGGGCAGCGCTGGACCCAACAGAACAAGAAGATGGTCCGGGTCGACCTCGGCATGGGCGGCGACCAGGCCGTACTGGCCCGCCAGGGCAGCATGGTGCTCTACCAGGGCAAGGTCGACTTCAGCTACAAGGGCGCCGGGTTCTCCGGCCGGCTCGTGGGCAACGCGACCGGCCAGGAGATGCAGCTCATGCGCTGTTCGGGCCGTGGCCAGGTCTTCCTCGCGGAGAACGGCGCCATGCTGCACCCCATCGAACTGCAGGCGGACGCCGTCTGCGTCTCCGCGGAGAACGTCCTGGCCTTCGATGAGACGCTGCAGTACGAGGTCCGCCGCGTCGAAGGGCACGGCATCCCCGGAGGCGCCCTGTTCACGATGCAGTTCCAGGGGACCGGCACGATCGTCGTCAAGACGCGTGGCGTGCCCGTCGTCCTGCCCGTGACACCGACGACGTTCGCCGACTGCAACGCCGTCGTCGCCTGGTCCGCCGCCTCTCAGGTGATCGTCTCCAGCCAGGTGCGCATGCGTCGCAACGCCTACCCGGGCGACACGGGCGAGAGCGTGAACCTCCAGTTCCGCGGCGCGCCCGGCAATTTCATCGTCGTCCAGCCGTACGAGGTCTGAGGGAGCCCGTTTCATGATCCAGCAACTCGCGGGCTTCGCCCCGGCACCCGTTGCCGCGCGCATGGAGAACCACGGCAATCACATGCTCAAGGTCGCCATGCAGACCGGAAACGACCTCCTCGCGCGCGTGGGGTCAATGGTCGCCTACGAGGGTTTCGTCCAGTACGAGCCCAATCCGCCGGCCGTGCGCCAGATCGCCAAGGACTGGATGACCGGCGAGGGCGCACCCCTGATGAAGTGCTCCGGAGACGGCCTGCTCTACCTCTCCGACTACGGGGCGAACGTCGTCGTCATCAACCTCAACGGCGACGCGATCTCCGTCAACGCCACCAATCTGCTCGCCTTCGACGCCCATCTGACGTGGGGCGTCGAGCGGGTCAAGGGGCTGGCGAAGTTCGCCGGCCAGGGCCTGTGGAACACCAAGATCTCCGGCCAGGGCTGGGTCGCGCTGACCTCCCGTGGCAAGCCCATCGTGGTGGACTGCGGCGGCGGCGAGGACGAGACGTACGTCGACCCGGACGCGCTGGTGGCCTGGTCCCCGAACCTCAAGGTGAAGGGCAAGCGCAGCTTCAAGGCGCAGTCCCTGATAGGGCGGGGCAGCGGGGAGGCTTTCCAGATGGCCTTCTCCGGACAGGGCATCGTCGTCGTCCAGCCCAGCGAGGACAGCACCGACCGCCTCCGGGTACGGGGCTGAGGGGGAGGACACACACCATGCAGAGCTCGCTTTTCGCCTACAACGACCAGCAGTCCCAGGACCGCTACAGCCTGCAGAACAAGCAGATGCTGCGCGTCCTTCTGGAGGGCCACGACGACGTGCTCGCCCGCAAGGGCACCATGGTCGCCTACCAGGGCCTCGTGGAGTTCGACGCCGAGTACCAGAACTCCGGCCAGCAGCGGTCGCGCGCGTACACCGGGGAGGGCCTCGACCTGATGCGCTGCCACGGGCAGGGCACCGTCTTCCTGGCCAACCTCGCCCAGCACATCCATGTGGTGGACGTGGACCAGGACGGTCTCACCGTGGACAGCAGCTATGTCCTGGCGATGGACTCCGCGCTGCACCACGAGGTGATCGCGGTCGACAGCCAGTACGGCATCTCCGGCTCCGGCAAGTACCAGCTCAACATCACCGGGCGTGGCAAGGTCGCCCTGATGACGTCGGGCATGCCGCTGATGATGCAGGTCACGCCCGACAAGTACGTCAACTGCGACGCGGACGCGATCGTCGCCTGGTCCACGAGTCTGCGCGTACAGATGCAGGCCCAGACGCATTCCTCCGGAGTGTTCCGCCGCCGTGGCAACACGGGGGAGGGCTGGGAGCTCAGCTTCATGGGCCAGGGCTACGTGCTCGTCCAGCCCAGTGAGATGCTGCCGCCGCAGAACGCGGTGATCGGGTCCGGGCTCGGCGCTCAGTACGGGGTGGGGCAGCAGGGGGCCCGGGGACAGAACCAGGGGAACGTCTGGAGCTAAGGGCTGTCCCGTAACTCCCGGCGGGCGCACGACGACAGCTACGGCACCTCGCGGCGTTGCCGGATCGCCCGAATACACCCGGTATGAGGGCGACCCGGCGCCTTGCGATGCACCGCATCTGACGCCGCACGCTGATCCACCGGGAGTTACGGGACAGCCCTTAGGGCGCTTCTGATGGATCTCCGCGGCGTCGCGACGCCCGGCACGCTCCCCCAGCCTCCGGCCGGGGGGACCCCCACTCGCCGCACCGGGCACAGACCCAAGTACGTCCAGTACGCGGGCCTGTGCCCGGCACGACGAGAGCACGCACCGGACGCCGCTCCTTCACCCACGGAGATCCATCAGAAACGCCCTAGGTGCTCCAGCGCCCGGGGACGGGTGAGTAAGGGGCGAGCGCCATTGCGGTCGCCCCTTACGCGTACCTCAGCCGCCTCGTCAGAGCCTCGTCCGGGTCGCTTCGAGAAGGCGTACGACCGAGTCGTCCGCCACCCCCGCCACCTCGTCGTAGGCGAACCAGCGCAGGTCGAGGGACTCGTCGCTGATCTCCTGGACGGCGCCCGGCTCGGCGACGACCGCGTACTGGACGTCGAAGTGCCAGTTGCACGGCGCCGGGATGGGGTGCCGGTCGAGCCGTACGGGTCCGCCCGGGAGCAGTGTCAGACCCGCGATGCCCGACTCCTCCGTGGCCTCACGCAGGGCCGCCGCCTCCAGGGTGGCGTCCCCGGGCTCGCAGTGGCCGCCCATCTGCAGCCACATCCGCAGCTTCCTGTGCAGCGTCAGCAGCACCCTGCCCTGCTCGGGGTCGATCACCAGGGCGCTCGCCGTGACATGTCCCGCCGTGCAGGCCTTCCACATGCCGTCCGGATGGGCCTGAAGGTGGTCGAGGTAGGCCTGCCGAAGCTCCTCCTGGCCCTCGATGTCCTCAAGGACCAGGACGGCGTCGTCGTACAGGGTCACTTGTCGTTGTCGCCCTTGCCGTCGTTCGTGTCGTCGGCGTCCCTGTCCTCGGGCCCGCTCTCGTCCTTCGTGAGGTTGGGCTTTTCGGGTGAACCGCTCGCCGCCTCGCCGAGCATCTTGTCGAGTTCGGAGAAGTCCAGCTGCTCGCGGTGCACGAAGCCGTCCGGGTCGTCCAGGTCGGAGGCGGTCGGCAGCATGTCCGGGTGCTCCCACAGGTTGTCCCGGCCGTCGACCCCGCGCGCGTCCGTGAGCGAGGCCCACAGGCGCGAGGCGTCCCGCAGCCGGCGCGGGCGCAGCTCCAGGCCGATCAGGGTGGCGAAGGTCTGCTCGGCCGGGCCTCCCGTGGCGCGACGGCGGCGCAGCGTCTCGCGCAGCGCGTCGGCGGACGACAGACGGGGCTTGGCGGCCGAGTGGACCACCGCGTCGACCCAGCCCTCGACGAGCGCCAGAGCCGTCTCCAGACGGGCCAGCGCGGCCTTCTGCGCCGGTGTGTCCTCCGGCTGGAACATGCCCTGCTGAAGGGCCTGCTGCAGCTCTTCGGGGTTCTGCGGGTCGAACTGGCCGACCACGTCCTCCAGCTTCGCCGTGTCGACCTTGATCCCGCGCGCGTACCCCTCGACCGCGCCGAACAGATGCGAGCGCAGCCACGGCACGTGGGCGAAGAGCCGCTGGTGGGCGGCCTCGCGCAGGGCGATGTAGAGGCGCACCTCGTCCTGGGCGATCCCGAGGTCTTTGCCGAAGGCCTCGATGTTCAGCGGCAGCAGCGCGGCCTTGCCGGCCGGGCCGAGCGGCAGGCCGACGTCGGACGAGCCGACGACCTCGCCCGCGAGCACGCCGACGGCCTGTCCGATCTGCGTGCCGAACATGGCGCCGCCCATGGAGCGCATCATGCCGAGCAGCGGGCCCGCCATGGCCTGCATCTCCTCGGGCAGGACGTCGCCCATGGCCGCGCCGACGCGCTCGGCGACCGGGTCGACGAGCTCCTTCCACACCGGCAGCGTCGCCTCGACCCACTCCGCGCGGCTCCAGGCCACCGCGGAGGCGGCGCCGGACGGCAGTGACGTCGCGTCGTCCAGCCACAGGTCGGCCAGCCGCACCGCGTCCAGGACCGCGGCGCGCTCGGCGGGGCCGACGCTCGCGTCCTTCGTGCCGTCGGAGGTGCCCTGGGAGACCGTCTGGCGGGCGATCTGCTTGGCCATGTCCCAGTTCACCGGGCCGCCCTCGTACGAGAGCATCTGGCCCAGCTGCTGGAACGCGGCGCCCAGGTCGTTGGGGTTCAGCGCACCGAACATGGCTGCGAGCGGGTTGTCACCTCCGGGGCCGCCGGGCCCGCCGGGCCCGAAACCGAACGGGTTGGCAGGTCCCTGACCACCACCGCTCTGCTGGTCCTTCTTCTTGCCCTCGTCGCCGTTTTCCGGCTCCTCCGGCGGAAGGCCGAATCCGAATGGGGTGTCACTCACGGGATTCCTCGGCTGTTAAGGCCGCCGGTTCGCTCCGACGGCGGCTGCCCTGCATCACCACCCAGCGTAGACACCACAACCGGTTCGGGCCTCGGTGCGTCGCCGACTCGGCGGCTGCGGCAGGATGGATGCCACCTGGTACGTACGCGTCACTCGCGTTCTTACTGAAGACAACCGCTGGAGACGCCTGGTGAGTTCCCCAGATCCACAGGTTCGCGCAGCGCGAAACCTCTCAACCCGCCCGTCACCCGAACACCGGCCCGCACCGGCCGTACAGCGCGCCGACGGCACCTCCGCCGGGCGCGGCCCCGTCGTCGCGATCACCGGCGCCGCGGCCGGGATCGGCGCGATGCTCACCGAGCGGCTCGTCGCCTGCGACGAGATCAAGCAGGTCATCGCCATCGACGAGCGGCGCGGCGAGTGCGCGGACGCGCAGTGGCACATCCTCGACGTCCGGGACCCGGCCATCGCCGAGAAGCTGCGCGGGGCGGACGTCGTGGTGCACCTGGCCCTCGACCTCGACCTGGAGACGGACCCGGCGGCGCGTACGGCGTACAACGTGCGGGGTACCCAGACCGTGCTCACGGCCGCCGCCGCTGCCGGGGTGCACCGCGTCGTGCTGTGCACGTCGGCGATGGTCTACGGAGCGCTGCCCGACAACGAACTGCCCCTCTCCGAAGACGCCGAACTGCGGGCCACCGCCGAGGCCACGGGGGTCGGGGACCTGCTGGAGGTCGAGCGGCTCGCCCGCCGGGCGCCCCGCGCGCACCCCGGGCTCAACGTCACCGTCGTACGCCCCGCCGTGCTCGTCGGGGGCACCGACACCGCGCTGACCAGGTACTTCGAGTCGCCTCGCCTCCTGGTCGTCGCCGATTCCCGGCCCGCCTGGCAGTTCTGCCATGTCGAGGACCTGTGCGCCGCTCTGGAGTACGCCGCCCTGGAGAAGGTCGAGGGAGAGCTGGCCGTCGGGTGCGACGGATGGCTGGAGCAGGAGGAGGTCGAGGAGCTCAGCGGGATCCGGCGCATGGAGCTGCCGTCCGCCGTCGCCCTGGGCGCGGCTGCCCGGCTCCACCGGATCGGACTCACCCCGTCGCCGGCCGGGGACCTCGCGTACACGATGTACCCCTGGGTGGTCAGCGGGAGCAGGCTGCACGATGCCGGGTGGCGGCCCCGGTGGACCAACGAGGAGGTTCTCGCCGAACTACTGGGCGAGGTCGCCGGGCGGCACACCCTCGCCGGACGGCGGCTCGGCCGCAAGGACGCCACGGCGGCGGGAGCCGCGGGGGCGACGGTCGCCCTGCTGGGCACGGCCGCGCTGGTACGGCGGGCGCGGAAGGCCCGGCGGCGGATCTGAGCCGGTGCCGGATCCGCGGTGGCGCCGGAACGGGGAGGCGCCGCGGACCGGGATCCGGGCGCGTCCAGAAGGGGGCTCCAAAGGCGCACGCGCGCGTGCGCGGGGAGGAGCCGTTTCACCGGGCCGTCGGGGTGGGGCACGATGGGGGCATGGCACCCATGAGCGACCATCCCGGTGAGCAGGCGGCACAGGACCCCATCAAGCTTCTGGCGATCAGGGAGAGCGACCTCTCCCTGGACGAGGTCTTCCGGGCCGTCGGTGACGACGCCTCCGGTGGGACCGCGCTCTTCGTGGGGACCGTGCGCAACCACGACGGGGGAGCGGACGTCGACGCCCTCGGATACTCCTGCCACCCCACCGCCGAGGCCGAGATGCGGCGGGTCGCGGAGAAGGTCGTCGCGGAGTACCCGGTACGGGCGCTTGCCGCCGTGCACCGGGTCGGTGACCTGCGGGTGGGCGATCTCGCCGTGGTCGTCGCCGTCTCCTGTCCGCACCGCGGGGAGGCCTTCGAGGCCTGCCGGAAGCTGATCGACGACCTGAAGCACGAGGTCCCGATCTGGAAGCACCAGAAGTTCTCCGACGGCACGGAGGAATGGGTCGGGGCCTGCTGACCGCTCCGGTTGCGTAACCCGACCCCTGCCGTGAGCGTTGGACAAGCGGATGGTTAATCTGCTGATCAGTCAGTTGCGGTGGTTCATGGGGTTGGGAGGTCGGCATGGCAGCGCTCGCCTGGTTGCTGATTCCGCTTTTCGCCGCGATCGGCGCCGGAGCCTGGGGCAGTTGGGCGGGGCGGAACCGCAAGACCATCGGTGACGGCCACGAGCTGGCCGGCTACACCCGCTTCCGCGAGGCCATGGAGAAGTCCCACTCCGACGCCTGACCGCCCGTCGGACCCCCGGACGGGCGGCCCCGACGGTCCGTTGACAGTGGGGTCCCGTACTGTCGTTCCATGCCACGCCGCACCGCGACGATGCTCGCCTCCACCCTGATGCTGATCGCGCTCCTGTGCGCGGGAGTCTTCATCAATGTGCCGTATTCGGAGATGTCACCGGGTCCGACGGTGAACACGCTGGGCGAGCACGACGGCGAGCCAGTGCTCCGGATCACCGGCCGCAAGACCTACCCGACGAGCGGTCACCTGAACATGACCACCGTCCGGGTCACCAGCGCCGACTACAACATGAACCTCGTCGAAGCCGTGTACGGCTGGCTGGCACACGACAACAAGGTGGTCCCGCACGACACGCTCTTCCCCAACGGCAAGACGGAGGAGCAGTCGACGCAGGAGAACGCCGAGGAGTTCAGCCAGTCCCAGGAGAGCGCCAAGGTCGCGGCGCTCAAGGAGGTCGGCATCCCGGTGCAGTCCTGGGTGATCGTCTCCACCGTCGTCAAGGACACCCCCGCCGAGGGCAGGCTGCACGCCGGTGACGTGATCAAGGCCGTCGACGGTACGCGCGTGAAGGCGTTCGACGACGTCGCGAAGCTGGTCACCAAGCACAAGGCCGGCGAGAAGGTCGTCTTCACGGTCGTGCCAGCCAAGGAACAGGCCGCCGCGCTGAAGGAGAAGAAGACGGCGACCAGGACCGAGGACATCACGCTCACCACCGCCAAGTCCCACGACAGCGGCGAGGACCGCGCGATCGTCGGCATCGAGGCGGGGACCGACCACACCTTCCCGTTCACCATAGACATCAAGCTCGCCGACGTCGGCGGGCCGAGCGCCGGTCTGATGTTCGCCCTCGGCATCGTCGACAAGCTGACCCCGGGGAGCCTGACCGGCGGCAAGTTCGTCGCCGGCACCGGCACGATCACCGACGAGGGCAAGGTGGGCCCGATCGGCGGTATCGAGATGAAGACCGTCGGCGCCCGGGCCAAGGGCGCCCAGTACTTCCTGACGCCCAAGGACAACTGCGAGGCCGCCGCCCGTGACGTCCCCGACGGGCTCACGCTCGTCAAGGTCGACACCATCGACGACGCGGTGAGCGCCCTCAAGGACATCCGTGGCGGCGACACGGACGACCTGCCGAAATGCGCCTAGGACACCGGATCCTGGCGCACCGGCAGGCCGTGTGCGCCCGGACTACTCCGCGAACGTCGCCGTGAGGGCGTCGGCCAGTCCCGGCACCAGGTCCGAGCCGGTGAGCACGTCGTTCGCCGAGTCCTTCTCGCGCAGCCGCAGCGCCGAATCGCGCTTCCCGCCGCGCAGCACCGCGACGGTCATCCGGACCTCCTGGCGCTCCGGGTGCTCGGCGACCCACTTCGCCAGCCGCTTCTCGTCGAGACCGTCCGGTACGGACGCCTCGGCGGACGGCGGCAGCATCAGCCGCTCCACGGACAGCGCGCAGCCGACCACGGAGTCCGGCCAGGCGATGGTGCCCAGGAACTCGTCCAGCGGACTGCCCGCGGGAATTTCCTCCTGCTCGATAGGGGTGAGCGTGCCGTCGGGCACGTCTTCGGTCAGACCCAGCCGCTCGGCGAGGCCGGGTTCCTGGGAACGCAGCCGGCCGGTGTCGACCAGGGCGAAGAGCCGGGCGGGCTGGTCCCAGCCGAGTCCGGCGACGTACTCGTCGATTTCGAGTGCGGCGCGGGTGAGCGGCCCGGCCGCCATGGGGGTGCCTGAGGAGGCGGTGTTGGACATGGTCACAATCCTGCCTCGTTCGGCCCCCGAACCGGGAACCGAGTAAAGCATTAGTAAGTTGCATAGATGGGACCCGGCGTTCGCAGGGCCCCCAGATTCCAACAGCGAACTTCGAGGTGCGCACCTTGGCTTTCCAGATGCCGGACCGCGGCGGAGGCCCGACAGGGCCGCGGATGAGAGTGGGCCGACCGTCCCGACGCGTCCGGACCCTGCTCATGACACTGGGCGTACTGGCCGTGCTGGCCATGGCCTTCGTCATGTTCGCGGGGTTCTGGACGGACTGGCTCTGGTACAGGTCGGTCAAGTACTCGTCGGTCTTCACGACCACGCTGTGGACCAAGATCGGTCTGTTCTTCGTCTTCGGGCTGCTGATGGCGGTGGCCGTCGGCGTGAACATCTGGCTGGCCCACCGTCTGAGGCCGCCGCTCAGCGCCATGTCGATGGAGCAGCAGAGCCTCGACCGGTACCGGATGAGCGTGGCCCCGTACAAGAAGTGGATTCTTCTCGGGATCACCTCGCTGGTCGGGCTGATCGCGGGCGCCTCCGCGGCCGGCCAGTGGCGTACGTGGCTCATGTGGGTGAACGGAGTGCCCTTCCACCAGAAGGACCCCCAGTTCCACCTCGATGTGTCCTTCTACGCCTTCGACCTGCCCTGGTACCGCTTCATGCTGGGCTTCGGCTTCGCCGCCGCGATCCTCTCCCTGATCGCCGCGGCGCTGACGCACTACCTGTACGGCGGACTGCGCGTCACCAGCCCCGGAGCGCGCGCCACGGCCGCGGCCACCGGGCACCTGTCGGTGCTGCTGGGCATCTTCGTCACCCTGAAGGCGGTGGCGTACTGGCTCGACCGGTACGGCCTCGCGGTGAAGTCCAGCGACTTCAAGGCGACCGGCAACTGGACGGGCCTCAGGTACGTCGACGCCAACGCCTACCTGCCGGCCAAGACGATCCTCTTCTGCATCGCGGTCATCTGCGCCCTGCTGTTCTTCGCCACCCTGTGGCGGCGCACCTGGCAGCTGCCCGTCATCGGCTTCGGCCTGATGGTGCTCTCCGCGATCCTCATCGGCGGTCTGTACCCGGCGATCGTGCAGAAGTTCCAGGTCCAGCCGAACGAGCAGGCCAAGGAAGCGCCGTACGTCGAGAAGAACCTCAAGGCGACCCGCGACGCGTACGGCATCACGGGCACCGAGGTCACCGAGTACGCGGGCACGAGCACGACCAAGGACAAGACCAAGCTGCGCGACGACGCCGACGGCGCCGCGAGCATCAGGCTCCTGGACCCGAACGTCGTCTCGCCCACGTTCCAGCAGCTCCAGCAGGTCCGCAACTACTACGCGTTCCCGTCGAACCTCGACGTGGACCGCTACAGCAAGGACGGCAAGGACCAGGACACCGTCATCGGTCTGCGCGAGCTGAACCTGCAGGGCATCCCGAAGAGCAACTGGATCAACAACCACTTCCGTTACACGCACGGCTTCGGAGTGGTCGCGGCCAAGGGCACCAACGCCGACGCCGAGGGACGCCCGGAGTTCACCGAGTACGACCTGCCGTCCAAGGGCGACCTCGGTGAGTACCAGCAGCGGATCTACTACGGCGAGAAGACCAGCCAGTACTCGATCGTCGGCGGTCCGCAGAAGGAGATCGACTACTCCGACGACACCGGCGAGAAGACGACCAGCTACAAGGGCAAGAGCGGCGTCAACCTCTCCAGTCCGGTCAACCGGGCGGCGTACGCGGTGGCGTTCAGCGAGCCGCAGATCCTCTACTCCGGCGCGATCGGGGAGGGTTCGCGGATTCTCTACAACCGCACGCCCAAGGAGCGCGTCGAGGCGGTGGCGCCCTGGCTGACCATCGACGGCGACGCCTATCCCGCGGTCGTCGGCGACAAGATCGAGTGGATCGTCGACGCGTACACGACGACGAACGGCTACCCGTACGCCTCGCGCACCACGCTCGGCGACACGACGGCCGACTCGCTGACCGCCGCCAACAACCAGCGGGCGGTGGTGGCCCAGCAGAACCAGGTCAACTACATCCGCAACTCGGTGAAGGCGACCGTCGACGCGTACACGGGCAAGGTCACGCTCTACGAGTGGGACACCAAGGACCCGGTCCTGAAGACCTGGAAGAAGGCCTTCCCCGGGACGGTGAAGCCGAAGGGCGACATCCCGCAGGCCCTCATGGACCATCTGCGGTACCCGCAGGACCTGTTCAAGGTCCAGCGCGAGCTGCTGACCCGCTACCACGTGAAGGACGCCGAGACGTTCCTCAGCGGCAGTGAGGTGTGGCAGGTGCCGGACGACCCGACCAACAAGTCGGGCAACGCGGTACCGCCGTACTACCTCAGCATGAAGATGCCGGGGGAGGAGTCGCAGGCGTTCTCCCTGACGACGACGCTCACTCCGAACGGCCGCGACAACCTGAGCGCCTTCATGTCGGTCAACGCCGAAGCAGGCACGAGCGACTACGGCAAGATCAACATCCTCAAACTGCCCACCGGCAGAACGGTCGACGGACCGAAACGGGTGCAGAGTCAGTTCAACTCCGAGCCGTCCATCGCCGAGTCCATCAGGCTCCTCAGAGGTGGTGACTCGGAAGTCGAGTACGGCAACCTGCTGACGGTGCCGCTCGACGGCGGACTGCTCTACGTGGAGCCCGTCTACGTACGCGGTGGCGGACTGAAGTACCCGCTGCTGCGGAAGGTGCTGGTGACCTACGGAGGCGCGACGGCCTTCGAGGACACGCTGGGGCAGGCGCTCGACAAGGTCTTCGGAGCGGAGGGTTCGACCGCCGAACCGCCGGACGAGGACGAGACGAAGCCGCCGCCGACCTCCAGTGACCCGACGGTCCAGGAAGCGCTCGACGACGCCCAGAAGGCCTTCGACCAGGGCCAGGAAGCCCTCAAGAAGGGCGACTGGGAGGCGTACGGGACGGCGCAGAAGGACCTGGAGGACGCGCTCAAGAAGGCTGAGGACGCCCAGGCCGCCGCCGACAAGAAGGCGGGCGGCGGCAGCGACAAGGCAGGCGACTCGGGCGACAAGAACGACAAGAACGACAAGAACACCGACAAGACCGAGGAGAGCGGCAAGCCCAGCAGCAGTCCGAGCAGCAGCAAGAGCCCGGACAGTGGCTGAGCAGAGCTGAGTCAGGAGCCCCCCTCGCGCCGTGGTACGGTTTAAACACAACGGCGCGGGGTGGAGCAGCTCGGTAGCTCGCTGGGCTCATAACCCAGAGGTCGCAGGTTCAAATCCTGTCCCCGCTACTGATGTCGAAGGACCCGGATCCTCACAGGATCCGGGTCCTTCTGCGTGTGCGGGCCGTCAGCTCGGTGTGCGGGGGCGCCCCTCGTTCACCAGTGCTGCCGCGGTGAAGGCTGCGCCGGACGGAGGGAGTTGGGGGAACTGTGTTTCACTTGTCTCTCTGTGGGCATGTCGACAAAACGCTGAAGTGACCTCACTGGCTGCGGTATACCAGGTGTACCCAGGTTGCAGGTGGTGCGACGATGGACGTTATGGGGGACAAGGCAACTCTGTTGGATACAGGGCGGTTTGTGCAGCCTTCCGACCGGGACGAGACCGGTGACGCGGTGGAGGAGGCTCGGCAACGGCTCGCCGCGGAAGAGGGCGACGCCGAGGCCATGAGCGTCCTCGGAGCCATGCTGCTCCGCCGCGGTGATCTCGACGGAGCCGAGCCGCAGCTGCGCGCCGCCACCGCGGCCGGCGACCGCGCCGCCGCCAACAACCTCGGCGTCCTCCTGCACCAGCGCGGCTACGCGGAGGAGGCCGCCGGATGGTGGCGCATCGCCGCCGTCGCCGGTTCCGCGGCAGCCGCGCACGCGCTGGGCCGCCACCACCGTGAGCGCGGCGACGAGCCCGCCGCCGAGTACTGGCTGCGCCAGTCCGCCGAGCAGGGCCACTCGCTGGGCGCGTACGCGCTCGCCGATCTCCTGGAGCACCGCGGCGATCCCCGCGCCGAGGACTGGATGCGTGCCGCCGCCGAGCGAGGGCACCGCGAGGCCGCCTACCGGCTCGCGCGGGCACTCGACCGCAGCACCGCGCAGACGGGCGACCCCGGCGCCGCCGGGTCCGGAAGCGCCGGCGAAGCGGCCGAGCAGTGGTACAGGCAGGCGGCGGCGCGCGGCCACCGCCGGGCCGCGCTGCACCTCGGGGCGATCCTGGAGAGGCGCGGCGAGCTCAAGGAGGCCGGACGCTGGTATCTGACCTCCGCCAAGGACGGCGAGGCGCGGGCCGCGTGCGCGCTCGGGTTCCTGCTGCGCGACGCGGGCGACACCGAGAGCGCGGCCGTGTGGTGGCTGCGCGCCGCCCAGGACGGCGACGGGAACGCCGCCAACGCGCTGGGCGCGCTGCACGCCGAGCGCGGCGAGACGCAGACCGCCGAGCGGTGGTACCGGGCCGCGATGGACGCGGGCGACGTGAACGGCGCGTACAACCTCGGGCTGCTCTGCGCCGAGCAGTCGCGGACCGCCCAGGCCGAACAGTGGTACCGGCGGGCGGCCTACGCCGGGCACCGCGAGGCGGCGAACGCGCTGGCCATTCTGCTGCTGCAGGTCGGTGACGCCGCCGGGGCCGAGCCGTGGTTCTCCAAGGCCGCCGAAGCCGGCAGTGTCGACGCCGCGTTCAACCTCGGCATCCTGCACGCCGGGCGCGGTGAGGACGCGGCGGCGCTGCGGTGCTACGAGCGGGCCGCCGCCGCCGGGCACGCCGAGGCCGCGCTCCAGGTCGGCATCGCCCGGCTGCGGGACGGCGACGAGTCCGCCGCCGAGCGGCACCTCCGGTGTGCCGCGGGAGGCGGCAGCGCGGAAGGCGCCTACCGGCTCGCGACCGTGCTCGACGCACGGCGCCCGCCCGCGTCCGAACACGAGCTGGGGGAGCCGGCCACCGAGAAGAGCGAGTGCGAGGAGTGGTACGAGCGGGCCGCGTCCCAAGGGCATCGGCGGGCCCAGGTGCGTGTGGGGATGCTGGCGTCCGCGCGCGGGGACGTCGTGGAGGCCGCCCGGTGGTACCGGGAGGCGGCCGAGGCGGGGTCGCGGAACGGGGCGTTCAATCTGGGGCTGCTGCTGGCGCGGGAGGGCAGTGAGCCCGAGGCGGCGCTGTGGTGGGCCCGGGCCGCCGACGCGGGGCATGGGCGGGCGGCGTTGCGGCTTGCCCTGGTCTACGCGCGTCGGGGGGAACTCGCGGAGGGGCAGCGGTGGGCTGATCGGGCGGTGTCGCTGGGGCCGGGGGAGGTCTCTGAGCGGGCTGCGCGGTTGCGGGATGCGTTGCGGGAGGAGTTGTCGGCGTGACCCCTCCGGGGGGGGTGAGGGAGGGGAGTGGGCTGGGTCGGGTTGGGTTTCTCGCCCCCGCCGCCCCTACCCTCCCCCACTCTCGGCTTCGCTCGACCGGGAGACCCCCATCCTCACTGCATGGGGCTGCGCCCCTCGCCCCCGTAATCGCGCTTCGCGCTCGTCCTCAAGCGCCGGACGGGCTGGAGGGGCGCGGACGGGCTGGAGGGGGGCGGACGGGCTGGAGGGGGGCGGACGGGCTGAAAGAAATAGTGATTTGCGCTGGTCGGCCGGGGTGACGTAGTGTTCAGACATCGCCGCGGGGTGGAGCAGCTCGGTAGCTCGCTGGGCTCATAACCCAGAGGTCGCAGGTTCAAATCCTGTCCCCGCTACTGAAGACCGAAGGCCCGGAACCAGTGAAATGGTTCCGGGCCTTCGGTGTTGTGCGTTGCCCGCGGAAGCGGGGAGCGCGAGGCGTCAGGCTGTCGCGCAGTTCGGGCAGAGGCCGCGGTACGTCACCTCTACGTTCGAGACGGTGAAACCGAAGCGCTCGGAGTCCGGGAGGTCCGCCAGCGGGTTGCCGTCCGGGTGCACGTCCTTGATCGCGCCGCACTGGGCGCAGACCAGGTGGTGGTGCGGCCGGTGGGCGTTCGGGTCGTACCGCTTGGCGCGCTTGTCCGTGGCGACCTCCAGCACCTCGCCGAGCGAGACCAGCTCACCCAGGGTGTTGTAGACGGTCGCCCGGGAGATCTCCGGGAGCCGCACCACGGCGCGCGCGTGTACCTCGTCGGCCGTCAGGTGGACGTGATCCCCGTTCAGGACCTCGGCCACGACACGGCGCTGTGCGGTCATGCGCCAGCCGCGTCCGCGCAGTCGTTCCAGCAGGTCGCTCATAGGTACAGCTTAACAGCCTGCTGGACCAGAACCCGAACAGGTGTGACTTTGGAGCAGGAATTGACTTAGACAAAGTCTATTGTAGGATCGAGCTTGGCTCTGGCGCTGATTGAGGGTGGGGCCGATGGACAGGGCCGGCAAGGAATGACGCAGGAGGCGCACGTGACGCAGGGACCGCTTACGACGGAGGCCGGCGCGCCGGTGGCCGACAACCAGAACAGCGAGACCGCGGGCATCGGCGGCCCGGTCCTCGTCCAGGACCAGCTCCTGCTGGAGAAGCTCGCGCACTTCAACCGCGAGCGCATTCCGGAGCGGGTCGTGCACGCCCGTGGCGCCGGCGCCTACGGCACGTTCACCGTCACCGCCGATGTCACCGGGTACACGCGCGCCGCGTTCCTCTCCGAGGTCGGCAGGCGGACCGAGACCTTCCTGCGCTTCTCCACGGTGGCCGGCAACCTCGGCTCGGCCGACGCCGTCCGTGACCCGCGCGGCTGGGCCCTGAAGTTCTACACCGAGGAGGGCAACTACGACCTCGTCGGCAACAACACCCCGGTCTTCTTCGTCAAGGACGCCATCAAGTTCCCCGACTTCATCCACACGCAGAAGCGCGACCCGTACACGGGCTCGCAGGAAGCCGACAACGTGTGGGACTTCTGGGGGCTCAGCCCGGAGAGCACCCATCAGGTGACCTGGCTCTTCGGTGACCGCGGTATTCCGGCCTCGTACCGTCACATGAACGGGTACGGCTCGCACACCTACCAGTGGAACAACGAGGCCGGCGAGGTCTTCTGGGTCAAGTACCACTTCAAGACCGACCAGGGCATCAAGAACCTGACGACCGAGGAAGCCGTGAAGGTCTCGGGCCTCGACCCCGACTCGCACCAGCGTGATCTGCGGGAGTCGATCGAGCGCGGCGACTACCCCTCCTGGACCGTGCAGGTGCAGATCATGCCCGCGGCCGACGCGGCGACCTACCGCTTCAACCCGTTCGACCTCACCAAGGTGTGGCCGCACGAGGACTACCCGCCGATCGAGATCGGGAAGCTGGAGCTCAACCGCAACCCGGAGAACATCTTCGCCGAGGTCGAGCAGAGCGTCTTCAGCCCCGCGCACTTCGTGCCGGGCATCGGACCCTCGCCCGACAAGATGCTGCAGGGCCGCCTCTTCGCGTACGGCGACGCCCACCGCTACCGCGTCGGCGTCAACGCCGACCATCTGCCGGTGAACCGCCCGCACGCCACCGAGGCGCGGACCAACTCGCGGGACGGCTTCCTGTACGACGGCCGCCACAAGGGTGCGAAGAACTACGAGCCGAACAGCTTCGGCGGGCCCGTCCAGACGGACCGGCCGCTGTGGCAGCCCCTCCCCGTCACCGGTGTCACCGGCAACGGCGAGGCGCCCGTCCACGCCGAGGACAACGACTTCGTACAGGCGGGCAATCTCTACCGGCTGATGTCCGAGGGCGAGAAGGAGCGGCTGATCGCCAACCTGGCGGGGTTCATCGCCGAGGTCTCGCGCGACGACATCGCCGCGCGGGCGATCGGCAACTTCCGTCAGGCCGACGAGGACTTCGGCAAGCGGCTGGACGCCGCGGTCCAGGCCCTGCGCGGCTGACACCAGCACTGGATCGCTTGCCGTAGAGAGCGGGCCGGACTCCCTCGTACCGGGGAGCCGGCCCGCTCACCTGTGTGCCGCCGCTCACTCAGGACCCGGCGGGGCTCTCAGGCCGGGGCGGGCTGACGGAGTGGTGCCCAGCAGCGGATGATGTCGCGGACCGAGACGATGCCGACCGGTTCGCCGTGGTCGAGGACGATGAGGTGTCGGAAACCGCCGTGGGACATCGCCCGGGCGGCCTCCTCCAGGGTCCAGGTCGGGGCCGCGAACACCACGTCGGTGGTGGTGTGCGCGTGCGCCCGCTCGGTGTCCGGGTTCTGGCCCAGGCCGATGGAGTTGAGGATGTCGCGCTCGGTGAGGATGCCGATCCCGATGCCGTCGGGGTCGAGGACCACGGCCGCGCCGACGCGGCGTGCGGCCATCAGTGCGGAGGACTTCCGGAGTGTGTGGGCGGGGCCGATGGTGAGGACCACGGTGCTCATGGCGTCGCGGACGAGCATGGACGGAGCCACCTCCTACGAATCCGTTCGTTAACGAATTCACAAGTTCACAAGTGGGGGGACTCTCAGAGTCGCAGTCAAAGGGAGGGTCAACAAGAGGGCGCACACGGCCGATTCGGGGCGCGTGTCGGGTCACCCGCGCCCCCGACGGCTCCACGCGCCTCACGAGCGCCGGTCAGCCTGTGCCGGTCAACCTGCGCCGACCGGCCCGCGGCGTCGGCTGTCTGATCGGACGCGGGCGGTCGCGTTCGATCGGGTACGCCGACTAGTAGCGCTGGTTCAGGTAGCCGAGCAGCTCGTCGTGGAGGATGCCGTTCGAGGCCGCCGCGTTGCCGCTGTGCGGGCCCGGGCGGCCGTCGAGGCCGGTGAAGGAGCCGCCCGCCTCGGTCACCACGATCGCGGTGGCCGCCATGTCCCAGAGGGAGAGTTCCGGTTCCGCGCAGATGTCCACCGAGCCCTCGGCGACCATCATGTACGGCCAGAAGTCGCCGTACGCGCGCGTGCGCCACACCTCGCGGGACAGGTCCAGGAAGCCGTCCAGCAGGCTGCGCTCCTCCCAGCCGCTCAGGGAGGAGTACGCGAACGAGGCGTCCTTCATCCGCGAGACCTGGGAGACCTGCAGGCGGGACGCGGACGACAGGCTGCGGCCCGTGAAGGCTCCGTGGCCCTTCGACGCCCACCAGCGGCGGGCCAGCGCGGGGGCGGAGACCACGCCGACGACCGGCTGGTAGCCGCCCTCGCCCGCCTCCATCAGCGCGATCAGCGTGGCCCAGACGGGGACTCCGCGTACGTAGTTCTTGGTGCCGTCGATCGGGTCGATCACCCAGCGGCGGGGGCCCGTGCCTTCCACCCCGTACTCCTCGCCGAGGATCGCGTCCCGTGGCCGTGCCCGTCCGAGGTGGCCGCGGATCAGTTCCTCGGCGGCCTTGTCGGCCTCGCTCACCGGGGTCATGTCCGGCTTGGTCTCGACCTTGAGGTCGAGCGCCTTGAACCGGTCCATCGTCGCGGCGTCGGCGGCGTCCGCCAGGACGTGGGCGAGGCGCAGGTCATCGCGGTAGTCGGGCATGGGGGAACGGTACCGCTCCGCGGGGTGCGGCTATAGGGCTGGGGTTGTGGAGAGGGTGGGGGGTGGTTGTGGGTGCGTGCGTTGGTGCCTGCGCGGCCGGAGGCCTGCGCCGTTCCCCGCGCCCCTCAAGGCGAAAAGATTGCGCCGTTCCCCGCGCCCCCAAAAGCAAAAGACTGCGCCGTTCCCCGCGCCCCCTGAGGGCGTGCGGGCCCGCGGTCGTGTGGGGTGTGCGCCCCGTAGGTCGTGCGAAGTCTTGACAGTGCATCCGCGCGCGTCAACTCTGATGCGCAGAGCCGATCGCCCCAGGGAGGCGATGATGCCTGCAGCGCGGGAATCCCTACTGGACGCCGCCTATTCGGCACTCGGACGCCGTCCGTGGTCCGCCGTACGGATGGTCGACGTGGCCGCCGTCGCCGGGGTCTCCCGGCAGACCCTCTACAACGAGTTCGGCAGCAAGGAAGGCCTCGCCCGCGCGCTCGTACGGCGCGAGGCGGACGCGTACCTCGCCGGGGTGGAGCGGGCTCTGGTGAGCCGGCCCGAGCCCCGCGAACGGCTGGCCGCCGCCGCGGAGTGGACGGCGTCCGCGGCCCGGGGGAACGTGCTGGTGCGCGCGATGCTCACGGGATGCTGGGGAGAACGGCTGCCCTCTCCCACCCTGTCCGCCGTGCCGTCGTCCTCGGCCGTGCCCGCCCAGCGCCGGGCCGACGGACCGCTGCCCTCGCCCGGCGACTTCGTGGCGCTGGTACGGGACCGGGCCGTCGCCTCGCTCGGCGCCCACGGCGGGTCGAGGGCGGAGGCGGCGGAGCTGGCCAGGGCCTGTGAACTCGCGGTGCGGCTGGGGGTGTCGTGCGTGCTGGCCCCGGCGGGCGAGGGAGGCACGGCGGGACTGGTCCGCAGCGCCCTCGCCATGGTGCGGTCCGTGGTCTGAGGTGCGCGCGGCCTGGAAAGGACCGGCTCAGTGCGACGAGCCCGACAGCTGCAGGCCGATGACTCCGATGATCACGAACGAGATCGAGACGATCTTCAGCGTGGACACCAGGTCGTCGAGGAAGATCATGCCGTAGATCGCGGTGCCCGCCGCGCCGATGCCCGTCCACACCGCGTACGCCGGACCGACGTCGAGCTTCTTCAGGGACAGGGTCAGCAGGCCGAAGCTGCCCAGTGCGAAGACGCAGAAGGCGATCGTCGGCCAGAGCCTCGTGAAGCCGTGGGAGAGCTTGAGGCAGACGGCGAAACCCGTCTCAAGGAACCCCGCCACGACGACCAGCAGCCACGCCATGTGATGCCCTCCCACGCTCCGTGACCGCTTGTTGTCGCTTGGTGAACTGCATACGACTTGGTGCGAGTATGCCTTTACCGTCGCGACAGGGATGCAAACAACACAGAGGTCGTGCGGCGATCAGTCGCCCTCGCGCCGCTCCCGCGTCGAGAGCAGCCGGCGCAGCGAGTAGAGGCGGGCCGGGTCCGCGTGTCCCTCGGCGACCCACGCGTCCAGCGCGCAGTCCGGCTCGTCGTGGCTGCACGCGCGCGGGCAGCCTTCCGTGCCGGGCTCCAGATCGGGGAACGCCTTGATGACCTGCGAGGGGTCCACATGGTGCAGCCCGAAGGACCGCACGCCCGGCGTGTCGACCAGCCAGCCCTCGTCGCCCGGCAGCGGCACCGCGCGCGCCGAGGTCGTGGTGTGCCTGCCGCGGCCCGTGACCGCGTTGACGACACCCGTGGAGCGCCGCCGCTCCGTCGACACGAGCGCGTTGACCAGCGTCGTCTTGCCCACACCCGAGTGTCCGACGAACGCGGTGATCTTGCCGTCCAGCTGCTTGCGTACGCGGTCCACGGCTTCGCCGCTCTCCAGCTCCTCCCGGCTCGTGACGACGTACGGGACGCCCAGTGCCCCGTACAGCTCCAGGAGTTCGTCGGGGGACGCCAGGTCCGACTTGGTGAGGACGAGGAGCGGGTCGAGGCCTCCCGCGTACGCCGCGACCAGGCAGCGGTCGATCAGACGGGGGCGGGGCTCCGGGTCGGCGAGGGCCGTGACGATGGCCAGTTGGTCGGCGTTGGCGACGACCACCCGCTCGTACGGATCGTCGTCGTCGGCCGTGCGGCGCAGGACCGAGGTCCGCGGCTCGATGCGGACGATCCGGGCGAGGGTGTCCTTCTTGCCGGTCAGATCGCCGACGATGGCCACCCGGTCGCCGACGACCGCCGCCTTGCGGCCCAGTTCGCGTGCCTTCATGGCGAAGACGACGCGGTCCTCGACCAGGCATGTCAGCCGGCCGCGGTCGACGGTGAGGACCATGCCCGCCGCCGCGTCCTCGTGCTTGGGACGGATGTTGGTCCGCGGCCGGTTGCCCTTGCGGTTCGGGCGCTCCCGGATGTCGTCCTCGTCGGTGTGCTTGCCGTAACGGCGCATGATCCCGGTCCGCCCGTCAGTTCCCGAGCATTCCGGCCCACAGAGCGGGAAAGTCGGGCAGGGTCTTCGCCGTCGTCGCCACGTTCTCGATCTGTACGCCCTCCACAGCGAGGCCGATGATCGCGCCCGCGGTCGCCATGCGGTGGTCGTCGTACGTGTGGAAGATGCCGCCGTGCAGCGGGCGCGGGCGGATGTGCAGGCCGTCGGCGGTCTCGGTGACGTCACCGCCGAGTTCGTTGATCTCCTTGGTGAGCGCGGCCAGCCGGTCCGTCTCGTGCAGCCGCAGATGGGCCACGCCGCTGAGGGTCGAGGGGGAGTCGGCCAGCGCCGCGACCGCCGCGATGCCCGGGGTCAGCTCGCCGACCTCGCCCAGATCCACGTCGAGCCCGTGGATCGAGCCGGAACCGGTGAACTCAAGGCCCCGCTCCGTCAGTTCGCAGGAACCGCCCATCTCGGTGAAGATCTCGCGCAGCCTGTCACCCGGCTGGGTGGTGCGGGCGGGCCAGTCGGGGATGACGACCGTACCGCCGGTGACCAGCGCGGCGGCCAGGAACGGCTGGGCGTTCGACAGGTCCGGCTCGACCGTCAGGTCGCGGCCCAGCAGCGCGCCCGGCGTGACCCGCCAGACGTTCGGCTCGCCGCCCGACTCCGGGGTGTCCACCTGGGCGCCGATCGAGCGCAGCATGTCGACGGTCATCCGGATGTGCGGCATGGACGGCAGCGTCGAGCCCGTGTGCCGTACCTCCACGCCCTGGTTGAAGCGCGGTCCCGACAGCAGCAGCGCCGACACGAACTGCGAGGACGAGGACGCGTCGATCTCCACGGGGCCGCCCTCCAGCGCCCCGCCGCCCTGCACGGTCAGCGGCAGCGCGCCGCGGCCGTCGTCGTCGATACGGGCCCCGAGGGCGCGCAGGCCGTCGATCACGCCGTGCAGCGGCCGCTCGTACGAACGGGGGTCGCCGTCGAACCGTACGGGGCCGTCGGCGAGCGTGGCGACCGGCGGGAGGAAGCGCATCACGGTGCCGGCGTTGCCCACGTCGACCGTGGTCGGGCCCTGCAGGCCCGAGGGGATGACCCGCCATGCCTCGCCCGAACCGTCCGGGCCCACGCCCTCCTCGATCCCGACGCCCATCGCCCGCAGGGCACCGGCCATCAGGAGAGTGTCGCGGGAACGCAGCGGGCGGCGGAGCCAGCCGGGCTCGGCGGCGAGTGCCGCGAGGACGAGCGCGCGGTTGGTGACCGACTTGGACCCGGGCACGTGGACCGTCGCGTCGACGGCTCCGCTCGCGTGCGGGGCGGGCCAGAGGGCGGTGAGTGCGGGGTTAACGGGCATGCCCTCACTTTAGTGGGGGTTCGCGCCGCTGGGTTTGGCAGGGAAAGGCGGTTGTGCGGTGGCTGCGGGGGCGTTGTGGCCGGTCGCGCCCGCGCGCTGGAGCCGCCCGTCGGTACGGCCCCGCGCCCCTGAAGCCCCTTGGGGGAGCCCTCAGCTGTTCAGCAGCCAGTTGGCGCCGGCCAGCAGTGAGCACAGGGACACCGCGTGGAACAGGAACAGCCACAGGCCCGCCGGTATGTGGGTCAGGCGGGACAGCTGGTCCGCGTCCGAGTCGCCCGCTCCGCCGCGTGAGCGCTTGGCCTGGAGCTCGAAGGCCGGGCGGACACCGCCCAGCAGCAGGAACCAGACGACGGCGTAGGCGAACGCCGCCTGGACCTGGGGACCGGTCAGCCACGACACCGCCACGAACGTGCCGCCGGTGACGAGGACGGTCAGGGCGCCGTACGCGTTGCGGATCATCATCAGCATGGCCACGAGCAGCAGGGTGGCCAGCCAGAGCAGCGCGGTGATGTGGCCGGCCGCCAGCAGCGCCGCGCCGCCCAGGCCGAGCAGCGGGGGAGCCGTGTAGCCCGAGGCCGCCGTGAGGATCATGCCGAGGCCGGTCGGCTTGCCTCGGCTGACGGTGAGACCGCTGGTGTCGGAGTGCAGCCGGATGCCGCTGAGGCTGCGGCCCGTGAGCAGCGCGACCAGACCGTGGCCGCCCTCGTGGGCGATGGTGATGGCGTTGCGCGAGAGCCGCCACACCGGGTGCGGCACGATCGCGGCCAGCGCGGCCACCATCGTGGCGACGACGACCCAGGTGTCCGGGTCGGGCTGGCTCCCGAAGACCTCGTCCCAGACGGTCGCCAGCGAGGTGGCTGCGGTGCTGTCCATTGGTGGCTCGGGCTCCCTTGGGGCGCTGTCGGCGGGGGGTTCGCGGGTGGGCCAGGCAGTCTGACATGTATGAGCGGACGGAGCGGACGGTAGGTGAGACGCGGATCGGGCGGGGATCGTTCCTGACGGTGAAGGCCCTGGTCGCAGCGGTGAAGCCCCTGACCGCTCCCGAACTCTTCCGGAACACCTGCTCTACCCTTGGCTGCTGTGCGCGGGCCCGGAGGCAGCTGTGAACCGCTCCTGAACAGGGCGGGATCCGGGAAGCAGCCGAGACGGTGACCGCGGCGAGGTAGGTTCACGACTGCGTCAGGGTCGGAGGGGTGGTTCCAGATGTGCGGACGGTACGCGGCCAGTCGGGGGCCCGAAGACCTCGCGGGAGTCTTCGAGATCGAGAAGTGGGAGCCGGAGGAGGCCCTGGACCCCGATTTCAACGTGGCCCCGACCAAGGAGGTCTACGCCGTCCTGGACCGCCCCCTCAAGGGCGCCGACGACCCCGCGCCGGTCCGCCAGCTGCGCCGCCTCAAATGGGGTCTGATCCCCTCCTGGTCGAAGACGCCCGAGGGCGGCGCCCGGATGATCAACGCCCGTGCCGAGACCGTCCACGAGAAGCCCTCGTTCCGGCGCGCCTTCACCTCCCGGCGCTGCGTCATACCCGCCGACGGGTATTACGAGTGGGTGACCGGCTCCGGCGAGCGCGACCTGGAGGTGGAGGGCAAGAAGAAGCGGCCCCGCAAGCAGCCGTACTTCGTGCTCCCCGCCGACGGCTCGGTCTTCGCGATGGCCGGGCTGTACGAGTTCTGGCGGGACAAGACCCTTCCCGACGACCACCCCCGCGCCTGGTGGGCGACGTGCTCCGTCATCACCACGGAGGCGGAGACCTCCCCGCTCGCGGTCGCCCCGCAGGACGGCCCGCGCACCCTCGCCGAGATCCACCCGCGCATGCCGCTCATGCTCACCCCGGACCGCTGGGACGCCTGGCTCGACCCCTCCCGCAAGGACGTCGAGGACCTGCGCTCCCTGCTCGCGCCGCCGCCGGAGGGGCTCATGCGGGCGTATCCCGTCTCCACGGCGGTGAGCAACGTCCGCAACAACGGTCCGGAGCTGCTGAAGGAGCTGGAGGGGCCCGAGGAGGGCACACTCTTCTGACGTGACGGACAACGTGACGCATGAGACGCCGACGCCTGAGACGCCTGAGACGCCTGAGACGCCTGAGACGCCTGAGACGCCTGAGACGCCTGAGACGTATGTGACGGAGCTCGTCGAGACGGACGCGGGAACGGCCCGGATCACCTGGCACCGGGCCGGGAAGCCGGCCGAGAAGCACGAGAAGACGGCCGTGAAGGCCGAGAAGACTGACGAAACCGCGAAGGCGGCACGGCTGGTGCTGGCCGTCAGTCACGGTGCCGGAGGCGGGATCGAGGCGCGCGACCTCCGCGCACTCGCCGCCGTACTGCCCGCCCACGGAGTGACCGTGGCCCTGGTCGAACAGCCCTGGAGGGTGGCGGGCAAGAAGCTCGCGCCCGCCCCGAAGACGCTGGACGCGGGGTGGCGCGGCCTGTGGCCGGCGCTCGCCGCGCCGGGGCTCCCCGTCGTCGCGGGCGGTCGCAGCGCCGGAGCCCGGGTCGCCTGCCGCACGGCCACCGAACTGGGTGCCCACGCCGTCCTCGCGCTCAGCTTCCCCCTGCACCCACCGGGCAGGCCGGAGAAGTCCCGCGCCGGCGAACTGCTCGGCGCCGGGGTGCCCACCCTCGTCGTGCAGGGCGGCAACGACCCGTTCGGGCGTCCCGGGGAGTTCCCGCAACAGACCCCGCCGGGCTCGTACGAGCTCGTCGAGGTGCCGTACGGCGATCACGGGTTCGCCGTACCCAAACGGGCCCCCGTCGGTCAGGAGCAGGCGTTGACGGTCATCACGGACGGCGTCCTGAAGTGGGTTTCGTCACTCGCGTGACCCCGGGAATGTTGCGCGCTGGACCACTGTTGTGCGGATCAGACAGCACGCGAGGTGTGCTGGAAGACGTCGTACGAGAGGGAGTCCGCCGCATGGGTTCGACCATCTGCCCGAGCCGTGGCAGCCGCACAGACCTGGAGTGGTCGGTGCTGCACGCGGCGAGGACCGCCCCTGTTCGGGTGGCGGGCGGACCGGATCGGCAAGCCGCCGCGACCGCCGGTCGTCTATTCTCCGATTCAGGTGGGACCGGTTTCGGCCCCGCCCAGACTCTGGAGGAGGTGGGTCCGGTCACAGGGACCGACGCAGGGACCGAAAACGGCCAGGCGGAGCAGCCCGAGAACGCGGGCAGCAGCGAGTCGACCGCTGAGCGCAATGTGCGCTTCGAGCGGGACGCGCTGGAGTTCCTCGACCAGATGTACTCGGCCGCGCTGCGTATGACGCGGAACCCGGCCGACGCCGAGGACCTGGTGCAGGAGACGTACGCCAAGGCGTACGCGTCCTTCCACCAGTTCCGTGAGGGCACCAACCTCAAGGCGTGGCTGTACAGGATCCTCACCAACACCTTCATCAACTCGTACCGCAAGAAGCAGCGCGAGCCCCAGCGGTCCGCCGCCGAGGAGATCGAGGACTGGCAGCTGGCGCGTGCCGAGTCGCACATGTCGACCGGTCTGCGTTCCGCCGAGTCGCAGGCGCTCGACCACCTGCCCGACTCGGACGTCAAGTCGGCGCTGCAGGCGATCCCCGAGGAATTCCGTATCGCCGTCTATCTCGCGGACGTCGAGGGCTTTGCGTACAAGGAGATCGCGGACATCATGGGGACACCCATCGGTACGGTGATGTCCCGCCTGCACAGGGGCCGCCGTCAGTTGCGCGGCATGCTGGAGGACTACGCCAAGGACCGCGGCCTGGTCCCGGCGGGCGCCGGAGAGTCGGACGGAACGAAAGGCTCGGGCTCATGAGCTGCGGAGAGCCGCACGAGACGGACTGCAGTGAAGTACTCGATCATCTCTACGAGTTCCTCGACCACGAGATGCCCGATGCCGACTGCACCAAGTTCGAGGTGCACTTCGAGGAGTGCTCCCCGTGCCTTGAGAAGTACGGACTCGAGCAGGCCGTGAAGAAGCTCGTCAAGCGGTGCTGCGGTCAGGACGACGTGCCGACCGATCTGCGGGCGAAGGTCATGGGCCGCATCGAGCTGATCCGCTCGGGGCAGGCCGTGCCCGAGCACGAGGTCACGACCGCGGACGCGCGCGGCGCCGCCGCCGAGGGCTGAGCCACCGGGGGGCGGGCCGTCGAGGGCTGGGAGGAGCCCCGAGGTACACCCCTGAGCACGCCCCGAAGTACGCCCCCGAGGGACCCGATGCCGGACCGGTTCAGCCGGTCCGGCTTCTTGGTTCTGCGGGCGGTGTCAGACGTCCAGCGTGCTCTCGATCCGCTTCAGGCTGTGCCGGGCCAGTGCGAGGTTGCTGCGACCGCGGTCGAGGGCGAGGTACAGGAAGAGCGTGCCGCCGCTGGCGGTGAGCGGGCGTATCAGGTGGTACTGCTTGCCCAGCGTGATCAGGATGTCCTCGATGGTGTCGTCCATCGCCAGGGAGGAGAGCGTCCGCAGCTTCGCGCGCATCACCTCGGTGTTGCCCGCCGACGCCAGTTCCAGGTCGAGCGTCGGTCCGCCGCCGAGCGTGCCCAGGGCCATGCCGCTCTCGTAGTCGACGAGGGAGACGCCGATGGCACCTTCCACGGACATGGCTTCCTTGAGCGCGGTCTCGATGTTCATACTGCTGCCCCAATTCCTCGGTGACGCTGTCCGGTCGTTGGCTGTACAACTACGATCGAACACAAGCGGGTAGTGCGCCACAAAATACAAAATATGGCGCCTGTTGCGTAAGTTGAAGCTCAAAGTAGTGTGCGACGTCAAGACGTGAAGGGGGAACGGGGTAATGACGACGGCCGTTGATGCCTCCCTGGTCAGGCTGCTCGATTCCCCCGGGGTCACCGGCGTCGCCCTGGTCGACGCGGTCACCGGCCTCACCTACGGAGTGGCCGGGGACGCCGACGAGGCGGGGGACGGCGCCGAGTGCGCCGAACTCGCCGCCCTCATCGCCGAACGGCTGGGGCGGGCGGGCGCCGAGGGGGAGTTGGAGAGCGTGATCATGACCAGCAGGCGGCGCCACCAGGTGCTGCTCGCCGTCGGGCGGCCGGTCGGCGACCCGCTGCTGCTGACCGCGGGGATGGACCGGGAACGGGCCAACCTGGCGCTCGCCACGCGGAGTCTGGCCGACCGGGCCGCCGAGGTGCTCGCATGACGACGACCGAGGCGCGCAATCTGCCCGCGCTGCTGCAGGGGTTGCACGAAGAGGGCTACGGCGGCACCGTCCGGGTCTCCGGATCCCCGGGCGGAACGATTCATCTGCGGGACGGACTGATCGTCGCGGTCGAGACTCCGGGCGCGCCGTCAGCCACCTCGGTGCTGCTCACGCCGGGCCGTGTCGACGACGAGACCTGGCTGGCCGCGTGTGCGGCGGAGCCCGACACGGACCGGCTGGGCGGGTACCTGGTGTCCGCCGGTCTGATCGGCGCCGCCGAACTGGAGGTCGTGTGCACCGCGGCGGTGTTCGACGCGGCCTTCGCCATGGCGATCGGGCCGCCCGGCGGCTGGACGCTGGACGGTCCGGAACCCGCTCTGCACGCCGGGGCCGGAGTGGAGCCGCGGCGGCTGACCGAGGAGACCACTCGGCGCATCGTGCGGCTCTCCGGTCCGTGGGGGGCGCCGGGCGAACTCGCGCGGATACGGCCCGCGGCGGTTCCCGACGCCGGTCTGCGCCGGGGTCTCCCGGACCGCCACCGGGCCGTGCTCAGCACGGTCAACGGCCGTCGTACGGCCCGGGACATGGCCTTCACCCTCGGGCGCGGGCTGTTCGCGATCATGCTGGACCTGACCCGGCTGGAGGCGCAGGACCTCATCCGCTGGGAGACGGGCGGCCCGGCCGAGGGCCGGCCCAGCACCGCACCGCGGGTGCTGCCGGGACGCGGCGCTTCGGACGCGCCGGTGCCGGGCCCTCCGCGGGCCGAGCCGGCCGCGAATCCGGCGCCGCTGCCGAGGCGCACGCGGGGCGCCGGCGCGTGGCCGGGTGAGCCCCGGGCGGGGGAGGACCGGTCGCGCGACGGCCGGGCACACGAGACCCAGCCGCACGAGGTCCAGCCGCACGAGGTCCAGCCGTACGAGACCCGGCCACACGAGGCCCAGGCGCACGGGGCCCCGGTCCGTGAGGGTAAGGACCTCGTACGGGACGGGCAGGCGCGGGAGAGCCCGCCTGGGGAGGCGCCCGCCGGGGGAAGCGATGCTTTGACAGCGGGGACGACCGGGGGGCACGGGGGCTAGTGAGTTCAAGCAGACGCCGGGCGGCGAAGCGCCTCCGCCGCCGAACCGGCGCCGAACCCCACCGCCCCGCACCCCGCCGTGCGCGGGGCCCGGCCACCACGCCGCCCCGAAATGACGACCTGCCCCGGGACTCGGGGCCGGACTCCGGTCCGGCGCCGGGCGGTCTGCCGGAAACGGGTGGCGGGTCCGCAGGCGTCCCCGTGCGGGGATCGGGTGCCGGCCCGGGGCCGGACCGCAGACCCGGCCCCGTGCCGGGGTCGGGCGCTGGACCGGTATCGGACCGCGGCCCGAGCTCCGTCTCGGACCCCGTGCCGGACCCCGATGCGCTCGCGGACCGCGGGGGGCGGGGTGCTCGTGGGAGCGGGGTGGGGGCGCTGCCCACTCTGCCCGTGCGGGGGGCCGCCCCGGCGGCGCCGTTCGGGCTGCCTCCCTTGTCGCCCGAGCAACTCGCCGCCGACCAGCCCTCGCTCGACATGCTGCGCCGGGTCCGCAGGGGCCTGGGCGCGCTTCCGGAAGCCGACTGACACCGCTCCGACCGCCCCACGACCACCCATGCACGCAGCAAGGAGCGCCATGAGCGACACGTCGCAGCCCAATCCCCTCACCGAGATCCTGACCTCCCTGCGCGACCGGGTGATGGGAGTCTCCGAGAGCGTCCTGTCCACGGCGGACGGACTCCTCGTGGTCGCCGACACGGACTCCTCCCACGCCGAGTCCGTCGCCGCGCTCGCCGCCGCGACCCTCGGCGTGGCCCGCCGCATGGCCGACCAGACGAGCGTCGGCGCACTGCGCGAGGTCGTGGCGCGGTGCGGCTCGGGACACGTCATCGTGATGGCCGTGGGCGACCGGGCCCTGCTGACCGTGGTGGGGGACGACGGCCTCGACCTCGCCGCGCTCCAGCGGGAGTCGCCCGCCACGGTCGAGCAGCTGACCCAGGCGCTCGCGGCCGACGTGGCGCGCTGAACCCCCGCCCCGCAGCGCGCCCCGGGCGCCACCGGACTCGTACGGGCGTCCGGTCGTAGCCGGGTGCGAGCCCTCGTACGAACGCGCGGCTCACTCGAACGGGCGAATCTGTCCCCGCCGTCCCGGTAATCGGCCCATGCCTCCCCCGAGCCCCACCCGACCGCCCTATCGTCCATGTCCCGAAGGCTGTACGAGGCGGGCACCGGGCCCGTGCGGGAGCGGGAGGGGGCTGCGCCATGCGGTCGGTCCCGCCGTGGGCGCGTGTCTACGTCGTCTGCGCCGCCCTCGCCGCGGCCTTCTGCGCCGTGCCGGTGCCGGACACCCGCGCCCCCTGGCCGGCGGTGGCGCTGTTCGCGGTGCTCTGCGCGGCCTGCGAACTGCTCGCCGCGAGCCGCTTCGCGGGCGACGGCGGCCCCGACGGCGCGGGCGCGTCCCGGGAGGCGGGCGAGACCGGGGCGTCCCTGCGCTGGCACACGCCGGTCATGCTCGCCGCTGCCTTCCTGCTGCCCCCGCCCGCCGCCGCGCTCGTACCGGTGCCGGGGGCGCTGCTGGCCCGGGTCGGGCAACGGCCGCGGTGGCTGCGCCGGGTGTGGCGGGCCGCGCAGCTCTCGCTCGGCACCTGGGCGGCCTCGAAGGTCCACTGGTCGCTGGGCGGCCGGGACGCCGTCGTCACCTCCCACTTCCCCTACGCCCTGGTGGCCGCCGGCGCGGCCGTGGTGGCCTTCTGCCTGACGCTGACCGTGCTGGACGGCGGGATCCTGGCGCTCGCCGAACGGGTGCCGGTACGGACCGCCTGGCGCGGCCTCTTCCTGCGCTCACTCGCGCCCGTCGCCGTGCACGGGCTCGCCGGGCTGATGATGGCGGTGCTCTGGCGCAGCCCGTACGGGCCGGCCGCCGCCCTGCTCGTGCTGTTGCCGATGTACGTGTCGTGGTGGGTGTTCGCCCAGTACCACCGGGAGCGGGCCGCACACCGGGCCACCATCCGCGCGCTCGTGCAGGCCGTCGACATCAAGGACGGCTACACCCGCGGGCACAGCGAACGGGTGGGACAGGCATCGATGATGATCGCCCGCGAACTAGGCATGGACGACGAACGGGCCGAGGTGCTCAGATTCGCCGGCATCCTGCACGACGTCGGCAAACTCGGGGTCCCCACCCGCCTGTTGCGCAAGGACGGGCCGCTGACGCCCGAGGAACGCAGGGTGATCGAACTGCACCCCGAGTACGGGCACGAGATGGTCCGCGGGATCGGGTTCCTCGGCGAGGCCAGGTCGGCGATCCTGCACCACCACGAACGGCTCGACGGGAGCGGCTACCCGTACGGGCTGAAGGGCGCCCAGATTCCGGAGTTCGCCCGGGTGGTGGCGGTGGCGGACGCGTTCGACGCGATGACGTCCACCCGCTCCTACCGCCGGGCGCGGCCGGTACCGGCGGCCCTGGAGGAACTGGAGCGATGCGCCGGGGCCCAGTTCGATCCGCGGATGGTGGCGGCCTTCGTACGGGCACTCGTACGGCAGGGGTGGCATCCCGCCGTGACGGCGGACGAGACACCGCCGCACGCCGAGCCCCACGCACCGGCTCCCCGCGTGCCCACGGAACGGGCGCCCCAGCGCGGAACCGTCGGCGGGTCCGGCCCATGAGCATGACGGACAACGGACCGCCGCCGCCGCCGCCCCCGCCCACCGACAGCGCCGGCGACGGCGACAGTGACGGCTTCCGGGACGGCGGCACCGTCTCGTCGGCCGTCGCAGCCGTGCGGTCCCCTCGCGTCCCGCTCGCCCTCACTCTCCTGCGTACCGGCGCCGCCCTGGTCGCCCTGGCCGCCCTCGCCGTCACCCTCTGGGACGGCATCGACGAGCGGGGGGCCGCTCTCGCCTTCGCGGTGCTCATCGCCGCGGGGGAGCTGGCCCGGTGGAGCGGCGCCGAGGAACGCGAGTCGGCGCCGCTGGCCGCCGCCGGGGCCCTCGCCTACGCGCTGCTCGGCGAGAGTGCCGGACACCCCACCCACGACGGCGTCCCGCAGATCGTCGCCGTGGTCACGGCCGCCTCCCTGCTGGGCTGCGTACCGCACGTGGCGAAGGGCCGCGGGCCCACCGCGGACCATCTCACCCGGCGCGTCCTGACCGTCGGGTTCGCCGCGGTGTGCTTCCAGCCCCTCTACAGCCGGGGCCGGCTGGCGGAGTGGACCGGGACCGGACCCGCGTACGCGGCGCTCGTCGTTGCGCTGCTCCTGCTCACCACGCTGTGGGACGCCGTGCTGGCCGCGGCCATGGCGCACGCACGGACCCGGTGGCCCTTCGGACCGCTGCTGCGGGACGAGCTGCGCGGCACCCTCGGCATCGGGTCGGCGGTCTGCGCGACCGGGGCCGTGACGGCGCTCGCGGTGGCCGTCGCCGGCCTGTGGGCGCTGCCCGTCCTCTCCCTGCCGCTGCTGCTCACCCAGCTGTCCTTCCGGCGGTACGCGGCCGTGCGCACCACCTACCGCCAGACCATCGCCTCCCTCGCCCGGGCCACCGAGATAGCCGGCTACACCCCGGCCGGGCACGCCCGGCGCGTGGCGGCGCTCGGCCGGGCCGTCGGCCGTGAGCTGGGGCTCTCCGGACCCGAGCTGACGGTCCTGGAGTACGCGGCCCTGATGCACGACATCGGCCAGCTCTCGCTCGTCGACCCCGTGCCCGCCGGTGCCACGGCCGCCCTGGCCCCCGCCGAACAGCGGCGCATCGCCCTGCTCGGCGGAGCCGTGGTGCGCCAGACGGGGGTGGCCGCCGAGGTCGCCGTGGTGGTGGAGCGGCAGGCGGACCCGTACCTCGAACAACCGGTCGGTGCGTCGATCGTCCGGGCCGTGAACGCGTACGACGAGATCGCCCGGGAAGCGGGCCCCGGCGGGCCGCTGAGGGCGTTGGAGGAGCTGCGGCTGGGCACCGCGCGCGACTACCGGCCCGAGGTCGTCGAGGCGCTGGCCAGGGTGCTGGCGAGAGACGGCCTTACCTTGCCTCTGGTTGGGTAACCCATGGGTAATGAGCGCCCCTCCTCGCGTCCGTGGTTGGATGCGAGGAAGAGGACATCAGGGGGCACAGTCCAGCCCGAGGCTGCACGCTCTTCAACGAACTGGCAGGCGGGAATCGTGAGGATCTTCGGCAAGGGACGGCACCGGCCCTCCGCCTCATGGCGGCAGGCCACCGACCGTGCGTTCACCCTCATCGGCGACGGCCGGTACGAGGACGCGGGGGCGCTGCTGACACGTGCGGCGGACCTGGAACCCTGGCTTTCCGAGTCCTGGTTCAACCTCGCGCTGCTGCACAAGTTCCGGCACGACTGGGAACAGGCGCGCGCGGCCGGACTGAGGGCCGTGGCGCTGCTCGACCGGGAGACCGGGGCCCCCGACTGGTGGAACGTCGGCATCGCGGCGACCGCCCTGCAGGACTGGCCGCTGGCCCGGCGGGCCTGGCAGGCGTACGGCCTGCGGGTGCCCGGCGGCGCCTCCCGGCCGAAACCGGGCGCGGGCGCCATCGCGTCCGGCGAGCCGGTGGGCATGGATCTCGGCAGCGCGGCCGTGCGGCTGTCGCCCGAGGGCGAGGCCGAGGTCGTGTGGGGGCGGCGGCTCGACCCCGCCCGTATCGAGGTCCTCTCCATCCCGCTGCCGTCCTCCGGGCGGCGCTGGGGCGAGGTGGTCCTGCACGACGGGGTTCCCCACGGGGAGCGGACGACCGCCGCGGGGCACGCGTATCCCGTCTTCGACGAGATCGAGCTGTGGGCGCCCTCTCCGGTGCCCACCTGGGTCGTGCTCCTCGAGGCGGAGACCGAGGACGACCGGGACGCGCTGGAGCGGCTCGCGGCCGACGCGGGGTTCGCGGCGGAGGACTGGTCGTCGTCCGTGCGGCTGCTGTGCCGGATGTGCTCCGAGTCGCGGATGCCGTCCGACGAGGGCGACGGGGAGCATCTCGATCCGCACGATCACAGCGAGCCGGGGCACCCCGGGCCGCTCGGGCACCGGACCGACGGGCAGTTGTGGGTGCCCGAGCGGGAGTGCGGGCTCGCGGCGCCGGCGTCGCTCGTGCGGGGGCTGCTGGACGGGTGGGTCGCCGACAGCCCCGATTCGCGGGACTGGCGGGACCTCGAAGAGGTCTGTTAGAAGCTGGGGCTTCCGGGCTTGATCGTCGGGTGCGGGCCCGGCTGTGGCCGGTGGCGCCCCGCGGCGGAGTCGCGGGCAGGCACAGTCCCGCGCCGCTGGGGAGCGGGGCGCCCCCGTACCCTGTATCAGCATCGCAACCCCGTTTTCCGAGGAAGGCTTACGTCGGTCATGGCGCAGCAGGACACTGAGCAGCAGCACTCCGGAGTGCTCCCCGTGGACGACGAGGGCTTCGTCATCGACACCGAGAACCCGGCGGAGCGTGAGGCGGCCTACCGCGAGCGCGGGACCTCCCGGCCCATCACGGTCGTCGGGAACCCGGTGCTGCACAAGGAGTGCAGGGACGTCACGGACTTCGGGGACGACCTCGCCCGGCTGGTCGACGACATGTTCGCCAGCCAGCACACCGCCGAGGGCGTGGGCCTGGCCGCCAACCAGATCGGTGTCGACCTCAAGGTCTTCGTCTACGACTGCCCGGACGACGAGGGCAAGCGGCACACGGGAGTGATCTGCAACCCCGTGCTCGTCGAGCTGCCCGCCGAGCGGCGCCAGCTGGACGAGAGCAACGAGGGCTGCCTGTCGGTGCCGACCGCGTACGCGCCGCTGGCCCGCCCCGACTACGCCGAGGTCACCGGGCAGGACGAGAAGGGCAACCCGGTCAAGGTGCGGGGCACGGGGTACTTCGCGCGCTGCCTCCAGCATGAGACGGACCACCTGTACGGGTACCTCTACATCGACCGGCTCTCCAAGCGCGAGCGCAAGGACGCGCTGCGGCAGATGGCCGAGAACGAACCGCGCTACCCCGTCGTCGCGAACGACTGAGAACGTCTGCGGCACACAGCGACGACCGGGACGTGAGCGTCCCGCGTCCACGGCCCGCGTCCACGGCGCCTGATCGGATTCCCTTCCGGTCAGGCGCCGTTCGTCTGCGCGTAGCACGTTCGATCCCTTGTGCGCCGGTAATGATCCATATTCAGTCACACATAGGGAGATTCTCGGCATCGTGGGGTAGTGAGGGAAGCAAATCCGTTCCCAGAACGGTCAGTTGTAGTGCTGAATGGGAAGTGCGGGGATACGCAACGGCGCACGCCCGGCACAGCGGGAGGGGCGTGTCGTCAACAGGCGGCTGAGAGGGGTTTGTTCGTGCCTGCTTTCTCACAGAGCACCTCAACGACGTACACCTCGGCCCTCGTTCCACCGGCGCTCTCTCTACCGGTGATCGAGGCCGAGTTTCCCCGTCAACTCCATCCGTATTGGCCCAGGCTGCAGGAGAACACCAGGGCCTGGCTCCTGGAAATGCGCCTCATGTCGGCGGCGAAGGTGGAGGCATATGCCGACGGGCTTTGCTACACGGACCTCATGGCGGGCTACTACATTGGCGCGCCCGACGAGGTCCTCCAGGCGATAGCGGACTACAGCGCGTGGTTCTTCGTCTGGGACGACCGCCACGACCGCGATGTCATCCACGGGCGGCCGAGGGCCTGGGAACAGCTCAGGGCCCGACTGCACACGGCTCTGGACTCCCCCCGAAAGCATCTGCACCACGAGGACCCGCTGGTTGCGGGGTTCGCGGACAGCATGGTGCGGCTGTACTCGTTCCTGGGCGAGGGGTGGAACGCGCGGTTCGCGGACCACTTCCACGCGGTCGTCGAGGCGTACGACCAGGAATTCCACAACCGTACGTCGGGCATTGTCCCGACCGTCGAGGAATACCTCGAACTACGGCGGAACACATTCGCGCACTGGATCTGGGTCGACCTCCTCGAACCGAGCGCGGAGTACGAACTGCCGGTCGCCGTGCGGGAGAACCCCGCGTATCGGCGGGCTGCTCTGCTGTGCCAGGATTTCGCCGCCTGGTACAACGATCTGTGCTCCCTCCCCAAGGAAATCGCGGGCGACGAGGTACACAATCTCGGCATCAGCCTCATTCAACACGAGGGGATGCGGCTCGAAGAAGCGGTCAAGGAAGTCAGGCGACGGGTCGAGGAATGCATCACCGAATTCCTCGTCGCCGAAAAGGAGGTATTGAGGTACGCGGAAAGGATAGACAACGGGTCCGTCCGTGGCGCCGAACTGGCGGCTGCCGTACGGGCGTGCCTGTTCAACATGCGGAATTGGTTCAGCTCCGTGTACTGGTTCCACCACGAGTCGGGACGGTACATGGTCGACAGCTGGGACGACCGCACCACACCCCCGTACGTCAACAACGAAGCGGTAGGTGAGAAATGACCGTCGAGTCGGTACGGTCCGCTGCACACCAAGCGGCAGAACTACGCACCCCGCCCCTCGCCCGGAGCGGCGTCCCCGGCCTCGGACACGGCCTGAAACTGGTGCGCGACCCGCTGGGTTTCCTCTCCCGGCTGCGCGACCAGGGCGATGTCGTCCGGCTGAAGCTGGGCCCCAAGACGGTGTACGCCGTCACCACGCCGGCCCTCACCGGGGAGCTGGCCCTGAGCCCCGACTTCAAGATCGACGGGCCGCTGTGGGAGTCCCTGGAAGGCCTGCTCGGCAAGGAGGGAGTGGCGACCGCCAACGGGTCGCGGCACCGGCGTCAGCGCCGGACGATCCAGCCCGCCTTCCGGCTCGACGCCATCCCCGGCTACGGGCCGATCATGGAGGAGGAGGCGCACGCCCTCGCGGACCGCTGGCGCCCCGGCGAGACGATCGACTGCACCGCGGAGTCGTTCCGCGTCGCCGTCCGCATCGCCGCCCGGTGCCTGCTGCGCGGCGACTTCATGGACGAGCGGGCCGAGCGGCTGAGCATCGCCCTCGCCACCGTCTTCCGCGGCATGTACCGCCGTATGGTCGTGCCCGCCGGACCGCTCTACCGGCTTCCGCTTCCGGCCAATCGTAAATTCGACCGCGCATTGGCCGATTTACATCTCCTGGTCGACGAGATCGTGGCCGAGCGCCGTGCATCCGGTCAAAAGCCGGACGATTTGCTGACAGCATTGCTGGAAGCGAAGGACGAGAATGGCGAGCCCATCGGGGAACAGGAGATACACGACCAGGTCGTCGCGATACTCACCCCCGGAAGCGAAACCGTGGCTTCCACGATCATGTGGCTTCTGCAGGTCCTCGCGGAACACCCGGAACACGCCGACCGAGTGCGCGAAGAGGTCGATTCGGTCACTGATGGCCGTCCTGTCGCATTCGCGGACGTGCGGCAGCTCTCCCACACGAACAATGTCGTCGTCGAGGCCATGCGGTTGCGTCCCGCCGTATGGATATTGACGCGCCGGGCCGTGACCGAAACCGCACTCGGCGGGTATCGCATTCCGGCCGGGGCCGACATCGTCTACAGCCCGTACGCGATCCAGCGCGACGCGCGTTCGTACGGCGAGCCGTTGGAGTTCGACCCCGACCGCTGGCTTCCGGAACGCGCCAAGGACGTGCCGAAGTACGCCATGAGCCCGTTCAGCGTCGGCAACAGGAAGTGCCCGAGCGACCACTTCTCGATGGCCCAGCTCGGGCTCGTCACGGCGGCCGTGGCCTCGCGCTGGCGGCTGGAACAGGTGTCCGAGTCGAACGACACCACCCGCGTCGGCATCACCCTGCGACCGCACCGCCTGCTGCTGAGGGCCGTGCCCCGCTGACTGGACGGCGCACGTTCAGGCGGCCTGCGGGCCCCTGAACGTGCGCCGGTACGCGTTCGGAGTCGTCCCCAGCGAGCGGACGAACTGATGGCGCAGCGCCGCCGCGGTCCCGAACCCCGTGCGGTCCGCGATGAAGTCCATCGTCTGGTCGGTGGCCTCCAGCAACTCCTGCGCCAGCAGCACCCGTTGACGCAGCAGCCAGCGGTAGGGGGTGGTCCCCGTCTCCTGCTGGAAGCGCCGGGCGAAGGTGCGCGGCGACATGTGCGCGCGGGCGGCGAGCTGTTCGACGGTCACCTCCTGATCGAGGTGGCGCTCCATCCAGGCGAGCGTCTCCCCGACCGTGTCGCACTGCGAGCGCGGCAGCGGCCGTTCGATGTACTGGGCCTGGCCGCCGTCGCGGTGCGGCGGCACCACCATGCGCCGCGCGATGCTGTTGGCGACCTCCGGGCCCTGCTCCTTGCGGACGATGTGCAGACAGGCGTCGATGCCGGAGGCGGTGCCCGCCGAAGTGATCACCGGGTCCTCGTCCACGTACAGCACGTCCGGTTCGACCTTCGCGCGCGGGTGGCGCGCGGCCAGCGTGTCGGCGTGCCGCCAGTGGACCGCGCAGCGGCGGCCGTCGAGCAGTCCGGCCGCGCCGAGCACGAAGACCCCGGAGCAGACGCTCAGCACCTTGGTGCCGCGCTCGGCGGCCCGGACCAGGGCGTCGAGCAGCGCGGGAGGGTAGGTGCGCCCGATGTAGTGGCTCCCGGCGGGCACGACGATCAGGTCGGCCTCCTCCAGCCGGTCGAGCCCGTACGGAGTGGAGAGCGTGAGGCCCGGGACGTGGGTGGCGAGGCTCGGCCCCTCGGCGGAGGCGACCGCGAAGTCGTACGCCGGCAGTCCCTCGTCGCTGCGGTCGAGGCCGAACACCTCGCACACGACGCCGAGTTCGAAGGGATGCGCGCCGTCGAGCAGGACGGCGGCCACGTTGGTCAGCATGCTGACAGTGTGCACCCGATCTGGCAGGAAATCGAGGGTGTGCGTCAGTCCTGCCACTCACGGTAAGGAGCATCCGGCGCGACAGTGGTGTCCATGAACACGACACAGCTGGAAGGCCTGATCGGAATGCTCTTCGTCCTCGGAATCCTCGTCCTGCTCGTCCTCCCTTCGGTGTTCGGCATCGTGCGCGACCGGCGCGTCGACCGTCAGCTCAGGGAGGCCGAGCAGGCGCCCCGGCAGGACCGGGGCGCGCCTCAGAAGTCCTCGTCGAGGTCGACCGTCCCCTCCACCGCCACCTGGTACGCCGAGGGCCGGCGCTCGAAGAAGTTGGTCAGCTCCTGAACCCCCTGCAGCTCCATGAAGGAGAAGGGGTTCTCGGAGCCGTACACCGGGGCGAGGCCCAGGCGCTGCAGCCGCTGGTCGGCGACGCACTCCAGGTACTGCCGCATCGACTCGGTGTTCATCCCGGGCAGGCCCTCACCGCACAGGTCCCGCCCGAACTGCAGCTCGGCCTCGACGGCCTCGCGCATCATGTCGGTCACCTGCTGCCGGAGCTCCTCGTCGAAGAGCTCCGGCTCCTCCTTGCGGACCGTGTCCACGACCTCGAAGGCGAAGCTCATGTGCATCGTCTCGTCGCGGAAGACCCAGTTGGTACCGGTCGCCAGGCCGTGCAGCAGACCCCGGCTGCGGAACCAGTAGACGTACGCGAAGGCCCCGTAGAAGAACAGGCCCTCGATGCACGCGGCGAAGCAGATGAGGTTCAGCAGGAAGCGGCGGCGGTCGGCCTTCGTCTCCAGCCGGTCCAGCTTCTCCACGGAGTCCATCCACTTGAAGCAGAACTCGGCCTTCTCCCGGATGGACGGGATGTTCTCGACGGCGTCGAAGGCCGCCGCCCGGTCCGCCGGATCGGGCAGATAGGTGTCGAGCAGCGTCAGATAGAACTGGACGTGCACGGCCTCCTCGAAGAGCTGACGGCTCAGATACAGCCGCGCCTCGGGGGAGTTGATGTGCTTGTACAGCGTCAGCACCAGGTTGTTCGCCACGATCGAGTCGCCCGTCGCGAAGAACGCGACCAGTCGGCCGATCATGTGCTGCTCACCGGGTGACAGCTTCGCCAGGTCGGAGACGTCCGAGTGGAGGTCGACCTCCTCGACGGTCCAGGTGTTCTTGATCGCGTCCCGGTAGCGCTCGTAGAAGTCCGGGTAGCGCATGGGGCGCAGGGTCAGCTCGAAGCCCGGGTCGAGAAGGTTCTTCTCGGTCTTCTCTGCCTTCTCGGTCTTCTCGGTCTGCTCCGGTGCGGTGGGTGCGGCGGGTGCGGTGGTCATTACTGGCAGGCCTCGCAGGACTCGGGGTTCTCAAGGGAGCAGGCGACCGCGTCGGGGTCGGCGGCCTGCTGGACGGGGATGGTCTTCTCGGGCGCGGGTTCGGGCCGGGCCTGCTGCTGTGCCTGGCCCTGGGCGGCGCGGGCGATGCGGGTCGCCGGACGCGAGCGCAGGTAGTACGTCGTCTTCAGCCCCGACTTCCAGGCGTACGCGTACATCGAGGAGAGCTTGCCGATGGTCGGCGTCTCCAGGAACAGGTTCAGCGACTGGGCCTGGTCCAGGAACGGGGTCCGGGCGGCGGCCATGTCGATCAGGCCGCGCTGCGGGATCTCCCACGCCGTGCGGTACAGCTCGCGCACGTCCTCGGGGACCCAGGTGAAGCCCTGCACCGAGCCGTTGGACTCGCGCAGCGCCTCCCGGGTCTGCGCGTCCCACACACCGAGCTTCTTCAGCTCGGCCACCAGGTAGGAGTTGACCTGGAGGAACTCGCCGGACAGCGTCTCGCGCTTGAACAGGTTGGAGACCTGCGGCTCGATGCACTCGTACACGCCCGCGATGGACGCGATGGTGGCGGTCGGGGCGATCGCCAGCAGCAGCGAGTTGCGCAGGCCGACGGCGGCGATCCGCTCCCGCAGGGCGGCCCAGCGCTCCGGCCAGGTGAGCTCGACGTCGTAGTGGTCCGGGTGCAGCACACCCTGGGCCGTACGGGTCTTCTCCCAGGCGGGCAGCGGGCCGTTGCGCTCGGCGAGGTCGGCGGACGCCTCGTACGAGGCGAGCATGATCCGCTCGGCGATCCGGGTGGAGAGGGCGCGCGCCTGCGGGGAGTCGAACGGCAGCCGCAGCTTGAAGAAGACGTCCTGCAGCCCCATCGCGCCGAGGCCCACCGGACGCCACTTGGCGTTGGAGCGGCCCGCCTGCTCGGTCGGGTAGAAGTTGATGTCGACGACCCGGTCGAGGAAGGTCACGGCGGTCCGGACGGTCGCGTCGAGCCGCTGCCAGTCGATGTCGCCGGCGTCCGTGTCCACGAAGGCGCCGAGGTTGACGGAACCGAGGTTGCAGACCGCGGTCTCCCCGTCGTCCGTGACCTCCAGGATCTCGGTGCACAGGTTCGAGGAGTGGACCGTGTGGCCGGGCAGCGCCGTCTGGTTGGCCGTGCGGTTGGCGGCGTCCTTGAAGGTCATCCAGCCGTTGCCGGTCTGCGCGAGGGTACGCATCATGCGGCCGTACAGATCACGGGCGGGGATGGTCTTCCTGGCGAGCCCGGCGGCCTCCGCCCCGCGGTACGCGGCGTCGAACGCGTCGCCCCACAGGTCGACCAGCTCGGGCACGTCCGAGGGCGAGAACAGCGACCAGTCGCGGTTCTCGTTCACCCGGCGCATGAACTCGTCGGGGATCCAGTGGGCGAGGTTCAGATTGTGCGTACGCCGGGCGTCCTCACCGGTGTTGTCGCGCAGCTCCAGGAACTCCTCGATGTCGGAGTGCCAGGTCTCCAGGTAGACCGCCGCCGCGCCCTTGCGCCGGCCGCCCTGGTTCACCGCGGCGACCGAGGCGTCGAGGGTCTTCAGGAACGGGACGATGCCGTTCGAGTGCCCGTTCGTGCCGCGGATCAGCGAACCGCGCGACCGGATCCGGGAGAACGAGAGGCCGATGCCGCCCGCGTGCTTCGAGAGGCGGGCCACCTGGTGGTAGCGGTCGTACAGGGAGTCCAGTTCGTCCAGCGGGGAGTCGAGGAGGTAGCAGGACGACATCTGCGGGTGGCGCGTACCGGAGTTGAAGAGCGTGGGGGAGGACGGTAGATAGTCGAGGCGGCTCATCAGCCGGTACAGGGAGGCGACCTCGTCGACGGACCTGGCCGTGTCGTCCTCGGCGAGACCGCTCGCCACCCGCAGCATGAAGTGCTGGGGCGTCTCGACGACGGACCGCGTGATCGGGTGCCGCAGCAGATACCGGCTGTGGAGCGTGCGCAGCCCGAAGTAGCCGAAGCGGTCGTCACCCGCCAGGTCGATCAGCGCGTCGAGCCGGGCCGCGTGGACGCGGACGAACTCGGCGGTGCGGTCGGCGATCAGGCCCTCGTGGTGGCCGACGGCGACCGACTCCGAGAAGGAGCGCACGCCCTGCGAGGCGGCCTCCGCGGCGATGGTGACGGTCAGCAGCCGGGCGGCCAGCTTCGAGTAGACCGGGTCCTCGGAGATGAGACCGGCCGCCGCCTCCGTGGCGAGCTCGCGCAGCTCCGCCGTGTCCGCGGCGGCGGACCGGCCGCGCAGCGCGGCGGCGGCGACCCGGCCGGGGTCGGCGCCGGGGAGGTCGGCGGTGAAGTCGGTCAGGATCCGCAGCAACGCGGTTCCCGGTCCGTCGGCCTCGGCCCTGTCCTGCTGCTCCCGGGTCGCTGTCGCGGAGACCGGATCGGCTGGCGCGATGGTCACGTGGGGCTCTCCCTCGCTCGGCACGGGGGCCTCGGGGGAGAGGGGTTCGGGGCACACGGGGGTACGCGCTCCGTGCGGGCAGCGGTACGCCGCGTCCACCGGCCCACTCCACGAGGCCCGGACGTCATGCACCCGGACCGGACGGTCTGGGCGCGCTGTCGGCAGGTCCTCGGACTGACTCCTGTACGCGGCATGCGGGCATGTCGCGTACAAGTACACCGTTGCGGGACAGTTCCGGATTCACACCGGATTCCCCTGCGGCGACAGCGATCATGAGCATACATCTTGTGCCGGGCTGCGGAAGCACCCCCACATGTTGTGTCGTGTGGCTGGCTCTGTCCCCGGGGGGGCTGCGCCCCCGGACCCCCTGTCGCGCTTGCGCGCTCGTCCTCAAACGCCGGACGGGCTGAAGATGTCCGCCCGTCCGGCGACACTTCAGCCCGTCCGGCGTTTGCGGCCCGGGGGTTCGGGGGCTGGCCCCCGGGTGTGCTCCTAGTGGCCGGCCCCCGCCGTCGCCGGGGGGAGTTCCACCTGGACGCCCTTGTCGCCCGCGTCCGCCGTGTAGTCCTCGGCGGAGGTCTCGTCGATGCCCTCGGGAGCCTTGAGCGCGCGCAGGACGAACGTCATGACCACCGTCACGATCACGTTGAGCACGATCGCCGTCAGCCCGATGTACCCGATCTCCCCGATACCGGGAATCTCCTTCGAGGAGCCGCCGAAGTGCTTCTGCGTCGGCGAGGCCACCCCGTACGCGGCGACCGTCCCGTACAGCATGCCGACCGCCCAGCCCGCGAGCAGCGCCCACCGGTGGAACCAGCGCGTGAACAGGCCGCCGACCAGCGCCGGGAATGTCTGCAGGATCCAGATCCCGCCGAGCAGCTGGAAGTTGATGGCGACCGTCTTGTCCATGGTCAGGACGAAGACCAGCGCGCCCACCTTCACGAGCAGCGAGACCAGCTTGGAGACCTTCGTCTCCTGGGCGGGCGTCGCGTCGGGCTTGATGAAGTCCTTGTAGATGTTGCGGGTGAACAGGTTCGCCGCCGCGATGGACATGATGGCCGCCGGCACGAGCGCGCCGATCCCGATCGCCGCGAACGCCACGCCCGCGAACCAGTCCGGGAACATCGTCTCGAAGAGCTGCGGGATCGCCAGCTGCCCGTTGTCCACCTTGATCCCGGCCGCGATCGCCATGAAGCCGAGCAGCGCGAGCAGGCCCAGCATCAGCGAGTACAGCGGCAGGATCGTGGTGTTGCGCCGGATCACCTCACGGCTGCGCGAGGACAGCGTCGCCGTGATCGAGTGCGGGTACATGAAGAGCGCCAGCGCGGAGCCCAGCGCCAGGGTCGCGTACGTCCACTGGCCCGCCTCGCCCGGCACCAGGGAACCGCGGGGCGCGCCGGTCGCCGGGTTCGTCTGGCTGTACGCCTCGCCCGCCTTGGCGAAGATCTCGTCGAAGCCGCCCAGCTTGATCGGGATGTAGATGATCGCCACCGCGATGACGATGTAGATCAGCGTGTCCTTGACGAACGCGATCAGGGCGGGCGCGCGCAGCCCGGACGAGTACGTGTACGCGGCCAGCACACCGAAGGCGATGAGCAGCGGCAGGTCCTTGACGAACCAGTTGGTGTCCTCCCCGCCGCCGACGCCCATCACGTCGAGGACGGCCTGGATGCCCACGAGCTGCAGCGCGATGTACGGCATCGTCGCCAGGATGCCGGTGACGGCGACCGCCAGCGACAGACCCTTCGAGCCGAAGCGCCCGCGCACGAAGTCGGACGTCGTCACGTACCCGTGCTTGTGCGACACCGACCACAGCCGGGGCAGGAAGGTGAAGATCAGCGGGTACACCAGGATCGTGTACGGGACGGCGAAGAAGCCGGCCGCGCCCGCCGCGTAGATCGCCGCCGGGACCGCCACGAACGTGTAAGCCGTGTAGAGGTCGCCGCCGAGCAGGAACCAGGTCACCCAGGTGCCGAACGACCGGCCGCCCAGGCCCCATTCGTCGAGCGTGTGCTCGTTGTCGGACCGCCGCCAGCGCGCGGCCAGGAAGCCCATGACCGTGACGGCCACGAAGAAGAAGATGAAGACGGCGAGTGCCACGCCGTTCACGCCGTCCTTCATGCGGACGCGCCCCCGTTCCGCGCCTGGCGAGCGGCCTTGCGGGCGCGCTGCTCACGGTTCCACAGCGTGTACGCGGTCATGGTGAGCGCGGTCGAGACGAGCACCCACAGCATCTGGTACCAGTAGAAGAACGGGATCCCGATGAAGGTGGGGTCCACCTTCGCGTACGACCCCACCCAGAGCATCGCCACGAACGGCGCGATCAGGCAGACGGCGATCACCACGCGGACCGGTGTCACCACCGGTGGTTCCCCTTCGGGCGCTCTTGGCACATCCGGTGTTTCCGACATACGGCGGCTCCGTCCCCTCACTGATCACCTGTGCAACGCGCAGGAAATCTAAGGGACGGTTCCGCTTTATGGAACCCCCGTCCGCATAACGGATGTGCCGTGTCGAGCGACGGCGGAGCCGTTCACGGGAGCGGCGTCAGCAGCAGCGGAAGCCCTGCCGCGGATCCGCCTCCTGACGGTCCGTGCGCATCCGCTCGAACTCCCGCCGCGAGGGCACGTCCGCGTCGGCCCGCTCCTCGCGCAGACGCGCCACGTAGCGGTCGTACGCGGACTCGTCGGTGAGCTCCCGCACGTACCAGCGCACGCCCCTGGCCGCCCTAACCGCGTGGTTCAGCGCCGACCGCATCACGTACCTCCTCCTTCTCCTCCCTGGTCGGGATCAGTCCGGCCGGAGCGATGATCTGCGACTCGACGTACGCTGCCTCGCTGAGCGTGGAGAGCGCGGGACGGCGTATGTGCCGGATGCACACCCGCGTCGCGTCCGCGATCACCACGACGATGAGCAGTGCCAGAACCGCCGTGAGGACACCGTCGACCGTGGAGTTCGTGACGATCGTGTGCATGTCGTCCATGGTCTTCGCGGGTGCGACGAGCTCGCCCCGGTCGATGCCGTCCTGGTAGATCGAGCGCTGCTTGAAGAAGCCGACGCGCGGGTCGCTGGAGAAGACCTTCTGCCAGCTCGCGGTCAGCGTGACCGTGGCGTCCCAGACGAGCGGGATCCCGGTGATCCAGGCCCATTTGAGGCGCCCGGACTTCACCAGCAGGGTCGTGCAGACGGCCAGGGCGACCGCGGCGAGCAGCTGGTTGGAGATGCCGAAGATCGGGAACAGCTGGTTGATCCCGCCGAGCGGCTCATGGACGCCGACCCACAGGAAGTAGCCCCAGAGCCCGCAGACGATGCCGCTGGTGATGAGGAGCCCCGGCTTCCAGCTCACGTCCTTGAAGGGTTTGTAGAGATTGCCCAGCGTGTCCTGGAGCATGAAGCGGCCCACCCGGGTGCCCGCGTCGAGCGCCGTCAGGATGAACAGCGCCTCGAACATGATGGCGAAGTGGTACCAGAACGCGCGCAGGCCGTCTCCGGTGACGTCGGAGAAGATCTCCGAGACGCCGACCGCGAGCGTGGGCGCGCCGCCGGTCCGGGACAGCAGGGACGCCTCCTCGACGTTCTTCGCCGCGGCGGCCAGCTCACCGGGGGAGATCGCGTACCCCCAACTGCCCACCACCTGGGAGGCGTTCTGCACCGTGTCCCCGATGACACCCGCCGGCGCGTTCATCGCGAAGTACAGGCCCGGGTCGATGATGGAGGCCGCGACCAGCGCCATGATCGCCACGGCCGACTCCATGAGCATGGAGCCGTACCCGATCATCCGTACCTGCGTCTCCTTCTGGATCATCTTCGGCGTCGTGCCGGAGGAGATCAGGGAGTGGAAGCCGGAGAGCGCCCCGCAGGCGATGGTGATGAAGACGAACGGGAAGAGCGAGCCCGCGAAGACCGGCCCGTTCCCCCGCGAGGCGAAGTCCGTGACCGCGTCCATCTTCAGGGTCGGCAGCGAGACGACGACCCCGAGCGCGAGCAGCGCGATGGTGCCGATCTTCATGAACGTGGAGAGGTAGTCGCGGGGCGCGAGGAGCATCCACACGGGCAGGATCGAGGCGATGAACCCGTACGCCACCAGCCAGACGACCAGGGTCGAGGGCGCGAGCGTGAACGTGTCGGCCCACGACGACTCGGCGACCCAGCGGCCCGCGACCAGCGCGAACAGCAGCAGCGCCACACCGATCAGCGAGACCTCGGCGACCCGGCCGGGCCGCAGGACGCGCAGGTAGAAGCCCATCAGCAGGGCGATCGGGACCGTCATCGCGATGGAGAAGGTGCCCCACGGGGACTGGGCGAGCGCGTTGACGACGACCAGCGCGAGCACCCCGAGCAGGATGATCATGATGGCGAAGGCGGCGATCAGGGCCGCGGCGCCGCCGAACGGGCCGATCTCCTCGCGCGCCATCTGCCCGAGCGACCTGCCGTCGCGCCGGGTGGAGAAGAACAGCACGACCATGTCCTGGACCGCGCCCGCGAAGATCACGCCGACGATGATCCAGATGGTGCCGGGCAGATACCCCATCTGCGCGGCCAGTACGGGCCCCACCAGCGGCCCCGCGCCCGCGATCGCCGCGAAGTGGTGGCCGAGCAGCACCCGCCGGTCGGTGGGGTGGAAGTCGATGCCGTTGTTGAGGCGTTCGGCCGGGGTGGCCCGGTTCTTGTCGACCTTCAGAACCTTGTACGCGATGAACTTCGCGTAGAAGCGATAGGCGATGGCGTACGAGCCGAGGGCGGCGGCCACCATCCAGGCGGCCGAGACCTCCTCGCCCCGCGAGAGAGCGAGTACGGACCAGCCGACCGCGGCGATCAGCGCGACCAGGGTCCAGATGACGATGCTGCGGGGACGTGCCTTGCGGGGGCTGTCGGTGCGCACGGGTCGTCCTCCCGTCCATGGGTGACGGGAGGACGGTAGAACAGGATCCCCCGCAGCGCTACACCACGCACACCCCCCACCCCCACAAGCCCAACTCCCGTCGTTACAGGGGAACTTGGCAGCCCCCTCCCGAGGGGCGCGGGGAACGGCGCAATCTTTTGCCTTTAGGGGCGCGGGGAACGGCGCAGACTTTCGTCTTCAGGGGCGCGGGGAACGGCGCAGTCTTTTGGCTTTTAGGGGCGCGGGGAACGGCGCAATCTTTAAGGGGGCGCAGCCCCCAAAGGGGCGCGAGGAACGGCGCAGTCTTCAAGAGCGGGCGGCCCAAGGGCCACCTCAGTCCGTGGGCCTCTTCAACCGCGCGACGAACTTGTACCGATCCCCCCGGTACACGGACCGCACCCACTCCACCGGCTGCTGATCCTGATCGATCGAGTGCCGCGACAGCATCAGCATCGGCAACCCCACATCGGTCCCGAGCAACCCCGCCTCCCGGGGAGTGGCGAGGGACGTCTCGATCGTCTCCTCCGCCTCGGCCAGCCGCACGTCGTACACCTCGGCCAACGCCGTGTACAGGGACGTGTACTTCACCAGCGACCGCCGCAACGCGGGAAACCGCTTCGCGGACAGATGCGTCGTCTCGATCGCCATCGGTTCCCCGCTCGCGAGCCGCAGCCGCTCGATCCGCAGCACCCGCCCCCCGGCGCTGATGTCGAGCAGCTCGGCGAGCGTGTCATCGGCGGTGATGTACCCGATGTCCAGCAACTGCGAGGTCGGTTCGAGCCCCTGCGCCCGCATGTCCTCCGTGTAGGAGGTGAGTTGCAGCGCCTGCGACACCTTCGGCTTCGCGACGAAGGTGCCCTTGCCCTGGATCCGTTCCAGCCGCCCCTCGACGACCAGCTCCTGCAGCGCCTGGCGCACGGTCGTGCGCGAGGTGTCGAACTCGGCGGCGAGCGTGCGCTCGGGAGGCACCGGCGTACCCGGCGGCAGCGTGTCCGTGATGTCGAGCAAGTGCTTCTTCAGGCGGTAGTACTTGGGCACGCGCGCGGTACGGATGGGGGCGCCACCCTCGTTCTCCGCACTGCTGACGTCGGTGCTCATACTCTGCCTTCCCGGCTCCGGATGCCGATGCGGACGGCGTACGCGCCGACCACGGCTCACATCGTGGCACGCCCAACCGTGCGAGTGTCCTCCCGCACGCTGCGTGATCTCCTCTATATACCGTCGGGGTCCCTTTTGGTCTAGTCCATAGCGTGCGCGGCCCAGGTCCTGAGCGCCGCCGCTGCCCGCTCGCGGACCCCTTCGCGGGCCCGCCCGATCTGTCACCCGTGTAGTGAAAGGTCCCTTCATATGTAGGTCGCGTAACGGACGGTCGGGAGCGGCTTTTTCACCCTTGACACCTCTCTAGGTCTAGTCCAAGCTCCCCGTACTGGTCTAAACCATTGAGGACCAGGTCCCAGCCCCACGGGCAGTACTCGTCGTAAGTCACGCGGTGGGCAGGGGGGTTGCTGGCATCCCTGAGGAGGATGACGTGAATCGCAAGCTCATCGCGGCCGTCGGTGTCGCGGGCATGTTGATGTCGGTCGCTGCGTGTGGCGGCGACGGTGACGACGGCGGCAAGGCGGGGGCCGACGGCTACAAGGGCCAGACCCTGACCGTCTGGGCCATGGACGGCTCGACACCGGAGGGCTGGACCAAGGACCTCACGGCCGCCTTCGAGAAGAAGACGAAGGCCAAGCTGAAGTTCGAGACGCAGCAGTGGAACGGCATCCAGCAGAAGATCACCACCTCTCTCTCCGAGGACAACCCGCCGGACGTCCTTGAGGTCGGCAACACCCAGACCCCCGCCTACGCGGCCACCGGCGGTCTCGCCGACCTGAGCGACCTCAAGGAGGAGATCGGCGGCGACTGGACCAAGGCGCTCAACGAGTCCTCGGTCTTCGAGGGCAAGCAGTACGCCGCCCCCTGGTACTTCGCCAACCGCGTCGTCATCTACAACAAGAAGGTCTGGGCGGACGCCGGCATCACGGACACCCCCAAGACCCGCGCCGAGTTCTTCGACGCACTGAAGACCATCGACAAGAAGACCGACGCCGAGCCGATCTACCTGCCCGGCCAGAACTGGTACTTCTTCGACGGCCTGACGATCGGCCAGGGCGCCGACCTGGTGAAGAAGGAAGGCGACAAGTACGTCTCCAACCTCGCGGACCCGCAGGTCGGCAAGGCCATGGAGATCTACAAGCAGTACCAGTCCTACTCCAAGGCCCCCAAGGACAAGGACGAGGCGACCCCGCAGCAGGCCGAGGTCTTCGCCAAGGGCAACGTCGGTGCCTTCATCGGCATGGGCTGGGAGGCCGGCACGGCCATCGCGGCCAACAAGAAGATCGAGAAGGACATCGGCTACTTCACCATCCCCGGTGAGACGGCCGACTCGCCCGAGGGCGTCTTCCTCGGCGGTTCCAACTTCGCGGTCGCCGCCGGCAGCAAGAAGCAGGAGCTCGCCAAGGAATTCCTGAAGCTCGCCCTGTCCGACAAGTTCGAGGGCGCGCTCGCCAAGGAGAACGGCGTCATCCCGAACAAGGAGGCGCTGCAGATCCACCTCGCGGGCAACGGCGCCGCCGAGGCCGCCGCCCCGGCCGCGGCCGGCGGTGGCACCACGCCGCTGATCCCCGAGTGGGCCGCCGTGGAGAACGACCCCAACCCGATCAAGGCCTACATGACCGCGGTCCTGAAGGGGAAGTCGCCCGCCGCCGCCGCCAAGCAGGTCGAGGCGGAGATCAACAAGCGGCTCGCGCAGAGCAGCTGATCACTTCCGTGCCGGGGACGGCCGTGGCTCACCCGCCACTCCTGTCCGTCCCCGGCACGGTGGCGTATCCGACTGCGACTTTCGACGGTGGAAGAGATGGCGAGCATGTCAGTGCAGACCGACCGCACGGACACAGGGACAGGCACAGGTACGGCCGCGGCGCCCGGTGTCCGTAAGACCGACGTATCCCCGCCCGACGGCACAGGCATACGCAAGGGCAAGGGCAAGGGCAAGGGTCAGGGCAAGGACCCGGCCGGCAGACGCGGGGGCGCGTCCGCCCCGTACGTGCTTCTGCTGCCCGCCCTGCTCGCCACGGTGATCCTGCTCGGCTGGCCGCTGATCAAGAACGGCATGCTGTCGTTCCAGAATCTCAACCCGCGCCAGCTGATCCTCCACCTCACCGAGTGGCGAGGGTTCGACAACTACACGGACGTCCTGAGCAGCGCGGACTTCTGGAAGGTCGTCCAGCGCACGGTCGTCTTCACCGCCGTGAACGTCGTCCTCACCATGGTGTTCGGCACGCTCGTCGGCCTGCTCCTCGCCCGGCTCGGCAAGCGCATGCGGCTCGTCCTGCTGCTCGGCGTCGTGCTGGCCTGGGCGATGCCGGTGATCGCCGCGACCACGGTCTACCAGTGGCTGTTCGCCCAGCGCTTCGGCGTCGTGAACTGGCTGCTCGCCAAGGCGGGCTGGTCGTCGATGGCCGACTACAACTGGTTCGGCACCCAGCTCTCCACCTTCTCCGTGATCACCCTGCTGATCGTCTGGCAGTCGATCCCGTTCGTGGCGATCAACCTGTACGCCGCCACGACCACCATCCCCAAAGAGCTGTACGAGGCCGCCTCCATCGACGGGGCCGGCACCTGGAAGAGCTTCAGCTCCGTGACCTTCCCCTTCATCCGGCCGTTCCTGTGGGCGACGACCTTCCTGGAGGTCATCTGGATCTTCAAGGCGTTCCCGCAGATCTTCGCCATGAACAAGGGCGGCCCGGACCGGCTCACCGAGACCCTGCCGATCTACGCGTTCGTCGAGGGACCCGGCAACCAGCACTACGGGATGGGAGCGGCGATCTCGTTCCTGACGATCCTCATCCTGCTCGCCCTGACGGCGTACTACCTGCGTACCGTTCTCAAGCAAGAGGAGGAGGAGCTGTGAAGCGCTCCCTGATGGCCCGGCTGTGGCCCAACGCGACGGCCCTCGTCCTCTTCGTGGTCTTCACGTTCCCCGTCTACTGGATGTTCGCGACCTCGCTGAAGCCGACCGGCGACATCATCGCGGACACCCCGGTCTTCGTACCGACCGACATCACGTTCGACCACTTCAAGAAGGCGCTCGACGCCGACCACTTCTGGACGCTCGTCGGCAACTCCCTGACGGTGACCGTCCTCGCGGTGGTCTTCTCCCTCGTCATCGGGCTGCTCGCGTCCTTCGCGCTGGCCCGTATGCGGTTCAAGGGCCGCCGCGGCTTCCTGCTGACCTTCATGATCGCGCAGATGGCCCCGTGGGAGGTCATGGTCATCGCGATCTACATGATCGTGCGCGACGCGGACCTCCTCAACAGCCTCGTACCGCTGACCGCGTTCTACATGGTCATGGTGCTGCCCTTCACGATCCTGACGCTGCGCGGTTACGTCGCCGCCGTACCGAAGGAGCTGGAGGAGTCGGCCATGGTGGACGGCTGCACCCGCAGGCAGGCCTTCGTGAAGGTCATCTTCCCGCTGCTCGCCCCGGGCCTCATGGCGACCTCGCTCTTCGGCTTCATCACCGCGTGGAACGAGTTCCCGCTGGTCCTGATCCTCAACAAGGACGCCGAGAAGCAGACGCTCCCGCTGTGGCTGTCCAGCTTCGAGACGACGTTCGGCGACGACTGGGGGGCCACCATGGCCGCGGCATCGCTCTTCGCGATCCCGATCCTGGTCCTGTTCGTCTATCTCCAGCGCAAGGCCGTCAGCGGACTCACCTCCGGCGCCGTGAAGGGATAACGCCACCCGATGACCACCATTGCCTCCGGCACCGGCACGCTGACCCGTGACGCGCTCGCCGTCCTGCAGCCCGGCTTCACCGGGACCTCCGCACCCTCCTGGCTGCTGCGGCGGCTCGGCGAGGGCCTCACCTCCGTCGGCCTCTTCGGCCGCAACATCGCCTCGCCCGACCAGCTCGCCGCCCTCACCGCCCAGCTGCGCGCGGAACGCGACGACGTCCTGGTCGCCATCGACGAGGAAGGGGGTGACGTCACGCGCCTAGAGGTGCGTACGGGATCGTCGTTCCCCGGCAACCACGCGCTCGGCGCGGTCGACGACGTGGTGCTGACCGAGGCCGTCGCCCGTGAACTGGGCCGCCGGCTGGCCGAGTGCGGGGTCAACCTGAACTGGGCCCCGTCCGCGGACATCAACTCCAACCCCGGCAACCCCGTCATCGGCGTACGGTCCTTCGGCGCCGACACCGCGCTGGTGGCCCGGCACACCGCCGCGTACGTCGGCGGGCTGCAGTCCGCCGGGGTCGCCGCCTGCACCAAGCACTTTCCGGGCCACGGGGACACGGCGGTCGACTCCCACCACGCGCTGCCGCGCATCGACGCGGACCTGTCGGTGCTGCACGCCCGCGAGCTGGCGCCCTTCCGGGCGGCGATCGCCGCCGGCACCCGGGCCGTGATGAGCGCGCACATCCTGGTACCGGCCCTCGACCCGGACCGTCCCGCGACCCTCTCCCGCCGCGTCCTGACCGGGCTGCTGCGCGAGGAGCTCGGCTTCGACGGGCTGATCGTCACCGACGGCATGGAGATGCAGGCCATCTCCGCGACCTACGGCATCGAGCGGGGCAGCGTCCTCGCGATCGCCGCGGGCGCCGACGCGATCTGCGTGGGCGGGGGGCTCGCCGACGAGGCGACGGTCCTGCGGCTGCGGGACGCGCTGGTCACGGCGGTCCGCACGGGCGAACTGCCCGAGGAACGCCTGGCGGACGCGGCGGCCCGGGTCCGCGCGCTGGCGTCCTGGACGACGTCGGCCAGGAGCACACCCGCGCCCCTGACCACCCCGGCCCCCGACATCGGGCTGGTGGCGGCCCGCCGGGCGCTGACGGTCACCCGCGGCAGCGACTACACACCCCTCACCGAGGCCCCGTACGTCGCCGCCCTCACCCCGGTCGCGAACATCGCCGTCGGGGACGAGACCCCGTGGGGCGTCGCCGCCGAACTGCGGCGCCTGCTGCCGGGCACGGAGACCGGCAGCTTCACGGGAGAGGGGGCGGGGGCCGAGGTCCTCACGGCCGCCGGAGAGCGCCGGGTGGTCGCCGTGGTCCGCGACGTCCACCGCCACGCCTGGATGGCCGAGGCCCTCGACACCCTGATCGCCTCCCGCCCGGACACGATCGTGGTCGAAATGGGCGTCCCCCAGGCCCCACCCCAGGGCACCCTCCACATCGCCACCCACGGCGCAGCCAAGGCCTGCGGCCAAGCAGCAGCCCAAACCCTCACCACAACAACCTGATCCCCGAGACCACCCGGCCCCGGCTTTCTAGGGGCGCGGGGAACTGCGCACTCCAGCCGCGACTCACCCGCACCCCACAACTCACCGCCAGCACGGCACCCCCGCACGAAGGGCCCGGGTTCACCACGGGGGAACCCGGACCCTTCACGCGCCCGCCACCCGCCGGCGCCAACAGCCCCGCTAAATGCCCTGCCAAGCAGGCTTGTTGGAGTACGCGTGCCGAAAGTAGTCCGCCAGCTTCAGCTTGGACGCAGCAGCCTCGTCCACCACCACGGTCGCATGCGGATGCAACTGCAGCGCCGACGCCGGACACACCGCCGCCACCGGCCCCTCCACGGTCGCCGCCACCGCGTCCGCCTTCCCCTCACCTGTCGCCAGCAGCACCAGATGCCGCGCCTCCAGGATCGTCCCGATCCCTTGGGTGATCACGTGATGCGGCACCTGCTCGATGTCACCGTCGAAGAACCGCGCGTTGTCCACCCGCGTCTGCTCGGTCAGCGTCTTGATCCGCGTACGGGAGACCAGCGAGGAACACGGCTCGTTGAACCCGATGTGCCCGTCGGTCCCGATCCCGAGCAGTTGCAGGTCCACCCCGCCCGCCTCGGCGAGCGCCCTGTCGTACGCCTCGCACGCCGCCCGTACGTCCTCCGCGGTCCCGTCCGGCCCCATGAACGCGCCCAGATCGAGCCCCAGCGGCTCCAGCACCTCGCGCCGCAGCACCGACCGGTACGACTCGGGATGCTCGGGAGGCAGCCCCACGTACTCGTCGAGCTGCGCGACCCGCGCCCGCGAGACGTCCACCCCGCCGGCGCCCACCGCCGCCGCCAGCGCCTGGTAGACGGGCAGCGGCGTCGAACCCGTGGCCACCCCGAGCAGGGCGTCGGGCTTGCGGCGGAGCAGCTCCGCCATGGCCCCGGCAATGAGCTCGCCACCCGCCTTGGCGTCCGAAACGATGACAACTTCCACGCTGGGCCTGCCGTTCTGAAGGGGAACTCTCCTGCGTATGTGGTATAGACCAATCTAGCAGAGCACTCCGCTCCAGTCGCGTCCTCCCGGGCCGCCGCCTCCCCGCGTCAACACCCGCGCAACCGCAACTCGCCCCACGCGTCCGCTCCCGCCCGTGAACCACCCGGGGTTAGGCTGCGTGGTGAAAGTAGGGACGCGAGTTGTCGGACAAGCGGACGACAACAAACATCCGGCAACGCATGGACAGCCGAAGTGGTCTAGTCCAGAATTGCAGGCAAAGCCACATGCGCAGCTGAAAGACCAAGCCTCCGCCTTCCCCGCACAGGAAGGCGGATCGAGGACCCGGCGCTCTCTGCCCTGACTGCACCGGTTCCTCATCCTCGGCCGATCGGGACCGCACAGCCCGCGGCCGATGTTGCTCCGGGCTGCGGTGCCGGGAGGGTTGAGGGTCCCTCTCAGGCGCCGCGGCCCGCGGGTGCTTCCGGGGCCCTTGCAGGTGGCTGATCTCGGGGCTTGTCGTACCTGACGGGTACGCTCGCACCTGTGCCCTCCATGAACGACCTCGTACGCCAGCACACCGCGCTCGGTGCCTCCGACCTCGAGTGGCTGCATCTGCTGGTCTCGGAGTGGCAGCTGCTCTCCGACCTCTCCTTCGCCGACCTCGTCCTGTGGGTCCCCACCCGCGACGGCACCCGCTATGTCTCGGTCGCCCAGATGAGGCCCAACACCGGCCCCACCTCGTACCAGGACGACATGGTCGGCCACCTCGTCCCGCGCGGCCGGCGCCCCATGCTGGACGCGGCCCTGGACGAGGGCCGGATCGTGCGCGAGGGCGACCCGGAGTGGCGCGAGGAGGTCCCCGTACGGGTGGAGTCCATCCCCGTACGGAGGGAGGGCCGGGTCCTCGGGGTCATCGCCCGCAACACCAACCTGCTCACGGTCCGCACCCCCTCCCGCCTCGAACTCACCTATCTGCAGAGCGCCTCCGACCTGGCCCAGATGATCGCGGCGGGCTCCTTCCCGTTCCCGAACCAGCAGGTCGACATGGACGCCTCGCCCCGCGTGGGCGACGGCCTGATCCGGGTGGACGCGGACGGCGTCGTCCAGTACGCGTCACCGAACGCGCTCTCGGCGTACCACCGGCTCGGCCTCGCCGCCGACCTGGTCGGCCATCACCTCGGCCAGACCACCGCCGAACTCGCCCCGTCCCGGGGCCCGGTGGACGAGGCGCTGGAGAAGGTCGCCAGCGGCTGGGCACCCCGCGAGTTCGAGATCGAGAGCGACGACGGCGTGATCCAGTTGCGCGCGATCCCGCTGAAGCCCAAGGGCACGCGCGTCGGTTCCCTCGTCCTCCTGCGCGACGTGACCGAACTGCGCCGCCGCGAGCGAGAGTTGATCACCAAGGACGCGACCATCCGGGAGATCCACCACCGGGTGAAGAACAACCTCCAGACGGTCGCGGCCCTGCTGCGTCTCCAGGCCCGCCGCATCGAGTCCGACCGGGGCCGCGAAGCCCTTGAGGAGGCGGTGCGCAGGGTCGGTTCGATCGCGATCGTGCATGAGACGCTGTCCCAGAATCTGGACGAGCGCGTGGAGTTCGACGAGATCGCCGACCGGGTGCTCGCCATGGTTGCCGAGATCTCGCCGGGCAAGGTCGTCGGCCGGCGCACGGGCCGCTTCGGCATACTCGACGCCGAGGTCGCCACCCCGCTCTCCATGGTCCTCACCGAAATCCTGCAGAACGCCCTGGAGCACGGCTTCCGCGAGGGTGAGCGGGGCACGGTCGAAGTGTCGGCGGTCCGCGGCGGCACGTCGAAGGAGAACCGACTGCTGGTCACGGTCCAGGACGACGGCGTGGGTCTGCCCGAGGGCTTCGACCCGCACCGCTCCGGCAATCTCGGCCTGCAGATCGTACGGACGCTGGTCGAGGGCGAGCTGGGCGGCTCCTTCGACATGGTCCCGGCCCCCGAGCGCGGCACCCAGGTCGTCCTGGACATCCCGGTACGGACTTCCAAGTAACCCGAGCCCCCACCGGCCCCACCCGTAAACCCTCGCACCTCTCGTACCACCGGCACCTTCCGCACCACTACTTCACGAACACGCTGCGTAATCTTCACCCCTGCGGGGACAGTAATGAGCCCCGGACCACTGAGTGATCCGGGGCTCAAAGTGTCATTCGGTTGCGCATCGGGGGGTTCTGCGCGCTGCGGCTCGGGGGCGGGAGATGCGTACGCGCTGTACGCGCCGCCAAGCTCAGGCTGTTACGGGGTGGGGTGTCAGGCGGAAGCCTGACGAGCCCGGTTGCGGGCGGCGCGGCGCTTCATTGCGCGGCGCTCGTCCTCGCTGAGACCACCCCAGACGCCGGAGTCCTGGCCGGACTCGAGCGCCCACTGCAGGCACTGCTCCATGACGGGGCAGCGACGGCAGACGGCCTTGGCTTCCTCGATCTGCAGCAGCGCAGGACCGGTGTTGCCGATGGGGAAGAAGAGCTCCGGGTCTTCCTCGCGGCAAACGGCGTTGTGACGCCAGTCCATGGCTGCTACCTCTCCTTGGTATTACATGCACGTTGCTTGTGAATGTGAACGCTTTCACGAATCCCTCAACAAGTGAAGGGCCGACTACCAGACGGACTGGTGTGGTCCTTTGAAGTGAGGAGGGGTTCCGGCGCTCTGTGGGGGCGATGTTGCGGCCCGTCCCGAGCGCCACGTAGAGACTCGCAAACCTCAGCGGCGGATACAACCCCTACCGGAAAGTTTTTTTTGATTCCTCGGTGTCGACTACATCACAGCCGTACTTCCATGGGGTGGATCCTGGCCTAAACGTTCGAGTGGAAGGACTTTAGCCCGTTCCGCTCACACAATCACACGCAGTGCACGGCGAACGCCTGTGAACGCGACGCTCGTACGCAGTCCGAGGTGGTCGCCGTCCATCTGCAGGGGTAGCGGGACCTTCGAATGCAAGGTGAAGTCCGTCAGGTCGTGCAGGGACACCGCGTGCTTGCCATGGGGTCCGCGCTCGAGGGACGAAGTGAGCAACTGGGTGCCATACCGGGCAACCGCGGTCGTCGACATGCGGCTGAGACCGAGTACGTCGAGGCCGGTATCGAACGAGGCCTTAGGTGACGCGTACACCGGGCGATTGCCCAGATACGTCCACGGAGAGGTGTTGCAGACTATCGACAGCACCAAATCGGTCACCGGGTCGCAACTCGGCCGCTCCAGCGTGATGGTGCCGCGGCGGCGGTGGGTCTCCCCGAAGAACTGGCGCATCGCCTGGCGCAGATAGAGCGAGTGGGTGGAGCGTTTGCCGCGCTCCCGGTGCTGTTCGACCCTCCCGACCACGCCGGCGTCGAAGCCGAGTCCCGCGTTGAAGGTGAACCAGCGGGAGGGGACGCCCTCGTCCTCGCTGCCCGGTGTGCCCGCGGCGAGGCCGAGACCCACCGTGCGCTCCCGGCCCTCGCGCAGGGCGTCCAGCAGGGCGCCCGTCGCCTCGACGGCGTCGTTGGGCAGGCCCAGGGCGCGGGCGAAGACGTTCGTGGAGCCGCCGGGGACGACGGCGAGGCCGGGCAGCCGGTCGGGGTCGGGGCCGTTGTGCAGCAGACCGTTCACGACCTCGTTGACCGTGCCGTCGCCGCCGAGGGCCACGACCAGTTCTATGTCCTTGCTCTCCGCGGCCTGCCGGCCGAGGTCCCGGGCGTGGCCGCGGTACTCGGTGGTGACCGCTTCCAGTTTCATCTCGCTCGCCAGCGCGTGGATCAGGACGTCACGCGTGCGTGCGCTGGTGGTGGTAGCTGCCGGATTGACCACAAGAAGTGCACGCATGCGAAGCAGCGTACCTACCGCGTGGTACTCGGCCCATACCGAGGTGAGGATGGGAGGCCCGGGGCCGTGGGCGGACCGGGGGCGAGGGCTACCCTTCAGGGGTGAGCTCTCAGCGGAATCCCACCCCGGAAGACGTCGGCGCCGAACCCCGCCCCGGGCGGCTGACCACGGCGGCGGCGCTCGTCGCGCTGGAGGGGATCGCCCTCGTCGCCGGGGGCGTCTACCTGCTGGTGATGGGCCTCACCGGCCATCCGGACGACCGCAGCCAGGCGGTCACCGGGGGCGTGACGCTGATCGCGCTCGCCCTGCTGCCGCTGCTGGCCGCACGGGGGCTGCTGCTGCGGCGCAGCTGGAGCCGGGGGCCCACGATCATCACGCAGATCATGGCGCTGCCCGTCGCGTACAACCTGCTCCAGGCCGACAGTCTCGCCATCCCCGGGGGGATCGCCCTGGCGGTGGTGGCGGTCGCGACGCTCGTACTGATCCTGAACCCGGAGACGACGCGGGCCCTGGGAATCACCGGGCCGGGCGCGGCCCGGGAGTAGCTCTCCTGCGGTCCGCCGCGCCCCTCGCGGGGCGCGAGCCGTACGAACGGGCGCCTACTCCTCCACCAGCAGCTTCTCGCGGAGCTGGGCCAGCGTCCGGGCCAGCAGCCGGGAGACGTGCATCTGCGAGATGCCGACCTCCTGGGCGATCTGCGACTGGGTCATGTTCGCGAAGAAACGCAGCAGCAGAATGCGCTTCTCGCGCGGGGGCAGGTCCTCCAGGAGCGGCTTGAGGGACTCCCGGTACTCGACGCCCTCCAGGGCCTCGTCCTCGGAGCCGAGCGTGTCCGCGACGGCCGGGGACTCGTCGTCCGTGTCAGGGACGTCCAGGGACAGCGTGGAGTACGCGTTGGCCGACTCCAGGCCCTCCAGGACCTCCTCCTCCGAGATGCCCAGCTTCTCGGCCAGCTCGTGCACGGTGGGGGAGCGGCCGTGCTGCTGCGAGAGCTCCGCGGTCGCCGTGGTCAGCGCGAGGCGCAGCTCCTGCAGCCGGCGCGGCACCCGTACCGCCCAGCCCTTGTCCCGGAAGTGCCGCTTGATCTCACCGACGACCGTGGGAGTCGCGTACGTCGAGAACTCGACGCCGCGCTCCGGATCGAACCGGTCGACCGACTTGATCAGGCCGATGGTCGCGACCTGGGTGAGGTCGTCCAGCGGCTCGCCGCGGTTGCGGAAACGGCGCGCGAGGTGCTCCACAAGCGGCAGGTGCATGCGGACCAGCTGATTGCGCAGCTCCGCGTACTCCGCGCTGGCGCCGTCCAGTTCGCGCAGCTCGATGAACTTGGCCCGCGCCCCGCTCCTGTTGTGGGGGTCGTGCTGTGATCCCGACGCGCCGTTGTCGGCGTTTCGCTCGTGTTCGTGCTGCTCGCTCATGATCCCGCCCGTCACCCGCCGCCGCCCTTCCAAGGACGTCCCCCCAGACTCCGTCCGGGGGGACCCCCACTGCGCGGCAACGTCTGGATCCTGTCGCCCGTCACTGCCGGAGAGCGCCTCGCGCCCGTCCTGGTCGGCCGGCTCTCCCCGAGCCGCCCCGGCCGCCGGGGAACTGCCGTCCTCCGGGTGCGGCCGGGCCTGCTGCTCGGGGATGCCGTCGACGCCCTCCGCCAGACGCCGGGGCCCGCCCGGGCCGCCTTCGCCCGCGACGGAAAGCTCCCGTGTGCCGCGCTCTTCGTCCCGCACCGGCCCGTCCCCGTTCCTCACGCCGGCCCGGGTCCCGCGCCGCGCTGTTTGTAGAGGCTGATCGAAACGGTTTTGTCATCGGCCACCGAGGAGGAGACCTTGCCTGCGAGGGCCGACAGCACGGTCCAGGCAAAGGTGTCCCGCGCGGGGGCGTGGCCGTCGGTGGTCGGGGCCGAGACAGTCACCTCAAGCGAGTCGTCGATCAGGCGGAAGACACAGCTGAGCACGGAGCCCGGCACCGCCTGTTGCAAGAGGATCGCGCACGCCTCGTCCACCGCGATACGCAAATCCTCGATCTCGTCGAGGGTGAAGTCCAAGCGCGCCGCGAGGCCGGCCGTGGCCGTACGCAGCACCGACAGGTAGGCACCCGCAGCCGGCAGCCGGACTTCCACGAAGTCCTGGGTCGCGGGCTCGCCTGCGATCTGGGACACCCTCACCTCCAAGGTGGTACAAGCTCTTTCGGGGGCCGAGGGTCGCCCCCCGGGGTAACGCGCCATGTGTTTCAGCGGTGACGCTATCGCGCTCTCAGGTTTCCTGTCCCCGGGACCCCAACCCCTTGCTGTCACTCATAGTAAACCTATGTATACGCACAGTGGCTAGGGGTCTGCGGGCCCAATTGGGAAGAGCGCGCGCCGGATTGACGTACCCAGACGTCAGAGCATCGAACCGTCCGGAACCCACGTCACACCAGCACGTGGTCGACGAAGCACCAGCGCCAGCTCTCACCGGGCTCGAAGGTCCGCATGATCGGATGACCGGTCTCCTTGTGATGCTCCGTCGCGTGCCGCAGCGGCGACGAGTCGCAGCAGCCCACATGACCGCAGTCCAGGCACAGCCGCAGCTGCACCGGATGCGAGCCCACCGCCAGACATTCGAGGCAGGTGTCGCTCAGCGGCGCGGGTTCCGGATGCGGCAGCGCGTCGGCGTGCGTGCACTGTTTCATGATTGCCAGATTACGTCGGGTGTGCGCGAATCCGCGCGGAAATGAAAGCGGGCCGATACCGATGCATGTGATGCCCCTGCTCCTGCTGATCGCGGGCAGCGCCGCGGTGGCGGGCGCCGCACGCCGCACTCCGGTGCCCGCACCGCTGCTCCTCGTGGCGGCGGGGCTGCTCGTCTCGTACGTGCCCGGGGTGCCCGAATACACCCTCGACCCCCACGTGGTCCTGCCGCTGCTGCTGCCCCCGCTGCTCTACACGGCCGCCACGGACAGCTCGTACCTCGACCTGCGGGCGCAGGTCCGCCCGGTCGCGCTGCTGTCGGTCGGGTACGTGCTGTTCGCGACGTTCGCCGTCGGCTGGGCCGCGTACATGATCGTGCCGGACCTGTCGCTCACCGCGGCGCTGGTGCTCGGCGCGGTCGTGGCGCCGCCGGACGCGGTCGCGGCCACCGCGGTGGCGCGCCGGGTGGGGCTGCCGTCGCGGGTCACCACGATCCTGCAGGGCGAGTCGCTGGTGAACGACGCGACCGCGATCACCGCCTACAAGGTGGCCGTCGCCGCCGCCGTCGGCGAGGGCGCGACCTGGGCGGGCGGCATCGGCGAGTTCCTGCTCGCGGCGCTGGGCGGCGTCGGCGTCGGACTCGTCCTGATGGTGCCGATCCACTGGATGCGCACGCACTTGACGGAGGCCCTGCTGCAGAACTCCCTCTCCCTGCTGACCCCCTTCTTCGCCTACGCGGTCGCCGAACAGGTGCACGCCTCCGGAGTGCTCGCCGTGGTCGTCGTCGCGCTCTACCTGGGCCACCGCAACTGGGAGGTCGACTTCGCGACCCGGCTCCAGGAGGAGGCGGTCTGGAAGATGGTCGCGTTCATCCTGGAGTCGGCGGTCTTCGCCCTCATCGGCCTGCAGCTCCCGGTGATTCTCAGGGGCCTCGGCGAGTACGAGGGAGCGCGCGCGGCCTGGTACGCGGTGGCCCTCTTCGTGATCGTCGTCGCGACTCGCTTCGCCTGGGTGTACCCCGCGACCTACCTGCCGCGCCTGCTGTCCGCGCGGATCAGGAAACGGGAGGAGAACCCCACCTGGAAGGGGTCCTTCGTCATCAGCTGGGCCGGCATGAGAGGCGTGGTCTCGCTCGCCATCGCCTTCTCGATCCCGCTCACCGCGGACGGCGGCGAGGACTTCCCCGGCCGCAACATGATCCTCTTCCTGACCTTCACGACGGTGATCGGAACGCTCGTCGTGCAGGGACTGTCCCTGCCGCCGCTGATCCGCGTGCTGAACCTCCCCGCGCGGGACCAGCAGGCCGAGACCCTCGCCGAGGCGAACGCCCAGGCGCAGGCGTCCCGGGCCGCCGAGCGGCGCCTGGACGAACTCCTCTCCGACGAGCGCAACACCCTTCCGCCACCGCTGGCGGACCGGCTGCGCACGGTCCTCGAGCGCCGCCGCAACGCCGTCTGGGAACGGCTCGGGCAGGTCAACACCGTCACCGGCGAGACCGTGGACGACACGTACCGGCGGCTGTCCCGGGAGATGATCGGCGCCGAGCGCGCGGTGTTCGTGAAGCTGCGGGACGGCCGCTTCATCGACGACGAGATGCTGCGGACCCTCCTGCGGCGCCTGGACCTGGAGGAGGCCGCCGCGTTCCGCGAGGGGACCTAAGGGCGGCCCGTGATCACGGCCGCGACCGTCGTCCCGCGCGTGAACGCGCCCTCCGCCGCGAGTGTGACGAGTCCGTACAGCGACTTGGCGACATAGAGACGTTCGACGGGCAGGTCGTGGCGCTGCTCGAAGTCGTCGGCGAACGCGTCGAGTTCGGGAGGCGTACGGGCGTAGCCGCCGAAGTGGAACCGGTCGTCGAGGGACCAGTCGCCGCGCGGGCCGCCGAACGCCTCCTCCTGGAGGGCGCGTATGCCGGCGCTCAGGAAGCCGCCCCTGAGGACCGGTATGCCCAGCGCGCGCCCGCCGGGCGGGAGGCCGCCCGCCAGCCCCGCCAGGGTGCCGCCCGTGCCGCAGGCCAGCGCGACGACGTCGGCGTGCTCGCCCAGCTCCTCGCCGAGCGCCGTGCAGCCGCGCACGGCGAGGGCGTTGCTGCCGCCCTCCGGGATCACGTACGCGTCCTCGCAGGCGGTCGAGCGCAGGAGCGCGGCCAGGGTCTCCGGCTCGCTCTTGCGGCGGTATGTCGATCTGTCGATGAAATGGAGCCGCATGCCGTCGGCGGCGCACCGGGCGAGGGACGGGTTCAGAGGGCGGTCGGCGAGCTCCTGGCCGCGGACCACGCCGACGGTGGGCAGGCCAAGGAGGCGCCCGGCCGCCGCGGTGGCCCGCAGATGGTTCGAGTACGCGCCGCCGAAGGTCAGGACCGTACGGCCGGCCGCCGCGCGCAGGTTCGGGGCCAGCTTGCGCCACTTGTTGCCGATCAGCTCCGGGTGGATCAGGTCGTCCCGCTTGAGCAGCAGCCGCACCCCGTGGCGCGCGAAGCGCTCGTCCACGACCTCCCGCAGCGGCGACGGCAGCCGCGGTCGCAGGACGCCGAGGTCCGGGTCGGGGGTGGCTGCTTCGGGGATGTCGGGGCCGGTCACCTCCCCATTGTCGGCGCGGGAGGCCCGGCCGTCACCGCAGGAGGGCGCGCACGCGGGCCCGCATGGCGGCCATCGTGAAGCCGCGGGGGTCGATCTTGCCCGGCTGCCACTCCAGATGACCGATCACCGAGCGCTCCGTCCAGCCGTGGTGGCGGCAGACCGCCGCCGCGGCCCGCGCGACGGCGTCGAGCTGTGCCTCGGGCCAGGGATCCTCGCCGTCGCCGAGGTTCTCGCACTCGAAGCCGTAGAAGTGGCGGTTGCCGTCGGTGTTCGCCTCGTTGTCCGACGGCAGGGCCGTCTCGGCGATGACCGCGCGCAGGACGTCGTCGTCACCGAGGCCCGCGTGATTGGACCGGCCGTAACCGACGAGGTGGACGCGGCCGTCCTTGGTGACCACGCCGTGGCACAACGGGCCCGGCAACCCGCTGTAACCGTCGCGGCAGATCTCGACCGTACGCTTGCTGCCCGAGGTCACCGTGTGGTGGATCATCACGCCGTGGACCGGGCCCCACGGCCCCTTGTGGTTGCGGTTGTGATGCTCCCAGTCGCCGACCTCGACGACGGTGATCTCCTCCGCCTTGAGCCGGCTCAGAAATCTGCCCGCGGACATGGGTGAGGCCATGGCCGCCTCCTCACAGGGCGCGACGGCCACCCGCCGTGACCGCCTCGTACCGCTGCTTGTACCCGCAACTCCCGTGCGCCGACCATCCGTTCCCCGGGCCGGGGGCCACGTGCGGGAAGTCGGACGCCGTTCGCTAGGCGCGCAGGAAGCCGTCCCCGTGCGTCGCGATGTGGCTCTCCACCGCCTGGAGCGCCTGCTGCGTGGCCTGCGGGGAGCCGCTGCCGCGCCGTTCCGCGAGATAGGCAGCGCCGAGGGTCTTCAGCAGATCGCCGCCGGTCCGCTGTGCCTGGACCTCGTCGATCTTCTGCTTGCCCTGGGTGAGGCCGCGCTGTGCTTGTTCCTTCGCTCGGTCCAGGAAGCCTGCCATGGCCGTCTCCTCCGTCGTCGTGCGTTCTGCCTGTTCAACGGGCCGTCGGATCTTGGAGTTCCCCGGCCGCCCTGGCCGGGCGCCCGCAGTATGCCCCGCTTCGCGAAGATCCATTCCCCCTCTTTCGTGTAATAGCACCAGCACGTTCCGTGATGGAAGTGTGGGCGTCGCAGCCCATTGCACGATCGGGAGGACATTTTCATGTCGGTAGGCGAAGAGATCCGCGCGGACCAGGATCAGCCGCAGAAGAGTCTCGGCACCTCCGCGGCGCGGAACCTGGCCACGACCACCAAGTCCGCACCACAGATGCAGGAGATCAGCTCACGATGGCTGCTGCGCATGCTGCCATGGGTGAACGTGCAGGGCGGCACGTACCGGGTGAACCGCAGGCTCAGCTACTCCGTGGGAGACGGCCGCGTCACCTTCGTGAAGACCGGTGACCGCGTCCAGGTCATCCCCGCCGAACTCGGCGAACTGCCGGCGCTGCGCACCTACGGGGACCAGGAGGTGCTCACCGAGCTCGCCGCGCGCTGCGAACAGCGGGAGTTCGAGCCGGGCGGCGTGCTCGCCTCCTTCGGCAGCCCCGCCGACGAGGTGTTCCTGCTGGCACACGGCAGGGTCGAGAAGATCGGCACGGGCCCGTACGGCGACGACGCGGAGCTCGGGACGCTCGCGGACGGCGCCTACTTCGGCGAGCAGGCGATCCTCGACCCGGACGCCATCTGGGAGTACACGGCCCGCGCGACCACCGCGTGCACGGTCCTCGTCCTGCCCCGCACGCACTTCGACGCGATCGCGGAGCGCTCCGAGTCCCTGCGTGAACACCTCGCGCAACTGCGCGCGATCCCGCACCAGCGCGCCAACAAGTACGGCGAGAAGGAGATCGACCTCGCGGCCGGCCACACCGGAGAGCCCGCCATCCCCGGGACGTACGTCGACTACGACGCGGCGCCACGGGAGTACGAACTGAGCGTCGCCCAGACCGTGCTGCGCATCCACACCCGCGTGGCCGACCTCTACAACCAGCCCATGAACCAGACCGAGCAGCAGTTGCGGCTCACGGTGGAGGCGCTGAAGGAGCGCCAGGAGCACGAGCTCATCAACAACCGCGAGTTCGGGCTGCTCAACAACTGCGAGTACGACCAGCGGCTCCAGCCGCACGACGGCGTACCGAGCCCGGACGACCTCGACGAACTGCTCACCAGGCGGCGCGGCACCAAGATGCTGCTCGCCCACCCCCGGGCGATCGCCGCGTTCGGCCGTGAGCTCAACAAGCGGGGCCTCGTCCCGGAGACACTGGACGTGGCGGGCAACCGCATTCCCACCTGGCGCGGAGTGCCGATCTACCCGTGCAACAAGATCCCGGTGACCGAGGCCAGGACGACGTCGATCATCGCCATGCGTACGGGCGAGGCGGAGCAGGGGGTCGTCGGACTCCAGCAGTCGGGCATCCCGGACGAGATCGAGCCGAGCCTGTCCGTGCGGTTCATGGGCATCAGCGAGCAGGCGATCATGTCGTACCTGGTGACCACGTACTACTCCGCCGCGGTCCTGGTGCCCGACGCGCTCGGTGTCCTGGAGAACGTCGAGATCGGCCGCTGGCGGTGACGTCCGTGTCCTGCGGGGCGGCTTGCCGGGTGAGTCCATGACGGAGACGCGGACGCAGACGCGGGCCGGGGCACGGACGGTGGGGGAGGTGCTGGTCCCGGAGCAGGGGCCGGCACCTGCCGGGCCGCACGGCTCGCCCGACGGACAGGAGGCGGTCGTCATCCTCGACAGGGCCCGGGTCTCGGTCGAACCGGAACTGCGCCGGGCCGTCGAGTCGCTGCCCGGCCCGCTGCGCCGGGTCGCGCTCCATCACTTCGGGTGGGAGCACGCGGACGGTACCCCGGCGGCGGGGAACGCGGGCAAGGCCATCCGCCCCGCGCTCGTACTGGCCGCGGCCGGGGCACTCGGCGGCCAACGGACGGCGGCCGTACGGGCGGCCGCCGCGGCGGAGCTGGTGCACAACTTCACGTTGCTGCACGACGACGTGATGGACCGGGACACCACCCGCAGACACCGGCCCACCGCGTGGACCGTGTTCGGTGACGCCGACGCGGTCCTCGCGGGGGACTCCTTGCAGGCACTGGCGCACCGCCTGCTCGCCGAGGATCCCCATCCGGCGTCCGCGGCGGCGTCCGCGCGGCTCGCCGGGTGTGTCGTCGAGCTCTGTGCGGGACAGCAGGCCGACACCGCGATGGAGCGTCGTGCTCCCGACGACATCACGCTGGACGAGGTGCTGGCCATGGCGGAGGCCAAGACCGGTGCGCTCCTGGGGTGCGCGTGCGCGCTGGGGGCGCTGTACGCGGGCGCGGACGACGAGGATGTCGCGGCGCTGGACGCGTTCGGGCGCGAGGCGGGGCTGGCCTTCCAGCTCATCGACGACGTGATCGGTATCTGGGGGGACCCGGGACGCACCGGCAAGCCGGCCGGCGCGGACCTCATGGCCCGCAAGAAGTCCCTCCCGGTGGTCGCGGCGCTCGCCTCCGGCACACCGGCCGCGGCCGAACTCGCCGAGTTGTACCGGCTTCCCTATCGCGACGGCGATCTGGAGCGCACGGTTGTGGCCGTCGAGCGGGCGGGCGGTCGCGACTGGGCCCAGACGCAGGCCGCCGACCGGATGGCACGGGCCCTGGGCCATCTCTTCCGTGCGGTCCCGGACCCGGAGGCGGCGGAAGGCCTGCTGTCGCTGGCGGAGTTCGTGACCCGGCGGACCTCATGAGGGAGGCCGTCTGAGACACCGGAGTTCTCCGTCCCGTGCGGCACCTGACGGCGCGGCGGGGCGCAGAGGCTCCGGTATCGGTGGGCCCCGCGCATCCCCACGGTGCGCGGGACCCGCCACCCCCGCCCGGGTGATCGCCCGCGGGACAGCCCTTAGGCTGCAACGGCCAAGCGAACAGCGGCCGTTGAGGCAAAGGGGTGGGGCATGGGCGTGGCGATACGAAGAGCGGGCGAGACCGACCGTGAGGAGGTGACGCGGCTCCTGGACGAGGCCTTCCAGGACGACCCGGTGAGCAGCTGGATCTTTCCCGGCGCGGACCACCGGCGGCGTACGCATCCCCTGCTGATGGGGGCCTTCCTCGACATCGTGCTCGACGCGGGATACGCGGACGTCACGGAGGACGGCTCGGCCTGCGCGCTGTGGCTGTCGATACCTGCGGGGCCGCAGGAGGAGGACGAGGAGGGACCGGCCCGACTGCGCGCGGCCGTCGATCCCGGCAACGAACGGGTCGAGCTGGTCGCCCGGCTGACCGCCGAGGCGCACCCGGCGGGCGCGGCTCACGAATATCTGTGGATGATCGCCGTCAGACCGGAGCGGCAGGGGGAGGGGCTCGGGACCGCTCTCGTCGAGCGGGTGCTCGAACGGTGCGACGGGGAGGGGCGGGCCGCGTATCTGGAGGCGAGCGGTGAGCGGAGCCGGGGTCTCTACGAGCGGCTCGGGTTCGCGTTCACGGGCCGGCCGGTGGCGTTGCCCGCAGGGCCGTTCATGTGGCCCATGTGGCGCGAACCGTCGCACTCGCCGCCGCGTGACCGGTGAGGGGGCGGTCGAGCGGACGTACAGCGGGAAGCGCTGATTCCGGGGTTGCCGCCCGGCTGTCGGCCCGACCCGTCCCGCAATATTCTGGGGGCATGGCCAGCGATGAGTCCCTCTGTCCGGTCTGCGAGCAGTCCGTCGACACGGTCGTGCGTCGGCACAAGACCCTGGGCGTCTTCGTGCCCGTGTGGGGCCCCGGCCCCTGCCACAACCCCCGGTGCGCGAGCTACGAGGCGGGGGAGGAGCCCGCGCTCATGACCGGCCCGGGGTCACCGCCCGAGGAGTCCCGCCCCGGCACGGAACGGGAAACCTGACCCCGACACCCCACAGCCGCCACCAGCCGCCGACAGCCGGTGGCGGCTCCCGTCACTTGCGCTGGGTGAAGCGCAGCAGGTTGCCCGCGGGGTCGCGGACCGCGCAGTCACGGACCCCGTACGGCTGGTCCATCGGTTCCTGGATGATGTCGGCCTCCGCGGCGAGCAGCCGCTCGTACGTCGCGTCGCAGTTCTCCGTGGTGAAGATGACGCCCCGCAGGAGCCCCTTGGCCAGCAGCTCGGCCACGGCCCGCCGGTCCGCCGCCGGTGCGTTCGGATCGGCGAGAGGCGGTTCCAGGACGATCTCCACGTCCGGCTGGAGCGGCGGACCGACCGTCACCCAGCGCATACCCTCGAAACCGACGTCGTTACGGACCTCCAGGCCCAGCACGTCGCGGTAGAAGGCGAGCGCCCGGTCGTGGTCGTCGACCGAGATGAAGCACTGTGCGATTTTGAGGTCCATGGCCTCACGCTAGAGGCTTCGCCGCCGCTCGGCGCACCGGTCGCGTGTACATCTTCGCCACGCACGCCGGGATCGACGCCCCGGGCTCGTGCGAGCGCGCCCGGTACGCGCTCGGTGTCTCGCCGACCAGCTCCGTGAAGCGGGAGCTGAACGAACCGAGCGACGTACAGCCCACCGCGAAGCAGACCTCCGTGACGCTCAGGTCACCGCGCCGCAGCAGTGCCTTCGCCCGCTCCATGCGCCGCGTCATGAGATAGCCGTACGGAGTCTCGCCGAAGGCGGCGCGGAAGCTGCGCTGGAAGTGGCCCGGGGACATCAGCGCGGTGCGCGCGAGCATGGGCACGTCCAGCGGCTCGGCGTACTCACGGTCCATCCGGTCGCGTGCCTTGCGCAGTCGGATCAGGTCCTGCGTGGTCATGCCGTCAGCATCCCACGGCCCACTGACAGCGCCCCCGGACCGGCCGGCTCAGTCCGCGGGCCCGAAGAGCGCGAGCTCCCCGATGCCGTCCAGGACCTCCTGGGCCACGGCCGAGATCCGGCGCCGGTGGGAGCGGGCGTGCTCGCGCAGCAGCGTATGGGCGACCGGGCGACGGATCGGGCGGCGGCCGGTCAGCGGGCCCGGTGCTGACGCGGGAAGGGCGAGCTGTCGGACGGGTTGCCGACGGTCAGGGCGGCCAGATCGGTGAGCTTCATCCGGTTCGCGCGGGCATGGCCGCGCAACTGCTCGAACGCCTCCTGGAGGTCGCAGTCGAGGCGTTCCGCGAGGATGCCCTTGGCCTGTTCGATGACGACCCGGCTGTTCAGCGCGTTCTGCAACTGGTCGCTCCGCACGAGCGCGTCGCGCAGCAGATCGCGATGGGCCAGGCCGACGGCCGCGGCGTCGGTGAGGAGCCGGGCCCACCGGATGCCTGACGGCTCCAGCCGGCCGTACTGGTGGTAGAGGTCGAGCGCGCCCAGCGGACGGTCCCGATGAGCCAGGGGCAGGGCCGTGACGGCGGTGAAGCCCTCGGCCAGGGCACGGCTCGTGAAGCGGGGCCAGCGGGTCCGGCTGTGCGGGTGGGACATCGGAATGTTGGCGAGGGGGCCTCCGCCGCATGAGATGTCCAGGAGGGGCCCCACCCGCGACTCGGCCTGTAGGCACTCCAGCCGACGACTGCGATCGTCCGACGCGGCCATCCGCCAGGGACCGCCCTCCGGGCCGATCAGACTGAAGGCAGCCGCCTCCACTCCCGGTACGCGGACCATGACATGCGTAAGCCGTCGCAGGAGATGGTCCTCGCTCTCGCCCCGGGCCGGAGCGTCGACCAGGGTGAGGAGATTCGCGGCCAGTTCCTGCGAGCGGGAGGCGTCGAGCGGGTCGGTGCTCATCACATGGTTCCTGACGGCTTGGAAGGAATGCCGAACCGGAACGGACGGCCCCCGAGTACCCCCGTCCCACCGCTGAACCGCGTTGTTGTTCGTTCCAGGTGACAGCCAAGCACATGGTGCCACCGCGTGACTACGGTGTGTTTAGGACGGTGGCAATTTCCGGGACGCGGTTCTGCGGTCCCGGACAAAGGGCGTGTCACACGGGGCTGTTCCCGGTTTCTCCGTCTCCGACGAGCGCGCGGCGAGCCGCGCGGTGACGTAGCCGACCAGGTTGCTCGTGGGACCGGATCACTCCCCGTTCGGCGTAGGGGGATCGGTGCGGGGAGTCCCTGGCGCAGACGTGTTCGCGACGGCGGTCGTACGAGGCGTACGCAGTGCTGCGCCGGGGTCCTCGGCAGCGGTCACCCTGATGCGGGCCGACAGTGCGGAACAGAGGGTGATCGGCCACGCATGGACGGCACCCCGAGGCGTGACCGGAAAGCCGCGAACCAACGGCCGCCCGAGTCGCGCGCGGCCACGGTCGAAGGGCCATCATGGTCGAAGGCGGTACGGGCTCCAGCAGATGTGCGCCGCAACCGCGGGGGTCCGCGCCGGTACGAGCCGATACCGGGCGGGAGGGCGAGACTGGGGGCGAGAGCGTCGTGAGGTGACAGCGCGCGATGGGCGGGTGGTGGCCCGCCGGGGGAGCAGGCAGGGGCGATACTGGTGGATCATGCTGGTCGCGCGACCGGGCGGAGGTGAAGCCGATGCGGTTCGAGAGCCGCGGCGGCGAGGGCGAATGGCCCGGGCGCAGGCAGCCGTCCGAGGCCGAGGACCGTCGCCGGGTCACCGAGGCCTTCACGGCCCTGGCCTCCTCCAGCGAGGTGCACAGGGTGCCCGAGCTGCTGTGCGGAGCCTGCGTGGACCTGTTGCCCGTCACCGGCGCCTCGATCTCGATCACCGGCAGCAGAACCGCCCGGGCGCTGTGGTGCGCCAGTGACGACACGGCGGCACTCCTCGCCGAGGCGCAGTACACGCTGGGCGACGGTCCCTGCCAGAGCGCCCTCGACCGGGCCGCCCCGGTGCTCGCACCCGACCTCACCGGAGGGCCGGACGCGCGTCGCTGGCCGGTCTTCGCCCAGCAGGCCGTCGAGTTGGGCGTCCGGGCGGTCTTCTCGCTGCCGCTCGGAGCCGGCGCGCTGGCGATCGGCACCCTCGATCTCTACCGGGACACCGCCGGCGCCCTGTCCTCGCGTGACCTGCGGATCGCGCTCCTGGTGAGGGACGCGGTCACGTTCGCCGTACTGAACCTCGAAGCTGCCTCGGACGGCCTCTCGTCCAGCGACGAAGCTGGAGTAGCGTCCTGGGTGGACGCCGCGGAGGCCGACCACATCGAGGTCCATCAGGCCGTCGGCATGGTCATGGTCCAGCTCGGGGCGGATCCCGAGCAGGCCCTGGACCGGTTGCGGGCCCACGCCTTCGCGGGAGGGCTCACGATCACCGAGGTGGCACAGGAGGTCCTGGCCCGCACTCTGCGTTTCCGGCCAGAAGGCGACGACGATCAACCAAGGGGCCGCGGTCGGCTCGGAGACGAAGGAGACGGTGACCGGTCATGACCCGTGAAGAGCAGCTCGCTGAGGCGTTCGTGGGGCTGTCCGACACGCTGGCCGACGGGTTCGACCCGGTCGTCCTGCTGGACCGCCTGGCCGGACACTGCGTCGCGATCGTGGGTGCCGACACGGTCAGCGTCATGATGGCCACGGCCCGCGGCGACCTCCGTACGATGTCGGTCTCCGCCCATGCGGACGGGGCCGAGCTGGTGCAGACGCAGACCCGGGAAGGCCCCGGCCGGGACTCCTACCGGACCCGGCTGCCGGTGGACGCCGTCCGGCTCGACGAATCCGGCGACCGCTGGCCGCGCTTCTCGGCCCAGGCCAGGCAAGCCGGTTACGGCGCCGCGCACGCGGTGCCGCTGAGGGTGAACCGCCAGACCATCGGTTCCGTGAGTCTCCTGCTCAGCGCGCCGGCCGGGCTGCCGCCGGGCGGCCTGCGCCTCGCCCAGGCGCTCGCCGACGTGGCCGCCGTGGCGCTGGTCCACTGGAGCCCGGACCCCGCCAGGCCCATGGACATCCTTACCCACGTCCAGGCGGCCGTCGCGGCCAAGGCCACCGTCGAGATGGCGCAGGGGATGCTCGCCGAGCACGGGCAGCTCGAACCCGCGCGTGCGATGGAGGCCCTGCTCGCCTACAGCGGCCTCAACGGCAACCGGCTGACCTCGACCGCCCAGGCACTGGTCCGCCGCACTCTCGAACCGGCCCTTGTACTCGCCGCCCTGGAGTGACACCGGTCGGCGCGAGCCGCCGCGCACGCCCTTCGCGCGACGGCGTGCGCAGGGGGCGGTCGATGCGTGCAACCACCAACAAGAACCACCCTGTATACGGCGTACGACCGCGCGTGACCGGGCACGATGGTGAGTAGCACTTCGGTGCCGCCCAAGACCTCGGTGGCGTCCGCCGCGCGTCCCCCCAGCCGCGCCCTCGCGTTTCCGTGCTTCCCGGAGAGAACACTCCTGGAAAGATCACTGAGGTGGGCCATGGGCACCCATCACGTCACCTTCGGCCTGCGCCACCGGATCACAGGCGACACGCTGATACTCCTGCCACGGGGCGAACTGGACGCCTGGGCCGACCAGGAACTGTTCCCGCGAATGACCGAACTCCTCGACCTGCACCGGGATCCGGCCCTCACCGGCGTCGTCGTGGATCTCGGCGCGGTGACCTTCCTGGACGCCGGCGGTCTGCGCCTGCTGGTCCGCCTCAGGAACCGGACGTGCCCGAGCGGCCTCGAACTGCGGCTCGCCCGCACCCCCGCCAAGGTCCGTCGCGTCCTGCGGCTCTCCCGGCTCGAGCGCACCTTCATCTTCCTCGACGAACCGGGGTCGCCGTGCGACAAGGCCTCCGGGCGCGGTGTTCCCGCCTGACCGGACAGCGCCTTGCCGGGGCCCGATCGCCGTACGAGAGTGAGTACGCGCTCCCGCGCCGGTTCAGCCGGTCCGGAGCGTCGGCCCGGGACCCCGGCAGGCACCCCCACATCGGACGCGATCCGAGTGCGCCCATGTCGGCGTGCGCGGGCGCCGGCGGAGGGCCGAGGCGTGGACGAGCGTGAGCGGAGCGAGCCGGACCACCGGGCCCGGCTGAGCGAGCAGGAGTGCCGGGAGGTCCTGGCCCGCACCCCGGCCGCCCGGCTGGCCGTCACCCGCCGGGGTCTGCCCCGTATCGAGCTGGTCGGGCTGGTGCACTTCGACGGCGAACCGGTGGCGCTGCTGCCCGAGTACAGTCCCGTCGCCCGGGCGCTGTCCGAGGTGATCTCCCCGCGCAGACTCGTCGCGCTGCAGACCGACGACCTGAGCGACTCACGGCACGAGGTGCACAGTGTCACCGCCGTCGCGCGGCCCCGCTGGATCGTCGGCTTCGACGACGTGCGCGAGTGCCGGCGGATAGCCGAGGCCCGGGGGCTCGACGTCAGGTCCGACACGTGGTTCCTGGCCATGACCCACCCCATGCTCATGGGCCGGCGGGTCCCTCTGCGGAGTCCGGGCCACATGCCGCAGAACCGATGAGATCCGCGAACCGGCGGGCGGGACCGGTCCCGTGCGGCCGGGGCAGCAAGTACGGGAGGCAGAAGAAACGACCGCACCCGGACCGCGGTGGACGCCGTGTGGGGCGGCCTGCGGACCGGGTGCGGTCAGGAAGGCGCTGCGGCCGGAGCGACCGCAGGTCAGAGAGCGTGACGCGAGGTCAGGCCTTCTTCGTCTCCCAGAAGATCTTGTCGATCTGGGCGATGTAGTCGAGAGCCTTCTGGCCCGTCGCCGGGTCGGTCGAGGCCTTCGCGGCCGAGAGGGCCTTGAGGGCGTCGTTGACCAGCTGGTGCAGCTCCGGGTACTTCTCGAAGTGCGGGGGCTTGAAGTAGTCGCTCCACAGCACCGAGACGTGATGCTTGGCGAGCTCGGCGCGCTGCTCCTTGATGACGGTGGCGCGGGCCTGGAAGTGCGCGTCGTCGTTGGCGGCCATCTTTTCCTGGACGGCCTTCACCGACTCCGCCTCGATGCGGGCCTGGGCGGGGTCGTACACACCGCAGGGCAGGTCGCAGTGTGCGCTGACCTTGACCTTGGGGGCAAACAGGCGGGAAAGCATTGAGCTGTCCTTCCTCGTGATCGTCTTCTCAGGTGGGACATTACTCCGTGAGGGACGGCTTTTCGCGAGTGCCCCCATGGGCTTAGGACAAAAGTCCGGGGTCAGACTGGGACTCGTGGAGGATAGGACGGGGAGGTGCCGGGATGCCGGAGCTGTCACAGGAGACCGAGCGCGTGAGGGGCGTCCTGCCGTTCGGGGCCGCCGAGGTGACGGGGCCGTCCATGGCGCCCACGCTGCTGCACGGGGATCAGCTCGTCGTGCAGTACGGGGCCAGGATCAGGCCCGGTGACGTCGTCGTCCTGCGCCATCCCTTCCAGCAGGACCTGCTGGTCGTGAAGCGCGCGGCCGAGCGGCGCGAGGGCGGCTGGTGGGTGCTGGGCGACAACTCGTTCGCCGGCGGGGACAGCAGGGACTACGGAACCGTGCCCGAGGAGCTGGTCCTCGGGAAGGTGCGGTTCCGGTACCGGCCGCCGCAGCGGGGTCAGCGCTCGCCGTTGGCGGCGGCCCGCTGGGTGTGGTCGGCCGCCCGGCCGGTGCTCTCCGGCCGGTCCGCCTCCAGGCGCTTGCGGGCGCGGTAGGCGGCGACGTTCGCCCGGGTCGCGCAGCGGTCCGAGCAGTAGCGCCGGGAGCGGTTCGTCGAGGTGTCGAGGTAGGCGTTGCGGCACGGCGGTGCCTCGCACAGGCCCAGGCGGTCCACGCCGTACTCGGTGAGGTGGAAGGCCAGGCCCATCGCGGCGATCGCGGCGTAACCGGCGGTCGCGTTCGACGGGTGGTCCGCCAGGTGCATGTGCCACAGCGGGCGGCCGTTGTCGTCCCGGAAGTCGTGGCCCGAGATCTGCGGGCTCACCGGGAACTCCAGCAGCAGCGAGTTCAGCAGGTCCACGGCGAGCGTCTCGTCGCCGCCGTCGGCCGCCTCGAAGACCGCCCGCAGTCTGGCCCGTACGCCGCGGAAGCGGGTCACGTCCGAGTCGTTGGCGCGGCGGGCCGCCGAGGAGTTGCCCTCGAAGAGGTCACGAACGGCCCCGACCGAGGTGAGCGTGTCCTTGCCCCGGGCCGGCTCCTCGCTGTTGACGAGACGGACGGCGTAATCCGAGTAATAGGCCAGTTCCACTTGTAGTCCTTACGAGGGCGCTCTATGGTCGTGGTGCGGGCACGTAATGGCTGATGGCGTCTCCAGGGTATTACATCCTGGAGGGGAAAGGGGCTTTCATGACGACCACCCTCGGGTCCGACTGGCAGGCCTGGCAGGAGAGCTGGGACCGGCAGCAGGAGTGCTACCTCCCGGACCGCGAGGAGCGGTTCCGGGTCATGCTCGACATGGTCGAGGCACTGGTGGGCCCCGAGCCGCGGGTCCTGGACCTCGCGTGCGGTACGGGAAGTATCACGGCCCGGCTCCTCGAAAGGTTCCCGAAGGCGGTCAGTACCGGTGTCGATCTCGATCCGGCGCTCCTGGCCATCGCCGAGGGCACGTTCGCGGGCGACGAGCGGGTCACGTTCGTCACGGCGGACCTCAAGGACCCCGAGTGGGTCTCACTGCTGCCGTACGAGTCCTACGACGCGGTCCTCACCGCGACCGCGCTGCACTGGCTGCACGCTGAGCCGCTGGCGGTGCTGTACGGGCAGGTCGCCGGGGTCGTCCGGGAGGGGGGCGTGTTCATGAACGCGGACCACATGGTCGATGAGACGACTCCGCTGATCAACGCGGCGGACCGGGCGCAGCGGCATGCGCGGTTGGAGGCGGCCACGGCGGCGGGGGCGCTCGACTGGGCGGCGTGGTGGCGGCTGGCCGCTGCGGATCCTGTGCTGGCCGAGCCGACCGCGCGGCGGTTCGCGATCTACGGGGAGCATGCGGAGGGGGATACTCCGTCTGCCTCGTGGCATGTGGGGGCGCTGCGGGCGGCGGGGTTCGGGGAGGCGCGGGAGGTGTGGCGGTCGCCGTCCGACGCGCTGGTCCTCGCCGTCCGGTAGCCGATATTCCTCGCCCCCGCCGCCCCTTCCCGTTCCCGACCACTCATGGGGGCTGCGCCCCCTCGCCCCCCTATCGCGCTTCGCGCTCGTCCTCAAACGCCGGACGGGCTGGAGGGGTCGCTACAGGACCTTTGACAGGAACGACTGTGTGCGTTCGTGGCGGGGGTTCGTGAGGACCTCTCTGGGGTGGCCCGACTCGACCACGACTCCCTCGTCCATGAAGACCAGCGAATCGCCGACCTCCCGGGCGAAGCCCATCTCGTGGGTGACGACCACCATCGTCATGCCCGACTCCGCGAGGTCGCGCATGACGTCGAGGACGTCACCCACGAGTTCCGGGTCGAGCGCGGACGTCGGCTCGTCGAACAGCATCAGCTTCGGTTCCATCGCGAGGGCCCGCGCGATCGCGACCCGCTGCTGCTGGCCGCCGGAGAGCTGCGAGGGGTAGTTGCCCGCCTTGTCGGCCAGCCCGACCCGCTCCAGGAGCTGGCCCGCACGCTCGCGCGCCTGCGCCTTGCTCGCGCCCTTGACCTGGACCGGCGCCTCCATGACGTTCTCCAGGGCCGTCATGTGCGGGAACAGGTTGAAGCGCTGGAACACCATGCCGATGTCCCGCCGCTTCAGCGCGACCTCACTGTCCTTGAGCTCGTACAGCTTGTCGCCCTTCTGGCGGTAGCCGACCAGCTCCCCGTCGACGTACAGCCGCCCGGCGTTCACCTTCTCCAGATGGTTGATGCACCGCAGGAACGTCGACTTGCCCGACCCTGACGGACCGATCAGGCAGAAGACCTCGCCGGGCCTCACTTCGAGGTCGATGCCCTTGAGGACCTCGACCGGGCCGAAGGACTTGTGGACGCCCTCGGCCTTCACCATCGCCGTACCGGAGGCCGTTCCGGTCGCGCTCTTGGTCACGTTCGCGTCGGCGGTCATGCGCTCACTCCTCCGCCCGAGCGGTTGGACAGGGACAGCACGTTCGCCTTGATCCTCTGGAACGGCGTGGCAGGCAGCGCGCGGCTCGAACCGCGGGCGTAGTACCGCTCGATGTAGTACTGCCCGACGCTGAGCACCGAGGTCAGAACCAGGTACCAGGCGGCGGCCAGGAAGTACATCTCCACGGGTGCGCCCGACGACTGGCCGATGTCCTGTGCGTACCGGAACAGTTCGGCGAACTGGACCACCGACACCAGTGAGGTCGTCTTGAGCATGTTGATGACCTCGTTGCCCGTGGGGGGCACGATCACGCGCATCGCCTGCGGGATCACGATCCGCCGCAGGGTCTTGCCGTGGCTCATGCCCAGGGCGTGCGAGGCCTCCGTCTGGCCCTCGTCGACCGAGAGCAGACCCGCGCGGCAGATCTCCGCCATGTACGCGGCCTCGTTCAGACCGAGCCCGAGGAGCGCCGTCAGCAGCGGCGTCATGAAGCTCGACCAGTAGTCCTTGTAGATCGGACCGAGGTTGATGTACTGGAAGACCAGGCCCAGGTTGAACCAGACCACGAGCTGCACCAGGACCGGGGTGCCCCGGAAGAACCAGATGTAGAACCACGCGATCGACGAGGTCACCGGGTTCTTCGACAGGCGCATCACCGCGAGGAGGATGCCGCCCGCGATGCCGATCACCATCGACAGCACGGTGAGCAGCATCGTCTGCCCGACACCCTTGAGGATGCGGTCGTCGAAGAAGTAGTCCGGTACGGCACCCCAGTTGATCTTGCCCTGGGCGAACGCGTAGATGATCGAGACGAAGATCGCGATCGCGATGACGGCCGAGACGTAGCGCCCGTAGTGGCGGACCGGGATGGCCTTGATGGCCTCCGGACCGCCCGGGGGAGTGCTCTCGGGACCGGCCGTCTTGTCGATGTCAACAGTCACGGATGTTGCCTTTCAGCGCCGCCGGCCACGCGGTCACTTGCCGCCGTTGAGGGTGGCTTCCTTCACGGCGCCCGCCTCGACGCCCCACTTCGCGATGATCTTGCCGTACTCACCGTTCTTGATGACCGCGTCGAGCGCGGCCTGCAGGGCGTCCCGCAGCTCGGTGTTCGACTTGGCGACCGCGATGCCGTACGGGGCGGCCTCGACCTGCTCGCCGACGACCTCGAAGTCCTTGCCGCCACCCGAGGTCTTCGCCGCGTACGCCGCCACGGGGAAGTCCGAGGAACCGGCGTCGGCGCCACCGGCGCGCAGCCGGGTCTGGGCCTGCTGGTCGTTGTCGAAGGCCTCGATGGAGAGCTTCTTGCCGGCCGGACACTTCTTCGCCTGGGCCTTGGCGAGGTCGTTCGAGACCGTGTTGCGCTGCACCACGACCTTCTTGCCGCACAGGTCGTCCCAGGTCTTGATGGACTGGTCCGCGCCCTGCTTGGTGTAGATCGAGACGCCCGCGGTGAAGTAGTCGATGAAGTCGACGCCCTCGCCGACCTTCTTGCCGGTCTCGGCGTCGACACCCTCCTGGCGGTCCTTGGTGTCCGTCATCGCCGACATCGCGATGTCGTACCGCTTGGAGCGCAGGCCGGTGAGCAGCGTGTCGAAGGTGCCGTTCTCGAACTCGAACTTCACGCCGAGCTGCTTGCCCATGGCGTCGGCGAGATCGGGGTCGATGCCCACCGTCTTGCCCGAGTCGTCCTTGAACTCGACCGGCGCGTACGCGATGTCCGAGCCGACCTTGATGACGCCCTTGTCACGGACGGCCTTGGGCAGCTTGTCGGCCAGCGGGGCCGCGCTGGAGTCAGCGGTGCCGGAGCCGCCGCTGTCCTTGTCCTTGGTCTGGTCACCGCAGCCGGTGAGCAGCAGGGCGCCTGCGACCGCGATCGCACCGACCGCGGCTATCCGGGACTGCGCGGCGGTCGTACGACGGGTGGAGCGTGCGGTCATGGTGGGTTCCTCCGGCGGGTGGGTGGAGTTGCCGATGGGTCGGCAGGAGCCGATGGGTCGACGAGAACACACACCTTCGGGTGTCGCGACCTCGTGTGATTAGGGCATCTTGCCATTCGGACTCGTCCCTTCAGGGTGCCCGCCATGTCAAAATCGGATAACGGGTGACCCCCTAACCGGACCGAGACGGTCCGGCTCGACCGGATCTTGTGCGGAAAACCTCCGCGAGGGCCGGAGGATCTTCTGCGGATCCACCGATACGAGCGTTCACATCTGCGCATGTGCGACACCATTGCGTCTATCGGTGGATTGTTCGTGAAGTGGGCTTGTTCGATGCATTCGGCCATGAGTCATGTCACCGGTATGTGGCCTTCGTGCTCCGGTATACGGCCTCTGGGTGCCCGTTGTGCGGACCTCGGCCCTCCGGTGTGCGAGCTTCGGCCGCCCACGTGTGACCTTCGCTCCACGGACTCGTCCGCGGTGCGGTCCGTCCGGTAAGAAGGATCCTTACACCCCTCATCCGGGGCTCAGGGCGCGTGTGCGGCGCGCCCGTCGCGCATGTTCCGTACTTAACAGTCATCAGGGACATGTGCGGTGCCCGCCCGCCCCTCACCAGGGGTGGCAACCCTCAACCATGAAGACTTAAGGGGTAAAACAAAGTGGCAGCGGAGATCGTCAATCCTCGCAGCGACAGCAGTACGGATCAGGACGGCGGGGCCGAGCCCCTCGATTCCTTCGACCCGGCGTTCGCGCTGCACCGTGGCGGGAAGATGGCCGTGCAGGCCACCGTGCCCGTCCGTGACAAGGACGACCTGTCCCTCGCGTACACGCCCGGCGTCGCGAAGGTCTGCACGGCCATCGCGGAGCAGCCGGAACTCGTCCACGACTACACGTGGAAGTCGTCCGTGGTCGCCGTCGTGACGGACGGGACCGCCGTGCTCGGTCTCGGTGACATCGGGCCCGAGGCCTCGCTCCCCGTCATGGAGGGCAAGGCGATCCTGTTCAAGCAGTTCGGCGGGGTCGACGCCGTGCCGATCGCGCTGGCCTGCACGGGCGTCGACGAGATCGTCGAGACCGTCGTGCGGCTCGCGCCGTCCTTCGGCGGCGTGAATCTGGAGGACATCTCGGCACCCCGGTGCTTCGAGATCGAGCGCCAGTTGCAGGAGCGGCTCGACATTCCCGTCTTCCACGACGACCAGCACGGTACTGCCGTCGTCACGCTGGCGGCCCTGCGGAACGCGGCGCGGCTGACCGGGCGCTCGCTCGGCCAGCTGCGGGCCGTGATCTCGGGCGCCGGCGCGGCCGGGGTCGCCATCGCCAAGTTCCTGCTCGAGGCGGGGCTCGGGGATGTCGCCGTCGCGGACCGCAAGGGGATCGTGTCGACCGACCGGGACGATCTGACCCCGGTCAAGCGGGACCTCGCGGTCATGACCAACAAGGCGGGTCTCTCCGGCTCGCTGGAGGCCGCGCTCGCGGGGGCCGACGTCTTCATCGGCGTCTCCGGCGGTACGGTGCCGGAGCCGGCCGTGGCCTCCATGGCGGAGGGTGCGTTCGTGTTCGCCATGGCGAATCCGACTCCCGAGGTGCACCCCGATGTCGCGCACAAGTACGCGGCTGTTGTCGCCACCGGGCGGTCGGACTATCCGAACCAGATCAACAACGTGCTGGCGTTCCCCGGGATCTTCGCGGGGGCGCTGCAGGTGCGGGCCTCTCGGATCACCGAGGGGATGAAGATCGCCGCGGCCGAGGCGTTGGCTGCGGTCGTCGGGGACGACCTTGCCGCGGACTATGTGATCCCGTCGCCGTTCGACGAGCGGGTCGCTCCGGCGGTCACGGCGGCGGTTGCGGCGGCGGCGCGGGCGGAGGGGGTGGCGCGGCGCTAGCGCCGCGTTTTTCTGGCCGGAGGCCAGGGGCCAGCGCTCGCTGACCCTGGCCGCGGGTGTGCGGTTGGCGGCTTCGGGCCCTGTCCTGGTGGGCGGGGCGAACCGTTTGCCGGAAGGTTTTTGCCGGGGTTCGGCCGGGTGGGTGGGTGGGTGGCGGCCGAGTGGAGGGTGCGCTGTTTCCTGCGCCCTTGCGGGGTGGGGGTGAGGGGAGTGTGGGGTGCGGTGGGTCGGGGCACCCGCGCCTCCCCGCGCCCCTGGGGTGGGGGTGGACGGGATGGCGTGGCGACCGACGTTCGGGGCCGGGGAACGGCGCTGTCTTTGTCTTTTAGGGGCGCGGGGAACGGCGCAGTAGTTGGAGGGCGCGGGGGGCGCTGTTTTCAAGGGGCGCGGGGAACTGCGCGATCTTTTTCGGGGGGAGGGGGCCGGAGGGACCTGTGTCACAGGGGGAGGGTGTTTCGGTGAGGGGGCGGCGCCGCCTAGGGTTCGGCACATGTTCGCCGCCTACGCCGCCCGTATCGACCGCGACCAGCCCCTGAACGGCCTTGAACTGGGTGACCGCCCCGCCCCCGCGCCACGCCCCGGCTGGACGACCGTGAACGTCAAGGCCGCCTCCCTGAACCATCACGACCTCTGGTCGCTGCGCGGGGTCGGCCTCGCCGAGGACAAGCTGCCGATGATCCTCGGCTGCGACGCCGCGGGGATCGACGAGGACGGCAACGAAGTCGTCCTGCACTCCGTCATCGGCCAGACGGGCCACGGGGTCGGCCCGAAGGAGCCACGCTCCATCCTCACCGAGCGCTACCAGGGCACCTTCGCGGAGCAGGTCTCGGTCCCCACCTGGAACGTCCTGCCCAAGCCCGCCGAGCTCTCCTTCGAAGAGGCGGCCTGCCTGCCCACCGCCTGGCTGACCGCGTACCGCATGCTCTTCACCAACGCGGGTGTACGCCCCGGTGACTCGGTTCTCGTCCAGGGAGCCGGCGGTGGTGTCGCCACGGCCGCGATCGCACTCGGGAAGGCGGCGGGGCTCCGCGTCTTCGCCACCAGCCGGGACGAGGCGAAGCGCAAGCGCGCCCTGGAACTCGGTGCCGTCGAAGCCCTGGAGTCCGGCGCCCGCCTGCCGCACCGCGTGGACGCCGTCATCGAGACCGTCGGCGCCGCCACCTGGTCCCACTCGGTCAAGTCCCTGAAGCCGGGCGGCACCCTGGTCATCTCGGGTGCCACCAGCGGTGACCGGCCCCCGCACGCCGAACTGACCCGCATCTTCTTCCTCGAACTCAAGGTCGTCGGTTCCACGATGGGCACGAAGGACGAGCTGGAGGATCTGCTGTCCTTCTGCGCCGCCACCGGCGTACGCCCCGTCATCGACGAGGTCCTCCTGCTGGACCGGGCCCGTGAGGGCTTCGAGCGGATGGAGTCCGGCGGACTCTTCGGCAAGGTCGTGCTCACCGCCTCCTGACACCCCTGACCTGACGTCCGACACCTCACGGCTCCGCCATCCCTCTGCCACCTCTCCATAGGTCGTCAACCGGCGTTGACATTTTCTGGTGTGTCAATCTAAGTTGACGTCATGACCGAAGCAACGGATCTCGCCGAGCGCGCGGGCGACCGCGATCCGCGGATCGGGCTGCGGGCCGTCTCCGCGTTGCGGCGGCTCCTGGAGCAGCTCGAAGCGGTACAGGTGCGCAGCGCGCGCCAACAGGGCTGGTCGTGGCAGGAGATCGCCGCGGAACTGGGTGTCAGCAGGCAGGCCGTGCACAAGAAGTACGGGAGGCAGTGATGTTCGAACGGTTCACCAAGGACGCCCGCGCGGTGGTCCTCGGCGCGGTCGGCCACGCCGAGCGCCTGGACGCCGAGACGGTCGACGAACAGCACCTACTGCTGGCGCTCCTCGACCGCGAGGCCAGCCGCGCGTCGTTCGCCCTGACGTCACTGGGACTCGGAGGGCGCAGGGAGTCCGTCCGGCGGGCTCTGGCCGAGGCCCGCCGACGCGGCGGCCTCTCCCGCGCCGACGCCGAAGCTCTCTCGGGGCTGGGCATCGACGTCTCGGCGATCGTCTCCCGCGTCGAGGAGGCCCATGGCGAGGGCGCCTTGGAGCCTGCCGCCCAGGGGAACGGCAAAGGGTGGTGGGCCGGTTTCGTCGGCCAGCGGCGTCCTTTCGCCCGCGGTGCCAAGGACGTCCTCACCGAGTCACTGCGCATGGCCCTCGCCCGGAAGGATCGGCACATCGGCGACGAACATCTCCTCCTTGCCCTCACCGCCCGCCCCGGCGTCCCGTCGGAGGTCCTGGCCGACCACGGCGTGACCTATGTGGCGCTGCGGCGCGTGCTGTACGGCGGGGGAGAGGCGAAGGCGGGCTGAGAGGGCGCAGAGGGTGGCGGGGAGGCGAGGCGGTCCGTTCCTGGGCCGCCTCGGCCGTGCTCAGCCCTCGGCCGTGTTCAGCCCTCGGCCGTGTTCAGCCCTTGGGTGTCCGCAGCATCGCGCCTATGTGAGCCGCCGCCGACGACAGCTGTCGGCGGGCGTCGCGCAGTTGCTCCTCCGTGACCCCGTGATCGCGGGCCGCGTCGCGGATGTCGTCGCGGAAACGGTCCAGCAGGCGGTCCAGGTCCCGGGTGGGATCGCCCGTGGAGTCCTCATGGGCCCAGGAAGGCTCGTAACCGGCGGGGAAGTCCTCGGGGGTGTCCGTGTAGTCGGGACGGTCGGGGTGGTCGGGACGGTCGGGCTTCCTCGTCTCGGCCCCCGCCCCGGCTCCCGTCCCCGCCCGGCCGAAGCCGAAGTCCTTGCCGAACTCCTTCCCGAAGTCCTTGCCGAAATCGCCGAACTCCTTGGCGAGCTCGGTGAGGCCCTCCCGGACCCCCGTCGGCCAGTCACCCCGGGTGAAGTGGTCCTGCACCTGGTCCTGGACGCGCTTGGCGATGCGCTGGAACTCTTCCTGTGCCTGCGCCCGGACCCGCTCCTGAGCCTCCTTGGCCTGGTGCCGGGTCCGCTGGGCCTCCTCGCGGGCCCGTCGGCTCTCGTCCTTGGCGCGCCGCGCCTGCTCCTTCCACTCCTGCTTCACGCGCCGCATCTCCTCCTTCGCGGCCCGCCACGCCTCCTTGTCCCCGAGGTCCGTGAAGTCGCCGCCCGCGCCATCGCGTGCACCGGCTCCCGTGGAACCCCGGCGGGCCTCGCTCGCCGCGGCCCGCATCTCGCGGCGCAGATCTCCCGCGGCGCCCCGCACGTCGGCCCGGATCTCCGCGGCCAGCTCGGCGACCGATTCGCGGATCTCCAGCTCCAGGTCGGCCAGTTCGCCGCTGCGGTCGGCCAGCTCGGCTCGGCCGGCGTCCGTGATCGCGTACACCTTCCTGCCGCCCTCGGTGGTGTGGGTGACCAGGCCCTCGGCCTCCAGCTTGGCCAGCCGGGGGTAGACGGTGCCGGCCGACGGCGCGTACAGCCCCTGGAAGCGCTCCTCCAGGAGGCGGATCACTTCGTAGCCGTGGCGTGGTGCCTCGTCGAGCAGTTTGAGGAGGTAGAGCCGCAGGCGGCCATGGGCAAAGACGGGAGCCATGTCAGAGCCCCTTCTGGTGGGTCGGGCCGTCGGGTGATCCGTCGGTGGCGTCAGTGGCGGTGGAGAGGGGGGCCGGCGCGGGCGTCTCGGGGGTGGGTCCGCTTCCCGGTGGGGCAGGAGCCGTGTCCCGTGGGCCATCCTCCCCGACGGCGGCCTTCTTCTCGAAATCCACATCCGCTTCGTCGTCCCACGGTTCGTCCTCCGCCGGGGGCCTGCGCAGGAGTGCGATCGAACCGGAGACGGTGGTCGCCTTCAGGCGGCCGTTCCCGGCGCCGAGCCTGCCGGTGATCTTCTTGGCGCCCCACTGGCCGTTGATCCGCAGGTCCTCGAAGGCGCTGGAGACCGTGCCGCTCGCCGAGTCCACCTCCACCTCCGCGTCCGCCGGGTGCGGCAGGCGGACGGCGATCTCTCCCGAGATGCTGGTCAGCCGGATGTCGCTGGACCGGCCGGCCGGGTCCAGGTCGACGATCACGGAGCCGCTGATCGAGTCCACCCGCACGGAGGGGCTGGAGCCCTCGATGACGGTCAGGTCACCGGAGACGGAGTTGAGCCGGAGGTCGCCTGTGAGGGCCTGTACCTCCACGTTCCCCGAGACCGTGTCCGCTCGGACCGGGCCCGACAGGCCCACGAGTGTGGTGTCGCCGGAGATGCCCTTCACCACCGCCCGGCCGTCGATGCCGGAGACCACGGCGGTGGCGCTGACCACGCCCACCTCGACGCGGGTGCCGGCGGGGACGGCCAGGGAGACCACCGCGCTGCGGCGCCAGCCCTTGCGGTCGAGCCACTTGAGGAAACCCTTCCAGGGGAGGTCCTCGTACGCGACTGTCAGGGTGCCGTTCTCCTGCGTGACCATCAGGGGTGGGCCCTCTATCGAGGAGACTTCGAGGTGGGTGGGGCCCTCGTCGGTGCCTACGATGTTGACCGTGCCGCTGGCGATGCGCACGTGGAGGGCCGTCACCGGGTCGTCGAATGTGAGCTTCCTTGGCTCTGCGACGGGCCACTCGGGCATGGGGCTGACCTCCTCGGACGGGGGTGGGCGTGGGGGTGACGCGAAGTGACGCGCCATATCGCGTCTCTTTTAGACACGATATATCGCGGATTCGGGAAGTCAAGGTACTCGTTCTGGTGAACCGGGGTCCTGATGGTGTCAAATATGGATAAATTGACCTCGTGCTGGGCTGGACGTGAGACGTCGGGGGTTGGCTGCTGCTGCCCGGCGGGGGTAATCAGAGTTCGCCCCCGCCGCCCCTACCCGTTCCCGTCACTGCATGGGGGCTGCGCCCCCTCGCCCCTTTATCGCGCTGCGCGCTCGTCCTCAAACGCCGGACGGGCTGAAAGCAGGCCGGACGGTCTGAAAGCAGGCCGGACGGGCTGAAATCAGGAGGCGTTACTCGTCGTCCTCGTCCTCGTCGTCCAGGCGGGCCAGCCATGTTGCCAGGCGTTCTACCGGGATCTCGAAGTCCGGGTTGAGGTCGACGAAGGTGCGGAGTTGTTCGGCGAGCCACTCGAAAGTGACCTCCTCCTGGCCGCGTCGCTTCTCAAGTTCCTCGATACCGCGGTCGGTGAAGTACATGGTGGTTGCTCTCCTGCGTGCGTAACCGGTCGTTCTCCTGCGCACAGCCTACGAAACCGGTCGATGCCCCTCCGCGGGACGATCCCGTGACTAAGGTGTGCATCTGGCGCAGAACGGGTAACTCCCTTTTCCCGAAAGCCTGTTCATCCATGCTGGGTCGTGCGGTTCTGGTGCTGCCGAGCGGCGCGAGACGGAGCGGTGAGATGTCCGAACTGATGACGGCCGCCGGTCAGCTGGCTCCCTACCTGAGCGCCGCAGCGGCGTCGATGGGGACGGCCGTGCTCGTGAGCGCCCGGGACCGGCTCGCCGACAGCGTCGTACAGGGCAGCCGGACGTTCCTTGACGCGGTCCTCGGGCGGGAGGGCGGTGACGCCGGAGCGGGGGAGGTTCTCGCGCGGTTGTCCGGGGCCGAGCGCGAGGTTCTGGAAGCGGCCGTCGGGCACTGGCTCTCGGGCGGTGACCTGAGCGCGTCCGCTCTTGAGGGATGGGTGGCGAAATCCGCCGCTCTCCGGCCGGGCGGGGACTTCCATGTGACCGCCACCGGGACGCACGCCGTCGCCGTCGGGCAGGTTCAGGGGGACTTCCATCTCTCCAGTCCGCCTCGTGAAACCGAGCGCGACGAACGAGCCGGTCGCGTCGATCCTTCGAGCGGCGGATGACCAAACCCGCCGAAGGCGTCCGTGAGGGCGTCCGTGAGAGCGTCCGCGAAGGGGCCCCGGAAGGGCAGGGCGGCCCCAGCGTGCGGGGCGAGGGCACCTGGGTCACGGCTGTCGGCCAGGTGCTCGGCAACTTCGTCGTCAGTCTGGTCGTCGGCGACGCGCTGCAGAGCACGCTCGACGGCGCCCGCAGCTGGCGGGTGTGGAACTGGCCGCCGTTCTTCGTCGTCCTCGGCCTCGGCGGCGCGGCCCTGCTCAGGACTCCCGAGGGGCCTGGTGATCAGGTCCTCTGGTCCTATCTGATGATCGGCTCCGCCGTGCTGATCGCCCTCGTCCGGGTGGTCGGGATACGGGGGCGCGCCGGGGCCCAGGCCCTCGCCTCCGCGCTGTCCGTCGCCCTCGCCGTCGGCGGGACGGTCTGGGTGGAGCAGGTGCGCGGCCACGGGGAGGTCGATGTCGCCGGTCTGACGACGGTCACGCCGTCCCGGCCGCTGCGCGACGGGGAGACACTCGTCGTGGGGGTGGACGGGGGGCCGGTGCGTACGCATCTGCGTCTCGTCCCGCGGGTCGAGGACGCCGACCCGGACATGCAGTCCTGCACTCCGGAGACCCGGCTCGCCCTGCGGCTCGGCGGCGGCCCGAGCACGGTCGACGACGCCCGGTCGGGCCGGCCCGTGGACATACGGCTGGGCGGAGTCCGTGACGGCATACGCGTCACCGTCACGGTCCGCACCGACGCCGGCTGCCGGATGAACGTGTTCGTCGACGACGCCGTGCTGCACGGCTGAGGGGTACGGGGGAACGCAAGGTGAGTACGAACGTGGGCTCGAAGGCCCGTGTGTACGTGGCGGTGGCCGCGTTCTGCGTCATCGTCGCGGTCGGTCTGACGCTCGCGGTCAGTTCGGGCTCGGACGAACAGGACGACACGTTCCTGGGCAAGGAGCGGATCAGCGTCGGCATGCACAACGACCTGCCCGGTATCTCCTACGAGGAGAACTACCGCCGGTCGGGCCTCGACCAGCTGGTGTTGGAGCAGATCAAGGAGGGGCTGGGCATCAAGTCCGCGTCGCCGTCCAACGTGTCCTCGGAAGGGCGTATCCCGGCGTTGCGGAAGGGCGAGGTCGACCTGGTGATCGCGGCCTTCTCCATCACGCCGGAGCGCATGAAGGAGATCGACTTCGTGGGGCCGTACGCCACCACCCGGCAGGGTTTTCTGGTCGGGCCCAAGTCGACGGTCCACGAGCTGAACGACTTCAAGGGCGAGGCCGTCTGCTCCTGGGAGGGGACCACCTCCGTGGCGACCCTTCAGGAGTTCCGGCGCGAGGGCATCGAGATCAAGGAGCTCGTCGACGCCTCCGACTGCATCGAGGCGCTCAAGCGCGGCGAGGTGCAGGCGGTGTCCACCGACCAGATGATCCTCTACGGGTTCGCGCGCCACTACGCGAAGGAGGGGCTGCGGGTCGTGCCCGGCGTCACCATCGGGGCCCCGCAGCACTACGGGATCGGGCTGCCCAAGGGGCACCGGGCGGACTGCCTCAAGCTGCGTGAATTCGTGAAGCGGTACGTCGAGAGCAGTGACTGGATCAACGACGTCACCACGTCGTTGCCGGATATTCCGGCGCAGGAGCCGGGGTGGATCAGTGACTACAAGCCGAGTGACGAGTCCATTGACGCGCGCTCCTGTCGGGACGAACCGAGTGCTTGAGGTGTGTGGTGGGCGCGCCCCTGGGGGCTGCGCCCCCAGGCCCCCCTTCGGCCTGAACGGCCTCGTCCTCAAACGCCGGACGGGCTGACGGACGACGCCGGACGGGCTGAAGGATGACCCCCCGAACGGGCCGGACGGCCGGCATGCCGGAGGGCCCGGGCCGCAGTACTGCCGGACCGGGCCCTCCGTTCGTGCGGGGTGGTGCTCAGGCGTCGAACACCTCGCGCACCAGCTGCTCCTGCTCCGCCTGGTGGCGCTTGGCCGAGCCGACCGCCGGGGACGAGCCCGCCGGGCGGGAGATGCGGCGCAGGCGCTCCCCGTGGGGGATGTCCGCGCCGACCGCCAGGTCCAGGTGGTCGATCAGGTTGAGGGCGATGAAGGGCCACGCGCCCTGGTTCGCCGGCTCCTCCTGGGCCCACAGGTACTTCTCGGCGTTCGGGTACTTGGCGATCTCCGCCTGGAGCTCGGCACCCGGGAGGGGGTACAGGCGCTCGATGCGGATGACGGCCGTGTCCGTGATGCCGCGCTTCTTCCGCTCGGCGTCGAGGTCGTAGTACACCTTGCCCGCCGTGAAGACGACCTTCTTGACCGCGGCCGGGTCCACCGCGTCGTCGCCGATGACGGGACGGAAGCCGCCCGTCGTGAACTCCTCCGCCTTCGACGCCGCCGCCTTGAGGCGGAGCATCGACTTCGGGGTGAAGACCACCAGCGGCTTGTGGTGCGGGTTGTGCACCTGCCACCGCAGGAGGTGGAAGTAGTTCGACGGGAGCGTCGGCATGGCGACCGTCATGTTGTTCTGCGCGCACATCTGGAGGAAGCGCTCCGGGCGCGCGGACGAGTGGTCCGGGCCCTGGCCCTCGTAACCGTGCGGGAGGAGCAGCGTGACGCCGGACGTCTGGCCCCACTTCTGCTCCGCCGACGAGATGAACTCGTCCACGACCGTCTGGGCGCCGTTGACGAAGTCGCCGAACTGCGCCTCCCACATCACGAGGGACTCGGGACGCGCCAGCGAGTAGCCGTACTCGAAGCCCATCGCCGCGTACTCGGAGAGAAGCGAGTCGTAGCAGTTGTAGCGGGCCTGGTCCTCCGAGAGGTACTGGAGGGGGGTGAAGTCCTCGGCCGTCTCCCGGTCGATCAGGACCGCGTGGCGCTGGCCGAACGTGCCGCGGCGGGAGTCCTGGCCCGAGAGGCGCACCGGAGTGCCCTCCAGGAGCAGGGAGCCGATCGCGAGCGTCTCGCCCATGCCCCAGTCGATCGTGCCGTCCTCGACCATCGCCGCGCGGCGCTGCAGCTGCGGCAGCAGACGCGGGTGGACGGTGACGCGCTCGGGGATGTTGACCTGGGACTCGGCGATCCGCTTGACGACCTCCTGGGAGATCGCCGTGGTGACCGCCACCGGGAACTCGGGCTTCACGTCCGGGGCGTGTGCCTCGCCCGGCGCCGAAGCGGCCTCACGGACCTCCGTGAAGACCTTCTCCAGCTGGCCCTGGTAGTCCTGTAGCGCCTGCTCGGCCTCTTCCAGCGTGATGTCGCCCCGGCCGATCAGCGACTCGGTGTAGAGCTTGCGCACCGAGCGCTTCTTGTCGATCAGGTCGTACATCAGCGGCTGGGTGAACGCCGGGTTGTCCGACTCGTTGTGACCGCGGCGGCGGTAGCAGATGAGGTCGATCACGACGTCCTTGTTGAACGCCTGACGGAACTCGAAGGCCAGCCGCGCGACACGGACGACGGCCTCGGGGTCGTCGCCGTTCACATGGAAGATCGGCGCCTCGATCATGCGGGCCACGTCGGTGGCGTACATGGAGGAGCGCGACGACTCGGGCGCCGCCGTGAAGCCGACCTGGTTGTTGATGACCACGTGGACCGTGCCGCCGGTGCGGTAGCCCCGCAGCTGCGACATGTTCAGGGTCTCGGCCACCACGCCCTGGCCCGCGAAGGCCGCGTCACCGTGCAGGGCGACGGGCAGGACGGTGAAGTCCGTGCCGCCCTTGTTGATGATGTCCTGCTTGGCGCGGGCGATGCCCTCCAGGATCGGGTCGACCGCCTCCAGGTGCGAGGGGTTGGCGGCCAGCGAGACCCGGATCTGCTCGCCGTCCAGGCCCGTGAAGACACCTTCGGCGCCCAGGTGGTACTTGACGTCGCCGGAGCCGTGCATCGACTTCGGGTCGAGGTTGCCCTCGAACTCCCGGAAGATCTGCGCGTACGACTTGCCGACGATGTTGGCGAGGACGTTCAGCCGGCCGCGGTGGGCCATGCCGATGACGACCTCGTCCAGACGCGACTCGGCGGCGGAGTCGAGCACCGCGTCGAGCAGCGGGATGACGGACTCGCCGCCCTCCAGGGAGAAGCGCTTCTGCCCGACGTACTTCGTCTGAAGGAAGGTCTCGAACGCTTCCGCCGCGTTCAGTCGGCGCAGGATGCGCAGCTGCTCCTCGCGCTCCGGCTTGGAGTGCGGGCGCTCGATGCGGTCCTGGATCCACCGGCGCTGCTTCGGGTCCTGGATGTGCATGAACTCGACGCCCGTGGTGCGGCAGTACGAGTCGCGCAGCACCCCGAGGATGTCGCGCAGCTTCATCAGGGACTTGCCCGCGAAACCGCCGACCGCGAACTCGCGCTCCAGGTCCCACAGGGTGAGCCCGTGCTCGGTGATGTCCAGGTCGGGGTGCTTGCGCTGGCGGTACTCCAGCGGGTCGGTGTCGGCCATGACGTGGCCGCGGACCCGGTAGGAGTGGATCAGCTCGAAGACACGGGCGGCCTTCGTGACGTCGCTGTCGTGCGAGGCGTCGATGTCCTTGAGCCAGCGGACCGGCTCGTAGGGGATGCGCAGGGCCTCGAAGATCTCGTCGTAGAAGCCGTTCTCGCCGAGCAGGTAGTTCGCGACGACCCGCAGGAACTCGCCGGACGCGGCGCCCTGGATGACCCGGTGGTCGTAGGTCGACGTGAGGGTCATCACCTTGGCGATGCCGAGCTTGTTCAGGGTGTCCTGGGAGGTGCCCTGGAACTCCGCCGGGTAGTCCATCGAGCCGACGCCCATGATGACCGACTGTCCGGGCATCAGACGCGGGACCGAGTGGACGGTGCCGAGGCCGCCGGGGTTGGTCAGCGAGACCGTGACGCCGGAGAAGTCGTCCATCGTCAGCTTGCCGTCACGGGCCCGGCGGACGATGTCCTCGTAGGCCTGCCAGAACTCGAAGAAGTTCAGCGTCTCGGCCTTCTTGATGCCCGCGACGACCAGCTGGCGGTCGCCGTTGGGCTTCACCAGGTCGATGGCGAGGCCGAAGTTGACGTGCTCCGGCTTGACCAGGGTCGGCTTGCCGTCCTTCTCCGTGAAGGAGTAGTTCATCGACGGCATGGCCTTGATGGCCTGCACCATCGCGTAACCGATGAGGTGGGTGAAGGAGATCTTCCCGCCCCGGGCACGCTTCAGGTGGTTGTTGATGACGATGCGGTTGTCGAAGAGCAGCTTCACCGGGACCGCGCGCACGGACGTGGCCGTGGGGACCTCGACGGAGGCGTTCATGTTCTTCGCGACCGCGGCGCTCGGGCCGCGCAGTGTCACGTACTCGGGACCCTGGGGGGCCTCGGACGCGGGCGCGGCCTTGGCGGCGGCCGGCTTGGCCGCCGCGGGCTTCGCCGGGGCGGCGGCCGGAGCAGCCGCCTTGGCCGGCGCGGCGGCGGTGGCGGGCTTCGCGGCAGCCGGTGCGGCCTGGGCCTGGGCGGCCGGAGCCGGAACCTTGGCCGGTGCGGCCTGAGCCGGAGCCTGCGCTTGCGCCTGAGCCGGTGCGGCCTGGGACGTGGCGGGGGCGGCCGGAGCCGCCTTCGCCGGAGCCTGCGGGGCAGTGGTTCCCGCGGCCCCCGCGGCCGCGGTACCCGCCGGAGCCGAGGCGGCCACGCCGCCGGGCTTGTAGTCGGCGAAGAAGTCCCACCAGGCTCGGTCTACCGAATTCGGGTCCTGGAGGTACTGCTGATAGATCTCGTCGACGAGCCACTCGTTCGGGCCGAAGGCCGCAGCGGGGTTCTTCCCGGCTTGGTCCTCGGTCGAGACGCTCGATGAGTTACTGGGGGACTGTGGCGACACGGCGGCAACCGCCCTCTTCCGCTTCACAAGGTGATGGACAGCGGGAATAAAGGCTACGCCCCCCGGACCGGCTAGGTCAGTCCGGGCCTGGTCATCGTCGCGTAAGTCACATCGGAAAGCGTGTTTCGGCGTTCGAAATGGCGGGAAACAAGCGAGGTTCCGATGTGAAATGGGCACGCCTGCTCGGGGCTGCGACCTCGGAAGGCCGAACCGCCGTGGCAGGAACGCACGATGACACGTGTCCTGCTGCCCCATCACGTGGATCTTGGGCTCTCGCTTCGAACCCTACGTCAACCTGTCCGGCGAGGGCACTCCCGGAAGAGTGACCTGGATCCGGCAACCCCGCTGGGATTCGGCCACGCCGATCCGGCCGCCGTGCAGATCGACCGCCCAGCGGGCGATCGCGAGCCCCAGCCCCGTGCCGCCGTCGCTGCCCGGGCCGTGCGGAGCGACGACCCCGCCGCGGTTGAACCGCTCGAAGACCCGGTGCCACTCCGAGCGCGGGATGCCGGGGCCCTCGTCCAGGACTTCGAGGTCCAGCGACTCGGGGCCGTCGCCGCGTCGGGCCTTCACCGTGACGCGGCCGTGCGGCGGGCTGTGCTTGACCGCGTTGTCGATGAGGTTGGCGACGACCTGGTGGATCCGCTCCGGGTCCGCGTGCGCGCTCAGCTCCGGCGGCGACACGTCGAGGTGCAGATGGACGTCCGTACGCGTGTGACTGCCGGAGCCGGAGGCGATGCCCGCGCGCGCGGACGCCACCATGTTGGCCTCCTTGAGCACACCCGACAGGTACGGCCACACCTCGAAACGGCGCTTGCGCAGCGGTACGACGCCGTTGTCCAGGCGGGAGAGGTCGAGCAGCGTCTCCACCAGCCGGCCGAGCCGCTCCGTCTGCTTCAGGGCGGTGCGCATCGTCTCGGGGTCGGCGGCCGAGACACCGTCCACGACGTTCTCCAGGACCGCCCGCAGGCCCGCGATGGGGGTGCGCAGCTCGTGCGAGACGTTCGCCACGAGCTCCTTGCGCTGGCGCTCCTGGGCCTCCAGGTCGTCGGCCATGCGGTTGATCGTCTGGGCCAGGTCGCCCAGTTCGTCGCGGCGGTCGGCGCCCCTGACCCGGCGGGTGTAATCGCCGTGCGAGATGCCCCGCGCGACGGTGTTCATCTCGTCCAGCGGAGCGGTGATGGAGTGCGCCACGAACTGGGTGATCAGCAGGGTGGCGATCATGGAGAAGACCGTGATGAAGCGCAGTTCCGTCTCGGTGCGCACCGCGATCATCAGCAGGCCGGTGGTGATGAAGACCGAGACGACGACCAGCGTGCCGAGCTTCGTCTTGATCGAGAAGGGACGCACGTCACCCCAGGATCCGGCAGCGGGACCCGCGCCCAGAACCGGGCCGGGGCCCGGACCCGCGCCCGCGCTCGTGCCGGGCGGGGGCGGCGGGGGCGGCGTGGTGCCCGAGGTCGTACCGGGCATGCTGCCGGCCCCGGAAGCCCAAGCCGGCGTCGAAGCCGAACCCTGAGCCGATGCCGATGCCGATGCCGATGCCGAATCCGGAGTCGGAACCGGGGCCGCGCCCGGCTTCGTGCCCGGAGCCGGGGGCGTCGCTGAGAAGCCTCTCCCGTCGTCTCCGCCTTCCCCGTCGCTCGGGCCGGAAGGCGCACCCGCGCCCGGACCCGCTCCGGCGGCCGGGCCGGAGCCCTTGCCGGAACCCCGGCCCGAGACCCGCCCCGCACCCGCCTTGACGCGCTTGCGCAGTACGCCGAGACCCCTCATCACATACGCCCCCTCGGTCAGGGTGCCCGACCCTAGGGTGTCGGGGTCTCCAGCGCGTAGCCCACGCCGTGCACCGTACGGATCCGCTCCGCGCCGATCTTCCGGCGCAGCGCCTTGATGTGGCTGTCCACGGTCCGGGTGCCGGAGGCGTCCGCCCAGTCCCAGACCTCGGCCAGCAGCTGCTCGCGCGAGAGGACCGCGCGGGGTGTGTTCGCCAGGCAGACCAGCAGGTCGAACTCGGTGGGCGTGAGGTGTACGTCGTCGGCGCGCACCCGCACCCGGCGCTGGGCGTGGTCGATCTCCAGCTCGCCGAGGCGCAGGATGCCGGAGCGCGGGGTGGACGCGGCCAGCGCGGCCCGCTCCACGCGGCGCAACAGAACGTGCACGCGCGCGGCCAGCTCCCGCATCGAGAACGGCTTCGTCATGTAGTCGTCGGCGCCCACGCCGAGGCCGACCAGCATGTCCGTCTCGTCGTCGCGGGCGGTGAGCATCATCACCGGCACCGGACGGGCCGCCTGGACGCGGCGGCAGACCTCCAGGCCGTCGAAACCGGGCAGCATGATGTCGAGGATCAGCAGGTCTGGCTGCCATGCCTCGGCCGTGTCCACGGCGGCCGGCCCGTCACCCGCCGTTTGCACGAGGAATCCCTCGGCGCGAAGCCGGGCGGCGATGGCGTCGACGATCGTCGGATCGTCCTCGACCACCAGCACCCGGCGCTGAGCGCCCGGCGTGGCCGCCGTGCCGTTGTGCGAGGTGTGTGTCTGCTCCATCGCCCGCCCCTGAGTGTGCTTTCCGGAACCAGTGGGGTGATTCCATGACTGCGCTTGACGCTTGAATGATCGGCGTCAGAGCAGCAGGGTACGGCCAGTGACCGCCGCTCGGCTATCCAGGCCTTACCGCGAGATGCACCACGTCCGGAACGCCCCGGGCAACGGGGATCTCTTCGGTACGCACCTGTTGGAACCCGGCATTCCGCAAGGTTCTTGCGAAATCAGGCGAAGGTTTGGCCGACCAAACAGCGAGTACCCCGCCGTCCCTCAACACCCGTGCGCACGCGGCGAGTCCGGCCTGTGAGTACAGGCTCTCGTTGCCCTCCGTGACGGTCCACTCGGGTCCGTTGTCGATGTCGAGGCAGAGTACGTCGTACGTGTCGGATGTCTCATTGACGTGTGCGACGAGATCGACCTCGATGATCTCGGTGCGCGGATCCGCGAGTGCGGGGGCCGACAGTTCCGAGAGGGGCCCGGAGCGGTGCCAGTCGATGATGGCCCGCTCCCGTTCGGCGACCGCGATACGGCCCCAGCGGGGGTCGGCCGCCGCGTGGGCGAGGGAGAAGCCGACGCCGAGGCCGCCGATCAGGATCTCCGGTTCGGGGCGCCCGTCCAGCGCGCCGAGCGCGGCGTCGACCAGCAGCCTCTCCGAGCGGCCGTCGGAGGTGTCCATGAGGAAGCAGCCGTTGGCGATGATCTGCAGCAGCTCGCCGTGCCGGCGCAGCACGACCTCGCCGTACGGTCCCTCGCGGCGGTCGATGACTTCGGGGCTGCCGTGCGGGGCGTCGTACGCGGTCATGGGTTCATCCTGGCAAGCGGGCCCCGGTCCGGCAGCCGATTTTCGCCACGCGGCGGGAGGGCTCGGGGGCCGGCGGTGGCCGACTGTGGGGCTTGGCGGGTCGGCGCAGGGTGGCGAACCGACCGGGCTCGGTAAGCCGGCCAGTCCCGGCGAGTCGGTCCGGCTTGGCGAGTCGGCCCGGCTTGGCGAGGGGGCCGGGCCTGGGAAGCCGACCGGGCCCGGCGGGTCGGTCGGGCCTGATGAGCCCACGGGCCCTGGCGAACCCATCGGCCCTGACGCCCTGGCCCCGCCGGCTCCTCCTGGCGGTGTCCGGCTGGTCGGTCGGCGAGGGCCTGGTGGCCTTCGCCGACCCCCTGACGGACTGGGGTCACCCGCTGGCCCTGGCCGCCGGGATCGCCACCTGGCCGTGGGTGCGGCGGGCGCGCCGGGCACGTGATCGCTCACAGCGAACAGGCCCAGGGGAACAATCAGCGGCTCACGTGCATTGAGTCGGCATAGCTCAACTTGAATGCCGAAGGGGAGATCATGACTTTGACGTCCGAACCGCTCACTCTGCCCGTGCTGCCGCTCGACGACGAGGTCGTGCTGCCCGGCATGGTGGTGCCCCTGGACCTGAACGACGCCGATGTACGCGCCGCGGTGGAGGCCGCCCAGGCCGACGCCCGCTCCAGTGGCAGCAAGCCGAGGGTGCTCCTTGTTCCGCGGATCGACGGCACGTACGCGAACACGGGGGTGCTCGGCACGGTCGAGCAGGTGGGACGCCTCGCCGACGGCGACCCCGGCGCCCTGATCCGCGGTCGCGGACGGGTGCGGGTCGGCGCCGGTACGACCGGTCCCGGCGCGGCCCTGTGGGTGGAGGGCACGCAGGTCGAGGAGACCGTGCCCGACCCGTTGCCCGGCGCCGTGACCGAGCTGGTCAAGGAGTACAAGGCGCTGGCCACCGACTGGCTGAAGAAGCGGGCCGCCTGGCAGGTCGTGGACCGCGTCCAGCAGATCGACGACGTGTCCACGCTCGCCGACAACTCCGGCTACTCGCCGTTCCTGACGACCGCCCAGAAGGTCGAGCTCCTTGAGACCACCGACCCGGTGGCCCGGCTGAAGCTCGCCACCGAGCAGCTGCGCGAGCACCTCGCCGAGCAGGATGTCGCCGAGTCCATCGCCAAGGACGTACAGGAAGGTGTGGACAAGCAGCAGCGGGAGTTCCTGCTGCGGCGGCAGCTGGAGGCCGTGCGCAAGGAGCTGCGCGAGCTGAACGGCGAGGCCGAGGGCGAGGAGTCCGACGACTACCGGGCCCGCGTCGAGGCCGCCGACCTCCCGGAGAAGGTCCGTGAGGCCGCGCTCAAGGAGGTCGAGAAGCTGGAGCGCTCCAGCGACCAGTCGCCGGAGGGTTCCTGGATCCGCACCTGGCTCGACACCGTGCTCGAACTCCCGTGGAGCGAGCGCACGGAGGACGAGTACGACATCCAGGGCGCCAAGACGGTCCTGGACGCCGAGCACGCGGGCCTGGACGACGTGAAGGAGCGGATCACCGAGTACCTGGCGGTCCGCAAGCGGCGCAACGACCGGGGTCTGGGTGTCGTGGGCGGCCGGCGCGGCGGTGCCGTGCTCGCGCTCGTCGGACCTCCCGGCGTCGGCAAGACGAGCCTGGGTGAGTCGGTCGCGCACGCTATGGGCCGCAAGTTCGTCCGGGTCGCCCTCGGCGGCGTACGGGACGAGGCGGAGATCCGCGGTCACCGGCGTACGTACGTCGGCGCGCTGCCCGGCCGGATCGTACGGGCGATCAAGGAGGCCGGGTCCATGAACCCGGTGGTCCTGCTCGACGAGATCGACAAGGTGGGCTCCGACTTCCGGGGCGACCCGGCGGCGGCCCTCCTCGAAGTCCTCGACCCGGCCCAGAACCACACCTTCCGGGACCACTACCTGGAGGTCGAGCTGGACCTGAGCGATGTCGTCTTCCTGGCCACGGCCAACGTGCTGGAGGCCATCCCGGAGGCGCTGCTCGACCGTATGGAACTGGTGCGGCTCGACGGGTACACCGAGGACGAGAAGGTCGTCATCGCCCGCGACCACCTGCTCCCGCGTCAGCTGGAGCGGGCCGGTCTGGAGAGCGCCGAGGTCACCCTCGACGAGAGCGCGCTGCGCAAGCTGGCCGGTGAGTACACGCGGGAAGCGGGCGTACGGAACCTGGAACGGTCCGTCGCACGGCTGCTCCGCAAGATCGCGGCGCAGCACGAACTCGGTGAGCGCGAGCTGCCGTTCACGGTGGGCGAGGACGACCTGCGCGCCTTGATCGGCAGGCCGCACCACGTGCCCGAGTCCGCACAGGACCCGGCCGAGCGCCGTACGGCGGTGCCCGGGGTGGCGACCGGTCTCGCGGTCACCGGCGCCGGTGGTGACGTCCTCTTCGTCGAGGCGTCGCTCGCCGACCCGGAGACGGGCGCGGCGGGTCTGACCCTCACCGGTCAGCTGGGTGACGTGATGAAGGAGTCGGCACAGATCGCGCTCTCCTTCCTGCGCTCGCACGGCGCCGAACTGGAGCTGCCCGTCGCCGACCTCAAGGACCGGGGCGTGCACATCCACTTCCCGGCGGGCGCGGTACCGAAGGACGGCCCGAGCGCGGGCGTCACGATGACGACGGCGCTGGCCTCGCTGCTGTCGGGCCGGCTGGTCCGTACGGACGTGGCCATGACCGGTGAGGTCTCGCTCACCGGCCGGGTGCTGCCGATCGGCGGCGTCAAGCAGAAGCTGCTCGCCGCGCACCGGGCGGGGGTCACCACGGTGATCATCCCCAAGCGCAACGAGGCCGACCTGGACGACGTCCCGGCCGAGGTTCTGGACAAGCTCGACGTCCACGCGGTGACGGACGTCCGCCAGGTCCTGGAACTGGCGCTGGCGCCGGCGACGAACGGCGCGGCGACGGAGGTTCCGGTGGCGGCGTGACGGACGCCATCGGTCATGGAAGGCCCGGGCCCCTCTTCGCGAGGGGCCCGGGCCTTCCGCATGCGTGCGGGCTTTCCGGACGCATACGGGCTGTGCGCGTACGGGGCGGACGGTCAGCCGTTGGCGAGTGCCACCACGCGGTCGAGGGCGCCGTTGAACTTGTCGTGGTCGCCGACCGTGGGGCCGGAGGACGTGTACTGCCACATCGTGTAGTAGTCCCAGCCCGCCGGAAGCGTGCCCACCGCCGTGGCGTAACGGGCGACCCAGAGCGGGTTGGCGGAGGCGAAACCGGCGTAGTCCCCGGTGCACTGGGTCCACCAGCTGGTGGCCGTGTAGATGACGGCGTCACGGCCGGTGCGGGCCTTGTACTGGTTCAGGAAGTCACGGATCCAGGTGACCATCGCGCTCTGCGTCTTGCCGTAACAGGCCGCCCCGTACGGGTTCCATTCGATGTCGAGGGTGCCCGGCAGCGTCCTGCCGTCCTTCGACCAGCCGCCGCCGTTGTTCACGAAGTAGTTGGCCTGCGCGGCGCCGCCCGTGGTGTCGGGGGTCGCGAAGTGGTACGCGCCCCGGATCATGCCGACGTTGTAGGAGCCGTTGTACTGCTGGGCGAAGTAGGGGTTCGTGTAGTACGTCCCCTCGGTGCCCTTCGCATAGGCCCACTTGACCCCGCTGCTCCACAGGGTCGACCAGGCGACGTTGCCCTGGTGGCTGCTGACGTCCACGCCCTCCGTCCGGGTGGCGTCACTCAGGGTCGGCAGGCCGTCCTGACCGTCGTGCGGGATGACGCCCATGCCCAGGTACGCGGAGCCGCGGGCCGGGACGTCGGCGGCGTGGGCGGGGCGGGCGACGAGCGGGGAGACGGCCAGGAAGAGAGACAGGAAGAGAGACAGGGAGAGGGACAGGAGCAGGATGCCCGTCGCACCGAGGCGCGTTCTGAGGGGGTCGACTGCGCGCGGGGGGTGGGCCGTTCCGGACAGGTGCACGGACATGTTCGCGCCTCCGAGGACTCGGTGGTGGCCGGTGGTGGTGCTCCATGAAAAATGGCGTGGGCATGCCATGCGGGTGTGCGGTGAAGAAGCTACGCACGCGGGCGACCGGCCGAAAGAGGGCTCGGCGGCTGCCGTTGGTCTATTCCTGCGAAATACTGGCCGAGCTGCGGCAATGGTGGTCTTTGGCGGAAACTTTCAGGATCGGGAAACCGGGTCATGGGTGCTGACGTGCACGAGGGCGGTACGGGCGAGGGGCGTCGGGCGGGATCCGGCGTTCCGGGGAGTGGCGTGGACCAGGGGGCGGGGGGCGGCGGGTCCGTGGATCAGGAGTTTCTGGCTCTGGAGCGGGAGCTGACCGTTCTGCTGCGGCGGGCGCGGGCGTCCTCCGGGGAGATGGTGCGTGAGGTCCATCCCGACCTGGAGTCCTCCGCGTACGGGCTGCTCGTACGGCTGGAGGAGCGCGGGCGGCAGCGGGCGACCGAGCTCGCCGCGTACATCGGGGTCGGCAAGGCCACGATGTCGCGGCAGTTGCGGGCGCTGGAGGAGCTGGGGCTCGTCGCCCGGGAGCCGGATCCCGCGGACGGGCGGGCGTGGCTCGTGCATCTCACCGACGTGGGGCGGGAGCGGTTCGGGACCGTGCGGGATGCTCGGCGGGCCCGGTATGTGCGGGAGTTGGCCAACTGGGAGCGGGGGGAAGTGGCCGAGCTGGCTCGGTTGTTGCATCGGCTGAACCGGGGGGTCGAGCGGGGGTAGCGGCCCGGCCGGAGGCCGCGGGCCGGTGGGGCGGGTTGCGCCGTTCCCCGCGCCCCTGAAGAGCGAAAGATTGCGCCGTTCCCCGCGCCCCTTGGGGGCTGCGCCCCCTGAAGACAAAAGATTGCGCCGTTCCCCGCGCCCCTATGGGCGCAGGACTGCGCCGTTCCTCGCGCCCCTTGGGGGCTGCGCCCCCTGAAGACAAGAGATTGCGCCGTTCCCCGCGCCCCTGAGGGGCGCAAGGCGGCTCACGCCTCGCGTCGTTCAGAGTTCTACGTGGGCCACCGTTGCGTCGTCGTGGGGTTTGGAGCGGCCCAGGTAGGTGGGGGCCGTGTCCGCGAGTTCCAGGGCGCGGACCCGGTCGATCAGGGACCGGCCGCCCTCCTTGCGGACCAGGGCGAACAGGTCCGTCCAGTCGCCCTCGCCGAACTTCTCCACCCACCGCGTCGCCCCGTCCGTGAGCGCCGTGAGGGCGCGGACCTCGGAGCGGGGGAGTGTGCCCGTGACGGCGCGCGACGCCACCGTGGGGTCTGCCGCGGCCGTGAAGAAACCACCCTCCTTGTTGCGCATCATCGCGTCCGTCGCCGCCACCGACCGCAGTGTGGCGAGCGGGACCCGCGAGAGGCGGTCGTCCAGGACGGGGATGACGGCCCCGGCCGGAGACTCGATGAGGAGCGCCGAGTCGGACAGCACCAGGTACTCGACGAACGCCTCTGACCAGCGCGCCAGCACCACCGTTGCCTGCGGGGTACGCGGGTGAGAAAGGTCACAGGTGGTCCGATGGGCGTCGGCGGTACGGGTGATGGCATGCCCCAAGACCTCAGGGAGCGTCAGATCCCGCCGCGTAACGGACAGTTCGTGCAACGCGCCACCGAGCCGGGCCGTGAACCAGGGGACGGAATGCAGACACCCCTGATCGGTCGCGGGAGGCGTCACACCGTCCAGGACGACGATCGAACCGCCTTGTCCGGAGGCGGGAAGCCCGACCGACGCGTAGTCCTCGTCGGGGCGGGCGGGGTCACCGGGGACCGAGATCAGTTCCGAGCGCATCCGGCCAGTCTGCACGACCCCTTCACGAGCTTCACCAAAGGCTGGCAACCGTTGGTCAAATGGTCCGGACAAGCAGGTCAGGCGCCTGTTTTGCGACGGATTCACCGACTCCGCCGAAGCGTGGCGGCGCATCCTGCCATTCGGTTGCCGTGGACGTCCAACCGGCCTTCCGCGCAGGGGTGTCGCACGCGCCAGGGGAACTTGCCGGGCCGCTCCCCGGCGATGTTCACTCCTTCGTGTGGCGGGTCAGGCGATGCGCGACCACTGCCCACCGGCACTGGGAAGGTCGGGAGCCGAACCGGGACGACACGCGAGTTGACGGATCGTCACCCGGGCCCATGGGGACACGAGTCAAGAATGCGAGCACCGGTGCAGAAAATGCGGCCTCGGCGCAAAGGCAGGCAGCCGGCCTCGGGTGGAGCCTCAGGGCCCACCCCGAACACACCGGCACCGCAGGACACTCCGGACCCCGCGGGACGAGGCCGGCCCGCTCATGTACGCAGTCGGCTGATCGTCGCGGTCGCCGTCGTGGCCGCCGCGATCGCCGGAGCGGGCGCTCCGTCCGTGATCGCCGCCTCCGGACAGCTGAACGACTCACAGAACCTGGTGACGTCGGCGGAGCGGACCAAGGACGCCCTGGCCCTCGCCCACTCGCTGGCCGACGAACGCGACGAGGTCACCTCCTACCTCGCGGCCGGCCGGCCCAAGGGCGAAGCCCCCTCGGAGCGCCGCAGCACCCGCGTGGACCGCCAGGTCGACGAACTGCGCGTCGCCGCCGTCGAGGCGGACGCACCCGCGTCCTTCCTCAAGACGCTCGACGCGATCGCCGCCGTCCGCAGGTCGGCGCTGACCGGGGAGAGCAGCGCCCTCGAAGCGCACCAGGCGTACTCGACCGCGCTCACCGAACTCCACTCCCTCGCCGAGGACCTGGCCGAGGACATTCCGCCTCGCGCGGGCTCCGGCGCGCACGCCCTCGCCGACCTCGACACCGCCGTCCAGCAGGCCGCGTCGACCCGTGGGCTGCTCCTCGCCGCGCTGAGCGTGCCCACCAGCAAGCAGACCACCACCGACCCCATCACGGGCCTGCCCACCACGACCACCACGTCGTCGGCCGCCGCGACCAAGCAGCGCGACGCACTCACCGCCGCCGCGCAGCAGGCCCACGTCCGTGAGCAGGCCGCCCTGGCCGATTTCACCGGCACGGCGCCCAAGGCGGACCGGGCCTCGTACGACTCCACGGTCAACGGACCGGATGTCGCGTCCGCGGAGAAGTACCTGGCGAGCCTGGCGGACCAGCCCACCCTCTCCGACGACGAACTGGCCACCAGCACCAAGAAGCTGGACGCGGCGCTCTCCTCCCGCGTCGAGCTGATGCGCGGCGTCGAGGCGTCCCTCAACACCCAGCGCGCCGAGGAACTGGCCCAGCTGCGCGACGACGACGTCACCGGGCTGGAGATCCGGGTCGCGATCCTCGGCGCCCTGATGCTGCTCGCCGTCGGTGTCTCCACCGGGATGGCCCGCTCGCTCACCCGCCCGCTGTCCGTGCTGCGCCGTGGCTCGGCCCGGCTGGCCGCCGAGCCCGGCACCGGTGACCCGGTCAAGTTCACCGGGCGCAACGACGAGTTCGCCCAGGTCGTGCGCTCCGTCAACACGCTCCACACGCACGCCGTCGCGCTCCAGGAGCGCCTGGGCACGCTGGAGGGCGACCGCAAGCACCTCATCGGCCAGCGCCAGAAGATGGCCGACGAGCGGGACGCGTTCCGTACCGAGCTCGCCGAGGCCACCACCCGTCTGGAGCAGGTCCGGCAGAACATCCACGGCACCTACGTCAGCCTGGCCCTGCGCACGCTCGGTCTGGTCGAACGGCAGCTCGGCGTCATCGAGGGCCTCGAAGAGCGCGAGCAGGACCCCGAGCGCCTCGCCACGCTCTTCCGGCTCGACCACTTCGCCACCGTCATGCGCCGCCACAGCGAGAACCTGCTGGTCCTCGCGGGCGCGGAGCACGGCCACCAGCACCCGGGGCCCGTCCCGCTGGTCGACGTGGTCCGGGCGGCCGTCAGCGAGGTCGAACGGTACGAGCGCGTCCGGATCTCCGCGCTGCCGCCGCACGCGCACCTCGCCGGGTTCGCGGCGGACGACGTCAGCCACCTGGTGGCCGAACTCCTGGAGAACGCCTCCTCGTTCTCGCCGCCCGACATCCCCGTCGAGGTCTCCGGCTGGCTGCTGGAGAGCGGCGAGGTCATGCTCTCCGTCCAGGACGAGGGCATCGGTATGACCGGTGAGCGGCTGGAGAGCCTCAACACCCGCCTCACGGCCTTCGACCCGGAGGACGCGTACGACGAGGAGAGCGGCGAGGGGCTCGGGCTCGGCCTGTACGTGGTCGCCCGGCTCGCGCACCGGCACGGTGTACGGGTGCAGTTGCGGGAGCAGAAGCAGGGCGGCATCACGGCCGTCGTGGTCCTGCCCAAGGGGCTGCTCGCCGCCGCGCCCGCCGTGGCCGTGCCCCAGGCGACGACCGCCCGTACGCCGGGGGGCGCCGCCGCGATGTCCCTGCCGGGAGCGGACGCGGAGGTCAACTCCAACGTGCTGTACGGCCGCCAGGACCGCGACCCGCTGATCGCGGCGGCGGAAAACACCCTGCGCGACAGGGACGCCACGAAAGACACGGACGCCACGGGCGACACGAGCGACACGGACATAGCTGTCGCACCGCCCGCCCCGTCAGGCGCACCCGAGTCGTCTGCCGCGCCGGACCAGGCTGCCGCGCCCGAGTCGGCTGCCGCCGCCGAGGCCACAGCCGCTGCCGAGCCTGCGGCTGCCGCCGGGCCCTCGGACGCGGCCGACCCTGCCGGCCCTGCCGGCCCTGCCGGAACCGCGGCCCCCTCCGACCCGGAGGCGGGTCAGGTCGCCGGTCCCGAGACCACCATGGTCCTCGCGGCCCCGGTGCCTCCCGTGCCGGACGGGTCCGCCGAGCCCGCCGCGGCCGGCGACGCGTCCCCGTCGGACGCCCCGGCCGTCCGGCTGCCGGCTCAGGGCGGTGCCGGGCACCGCACGGAGACCCGCCGCGCCCCCGACCCGTACGCCATCGGCCCCGACGCCCATGAGCGGGCCCCCGACGACGTACAGAACTCGGAGGGGACCGAGGAGCCGGTGGAGCGGATCACCGACAAGGGGCTGCCCAAGCGGACCCCCCGGATCGCCGCGCCCGCGCCGGCCGCCGGACCGCGTCAGACGCCCGTCGACGCCGAGGCACTGCGCCGCCGCCTCGGCGGGTTCCACCGGGGTGCCAGCGAGGGCCGCCGCGACGTCGAGGCGGAGATCGAGGCGGAGTTCGAGGCGGACGACGCCGAACAGACGTCGGGGCTGCAGACGTCCACCGCACATGCCGTAGAAAACAAGGGGGACACAGTCGAGGAGGCAAGCAGTTGACCGCGTCCAGTACCTTCGGACTGAGCCATGAAGCCCGCAATCTGCACTGGCTGCTGACGAACCTCGTCGAGGAGGTGCCGGGCCTCCTGTCGGTCGCGGTCGTCTCCTCCGACGGCCTGTTGCTCCTCTCCTCCGACCCCGGGAGAAACGCGCAGGCGCGGCAGGACGAAGGAAGACCCTCGGGCCCCCGCGGGTCGGCCGCGGACCTGGCCACCATCGTCTCCGGCATCGGCAGCCTCGCCATCGGCGCCGCCAAGCTGATGGACGGCGGCGCCGTCAAGCAGACGATGGTCGCGATGGAGGAGGGCGGGCTCTTCGTCATGTCGATCAGCGACGGTTCGCTGCTCGGCGTGCACGGCGCCCCCGACTGCGACATGAGCGTCGTCGCGTACCACATGGCGCTCTTCGTGGGCCGCGCCGGACACGTCCTGACTCCCGAACTCCGCAGCGAACTGCGCCAGTCGCTCGCGGGCACGACCCGGGAGACGGTCAAGTGAGCGACGCGAGCGGCACGCCCAGACTGCCGGTCCGCGGGGGGACCCGCACTCCGGCCCGCGTACGCCCCTATTCGCTCACCGGCGGCCGTACGCGCTTCGGGCACGTGCTGCTCGTCGAGACGTTCGTGGCGGCACTGGAGGCCCCGGACGAGCGGCGTGAACTGGAGAATGGTTCACTCTCCACCCGGGTGATGCCGGAGATGAGGGCCATCGTCGAACTCTGCCGCCGGATGCGTACGGTGGCCGAGGTCGCGGCCCTTCTGAGGATGCCGCTCGGTGTGGTCCGGGTGCTCCTCAGCGACCTGGCGGACCAGGGCAAGATCCGTGTGTACGGAACAGGTCACGGCCCGGGACAGCCGGACCGCGCACTGCTGGAAAGGGTGCTGAGTGGACTCCGTCGTCTCTGACGTCTCCCGCGTCTCGGATGCCTCACGATCGTCCGGTTTTCCCGAAATCGTGGAGCCCGAAGAGGAGTTGAAAGCCTGGCAGCAGGATCGGACCCGTGCGCCGATCGCCACGAAGATCGTGGTGGCGGGCGGTTTCGGGGTGGGCAAGACCACCCTCGTGACCGCCGTCTCCGAGATCACGCCCCTCCAGACGGAGGCGCTGATGACCCGGGCGAGCGAGGACGTCGACGACCTCAGCTCGACCCCGGAGAAGACAACCACCACCGTGGCCATGGACTTCGGCCGCATCACGCTCGACGACGACCTGGTGCTGTACCTGTTCGGTACGCCCGGGCAGCAGCGGTTCTGGTTCATGTGGGACGACCTGGTGCGCGGGGCGATAGGCGCCGTGGTCCTCGCCGACACCCGCCGTCTCAAGGACTGCTGGCCGGCGCTGGACTACTTCGAGAGCTGCGGGCTGCCGTACGTCGTCGCCGTCAACCACTTCGACGGCAGCGAGCGGTTCGACCCGGACGACGTGCGGGAGGCGCTCACGATCCCCGGGCACATACCGGTCATGATCATGGATGCGCGCCGCAGGATCTCGGTCGTCGAGAGCCTGCTGGCGCTGGTTGGACACGCGCTCGACGTCAGCCCCGAATAGCTCGAACAGTCCCAACAGTCCCAACAGTCCCAACAGTCCGAACAGGACGTCAGCCCCGGAGCACGGTCTACGCGTATGCCGTGCGCGCAGAGTGAGGACCCGCATGCGGAAGATACTCATCGTCGGAGCCGGCCAGGCCGGACTCCAGCTCGCCCTCGGCCTCCAGTCGAACGGGTACGAGGTCACCCTGATGTCCAACCGGACGGCGGACGAGATCCGCACCGGGCGCGTCATGTCCACCCAGTGCATGTTCCACACGGCACTGCAGCACGAGCGCGACCTCCAGCTGAACTTCTGGGAGTCCCAGGCCCCGAAGATCGAAGGACTGGGCGTCTCGGTCGCGGCCCCCGGCTCCTTCGACCCGGGCCCCTCGCAGCGCGCCATCGACTGGGTCGGCAGGCTCGACGGGTACGCGCAGTCGGTCGACCAGCGCGTGAAGATGGCCGGCTGGATGGAGACGTTCGCACAGCGCGGCGGCCAGCTCGTCATCCACGGCGCCGCGGTCTCCGACCTCGACTACTTCGCCCGTACGTACGACCTGGTCCTCGTCGCGGCGGGCAAGGGCGAACTGGTGTCGATGTTCGGCCGCGACGCCTCCCGCTCCCCGTACGCGCAGCCGCAGCGCGCGCTGGCCGTCTCGTACGTCCACGGTCTGGGCCCGCGCCCCGAGCACCCGGAGTTCGACGCGGTCCGCTGCAACCTCGTGCCCGGTGTCGGCGAGCTCTTCGTCATGCCGACGTTCACCCTCTCCGGCCGCGCGGACATCCTCTTCCTCGAGGGCATACCGGGCGGCCCGCTGGACGTCTTCCAGGGCGTCAAGGACCCGGCCGAACACCTCTCCCTGACCCTGGAACTCATGGAGCGGTTCACGCCGTGGGAGTACGCCAGGGCCACCAGGGTCGAACTCACCGACGCGGGCGGCACGCTGGCCGGACGCTACGCGCCCACCGTCCGCAACCCGGTCGGCCGGCTGCCCGGCGGCGGCCTGGTCCTCGGCGTCGCGGACGTGGTCGTGGCGAACGACCCGATCACCGGCCAGGGCGCCAACTCGGCCTCCAAGTGCGCCGCCTCCTACCTCGGCTCGATCCTCGGCCACGGGGAGAAGGAGTTCGACGAGGAGTGGATGCGGGGCACGTTCGAGCGCTACTGGGACACGGCCCAGCACGTCACGAAGTGGACGAACGCGATGCTCGGCCCGCCCCCGGAGCACGTCCTGAACCTGATCGGCGCGGCGGGCCAGCTCCCCCCGGTCGCGCACCGCTTCGCGAACGGCTTCGACGACCCGTCGGACTACGAGAACTTCTTCTACGAGCCCGAGAAGACGGGCGCCTACCTCACGTCCGTGGCGGGTGGCTGAGGCGCCGTCGGGCGAGCCCCCTCAGGACGCGGTGCGTAGCCCTCGTCCGAGCCGGTCCTCGCGTTGTCCGGGAGCCTCGGCGGTGTGTACTGCCGCAGGGGCTTTCCGGACGGGTCCGGGCGGACCGCGCCCAGAACCGGGTTGGCCGCGAGCGGGGACACCTTGATCCTCGCTCCCGGCCTCGGGGCCTGGACGACCAGGCCGTCGCCCAGGTACATCGCCACATGGGTGGCCTCGGGGAAGTAGACCACCAGGTCGCCGGGGCGCAGGTCGGACAGCGGGACGCGGGGGAGCCGCGCCCACTGCTCCTGGCTGGTGCGGGGGATGGGACGGCCCGCGTCGGTCCAGGCCCGCGAGGTCAGACCCGAGCAGTCGTACGAGTCCGGGCCCTCGGCGCCCCACTCGTACGGCTTGCCGATCTGGGCCACGGCGTAGCGCAGTGCCTCGCCCCCTTCAGGGGTGGGGCGGCGCGGGGTGCTGAGCGCGCCCGACGCCACCAGCTCCTCCTGGGCCTTCGCCACCCCGGACCGCTCCAGCTCGGCCACCCGCGTGAGCTGCTCCTCCGTGAGCGAGGCCAGCAGCTCCTCGACGTCCTTGAGCCGCTCGCGTACGACGTCGCGGTCCTTCCGCTGCTTCTCGGCGAGGGTGAGCCGGCTGTCGAGGGCGGTGCGGGCCCGGCGGGCCAGGTCGCCGGTCCGCCGCTCGTCCCCCGCCAGCCGCTCCATCGTCCCGGCCCGCTCCTGCGAGACCTGCCGGATGACGTGGCCCTGGTCGAGCGCGTGCTGCGGGTCGCGGGCGAGCAGCAGCTGTACGTACGAGGAGATCTCGCTCCTGCCCTGGTACTGCTGCCGGGCGAGCCGTCCCGCCGCGCCTCGGCTGCCCCGGAGCGCGAGGCGGGCCGCGGTGAGCCGGCCGTTCAGCTTCGCGACCTCGGCCCGCTGCCGCTCCAGCCGCTCCTCGGTCGCGTTGTACGTCTCCGTGGCCTTCTCCGCCTCCCGGTACAGCCGCTGAAGATCCGTCAGCAACTCGGCCACGGGGCGCTCGGTCACGGGGGAGGGGCTGTCCTGCGGATCGGGCGCCGCCTGTGCCGATGCGCGTACGAGCACGGGGGTGGGCCCCCACACGGGTACGAGGACCGCGCCGGCCGTGATCGCCGCCGTGCAGACCAGTCGCAGAAGCCTTCCTGACACCTCGTCACCTCCGGTGCGGGGCGGTGTTTCCGCTCCTCCGCACCGTGAGCATCGGACGTCCGTGCGCGCCGCGCGCGCCGACCGTGGGCGGACCGGCCCAACGAGGTCACCCGTGGGTGTCCCCCGGCCCGCCGTCCGGCGTGGCGTCCGGCGTCGCGTCCGGTTTCGACCACGGCCACTTGAGTCTGCCGGCGCGGCCGGTGGGGTCGTACTCGTACTTCCATCCCTGGTGCAGGCCGAGGCGGCTGCTCGTGGACGCCTGGACGCGGCGGTAGACCAGCAGGGTGGGCGGGCCGCCGTCGTTCGACGGCACCGGGACGCGGTACACCTTCGGCGGGTGGCCGGTCGGGCCGAGCAGGACCGGCAGCACACGGCCGTCCAGGGGGCCGCCCTCGAAGGGGGTGTCTTCGCTCTTCACCGGGCCAGTGTCACAGCAGGCGCGCCGCGTCGCCCACCACGGGCAGCACCCGGCGGGCCAGCGAGCCCATCGGGCCGTCCGCGGACTCCAGGGCCAGCGCGGCCCGGACGACCGCGGCGGTCTGCTCGTCGCGGGCGGCCGTCGCGACCAGGCACGCCACGAACTGCTCGACGAGCCAGTCGCGCAGTTCGTCCAGCGCGGGTTCCTTCTCCTCGTCCAGCCAGATCAGTGAGGCCGCCTCGACGGCCGTGATCCACATCCGGACGGTCATCCGCAGCCGGTGCCCCGGCTCCTCGACGGCCAGGTGGCTGAGGATGTGCTCGGCGGCGGCCCGTCGTACGCCGTCCACGATGGCCGTCGTCCTGGAGGTCTCGACCACGCTGCCGCCCTGCAGCAGGGCGCTGAAACCGGCGTCGTGCTGGTCCACGAAGGCGAGGTAGCGGTCCAGGGCGTTGGCGAGGCGGCGGGTGAGGGGGCCGTCCGGCGGCTCGGCGAAGCAGTGCTCCAGCTCCTGTGCGGCGGAGCGCAGGGCGGCCTCGTACAACTGCTGCTTGCCGCCGGGGAAGTAGCGGTAGACCAGCGGTCGTGAGACGCCCGCCGCCTCCGCCACGTCGTCCAGGGAGATGTCCTCCGGGGCCCGTACCGCGAACAGGGACAGCGCGGCGTCGAGGAGCTGACTGCGTCGTTCCTCGACGCCGAGGCGCCGGTATGCGCGGGTGGGGGCCTGCGGGGTCATGTTCCGCAGCGTAGCCCGTTCCCGGCGGAGCGGAGGAGGGCGGCAGGCGGGCGGGGGAGCCCCGGCGGTTCAGGCCAGCAGGCCCGAGGCCTTCCACAGCCGGCGGCCCGCGCCTCGCAGGACTCCGATGTCGTCGAGGAAGTCCGTGAGGCGTTTGGAGCCCGTCTGCATGATGTCGCGGCGGTGGGCGCTCGCCTTCACCTGGGCCTGCGCCTCCCGCCGGTCGAGGCCGACGTTCGTGTAGACCTCCGGGTTGACGAAGGCGACCGAGAAGACGCGCGCGAACTCACCCGAGGTGACCCGGGTGAACTCCTGCGACCAGCGCGGCGCGGTCATCATCTGGCGGCGCAGTTCCTCGCGGGCGTACCGGACGTGCCGGGCCTCCTCCACCACGTGGATCCGCGTCACCCCGCGGACCAGCGGCTGCACCCGCTCGTCCGGGAACGTCAGCCGCTGCATCCAGTCGAGCACCTCCTCGCCCAGCAGCGTGGCCGTGAACGAACCGGGCGTCGTGGAGATCGTCTTGAAGAGACGGCCGAGGTTCTGGTGCGCGCGGCTCACCGGGTAGTGCGGTGTCCCGCCCCGGCTGATCAGCCGCGCGAACATCTTCGAGTGCCGGCACTCGTCCTCGATCTCGGTCAGCGCGTAGCGGACGTGCGCGCTCGTCGCCGGCTTGTCGTAGATGTGCCGTACCAGCAGCTGCATGAGGATGATCTCGAACCAGATCCCGAGTGAGGCCAGCGCCGCGGCCTCGTGCCGGGAGAGCAGGATCCGCTGCTCCTCGCTCATCCGCTTCCACATCGGGGTGCCGTAGAGCGAGACCAACTCCGGCGGCCAGAACCACTTGCCGTCCTCGAACGGCGCGTCCCAGTCCAGCTCCTCGTCCGGGTCGAAGGAGTGCTTCGCGGAGGACGCGAGCAGCCGCTCGGCCACCTGTTCCCGGTCCTTGAGCAGGCCGAGCGCGTCGCGCAGGCCCGCGACCTCGGTGTCCTCCGCCGTCCCGGTCGTGTTCCCGGTCGTCGCGGTCGTCATGGCTGTGCCCACCTCGCCGTACGTCGTCGTGCCCGGAGTCAGGTTGGTTACCGCCGGTCACGTCTTATGAGACTGCTTGTCAGCAAGCCCGTCAATCCCCCCTGCGCAACTTGTTGACCCGCCATCCACCCCGTGTGAGCCTGCGAGACATGCCGACCTACGACCTGTACGCCAAGGACCCCGGAGCTTCCCTCTGGCAGGTGCCCGCGACCGGCGCGGCACGGTTCAGCTGGGAGTACGACGAAGGGCGCGACCGCCTGCTGGCCCTCTACCAGAAGGGCAAGGACAAGCAGTGGGACGGGCAGAAGCGGATCGACTGGGACCTGGAGGTCGACCCGCACGACCCCATCGGCACCCCCGACGAGTCGATCTCCATCTACGGCACGCCGTACTGGGAGAAGATGAACGACCGCGACAGGGGTGAACTGCGCAAGCACGTCGCCTCCTGGCAGTTCAGCCAGTTCCTGCACGGCGAGCAGGGCGCCATGGTCTGCGCGGCCCGCATCGTCGAGTCCGTGCCCGACCTGGACGCCAAGTTCTACTCGGCGACCCAGACGATGGACGAGGCACGGCACGCGGAGATCTACGCCCGCTTCCTCCACGAGAAGGTCGGGATGCTCTACCCGATCGACGACAACCTCCGGTCGCTGCTCGGCGACACCCTGCGCGACTCCCGCTGGGACATGCCCTACCTCGGCATGCAGGTCCTCATCGAGGGGCTCGCCCTCGCCGCGTTCGGGCTGATCAGGGACACCACCGACAAGCCGCTGCCCAAGCAGATCCTCGCGTACGTCATGCAGGACGAGGCCCGGCACGTGGCCTTCGGCCGGATGGCGCTGCGCGACTACTACAAGCAGCTCTCCGACGCCGAACTGCGCGAACGCGAGGAGTTCGTCATCGAGGGCTGCTATCTGATGCGGGACCGCCTGCGCGGCACGGAGGTCCTGGAGAACTTCGGTGTGCCGCGAGCGGAGGCCGAGGAGTACACCGAGCGCTCGGAGTTCCTGGCCCTCTTCCGCCAACTGCTGTTCTCCCGCATCGTGCCCTGCGTCCGCGACATCGGCCTGTGGGGCAAGCGCCTCCAGCAGGCCTACGTCGACATGGGCGTCTTCGACATGGGCAACTCCAACCTCGACCTCCTGATGTCCCAGGACGAGGAACTGGCGGAGAAGCTCGACGCGGACCGCTTCGCCGCGGAGGAACAGGCGCGGGTGACGGAGGTGGACGAAGCGATCCGGGCGGGGGAGGAAGCCCCCTAGCGCTCAGGGGGCCGAAGTTCCCTGGGGCTCAAGGAGCGGCCGGGTCTCTCCGGGCGGGAACGACGTCCGCAGGGTGAACGCGTACGCCGTGGCCCCGTGCGCCCGCAGATGCAGCAGGCGCTCCTCCGCCTCGGCCACCGTCGGACGATGCCCGGCCGGCACCCACCACAGGGCCGTCATCGCCTCCCGGATCCGCTCGAACCATTCGTTCCGCCGGGCGAGAAGCTCCCGGTGCCGCCCCTGGTACATGAAGGCGGTGAGGGCGTCGGGGTCCCGCCACACGGTCAGATTGATGATCAGCCAGTCGTCACCGAAGACGGACACGTCCGTCGCGTTGCCCTCGTCGCTCTGCAGCCGCCAGACGAATCCGTCGGCGGCGTCGGCGACCGCGTTCACCGGGTCGAGGGCGTCGACGAAGTCCTTCAACTGCGGGGAGTCCAGCGGGGCTTGGAGCCGGGAGATGTTCACCTGGGCGAGTTCGTAAGCGGCTGCGGACTGAGTCATGACCGAACGTTAGGTCGGGCCGCGGACGTGACACCACCCCCGTCTCACCGATCGAGCACCGCCTCCATCACCGCCCGGGCGATCGGCGCCGCGTCCCCGCCGCCGCTGATGTCGCCCCGGTCGGCCGCCGCGTCCTCGACGACGACCGCGACGGCCACCGCCGGTGTCATGGAGTCGTCGGCCTGCGCCCACGAGATGAACCAGGCGTACGGCGTACCGGAGTTGTGGATGCCGTGCTGGGCCGTGCCGGACTTGCCGCCGACCGTGGCGCCGGGGATCGCCGCGTTCGTGCCGGTGCCCTTCTCCACCACGTCCGTCATCAGCTCGCGCAGCCGTACGGCCGTGGCGGGGTTCATGGCCCGGTGCAGAGTGTGCTGCCCGGTGGCGGACACCAGGTCGCCGTCGGCCGTGGTCGTCCGCTCCACCAGATGCGGCGTACGCACCGAACCCTGGTCGGCGACGGCCGCGGCCACCATCGCCATCTGCAGCGGCGTGGCACGGGTGTTGTACTGGCCGATGGAGGAGAGCGCGAGCTGCGCCCTGTCCACCCGGGCGTCGAAGGTGCTGGGGGACACCCGGAAGGGAATGCCGAGCCCCCGGTCGTTGAAGCCGAAGCCGGCCGCCGTCGTCCGCATCGCGTCCCGGCCCACCGCCACCCCCAGCCCGGCGAAGACCGTGTTGCACGACCACTGGAAGGCGTACCGCAGCGACGCGTCAGCGCAGCCCTCGACCTCGTTCGTCAGCCGCGTCGAACTGCCCGGCAGCCGGTACGGGTCCGGGGACTCCGTGGGCGCGTCCGGATCGCGCACCACGCCCGCGTCCAGGGCCGCCGCCGCGGTGACCACCTTGAAGGTCGAACCCGGCGGATACGTCTGCCGGATCGCCCGGTTGAGCATCGGCTTGTCCGCCGCGCCGTTCAGTCGCGCCCACGCCCTGGCCACGGCGGAGTCCGTCCCGGAGAGCTCCCCGGGGTCGTAGGAGGGCGTGGAGACCAGGGCCAGGATGCGGCCGGTGGACGGTTCGAGCGCGGCCACCGCACCCCGCCGCGCACCGAGCCCGGCGTACGCCGCCCGCTGCGCCGCCGCGTCGAGGGTCGTGACCACCTGCCCACCGGGGTTACGGGCCCGTGCGAGGTCGTTCCACAGCGGGAGCAGTGAGAGCGCCGGGTCGGTCCCCGCCAGCACGCCGTCCGCCGCGCCCTCCAGCAGGGACGTGCCGTAGACCTGGGAGGCGAAGCCGGTGACCGGGGCGTACAGCGGGCCGTCGCGGTAGGTCCGTTCGTAGCGGAACTGCTCGCCGGAGTCCCGGGAGCCGGTGACCGCCCGCCCGCCGACGAGGATGTCGCCGCGCGGCTGCCCGTAGCGGGCGATCGTGTGGCGGCGGTTGGCCGGGTTCTCGTCGTACGCGCGGGCCTGGACGAGCTGGATCCGGGTGGCGTTGACCAGGAGGGCGAGCAGGAGGAGCGCGCAGAACGCGGCGGCGTGCCGGATGTACCGGGTCATGGGCCGGCCGTTGCCCGTCACGGTGCGACCTCCGCGCCCCGCTGCTTGGCCCCGGACGCCTGCTGTTCCTCCTCGGACCGGCCGCGTGCCGAGTCGCTCAGGCGCATCAGCAGAGCCACGATGATCCAGTTGGTGACGACCGACGAACCGCCCTGCGCGAGGAACGGCATCGCCATGCCGGTCAGCGGGATCAGCCCCGTCACCCCGCCCGCGATCACGAAGACCTGCAGCGCGACGATCGAGGCGAGCCCGACCGCGAGCAGCCGGCCGAAGGGGTCGCGCAGGACGAGGCCCGCCCGGATGCCGCGCTCGACCAGCAGCCCGTACAGGATGAAGATCGCGGACAGGCCCGCCAGGCCCAGTTCCTCGCCCGCCGTGGCCAGGATGAAGTCCGACTTGACGGCGAAGCCGATGAGGATCGAGTGGCCGGCGCCCAGGCCGGTGCCGAGGATCCCGCCGGCGGCGAACGCGAAGAGGGACTGGGCGAGTTGGTTGGGGCCCCGGCCCGCCTCGATCGACGCGAACGGGTGCAGCCAGTCCTCGACCCTGCTGTGCACATGCGGTTCGAGCCAGCCCACCGCGAAGGCTCCGCACGCCGCGAGCAGCAGCCCCACCGCGATCCAGCCGGTGCGGCCCGTGGCGACGTACAGCAGGATCACGAAGAGGCCGAAGAAGAGCAGCGAGGTGCCGAGGTCGCGTTCGAGGACCAGGACGCCGACGCTCAGCAGCCAGACCGCGAGGATCGGGCCGAGTACGCGTCCGGTGGGCAGCTGGAGCAGCCAGACACGACGGCCGGTGTACGCGAGGGCGTTGCGGTTGGCGGCGAGGTACCCGGCGAAGAACAGCGCGAGCATGACCTTCGCGAACTCGCCGGGCTGGATGGAGAACCCGGCGATCCTGATCCAGATCCGGGCGCCGTTCACCGAGGGGAAGAAGATCGGCAGGACGAGGAGGGCCAGCGCGGTGACGACGGACACGTACGTGTAGCGCTGCAGTACCCGGTGGTCGCGCAGCAGCACCACCACCGCGATGAACAGACCGACGCCCAGCGTCGACCAGACGAGTTGCGTGGGCGCCGCCCGGTCGGCCGGGGTCTCCAGGTCGAGCCGGTAGATCAGGACCAGGCCCAGGCCGTTGAGCAGGACGGCGATCGGCAGCAGCAGCGGATCGGCGCAGGGGGCGCGCAGGCGCACCGCGAGATGCGCGAGGAGCGCGAGCACGCCCAGCCCGGCGCCGTATCCGGCGGCGCCGGGCGGGACGGCTCCGGTCCGGGCGAGCCCGACGCCGCAGTAGCCGTACACCGAGAGCAGGACGGCCACGACGAGGAGGGTGAACTCGATGCCACGGCGCCGGGGGAGGCGTACAACGGGAGCCGGCGGGTCCGCCTGCGCTGTCGTTCCGGGCGAGAGCATGTCCGGAAGTTAGCAAGCGGTTCGCCCGATGTCCTGTTATGTCGCGACAGTGGGGCCGTTCCGGCGTACCTCAGGTGGTACTGGGGACGCGCTCAGCACCAGCGGGGCGAGGCGCCGATGTTGTCGATGTAGCGGGCGGCTCCCCAGGCCCAGGTGCCGTCCGCGAGGAGGTACCAGAGGGGGTTGCCCTGGATGCTCTCGCCGGGCGTCTTGCAGAAGATGGAGACGACCTCGCCGTACTCCGCGAAGCCGATGACGGCGCTGCCGCGGGTCGGCTTGTCCCGCAGGTTCAGCCCGCCGGGCGCGCTGATGCGGCCCTTGTAGTACCGGGAGTGGCTGCTGTCGTGGCTGCCGTGGTGGTCGTCCCGGTCGTCACCGGCGAGGGCGGGGCTCGCCGCGGCTCCGGCGACGAGAGCGCCGCCGGCGACGGTTATGCCGAGACGGATGAAAGCGGTACGCAGAGACATGGCGGGCTCCTCCGAAATGGGTACCAAGGCTGACTAACCGCCACACTAAAATCCCCCTCCCACCCCCGCCCGCCACACTGAGCCATCGGGGCACCCGCACCCATCCAGGGGCGCGGGGAACGGCGCAATCTTTTGGCTTTTCGCTTTAGGGGCGCGGGGAACGGCGCAATCTTTTGGCTTTTAGGGGGCGCAGCCCCCAAGGGGCGCGGGGAACGGCGCAATCCGCCGCTACGCGGCGCCATCGCGCGCCCGCGCAACGGCCGAGGACCTACTCCGCAAGCTCCTCCAGCAGCCGCGCCGTCGCGAGCCCCGCCCGCAGATACTCCACGAAGAGCTCGTTGTGCAGCGCCCACGGCGACCGCCGAGCCCGGATCAGCCGTATCGCGTCGTCGGCCGCGTGCCCCGCGAGGACCAGCGCGTCGGCGACGACCAGCCCCGACCGGTTGTACCCGTGGAAGCAACGCACCAGCACCCGCCGCCCCTCGTCCAGCGCCTCGGCCGCCGTCCGGGAGAGCCGCATCACGCCGGCCAGCTGCGTGCCGTCCAGCGGCCCGTCCGGAATCGCCCACACATGGTGCTCCACGCCCGGATCGGGACCGTGGCCGGGCAGCCGCAACAAGGTCAGCACCAGATCGAACTCGTCGTGCACGACGGCGAACTCCGGTTCCCCCGACCGGCCCAGGTACTGGTGCCCGCCCATCCACAGCCCCGGCACGATCTCGCTCCACGGGCTGTCCGGGACCGGCACATCGGGTTGCCTCCTGCGAGCCCGCAACGGCGCCTCCCCCTCCAACTGCTCCAAAGGTAGCCGCCTTCTTGCCCCTGGAGCACCCCGCCTGTTCCCATGGTCGAGGGGTGATGATGCATGAACGCACTGCGCGTCATACCGACTTGGCGGCACGGTCAGGAACGGCTCTACGTCTGCCGCACGGACGGCAGGAACATCGCCTGGTACGACAGGGAGGCCGCCCGGGTCAATCTGCTCAGCGAGGAGCGGCGCGAGGACGTGCTCGACGTGCTCGGACCGTTCCTGACCGGAACGGTGACGGTCGGACCGCCACCGGTACCGACGCCCGCCGAACTCGCCCGGCTCTCCCTGCACCCGGACGACGACCTCGCGCCGAACCGGCCCGGCGAGGCCCTGCAGACCGTGCTCGACCACGAACCGGGCCCGCAGCGGCGGATGCGGCCGGATCCCCGGCGGCACGCCCTCGCGGCGGAACTCGCGGTGGGCGAGGCGCTGGACCGGCTGGACGGGGCCGGGTGGCGCACCCTGCACTCGGTGCCGCTGCCCGGCGGGGACCGCGTCCATCACCTGGTGATCGGCCCGGGAGGCCTGTTCGCCGTGCACTCGGTGCACGCCCGCAAACAGCGCGTCCTCGTCGCCGACCCGATGGTCACGGTGGGGCGCCGGGAGGCCGGGCCACTGCTGCGCGCGATCCGCGCCGACGCGGACCGCGCCTCGTACGCCCTGACCGCCGAGGTGCGCCCCGTACTGGCTCTCTTCGCGCCCCGGGAGGTCTCGGTGACGGCACCTCTGCGCGAGCTGCGCGTCCTGCTGGACACGGACGTGGCGCCGCTGGCCCGCGCGGGCGGCGTCCTCAAGCCGGCGGACGTCGAGGCGCTGCACGCCATGGCCCGCGACCGGGGGACGTGGGTACGGGTCTGAGATCCCGCGCCCCGGCTCTCAGGGGCGCGGGGAACCGCGCGGCCCGGCGGAGGGCCCGGCGGAGCGCCCGATGGAGCGTCATGGCAGTGAACCCGCCAGTCCGGGGTCCAGCAGCGGCTCCAGCAGGTCGCCGTGGCGCTCCAGCCGGGGTGCGATGTCCGTGGCCGTGAAGCTCAGTCCGGCCGGGGTGGCGCAGGCCTCGACCTCGTCCCAGGTGACCGGGGCGGAGACCGTGGGGGTCTCGCGGGCCCTGAGCGTGTACGGGGCGGCGGTGGTCTTGCGGGCCGCGTTCTGGCTGAAGTCGACGAAGACCTTGGAGGGCCGCAGGCTGCGGGTCATACGGTGGATGACCAGGTCGGGCAGGTCGGCCTGCGCCTCCACCGCGAGTGCCTTCGCGTAGGCGGAGACCTCGGCGGACGGGGTGGGCTCCAGGGCGGCCAGCAGATGCAGGCCCTTGGAGCCGGACGTCTTCGCGTACGCCGTCAGGCCGTCCGCCGCCAGCCGGTCGCGCAGCCACACGGCGACCCGGCAGCACTCGACGACCGTGGCGGGTGCGCCGGGATCCAGGTCGAGGACCAGCCGGTCGGCGACGTCCGGGGTCCGCGCCGACCACTGCGGGGTGTGGAACTCGGTGACGAGGTTCGCCGCCCACATCAGGGAGGGCAGGTCCTGGACCAGGACCATCCGGGCCGGACCCTCCGAACGGGGGACCTCCGTGGTGGCGACCCAGTCGGGTGCACCGGGCGGGACGTTCTTGGTGAAGAAGACCTGGCCGTCGGGGCCGTCCGGATAGCGCAGCAGGGAGACCGGCCGGTCGTGGAGGTGGGGGAGGAACGCCTCCGCCACGGTCGCGTAGTAGTGCAGCAGCTCCCCCTTGGTGAAGCCGGTCGCCGGGTGGAGCACCTTGTCCAGGTTGCTCAGGGTCACCTTCCGCCCGGCCACCTCAGTGATTGGCGTCATAAGATGACAATCCCACGTATTTGTACGAAAACGGGTAGGCGGGGGAACGGGTGAGAGCGACCTGAAGGGTGTCGAACGTGAGATCCATATGGAACGGTGCCATCTCCTTCGGGCTGGTCAGCATCCCGATCAAGCTGGTGAACGCCACGGAGAACCACGCGATCTCCTTCCGCCAGATCCACACCGAGGACGGCGGTCGCATCCGCTACCGCAAGGTGTGCGAGGTGGAGGAACGCGAGGTGACGTCGTCGGAGATCGGCAAGGCGTACGAGGACGCCGACGGCACGATGATCCCCATCACGGACGAGGATCTGGCCTCCCTGCCGATTCCGACCGCCCGGACGATCGAGATCGTGGCCTTCGTGCCGGCCGACCGGATCGACCCGCTCCAGATGGACACGGCGTACTACCTGTCCGCGAACGGGGTGCCGGCGGCCAAGCCGTACACGCTGCTGCGGGAGGCGCTGAAGCGCAGCCAGAAGGTCGCCATCGCGAAGTTCGCGCTGCGCGGGCGTGAGCGGCTGGGCATGCTGCGGGTCGTCGACGACGTCATCGCGATGCACGGGCTGCTGTGGCCGGACGAGATCCGCTCGCCCGAGAGCGTCGCCCCGGACGCGGCCGTCACCGTCCGGGACAAGGAGCTGGACCTGGCCGACGCGCTGATGGACACGCTCGGGGAGGTCGATCTCGCGGAGCTGCACGACGACTACCGCGAGGCGGTGGAGGAACTGATCGCGGCGAAGGCGTCGGGGGAGGCGGCCCCCGCCGCTCCCTCCGCCGAGAAGTCCGGCGGCAAGGTGATCGACCTGATGTCCGCGCTGGAGAACAGCGTGCGGCAGGCGCGGGTGGCGCGCGGCGAGGACGCCGACTCCGGCGGGGCCGAGGTGAAACCCCTGCGCAAACAGACGGCCCGCAAGACGACCACGAGTGCCACGAAGCCGGCCTCCGGCAAAAAGAAGACACCAGCGAAGAAGACGACGACGAAGTCGGCGGCAGGCTCCAAGAAGACAGCGGCAAAGAAGACGACGGACACCCCGCCCGCCAAAAAGACAACCCCCCGAAAAAGAGCCTCAGCCTGACCCGCACCCGCCGCGTGCGACCCCACGCATTCAGGGGCGCGGGCAACGGCGCAGTCCCCGAGCCGGGGGTGAGTCGGCCGCCATCCTCATGCCGCCGCGTGCGGTTCCGCGCTTTGAGGGGCGCGGGGAACGGCGCAGTCCCCGCACGGGGCGCGAGCCGGCCGCTATCCCCATGCCCGGTGGGGTGCCCCCGCGTGTTTAGGGGCGCGGGGAACGGCGCAGTCCCCGAGCCGGGGGTGAGTCGGCCGCCATCCTCATGCCGCCGCGTGCGGTTCCGCGCTTTGAGGGGCGCGGGGAACGGCGCAGTCCCCGCACGGGGCGCGAGCCGGCCGCCATCCCCATGCCCCCGCGGGGCGCCCCCGCGCTCTCCACGGCCGAGGGGTACCCCACCAACTCCCCCACCCCCACTGGCAAGTAGACCCCACCCGCCCGTTCTATGGTTCAAGATCCCGGGCGAGAGGTGGAGGCACCCGAACCATGCCGAACAGTGACGCGCCGAAGTGGCTGCGACCTCTGGGCCAGGAGGTGCGAATGCTCCCGGCCGGCCAGTGGTGGGACGCGGTCAGAGTCCCGCTGCCCACGGGCACCCGCATCCTCGAACACCTGGGCCCACACACGGGCGCGGTGATAGAGGACGGCTACGGCGGAGTCCTGTACTGGCTCGTCCCCCCGGGCGACGCCGCCGACTGGAACCTGCCCCCGGCCCGCATCCTCGGCCCCGGCTCCCACCTGGCCGTCCCGCCCCGGCACCGTACGCACGCCCCCGGCCTGCACTGGCGAATCCCACCGACCAGAACCCGCCACTGGACGGACCCGGCCCACCTCCACACCGCCCTGCGCCGCGCCCTGCCCTGACCCGACCCGACCCGACCTGACCCGAGCCGAGCCGCGCCCGGCGATCGATCGCGCCCCCTCACCTCCTGCCGCGGGAGATCTTGACGTCGTGAGTTACCGGTAACATCATGGTTCTCCATCACACCCCGCCGCGATCCCCTGTCCGAGCCGAAGGGAAGCAGCATCCCGATGACTGTGCTGAGTACGTCCTCCGACGGGTTCCGGCTCCACGGAGAGCCGTTCCGGATCATCTCCGGTGCGATGCACTACTTCCGCATCCACCCCGACCAGTGGGCCGACCGGCTCCGCAAGGCCCGCCTGATGGGCCTGAACACGGTGGAGACGTACGTCCCGTGGAACCTCCACCAGCCCGAACCCGGCACCCTCGTCCTCGACGGCATCCTCGACCTGCCCCGCTACCTGCGGCTGGCCCAGGCAGAGGGCCTGCACGTCCTGCTGCGCCCCGGACCGTACATCTGCGCCGAGTGGGACGGCGGCGGCCTGCCCTCCTGGCTCACCACGGACACCGACATCCGGCTGCGCACCAGCGACCCCCGCTTCACCGACGCCCTCGACCGCTACTTCGACCTGCTGCTGCCCCCGCTCCTGCCCCAACTCGCCGCGAACGGCGGTCCGGTGATCGCCGTACAGGTGGAGAACGAGTACGGGGCGTACGGCGACGACCGCGCGTATCTCGAACACCTCGCCGCGTCCTTCCGCGCCCGGGGCGTCGAGGAACTGCTCTTCACCTGCGACCAGGCCAACCCGGCGCACCTGGCGGCCGGCAGCCTCCCCGGAGTCCTCGCGACCGGCACCTTCGGCAGCAGGATCACCGAGTCCCTGGAGCAGTTGCGCGCACATCAGCCCGAAGGGCCGCTGATGTGCGCGGAGTTCTGGATCGGCTGGTTCGACCACTGGGGCGAACCGCACCACGTGCGCGACGCGGCCGACGCCGCCGCCGACCTCGACCGGCTGCTCTCAGCCGGCGCCTCGGTCAACATCTACATGTTCCACGGCGGCACCAACTTCGGCTTCACCAACGGCGCCAACCACGACCACGCGTACGAGCCCATCGTGACCTCGTACGACTACGACGCCGCCCTCACCGAGTCCGGCGACCCGGGTCCGAAGTACCACGCCTTCCGTGAGGTCATCGCCCGCCACGCCCCGGTTCCCGAGGAGCCCGCCCCGGCGCCGAGCCCCAAACTGCCGCCCACAGTGGTCGAGTTGGGCGAGCGCGCGCCGCTGCTCCCGCACGCGAGCGTCCTCGCCGAGCCGGTACGCGTCGACGCCGGCCCGGTGACGATGGAGGAGCTGGGCCTGCGGGCCGGGTACGCGCTCTACCGCACCACGGTTCCCGTGCCGGGCGACGGTGTCCTGCACTTCACGGGCGGGGTCGGCGACCGCGCCCAGGTCTTCGTGGACGGCGCCCCCGTCGGCGTACTCGCACGCGCGGACCACGAAGAGGCCCTGCCCGTGCGCGTCCCGCGGGCCGGTGCCACCCTGGACGTGCTCGTCGAGAACATGGGCGGGGTCAACTACGGCCCGCGCATCGGCGCCCCCAAGGGCCTGCTCGGCCCCGTCACCTTCGACGGCACCGCCCTGCACGGCTGGGACTGCCACCCCTTGGCCCTGGACACCATGGGCGCGGTTCCCTTCGCCCCGGCCGCCGACTCGCCGTCCGACGCGGGCCCCGCCTTCCACCGCGGCACCTTCGAGGTCGCGACGCCCGCCGACACCTTCCTCGCCCTGCCCGGCTGGACCAAGGGCCAGGCCTGGATCAACGGCTTCCACCTCGGCCGCTACTGGAACCGGGGCCCGCAGCGCACGCTGTACGTACCCGCGCCCGTCCTGCGCCCCGGCACCAACGAACTCGTCGTGCTGGAACTGCGGGCCACGACCGAGCCGCGCGTCCACCTCACCGACACGCCCGACCTCGGCCCGGTGAAGCCCTGATGCCGCCGCCCGAAGCGCTGATGCCCCCGCTTCGTCTGAAGGTGTCCGCGTCGGCCGAGCCGCCCCTCACCGGCCACCTCCCCTTCTCCGACGCCCCCGGCGTCCCCGACCCCATCGAGGTCACCAGCCGTTACCTCACCCGCGGCGGCCGGCCCTGGTTCCCGGTCTCCGGCGAGTTCCACTACACCCGCTACCCGGCAAGGGAGTGGGAGGAGGAACTGCTGAAGATGAAGGCGGGCGGGGTGACGGCCGTCGCGAGTTACGTCATCTGGATCCACCACGAGGAGGCCGAAGGCCGGATCCGCTTCGACGGCGACCGTGACCTGCGGCGCTTCGCCGAACTCTGCGCCCGTCACGGCCTGGACCTCGTCCCGCGCATCGGCCCCTGGTCCCACGCGGAGGTCCGCAACGGCGGCTTACCCGACTGGCTCCTGGCCCGCGCCCTCTCCCCGCGCACCGACGATCCGGCGTACCTGGCACCCGTACGCACCTGGTACGAGGCCATCGCGGCGCAACTCACCGGGCTCGACCGCGTACACGGCGGCCCGATCGTCGCGATCCAGATCGAGAACGAGCTGTACGACCGGCCCGGCCACCTGCTCACGCTCAAACGCATGGCCCAGGCGGCCGGCCTGAGCGCCCCGCTGTGGACCTCGACGGCGTGGGGAGGCGTCCGGCTCCCGCCCGACGAACTGCTTCCGCTGTACGGCGGCTACCCCGAGACCTTCTGGACCGAGGCCGACGGCGGCTGGCCCGACACCTGCCGCACCCACTACTTCTTCACCCACCAGCGCGACGACGAGGGCATCGGCGCCGACCTGCGCCCCACGACGGTGCGCGGCGCCGACCCGACGGCCTCGGCGGCCCGATTCCCCTGGGCCACCTGCGAGTTGGGCGGCGGCATGGCGGTCGCGTACCACCGCCGCCCGCGGGTGGACGCGGCCGACGTCGGCGCGCTCGGCCTCACGAAGATCGGCTGCGGTTCCGTGTGGCAGGGCTACTACATGTTCCACGGCGGTACGAATCCCGCGGGCGGGCTGACCACCCTCCAGGAGTCCCACGCGACGGGCTACCCCAACGACCTCCCCGTCCGCACGTACGACTTCCAGGCCCCGCTGGGCGAGTACGGCCAGTACCGGCCCTCGTACGACGAACTGCGCCTGCAGCACCTGCTGTTGGCGGACTTCGGCGAGCTGTTGGCGCCGATGGAGTCCTTCCTTCCCGTCCGGCGGCCGGCCGGGCAGGACGACCGGGACACCCTGCGCTGGGCGGTCCGGGCCGCGGAGGACTCCGGCTTCCTCTTCGTCAACAACCACCAGCCGCACGAGGAGTTGCCGGACCACCTGGACACCTCGTTCACGGTCGAGTTCCCGGCCGGGCCCGCGCTCACCTTCCCCAGCACACCGGTCACGGTCCCGACGGGCGCGTACTTCTGCTGGCCGCTGCGCCTGGACGTGGCGGGCCTGCGCCTGGACTGGGCGACGGCGCAGCCGGTGTGCACGGTCGCCGACGAGGACGGCCGTACGGTCCTGGTACTGGCCGCGACGGACGGCATCCCGGTGGAACTCGCGCTTGACGCACGTACGTTGCGGTCGGTTCGGGTGCCCTCCGGGCAGTGCGCCCCGCTCGACGGGTCCGACGACCGCGTCCTGATCACGGGGCTGCGCCCCGGCACCGACGCCCTGGTGGAGGTGGACACCGCCGCCGGCGAACGGGTCGGCCTCCTGATCCTGGACGCGAGGACGGCCCGTACGGCCTACAAGGGGGTCGCCTGGGGGGCGGAACGGCTGGTGCTCGCCGACTCCGACTCCGCCTCCGACTCCGCCTCCGACTCCGCCTCCGACTCCGCCTCCGACTCCGGTGCCGGTGCCGGTGCCGGTGCCGGTGTCGGTGTCGTCTTCGATGAGCACGCGCGGGACGGGCAGGGTGAGGTACGGGTGCACAGCCCGGCCGGTGAAACGTCGCTGGCCGTACTGCCGGCGCCGCGACGGCCTCCGGTGGTGGCGGGCGGGAGTGTGCGGGCGTCGCGCGACGGGTTGTTCACTCGGTACCACCTGACGGGGGACGGCTGGACCCGGGATCCGCGCTTCGGGGAAGCGGGAGGGGGAGGGGGAGGAGGACGGGGGGAGGCGGTGGTGACCCGGGCGGCCGGACCGGCGCCCGAACCCGTGACCGGCGTGCAGGGCCGGGCGAGCGCCCCCGTCGACGAGCACTACGACACGACCGCCGCCGAGTACGCCGTCGCGGTCCCGAACGGCCTCCCACTGACCGGAACCCTCCTGCGCGTCCACTGGACCGGCGACGTGGCCCGCGCGTACGTGGGCGACCGGCTGGTGGCGGACCAGTTCCACTCGGGTCGGGCCTGGGACATCGCCCTGGACCGGCTCCCGGCGTTCGCCCTCCGGGGCGAGGGCCTGCGGCTGAGGGTGCTGCCGAGGGCGCCGGACGCGCGGGTGTACGTGGCGGACGCGTCCGCGGCCGACGGGGCTGTGGCGGCGGTGGGACGGGTCGAGTGGGTGACGACCCGTACGTGGGCGCTCGGGGAGGGGTGAACCTGTCGCACCCCCCTCCTGCCCGGCGGCCTATTCTGAGGGTCGGCCGGGCGGTAGTACGTTCGCCGGGACGAACCGTGAATCTGCCTGAAGGACACCACGCGCCATGACCCGAAGTGCCGGTGACGGTGTGCCGCCCGGTCCCCCCAAGGGCCGCAGCCGGCGCAACTTCGCGGGCGCGCGGCCGGTGATGGACGACGTGGCCCGGCTGGCCGGTGTCTCCAAACAGACGGTGTCCCGGGTGCTGAACGACAACCCGGCCGTCCGCCCGGAGACCCGCGAGGTGGTCCTGACCGCGATGCGGACCCTCGGCTACCGCCCGAGCCGCAGCGCCCGCTCCCTGGCCAGCGGCCGGACCCGCATGCTGGGGGTGATCTCCTTCGACGCGGCCCGTTACGGCCCGGCCTCCATCCTGACCGCGATCAACAGCGCGGCCCAGGACGCGGGTTACCTGGTCAGCTCCATCGCGCTCGACACGGCGGACCGAGCCACGGTCGTACGGGCCGTGGACACCCTGTCGGCCGAGGGCGCGGACGGAGTGATCGCCATCGCCCCGCAGCGCTGGGTGGGCAAGGCGCTGGCGGAGGCGCGGCTGGACACCCCGCTGATGGTCCTGGAGAACGACCTGGGCAAGGACGCGTCGTTCGTGACGGCGGACAACTGGGCGGGCGCACGCTGGGCGACCGAGCACCTGCTGGACCTCGGCCACGCGACGGTCCGGCACGTCGCGGGCCCCACGGGCTGGCTGTCGGCGGACCGCAGGGTGGAGGCCTGGCGGGCCACGCTGAAGGCGGCGGGGGCTGCGGTCCACGAGCCCCTGGTCGGCGACTGGAGCGCCGACTCGGGCTACGAACTGGGCCGCGGACTGTCCGACGACCCCGACGTCACCGCGATCTTCGCCTCCAACGACCAGATGGCGCTCGGTGTGCTCCGCGCCCTGCACGAGTCGGGCCGCCGTGTCCCGGACGACGTCAGCGTGGTCGGTTACGACGACATCCCCGAGGCCGCGCACCTGCTTCCCCCGCTGACCACGGTCCGCACCGACTTCCTGGAGATCGGTACGCGTGCCCTGCGGCTGCTCCTCTCCCAGCTGGGCGGCCCGCCGGAGACGGAACTGGGCCGGGTGGTGCCGGTCGAACTGATCGTGCGCAGGAGTACGGGCCCGGCGCCGACCCGTTGAGCGGTTCCGTCGACCGATTGCGTACTTACACGGGTCACGGGCAGGGAAAATCTGTGTGGATCAGGTGAGTGGACAGGCACTTCGGCGGGATGGAAAGGACCCATGCCGGAGCACGAGACCCCTGTCGGAGCCGCAGATGACGTCGATGTCGCGGAGGACCTGGACGTCATGAAGGACGTACCCGAAGTGGCGGTGGTGGACAAGACCGCTGCCGCCGCGGGAGCCGGCGCCGTGGCTGTCGCCACCGCGGCTGTCGACGACGTCGACGCGGTGACCCGGACGGTGCTGACCGCGTCGCGCGTGCTGGTCGCGTTCTCGGCCCGTTCGCTCGCCCAGGTCGAGGAACGGGTGACGCTGCCGCAGGTCCGGATGCTGGTCGTGCTGTCCACGCGCGGCGCCACCAAGCTGGTCACGCTCGCCGACCTGCTCCAGGTCGCGCCGTCCACGGCCATGCGTATGGTCGACCGGTTCATCACCGCCGGTCTCGCCGACCGGCAGACGAACCCCGGTAACCGCCGCGAGACCCTGCTCCGGCTGACGGAGGAGGGCAGGCGCACGGTCGAGGACGTGACGGCCCGCCGGCGCGCCGAGATCGCCACGATCGTGGAACGCCTCACGCCCGGCCAGCGGACGGCGATCGTAGAGGCCCTGACCGCGTTCAGCGATGCCGGCGGGGAGCCGCCGGTCCCGGACGTCACCGACGGGCAGGACGGGATGCCGCACCCCCTGGGCTGGGTGAACCCGCCGACGCCCCACGACGGATAGTCGGCTGTCGCTCATCCCACGGCGGGGGTGGGGGTGGGGGTCGGTGTCGGCGAGGTCGTATTGACATCCAACCCTTCCGGCCTGTTGAGGACGAGGACGGGCGAGCCGGGCTGGGGTGCGGGCGGGGTCAGCTCGGCCTTGGGGAGCTTGGGCGGGCTGGTCTGCTGGAAGTTGACCTGGTCGTAGTTGACGAGGTCGGTCTTCTCCAGCACCGTGATGTGGTCGAGGACGGTGTCGTTGGCCAGGTCGGCGAGCTGACGGACCATGGTGTTCTTGGTGTTGGCGCGGATCTTGGCGATGACGGGGAAGATCTGCCCGTGCGTGACGCGCATGATGTTGACGGCGGTCGTGTCGAACTGCTTCCCGGTGCTCCCGTCCACGGTGGCCACGAACTGCTGCTGTTGCGGGCTGGCCTGGTTGGGCAGGGTGACGCCCAGCTCGGGGGCGATCTTCCGGCACATCTCGTCGAGCCCGGCGTGCCCGGCGACGAGATGCTTGCCGGCCTCCTTCATGGCGGGGGTGGTCCCACGCTCCATGGCCATGAGCCCGAGGGGGTGCTCCCAGAGCCCCGCGGCCCGCACCTTGACGACGAAATCCCGATCGGCCTCGGTCAGGGGCCCGTACCGGGTGTTGGCGATGATGCGGTCCTGGCTGGTGGTGGTCTTCTCCACCCCGAGAAGAGCCGGATAGGCGAGCGCGGCAAGCGTCACGACCAGCCCCCCGATCACGAATACGGTCCCTGCCGTGCGCTGCGTGACACGCATGCTGCCTCCTGAACTGAACGACCCGGTCCACAGGAGGTACGTACGAGAAGCACAAGGCAATCATTGCGCTGGGTAAATTTTGCACTCGCGCGGATTTGGAACCACGTGGCTTCAGCGCAGCTGCCCGACGAAGGTGCTCCACGCACCGCGGGAGAAGACGAGAGCGGGCCCGGCGGGGCGCTTGCTGTCGCGGACGGGTATGAGGGGGGAGAGGTTGACGGCGACCTCGACGCAGTTGCCTTGGCCCCCGCTGTAGCTGCTGGCACGCCATACGGCCTTCGCGAGGACGGGCGGTATGTGGTGGTCCTGGCTCATGTTCGATACTCCTTGGCGATGCGGCGGATCAGTGTGCGTGACTCCGTCGGCGGCAGCGCTGTAGTGCGGGCGTCGTCGAAGAGAGTGCGGTAGTAAGCGACCGCCGATTCGCGCTCCACCCACAGGTTGCCGGTCGGCGTCTCCGTCAGCACGAGGTCGAGCGATGTCACCTGCGGGAAGCTCAGCAGCAGGTAGGGGCCGAACATACCTGAATGCGCACCACGCGAGAACGGCATGACCTGGACGGTGATGTTGGGGCGCTCCGCCATGGCGACGAGGTGCTCCAACTGTGCGTGCATCACGGTGGGGCCGCCCACATGCTGGCGCAGGACTCCCTCTGCCAGCACCGCCCAGAGTGACATGGGCTCCTCGTCGGTGAGCCGTCGCTGCCGGGCGAGCCGGACCTCGACGAACTGGTCGATCTCCTCAGGCGTCTGCCAAGCCCGCGAGGCGACTGTCACCGCACGCCCGTACTCAGCGGTCTGAAGCAGGCCGGGGACCAACTGCGCCTCGTATGTTCGGACGCTGTCGCAGATGGCCTCCAGCTCGATCTGATCCCGGTATGAGTCCCCCAGTACTGCCTCGTACGGATGCCACCATCCCTCGCGGCGACGTCGGTTGGCGCGCTGCGCCAGGGCGCTGAGACGCGCGCGATCCTCAAGGTCCTGGACTTGGTACGCCTGCATGAGCGCATTCAGATCCGGGGCGCGGACGGGAACGTGCCCGTTCTCCATCCGGCTGATCTTGCCCTTGGTGCAGTCGAGCACCTCGGCGGCGTCTGCCATGGAAACACCCGAGGCCTCACGGAACTTGCGCAACTCATCGCCGAGTTGGCGTCCGAGCACGGTGGATGGTTTGACAGTAGGCATGTGTGACTCCTACCAGAGGTCGGCTGTTGAGACTGCTCAGGCACTCGAAAAGGTGAAGCGAAGCTATGGAGACCGGCGCAACGTTGCGCCAGTACATATGCTGCGGAAGCCCGCTTCGGCGTGCACGCAACTGCCGCCGCAGCGCGGGGATGCGATCTCCGGCTATCGACCATCAGGGAGCGCCATGGCAGGGAGCCCGAGCTCGAACGAAGTCACCTTCCGGCTGTCCCACTGCCGTCGCAGCGTGCCGAGAGCACGAGCACTGGCACACGCCGTGCTCGGCGAGTGGGCCGTCGACCAGGACGTACTGCACACCGCGGAGCTACTGCTCTCCGAGCTGGTGACCAACGCGCTGCGAGCGCACGCCCCGAGCGGCCGACAGGTCGGCGTCCGGATCGCACGCTCGACGGCGGAGGGCTTGCTGAGACTGCAGGTCAGCGACGAGAGCCCGGGCCGCCCCGAAGTACGCACGCCCGGTGACGACGAGACCAGCGGGCGCGGGCTACTCCTGGTGGAGGCACTGGCCCACCGCTGGGGCGTAGAGGAACACGAGGCCGGTACCGGAAAAACGGTATGGGCCGAGCTGAAGGCCCCGGACCTCGTCGCCGAGCCCGCCGAACGGGAGATCGCGGCGGCCATGGTCCGCCCGAACCACCTGGTGAGGGTATGGGGCGAGTGGCGCACGGTCGTCAGCACCCGCAACGAACAGCACGACGGGCAAGACGGGCACGACCCCATCCTGATCCTGAACCTGGACGAGGGCCCGCCCCTACGAGTCCAAGCAACGGAACCACTCACGGTCCGGCACCGCGAGGAGGACGCAGCGGATGTATGAGTGTGCGGCCATCAAGTTCGTGACCGCCGTATGAGCGCGACTATGGTCATAAGCGCATACCTGGCCCGAGGAGGACTCATGAGCGCGCAGCACGCCGAGCCACCGCACGGATCACTTCCGCACCTCAGGACTGTGGCGGACATACGCGCGGCGCTGCGGGACGGACGGGGCTTTCCGGGCGACGCCGAGAGTTTCGAGGCCGACCTGGCTCGTGCCCTGGACACTGCCACGGCCACTGACCTCCACCAGGTCGCCGACGTCATTAAGACATACGCCGGCAGCATCCGCGCCTACAGCGACCCCGAGTTCGACGACGCGCTGCAAGAGGGGCTCGACCTCATCGCCGAGATCAAGAGCGGCCACCAGGAGTGAGCCGAGCCATCGCCGTGATCACGGTCTCGGCGACCAAACGCCTCCAGATGCTGGGCCCGGCAACCCGGCAAGCAGTCGAAGAACTGCGCCAGGAACTGGAGGACAACCCCAAGCTCGGCATCCGACGGGGCCCGGTACAGGGCAACGGCGAGACATTCGTCTACCGAACCCGACTGGAACCCCGCGAGGACGTGCCGGCCCTGACAGTGGTGTACGTATACGCACCCCAACCACACCCCCCAGCGGTGGCGATCATCACGGTCACGCAGGACGACGAAAGGAAGGGCCTCCAGCCCTGACAGGGGTCCGGGTGGGAGCGTCGCGTCTCACTTGGGGCGAGGGAGAGCCAGCTAATGATGGCGTGGTCATCCACGACAACCTTGACCTGCCATCAAGGATCAGGGCGTGGTCTTGGACGCCGGGGGCGGGCGACGCGACTTGGCCAGCGGGTAGTCCGGCTCGGCGGGCCCGGGAATTCCGGCGCGGGCGCGTGTTCCTCGGGCTGGACTTCGGCCTCGGCACGGGCTGCCTGACGCAGGCAGCCGTGGTGTGCCACGACCGTCTTCTGCGCCGCCTCACACAGGTTCTTCCACAAGTGGAAGCGATCTGCGACTTACGTAGCGTCCTGCGCCAGCCCGGACGCCCTCAGCGTAGGCGCCGCCCCGGTCCCGGCACACGATCTCGACGCCCGGATGCGCTGCCAGCCAATCGGCCAGCGTCTGGGCTTCGCGGTCCGGCAGCACGTCGATTGGCCGGTGCGTTTCCATGTCGATCAGGATGGTGTTGTAGGAGTGACGGCGCCGGATCGCGAAGTCGTCGACGCCGAGCACGGTCACCTTCGGGACCTCGGGCGTGGGCTGCGCGCGGATCAGTTTGATGAGCAGGTCACGGCCGCACGGCATAACCAACCGGGTGGCGAGCCGGGATCCGGCCCGGCCGGCCAGCGCCAGCGCGATCGACACCAGCGCCTTCGTCAGCGTCGGCGTCCGCCTGGCGAACGGCGAGGTGAGGCCTGGGACCTGTTCGCTGAACGTCGTCTGGCAGCACGCATCGTTGACGCATTCAAAACGGCGCACCGTCACCATGACCTTCACCCCGCGCCCGGCGACCGGCGAGTCCGCCAACGAACGGCGGTAGCGGCCGTGAACCCGCTCGGACCGGGCGCCGCAGCCGGAACACGCTGCGGCCGGCGCGGAAGACCGTACGGACAACGTCGCGGACACACCATCGGACTCCACTCGATCGACGGCGACTGCGCTCAGGTGCGGAAACAGGTCCTCAATGCTCTGCGATAAGCACGTCGATCATGCTCCCCGATCACACATAGTCCTGTGGGTCGAGACGCGTGCAAGGGCAGAGAACGTCACGTGACCCAACAGAACCGAGGGAACTTGATCGCTTGTGGCCAACTCAGGTGTTCAGCCTTGAGAGATCGTGACCCGCCACAGGGAAAGAGATTCGCCGCGAGAGCCTGGTCCAGGCATGATTCCCTCCGTGCACGAGGACGAGAACCATCGCGGGCCCACGCGGTACACGCTGACGGAGACCGAGCGTGGCCATGCCTGGGGAGTCTGCGTCGAGGCGGAGGGGCTGTTCGGGGAACCCCGGCGTGGGACGTACGAACTGCTCGACTGGGTCCCGGTCGGCGAGGTCCGGGACTGGGTAGGCAGCCGGGTGTGGCTGGTGCCGGATGACAAGGGACTCGAACCTTGGCTGCTGGAGGACGCGGAGAGCTCAGGGCAGTTTCCCGGAACAGACAGTCTGCTGCTCACCGGTCTGGACGACCACGAAGGCCCGCCCGAGGGTCACAGGGGCCCCGTCCGACTGCACGACGGCCATCGGTGGCTGGGCTCGTGCCGGGAATTCGCCCGCGTCCTGCCACCCGAGCAGGTGGCACCCCCGCTCGTCCTGAGGGGACTCGCCCCGAGTGAACAGCTCAGGGCGGCACTGCTGAAGGGCACCCGGCGGGCGCTGGATCTGGAGGAGGCCGCCCTCGAGATACGGGACGACCAGGGCGAACCCCTCACGGAACGACTGCTGTGGACCAGAGTCACCGCCTGGCAACCGTCCTCCAACGGGACGGACCTGATCGACCTGGAGCTCGAAGGAAAGCTCTTCACGCCCGTCCCCGAATACGCCCGGCCCATCTGGGAGCGGTGGCTCGCCGGGCCACCGAACACCCTGGGCGCCTGGGCCTGCCTCGACACCCGGCGCCGCGGGGCCTGGCTCGATCTCGTCCGAGAGCGGGCCTGCCAGCGCGCACACCGTGACCGGCCGGCTCGTCACGCCTACGAACTCGACGGTCGGTACATCACCGACGAACCGGGCCTCTACCTGGCGCTCGGTGAGGCGGTGAACGGTCCGGGCGGCTACTTCGGCGGCTGCCTGGAGGCCCTCGACGACTGCCTGGGCGGCACTTTCGGCTACACCGCTCCCGCAACCCTGCTCTGGCGAGACGCCGTCACCGCACGCGATCACCTGTCCAAGACCTTGACACCGGACGGCGAGCCTTACGACCTGTTCGCCGGGGTTCTCAGCGTCCTGGCCGAGGGCGACATGCACGTCACCCTGGCGTGAGCTGTACTCCGCCACAAGGGCGCCGCAACGCGTCGGCCAGAGAACATCACGTGATCGTCGCCAGAGCCCCCGCCGGACCGTGCTGACTCGCCGTTGGCCGGGCGCCCGTACGACCTACGGCACGCCTGCATCACGCGGTGGCTGAACGCTGGGGTGTCTATCGCGGAGGTGGCACGGCGAGTAGACAACTCGCCGGAGGTGATTCACCGCCGCTATCACGGCTGTATTGACGGACACGAGGAAGTGGCCAACGCGAAGGTTGCAGAGGCTCTCAGAGGGGATGGCGACGCGTGAAGTCGACGGGTGGTCCTTCCTGTAAGGCCCACCCCGCCCGTTCGGTGTGACCAATTAACGGCATTTATTTCACGGATTCCGAACCACGGCTCCGGAGCTAAACAACTGTACTAGCGTAGAGGCCACATGTACTGCTGCCCGTGCTGAATCGAGAGTTTCCGGCAGTGTCGCAGCCTTGTTTCCATGGCGAGAGGTTTGCCCGTACCAAAGGGTGCGCATCATGGCTTCAATTGGAGCAATTGGATCTTTACCGGCAGGGGTTGTGATCGCTATGGAAAACTTTGACCGAGCGTTCCCGATCTCTCCCAGCATGGTGCCTAGCGTGGCCTTGGCATGGTTGGGTTGGATCGTTGAGTGGGCGGCTGATTCAACTGCCTTAATGGCTTCACTGTAGGCGCGCACTGACTCGGGGTGTCGTCCATATGCGGCCTTCCATGCCGAGTTCAGATGCTCAGCGGCGGATCCAACGGATTGGTTAGCGACGGCCTGCGAAATGGTTTCATTCATAGCGTCACGGACTGCTGGCAATACTCGGTTCTCAAGTCCACTTTGTTGTTCATTGACGCGGTAGGCGGAGCCCCCTTGGTCCAGGATGAATTCAAGGTCCTCGATAGGCCGTGAGGCGTCTGGTCTGATCGCTGACCAGATTGCCAGAATTTCGTCAATGCTATCCAGCAGGATCTCGTTATTGACCGAGCAGAGATACTGTGCAGTTCTCTGACGATTTGGAACGGTCAGGCGCAGCCGAAGCGCTACGGCGTCTGCCAGCGTGTCCTCTTCGTAGCTGGTATTGACGCGGAGCGCACTGTGGACCCATGTCTGCAGAGGGGTGACCAGATGTTGTGGGACGCCGTCGTAGGAGCCCTCGTCGGGGTCGTCCTCAACAAGCCCTGTGCGAACGGAGAAGCGTTGGCGTCCAGTGGTGGTCATGGCGCAAGAGGGTACGGGTGAGGCGGCGAAGGACGCGACCATAAATGCACTCATCGTGTGCGATCGGCGTTCATGGTCCCGACGATCTTGTTCGGGCTTCCAGGCTTCGGCCAGGCGTGCGGTAGTGCCTGGCTAACGCCGCCGCCTACCTGCAAGCGGGAGTACTTCCAAGGCATGTCGCGTGTATCGCAGATGGTGCGCGAACAGTGAGAGACAGCAAGAAAGAGCGGGAGTCAGTGAGACTGACTCCCGCTCTCTCATGTCGGCATTCGCACTGGTCAGAGCATGATTCTTGCTGACTGACTGGCGAGTGCCCCCGGCAGGATTCGAACCTGCGCACACGGCTCCGGAGGCCGTTGCTCTATCCCCTGAGCTACGGGGGCGTGTCGGGCGCTGTGGTTGCGGCGACGGGTTGAACACTACCAGCTCTCTCCGGGTGTTCATGAACGGATTTCGGGGGGCGGGGAGGGGGTGTCCGAGGTGCGTTGGATCTTGAGCGGGTCTCGGTCGGATCTGGTCCCGGACGGGAGCCCGGTCCTGTCCGGGACAGGAGCCCGGTCTTGTCCGGGACGGGAGCCCGGTCTCGTCCCGGACAAGAGGTCGGTCTCGTCCCGCGCGCGAGCCCGGTGTCCCCCGCGCGGGTTGGAAGTAGGGAAAAGCCGGACGCGAACCCGCGCGCCGACCTACTCTCGAGTTGTGCCAGGCGCGTCGGGTCGGGTGCTTGTTGTGGACGACAACAAGGTCATCCGGCAGCTGATCAGGGTCAACCTCGAGCTGGAGGGTTTCGAGGTCGTGACCGCGGCTGACGGTGTCGAGTGCCTGGACGTCATCCACCAGGTGCGCCCCGATGTCGTCACCCTCGACGTGGTCATGCCCCGGCTCGACGGGTTGCGTACCGCCGCCCGGCTCCGGGCGGACCCCCGCACCCGTAACCTCCCCCTCGCCATCATCAGCGCCTGTACGCAGTACGAGGTCGAGAGCGGGCTCGACGTCGGTGTCGACGCCTTCCTCTCCAAGCCCTTCGAGCCCGCGGACCTCGTCCGGCTCGTACGCCAGTTGCGGGAGCGGCGGGAGACCGCCGACACCGGTGTCGGCGGCAGCGGCTCCGGCAGCGGGCCCGGTTCGGCGTTCGACAGTGCCGAGAGTCTTTACGGGCCCGGCGGGCCCGAGCGCGCCGGTCGTGCCGGTAACTGAAGCGGACAAGCGGACAGGGGAAAGGCCAGAGAGCAAGAGAGAGGGACGCGGGGCGTCCATATACCGGGACCTCGTCCAAACCCATTCGCCTACCCACCCCCCTCCTCCCCTACGCTTGTCCCGTGACCCCCGTCGAGCTCTCCCGCACCGTTCTGCGCGCCGTGCGCCGTGCGGTGGACGAGGGTGAGCTGGTCGTGGCCGTGCCCGAAAAGGCGCAGGTCGTACCGCCCGGGCCCGGCGGGCGCGGGGATTACGCCACCAACGTCGCCCTGCGACTGGCCCGGCCCGCCGGACGGCCGCCGCGCGAAGTCGCCGAGATCCTGCGGCCCCATCTCAGTGGAGTGGCAGGCGTCGCGCGGGTCGACATCACCGGGCCCGGGTTCCTCAACGTCACCCTCGTCGGCCGCGGGACCGCCCTCGTCACGGAGATCCTGCGGCGCGGCGAGCGGTACGGGTACGCCGACGGGCCGACCGGGCAGGTCGTCCAACTGCATTACCCGTGCGAAGTGCGCGCCGCCGTCACCGGGCAGGTCCTCGCCCGGATTCTGCGGTCCCAGGGCGACCTCGTCCGTACCTCATGCGAGGCCCCGCTTGACCCCGCCTGGGCCGGGCCCCTCGGCGTCACCGTCGACGCCCACGGTCCGCTTGAAGTGCCCGCACCCCCCGACATCAACCTCCGCCCCGTGCCCGCCCGCCAGGACCCCACCCCTCTCGGCCGTGACGCCGGCCGCTGGGCACTCCTCCATCCCGCGCCCCACGACGGGCTGCGGATCACCGAGGACCATCTCGTCCAGACGGAGGGCAACCCCCTCTTCCGCGTCCGGTACGCGTACGCCCGCAGCCAGGCCCTCAGCCGTAACGCCGTCGCGCTCGGATTCGCCGCCGTTCCCGCGGACTGCGCAAGCAGCTCCGGCAGCTCCGGCCCCCTCCTCGACGCCCTCGACACCTACCCCCATGCCCTCGCCGCCGCGGCGCGCCACCGCGCGCCCGACCGGGTCGCGCGGCATCTCGTCACCGTCGCCGACGCGCTGCTCGCCTTCCAGCACACCGTGCTTCCGCTGGGGGACGAGAAACCCTCGGCCGCCCACCGCTCCCGGCTCGCGCTCGCCGAAGCCGCCGGGACGGTGCTGGCCGGCGGCCTGTCCCTGCTCGGTATCAATGCACCGACATATCTCTGACCGGATCAGAGAAGGCCAGATCAGAGAAGGCTGGATCAGATTTAGTGTGATCAGGTCTGATTTGATTCGAACTGAGATCTTCTAGAAAGCCCATACAGACATGAGCCGTTCCGCACACCCCGCCGGGCCCCGTCACGCCGATGTCCTGCCCGAGGGGCACTACACCGCCCCGGCGGCCGACCTCAACGTCCTCGACCCGAAGGTCTGGGCGCAGACCGTGACGCGTACCGAGAGCGGTTCGGTCAGTGTCGGCGGGATCGATGTGGCGACGCTCGCCGAGGAGTTCGGCACGCCCGCCTACTTCGTCGACGAGACCGACTTCCGGGCCCGGGCCCGCGCCTGGCGCACCGCCTTCGGGCACGACGCCGACGTGTTCTACGCCGGGAAGGCGTTCCTCTCGCGTGCCGTCGTGCGCTGGCTGGACGAGGAAGGGCTGAATCTTGATGTGTGTTCCGGGGGTGAGCTCGCCACCGCCCTCTCCGCCGGGATGCCCGCCGAGCGCATCGCCTTCCACGGCAACAACAAGTCCGTGGCGGAGATCACCCAGGCCGTCGAGGTCGGCGTCGGGCGTATCGTCCTCGACTCCTTCCAGGAGATCGTGCGGGTCGCGCACATCGCGCAGAGCCTCGGCAAGCGGCAGCGCGTGCAGATCCGCGTGACCGTCGGCGTCGAGGCCCACACGCACGAGTTCATCGCCACCGCGCACGAGGACCAGAAGTTCGGGATCGCCCTGGCGGACGGACAGGCCGCCGAGGCCGTCCGGCGCGCGCTCACCCTCGACGGGCTCGAACTGATCGGCATCCACTCCCACATCGGGTCGCAGATCTTCGACATGGCCGGGTTCGAGGTGGCCGCCCGTCGTGTCGTGTCGCTGCTCGCTCAGATCCGTGACGAGCACGGCGTCGAGCTGCCCGAGATCGACCTCGGTGGCGGCCTCGGTATCGCCTACACCAGCGACGACGACCCCCGCGAGCCCCACGAGATCGCCAAGGCCCTCGGCGAGATCGTGACGAGGGAATGTGAGGCCGCCCGGCTGCGGACCCCCCGTATCTCCGTCGAGCCCGGGCGCGCCATCGTCGGGCCCACCGCCTTCACCCTCTACGAGGTCGGCACCGTCAAGCCCCTCGAAGGACTGCGTACGTACGTCTCCGTCGACGGCGGCATGTCCGACAACATCCGTACCGCGTTGTACGACGCCGAGTACAGCGTCGCCCTCGTCTCCCGTACGAGCGAGGCCGAGCCCATGCTCGTCCGCGTGGTCGGCAAGCACTGCGAGAGCGGGGACATCGTGGTGAAGGACGCCTTCCTGCCGTCCGACCTCGCGCCCGGCGACCTCATCGCGGTGCCGGCCACCGGCGCGTACTGCCGCTCCATGGCGAGCAACTACAACCACGCCCTGCGTCCGCCCGTCGTCGCGGTCCGCGACGGCGAGGCCCGCGTCATCGTCCGCCGCGAGACCGAGGAGGATCTGCTTCGCCTCGATGTCGGCTGACGTGAACCAATGAACTACGCGCGGCCCGGGGCGCAAGATCTCCTGTCATCCGGGCCCGCGTAAATGAAATCGACATCTCACGATCCGGACGAGGGGTAGAAACCCCCGTCCGGTGAGTGAGACTGGTCCCACCGTGACGGTACGAGGAAACGAGGTCGGATGATGCGTACGCGTCCGCTGAAGGTGGCGCTGCTGGGCTGTGGGGTCGTCGGCTCAGAGGTGGCGCGCATCATGACGACGCACGCCGACGACCTCGCCGCGCGTATCGGGGCCCCCGTCGAACTGGCCGGTGTGGCCGTACGGCGACCCAGCAAGGTGCGGGAGGGCATCGACCCCGCCCTGGTGACCACCGACGCGACCGCGCTGGTGAAACGCGGGGACATCGACGTCGTCGTCGAGGTCATCGGTGGCATCGAGCCCGCCCGCTCCCTCATCACCACCGCCTTCGAGCACGGCGCGTCCGTGGTCTCCGCCAACAAGGCGCTCCTCGCCCAGGACGGCGCCGCGCTGCACGCGGCGGCCGACGACCACGACGCGGACCTCTATTACGAGGCCGCCGTCGCCGGTGCCATCCCGCTGATCCGGCCGCTGCGCGAGTCCCTCGCCGGCGACAAGGTCAACCGCGTGCTGGGCATCGTCAACGGCACCACCAACTTCATCCTCGACAAGATGGACTCGACCGGCGCCGGCTACCAGGAAGCCCTCGACGAGGCCACCGCCCTCGGGTACGCGGAAGCCGACCCCACCGCCGACGTCGAGGGCTTCGACGCCGCCGCCAAGGCCGCCATCCTCGCCGGGATCGCCTTCCACACGCGCGTACGCCTCGACGACGTGTACCGCGAGGGCATGATCGAGGTCACCTCCGCCGACTTTGCCTCCGCGAAGGCCATGGGCTGCACCATCAAACTGCTGGCCATCTGCGAGCGGGCCGCCGACGGGGGATCGGTCACCGCGCGGGTGCATCCCGCCATGATCCCGCTGAGTCACCCGCTGGCCTCCGTGCGTGGCGCCTACAACGCCGTGTTCGTCGAGTCCGACGCCGCCGGGCAGCTCATGTTCTACGGGCCGGGCGCCGGTGGTGCGCCGACCGCGTCCGCCGTCCTCGGGGACCTCGTCGCCGTCTGCCGCAACAAGCTCAGCGGCGCGACCGGGCCCGGCGACTCGGCGTACACCCAGCTGCCGGTGTCGCCCATGGGCGAGGTCGTGACCCGCTACCACATCAGTCTCGATGTGGCCGACAAACCGGGCGTTCTCGCCCAGGTGGCGACCGTCTTCGCCGAACACGGGGTGTCGATCGATACGGTTCGCCAGCAGGGACGGCAGGACGGAGGCGGCGATGCCTCCCTCGTGGTCGTCACCCATCGCGCGTCGGACGCGTCCCTCACCGGGACCGTGGAGGCGCTGCGCAACCTCGACACCGTGCGTGGTGTCGCCAGCATCATGCGGGTTGAAGGAGAGTAACGAGCAATGACCCACCAGTGGCGCGGAATCATCGAGGAGTACCGGGACCGGCTGCCGGTGTCCGACACCACGCAGGTCGTCTCGCTGCGTGAGGGCGGTACGCCGCTCGTGCCCGCGCAGGTGCTCTCCGAGCGCACGGGCTGCGAGGTCCACCTCAAGGTCGAGGGTGCCAACCCCACCGGGTCCTTCAAGGACCGCGGGATGACCATGGCCATCACCCGGGCCAAGGAGGAAGGCGCGAAGGCAGTCATCTGTGCCTCCACGGGCAACACGTCTGCCTCGGCGGCGGCCTATGCCGTACGGGCCGGGATGGTCTGCGCCGTCCTCGTGCCGCAGGGCAAGATCGCGCTCGGCAAGATGGGCCAGGCCCTCGTGCACGGCGCGAAGATCCTCCAGGTCGACGGCAACTTCGACGACTGCCTCACCCTGGCGCGCAGCCTCTCCGACAACTACCCGGTGGCGCTGGTCAATTCGGTGAACCCGGTGCGTATCGAGGGGCAGAAGACCGCGGCGTTCGAGATCGTGGACATGCTCGGCGACGCCCCCGACATCCATGTCCTTCCGGTGGGCAACGCGGGCAACATCACCGCGTACTGGAAGGGGTACACCGAGTACGCCGCCGACAAGATCGCCGCGCGGACGCCGCGCATGTGGGGCTTCCAGGCCTCCGGGTCCGCGCCCATCGTGCGCGGCGAGGTCGTCAAGGACCCCTCGACGATCGCCACCGCGATCCGCATCGGCAACCCGGCCTCGTGGCAGTTCGCGCTCGCCGCGCGGGACGAGTCGGGCGGCTTCATCGACGAGGTGACGGACCGTGAGATCCTGCGCGCCTACCGGCTGTTGGCCGCGCAGGAGGGTGTCTTCGTCGAGCCGGCCTCGGCGGCGTCCGTCGCCGGTCTGCTCAAGGCCGCCGAGCAGGGCAAGGTCGACCCGGGGCAGCGCATCGTCTGCACGGTGACCGGAAACGGCCTGAAGGATCCCGACTGGGCCGTCGCGGGCGCCCCGCAGCCCGTCACGGTCCCGGTCGACGCGGCCACGGCCGCCGAGCGCCTGGGTCTCGCGTAACGAGGTACCTGGCCCCCCACTGGCGCAGCGAGTGAGCCGACGGGGCGCGCCTGTGTCGGGAGGGATCGCGCGAGGCCCACGAGCGAGGTCGACACCGTCACCCTCCGATAGGTCAGCGCCCCGGAGGCGAACCGAGTTCAAAAAAAGGGGGTGCATGTGGGGCTTACGACACGCATCGTGCGCCTCCTGTGCGCCCTATGTCGCCACTGAACCTTCCTTCGATAAGCTGTACCGAACCCGCCCGCCGCATATGCCGCGGTGCCGCGCCGTCCCTGCGGCCTCCGGGTCTTCCGCATTCTCCGTACGTCTCGCAGGATTTCGAGAATCTCGCAGCTCAAGCTCAAGGAGAGTCATCGAGCGATGGCCGGTCCAGCGTTCCGCGCCGCCGCCGTCCGGGTGCGCGTCCCCGCCACCAGTGCCAACCTCGGCCCGGGCTTCGACGCCCTCGGCCTGTCACTGGGGCTGTACGACGACGTGGTCGTCCGCGTGGCCGATTCCGGCCTGCACATCGACATCGCGGGTGAGGGAAGCGAGACGCTGCCCCGCGACGAGCGCCACCTCCTCGTACGGTCCCTGCGCACCGCCTTCGACCTGCTGGGCGGACAGCCCCGCGGCCTCGAGATCGTGTGCGCCAACCGCATCCCGCACGGCCGCGGCCTCGGCTCCTCGTCCGCCGCGATCTGCGCCGGCATCGTCGCCGCACGCGCCGTGACCATAGGCGGCGACAGCAAGCTCGACGACACCGCGCTCCTGGAGCTCGCCACCGAGATCGAGGGCCACCCCGACAACGTCGCGGCCTGTCTGCTCGGCGGATTCACCTTGTCCTGGCTGGAGAACGGGGCGGCGCGCGCCATCAGGATGGAACCCGCCGAGTCCATCGTTCCGGTGGTCTTCGTACCCGGCAAGGCGGTGCTGACGGAGACCGCCCGCGGACTCCTGCCCCGTACCGTCCCGCACGTCGACGCCGCCACCAACGCGGGCCGCGCCGCACTGCTCGTCGAGGCCCTCACCAGGCGCCCCGAGCTGCTGCTGCCCGCCACCGAGGACCGACTGCACCAGGAGTACCGCGCCCCGGCCATGCCGGAGAGCGCGGCGCTGGTGGAGCGGCTGCGGGCGGACGGGATCCCCGCGGTCATCTCCGGCGCCGGGCCCACCGTGCTCGCGCTCGCCGACGAGGCCGCGGCCGACAAGGTCGCACAACTGGCGGGAGAGGGCTGGGCGGCCAACCGGCTGGGCCTCGACGCCACCGGAGCGAGCGTGCTGCCGCTTGCTCCGTGACACTCGGTTGCCGGATTTCGAGAGGGGGAATGTTTGTTGGATCCGGTAGTGTTAACCTCAAGTCTGCACCCGACCCCACCATGGCGAGGTGCTTCACGTCCCCGTCCGGGACAACCATTCTTCCGGGAGCCCCCCAAACTGCTTTGCGTCATGCATTGGGTGCTACGCGCTGAGCGGTGCTGAGCACGCTCCGGAACCGGCGTGAACGAGCCGATGGACACAGCACCTCAGGTCCATGGCCCCGGGAAACGTCATCCCAGAAATTCCCTCCGCCTTTTGGCGGACCACCGCCCCGGCACGGTCCACACATGACGGACCACTGTCGGACAGCACAACCGGTCGCCGAGCCAGACAGGCCGACGTCCGCTCCAGGGAAGGACCCTTCGTGAGCGACACCACCGATCTGATGGGCGCACGTGTCGAGGAGACCGCTGCCGCGCCCGCCACGGACGCCTCCGCGCCTGCCACCGGTGCCGGCTCCCGTCGGCGCCGCGGTACCGGCCTCGAGGGCATGGTGCTGGCCGAGCTGCAGCAGGTCGCATCCGGCCTCGGCATCAGGGGCACCGCGCGGATGCGCAAGAGCCAGCTGATCGAGGTCATCAAGGAGGCGCAGGGCGGGGGTACCTCCCAGGGCGCCGCGGGTTCCGGGGGAGGGGGAGCCGCGGCCAAGGCCGCGACCTCCGCCGGGGACGCCACCGAGACGAAGCCCAAGCGCCGGGCCACCTCGAAGGCCCGTACGGGGGACGAGGCAGTCTCTCCCGCCGACAAGAAGGCGGAGGCCAAGGCCGAGAAGGCCGTGGCTCAGCAGCAGATCGAGATCCCCGGCCAGCCGGCCGGCGGCCCCGCCCGGGCGGGCGAGGGCGGCGAGCGCGGTGGGGACGACGCTCCGGCCGAGCGCCGCAGGCGTCGCGCCACCGCCGAGGCGGGCAGCCCCGACACGATCACCGCCGAGGCGAAGACCGAGGTCAGGACCGAGGAGCCCGGACAGTCCCAGGGCGACGGCCGGGGCGACGGCTCGGACAACGGGACCGAGGGCCGTCAGGGCCGCCGCGAGCGTCGTGACCGCGGCGACCGCGGTGACCGTGGTGAGCGCGGCGACCGTGACCGCGGGGGCCGCGACCGCGACCGCCGTGGCGGCAAGGGCGACGAGCAGCAGGGCGGCCAGAGCAATCAGGGCGGCCAGGGTCAGGGCGGCGGCAACCAGCAGCGCCAGGACCGGCAGGACCGCCAGCAGGGCGGCGGCCGTCAGGACCGCCAGGACCGTCAGCGTGACAACGGCCCGCAGGACGACGACGACTTCGAGGGTGGCCGCCGTGGCCGCCGCGGTCGTTACCGCGACCGCCGTGGCCGTCGTGGCCGCGACGAGTTCGGCCCGAACGAGCCGCAGGTCGCCGACGACGACGTCCTGATCCCCGTCGCGGGCATCCTGGACATCCTCGACAACTACGCGTTCATCCGTACGTCGGGCTACCTTCCCGGCCCGAACGACGTGTACGTCTCCCTCGCCCAGGTCCGCAAGAACGGTCTGCGCAAGGGTGACCACGTCACCGGCGCCGTCCGCCAGCCCAAGGACGGCGAGCGCCGCGAGAAGTTCAACGCGCTCGTCCGCCTGGACTCGCAGAACGGCATGGCGCCCGAATCGGGGCGCGGACGGCCGGAGTTCAACAAGCTGACGCCGCTCTACCCGCAGGACCGGCTCCGTCTGGAGACCGACCCGGGTGTGCTGACGACCCGCATCATCGACCTCGTCGCGCCCATCGGCAAGGGCCAGCGCGGTCTGATCGTGGCCCCGCCGAAGACCGGCAAGACCATGATCCTGCAGGCGATCGCCAACGCGATCACCGTCAACAACCCCGAGTGCCACCTGATGGTCGTCCTGGTCGACGAGCGTCCGGAAGAGGTCACCGACATGCAGCGGTCGGTGAAGGGCGAGGTCATCTCCTCGACCTTCGACCGTCCCGCTGAGGACCACACCACGGTCGCCGAGCTCGCCATCGAGCGTGCCAAGCGGCTGGTGGAGCTGGGCCACGACGTCGTCGTGCTGCTCGACTCGATCACGCGTCTGGGCCGTGCGTACAACCTCGCCGCCCCGGCCTCCGGCCGCATCCTGTCCGGTGGTGTCGACTCGACCGCGCTGTACCCGCCGAAGCGCTTCTTCGGTGCCGCGCGCAACATCGAGGACGGCGGCTCGCTGACGATCCTGGCCACCGCGCTGGTCGACACCGGCTCGCGCATGGACGAGGTCATCTTCGAGGAGTTCAAGGGCACGGGCAACGCGGAGCTCAAGCTCGACCGCAAGCTCGCCGACAAGCGCATCTTCCCCGCGGTGGACGTCGACGCGTCCGGTACGCGTAAGGAAGAGATCCTGCTCGGCAGCGACGAGCTCGCCATCACCTGGAAGCTGCGCCGTGTGCTGCACGCGCTCGACCAGCAGCAGGCGATCGAGCTGCTGCTCGACAAGATGAAGCAGACGAAGTCGAACGCCGAGTTCCTGCTGCAGATCCAGAAGACGACGCCGATGCCGGGCAACGGCAACGACTGACGTCTCGCGGCCGGAGCAGCCGGCCGGTATCGCGGAGGGCCGTCCCCGTCACCTCGGGGGCGGCCCTCCGCGTTTTCGCGTTTTCCCCGTTGTCGCCGTTGTCGCGGGTGTCGTCGTTGTTCCCCGTGGGGCACTTCCGGAGATCTTCGCCACAGGTGCGGACGTCGGCACAATGGCGTGGAAGCGACGCGTCCACCCTCGTAAGCGCAGGTGAGCGGCTTTCCGCCGCCGACGCCGATCACCCGTTGTGTCCGGGTTCGCACAGAACGGTCACAGTTCGCTGTGCAACCCTTTTTCCGGTTTCCCCGTCTGAAAAGACGGGTCCTGACAGAGACGTCACGGCACATGACCACGCCTGACCCTGACCGCAGGGGGTAGCCGAGCCGACCAGCGAGAACCGAGGAGCACATGCCTGCCGAGCGCACACCTGAATCCGGCCATCACCGTAAACCGCGGAGCGGACGCCGCAACGCGCTCGTCATCGCGGCCTGGTCCGCGGCGGGGGTCTTCGTTCTGGGCGGCACGGGCCTCGGCTACGTGTACTTCAACCTCAACGACAACATCAAGAGCGTCGACATCGACCAGGCGCTCGGCGCCGACCGGCCCCTGGACGTCGACAACGGCTCGCAGGACATCCTCGTGCTGGGCTCCGACACCCGCTCGGGCAGCAACAAGGAACTGGGCGGCGGCACCGACGACGGCAGCGCCCGCTCGGACACCGCGATGGTCGTGCACGTCTACGAGGGCCACAAGAAGGCCAGCGTGGTCTCCATACCGCGCGACACGCTCGTCCCCCGGCCCGAGTGCACCGACAGCGAGGGCGTGGAGCACGCCGCCGCGTCCCTGGCGATGTTCAACTCGGCGTACTCGACGGGCGGCGCCGCCTGCGCGGTCAAGACCGTCGAGTCGATGACCGGTATCCGCATGGACCACTACGTCGAGGTCGACTTCAGCGGCTTCCAGAAGCTGATCGACGAACTCGGCGGTGTCGAGGTCACCACGACCAAGGACATCACCGACAAGGAGAGCCACCTCGACCTCAAGGCCGGCACGCACCGGCTGACCGGCAAGCAGTCGCTCGGCCTGGTGCGTACGCGGCACGGGGTCGGCGACGGGTCCGACCTCGGCCGGATCCAGCTCCAGCAGGCGTTCATCAAGGCGCTGGTCGAGCAGGTCGACAGCGTCGGCGTACTGACCAGCCCGAAGAAGCTGTACGACCTCGCCGACACCGCGACGAAGACCGTCACCACCGACTCCGACCTCGCCTCGGTGAAGGATCTGGCGTCCTTCGCCAACGGGCTCAAGGGCATCGGCTCGTCGAAGATGAACATGGTCACGCTGCCGGTGCGGTACGACCCGGCGGACGGAAACCGTGTTCTCGTCCAGAAGGACAAGGCCGCGGTGGTCTGGGACGCGTTGAAGAACGACCGGGCGATTCCGAAGTCGGCGACGAAGGGTACGGCGAGTGGGGACGCCAAGGGCGTCGTCACTTCTTGACCACGTACGCCCCTCGTGGGGTGGGCCGGCGGGCGCCCGATGGGCTGGTGCGGGTGAGTCGTGGCTGGTCGCGCAGTTCCCCGCGCCCCTCTGGAGGCCCCTTCGGGGCCATCCTCGGGGTCCTCCCGGGGGGCGGGGAATAGTCCCGGCCCTCACCCGGTTTGGGGAGATGGCACCAGTCCTGGCAGACTGGACAGTCGGCCCCGGTTCACGCCCCCGCAATCCGCGGGCAGCGACCCGGAGCCCTCCCGAAACTAGGAGACACCTTGAAGCGCGACATCCACCCCGAGTACGTCGAGACGCAGGTCAGCTGCACCTGTGGCGCGTCGTTCACCACCCGCAGCACGATCTCCAGCGGCACCGTCCGTGCCGAGGTCTGCTCCGAGTGCCACCCGTTCTACACGGGCAAGCAGAAGATCCTCGACACCGGTGGCCGTGTGGCCCGCTTCGAGGCCCGCTTCGGCAAGGCCAAGGCCGCGGCCGACAGCAAGTAGCGAGCTCACAGCGCCGGTCTTCGGCGCCTCCCTCCGGAGGCGCCGGGACCGGCGCTTTGCGGTGCACCCCCCGGCTCTCGAACGCCGATCGGGCAGTTCGATCGAGCAGGGACCCCCATACGAACCCCCATGCCGTACCTACGTCCCCGAACCTGTGACGGTGCCGGGGGCAGTCCATTGGAGCCGGAGATGTTCGAGGCGGTCGAGGAACTCATCGGCGAGCACGCCGATCTTGAGAAGAAGCTCGCTGACCCGTCGGTCCACGCCGATCAGGCCAACGCGCGCAAGCTCAACAAGCGCTACGCCGAGCTGACCCCGATCATCGCGACGTACCGCTCCTGGAAGCGAGTGGGGGACGACATCGAGACGGCGAAGGAGTTCGCCGCCGACGACCCCGACTTCGCCGCCGAGGTCAAGGACCTGGAGAAGCAGCGCGAGGAGCTCACCGAGAAGCTCCGGCTGCTGCTCGTCCCGCGCGACCCCAGCGACGACAAGGACGTCATCCTGGAGATCAAGGCGGGCGCGGGCGGCGACGAGTCGGCCCTGTTCGCCGGCGACCTGCTGCGCATGTACCTGCGGTACGCGGAGCGCGTCGGCTGGAAGACCGAGATCATCGACTCCACCGAGTCCGAGCTGGGCGGCTACAAGGACGTCCAGGTCGCCGTGAAGACCAAGGGCGGCAACGGCGCCACCGAGCCCGGCCAGGGCGTCTGGGCGCGGATGAAGTACGAGGGCGGGGTGCACCGCGTGCAGCGGGTGCCCTCGACCGAGTCGCAGGGCCGTATCCACACCTCCGCCGCCGGTGTGCTCGTCACGCCCGAGGCAGAGGAGGTCGACGTCGAGATCCACGCGAACGACCTGCGCATCGACGTCTACCGCTCCTCCGGACCCGGCGGCCAGTCCGTCAACACCACCGACTCCGCGGTGCGCATCACGCACATCCCCACCGGGGTCGTCGCCTCCTGCCAGAACGAGAAGAGCCAGCTGCAGAACAAGGAGCAGGCGATGCGTATCCTGCGCTCCAGGCTCCTCGCCGCGGCCCAGGAGGAGGCGGAGCGCAACGCCGCGGACGCCCGCCGCAGCCAGGTGCGCACCGTGGACCGCTCCGAGAAGATCCGGACGTACAACTTCCCGGAGAACCGGATCTCGGACCACCGCGTCGGCTTCAAGGCGTACAACTTGGACCAGGTCCTCGACGGTGACCTCGACGCGATGATCCAGGCCTGCGTGGACGCCGACTCGGCGGCCAAGCTCGCCGCGGCCTGAGGCACGCACCAGCACAGCCGCACCACCCATCCGCACGACGGACGACAGCTCAGCCCGGAGGACGCGTGAACCTGCTGCTCGCGGAAGTGGCCCAGGCCACCCAGCGGCTGGCCGACGCCGGCGTGCCCTCGCCGCGCAACGACGCCGAGGAGCTCGCCGCGTTCGTGCACGGTGTGAAGCGGGGCGAGCTGCACACCGTCAAGGACACGGACTTCGACGCCCGGTACTGGGAGGTGATCGCGCGCCGCGAGGCCCGCGAACCGCTCCAGCACATCACCGGGCTGGCCTACTTCCGCTATCTGGAACTCCAGGTCGGGCCGGGTGTGTTCGTGCCCCGGCCCGAGACCGAGTCCGTGGTCGGCTGGGCCATAGACGCCGTCCGCGCGATGGACGTCGTGGAACCGCTGATCGTCGACCTGTGCACCGGTTCGGGCGCCATCGCGCTCGCCCTCGCCCAGGAGGTGCCGCGCTCGCGCGTGCACGCCGTGGAGCTGTCCGAGGACGCCCTGCGGTGGACCCGCAAGAACGTCGAGGGGTCCAGGGTGGACCTGCGCCAGGGCAACGCCCTGGACGCCTTCCCCGACCTCGACGGCCAGGTCGACCTCGTCATCACCAACCCGCCGTACATCCCGCTCACGGAATGGGAGTACGTCGCTCCGGAGGCCCGGGACTACGATCCCGAACTCTCCCTGTTCTCGGGGGAGGACGGCCTCGACCTGATCCGCGGTCTGGAGCGCACCGCGCACCGGCTGCTGCGGCCCGGCGGGGTCGTCGTCGTCGAGCACGCCGACACCCAGGGCGGTCAGGTGCCGTGGATCTTCACCGAGGAGCGGGGCTGGGCCGACGCCGCCGACCACCCCGACCTCAACAACCGGCCGCGGTTCGCGACCGCCCGCAGGGCGACGCCATGACCACGGCGATGCCGGCGATGTCCCGTGTGGACGACGTGGAAACCGTTAGACGCGCGGCCACCGGGGTCCGCGTGCGCGAGGAGGCTTGCTGATGGCACGGCGATACGACACCAACGACGCGACCGACCGCTCGACGGGTCTGCGCGAGGCCGCGTCAGCCGTGCGCCGGGGCGAGCTCGTCGTGCTGCCGACCGACACCGTGTACGGGGTCGGCGCCGACGCGTTCAGCTCGGAGGCCGTGGCCGATCTGCTGGAGGCCAAGGGCCGCGGCCGGAACATGCCCACGCCCGTCCTCATCGGCTCCCCGAACACGCTGCACGGCCTGGTCACGGACTTCTCCGAGATGGCCTGGGAGCTCGTCGACGCGTTCTGGCCGGGTGCGCTCACCCTGGTCGCCAAGCACCAGCCGTCCCTGCAGTGGGACCTCGGGGACACCCGTGGCACCGTCGCCGTGCGCATGCCGCTGCACCCGGTCGCCATCGAGCTGCTGACCGAGACCGGGCCGATGGCCGTGTCGTCCGCCAACCTCACCGGGCACGCGTCGCCCGAGGACTGCGACGCCGCCCAGGAGATGCTCGGCGACTCGGTCTCCGTGTACCTGGACGGCGGGCCCACCCCCGGCATCGTCCCCTCGTCGATCGTCGACGTGACGGGCAAGGTGCCGGTGCTGCTGCGGGCCGGCGCGCTGTCGGCCGAGGAGCTGCGAAAGGTCGTACCCGACCTCGAGGTGGCGAATTGACAGCCCCTGACGCGGGGCGTGGCATAGGTACGGGGACGGGGTACGCGGGGGCTTACGGCGACGGGGCCTCGGGCGACTCCTCGTTTCGCATCCTCCACGTCAGCACCGGCAACGTGTGCCGCTCGCCGATCACCGAGCGGCTGACCCGCCATGCCCTGGCGGACCGGCTCGGCGACCCCCTGTGGGGCGGCCTGATCGTCGAGAGCGCCGGTACCTGGGGGCACGAGGGCGCGCCCATGGAGGCCAACGCGGAGGCGGTCCTCGCGGACTTCGGCGCGGACGCCTCCGGCTTCGTGGGCCGCGAGCTGCTGGACGAGCACGTCATCCGGGCGGACCTGGTCCTCACCGCGACCCGTGACCACCGCGCCCAGGTCATCTCGATGGGCCACTCGGCGGGCCTGCGCACGTTCACGCTGAAGGAGTTCACCCGCCTGGTCCGCGCCATAGACCCGGCCACCCTGCCCCCACTGGACGACGGCATGGTCGAACGCGCCCGGGCCCTGGTCCGCGCCGCGGCGGCGCTACGCGGGTGGCTCCTGGCCCCCACGGCGGAAGCGGACGAGGTCTACGACCCGTACGGCGCCCCCCTCCCGTTCTTCCGCTCGGTCGGCGACGAGATCAACCAGGCCCTGGACCCGGTGGTCACGGCCCTGACGGGGGCGCCTGCGCGGGCCTAGTGGGAGGGGCTGTTCGGACGGTCGTGCGGGGTGCTCGGGCGTAACGGCGGGCGCGGGCCGGGGGTCGGTTCTACATTGGAATCAGCGATCCCCCGCCGAGGTCCGGAGTCCGCCATGCCGGTCGCACACCCGCTCACAGGTCCGCCGTCCGTCGACGTGCTCGGCCGGCAGGATCCCGAGCTGGCCGAGATCCTCCTCGCGGAGCTGACGCGGCAGACCACGACGCTCCAGCTGATCGCCGCCGAGAACTTCACCTCGCCCGCCGTGCTGGCCGCCCTGGGCTCACCGCTCGCCAACAAGTACGCCGAGGGCTACCCCGGCGCCCGCCACCACGGCGGCTGCGAGCTGGTCGACGTCGCCGAGCGGACCGCCGTACAGCGCGCCACGGCCCTCTTCGGCGCCGAACACGCCAACGTCCAGTCCCACTCCGGGAGTTCGGCCGTGCTGGCCGCGTACGCCGCCCTCCTGCGCCCCGGTGACACCGTCCTCGCGATGGGCCTGCCGCACGGCGGTCACCTCACCCACGGGTCGCCCGCGAACTTCTCGGGCCGCTGGTTCGACTTCGTCGGCTACGGCGTCGACCCGGAGAGCGGCCTCATCGACCACGAGCAGGTCAGGGCGCTGGCCCGCACCCACCGGCCGAAGGCCATCGTGTGCGGATCCATCTCCTACCCCCGGCACATCGACCACGCGGCCTTCCGCGAGGTGGCGGACGAGGTCGGCGCGTACCTCATCGCCGACGCCGCCCACCCCATCGGACTCGTCGCCGGGGGAGCGGCGCCCAGCCCGGTCCCGTACGCCGACATCGTGTGCGCGACCACGCACAAGGTGCTGCGCGGGCCGCGCGGCGGCATGCTGCTGTGCGGGAGCGAGCTGGCCGACCGGGTCGACCGGGCCGTCTTCCCCTTCACGCAGGGCGGCGCGCAGATGCACACCGTCGCCGCGAAGGCCGTCGCGTTCGGCGAGGCGGCAACACCGGCGTTCACGGCGTACGCCCATCAGGTGGTCGCGAACGCGCGGGTGCTGGCGCGGGGCTTGGCCGCCGAGGGGTTCGAGGTGGTCACCGGCGGTACCGACACCCATCTGCTGACCGTCGACCCGGAGCCGCTCGGCGTCGACGGCCGTACCGCCCGCGGCCGGCTCGCCGCCGCCGGAGTGGTCCTCGACACCTGCGCGCTGCCCCGGCCCGACGTACGGGGCCTGCGCCTGGGCACGGCCGCCGTCACCACCCAGGGCATGGGCGAGGCCGAGATGGCCCGGATCGCCGTGCTGTTCGGCGTGGCCCTGCGGGACGAGTCCGCAGGCCGGCGCGTACGTGAAGAAGTGCGGGACCTGACCGGGAGATTTCCGCCCTATCCCGGCTAGCGTGGGGTGGGCGGGCGTGGAGTGACAGCCACTCGTGCAACCATCGGCTCTACCCGGAAGTCCTCAACCGTATGCGCACGAAGCTATGGTGTGGGGCTGAGATGGCCGGCGAAACCTGTGGGGAATGCCCGTGCGTGAATACCTCCTGACGCTCTGCATCACGGCCGCGGTGACGTACCTGCTGACCGGGCCGGTGCGGAAGTTCGCGATCGTGGCCGGAGCGATGCCGGAGATCCGGGCACGTGACGTGCACCGAGAACCCACCCCGCGCCTCGGCGGCATCGCGATGTTCTTCGGACTGTGCGCGGGCCTGCTGGTGGCCGACCATCTGACGAACCTCAGCGTGGTCTTCGAGAACTCCAACGAGCCGCGGGCGCTGCTGTCCGGCGCCGCCCTGATCTGGCTGATCGGCGTCCTGGACGACAAGTTCGAGATCGACGCGCTCATCAAGCTGGGCGCCCAGATGATCGCCGCGGGTGTCATGGTGATGCAGGGTCTGACGATCCTGTGGCTGCCCATCCCGGGCGTCGGCTCGGTCTCGCTGACCCAGTGGCAGGGCACCCTGCTGACGGTGGCGCTGGTCGTGATCACCATCAACGCCGTGAACTTCGCCGACGGCCTCGACGGCCTCGCCGCGGGCATGGTGTGCATCGCCGCCGCCGCGTTCTTCATGTACGGCTACCGCATCTGGTACGGGTACGGGCTGGAGTCCGCCGCCCCGGCCACGCTCTTCGCCGCGCTGCTGATGGGCATGTGCCTGGGCTTCCTGCCGCACAACATGCATCCCGCGCGGATCTTCATGGGCGACTCGGGCTCGATGCTCATCGGGCTGGTGCTGGCGGCCGGCGCCATCTCCATCACCGGGCAGGTCGACCCGGACGCGATGAACCTGTTCGCGGGGTCCGAGAAGGAGGCCGTGCACCAGACGGTGCCCGTCTACATCCCGCTGCTGCTGCCGCTGACGATCATCGCCGTCCCGGCGGCGGACCTGGTGCTCGCCATCGTGCGGCGCACCTGGCGGGGCCAGTCCCCGTTCGCCGCCGACCGCGGACACCTGCACCACCGGCTCCTGGAGATCGGGCACTCGCACAGCCGGGCCGTGCTCATCATGTACTTCTGGTCGGCGCTGATCGCCTTCGGAGCCCTCGCCTACTCGGTGAACTCGGGCGCCATGTGGATCGTGCTCGGCATCATGGCGCTCAGCGCGGTGGGCCTGCTCCTGCTTCTGCTGCCGCGCTTCACACCGCGCGCCCCGCGCTGGGCCGAGCACTTCGTGCCGCCGCGCTACCGCCGCCGCAAGGCCGTGGACGTACCGGAGGAGGGCGGTCCGGCGGTCGCGGACGACGAGGCGGACGAGACCGGCAAGGACCTCGCGCACGGCGGGGAGCGCGGCGGTGAACAGGACGCGGAACAGGACGGGGAACGCCGTACTCCGGTCACCGTCGGTGTCTCGGGCGTCAACGGGGCGAGCGCTGTCGGCGCCCGTTCGCGTGTGCTGGACGAGCGAGGGGCCGGAACGTCGCGCTGACGCCGGGTAAGAGTTGTGCAAGAGCCGTCCGACGGGCGGCTCTGCCAAACCGCCCCATTACCAGACAAGGTGGTCGTCCGCACGCGCAGACGTGCATGTTCACCCTCATGTGTGACACCGGGCACACCAACCAGGTAAAGACCTCATCAAATAGTTTGTGATACGGTTCACGAGAACCCAGGACAGAGCCGAAGGACCGCAGTGCGACGGTTCACCGGCGGTGAGGTTCTCTCGCTGTCCGGGACTACGCTCGTCCATGACGACACCTGCCCCCCTTGAGCAAAGCGGAGTTGCCGCCATGCCCTCCAATGACGTCCGGATCCTCCTCCAGGCCGCTGTGCCCACAGCTGCCGTCGGCGCTGTCGCCGCCGCGGTCAGCGGTGCGGTCGCAGGGGGCAAGGGGGCGGTCGGGGCGCTCGTGGCGACGCTGGTCGTGATCCTTTTCATGGGTGTCGGGCTGTACGTTCTGCAGCGCACCGCCAAAACGCTTCCGCACCTGTTCCAGGCGATGGGTCTGATGCTCTACACGGCACAGATTCTTCTGCTGTTCATCTTTGTCGCCGCGTTCAAGAACACGACGCTGTTCAACCCGAAGGCCTTCGCGATCTCGATCGTCGCCACCACGCTCGCGTGGATCGGCGCACAGGCGCGTGCCCAGATGAAAGCCAAGATCCTCTACGTCGAACCCGAGTCCTCGAAGGGCGACAGGCCCGAGAAGACAGGGCACTCGTCGTGAAGGGTAGGGCCGGGATAAATGCTCGTGGAAGACCCTGCTATCGTCCGGTGCCAACTGCGGCATCGCGGGCGCGGGCATCTGAGCTGACGCCTGCTCAATCGCGAGGCTTGATGCCCCCCAGCCGCCCTCACATCCGTTACACCAGTCCAGTGCCGAACCGCGGCTGCGTGCCGCGCCGACACAACGAGGTTGCCGTACCTATGCGCCACGCTGAAGGAGCCCGCGGTGAGTGCTGACCCGACGCAGGTGCTCGCCTTCGAGACCGACTGCCACATCTTCGACGGCTGTGGATTCCCGGCTCCCGGCCTGCACTCGTTCCTGTTCGAGCCCCTCGTGGGCGATGCGGACAGCAGCGTCTACTTCAACAAAACGATGCTCCTGGCGCTGCTCGGCTCCGTCATCGTCATCGGCTTCTTCTGGGCCGCCTTCCGTAAGCCGAAGGTCGTCCCGGGCAAGCTGCAGATGGTCGCCGAGGCCGGATACGACTTCGTCCGGCGCGGCGTCGTCTACGAGACGATCGGCAAGAAGGAGGGCGAGAAGTACGTACCGCTGGTCGTCTCGCTGTTCTTCTTCATCTGGATGATGAACATCTGGTCGATCGTCCCGGTCGCCCAGTTCCCGGTCACGTCGATCATCTCGTACCCCGCGGTCCTCGCCCTGATCGTGTACGTCCTGTGGGTCTCCCTGACCTTCAAGCGGCACGGATTCGTCGGCGCGTTCAAGAACTTCTCCGGCTACGACAAGTCGCTGGGCCCGGTTCTTCCGCTGGCCATGGGCATCGAGCTCCTCTCGAACCTGATCGTCCGGCCGTTCACGCACGCGGTGCGACTGTTCGCGAACATGTTCGCGGGCCACACCCTGCTGCTGCTGTTCACGATCGCCAGCTGGTACCTGCTCAACGGCATCGGGATCGCCTACGCGGGCGTCTCGTTCATCATGGTGATCGTCATGACGGCGTTCGAGCTGTTCATCCAGGCCCTGCAGGCATACGTCTTCGTGCTTCTGACCTGCACCTTCATCCAGGGCGCGCTCGCCGAGCACCACTGAGCCACCCCGCTAAAACCCCCTAAACGTCCGGTGGTCAACCCCCGCCGGTCCGTACAGAGAAGGAAGAATCAGCATGGCTGCCACTGAGACCCTCGCCGCTGTCTCCGGCTCCCTCGGCTCCATCGGCTACGGCCTTGCCGCGATCGGCCCCGGCGTCGGCGTCGGCATCATCTTCGGTAACGGCACCCAGGCCCTTGCCCGTCAGCCCGAGGCTGCCGGCCTGATCCGTGCCAACCAGATTCTCGGCTTCGCCTTCTGTGAGGCGCTCGCCCTCATCGGCCTGGTCATGCCGTTCGTCTACGGCGTCTGACGTCGGATTCACGACAGACCGCCCACTAGACGAAAGGCACTGATATGAGCCAGCTGCTCACTGTCGCGGCCGAGGAGATGGAAAATCCCCTCATCCCGCCGATTCCCGAGCTGGTCATCGGCCTGATCGCCTTCGTCATCGTCTTCGGCTTCCTCGCCAAGAAGCTGCTCCCGAACATCAACAAGGTTCTGGAGCAGCGCCGCGAGGCCATCGAGGGCGGTATCGAGAAGGCCGAGGCCGCTCAGACCGAAGCCCAGAGCGTGCTGGAGCAGTACAAGGCCCAGCTCGCCGAGGCCCGGCACGAGGCCGCGCGTCTGCGCCAGGAGGCGCAGGAGCAGGGCGCCACGCTCATCGCCGAGATGCGCGCGGAAGGCCAGCGGCAGCGTGAGGAGATCATCGCCGCCGGTCACTCGCAGCTCGCCGCCGACCGCAAGGCCGCCGCGTCCGCGCTGCGCCAGGACGTGGGCCAACTGGCCACCGAACTGGCCGGCAAGATCGTCGGTGAGTCCCTTGAGGACCACGCCCGGCAGAGCCGCACGATCGACCGGTTCCTCGACGGTCTCGACGAGACCGCTTCGAAGGCCGAGGCCACGCGATGAACGGAGCGAGCCGCGAGGCGCTGGCCGCCGCACGCGAGCGTCTCGACGCGCTGACGGACTCCACGTCCGTCGACGCGGCGCAGCTCGCCGGTGAGCTGGCCTCCGTCACCGCGCTCCTCGACCGCGAGGTGTCCCTGCGACGGGTCCTCACCGACCCGGCGCAGGACGGCGAGGCGAAGGCCGAACTGGCCAAGCGTCTCCTCAGCGGTCAGGTCAGCGGCACCACCGCCGACCTGGTGGCCGGTCTGGTGCGCTCCCGCTGGTCGCGCTCGCGCGACCTGGTCGACTCCGTCGAGGAGCTGGCCGACACCGCCGACCTCACGGCGGCGCAGCGGCTGGGCAGGCTCGACGACGTCGAGGACGAGCTGTTCCGGTTCGGCCGGATCGTCGCCTCGAACACCGGGCTGCGCGCGGCGCTGACCGACCGCGGCGCCACGGCGGCGGCCAAGAGCGAGCTGCTGCGCAGCCTGCTCGGCGGCCGGGCCGACGCCGTCACCGAGCGGCTGGTCACGCGCCTTGTGACCGCGCCCCGGGGACGTAGCCTGGAGTCTGGACTCGAATCCCTGTCCAAGCTCGCGGCCGACCGCCGAAACCGCATGGTCGCCGTCGTCACCTCGGCGGTTCCGCTGAGCGACGTGCAGAAGCAGCGCCTCGGCGCCGCCCTCACGAAGCTCTACGGCCACCCGATGCACCTCAACCTCGACGTGGACCCCGATGTCCTCGGCGGGATCCGGGTGCAGGTCGGCGATGAGATCATCAACGGCTCCGTCGCGGACCGGCTGGAAGCAGTCGCCCGCCACATGGCGAGCTAGCGGCAATTCAGTACGCGTACATCAGAAGAACCCGGAAGTTCAGTACACCGCAGTCCGTACACCGCAGTACTTACGGCCCTCGTTGGGCCGTGCAGAGGATTCCTGGGGGCCCGCGGCGCAGCCGCTGAGGGAAAAAGCCCCAGACCCCCCAAGAAAACTTCGGGCCCAACAAGGAGAGCAGGGAACCCAGATGGCGGAGCTCACGATCCGGCCGGAGGAGATCCGGGATGCGCTGGAGAACTTTGTCCAGTCGTACAAGCCGGACGCGGCCTCGCGCGAGGAGGTCGGTACGGTCACCCTTGCCGGCGACGGCATCGCGAAGGTCGAGGGCCTGCCCTCGGCCATGGCCAACGAACTGCTGAAGTTCGAGAACGGCACCCTCGGTCTCGCGCTGAACCTGGAAGAGCGCGAGATCGGTGCGGTCGTCCTCGGTGAGTTCAGCGGCATCGAGGAAGGACAGCCGGTCACGCGTACCGGCGAGGTCCTGTCCGTGGCCGTCGGCGAGGGCTACCTCGGCCGCGTTGTCGACCCGCTCGGCGCCCCGATCGACGGTCTCGGCGAGATCGAGACGTCCGGACGCCGCGCGCTCGAACTGCAGGCACCGGGCGTCATGGCCCGTAAGTCGGTCCACGAGCCGATGGAGACCGGCTACAAGGCCGTCGACGCGATGACCCCGATCGGCCGTGGCCAGCGTCAGCTGATCATCGGCGACCGTCAGACCGGCAAGACCGCGCTGGCCGTCGACACGATCATCAACCAGCGTGACAACTGGCGCACCGGCGACCCGAAGAAGCAGGTCCGCTGCGTCTACGTCGCCATCGGCCAGAAGGGCTCGACCATCGCCTCCGTGCGTGGCGCCCTCGAAGAGGCCGGCGCGCTGGAGTACACGACCATCGTCGCCGCCCCGGCGTCCGACCCGGCCGGCTTCAAGTACCTGGCGCCGTACACCGGCTCGGCCATCGGCCAGCAGTGGATGTACGAGGGCAAGCACGTCCTCATCATCTTCGACGACCTCTCGAAGCAGGCCGACGCCTACCGCGCCGTGTCCCTGCTGCTCCGCCGTCCGCCGGGGCGCGAGGCCTACCCCGGTGACGTCTTCTACCTGCACTCCCGTCTCCTCGAGCGTTGCGCGAAGCTCTCGGACGAGCTGGGCGCGGGCTCGATGACCGGTCTGCCGATCGTCGAGACGAAGGCCAACGACGTGTCGGCGTTCATCCCGACCAACGTCATCTCCATCACCGACGGCCAGTGCTTCCTGGAGTCGGACCTCTTCAACGCCGGTCAGCGCCCCGCGCTGAACGTCGGTATCTCCGTCTCCCGAGTCGGTGGTTCCGCCCAGCACAAGGCGATGAAGCAGGTCTCCGGCCGACTGCGCGTGGACCTCGCCCAGTTCCGTGAGCTGGAGGCGTTCGCCGCCTTCGGTTCCGACCTGGACGCCGCGTCGAAGTCGCAGCTGGACCGCGGTCAGCGGATGGTCGAGCTGCTCAAGCAGGCTCAGTACCAGCCGATGGCCACCGAGGACCAGGTCGTCTCCGTGTGGGCAGGCACCACCGGCAAGATGGACGAGGTTCCGGTCAACGACATCCGCCGCTTCGAGAAGGAGCTGCTCGAGTACCTGCACCGCAAGGAGCAGGGCCTCATGACCTCCATCAAGGAGGGCGGCAAGATGTCGGACGACACCCTGCAGGCCATCGCCGACGCGATCGCGGACTTCAAGAAGCAGTTCGAGACGTCGGACGGCAAGCTGCTCGGCGAGGACACCCCTGCCGCTGCGGGCAAGTGACGACGGAAGGGACCTGACTCATGGGAGCCCAGCTCCGGGTCTACAAGCGTCGCATCAAATCCGTCACCGCGACCAAGAAGATCACCAAGGCGATGGAGATGATCGCCGCCTCGCGTGTCGTCAAGGCGCAGCGCAAGGTACGGGCCTCCACGCCGTACGCGACCGAGCTCACCCGCGCGGTCACGGCCGTCGGGACCGGTTCGAACACCCAGCACCCGCTGACCACGGAGGCTGAGACGGCGACCCGTTCCGCGGTGCTGCTCCTCACGAGCGACCGCGGACTGGCCGGCGCCTTCAACTCCAACGCCATCAAGGCGGCGGAGCAGCTGACCGCCCGTCTGGTGGCCGAGGGCAAGGAGGTCGACACGTACATCGTCGGCCGCCGCGGTCTCGCCCACTACAACTTCCGTGAGCGCAAGGTCTCGGAATCGTGGGCGGGCTTCACCGACGAGCCCTCGTACGCGGACGCGAAGAACGTCGCCGTTCCGCTGATCGAGGCCATCGAGAAGGAGACGGCGGAGGGCGGCGTGGACGAGATCCACATCGTCTACACCGAGTTCGTCTCGATGATGACGCAGACGGCGGTCGACAGCCGCCTGCTGCCGCTCAGCCTCGACGAGGTCGTGGAGGAGTCGTCCAGCAAGGACGAGATCCTTCCGCTCTACGACTTCGAGCCGTCGGCGGAGGACGTCCTGGACGCCCTTCTGCCGCGGTACGTCGAGAGCCGTATCTACAACGCGCTGCTCCAGTCGGCTGCCTCCAAGCACGCCGCCACCCGCCGCGCGATGAAGTCGGCGACCGACAACGCGGGAGACCTGATCACTTCACTCTCCCGACTTGCCAACGCGGCCCGCCAGGCCGAAATCACCCAGGAAATCAGCGAGATCGTCGGTGGCACCGCAGCGCTGGCCGACGCGACCGCGGGGAGTGACAGGTAATGACGACGACAGTTGAGACGGCCGTTGCCACGGGCCGCGTCGCCCGGGTCATCGGCCCGGTCGTCGACGTGGAATTCCCCGTCGACGCCATGCCGGAGATCTACAACGCCCTTCACGTCGAGGTGGCCGACCCGGCCAACGCCGGCGAGAAGAAGACGCTGACCCTTGAGGTCGCCCAGCACCTGGGTGACGGTCTGGTCCGCACCATCTCCATGCAGCCCACCGACGGTCTGGTCCGCCAGGCCGTGGTGACCGACACGGGCACGGGCATCTCCGTCCCGGTCGGTGACTTCACCAAGGGCAAGGTGTTCAACACCCTCGGCGAGGTTCTGAACTCCGACGAGGCCTACGAGGGCGACCGGTGGACCATCCACCGCAAGGCCCCCGCGTTCGACCAGCTCGAGTCGAAGACCGAGATGTTCGAGACGGGCCTGAAGGTCGTCGACCTGCTGACCCCGTACGTCAAGGGCGGCAAGATCGGTCTGTTCGGTGGTGCCGGTGTCGGCAAGACCGTGCTGATCCAGGAAATGATCATGCGTGTCGCCAACCTCCACGAGGGCGTCTCCGTCTTCGCGGGCGTCGGTGAGCGCACCCGTGAGGGCAACGACCTCATCGCGGAGATGGAAGAGAGCGGTGTTCTCGACAAGACCGCTCTCGTCTTCGGCCAGATGGACGAGCCCCCGGGCACCCGTCTGCGCGTGGCCCTGGCCGGTCTGACCATGGCGGAGTACTTCCGCGATGTGCAGAAGCAGGACGTGCTGTTCTTCATCGACAACATCTTCCGCTTCACGCAGGCCGGTTCCGAGGTCTCCACCCTGCTCGGCCGTATGCCGTCCGCGGTCGGTTACCAGCCGAACCTGGCCGACGAGATGGGCCAGCTGCAGGAGCGCATCACCTCGACGCGTGGTCACTCGATCACGTCGATGCAGGCGATCTACGTTCCCGCGGACGACCTGACCGACCCGGCCCCGGCCACCACGTTCGCCCACCTCGACGCGACGACGGTGCTCTCCCGTCCGATCTCCGAGAAGGGCATCTACCCGGCCGTGGACCCGCTGGACTCCACGTCCCGCATCCTGGACCCGCGCTACATCGCGCAGGAGCACTACGACGCCGCCATGCGCGTCAAGACGGTCCTGCAGAAGTACAAGGACCTCCAGGACATCATCGCGATCCTCGGTATCGACGAACTGGGCGAGGAGGACAAGCTCGTCGTCCACCGTGCCCGTCGTGTGGAGCGCTTCCTGTCCCAGAACACCCACGCCGCCAAGCAGTTCACCGGTGTGGACGGGTCGGACGTTCCGCTGGAGGAGTCCATCGCGGCGTTCAACTCGATCATCGACGGGGAGTACGACCACTTCCCGGAGCAGGCGTTCTTCATGTGCGGTGGCATCGAGGACCTGAAGGCCAACGCCAAGGAACTCGGCGTCTCCTGAACCGAAGTGTTCTGAGTGAGAGGGGCGGGGCCGTGCCTCGCGGGGCGGGTCCCGCCCCTCTCACTACGCCCATTAGACTTTGACCCAACACCCGGCAGCGAACGCCGGGTGGTGACCCGAGGAGCCCACCTTGGCTGCTGAGCTGCATGTCGAGCTCGTCGCCGCGGACCGCAGTGTCTGGTCCGGCGAGGCCACCCTGGTCGTCGCGCGTACCACGTCCGGCGACATCGGCGTCATGCCCGGTCACCAGCCGCTGCTCGGTGTGCTGGAGTCGGGCCCGGTGACCATCCGTACGAGTGATGGTGGAACGGTCGTCGCCGCGGTGCACGGCGGTTTCATCTCTTTCGCGGACAACAAGCTGTCGCTGCTGGCCGAGATCGCCGAGTTGTCGGACGAGATCGACGTCCAGCGTGCGGAGCGGGCGTTCGAGCGCGCGAAGTCGGACGCCGACGCGTCCGCAGAGCGCCGCGCGGACGTCCGACTGCGGGCGGTGTCTGCGCACTGAGACCAGCGCGCAGAGGGAAGTGACTCAGCCGCGGCCAGGACCGGAGCTTTTCCGGACCGGGTCGCGGCTGAGGCGATGCGGGTGCTTTTTTCCTTTCCGTTACCTAGGAGACGAGGAGGTCGGTGTCGATGGTCCTCGCTCTGACTGTGGTCGGGTCGGCAGTGCTACTGGTGGCCCTCGGACTCTTCGTCTTCGGCCTGCGTCGCAGAGTGATCCAGCGCTCGGGCGGCACCTTCGACTGCAGCCTGCGTTGGGACGTCCCGGAGAAGACCGACACCAGCGGCAAGGGCTGGGGCTACGGCATCGCCCGCTACAGCGGCGACCGCATCGAGTGGTTCCGTGTCTTCTCGTACGCGCTGAGGCCGCGCCGCGTTCTCGAACGTTCGGCGATCGAGGTGGCCGGCCGGCGGGCGCCGGAGGGCGAGGAGGAGCTGGCGCTGCTCTCCGACGCGATCATCCTCACCTGTGTCCATCGCGGTACGCGTCTGGAGCTCGCCATGAGCGAGGACGCGTTGACCGGGTTCCTCGCGTGGCTGGAAGCGGCGCCGCCCGGGCAGCGAGTGAATGTGGCGTAACCATTCACTCACTGCCCGGGCGGTTGTCGTTCAGGGCCGCGGGGTTGCTAGTTCAGGCCGTTGTTGATGGCCGTCACCAGTTCGCCGTTGGTCGTGTCGCCGCTGAACTCCCAGAAGAACGCGCCGCCCAGGCCCTGGTTCTTGGCCCAGGTCATCTTGGAGCCGATGGTGGCCGGGGTGTCGTAGCTCCACCAGTTGTTGCCGCAGTAGGCGTAGGCCGTACCGGCGATCGTGCCGGTGGCGGGGCAGGAGTTCTTGAGGATCTTGTAGTCCTCGATGCCCGCCTCGTACGTGCCGGGTGCCGCGCCGGTCGCCGTGCCGCCGGGAGCGGCCTGGGTGACGCCGGTCCAGCCGCGCCCGTAGAAGCCGATGCCGAGCAGCAGCTTCTTGGCGGGTACGCCCTTGCTCTTGAGCTTGGCGATCGCGTCGGCCGAGTTGAAGCCGGCCGTCGGGATGCCGCTGTACGAGGTCAGCGGCGAGTGCGGGGCGGTCGGGCCCTGCGCGTTGAAGGCGCCGAAGTAGTCGTACGTCATCACGTTGTACCAGTCGAGGCTCGCGCTGGCGCCGCCGTAGTCGGCCGCGTCGATCTTGCCGCCGGAGGAGCCGTCCGCCGTGATGGCGGCGGTGACCAGGTAGTTGGAGCCGAACTCGGTGCGCAGCGCCTGGCTGAGGGTCTTGAAGGAGCTGAAGCCGGACGTGTCGCAGCTCAGGCCGCAGGCGTTCGGGTACTCCCAGTCGATGTCGATGCCGTCGAAGACGTCTGCCCAGCGCGGGTCCTCCACGAGGGCCTTGCAGGAGGCGGCGAAGGCGGCCGGGTTGGCGGCGGCCTCACCGAAGCCGCCCGAGTAGGTCCAGCCGCCGAACGACCACAGCACCTTGATGTGCGGGTACTTGGCCTTCAGCTGGCGCAGCTGGTTGAAGTTGCCGCGCAGGGGCTGGTCCCAGGTGTCGGCGGTGCCGCTGACGGACTGGTCGGCGGTGTACGCCTTGTCGGTGGCCGCGTAGGAGTCGTCGAGGGTGCACTTGCCGCCCTTGACGTTGCCGAACGCGTAGTTGATGTGCGTGATCTTCGACGCGGAGCCGGAGCTGACCAGGTTCTTCACGTGGTAGTTGCGCCCGTAGACGCCCCACTCGGTGAAGTAGCCGAGCTTGACCTTGTCGCCGGTGGGCGGCTCGGTGGTGCCGCCGGTGGTGCGCACGGCGGTCGCGCCGCTGACCGGTCCGGTCTGGTCGGCGGTGTCACGCGCCTGCACGGTGTACGAGTAGTCGGTGCCGGCGGTCAGACCGGTGTTCGTGTACGAGGTCCCGGTCACCGTGGCGACCTTGGCGCCGTCGCGCAGGACGTCGTAGTTCTTGATGCCCTTGTCGTCGGTGGCCGCGCTCCAGGCGAGCTTCACCGAGGTGTTGGTGATGTCGGAGGCGGTCGGCTTGCCCGGGGCGGAGGGCGCGTTGTCGCCGGGGACCGAGGGGCCGCCGTCACAACTGCCGCCGTTGAGCTTGCAGTTGCTGGGGGAGCCGGTGCCCGAGCCGTTGAAGCCGAAGGAGACGGAGGCGCCCGCGGCGAGGGTGCCGTTCCAGGACTTGTTCTTGGCGGTCCAGTGGGTGCCGGAGCTGGTGACGTCGGCGTCCCAGGCGGAGGTGACCGAGGTGCCCGAGGGGAAGTCCCACTCGACGGTCCAGGAGCTGATGGCCGTGGTGCCGGTGTTCTTGACGGTCCACTTGCCCTCGAAGCCGCTGCCCCAGTCCTGGGTCTTGGCGTAGGTGGCGGTCGCCGACGTGGCGGCGGAGGCGGGGCTGGCGAGCCCGACCAGGGCGGCGAACGGCAGCAGCAGGGTGGTGAACCCCGCTATGGCTCTGTGTCCGAGTCTGCGTCTGAGGCGCATCCGCGTCTCCTTGGGGGAGTTTTATGAGGTGCGCAGGACAATAGAAAGGTCTGGACCATAGGTCAATAGGTCCAGACCACTGTGGGGGTGCGGTGCCACCAGTTGTTACATGCCCAACTCCCGCGCCGGTACGGCCGCCTGCGCCGGACCGCGCACGCCCGGCTTCCCCGGCAGGCGGCTGACGTGCGTCTTCACCACCGCCTCCGGCCGTTGGCCTAGGCCCGGTCGCCGCCCGGGACCCAGAGGACGTCGCCCACCTTCTTGTTCGCCGTTCTGGCCAGGATGAAGAGCAGGTCCGAGAGGCGGTTGAGGTAGGTGGCCGTGAGGGGGTTCATGGACCCCGCGTGGGACTCCATGGCCGTCCAGGTCGAGCGCTCCGCCCGGCGGACCACCGTGCACGCCTGGTGCAGGAGGGCCGCGCCGGGCGTGCCGCCGGGCAGGATGAAGGAGCGCAGCTTCTCCAGCCGGTCGTTGAAGCGGTCGCAGTCCGCCTCCAGCTTGTCGATGTAGAACTGCTCGACGCGCAGCGGCGGGAACTCGGGGTTCTCCACGACCGGCGTCGACAGGTCCGCCCCCACGTCGAACAGGTCGTTCTGGACGCGGGAGAGGACCTTCACGATCTCCTCGTCGAGGTTGCCGAGCGCGATCGCCGTGCCGAGCGCCGCGTTCGCCTCGTTGGCGTCCGCGTACGCCGAGATCCGCGGATCCGTCTTGGCGGTGCGGCTCATGTCGCCGAGGGCGGTGGTGCCCTGGTCGCCGGTCCTGGTGTAGATGCGCGTCAGATTGACCATGCGGCCAGCGTAGTTACGCCCCGGCCGTCCGGAACACGCGTGTGCCCACTGTCACGGCGAGTCCCGCGAAGCCGGCGGCCACGAGGACCCCGTACGCCATGGAGGCGGTGGCGTACGAGCCGACGTACGCGTCCCGCATCGCGTCCACCAGATAGCGCAGCGGCATGACGTGCGAGAGGGCGTCCAGCCAGCCCGGGGCCAGCGACATCGGCAGCATCAGGCCGGACAGGAGCATGGAGGGCATGGCCAGGGCGTTGACCGTCGGGCCGAACGTGTGGGGCGAGCTGACGCGCATGGCCAGCGCGTAGGAGAGCGAGGCGAGCGAGAGCGTCAGGAGTGCGACGAAGGCGAAGCCGATCAGGATGCCCGCCACGGGTGCGCGCAGGCCCATCGCCACGGCGGCCAGGACCAGCAGGACCGCCTGGAGCACGAAGACGGCCGTGTCGCGCAGCACCCGGCCGAGCAGGAGCGCGAGCCGGCTGACCGGGGTGACGCGCATCCGCTCCACGACCCCGAGGTTCTTCTCGATGATGATCATGAACCCGGCGAACGAGGCCCCGAACAGGCCGAGTTGGAGCAGCAGTCCCGGTACCAGGACCTGCCAGGAGCTCCCGCTGCCGCCCAGTGGCAGATCGGTGAGCAGGGGGCCGAAGAAGAGCAGGTACAGCAGCGGCATCAGTACGCCGAAGAGCATCGCGAATCTGGAGCGCAGGGTCTGGCGGAGATAGCGCCCGAAGATCAGCGCGGTGTCCTGGAAGAGCATGTCGGTCACGACCTCATGAGTTCGGACGGCTGGACGGTTGCGGGGGCGGGGGCCGCCGGCTCCGGGGTGCGGCCGGTGATCGCCAGGAAGGTGTCCTGGAGGCTCGCGTCGATCGACCCCCCGTACCGGAGCTTGAGCGCGCTCGGTGTGCCCTCCGCGACCACGACACCCCCGTCGACGATCACCAGCCGGTCGGCGAGCGCGTCCGCCTCGTCAAGGTAGTGGGTGGTGAGGAGGACGGTGGTGCCGTGCTCGTCGCGGAGACGGCGGACGAGGTCCCAGAGGTCGGCGCGGCTCGCCGGGTCCAGGCCGGTGGTCGGCTCGTCGAGGAACAGCACCTCCGGGCGGTGGACGAGGCCGAGCGCGAGGTCGAGGCGGCGGCGCTGACCGCCGGAGAGCGCCGACGTCTTCCGGTCGAGAAGGCCGCTCAGGCCGAGGTCGAGGGCCAGTTCGCCGGCGCGCTCTACCGCCTGTGGCTTCGTCAGGCGGTAGAGGCGGCCCTGCGTGACCAGTTCCTCCCGGACGGAGACCTGCGGGTCGACCCCGCCGGACTGCGCCACGTACCCGCAGACGCGGCGGACGCCCGCCGGGTCGCCGGCCAGGTCGTGGCCCGCGACGGTGGCGGCGCCGCCGGTGGGGGCCAGCAGGGTGGTGAGCATCCGGAGGGTGGTCGTCTTGCCCGCGCCGTTCGGGCCGAGGAGGCCGAGGATCTCGCCCGGCGCGACGGTGAGATCGATGCCGCGGACCGCCTCGACGGGGCCGCTCTTGGTCTGGAAGGTCCGGGCCAGGCCGGCCGTGCTGATGATGGGCATGCGCCAAGAAAAACAGAGGCACCCCAATTTTGCAATGTCTCCAAGTTTTCAGTGAGCCCAATAAATCCGGATCCGGCCTACGATGAGGCCATGGCAGAGGGGCTCAGGGAGCGGAAGAAGCGCGAGACCAGGCAGCGCATCTCGGACATCGCCACGGGACTGTTCCTGGAGCACGGCTTCGTCACCGTGACGATGGTCGACGTCGCCGACGCCGCCGACGTGTCCGTGAACACCGTGTACAACTACTTCCCGGCCAAGGAAGACCTCTTCTTCGACCGCAGCAAGGGCGTCGTCGACCGGCTCTCGCGCTGGGTGCGCGGCCGGGACCCCGGTGAGTCGGCCGCCGCCGCCGTCCTGCGCGAGCTGCGCGAGGAGGTCGAGGCGGTCTCGCCGCGGGTCGGCCTGATGGAGGGGTACGACCGGTTCATGCGCGTCATCCACGACGCGCCGGCCCTGCGCTCCCGGCTGTGGAGCCTGCAGCAGGAGGTGCACGACCACCTGGCGGACACCCTGCGCGAGGAGACGGGCGCGGCCCCGGACGATCCGATGCCCCAGCTGATGGCGGGCCAGATCGGCTGGCTCCACCAGACCGTCATGGGTACCGTCGGGCGGGAGATGGTCGCCGGCCGTGATCCGGCCGAGGTCTCCCGCGAGGTGCTGGCGCTGCTGGACGGCATGGAGGACCTTTTGAGCGAGAAGGTCCTCAACTACGCCGTACGGGCGGCGGAATGAGCCGCCCGGTGTGATGTCCGTCCTATGAGACGTGACGCGCATTACTTAGCGGTCACACGGCACCTCACGAGCGCTAGGGTCCGCCGGAGAGGCAACTCCCAGGCACGTCGTTCGGAGCTGTCTCGCGATGTCAGCGCCGGTCGTGGAGCAGCAGGGAGTCGGACAGTGGCAGGGAAGCTCGCCGTCATCGGGGCCGGACTCATGGGGTCCGGTATCGCCCAGGTCGCCGCACAGGCCGGCTGGGACGTCGTCCTGCGGGATGTCACCGACGCGGCGCTGACCCGGGGCACGGACGGCATCAAGGCCTCGTACGACAAGTTCGTGAGCAAGGGGAAGCTGGACGCGGGCGCGGCCGAAGAGGCACTGGGCCGCATCACCACGACCACCGACCTGGACGCGGTCGCCGACGTCGACATCGTCGTCGAGGCCGTGTTCGAGCAGCTGGACGTCAAGCACGAGATCTTCCGTACGCTCGACACGCTGGTGAAGGACGAGACCGTACTCGCCTCCAACACCTCCGCCATCCCGATCACCAAGATCGCGGCGGCCACCGGGCGCCCGGAGCGGGTCGTCGGCGTCCACTTCTTCTCGCCGGTGCCGATGATGCAGCTCTGCGAACTCGTCCGAGGTCACAAGACCAGCGACGAAGCGCTCGCCACCGCCCGGCAGTTCGCCGAGTCGGTCGGCAAGACCTGCATCGTCGTCAACCGCGACGTGGCCGGCTTCGTCACCACCCGGCTCATCTCGGCGCTCGTCGTCGAGGCGGCCAAGCTGTACGAGTCGGGCGTGGCGACCGCAGAGGACATCGACCTGGCCTGCAAGCTGGGCTTCGGACACGCCATGGGACCGCTCGCCACCGCCGACCTCACGGGTGTCGACATCCTGCTGCACGCGGCGAGCAACATCTACACCGAGTCCCAGGACGAGAAGTTCGCCCCGCCCGAGCTGATGCGCCGGATGGTTGACGCCGGTGACATCGGACGCAAGAGCGGGCAGGGCTTCTACACGTACTGACACCTCGTACCGAACTCCGCGCGGATCCACGGCCCGTCACACCGTCACTCGTCAGGGTGATTTGGGGTATCGGTTCGCTCACGGACGGCAACTTCTGCCCCGGTACGGCAGTCAGTCCTGGCAACACCTCGCACCACAGGACACGACGAAGACGCCGAGTACAAAAACGCACTCTCGGGGAGCGCATATGCACATCAGGGGCGACCACGCCGAGCTGGTCGTCGGGGGCCGCCTCGACGTCCGCAGCGCGGCGGACGCCCGTACGGTCCTGCACTCGGCCATCGACGACGGCGTCGGCGACCTGGTGCTCGACCTGTCAGAGCTGGACTCCTGGGACGCCACCGGACTCGGCGTCATCATGGGAGCCCACCGGCGGGCGGGGCGGTGCGGCCGGAGGCTTGTGCTGCGCGGCGTCAAGCCGCAGATGCAGCGCCTGCTGGTGGCCACCCGCCTCCACCGCATCCTGGCTATCGAGGGCGGTATCGGAGTCGAATCACTGCCCAGGGTCTGATCCCCCGGGCAGCACTTCGGCCTCCTCCGTGCGCGGCTCCGCGTCACAGCCGCAAACGGCGAAGATCGGATCGGAAGCAGCGTACGAAACCCGTACCTCGCGAACAATCCTCACGAAGCTGTGACGTCTCGGACGGCGCGGTACCCCGTGTGTTCGTAGATACTGTGCGAAGGTTTAGGGTTCGCGTGCCCGCGTGTTGATGAACCCGTCAGTGGGCACCGGACCAGAAGCGACAGCGCAGTGTGCGGCAGGCCGGAGGGGGCTCGCACACGACGCTTTTGGGGGGCTTGGACCTATGGACCCGATCAACCAGGGACCCGAAGACCACGGTCACGACGACGACCCGGCGCCACGGCAGCGTCCACCGCGCGAGCCTTTGACGCACGCGCTGGGGCAGGCCGGCGTCCAGCACACACCCGCACCGGCCCGCACCGTCCAGCTGGTCACGGGCGACCATCTGCTCACCGTCAATCCCGTCGACGGCAGCGAGATCGAGCTCTGCCCGCCGGGCCAGCGACCGCCGCGGCCCGCGAAGTTCAGCGCCGCCGAGCGGACCGAGCACACGCGCTCCGCACGGCCGCCCGTCCCGCCCGGGGCGCCGGGGCCCGGACTGCCGCTCCTGGAGCGCCACGAGGAGCGTGAGCGGCTCGTACGGCTGCTCGCGCGCGGACGCTCCGTACGGCTCACCGGGCCCTCGGGCTCGGGCCGCACCGTGCTGCTGGACGCCGTGGCCGAGGACTGCGCCGACCTCGCGCCCGACGGCGTGATCCGCCTCAGCGGCCACCGCCGCACGGGCGACGATCTGCTGCACGAACTCTTCGCCACCGTCTACGACGCTCCGCTGTACCGGCCGGAACAGGACGAACTGCTCGCACTCGTCCACGAGATCGGCGCGGTCGTCGTCCTGGACGACGTGGAGTTCGGCGGCACCGCGCTCGAAGACCTGCTCGACGCCGCACCCGAGTGCGCCTTCCTGGTCTCCGCGACGCCCGAGATCGCCGCGCCGGCCGCCGACTCGCTCCTCGAAGAGGTCTTCCTCAGCGGTCTCGGCCGCGCCGGCGGACTCGAACTGCTGGAGCGCGCCGTCGGCCGCGTCCTGACCGAGGAGGAGGCCAACTGGGCGGGCGACCTCTGGTTCGAGTCCGAGGGGCTCCCGCTGCGCTTCGTCCAGGCCGGCGCCCTGCTGCGCCAGCGCGACCAGCTGAGCACCAACCCGGAGTCCTTCGAGGACTTCGGCCGCTACTCCGGCGAGTACGACGACGCGCCCGCGGACGCGCACCCGGACGCACCCGCGGACGCCTCCACCGACGTGCCCACCGACGCGTCCGGCACCGAGGACCGCCCCGAGGTACCGCTGCCCTCGCTCGCCGAGGGTGCCGCGCCCGCCGCGCTGCTCGCCTCCCGGCTCAGCGAGTCGGCCCGCGCCACCCTGCGCTTCGCCGTCGCCCTGGGCGGCGAGGTGCCGCACCAGGCGCATCTGCCCGCCATCGTGGGGCACACGCACGCGGACGCCGCGCTCGCGGAACTCGTCGGCTGCGCACTCGTCACCCCCGTCGGCTCCCACTACCGGCTCGCGGCCGGGGTGCGGACCCAACTGGAGAGCGCCGGATACGCCGCGGACGCCGAGGAGACCGCCCGCGCCGCCGCCCGGCACTACGCCTGGTGGGCCGGACACCCCTCCGTCACCCCGGAGCGGGTCTGCGCCGAGGCGGACGCCGTGCTCGCCGCCCTGGCCGCCCTGGTGCCGCTGACCGGGGTGCCGGCCGAGGACGAGGAGAACGCCACGGCGGTGGAGCTGGCCCGGACGGCCGCCCCCGCCTTCGCCGCGGGACTGCACTGGAGCGCCTGGGAGCGCGCGCTGCGCTCCGGCAGCGAGGCCGCCCGGCTCGCCGGCGAGGTCTCGGATCAAGCCTATTTCCACCACGAGTTGGGCATCCTCGCGCTCTGCGGCGGACAGCTCGACCGGGCCCGCGCCGAACTGGAGGCCTCCGTCGGCCTGCGCGGCGCCCTCGCCGACAAGCGCGGCACCGTCGCGGGCCGGCGCGCCCTGGCCCTGGTCGCGGACCGTTCGGGCTTCGCGAGCCTGCCGGCCTCGTTCGGACAGGGCGGACCGCCGGCGCTGCCCGCGGGGGCCGGCTCGATGTCCGGCGAGGAGGTGCCCGACGCGCGGTATGAGGAGTCGGCGTCCCCGCCCGGCGGCGTACCGGCCGCGTTCGCGCCGGTCGCATCCCCGCAGGGAGCCGGTGAGCCCGCCACGCTGGTCACGCACCGCACCGGACCCGGTTCGTCGGCGACGGCCGAGGGGGCGCCGGCGGGCGGGTTGAAGGGCCTGGTCAACGGCACCCGGCGTAATCTGGTGGCCGCCGGGGCGGGCGCCCTGCTCGCCGCCGTGCTCGGCACGGTGGTGACCCTCGGCGCGACCTCGAACCCCGACGACAACACCCCGTCGGAGAAGGTCGGCGTCACCCCGTCGGCCAGCGCGGACGACGAGGGCGAAGGGCTCGGCGCGGACCGCCCGAAGAAGGGCAGCAGCGACGTGGAGCCGACCGCCCGGCCGACCGACCCGGGCAAGGACGGCGTCCTCGGGACCGCGGACGACCCGACGCCGACGTCCACCGGCGAACCGTCGGACGACCCGAGCGGTTCGAAGGACCCGAGCCCGACCAGGTCCACGACGAAGCCGCCGTCGTCCACGACGAAGCCGCCGACCTCGCCGAGGCCGTCGACCACCACGAAGCCGCCGAGCCCGACCCCGACCCCGACGCCCACTCCGACGCCGACCGAGCCCTCCGGGGAACCCAGCGGGCCGACCGAACCGTCGACCTCCGACTCGGCCGGCGGCCCCGCGTCCAGCCCCGCCACGAGCAGCGGCTCCGCGGGCAGCGGCGCGCCCGCATCGCCGACGGTGATCTGACACGGGCTGCGAGGCGCGGGGTGGCGTGCCACGCATGACGGTGGGCCGGGACCTGATCACAGGTCCCGGCCCACCGTCATGCCGTACGTAGAATTCCGGCCCGCCTCAGAACAGCCGCAGCTTGTCGTCCTCGATGCCCCGCATCGCGTTGTAGTCGAGGACCGTGCAGCCGATGCCCCGGTCCGTGGCGAGCACCCGGGCCTGCGGCTTGATCTCCTGCGCGGCGAAGATGCCGCGGACCGGCGCGAGATGCGGGTCGCGGTTCAACAGGTCCAGATAGCGCGTCAGTTGCTCCACGCCGTCGATCTCGCCGCGCCGTTTGATCTCCACGGCGACGGTCCCGCCGTCCGCGTCGCGGCACAGGATGTCGACCGGGCCGATGGCCGTCATGTACTCGCGGCGGATCAGCGAGTAGCCCTCACCGAGGATCTCGATCCGGTCGGCGAGCAGCTCCTGGAGGTGCGCCTCCACGCCGTCCTTGATCAGGCCGGGGTCGACGCCCAGCTCGTGCGAGGAGTCGTGGAGGACCTCCTCCATGGTGATGATGAGCTTCTCGCCCGCCTTGTTGACGACGGTCCACACACCTTCGTCGTCCCCTGAACCCTCCTTCAGGGTGCAGGGCGGTGACATCCAGTTGAGGGGCTTGTAGGCCCGGTCGTCGGCATGGATCGAGACGCTGCCGTCCGCCTTCACGAGGATGAGCCGGGGGGCCGACGGGAGATGGGCGGTGAGCCGGCCCGCGTAGTCGACGGAGCAGCGGGCAATGACGAGACGCATGGTCGGCAACGCTACTCGACCGGCACGGGTCGGCGCGATCCGGCCAGGGGGCCCGCTGACCGGAGCCCGTCCCGCCGCCCTCCCTGTCGCCCCTGTTTCCCCGGATAAGCCCTGTTCGAAAGTGGCCGGTTGTGTGCACGTCGGGTCTTCACCGTGTGCCCGATGTCCTGGTGCGGCCACGAACAGTTGCCTACCGTATGAACGGGAGGTCGCGATGCATGTACTCAGCGTGTTCGGCTCGCGGTCTCCTTCCCTGTCCGTCAACCCCCTCTGCCGAGGGGGTGCGAGAGGAGAACCCATGTCGCTGGACGTCTCACCGGCCCTACTCGAAAAGGCCGAGCGAGGCGAGGTCGACGAAGCGGAATTCGTCGACTGCGTCCGGACCTCCCTGCCCTACGCATGGGAGATGATCAGCTCCCTGGTGGCCCAGCTGAAGGTGGACGGCGGCAACTTCGCCGACAACCAGACGCCTCCGCCGGACGAGCAGGCGCGGGGCCAGCTGCTGCGTGCCCTCGCGAGTGACGCGATACGAGGTGCGTTGCAACGGCACTTCGGGGTGCGCCTGGCCTTCCAGAACTGCCACCGGGTGGCGGTGTTCCCGCTGGACGGCTCGGTGGACGACACCCTGGCCCGTTTCACGTCGGTGCGCAGTCAACTGCTGAACCAGTCGCCGGAGTTCCGGGACTGCTGACGCGGTGACGCCGCCCGGCTCGCCGCTCCGTACGCGGGAGGTGTTCTGTACGGGAACGGCGGGTTTCCCGGGGCCCGGGCCTGTTCGGTCCGGGCCCCGGGTCCGTGGCGGCGGGGTGTCGTGGTCCCGGGGCGGTGCGCGGCCGAGCCGCTCACCGGAGCCGTGACAGGACCTCGCCCCCAAGCCGCCGTACGTTCTCCTCCGTGGCGGCCAGATCGCCGGAACCCTCCACGAGGAGCGCGAAACGGGTGATGCCCGTGCGCTCGGAGGTCGCCGCGAGGCGGTCCGCGCACAGCCGGGGCGTGCCCACCGGGTGCAGCCCGCAGAGGAGTTCGGTGTAGGCCGCGGGATCGCGCATCGAGCGCTTGCGGTCGTCCACCGTGACATGGGCTTCCAGTCCCTGCCGCAGCCAGCCCGGCATGGCTTTCTGCAGCGTCTCCACGGCCTCCGTCCGCCGGTCCGCGATCTGCGCCACCCCGGCCGACACATGGGACGCGGCGGCGACCGCGATGTCGTCGGGGGAGTGGCCCGCGGCGAGCGCGTACGTACGCCACAGCGCGACCATCTCGGCCTTCTCCTCGTCCCCCACGTGCATGCCGAGAAGCATCGGCAGCCCGCGCCCGGCGGCCGTCCTGACGCTCGACGGCGAGGTGCACGCGACGACGACCTCGGGGCTCTCCCCGCCCGACAGGGCCTCCGACGGCCGCGGCACGACCGGGACTTCACGGAAGCCGAAACGCTCGGAACCACCCGCGACGGACGGCCGCCGCAACCAGCTCATCAGCAGATCGAGTGATTCCGGGAACCCGTGTTCGTACGCTTCGAGGCCCGTTCCGAAGACCTCCAGGTCGACCCACGGGCCGCCGCGCCCCACCCCGAGCGAGAAGCGTCCGCCCGAGGTCACGTGCAGCAGCGCGGCCTGTTCGCCGAGTGCCACCGGGTGCACGGTGGGCAGCACGCTGACCGCCGTGCCGACGCGGATGCGCCGGGTGCGGCCGAGCAGCAGCGCCGCCAGCGTCACGGCCGACGGACACGTGCCGTACGGCACGAAGTGGTGCTCGGCCAGCCACACCGTATCGAGCCCGGCCTCCTCGGCGACCTCCGCCGACCGCACCGCGCGGTGCAGCGCCTCGCCCTGCCCCTGACCGGGAAACTGGGCCGCCAGAACAAAACTTCCTACGCGCATCGCGCTCCTGCCTCCTTGTGCCGACGAGGCTCCCCCATCCCGCATAACCGTCTGACACGTGCCAAAGACACGGCTTGGCGGCGAGATAGGCCGATTGTCTGCAGAATGCGCCGGCCGTGCGGGAGGTCTGGGGGGATCGGTGACGTACGCGTACCCCTGGGAGGTCCGCGTAGGCTGGACGCGACCCCTGCTCCCTGTATAGCTCCGTGAGGTGTCCTGTGTCCCCGCGTCGCAACCGTCCCCACGTCGGTGGCTCCGGCCGGAGCGCGGACGCGGATCCGTCCGACCGGTACGGCGGCTGGCAGTCGGCCGAGAGCTGGCGGGGCGAGTCCTGGAGCGTGCGGCACGTGGCGGGAGCGAGCGCGCAGGGCAAGACCTACCGCTGCCCGGGCTGCGACCAGCAGATCCCCTCCGGCGTCCCGCACGTGGTCGCCTGGCCCGAGCACTCCGGGGTGGACGAGCGCCGCCACTGGCACAAGTCGTGCTGGAACGCGAAGGACCGCCGCACCACGAGAGTGCAGCGGTCCCGGAACGCGCCGAGGTTCTAGAAACCCGGCAGCCGCTCAGACGTCCCGTCGCTCAAGGAGCACGTAGGCGCCCGCGATCGCCGCCGCCGTCACACCGACGAGCAGGAGGAGCTGCGAACCGCCGGTGCCGTTGTCGGAGTCGAGCTCGAAGATCTTGGCGAGCGCGTTCGGAGCGTTGTAGTCCAGCATCTTCTCGCCGACCGTGCGCAGGCTCTCGGACATCATCAGGAACGCAGGCAGGATCGCCGGGACCAGCACCAGGCCGAGCATCGCGGTGATCGCGCCCGCGGAGTGCCGCAGCATCGAGCCCACGGCCAGCGCGAGCACGCCGAGCAGCGACACGTACAGCGCGCCCTTCAGGACGGTGCCGCCCCACGCGTTGTCCGGGTCCCCGCCGTGCATGCCCGAGGTGATCAGGCCGACGAACCCGATCGCGAGCGCCGACACGGCGAACGCGACGACGAAGAAGATCAGCAGCTTGGCGGTGAGCACCCGGTGGCGCTGGGGCGAGGCCGTGAACGTCGTACGGATCATGCCCGTGCCGTACTCGGACGAGACCACCAGCACGCCCAGGGTGATCAGGCAGATCTGTCCGAGGATCAGCCCGAAGAACGCGGGGATCGTGTACGGGACGTCGGCGTAGTCGTTGTCCTTCGTCTGGCCGGCCACGAGCAGGCCGATCCCCACGACCAGGAGCAGGAAGACGCCGAGCGTCCACATCGTGGAGCGCACCGACTTGATCTTCGTCCACTCCGAGGTGAGCGCGTGCCCGAGATGGGTGCGCGTGATCGGAATCGGCGAGGTGTACGAAGTCCCGGGCGTCTGCTGCCAGTTCGGGGCAGGGGCGGCCTGCTGGTGCGTCTGGGGCGGCTGGGGCGTACTCATCGGGCGTCCTCGGGCTTGGTCAGGTCGGGGGCGGCGGGCTGCGCAGGGGCCGGCTGGGCGGGCTGGGCGTACGGGTTGGGCTCCCCGGCGCCGGGGACGCCCGGAGCGCCGTAGGGGCCCGCGGGCGGCTGTCCCTGGGGCATCGCGAACGGCTGCCCGCCGTGCTGGGGCGACGGCGGCGCGTACCAGCCCGGCTGGCCCTGTCCCGGCACCGGCATCTGCGGCGGCGGCATCGCCCCCGGCGGCAGCTGCTGCTGCAGGCCCGCGCGCTGGTCGGTGGTGGAGCGGTAGTCGACGGCGCCCTGCGTCATCCGCATGTACGCCTCCTCCAGCGAGGCCTGGTGCGGGGACAGCTCCCACAGCCGTACGTCCGCGTCGTGGGCGAGGTCGCTGATGCGGGGGAGCGGCAGCCCGGTGACGCGCAGCCCGCCGTCCTGCTCCGGCATCACCTGACCGCCCGCCTCGGTGAGCGCGGCCGTCAGCTTCTCGCGCTGGGCGGGGTCGGTCCCGGGGGTGCGCACCCGCGCGAAGTCGGCCGAGTTGGCCGAGATGAAGTCGCGCACGCTCATGTCGGAGAGCAGCTGACCGCGGCCGATCACGATGAGGTGGTCGGCCGTGACGGCCATCTCGCTCATCAGATGCGAGGAGACGAAGACGGTCCGGCCCTCCGCGGCCAGCGACTTCATCAGGTTGCGCACCCAGAGGATGCCCTCGGGGTCGAGTCCGTTGACCGGTTCGTCGAAGAGCAGCACCTGCGGGTCGCCGAGCAGCGCGGCGGCGATGCCGAGCCGCTGGCCCATGCCGAGCGAGAAGCCCTTGGAGCGCTTCTTCGCCACGTCCTGCAGACCGACGACCCCGAGCACCTCGTCCACCCGGCGGGCCGGGATGCCCGACAGCTGCGCCAGGCACAGCAGGTGGTTGCGGGCGTGCCGGCCGCCGTGCACGGCCTTGGCGTCGAGCAGTGCGCCGACCTGGCGCGGGGCGTTGGGCAGCCTGCGGTACGGGTAGCCGCCGATCGTCACCTGCCCGGCGCTGGGGTTGTCCAGCCCGAGAATCATCCGCATGGTCGTGGACTTGCCCGACCCGTTGGGGCCGAGGAAGCCGGTGACCGAGCCCGGCCTGACCTGGAAGGAAAGGTTGTACACGGCCGTCTTGTCGCCGTAGCGCTTCGTCAGGCCGACTGCCTCGATCATTCTCCGCACCCATCGAAAGGTTCAGGACGTCGGGGCACACGCCCCCGTAAGGGTTAGGAGGATATCGGGGCGCTGACGGTTCCCTTCAAGAGCGGGTAAAAAACCTCGCGCTACGCGTCCCGTCTCTTCAGCAGTACGTACCCGCCGACGAGGGCGGCGACGACCCACAGCACCATGATGCCCAGCCCTCCCCAGGGGCCGTACGGCACGTCGTCGTCGAGCGGGGTGACCACCTGCATGATCTTGCTGCCGGCCTGGTCGGGCAGGAATCTGCCGATCTTCTTGGTGGCGGAGACGTTGCCGAGGACGGCGGAGATCAGGAAGAAGAACGGCATCAGGATGCCCAGGGACAGCATCGGGCTGCGGAGCATCGTGGCGACGGCCATCGAGAAGACGGCGATGAGGGTCATGTAGAGGCCGCCGCCGATGACCGCCCGCAGGACGCCCGGGTCGCCGATCGACGCCTTGTGGGGGCCGAGCATCGCCTGGCCGAGGAAGAACGCGACGAAACTGGTCACGAGGCCGACGAGGAAGGCCAGCCCGGTCGCCACCGCGATCTTGCCGAACAGGAACGTGCCGCGCCGCGGGACGGCGGCGAGCGAGGTGCGGATCATGCCGGTGCTGTACTCGTTGGACACCACCAGCACGCCGAACACGATCATCGCCAGCTGGCCGAGGCTCATCCCGGCGAAGCTGGTGTAGGTGGGATCGAAGGAGAGCCGGTCCTTCGCGTCCATCTTGTCGAACTCGTTCTTCGACAGCAGCGAGATCAGCACACCGAGCGCGACGGTCACCACGGCGGCGAGGCTCAGCGTCCACAGTGTGGACGCCACCGAGCGGATCTTGGTCCACTCGGACCTCAGGACCTGGGTCGCGGCCATGGAGTCAGCCCTTCTTCCAGTCGTTGCCCCACCGGGGCCCGGGCGCCGGCGGTCCGGGCTGCTCGCCGGGGAGGGGCGGCGGCGGGGCGCCGAGCGGGGCGCCGGTGTGCGCGTGGTACTCCACCGACTCCGCCGTGAGCTGCATGAACGCCTCCTCCAGGGAGGCCTGCTGAGGGCTCAGCTCGTGCAGCGTGATCCCGTTCCGCGCGGCCAGCTCACCGATGTCCTCGGGCCGGTACCCGTCCACCTCCAGTGTCCCGACGCCGGTTTCCACGACGACGATCCCGTCCCGGTGCAGCACGTCGAGCAGCAGCTCACGCTGGGGTGACCGGATGCGTACGTACGAGCGGGAGTTCTCCCGGATGAAGTCGGCCATGGAGGTGTCGGCGAGCAGCCGGCCCTGGCCGATCACGACGAGATGGTCGGCGGTCAGCGCCATCTCGCTCATCAGATGCGAGGAGACGAAGACGGTACGTCCCTGGGCGGCGAGGGACTTCATCAGATTCCGGATCCAGTGGATGCCCTCGGGGTCGAGCCCGTTGACCGGCTCGTCGAACATCAGGATCCGGGGGTCGCCGAGCAGCGCGCCCGCGATGCCGAGCCGCTGGCCCATGCCGAGCGAGAAGCCCTTGGCCTTCTTCTTCGCCACCGCGGTGAGGCCGACGGTGTCCAGGACCTCGTGCACCCGGCCGCGCGGGATGCCGTTGCTCTGCGCGAGGCACAGGAGGTGGTTGAAGGCGCTGCGACCGCCGTGCATGGCCTTGGCGTCGAGCAGGGCGCCGATGTACGTCAGCGGGTCCTTGAGCCGGTCGTAGTGCTCCCCGTCGATCCGGACGTCACCCGCGGTCGGCCGGTCGAGCCCGAGCATCATCCGCATGGTCGTGGACTTGCCGGCGCCGTTCGGCCCGAGGAACCCGGTGACGATCCCGGGCCGCACGGCGAACGTCAGCTGATTCACGGCCATCTTCTCGCCGTACCGCTTGGTCAGCCCCTCAACCTCGATCATGCCCCCAAGCTAAAACGCGACAAAGCCCCCTGCCACCGGAGTGGCAGAGGGCTTCGATTCGGTTCAGGTGGCCCCGACAGGGGCGCGAGGCTGTTTCGATGTGCGGCTCCGCCGCGTGGGCGCGGCCAGCCACAGCCCCGATAGGGGCGCGGGGAACTGCGCGGCCAGCCACGGCAGGCCCGCAGATCCCCCCAGCCTCAACCCGACAGACCCGACCCGTAAGGGTCAGCGCCTAGCGGGACTGCTGTGCCGGCACCCCACGAGTGATCGGCTCGTCCTCGGCGGGCGACCCGGCCGCAGCGACCGCCGCACCCGTGAGCGTCGCCAGCATCTCGCGCACATTCGTGAGCTGCGCGTTGATCGAGTCACGCCGGTTCGTCAGCGCCGCGAGCTCGCGCTCGGACTCCGACCGGATCCGGTCGGCCTTCGCGTTCGCGTCGGCCACGATGTCCTCGGCCTGCCGCTGAGCCGTCTCGACGGTCTGACGGGCCCGCCGCTCGGCGTCCGTGCGCAGCTTCTCGGCCTCGAGCCGAAGCTGCTCCGCACGGTGCTCGATCTCCGCGAGGCGCTTCTCGGCCTTGGCCTGACGCGAAGCCAGGTCACGCTCGGACTGCTCACGGCGCTTGGCGAGGTTCGTCTCGAAGTCGGCGGCGGCCTGCGCGGCCTTCGCGCGGGTCTCCTCGAAGAGGGCGTCCGCCTCCTCGCGCTTCGACTGGGCGTCCTTCGTCGCCTCCTGACGGAGCTGCGAGGCGTCCGTCTTGGCCTTCTCGACGATCCGGACGCCTTCGTCCTCCGCCTTGGACTTGCGGTCCGCAGCGAACGATTCTGCGTCGTTGCGCACCTGCTGAGCCGCCGACTCGGCGAGCTCACGGTGCTGCTCCGCCGCGCGACGGGCCTCCTCGCGCAGGTCCTTGGCCTCCTCCTCGGCGAGGCGGAGGATCTTCTCGACGCGGGCACCGAGGCCGGCGTACGACGGCTCGGCGTCGCTCACCTGCGCCTGGGCGTTCTGCGTTTCGAGATGGAGTTCCTCGATGCGCTTTTCGAGAGCAGTGATGCGGGCCAGAGCGCTGTCACGGTCGGAGACGAGCTTCGAAATGCGTTCGTCCACCTGAGCGCGGTCGTACCCACGCCGCACAAGCTCGAAGCCGTAGGGGGAAGTGTCGCTCATGGGGTTCCTGTCGAATGAGACCGGTGAGGTGATAGGTGGAATCCTAGGGGCCAAAACGGTGTGTCATCGAGCAGTAGCCCGATTGATATGGAGAATGACACCCTTTTTGGTGGCTAACGGCCGGAACGCTTGCCAGGGAGCTTCACCGAAGCCCCCCGGCATGCACGGAAGTTGCCCATCTGGCTAGCCCTCGGACGGCTTGCCACCCGAACGGGTCGCACCGGCCGCCGCGCCCGCTTTGACGCCACCGTCCTTGCCACCCGACGGCGCCTCAAAGGATTCCAACGCCTCCAGGACGTCCTGGACACGGGAGATCTCGGCATTGATGTCCTGCCGACGGCGGACCAGCACCTCCAGCTCCCGCTTGCCCTCCTCGACCGCGGCCCGCGCCTCGCGCACCGCCTCGGACCTGATCGCCTCGGCCTCCGCGATGAGCGCGGCCTTCTTCTGCTCGGCCTCCTTGAGGAGCCCCTCCGCCTTCTTCACCGCGGCGATCCGGACCTTGCTCGCCTCCGAACCGGCCTCCGACACGAGGTCCTTGGCCTTCGCCTCGGCCTCCTTCAGCTGGTCCTCGGCGGCCCTGATCAGCGCGTCGCAGCGGTCGCCCGCCGCCTTCATCGTCTCGGCGGACTCCCGGCGGGCCCGGTCGTGCAGCTCCTCGATCTCGCTCGTGATCCGGTCGCGCAGCTCCTCGGCTCGTTCCCTTATGGCCGTCGCGTCCCGGCGCGCGCCGACCAGCAGCTCGTCGGCGTCCGCCCGGGCCCGCTCCACCCGGGTGTTGCCCTCGATCGTCGCCTCGGCCAGCAGCCGCTCCGCCTCGTTGCGCGCGGCGCCCACCATCGAGTCGGCCTGCGCCTCCGCGTCCGCGGTGGTCTTGTGCGCGGTCTGCTGCGACTCCGAGAGCAGCTTGTCGGCCTCGGCGGTCGTCTCCGTGATCAGCTTGTCGACCTGCTCGGCCGCCTCGGAACGCCGCTTGTTGGCCTCCTTGCGCGCCTTGTCCAGCGTGTCGTCGGCCTCGTCGCGGGCGTTCGACATCAGGCGGTCGGCCTCCTGGGCGGCCTCGGCCTTGAAGCGCTGGGCCTCCGACCTGATCCGCTCGGCGTGCTGCTGCGCGGAGCCGACCGTCTCGGCCGCCTCGGCACGCAGCCGCTCCGCGTCTCCCGTCGCGTCCGAGATCAGCTTCTCGGCCTTCGCCACGGACTCGGCGCGGACCCGCTCCGCCTCCTGGTTCGTCTCCGCGGTGAGCCGCTCGACCTCGGCCGTCGTCTCGGTGATGAGGGTGTCCGCCTGCGTCGCGGCGTCCGACCGGATGCGGTTGGCGTCCTCCCGGGCCTCGGCCCGGGAACGCGAGGCGTCCTGCTCGGCCGACGCGATGGCGTCGGAGGCCTCCGTACGCGCCCGCTGCAGATGCTCCGAGGCGTCCGAACGCAGCCGCTCGGACTCCGCGATCGCCTCCGCGACCGTGCGCTCCGCGAGGGACTTGGCGGCCTCCGCCTCGTCCCGCGCCTCGCGCCGGACCCGGTTGCCGTCCTCGGTCGCCCGCTCCCGCTCGGCGTACGCGTCGGCGCGGACCCGGTCGGCCTCCTCCTGCGCCTCCGTGCGCAGCCGCTCCGCCACGTGCTCGGCGGCGCTGCGCAGACCCGAGATCTCCTCCTGGGCCTGCTCGTGCAGCCCGGCCACGGCGTCGCGCACCTGCTGGGCGGTCTGCTCGGCGGCCGACACCATCTCGGTCGCCCGGCGGTCCGCCTCCTCGACCAGCCGTACGGCCTCGGTCTGGGCCTCCTCCACACGGTTGCGCGCCGAGGCCAGCAGTTCCTCGCTCTGCTCGCGGGCCCGCTCGCGCTCCTGGTCGGCCTCCTGGCGCGCGGCGCCCAGCAGCTCCTCGGCCTCGCGGCGGCGCCTGGCCGCCTCCTCCTGGGCCGCGGACAGCGCCTCGGCGGCCTCCGTGGCCAGCCGCTCGGCGGCGGCCTGTGCCTCGGCGCGTACGCGGTCGGCGGTGTCCTGTGCCTCCGTCTTGAGCCGCTCGGCCTCCACCGCGGCGTCCGAACGCAGCCGGACGGCGATGGCCTCGCCCTCGGCACGGGACGCGGACGCGTCCGAGGCGGCCTCGGTGCGCAGCCGCTCGGCCTCCGTCTCGGCCTGCGCCTGGAGCGTACGGATCCGCTCGGCGGCCTCGCCGCGCAGCCGGTCGATCTCCTCGGCGGCCTCGCGGCGGATCCGCTCGGACTCCGCGCGCGCTTCGGTCAGCGCCTGCTCGGCGGAGGCGAGACGCTCCTCGGCCTCCGTGTGCAGCCGGGCCAGCCCCTCGGCCGCCTCGGCCTGCCGGGCCGCTATGGCCCGCTCGGTGTCCTCGTGCAGCTCGGCGGCGGCCCGCTCGGCCTCCGCCTTGATCTCCTCGGACTGCTCGACGGCCTCCGTGCGGTGCCGTTCGGCCTCCGCGCGGGTGCGCTCCAGGGTCTCCTCGGCCTGCCGGCGCAGCGTCGTGGCGCGCTCGATGGCCTCGGTGCGGACCCGCTGGCTCTCCGTCGTGGCGTTCGAGCGCAGCTCGTCCGCGTCGGCCTTCGCCTTGGACAGCAGCTCCTCGGCGGTCCTGGCCGCCTCCTCGATCTGCTGGACGGCCTCGCGCCGGGCCTCGGAGCGGATCCGCTCGCCCTCTTCGTTGGCGTCCGCCCGCAGCTGCTCGGCGTCGCCGCGCAGCCTGCGCGCCTCCTCCTGCAGCTCGACCGTCTTGGCGCGGTACTCCTTGGTGTCGTCCTTCGCCGTGCCCTTGAGCTGCTCGGCGATGTCGTGCGCCTCCGCGCGCAGCCGGTCCGCCTCGGCCTCGGCCTCGGCGCGGATGCGCTCGGCCTCCTCGGAGGCGGCCCTGGTGGTCGCCTTGGCGTCCTCGGACGCCTTGGTCAGGACCTCCTCGGCGGTACGGGCCGCCTTGGCGAGCTGGGACGCGGTCTCCTCGGCGGTGAGACTGCGGGCGTCCTTCTCGGCGTCCGCGACGATCTTCTCGGCCTTGGCGCGGGCGTCCGCGACGACCTGCTCGGCCTCGGCCTTGGTGGTCTCGGCCTCCTTGACGGCCTCGCCGACCAGCCGGGCGACCTGCTCCTTGGCCGTACGCGTGCGCTGTTCGTTCGCCGACTCGGCGCTGGAGAGCGCCTTGGCCGCGGCCTCCTTGGCCTCGGCGAGCACCTTCTCCGCCTCGGCACGGGCCTCGCGCAGCGCCGCCTCGGCCTCGTTGATGCGCTGCTCGGCGGCGCGGCTCAGCTCGCCGGCCTGACGGCGGGCGTTGTCCGAGTCGGACGCGGTCGAGCTGCGCAGTTGCTCGGCGTGCTCGGTGGCCTCCTGGGCCTGCGTCGACGCCGCGGTCAGCAGCCGCTCGGCGTCGGTGCGGGCCCGGCGCAGCAGCGCCTCGGCCTCCGCGCGGGCCCGCTCGGCGTCGCTCTGCAGCCGCTGGCGGGCCTCTCCCGTGATCCGCTCGGCCTCCGCGCGGGCGGCGGCCAGGGCCTGCTCGGCCTCGCCGCGCGACTCGTCGGCCAGCCGGCGGGCCTGCTGCTCGCTGCGGGCCCGCAGCTGCTCGGCCCACGCCACGTTCTCGTTGACGTGCGACTCGACGCTCTGCCGGCGCTCGGCCAGCTCCTGGTCGAGCTGCTGGCGGCGGGTGACCGCCTCCTGATGCAGCTCCGCCTGGAGACGGGCGGCCTGCTCCGCGTGCTCCTGCAGGATCCGCTGCGTCTGCGCGCGGGCCTGGCTCAGCTCCCGCTCGGCGTCCTGGCGCAGCTGATCGGCCTGAACCTGCGCATTACGGAGCATCTGCTCGGCCTGATAGCCGATGTCGGCGCTGTCGTAGGCAGGCCGGGTCGCCAGACTGCGGCGCGCCTCGTGCAGCTTGGCGCGCAGCACCTCGACCTGATAGCCGAGGTCCTCGGCGTGCTGGACGGCCTTCTCCCGCTCGGTCTTCAGCCGTTCCATCTCGGCCTCGAACCGAGAGAGGTGGTCGACGTCAGCCGCCGGCTCTCGCTCCTGGCGTTCGTAGCCCCGCACTGCGCGGTCCCATCCGTCCCCTGGTCGCAAGTCTCTCCAAACGAGCACCGTCCATCCGCCGGACAGGGCCCCCGGGGAATGGTGTCAGATCAACGGCGGAGCACGCGCTGCTCCCCCGACGCTCGTCCCCCGAAACCTGGACCCCGGCCCTCGGATCCTGACGATGAGGACCCGGACCGCCCCGAAGAGGCGACGGCCGTGCCCAACCCTACCGGCCCAGATATACGGAGGTCAGTGCTCAGGTGACTCAACTGGCGCCGAAGTGACCAGTTCTGTCAGGACGCCATGGCAATCCTTCGGGTGCAGAAAGGTGATCCGGGAGCCCATCGAACCCGTGCGCGGCTCGTCGTACAGCACGCGTACGCCCTTGTCCCGGACGGAGGCCGCGTCCCCGTCGACGTCGGCGGTGCCGAAGGCGATGTGATGCACGCCCTCACCGTTCTTGGCCAGCCACTTTCCGACCGCGGAGTCCTCGCGGGTGGGTTCCAGGAGCTGCAGGTAGGAGGCGCCGCCGTCGGACGTCCCATTGATCTTGAGCATGGCCTCGCGCACGCCCTGCTCCTCGTTGACCTCGGTGTGGTGCACCTCGAAGCCGTACGTGGCCCGGTAGAACTCGACGGTCGCGTCGAGGTCGAAACAGGCGATCCCGATGTGGTCGATTCGCGTCAGCATGCTGTCAGTGCAGCGCTCCGACGGCGGTTACGCAACGTGCGCGCGATCACACGCCGGGCCGGATGACGGCTGGCCTACCGCTCAGTACCTTCTTCAGTAAACCCTCGTTCACTCCTCGGCTGTGCAAGCTGGAAGGGGATCGCTCCTCATGTCTGGAACGAACAACACCACCTCCGTCATCGTTGCGGGTGCACGCACCCCGATGGGGCGGCTGCTCGGCTCCCTGAAGTCCTTCTCGGGAGCCGACCTCGGTGGATTCGCGATCAAGGCCGCCCTCGACCGTGCGGGCATCGACGGCGGCCAGGTGCAGTACGTGATCATGGGCCAGGTGCTCCAGGCCGGGGCAGGGCAGATCCCGGCACGCCAGGCCGCCGTCAAGGCGGGCATCCCGATGAGCGTTCCGGCGCTCACCGTCAACAAGGTGTGCCTGTCCGGCCTCGACGCCATCGCGCTCGCCGACCAGCTGATCCGCGCCGGTGAGTTCGACATCGTGGTCGCGGGCGGCCAGGAGTCGATGACCAACGCCCCCCACCTGCTGCCGAAGTCCCGCGAGGGCTACAAGTACGGCGCGATCGAGATGCTCGACGCGATGGCGCACGACGGGCTGACCGACGCCTTCGAGAACATCGCCATGGGCGAGTCCACGGAGAAGCACAACACCCGCCTGGGCATCCTGCGGCCCGAGCAGGACGAGATCGCCGCCCTCTCCCACCAGCGGGCCGCCGCCGCGCAGAAGAACGGCACCTTCGAGGCGGAGATCACCCCCGTGGAGATCCCGCAGCGCAAGGGCGAGCCCGTCGTCCTCAGCCAGGACGAGGGCATCCGCGGCGAGACGACCTCCGAGTCGCTCGGCCGGCTGCGCCCCGCCTTCACCAAGGACGGCACGATCACGGCGGGCTCTGCCTCGCAGATCTCCGACGGCGCCGCCGCGGTGGTCGTCATGAGCAAGGCCAGGGCCGAGGAGCTGGGCCTGGACTGGATCGCCGAGATCGGCGCGCACGGAAACGTCGCGGGACCCGACAACTCTTTGCAGTCGCAGCCGTCGAACGCCATCCAGCACGCCCTGAAGAAGGAGGGCATCGGCGTCGAGGATCTTGACCTGATCGAGATCAACGAGGCCTTCGCCGCCGTCGCGGTCCAGTCGATGAAGGACCTCGGCGTGTCCACGGAAAAGGTGAACGTCAACGGCGGCGCCATCGCGCTGGGCCACCCGATCGGCATGTCCGGCGCCCGGCTCGTCCTGCACCTCGCCCTCGAACTGAAGCGGCGCGGCGGCGGCGTGGGCGCGGCGGCGCTGTGCGGGGGCGGCGGCCAGGGCGACGCGCTGATCGTGCGGGTACCCAAGGGCTGACGCACGTACGAGACCGGCCGCCCGACCCTTTGAACGGAGCTGTGATGCAGGACGTCCCCTCGCTGGTGGCCGCGGCCAGGGAAGGCCGGCCGCGGGCCGTGGCCCGGCTGATCTCCCTGGTGGAGGGGGCGTCCCCGCAACTGCGCGAGGTCATGGCCGCGCTCGCCCCGCTCGCGGGCAACGCGTACGTCGTCGGCCTCACCGGATCACCCGGCGTCGGCAAGTCGACCTCCACCTCGGCCCTGGTGTCCGCCTACCGGCGGCAGGGCAAGCGGGTCGGCGTCCTCGCCGTCGACCCGTCGTCGCCGTTCTCCGGCGGCGCGCTGCTCGGCGACCGCGTCCGGATGTCGGACCATGCCTCCGACCCCGGCGTCTACATCCGCTCGATGGCCACCCGCGGACACCTCGGCGGGCTCGCGTGGGCCGCGCCGCAGGCCGTCCGGGTCCTGGACGCGGCCGGCTGCGACGTCGTCCTCGTCGAAACCGTGGGCGTCGGCCAGTCCGAAGTGGAGATCGCCTCCCAGGCGGACACGAGCGTGGTCCTGCTGGCCCCCGGCATGGGCGACGGCATCCAGGCGGCCAAGGCCGGAATCCTGGAGATCGGCGACGTGTACGTGGTCAACAAGGCCGACCGGGACGGGGCCGACGCGACGGCCCGCGAGCTGAACCACATGCTCGGGCTCGGCGAGTCCCGTGGGCCCGGGGACTGGCGGCCCCCCATCGTGAAGACGGTGGCCGCGCGCGGGGAGGGCATCGACGAGGTCGTCGAGGCGCTGGAGAAGCACCGGGCGTGGATGGAGGAGCGGGGGGAGCTGGCCGCGCGGCGGCTCGCGCGCGCGTCCCGTGAGGTCGAGACGATCGCGGTCACGGCGCTGCGGGAGCGGATCGCGGACCTGCACGGTGACCGACGCCTCGGCGCACTCGCCGAGCGGATCGTCTCGGGCGACCTGGACCCGTACCGGGCGGCGGACTCCCTGGTGGAAGCCCTGGCGGAGAGCTGATCCCCTGGGGCTGCGCCCCAGACCCCCTGTCGCGCTTGCGCGCTCGTCCTCGAACGCCGGACGGGCTGGATTTCCAGCCCGTCCGGCGTTCGAGGACAAAGGGAGCGTGGGAACGTCAGTCGTTCGAGCGGTCCGCGGTGATCTTGCCGGAGCCGGCGTCGACCCTCCAGTCGCTGCCGGTGCCGTTCGCCGCGGTGGTGTCGACCTCCCAGGCCTTGTCCGCGCTCTCCTCGTCGAGGTCGACGGAGGTCACCGTGCCCTTGGCGGCACCGGCCTCCGCGGCCTCGGCGGCGGTCACGGAGCTGCCCTTCAGCGCGTCACGGATCTGCGCGGTCTCGGCGGCGTCGTCACCGTCGTCGTCCCGGTCGACGTGGGAGCCGAGGACCTTGCCGGTGGCCGGGTCGACCTGGACGCTGTGCCAGGCGCCGCCGTTCGTGAGGATGTCCACGTCCCACACGTGCTTCGTGCCCTCGTCGTCCAGGTCGGCCGAGACCGCCGTGCCGGCCGTGTTCTTCAGCGCCGCCTTGATCGCGTCGGCGGCATCGACCTTCGCGGCCTTGGCGTCGGTGGCGTTCTCGGCCTTGTCCTCGGCGTCCTCGCCGGTGTCCTTCGCGGCCCGGTCCTCGGCCGCGTCGGCCTTGTCCTCCGCCTTGTCGTCCGCGTCGTTGTCGTCCGTGTCGTTCGCATCGGCGTCGTCGTCACGGCCGGTGTCGTCGTTCGACACCCGCACGTCGGACTTCTTCGTCGGCGCCTCGTCGTCACCCGCGACCGCGATGGCGGTCGCGGTGCCGCCGCCGATCAGGACAGCGGCCGTGACGGTGGCGATGACGATGTTGCGCTTCATGGGGATTCCTCCAGAATGCGACTGGCTGCAACCAGTAACGGATGGTGTCGCCGGTTGCAGGCGGCTTGTGTGCCTCGTCTGCTGTTCGACAGGACCCAAGGTGGCCGACCGACGCTGAAGCGGGCCTGAAGCCGCCTGAAGGCTTCTTCAGGTTGGGTTTGCGACTCTTTACGCATGCGCCTGTTGATCGTGGAGGATGAGAAGCGGCTCGCCCTGTCGCTCGCCAGGGGCCTGACGGCCGAGGGGTACGCCGTGGACGTCGTCCACGACGGCCTGGAGGGGCTGCACATGGCAGGCGAGGGCTCGTACGACCTCGTGATCCTCGACATCATGCTGCCCGGGATGAACGGCTACCGCGTGTGCGGCGCCCTGCGCGCCGCGGGCCATGACGTGCCGATCCTGATGCTCACCGCCAAGGACGGCGAGTACGACGAGGCGGAGGGCCTCGACACGGGCGCCGACGACTATCTGACCAAGCCCTTCTCGTACGTCGTCCTGGTCGCCCGGGTGAAGGCGCTGCTGCGGCGGCGCGGCCCGTCGGGCGGAGCCTCACCCGTGTACGAGGTCGGGAACCTGAAGGTCGACACCGCCTCCCGGCGGGTGTTCCTCGCGGACGGCGAGATCACCTTGACCACCAAGGAGTTCTCCGTGCTGGAGCAGCTCGCCGTGCGGGCCGGGGAGGTCGTGTCGAAGGCCGACATCCTGGAGCACGTCTGGGACTTCGCGTACGAGGGAGACCCGAACATCGTCGAGGTCTACATCAGCACCCTGCGCCGCAAGCTCGGCCCGGAGCTCATCAGGACCGTACGCGGGGCCGGGTACAGACTGGAGGTACGGGCATGAGGCGGCGCATGAGGTCGGTACGGGCCCGCGCCACGCTCGCCGCGACCCTCGTCGTCGCCGTGGCCCTGGTCGCGGCCGGCGCCGCCGTGCTGCTCGCGCTGCGGGCCAGCCTCATCAGCCAGGCGGACACCGAGGCCGACTCGGTGGCCCGCAACGCCGCCTCGGCGCTGTCGAACGGGTTCGCGTACAAGGATCTCGACCTGCCGGACGGCGACGAGAACCCCGTCGAGGTCCTCGACGGAAAGGGCAAGGCGGTCGCCCGCGGCGAGGACGTCGAGGGCATGAGCGTGGTCGCCAAAGCCTCGGAGCGGCTGAACTCCGTCGCCAACGACGACGCCGGCGACACCGACGAGGGGGTGGCGGACGAGGAGGACGCCCTCGACGACGGCGACATCGCCGACGAGACCTGGTACGGCGAGGGCACCGCGACCGTCGAAGGGGAGACGGGCGACTACCGGTTCGCCGCGGTCGACGTGGTCACGAAGGGGGGCGTCCCGCTCACCGTCTACGCGGGCGCTCCGCTCTCCGCCGAACAGGGCGCCGTCGGCACGGCGTCGACAGCCATGCTGATCGGCCTGCCCGTGCTGCTGGTGACGGTCAGCGGGGTGACGTACGTCGTCACCAGGCGGGCGCTGCGCCCCGTGGAGGGGATCCGTGCGGAGATGGCCGCCATCACGGCCTCCGAGGATCTCTCGCGGCGCGTCCCCGAGCCCGGTACCCATGACGAGGTCGCCCGCCTCGCCCGTACGACGAACGAGACGCTCGCCGCCCTGGAGGCCTCGGTGGAGCGGCAGCGCGCGTTCGTCGCCGACGCCTCGCACGAGCTGCGCAGCCCCATCGCCTCGCTGCGCACCCAGCTCGAAGTGGGCGCCGCGCACCCGGAGCTGCTCGATGTCGAAGGCGCCGTCGAGGACACCGTACGGCTGCAGCGGCTCGCCGCCGATCTGCTGCTGCTCGCCCGGCTGGACGCGGGGGAGCGGTCGGCGGACGCCCGCCTCGACCTGGCCGCACTCGTCCGTACGGAGACCGGGAAGCGGGCCGTGGACCGGGTCGACGTGTCCCTGGACGTGGAGGCGGTGGAAGTGAACGGATCCCGCGGTCAGCTGTCGCGGGTGCTCGGCAATCTGCTGGACAACGCACAGCGGCACACGCGGTCGTCGGTCGCCGTGAGCGTGCGGCGGGTGGGGGAGTGGGCGCTTCTCGAAGTCGCCGACGACGGGGCGGGGGTGCCAGCCGATGAGCGGGAGCGGGTCTTCGAGCGGTTCGTGCGGCTCGATGAGGCTCGGGCGCGGGATGACGGCGGGGCGGGTCTTGGGCTTGCCATCGCGCGGGATGTGGCTGTCCGCCATGGTGGGTCGCTCACCGTGCGGGACGCGCCGGCAGGCGGAGCTCTGTTCGAGCTCCGGCTGCCTGTGGCCTGAGCGGCCCGCTGCGCCGTTCCGCGCGCCCCCAAAGGATTGCGCCGTTCCCCGCGCCCCTCAAAGACTGCGCCGTTCCCCGCGCCCCTGGAGGGCGTCCCCTCAGGGGCGGCCCCGCTGTCCCCGTAGGTGTTCTGCGATGGGGGTCAGGGATTTGTGGAGTTCCTGCAGTGCCTCCGGTGAGAGGAGGTCGATGAAGTGTCGCCGCACGGACCCCACGTGGTGGGGGGCGACCTTCCGCATCGTCTCCAGGCCGTGGTCCGTGAGCACCGCGAACAGCCCGCGGCGGTCGGACTCGCAGTTCTCCCGCCGGACCAGGTCCGCGTTCTCCATGCGGGTGATCTGGTGCGAAAGGCGGCTCTTGGACTGGAGGGTGGCGGACGCGAGGTCGCTCATCCGCATCCGTACGCCCTCCGACTCGGAGAGGTTCACCAGGATCTCGTAGTCGTTCATCGTCAGGCCGAACGGCTGGAGGTCTCTTTCGAGCTGATACGTCAACAGCCTGTTGACCTCCAGGTGGGTGCGCCATGCGCACTGCTCCGCATCGGTCAGCCAGCGGGTGGCCGTCTCGGTCTCCATGAATCAAGTCTACCTAAAAGGTTGAAATGCGAACTAGTGAGGGTGGTGTGACGACGTGCACACGTTCGACGTCACACTCCGCAGACTACCGCTCACAGCCCGAAGCGACGCTGGAGGTCCCCGAGCTGTCCGGGAAGACGCGGTGCGCCGCCCGGCTGACCCTGGTGACCTGGCCCCCCGCCGCCCCCCGGCACTCCCGGCTCGTTCGGCAGCACCCCCGCCGCCTGCTCCGCCATCAGTGCCTCGCTGGACTGCAGCAGCACCGTGCCGGCCCCCACGAACTCGAACTGGTGCTCCTCGCCGGAGGCTCCGCCGATGCCCGTCATCGCACGTAGACCGCCCATCAGGCCTGTCATGTACCCGTGGTCGTAGTGATGGCAGGGCGAGGGGCAGTCGGCCCAGCCGACCAAGGCCTGCGGGTCGACCCGGATGGGGGGTTCCATGAACACCACGGGGCCGTTCGACGCGGCGACGAACTTGCCCGTTCCGATGAGCGTCAGGAAGCCCGGCACGATCGACTGCTTGAGCGCGAGACTTGGCTGAAAAGCGAGGAGGTTGCCCGAGCGAATGGTCAGGTTGCCCTCCTCCAGGTCGAAGGAATTCACATCGAACGCCCGGTCGGCGAGCAGCATCTTGCCCGAGCCGGACGCCACCACCCAGTCGCTCGCGTGCAACGGCGAATGGAAGGACGTTCGCACGAGGCGGTCGAGGCGGCCGTGCCCGATGCCGTTGAACTCCATCGAGCCGTAGTAGGCGATCATCTTGCCCTTCTGCAGGAACCACTCGCTCCCCTTGAGCTCCACGCAGAAGGTGTACGCGTTCACGTTGTCGTCGACCGGCAGGGTCGCCGGGTCGTGGATCACGGGGCCCGTGCCCGGGTAGGTGGTCACAGCTTCTCCTCCGACGCCTGCACGTACACCGCGCCGCTGCCGCTCAGCTCCAGCTGGAAGGCCTCGCCCGAACCGCGGCCGACCAGATCGCGCAGACCGAGCGCGCTGGACAGCTTGTTGCGGACGTCCCCGTGATGGGCGACGTACGCCTGCGGGTCCACGTGGACCGGGCGCTGCGGGCTGATGGGGACCTCGATGACCCCGCCGTGCGCCATGACGGCGACGGAGCCGTGACCCTTGAGGGTCGTGGTGAACAGACCCTGCCCCGTCACCTGACCGCGCACCATGCCCATGACCCCGCCCTGCGAGCCCATGAACATCGTGCCCTGGGTCAGGGTGCCGTCGAAGGCCAGCAGCCGGTCCGCCTCCACGTACAGGGTGTCCCCTGCGAGGGTGATCACCTGGATGTGGTGGCCGCCGTGTCCGAACAGGACCGTGCCGGCGCCCTCCACGGTCATCAGGGGCGCCGCCTCGCCGGCCGCCCGGCGGCCGATCATCGACATGACGCCGCCCTGGCCGCTCTGCAGGTTGGGGGTGAAGGAGACCTCGCCCTTGTAGGCGAGCATCGCGCCGCGCTGGCTGAACAGCGTCTGGCCCGGGGCCACGGTGGCCTCGATCATCTTCGAGTTGATCTCACGGAAGGGCATGTCACACGTCTCCCGCGATCGAGTTGCGCTCACTGGGCTGCACGTAGACGACTCCGTCGCCCTCGAAACGGATCTGGAAGGCCTCGCCGCCGCCCTCGCCCATGAACGTGCGGAACGTCACGCCGGACTGGAAGGACTGCCGCAGATTGCCCTGATGGGCGATGTACGCGCCAGGGTCGACGGTGAGCGGGTACTGCGAGCTGACCCGCAGCACGACCGCCGGGCCGTCGGACATGATCGCCGCCTGGCCGTGGCCCTCGATCGTCGTCGTGAAGAGCCCGTTGCCCTGCGAGGCGCCTCTGAGTCCCGTGAAGGACGTGCCCGTGCGCAGGCCCGCGTCGGTCGCGAGGAGGTTGCTCGACTCGACGAAGAGTTTGTCGCCCTGGAGGCTCACGAGGTTGATCTCGCTCGCCCGGTCGGCGAACCAGCACGTGCCCTGGCCCTTCACCTCCATGAGGGTCATCTGCTCGCCGGTGATCCGGCGCGTCACCATGCCGCGGATGCCTTCGCCGCCGCCGCTGAGTTTCTTGAAGGCCATCTGACCGTCGTACGCGACCATGGAGCCGTTCTTCGCCTTCACGGCGTCGCCGGTCATGTCGACGGCCAGCACCTTGCTGCCTTGTAGTCGGAACATCGCCACGAGGTGAAGGTATCGGGCGGGATGTCCCCGCCGACAGGTCCCCGTACCCCTGAGGCGGGCCGCCGGCCCTCCAATGCCACAATGGACGGACGCTTGTGCGCTCATTCACAAACACCGAAGGTGACCCGTGGACATCAAGACCGCCTCCGCCCTCCGCCGCCTCCGACTGGTCTCCGGACCGGAGGCCGTCTCGTTCCTGCTGCTGCTCGTGTGTTCGGTGCTGAAGCGGACCACGGACTTCAACGCGGTGCCGGTGATGGGCATGGTCCACGGAGTCCTCTTCGTGCTGTACGTGATCTTCTGGGCCGACGCGTGGAACCGGGCGAAGTGGGGGCTGAGGACCGCAGCGCTCTACTTCGTGCTGTCCGTGCTGCCGACCGGCGGCTTCTTCGCCGAGCGCAAGCTCAAGGGTGAGGCCGAGGCCGCGGTCATCAAGTCCCGTGCGCGCAACGAGGGGATCGTGGGCGCATGATCGTCGCCTTTTCCGTGACGCCGCTCGGGGTCAGCGAGGACGTGGGGGAGTACGTGGCCGACGCGGTGCGGGTCGTCCGTGAGTCGGGGCTCCCGAACCGGACGGACGCCATGTTCACCTCGCTGGAGGGCGAGTGGGATGAGGTGATGGACGTGGTGCGGCGGGCGGTCGCGGCCGTCGAGGCGCGGGCGCCGCGGGTGTCGTTGATCCTGAAGGCGGACATTCGGCCGGGGGTGACGGACGGGCTGACGTCCAAGGTGTCCACGGTGGAGCGCCACTTGTCCGCGTGAGGGTGGCTTTGCACCTCCGGTGCGGGGGTCCGTTGCCGACTGCGGCCCAGTAGGGGGAACCCGCGCAGTTCTCCGCGCCCCTAAAGGAAGGCAGCCCCCTCCGCCGTAGGTGAGCCCTGACACCCACCTGGACCCCCTCCGTTCGACACGCCGACGTAATGCCACTTCTGTGTGGGTATCGGCTTGTTCGATCACTGGGCACTGGAGGGCGCTGTGCGGCCGGAGGGCTACGACTACGACACCCACAGCAGGTTGGCCGGACCGCTCACGGAGCCGTCCGGCTCGGCCTACCGGGTGCAGTACACCAAGCTCCTGTCGAGCGAGCCGCACCGAATACGAGCCGTCCTGCTCATGACGCTCGCCCCGGTGCTCACCGGACTGCTGCTGGTCTATCTCGTGTGGCCCACCCACTGGGTGGAGCGTGAGGGCGGCGCCCGCTGGCTGGTCGGCCTCGACATCACGATGCTCGTGGCGATCGGCCTGATCGAGCTCTTCATGGTCGTCAACGTCGTGTCGATCGCGCACGCGACGATGGTCGCGAGGGATCCCGTTCCCGTCACCCCCGCCGAGGGCACCCGGGTCGCCTTCCTGACCACGTTCGTCCCCGGCAAGGAACCGCTCTCGATGGTCCGCGCCACCCTCGAAGCGGCCGTCAGGGTCACCCACACCGGCCCGCTCGACGTCTGGCTCCTGGACGAGGGCGACGACGAACGTGCCAAGGCGCTCTGCGAGGAGCTCGGCGTCCGGCACTTCACCCGGCACGGCGTCCCCGAGTGGAACAGGGCCAAGGGCGTCCACAAGACCCGTACCAAGCACGGCAACTACAACGCGTGGATCGCGATGCACGGCGGCGGTTACGACTTCTTCGCCTCCGTCGACACGGACCACGTCCCGCTCCCGGAGTTCCTGGAACGGATGATGGGCTACTTCCGCGACCCGGACGTCGCCTTCGTCGTCGGCCCGCAGGTGTACGGCAACTACACCACCCCAGTCACCAAGGCGGCCGAGTCCCAGCAGTTCCTCTTCCACGCCCTGATCCAGCGCGCCGGCAACCGCTACCGCGCGCCCATGTTCGTCGGCACCAACAACGTCGTACGGATCGCGGCCGTCAAGCAGGTCGGCGGCCTGTACGACTCCATCACCGAGGACATGGCCACCGGCTTCGAGATGCACCGGCACAAGAACCCGAGGACCGGTCACCACTGGCAGTCCGTCTACACCCCCGACGTGCTCGCCGTCGGTGAGGGCCCCGCCTCCTGGACCGACTTCTTCACCCAGCAGATGCGCTGGTCGCGCGGCACCTACGAGACGCTGTTCAAGCAGTACTGGAAGGCACCCTTCACGATGCCGCCGGGACGGCTGTTCTCGTACACGCTGATGCTCGTCTACTACCCGATGACGGCCGTCAACTGGCTGCTGGGCATCCTCAGCTGCGTCCTGTTCCTGTGCTTCGGCGCGTCCGGCACCCAGGTCTCGGCCTCCCTGTGGCTGATGCTCTACAGCGACGCCGCCGCACTCCAGGTCGGTCTGTATCTGTGGAACCGGCGGCACAACGTCTCCCCGCACGAGCCGGAGGGGTCGGGAGGTCTGGCGGGGATGGCGATGTCGGCCCTGTCCGCGCCCATCTACCTGAAGTCCCTGGGCGCGGCCCTCGTCCGCCGTCCCAGCCGGTTCGTCATCACCCCCAAGGGCAGCGACGCCAGCCCCGACCGCGTCGCCACCTTCCGTATCCATCTCTTCTGGGCGACGGTCCTGACGTCGTCCCTGGTCGCGTCGTTCGTGCTCGACCACACCCACGCCGCCATGCGCACCTGGGCGGTCCTCGCGCTGGCCATCTCCCTCGCCCCGGTGGCGGTGTGGACCACCACCCGCGCCAGGGCCCGCAGGGCGGAGCAGCACCTCGTGCCCGCCGTCCGGATCAGTGAAACGGCCGAGCCCGCCCCGGCCCTCGCGGGCAGCGCCGCCGCCGGAACGGTCTCCAGCAGTACGACAGGAGGTAGCTAGGCCATGGCCCACCGGCCCCTGAAGATCTCGAAGAAGATGTTTCCGCAGAGGACGTTTTCGAAGAAGTCGCTTTCGAAGAAGACCCAGAAGCGGCTGCTCGGCGTGGGTGGCGTCGCGCTGCTCGCCGGACTCAACGCGCCGGCCGCCATCGGCTTCGCCTCGGAGCAGTACTACGAGTACAAGATCGCCCAGCCCGGCTACCAGGCGAAGTACGGCTCGTGGAAGCGGCTCGACATCCCCGAGGAGTTCCGCACCAACGCCATCCACGCGGCGCTCCTGCACACCGGCAAGGTGCTGATCGTCGCGGGCTCCGGCAACGAGCAGAAGAAGTTCGACAAGGGGTCCTTCGACACCGTGCTGTGGGATCCGAAGGCCGACACCTTCAAGAAGATCGCCACCCCGGCCGACTTCTTCTGCGGGGGGCACGCCCAACTGCCCAGCGGCCGGCTGCTCGTGGCCGGCGGCACGGCCCGCTACGAACGGCTCGACGGCGAGGTCGAGCGGGCCGGCGGCGGTATGCGGGTGAAGAACGAGAACCCGGACAAGACCATCGCGCTCAAGAAGGGCACCCGGTTCCGCTCGCCCTCCGGCGTCGAGTACGTCAGCCGCGTCGACGTCACCGTGCCCAAGGCCAAGCGCACCCAGGAGATCACCTACAACAGGGCCGGCGTCATGCAGCCCTGGAAGACGAAGGTCGAGGCGAGCGAGGCCCGGGTCTTCGTCGAGGCCGTCGAGGACGGTCCGGCGCCGGTCACGGACAAGCGCGCCCAGTACGAGATCCTCGGCCTCAAGGGAAAGGACGCCGACAACACCTACGGCCTCTCCGAGAAGATCACCATGGAGAAGCAGGACTTCCAGGGGATCAGGGCCGCCTACGAGTTCGACCCGACGGCGGAGAAGTACGTGCCCGTCGAGCCGATGGACAAGGCCCGCTGGTACCCGACGCTCGTCGGCCTCCAGAACGGGAAGGTGCTCGCGGTCTCCGGACTCGACGACGTCGGTGTGATCGACCCGGGCGACAACGAGATCTACGACCCGGGGACGAAGAAGTGGACCCCGGGGCCCAAGCGCTACTTCCCCACCTACCCGGCCCTCTTCCTCACCAAGGGCGGCAAGCTCTTCTACCCCGCCTCGAACGCCGGTTACGGACCCGCCGAACTCGGCCGCGACGCGGGTCTGTGGGACCTCAGGACCAACAAGTTCCAGAAGGTGCCCGGACTGGGCGACCCGGACGAGACGGAGACCTCGGCCTCGCTCCTGCTGCCGCCCGCCCAGGACCAGAAGGTGATGATCCTCGGCGGCGGAGGGGTCGGCGAGTCCAAGAAGTCGACCTCGCGCACGGCCGTCGTCGACCTCAAGAAGGCCAATCCCGCCTTCGAGGACGGCCCCGACCTGCCGCAGGGCACCCGCTATCTGAACAGCGTGATCATGCCGGACGACTCGGTGTTCACGTCCAACGGCTCCAAGGACTACCGGGGGCGCGGTGCCAGCAACATCCACAAGGCGCAGTTCTACGACCCGAAGTCCAACTCCTTCCGTACGGCCGCCTCGCCGAAGGTCGGCCGCAACTACCACTCCGAGGCGCTTCTGCTGCCCGACGGCCGGATCGCCACCTTCGGCTCCGACCCGCTCTTCGACGACCAGCAGAACACCAAGCTCGGGCACTTCGAGCAGCGCATGGAGATCTTCACTCCGCCCGCCCTGCACAAGAACGGCAAGGCCCGCCCCGTGCTCGGCGACGGACCGCAGGAGGTGGACGGCCAGGGCCGCGCCACCTTCGCGACCCGGCACCCGGAGAAGGTCGTGAACGCCCGGCTGATGCGGCCCAGCGCGGTCACGCACACCACGGACGTCGAGCAGCGGTCCATCGCGCTGGGGCTCACCCGGTCCAAGGACTCGGTGACCGTGGACGTACCGAAGGACCGGACGCTGGTTCCGCCCGGCTGGTACATGCTGTTCGTGTCGGACGCGGACGGGACGCCGTCCGAGGCGAAGTGGGTCCAGGTGAAGTGAGCTCCCGAGGGGCGGCCCGCCGCCTCCGGGTGACCTATCGGGACTTGGAGTTGCGGGCCAGGCCGAGCGCGTAGTCGGCCCACCACTGCCCGGCCGCGGGGCCTCCCCTGCACTGCCCGTCCGACTCGCCGGGCCGCTTGATCCACAGGTAGGCGTCCACGACCGGGTCGCCGGTGTCGGTGGTGGGCGGGGTGCCGAGCGCCCGGCCCGGCGGGTTGCACCAGGCCTGCGCGCGGTCGCCCCGCAGCGGGCCGTTGCCGTTGCGGCTGGTGTCCACGACGAAGTGCTTGCCGCCTAGCGCCTCCGAGAGGCGGCGGCCGTACTCCTTGGTGATCCCGTCCGTCTGGAAGTTGGAGACGTTCAGGGCGAAGCCGTCGGCGTTCGCGATCCCGGCCCGCCCGAGGGGCTCGACGAGCTTGAGCGGCTCCGCGATCCAGTCCGGGTTGCCCGCGTCCAGGTACACCTTCGTGTTCGGCTGCCGCTTCAGCCGCACGATCGCCTCGGAGAGCAACCGCTCACGTTGCGCGTGGTACTCGCCCGGTGTGCAGCCGTCCACCATGTGGGCGACCGCGTCGGGCTCCAGGACCACCAGGGCGGGGCTGTCGCCCAGGGCCTTCGCGAACCGGTCGATCCAGTCCCGGTAGGCGCTCGCGTCGTGCGCCCCGCCCGCCGAGTGCTGACCGCAGTCGCGGTGCGGGATGTCGTACGCCACGAACACGGGCGTCCGCCCGTCCCTGGCCGCCGCCTCCGCCACCGCCCCGATCCGCGCCTCGGGGTGGTCGCCGGCCGGCCACAGCGCCGCGGGCCGGTCCGCGATGCGCTTGAGCAGCTTCGCGTCGTTGCCCCGACCCTGCCGCTCCCACGCACGGGCCTGCCGGGCGGCGGGGCTCTGCGGGTCGATCCAGAACGGGGAGCCGGCGGCGGGGTCCGCCGCGCGGGACTCCTGGGCCGCGGCGGCCGGATCGGTCTCGGGCGAGGACGAACAGCCCGTCACGAGTCCCAGCGCGGCGGACGCGGCGGACGCGGCGAACACGGCGAGCGCCGCGCGGGTACGGGTGCGGGTACGGGTCGGCCGGAACATCCTGCCCCCTTGGGCGAAGGTGACCGTCAGTGACGGACGGTTTTCCGGTCATCGTGACATAGCGGGCCTATCGGGCACAGGTGCGACACCGCGACACCGCGACACTGCGCACCGCGAGACCGCGAGACCGCGACACCGCGAGGTGTCCGGCATCCGTCGGTCCTGGCGGTACGTCAGGCTCCTACCGAGGCCAGCGCGATGCCGAGCGGGGTCCGCTCGTACAGCACCTGGTGTCCGTACCGGTGCGAGACGAGCAGGCCCGCGTCACGCAGCGCCGACAGGTGCGCGGAGACGGACGAGGGCGCGAGCCCGAGGCGGTGCGCGAGGGCGGTGGTGGCGGTCGGTTCCGCCAGTCCGGCCAGCACGGCGGCCCGGCCCCGGCCCAGCAGCCGTACGAGGGCATCGGGAGTCCGGTCGGACGGTTCGGCCCACAGGCCCCCGATGCCCCGCGCCGGATAGACCAGCGCCGGCTGCCAGGGCGGCTCGAAGCCGCTCACCACGTCCGGCCAGGTGAAGACGCTGGGCATCAGCACCAGCCCCTGCCCGCCCAGTTCGCGTACGTGCTCCCCCCGCGAGTCGACCGTCAGCCGGCCCGCGTCCCAGGCGACCCGCCGGTCCAGTTCGGGCAGCAGACCGGCGAGGCCCACCTCGGCGAGACGGCGGGAGTGGAAGGCGATGTCCGCCTCCAGGAGGGCCCGGAGCCTCGGCCAGGCGGGCTCCACGAGGGCGTGCCAGGCCGCCTCCGTCGTGTCCGCCAGCTCCCGCACGGCCCGCGCGGGGTCGGCGAGCATCGCCCGGCCGGCCGGGGACTCGGCGGCGCCCGGGGTGTCCGCGAGCGAGATCGCGAGTTCGGTCCGCGCGAGCTCGGGGTCGGTGGCGCGTACGGCGGCGATCTCCTCCTCGAACGTGGCCGCGGGACCGATCGGAGGCGGCATCAGACAGTCCGGGCTGTTCCCGCGCTGCGGCATCAGCAGCCACAGCGGTTCGAGGTCCAGCTCGGCCGCCGCCGAGCGGATGCGGCGCAGCCAGGCGGGGTGGTAGCCCTGCCGTTCCGGGCGCCGCAGGGTGCGTACCGCCTGGTGCGTCTCCCACAGGGGTGACAGCGCGAAACGGCAGTTGAGGAGGTCGTCCTCGCCGAGGTGGAGGTGGTACGGCATCACGCCTCCCGGGAGGTCGGGGCGGAGATTCGGCCTGGGCCGAAACTCTAGGCCGTCCGGCGCGGTCACGCGACGCTGCTTCTCATGCCAGAAGAAACACAGACCGCGCAGGCGGCTCCCGAACTCCCGAGGGACGACGCGAGGGGAAGCGGCTACGGCAGGGCCTTCGCCGTCACGGAGTTCCGGTTCGTCTTCGCCGCGCACGCCCTGTCCCTGCTGGGTGTCGTCGTCAGCGAGATCGCCCTGACCGTCCTCGTGTACGAGCTGACGGGATCGCCGCTGCTCAGCGCACTGGCCTTCGCGCTGGGCTTCCTGCCGTACCTCGTGGGCGGGACGCTGCTGTCCGGAGTGGCCGACCGGTACCCGGCCCGGCGCGTCCTCGTCGTGTGCGACCTCGTGTGCGCGGGATGCGCGGCGCTGATGGCCCTGCCGGCCACCCCCGTCGTCGCCCTGCTCGCCCTGCGCTGTGCCATCGCCGCCGTCTCACCCGTGTTCAGCGGCACCCGGATGGCCACGCTGGCGGAGATCCTCGGTGACGGGGACCTGTTCGTGCTCGGCCGCTCGCTGCTGCGGATCGTGGCGCAGAGCGCCGTGCTCGTCGGCTTCGGTCTCGGCGGTGTCCTGCTGGCCTTCGTGGCGCCGCGCGGGGCCTTGGTCATCACCTTCGCCACCTTCCTCGCCTCCGCGCTGCTGCTGCGCGTCGGCACCCGGCGCAGGCCCGCGCGGACCGGCGCCGGACCGCTGATGCGGTACTCGCTCGCCGGCACCCGGCAGGTCCTGGCCGACCGCCGGATCCGGGCGCTGCTCCTGCTGCTCTGGGTGCCGCCGATGTTCGTCGTCGCGCCGGAGGCCCTCGCCGCCGCGTACGCGGACGAGATCGGGGTCGGCACGGCCTGGATCGGGCTGCTGATGTGCGCGATGCCCGTCGGGACGATCGCGGGGGAGCTGTACGCGGGCGCCGCCCTGTCACCGGCCGCCCGCTCGCGGATCGTGCTGCCCCTGGCGGGCTGCGGTCTGCTGCCGCTCGTCGCCTACCCCTTCCGTCCGGACCTCGGCTGGATCCTGCTCGCGCTGCTGGTCGCCGGGGCGGCGGGCGCGTACACGCTGGGGCTCGACCGCTGGTTCGTGGACGCCGTGCCGGAGGAACTGCGCGGGCGGGCCATGACCGTGCACACCGCCGGGCTGATGACCATCCAGGGTGTGGGGATGGCGCTGGCCGGTGCGGCGGCCGAGTTCTGGCCGGTCAGCACGGTGGTGGGCGGGGTCGGTGTGCTCGGGACGGTGTGCTGTCTGCTGCTGGTGGCGGAGGTGCGGCGCACGCAGGGGGCGGGCGCATACCGAAAGGCGAGACGGGGCTGACCACGATATGACCGGCCGGTAGGGTCTTTGCCGTGTCGAAGCCGCTCAGCCTTGCCTTTGATCCCATCGCCCGAGCCGACGAACTCTGGAAACAGCGGTGGGGGTCCGTCCCGTCCATGGGCGCGATCACCTCGATCATGCGCGCGCACCAGATCCTCCTCGCCGAGGTCGACGCGGTCGTCAAGCCGTACGGGCTGACGTTCGCCCGTTACGAGGCGCTGGTGCTGCTCACCTTCTCGAAGGCCGGTGAGCTGCCGATGTCCAAGATCGGCGAGCGGCTGATGGTGCACCCGACGTCCGTGACGAACACGGTGGACCGGCTCGTGCGCTCCGGGCTCGTCGACAAGCGGCCCAACCCCAACGACGGACGCGGCACCCTCGCCTCGATCACCGACAAGGGCCGGGAGGTCTGCGACGCGGCCACCCGCGACCTGATGGCGATGGAGTTCGGGCTCGGCGCGTACGACGCCGAGGAGTGCCGGGAGATCTTCGCGATGCTGCGACCGCTGAGGGTGGCGGCGCACGACTTCGACGAGGAGTAGGGCCCGCGCGGCACCGCCGGGACCGGAAGGTGACACGGGGGTGCGCGAAGATCGTGGCAAACCGGTGGTTACGCTCGTAGCCATGAAAAAGAGCGTGCTGACCCGCTACCGCGTCATGGCCTACGTCACCGGTGTCCTGCTGGTCCTGCTGGTCCTCGGGATGATCGGCAAGTACGTGCTCGACCTGGACGGCGCCGCGGACTTCACCCGTGTCGTCAGCGTCGCGCACGGCTGGCTGTACGTCGTCTACCTGGTCTTCGCCTTCGACCTGGGCTCCAAGGCGAAGTGGCCGGTGCCGAAGCTCCTGTGGGTGCTGCTCGCGGGTACGGTCCCGACGGCCGCCTTCTTCGTGGAGCGCAAGGTCAGCCGCGAGCTGGAGTCCAAGGTCGTCGAGGGCCCGGGCGCGGTCGCGAAGGCATAGCGCGCTCGCGGTACGCGCGGTACGGCTCTCACCCGCCTCATCCGTCTCACCCGCCTCACTCGTTTCAGCGTTTTCCACCGCCACGGAGGTATCCGTGGCGGTGTCCCATCGACATTTACTAGGACGTCCTAGTAAATTCAGGAGTATGGACGCTGACGCCATCGAGGAGGGCCGCCGCCGCTGGCAGGCCCGTTACGACGCCGCACGCAAGCGGGACGCTGACTTCACCACGCTTTCCGGGGACTCCGTGGAGGCGGTCTACGGGCCGCGGCCCGGGGACGCCTACGAGGGGTTCGAGCGGATCGGCTGGCCCGGGGAGTACCCGTACACGCGTGGTCTGCACGCGACGGGCTACCGGGGGCGGACGTGGACCATCCGGCAGTTCGCCGGGTTCGGGAACGCCGAGCAGACCAACGAGCGCTACAAGATGATCCTCGCCAACGGCGGGGGCGGGCTCTCCGTGGCCTTCGACATGCCCACGCTCATGGGGCGCGACTCCGACGACCCGCGTTCGCTCGGCGAGGTCGGCCACTGCGGGGTCGCCATCGACTCCGCGGCCGACATGGAGGTCCTGTTCAAGGACATCCCGCTGGGCGACGTGACGACGTCGATGACGATCAGCGGGCCGGCCGTGCCGGTCTTCTGCATGTACCTGGTGGCCGCCGAACGGCAGGGCGTGGACCCGGCCGTGCTCAACGGCACGCTCCAGACCGACATCTTCAAGGAGTACATCGCGCAGAAGGAGTGGCTCTTCGAGCCCGAACCCCATCTGCGGCTCATCGGCGACCTGATGGAGCACTGCGCGCGGAAGATCCCCGCGTACAAGCCGCTCTCGGTCTCCGGCTACCACATCCGCGAGGCGGGTTCGACGGCCGCGCAGGAGCTGGCGTACACCCTCGCCGACGGCTTCGGGTACGTGGAGCTGGGGCTCAGCCGCGGCATGGACGTGGACGTGTTCGCCCCCGGCCTCTCCTTCTTCTTCGACGCGCACCTCGACTTCTTCGAGGAGATCGCCAAGTTCCGGGCGGCGCGGCGGATCTGGGCGCGGTGGATGCGGGACGTGTACGGGGCGCGGTCGGACAAGGCGCAGTGGCTGCGGTTCCACACGCAGACCGCGGGTGTCTCGCTGACGGCCCAGCAGCCGTACAACAACGTGGTCCGTACGGCGGTCGAGGCGCTGGCCGCGGTGCTGGGCGGCACCAACTCGCTGCACACGAACGCACTGGACGAGACGCTCGCGCTGCCCTCCGAGCAGGCGGCGGAGATCGCCCTGCGGACGCAGCAGGTGCTGATGGAGGAGACCGGCGTCGCCAACGTCGCGGATCCGCTGGGCGGTTCCTGGTACGTGGAGCAGCTGACCGACCGCATCGAGGCGGACGCGGAGAAGATCTTCGAGCAGATCCGGGAGCGGGGGCTGCGGGCGCACCCCGACGGGCGGCATCCCATCGGGCCGATCACCTCCGGGATCCTGCGGGGGATCGAGGACGGGTGGTTCACCGGGGAGATCGCGGAGTCGGCGTTCCAGTACCAGCGGGCGCTGGAGAAGGGCGACAAGCGGGTCGTGGGGGTGAACGTCCACCACGGGTCGGTCACGGGTGACCTGGAGATCCTGCGGGTCAGCCATGAGGTGGAGCGGGACCAGGTACGGGAGCTGGGCGCGCGGCGGGCCGCTCGGGACGAGGGCGCCGTGCGGTCGGCCCTCGACGCGATGCTCGCCGCCGCGCGGGACGGGTCGAACATGATCGGTCCGATGCTGGACGCCGCGCGGGCGGAGGCGACGCTCGGGGAGATCTGCGATGTGCTGCGGGAGGAGTGGGGGGTGTACACGGAGCCACCGGGCTTTTGACGGGCCTTTCCTCGCCCCCCTTTGTCCTCAGACGCCGGACGGGCTGAATCACTTCAGCCCGTCCGGCGTCTGAGCCGGGGACTTTGAGACGCTGCCACGTGACGGGAACAGGCCCTCAGGGGTGGGAGGCCGCCGCTGGCAGGCCCAGGAGCAGGACTCGGGTGAAGGACCGGGCCCACGGCTCGTCCACCGGTTCCGCGCTGACCAGCGTCCGATGCACCACCGCCCCCGCCACCATGTCGAAGATGAGATTCACCGTCCGGTCCGCGGTGGACGGATCGGACTCCGGCGGCAGCTCCCCCCGCGCCTGCGCCCGCGCCCGCCCCTCCAGCACCAGCCGCTTCTGACGGTCGACGACCGACGTCCGGATGCGTTCGCGCAGCGCGTCGTCGCGCGTGGACTCCGCGAGCACGGCCAGCAGCCCGCTCCTCGCCTCCGGCCGCGCCAGGATCGCCGCGAACTGGAGCACCACCCCTTCGATGTCCGCGGCGAGAGTCCCTCGGTCGGGCAGCTCCAGTTCGTCGAAGAGGGCCGCCACCGCGTCGACCACCAGCTCGTTCTTGCCCGCCCAGCGCCGGTAGAGGGTCGTTTTCGCGACGCCCGCGCGGGTGGCCACGTCGCCCAGCGTCAGCCCCGACCAGCCCAGGTCCACCAGAGCCGCACGCGTCGCCGCCAGGATCGCCTCGTCGGCCTCGACGCTGCGCGGGCGTCCCGTACGGGGAGCGGAACTGCGACTCTGCATGTCGGCGACCATATCCGGGCGTTCCGCTCAGGGGGATCCTGTGGACGGGTGAGGGAGATCACCGGGACGGGCTTCCCCCGGCCGTACCGGGACAGTTACGCTACGGCTCGTAGCGAAAGCGCGACGACCACGTGGTGCCAGGTGGGGACCCGGCGCCGAAAAAACACGTATCAGGACTGGCTTTCACAGCGCTTTTCACACAGGCGCGCGGAGGGGGGAGGATAGACGCATGCAGCCACGGAACATGTCCATGAGCGGAGTCGTCGACCTCGCCGCGGTGAAAGCGGCCCAGGAGGCCAAGGCGAAGGCGGAGCAGGCGCGCGCCGAAGCGGTACGACAGGGGGGCGGGGCCGTTCCCGCCGTGTCCGCGTCGAGTCTCGTCATCGATGTCGACGAGGCGGGTTTTGAGCGGGACGTCCTGCAGCGCTCCACCGAGGTGCCGGTCGTCATCGACTTCTGGGCCGAGTGGTGCGAGCCGTGCAAGCAGCTCAGCCCGCTGCTGGAGCGGCTCACCGTCGAGTACAACGGCCGGTTCGTGCTCGCCAAGATCGACGTCGACGCCAATCAGATGCTGATGCAGCAGTTCGGGATCCAGGGGATTCCGGCGGTCTTCGCGGTGGTGGCCGGCCAGGCCCTGCCGCTCTTCCAGGGCGCCGCGCCCGAGGCGCAGATCCGGGGCACCCTGGACCAGCTCGTGCAGGTCGCCGAGGAGCGGTTCGGGCTGACGGGCGTGACCGTGGAGCAGGGCGCCGAGGGCGAGGGCCCCGAGGGTGCCGCCGCGGCCTCCGAGGTCCCGGCCGGCCCGTACGACGCGCTGCTCGAAGCCGCCGTGCAGGCGCTGGACGCGGGAGACCTGGGCGGCGCGGTCCGGGCGTACCGGAACGTGCTGAGCGACGACCCCGGGAACACGGAGGCCAAACTGGGCCTCGCCCAGGCCGAGTTGCTGCAGCGGGTACAGGGCGTGGACCCCCAGCAGGTGCGCAAGGAGGCCGCGGACAAGCCCGGTGACGTACCGGCGCAGATCGCCGCGGCCGACCTCGATCTGGTGGGCGGCCATGTGGAGGACGCCCTGGGGCGGCTCGTCGACACCGTGGCGCGTACGGCGGGCGACGACCGCGAGGCGGCGCGCGTACGGCTGCTCGAGCTCTTCGAGGTCGTCGGCGGCGACGATCCGCGTGTGACGGCCGCGCGCAGGGCGCTGGCGCGCGCTCTGTTCTGACCAGTCGCTAAACGCCGCGGCCCGTGATGCCCGGGTGAAGGATTTGCCGACACAGCTACATAGTGGCCGCGCTTTACCAAAACTTGGTAAACGCGGCCACTGTTACTGGGAGTAAGTCCGGAGCGGTGATCTGTCGGATTCCGTCCAATCTTCGATTATTTTGTCACCTCGTTCGGGGCCACCCTCGGTGTTCGGCCGACACCGACGGGTCGTTGTTCGGTTATCCCGCCGTTACTAGCCAGTAACGAACCCCCTTGTGCGGGCGGCGAGAATGCACCACGATCGGCGACGCTCGGTCCATTACCCTCCCCCGACAGCCACTCGGGTCAGCGGGTTTCCTTGGGTCCCCACCGAGTAGGGGCGGCGGCAGTGGCGCCGGCCCTTGGGCAGGGGGGTCTTCGCCGTTCGGTGGAGCCTGTCCAGCAGGTTGTGCGTGAAGTGTTCAGGCGCGACCAGTGGTTGTCGCTCGGGGGTGATCGCCGGTGATCCGGGTGCGTTGCGCGCCTCCGGAATCGGGCGCTCTCCTTCCCGAGGACGTAGCACTTCTCCCATCCCTGCCCGGCTGAGTCGCTGTCTGGCGGCGGCCAGGGCCGGAGATGTACGTCCGAGAAGGAGGAAATATGGAGTCCCAGGTGCGTGGCGGGACCAGATGGAAGCGGTTCGCCGTTGTCATGGTGCCCAGCGTGGCCGCCACGGCGTGCATAGGCATCGCCCTTGCACAAGGCGCTCTCGCCGCGTCGTTCAGCGTGTCGGGTCAGTCGTTCAAGGTGACGGCGGACCAGTTGGTCGGCACCGGCTTCTCGCAGTACGGAGCCATCGACCAGGGGTACACGCTCAAGGGCGACAAGACGGCGCACCCGGTCGCGGTGTCGGCGTTCAAGACCGCCAAGATCACGAACATGTGCCAGTCCGTGGTCACCCCGGACGTCCCGTTCCTCGGGTCCGTCAGTCTGACCCTGAAGGCGGGCGGCGGTGGCACGCCGGTACGGGCCGAGAACCTGTACATCGACGTCGAGGACCTCTCGGCCAACGCGACCTTCACCAACATCGACATCGGTGTTGCGGCCAAGGACGCGAGCAAGGGTCCGGGAATCGCCAAGGGTGACCAGGCGAACCCCTACGGCTTCGCGCAGCAGGCCGACAAGGCCGTGCTGACCGACGTCAAGCAGACGGCGTGGGCGACCACCGCCGGCACCTTCAAGCTCAGTGGCCTGAAGATGTCGCTCTCCAAGGGTGTCAAGGAGTGCTACTAAGCACTCCCTGGGTGGGTGAGGGAGCCTGTGCTGCCTCGCCCGCCCGTCCCCCTGCTCAGTCCCTCTGAGCAGTACGTGAACCTCTCACAGCAACGCCGTTCCAGGGAGCTGTTTTCCATGAGCGCCGAGACTCCTGCAGGGAATCCTGCCGCGCGCGGTCAAATCACCTACTGGCGGCTGCGGTTCCGTGTCTGGCGTGGTGGCCGTCCTTTCTGGGCCGGCCTGTTCATCCTCCTCGCGGGATTCCCGATCGCGTACTTCCCGTATGCGAACCTTCAGATCGGGCATCTCACGCTGGCCATGGCGACGACCGCGGGCGCCGGTTCGCTCATCATCGGAGTGCTCCTCGGCGTGCTCGGAATCAGCCTCTGGTACCAGAAGCACGTGCGGGTCTTCGCCGGTGTCGCGGCGATCCTGCTGGGGCTTGTCTCCATCCCCGTGTCGAACCTCGGCGGCTTCCTGATCGGCTTCCTGCTGGCCCTGGTGGGCGGCGGGATGGCGGTCGCATGGGTGCCGGGCGACGAGTCGGCCGCGGGTCGGACCGGGACGGACCGTACGGACAAGGGAGGCGTTCCGCAGGCCGCGCCGGCCGACGGGGCGAGTGAGCCGAACGATCTGTCAGGAACGAGCCCCAACGACGGGGCGAACGGGAGGCACAGTGCCGGCTGACGAGGTCCACCACGCGGACTCCGCGGGCGAGTCCCGTGCGAGAACCGGGCCGCGGCACGCAGCCCCCAGAAAACCGCTGTTCACCAGGCTGCACGTGCCCGCGGGCAAGGCGATAGCCATAGCGTCGATGCCGACCGCGATCCTCATGGGCATGGGGTTCACACCGACCCTCGCCCAGGCCGACGACAAGCCGTCGGCGAAGAACCTCACGATCGACGAGTACAAGGACTGCGTAGAGGCGCTGGACGACAGCGCCAAGGACGACAAGACCGACAAGGACGACGACGAGAAGGACACGACGGCTACCCCGTCGCCCTCCGCCTCGGCCTCGACCAGCGCTCCCGCCTCGGACGACGACTCCGCGGGCGACGGCTCGACGGGTGGCGGCTCTTCCTCGGATTCAGGTTCCGAGGACAAGCCCGACCCCGAGCCGTCCGCCTCGGCGAGCAAGCCGGCCGGGTCGGCGGGCGGGGCGTCCACACCGGCGCCCACCCCCTCGAAGAGCAGCGGCAACGTCCTGGACGAGATCGGCGACGCGCTCGAGGACATCCTCACGCCCGGCGGGAAGGAGACCGCGACCCCCACCGCGGAGCCGTCCGCCACGCCCAGCCCCTCGGCCACGAAGAGTGCCTCCGACGCGGCCGACGACGCGAAGGACGCGGTCAAGGACACGGCCGACAAGGCCGAGGACACGGTCGAGGACGTCACCGACGGGGCGTCCGACGCCGCGAAGGACGCCACGGAGAAGGCGGAGGACGCGGCGGACGAGGCCACCGCCTCCCCGACGCCGAGCCCCTCCGCGAGCTCCACCACGGACCCGGACGACTGCCCGGCCGCCACGGACGACGAGAGCGGTGTCGAACAGGGCATCCCCGCCCTGGCCGACGACCCGTGGATGCTGGAGGCCAGCTCCCTGACCCTCAAGGGCGCCGACTACCAGGGCATCGTCAAGGTGAAGACCGCCAACGGCTCGGTCAAGAAGGTCCTGAAGTACGTGATCTCCAACGGCACCGACATCGGCGACCTGCACCAGACGGTCGACGACAAGGACGCCGACGTGCGCTACCACGTCCAGGCGGGCAGCGGCACGACGTCCACCATCAAGGGCGGCAAGACGGTCATGTACACGGAGAGCATCTCCGGCAACCTGCTCGGTCTGATCCCGATCACGTTCGACCCGGAGCACCCTCCGCCGCTGAACATCCCGCTGATTTACTTCACGAAGGTGAAGGTCGTCCAGGCCGCCCAGTTCGGCGGAGACCTGACGATCCCCGGGATGCGCCAGTACAACACGCCGCTCGGCTAGAGCCCGGGACACGGCAGTCGGAAGAGCGGAACATCCGAACGGCGGAACACACCGAGGGCGCCCCCTGTGAACCAGGGAGCGCCCTCAGCCGTGTACAGCGGCGGCGTACCGGAGGCGGTCAGCCGCCCAGGTGGTGGACGCGGACCATGTTCGTGGTGCCGGTGACGCCGGGGGGCGAGCCGGCGGTCATCACGACGATGTCGCCGTCGCTGAAGCGGTTGAGCTTGCGCAGCTCGCTGTCGACCAGCTCGACCATCTCGTCGGTGCTGTGCACGAACGGCACGACGTGCGACTCGACGCCCCAGCTCAGCGCGAGCTGGTTGCGGGTGCCCTCGTCCGTGGTGAACGCCTGGATCGGCTGGGCCGCGCGGTAGCGGGAGAGGCGGCGCGCGGTGTCACCGGACTTGGTGAAGGCCACCAGACCCTTGCCGCCGAGGAAGTCCGCGATCTCGCACGCGGCACGGGCGACGGAACCACCCTGCGTACGCGGCTTCTTGCCCGGCACGAGCGGCTGAAGCCCCTTGGAGAGCAGCTCCTCCTCGGCCGCGACGACGATCTTCGACATCGTCTTCACGGTCTCGATCGGGTACGCGCCGACGCTGGACTCGGCCGACAGCATGACCGCGTCCGCCCCGTCCAGGATCGCGTTGGCCACGTCGGACGCCTCGGCGCGCGTGGGGCGGGAGTTGGTGATCATCGACTCCATCATCTGGGTCGCGACGATCACCGGCTTGGCGTTGCGCCGGCACAGCTCCACGAGGCGCTTCTGCACCATCGGGACCCGCTCCAGGGGATACTCGACGGCCAGGTCGCCACGGGCCACCATGACGCCGTCGAAGGCCGCCACGACGGCCTCCATGTTCTCCACCGCCTGGGGCTTCTCCACCTTGGCGATGACGGGGACCCGGCGGCCCTCCTCGTCCATGATCTTGTGGACGTCGTTCACGTCGTGGGCGTCGCGCACGAAGGACAGCGCGACCAGGTCGCAGCCCATCTGCAGGGCGAAGCGCAGGTCGTCGACGTCCTTCTCGGACAGCGCCGGCACGTTCACGGCCGTACCGGGCAGGTTGATGCCCTTGTGGTCCGAGATGACGCCGCCCTCGATGACGATCGTCTTCACGTTCGGGCCGTCGACCTCGACGACCCGCAGCTCGACGTTGCCGTCGTTGATCAGGACCTGGTCGCCTTTGGAGACATCGCCCGGCAGACCCTTGTAGGTGGTGCCGCAGATCGACTTGTCGCCCGGGACGTCCTCGGTCGTGATGGTGAACTCGTCACCGCGCTCCAGCTCGACGGGGCCCTCGGCGAAGGTCTCCAGCCGGATCTTCGGGCCCTGGAGGTCGGCCAGCACGCCGATGGCGCGGCCGGTCTCCCGGGCGGCGGAGCGGACCCGCTCGTAGCGGCCCTGGTGCTCGGCGTGGGAGCCGTGGCTGAAGTTGAAACGGGCCACGTTCATGCCGGCCTCGATCAGCGAGACGAGCTGTTCGTGGGAGTCGACGGCGGGGCCGAGTGTGCAGACGATTTTGGAACGGCGCATGGGGGCGATCCTATCGGTTTGTTTCGCTTCGGAATATTCCGTCTGGCGGAAGATACAAATGGGCGGGTGTGCGCTCAGGCGAGGGTCTGAGCAGCTGTTTTCCCGTCGTTGTCCCGGTTCTTTCTCCCGGTTCCGATCTCCCGGCGGACTTCTCATGTCTTCGGGGCTTTCAGGCGGCTCCGGAGGCGTCGGCGGCCCCGGCCTTTCCGGCCTTTCCGGCGTTCCCGTCCCCGACGAGCGCGTACGTCTGGTTCGCGATCTCCAGTTCCTCGTCGGTCGGCACGACGGCCACCGCGACCCGCGCGCCCTCGGGCGAGATCAGCCGCGGCGCGTCGGACCGTACGGCGTTCAGGGCGCCGTCGACGGCCAGGCCCAGCGACTCCAGACCCGTGATCGCGGCCTCGCGCACCGGGGCCGCGTTCTCCCCGACGCCGGCCGTGAAGACGACCGCGTCGACCTGGCCCAGTACCGCGTAATAGGCGCCGATGTACTTCTTCAGCCGGTGTATGTAGATGTCGAAGGCGAGCCGCGCCGGTGCGGCGTCCTCGCCGCCCTCGTCTATACGGCGGCGGATCTCCCGCATGTCGTTGTCACCGCACAGTCCGAGGAGACCGCTCTTCTTGTTGAGGAGAGTGTCGATCTCGTCCGTGGACATTGCGCCGACGCGCATCAAATGGAAGATGACCGCCGGATCCACGTCTCCCGAACGCGTACCCATCACGAGCCCCTCCAAGGGCGTCAGTCCCATGGAGGTGTCCACGCACCGGCCGCCCTCGACCGCCGAGGCCGACGCGCCGTTGCCCAGGTGCAGCACGATGACGTTCACGTCCTCGACGGCCCGGCCCAGCAGTCGGGCCGTCTCGCGGGACACGTACGCGTGCGAGGTGCCGTGGAAGCCGTACCGGCGGACGCGGTGCTCGTCGGCGGTCTTCACGTCGATCGCGTAGCGGGCCGCGGCCTCCGGCATCGTCGCGTGGAACGCCGTGTCGAAGACGGCGACCTGGGGGAGGTCCGGGCGCAGCGCCTGGGCGGTACGGATACCGGTCAGGTTGGCCGGGTTGTGCAGCGGCGCCACCGGGATGAGGCGCTCGATCTCGGCGAGGACCGCGTCGTCGACGACGGTCGGCCGGGTGAACTTCCTGCCGCCGTGCACGACCCGGTGGCCGATCGCGGCCAGCTCGGGGGAGTCCAGGCCGAGCCCGTCGCGGGACAGCTCCTCGGCGACGGCCTTCAGCGCGGCCTCGTGGTCGGCGATCGGGCCGGTCGTCTCGCGGGTCTCGCCGCCGGCGGCCAGCGGGGAGTGCTTGAGCCGGGAGGTCTTCTCGCCGATGCGCTCGACGAGGCCCGCGGCCAGTCGGGTGCCGTCGCTCATGTCGAGGAGCTGGTACTTCACCGAGGAGGAACCGGAGTTGAGGACGAGGACGCGGGTGGCGCTCACTGGGTGGAAGCCTTCGCAGTCGGGGCGGCGGTCGGGGCGGGAGCGGGAGCGGGGGCGGCAGTCGGAGCAGCCGTCGCGGCGGGAGCGGGGACGGCGGCCGGGGGCTGGGCCTGCGCCTGGATCGCGGTGATGGCGACCGTGTTCACGATGTCCCCGACGAGCGCGCCCCGGGACAGGTCGTTGACCGGCTTGCGCAGGCCCTGCAGGACCGGTCCGACGGCGATCGCGCCGGCCGACCGCTGCACGGCCTTGTACGTGTTGTTGCCGGTGTTGAGGTCCGGGAAGATCAGCACGGACGCCTGCCCGGCGACCTTCGACCCCGGCAGCTTGGTCGCCGCGACGGACGGCTCGACGGCCGCGTCGTACTGGATCGGCCCCTCGATGCTCAGATCGGGGCGCCGGGAGCGGACCAGCTCGGTGGCCGTACGCACCTTGTCGACGTCCGCGCCCGAGCCGGACGTGCCGGTCGAGTACGAGAGCATCGCGATCCGCGGCTCGACACCGAACTGGGCGGCGGTGGCGGCGGCCTGGACGGCGATGTCGGCCAACTGCTCGGCGTCCGGATCGGGGTTGACCGCGCAGTCGCCGTACACGAGGACCTTGTCGGCGAGGCACATGAAGAAGACCGAGGAGACGATCGAGGCCTCCGGCTTGGTCTTGATGATCTCGAAGGCCGGGCGGATGGTGGCCGCCGTGGAGTGCACCGACCCCGAGACCATGCCGTCGGCGAGGCCCTCCTGGACCATCAGCGTGCCGAAGTAGTTCACGTCCGAGACGACGTCGTACGCCAGCTCGACGGACACGCCCTTGTGCGCTCGGAGTTCGGCGTACCGCTCGGCGAACCGGTCGCGCAGCCCGGAGGTCTGCGGGTCGATCAGCTGGGCGGTGCCGAGGTCGATGCCGAGGTCGGCGGCCCTCTTGCGGATCTGGTCGACGGGACCGAGCAGGGTGAGGTCGCAGACACCGCGGCGCAGCAGCACCTCCGCGGCGTGCAGGACGCGCCCCTCGGTGCCCTCGGGCAGCACGACGCGCCGTTTGTCGGAGCGGGCCTGCTCCAGGAGCTTGTGCTCGAACATCATCGGCGTGACGCGGCTGCTGCTGGGCGCCGAGACGCGCTTGAGGAGGTCGCCGGTGTCCACGTACCGCTCGAAGAGGCCGAGGGCCGTCTCCGCCTTGCGGGGCGTGGCGGCGTTCAACTTGCCTTCCATGGCGAAGAGTTCGGACGCCGTGAGGAAGGAGTTCGTCTCGACCGCGATCACCGGGGTGCCGGGGGCGAGGCGGGCGGCCAGGGTGAGGACGAGATCGCTCGGACGCTCGTTCAGGGTGAGCACCACACCCGCTATCGGCGGGGTGCCGGCGCTGTGCGCGGCGAGGGCGCCCACCACGAGGTCGGCGCGGTCGCCGGGGGTGACGACCATGCAGCCCGGGGTCAGCGCGCCCAGGAAGTTCGGCAGCATGGCGCCGCCGAAGACGAAGTTCAGGGCGTCGCGGGCGAGCCCCGCGTCGTCGCCGAGGAGCACCTTGCCGCCGAGGGCGTGGGTGATCTGGGCGACCGTCGGCGCGGAGAGCGCGGGCTCGTCCGGCAGCACGTGGCAGGGCACGGGCAGGCGGTTGTCGAGCAGGTCGTGGATCTCCCCGCGGTCGGCGGGGGCGACGCGGTTCACCACCATCGCGAGGACGTCGCAGCCCAGGCCGTCGTAGGCGCGGAACGCGTTGCGGGTCTCCGCGAGCACCGACTCCACGGTCTGCTTGCGGCCGCCGACCACGGGGATCACGGACGCGCCGAACTCGTTCGCCAGGCGGGCGTTGAGCGCCAGTTCGTCCGGGAACTGGGTGTCGGCGTAGTCCGTACCGAGGACGAGGACGACGTCGTAGTCGCGGGCCACCCGGTGGAAACGGTCGACGAGCTGCGAGACCAGTTCGTCGGTGCCCTGTTCGGCCTGGAGCGCGGACGCCTCGTGGTAGTCCATGCCGTAGACCGTCGCCGGGTCCTGGGCGAGGCGGTAGCGGGCGCGCAGCAGCTCGAAGAGCCGGTCGGGTCCGTCGTGGACGAGGGGGCGGAACACCCCCACCCGGTCCACCTGGCGGGTCAGGAGCTCCATGACTCCCAGCTCGATGACCTGGCGGCCGTCACCTCGGTCGATCCCGGTCACGTACACGCTGCGCGTCACGCGTGCTCTCCGTTTCCTCCGATGTCGGTGTCAACGCAGCCGACGTCGTCGGCTGAGCCCTCTTGACAATACCCCCGGGCCTGGCAGGCGCCCGCCAGGCCCGGGGCGTACAGGCGTTCCGGAGGGGCGGACGAGGGGCTCGGGGGACCGCGGGGCTTGCGGGGGCTTGCGGGGCCGGGAGGGTGGGGCGCGTGGGCGGTCGTGGGGGCGCGAAGGGTGCGGACAGCGGGCCCCTGTGGCCCATGAAACAATCGGACTGGCTCTCAGGCACCACAGGAGATACGGCCCCACAGCGAGCAGGAGACACAGCACGATGCGTATCGGAGTTCTTACCGCAGGCGGCGACTGTCCGGGACTGAACGCCGTCATCCGGTCGGTCGTGCACCGGGCCGTCACCAACTACGACGCCGAGGTCGTCGGTTTCGAGGACGGCTACGCGGGACTGCTGGAGGGCCGCTACCGCACCCTCGACCTGGACGCCGTCAGCGGCATCCTGGCCCGTGGCGGCACCATCCTCGGCTCCTCCCGGCTCCAGCGCGACCGGTTGCGCGAGGCCTGCGAGAACGCCCAGGACATGGCGCGCGAGTTCGGTATCGACGTACTGATCCCGATCGGCGGCGAGGGCACGCTGACGGCGGCGCGGATGCTGTCGGACGCGGGCCTGCCGGTGGTCGGCGTCCCCAAGACGATCGACAACGACATCTCCTCGACGGACCGCACCTTCGGGTTCGACACCGCCGTCGGGGTCGCCACGGAGGCGATGGACCGCCTCAAGACGACCGCCGAGTCCCACCAGCGGGTGATGGTCGTCGAGGTCATGGGCCGCCACGCCGGCTGGATCGCCCTGGAGTCAGGCATGGCCGCCGGCGCCCACGGCATCTGCCTGCCCGAGCGGCCCTTCGACCCGGCCGACCTGATCAAGATGGTCGAGGAACGGTTCGCGCGCGGCAAGAAGTTCGCGGTCATCTGCGTGGCCGAGGGCGCGCACCCCGCCGTGGGCAGCATGGACTACGGCCACGGCGAGATCGACCAGTTCGGCCACGAGCGCTTCCAGGGCATCGGGACCGCGCTGGCGTACGAGCTGGAGCGCCGCCTCGGCAAGGAGGCCAAGCCGGTCATCCTCGGCCACATCCAGCGCGGCGGCACGCCGACCGCGTACGACCGGGTGCTCGCCACGCGCTTCGGCTGGCACGCGGTGGAGGCGGCGCACCACGGCGAGTTCGGCCGCATGACGGCACTGCGCGGCACGGACGTCGTGATGGTGCCCCTGGCCGAGGCGGTAACGGAACTGAAGACGGTCCCGAAGGACCGCATGGACGAGGCGGAGTCGGTGTTCTAGAGGCGCCCTCTCCCCGGCGGCTGTCGCCCTGAAGCGTCAGCCGCCCGGAGGCCTCAGTCGTCGAGGTGTCTCTCGCCGTCGCGTCGGATCGTCGTCCAGAAGCGGGTGACGATTCGGTCCAGGAAGTCTCGGGCCGCTTCGTCGGCCTCGGTCGCCGCCGTGCCGCCGCCCCAGCTCAGGGTCGGCATCATCCGGCCCTGGTACTCGGTGTGCAGGGCCCTCAGCGCGTGCCCCACGATCCGCCGTTCCAGCGTCAGCAGCTTGCCCACCGGGCGGACGTACGCCTGCCAGCGGGTCGTCACCGCGCCGCGCAGCATCATCGCCAGCTTCGGCTCGCGGCCGGTGACCGTGACGTGGTCCGCCAGTGAGAGGTCGAGCACCCGGGCGAGCGCCGCCGACTGCCGCTCGCTGCCGCGCCACTCGCCCGCCTCCTCCATCCGTACGTACGCGAGGAGTTCGAGGCCCACCGCGTGGGCGACGTCCTCGGTCGTCAGGCCGCGGGCGATCCGGTGCTCGCGCAACGACCGCGGTGCGCCGATGAGTTCGCCGGGCGAGCACCACAACACTCCCGCGAGGGCTATCAGTTCGGCGCTGCCGGGTGTGATCAGGCCCTGTTCCCAGGCGTCGACCAGGTCGGGGGTCACGTAGGGCAGTCCGAACGAGGTCCGTATCCCGTACGCGACATGCTCGGGATACATGCCGAGGGCGATACGCAGTTTCCGGGCGGCCGGGGCGTCGAAGGGCGGGGTGGGCTGCGGGGCCGACTGTTGGTGCACGGCCACACCGTAGGGGCGCGGGGCTGCGGTGACTACGGTCTGTTCGGCCAGGATCACGGATTGTGGGAACCTACCATTTCGGACAGTTGTCCAGGGAACGTGCGCGTTGATCGATGGGCCGCGGCTCGACTGCACGTGCAGGCGCACGCTCACGGACGGCCGGTGTCCGCGTCGTCGCGGCATGCGCCATGAGCAGCGTCTACGGGCATATGCGGTGGGGGCGCGCGAAGGGTGGAGCGTCGGCTTCCGGCGGGCGTGGTGAGGGGCGGATTCGGGTGGGGCGCGCCCTCTCCTGGGCGTCCTGACGCGCGTGGCGGCGGCGCGGGCGGCGTAAACGCGCGGCGCGAACCATTCGGTGGGTGGAACGTCCGCCGACGGTGACGGCCGTCGCCCGCACAGCGTCGGCACAGGGGTCGCACAGGCCCACGCCAGTTCCACCGGTGGCGGCACCTGCGCCTCGGTGCAGCTGCTCGGCAACGCGGGCTTCGAGTCGGGCACCACCATCTGGACCGCGACCAGCGGTGTCATCACCAACGACACCGCCGAGACGTCCACCAGTACCGCCTACGACAAGCTCACCGTCACCGCGCGCTCGGCGACTCTGGCCACCTGCTCCAACCTCAACAAGGCCACGGGGTACGTCCAGAAGACCTTCGACCCGTCCTCGTACGCGGGCTCCACCGTCGCCCTGAAGTTCAGCGGCGTGGAGGACACCTCGCTGCAGACCAGCTTCGTCGTCGACGACACGGCCGTGACGACCGGCTGACCCCCTGACAGATCCTGTTCACGTCCTGGGCGGGGCGCTCACCCCTTGACCGCTCCACCCAGCGCGAACCCGCCGCCCAGCTTCCGCGCCACCAGCACGTACAACAGGATCACCGGTGTCGAGTAGATGATCGAGAACGCGGCCAGCTGCCCGTAGACCACCGTGCCGCGGTTGCCGAAGAAGTCGTTGATGCTCACCGACGCCGGCATCTGCTCCGGCGAGAGCAGCAGCATGAAGGGGACGAAGAAGTTCCCCCACATCGCCACGAACGAGAAGACGGTCACCACCGCGATGCCCGGACCCATCAGCGGCAGCACGACCCGCAGCAGGGACTGCAACGACGACGCCCCGTCCGTCCAGGCCGCCTCCTCCAGCTCCTTCGGCACGCCGTCCATGAAGTTCTTCATCAGCCAGATGGCGAACGGCAGTTGGGAGGCGGTGAAGAAGAAGATCGTGCCCTGCATGGTGTCGATCAGGTTCACCTGCACGAACAGCGCGTACACCGGAACCATGATCGCCGTGATCGGCAGGCTCGTCGCGAAGATGATCGTCAGCAGGAACGGGCGGTTCAGCCGGGACCGGAACCGCGACAGCGGATACGCGGCCAGCGCCGCGCAGACCACCGTCAGCAGGGTCGCGCCGCCGCACAGGATCAGGCTGTTGAGCATCGGTGTGTAGGTGACGTCCGGCTTGAGGACCGCGTCGAAGTTGTCGAGCGTGACCCCGTCGGGCAGCTTCACCTTCAGTCCGGCGTGCGGGTCCAGGGCGGACAGGACCACCCAGGCCAACGGCAGCACGAAGGCCGCCGCGACGAACAGCAGGCTCGCGTCGGCCGCGTAACGGCGGTTGGCGCGGCGGGTGTTGCGGGTCGTACGCGCGGCCATCTCAGACCTCCGTCCGCAGCAGGCGCAGATAGACCAGGGAGAAGAGGGAGCCGACCACCAGCAGGAGGAGGGCGACGGCGGTCCCGTAACCGATCATGCTCTTCTGGAAGGCCTGCTCGTACATGAAGAGCGGGAGGGTCTGGCTGCGGTTTCCCGGGCCGCCCCTCGTCATCACCCAGATCAGCCCGAACACCGACAGCGTCTGCAAGGTGTTGAGCATCAGGTTCGTGCCGATGGACCGGCGGATCATCGGCAGCGTGATGTGCCACATCCGGCGCCAGCCGCCCGCGCCGTCCACCTCCGCCGCCTCGGTGATCTCCTTCGGGATCTCGTTCAGGGCAGCCGAGTAGACCAGCATCGAGAAGGCCGTGCCGCGCCACACGTTCGCGAACGACACCGCCAGGATCGGCAGCGTGAACAGCCAGTTCTGGGACGGCAGATGCAGCCAGTCGAGGATCGCGTTCAGCGTCCCCTCGCGGCGGAAGAACGCGTACAGGAGGAAGCCGGCCACGACCTCGGGGAGCACCCAGGCCGTGACGACGATCCCGCCAGTGAGCGTACGGATCGGCTTGGACGCCCGCTGCATCAGCGCGGCCAGCGCCAGGCCCAGCGTGTTCTGGCCGACGATCGAGCTGAGGAACGTGAAGACGAGCGTCAGCCATACGGCGTTGAGGAACGCGTCGTCCTCGAACGCCGTACGGAAGTTGTCGAAACCGGTGAAGGACGACTCCGCCTGGCCGGTGAGCTGCAGATCGGTGAAGGCGAGGTACACGCAGTACGCGATCGGCCCGGCCAGGAAGAGGACGAGGATGACGAGGGCGGGGGTGACGGGCAGGGCCCGGCTGAGGCCGCGGAGCCGCGGAGCGCGGCTGTGCCCGCTCTCCTTGACGACCACCGTGCGCTCACCGGGACCCGCTTCCCGCTGACTTACGACCACGCTGTGCTCACTTCTCGCCTTGCCGCGCTCACTTCTTGCCTTGCCACGGTCACGGCTGCGCTCACTTCTTGATGACCTGGTTGTCCGTGACCGACTTCAGTTCCTCGTCGTAGGCCTTGGCCGCCTCCGCGACCGAGCTGTCGCCCGTCGTCACGCCCTCCATCGCCTCCTGGATGGCCGTGGAGACCTTCGGGTACGCGGGATACGCCGGGCGGTAGTGGGTGTTCGCCACCAGACCGGTGAAGAAGTCGAGGCCGGGCTGCGCCTTCACGTACGCCGGGTCCTCGGCCACGTCGGTGCGCACCGCGATGCCGGAGTTGGCGATGTACCACTTCTGGGCGTTCGCCTTCGTCTGCATGATCTTGACGAACTCGAAGGCCAGGTCGGGGTTGGCCGCCTTGCTCGGGACGGCCCAGGTCCAGCCGCCCGACATGCTCACCTTGCCGGGGGACTGGCCGGCCTGTGTGGGCATGTACGCGAGGCCCAGCTTCTCGGACCACTCGGGCCACTCGTGGCCGCTGCCCTTCAGCCAGTCCTGCGGGAGCCAGGAGCCGTCGAGGTTGATGCCGAGCTTGCCCTCGGGGAGCAGTTCACCGCGGACGCTGGTCGCGAAGTTCGGGTCGAGGGCGTCCGAGACGTCCGGGCCGAGCTTCTCCTTGAAGACCGTCTCGACGAACTCCAGCGAGTCCTTGAACCCCTGGCTGCCCGTGATCCACTTCTTGGACGCCGTGTCGTAGAGCGGGCTCTCGGTGGCGCCGGTGGCCGTCCCGTACAGGAGCATCTCGAAGCCCTGCATGGTGGCCGCCTCACCGGCGGGCTTGCCCGTGTACACGTTCATCGGTGTGACGCCGGGGACCTTCTCCTTGATCGTGCGGGCCGCGTCGAGGATGTCGTCCCAGGTCTTCGGCTGCCAGTCCGCGGGCAGGCCGGCCCGCTTGAAGATGCCCTTGTCGAACCAGAGGCCCCGGGTGTCCGTGCCGTCCGGGACGCCGTACGTCTTCCCGTCCTCCGCCTGCGCCGCGGATTTCGCCGTGTCGATGAAGTGGCCCCAGTCGTCCCACTTGTCGAGGTACGGGTCCAGGGGCTTGAGGTAGCCGCTCGTGATGTCGGAGTTGATGAGGAACGTGTCCTCGTAGACCAGGTCCGGCGCGGTCTTGGGGGAGCGGAGCATCTGCTGGAGCTTCGTGTAGTACTCCGAGTCCGGGGCCTTGATCGGGACGAGCTTGACCTTCTTGCCCGGGTTGGCCTTCTCGAACTGTTTCTTGATGTCCGCGAGATAGGTGTCCATGACTCGTACGGAATTGTCCGTCGACTGTTTGTAGGAGATCTCCACGGTGTCCGGATCGCTGCCGGCACCGCTGCCGCAGGCGGTGAGCGCGGTGGCGGTGAGCAGGGTCGCGAGAAGAAGCGGAGCGGGGGTGGGACGCACGGGTACGACCTCCTGCCGGCCGACGTCTTTGTGGCCGTTGTTCGATGGCCCGAACGTAAGAGGAGTGGTCGCGTCAGGTCAATGACCTTGCGCGACTGGTCCGTTACGGTCGTGTCTCATCGTGCCCCGTAGCCCGCATGTCCGGGCCTCTGAACTGGTTACCCCTTCACCCACCGGTACTGCAGCTCCGGGCGGCCCACCTGCCCGTACTGCGGGCTCCGCCCGGCGCGTCCCGCGTCCACCAGATGCTCCAGATACCGCCGCGCCGTGATCCGCGAGATGCCGACGGCCTCCGCGACACCGGTCGCGGTCAGCCCTTCCGCGTGGTCGCGCAGCGTGCGCGTGACCTTCTCCAGGGTGGGTGCGCTCAGCCCCTTCGGCAGGGCGGCCGGTCCCGGTGCCCGGAGCGTGGCGAGGGCCCGGTCGACCTCGTCCTGACCGCTGGCCTCGCCGGCCGCGGCGTGGAACTCGGCGTAGCGGATGAGCCGGTCGCGCAGGGTGGCGAAGGTGAACGGCTTCAGTACGTACTGCACGACTCCGAGCGACACGCCCTCCCGTACGACCGTGAGGTCGCGCGCGGACGTCACCGCGATCACGTCCGCGTGGTAGCCGGCGGCGCGCAGCGAACGGGCCAGTTGCAGGCCGTGCACGTCCGGGAGGTGGAGGTCGAGGAGGAGGAGGTCCACGGGTGTGCGGTCGAGGGCGCGTCTGGCCTCGGCGCCGGTGTGGGCCTTGCCGACGGCGGTGAAGCCGGGGACGCGGCCTACGTAGAGGACGTGTGCGTCCGCCGCGACGGGGTCGTCCTCTACGACGAGGACGCGGATGTCCGGGGTGGGGGTGGGGGGCGGGGTGGTCATACGGTGCCTCCGTGCGGGGTTGTGTTGGCCCCGGGCCCGGTTGTGGGGTGTAGGTCACCTTGGGGGATTGCGCCGTTCCCCGCGCCCCTTGGGGAGTGGGTGCTGGACCTTTCCTGGAGGGGTGCGGGTGTGTTGTGGTTGCCCGCGCCGTTCCCCGCGCCCCTTGGGGGGTGGGTGCTGGACCTTTCCTGGAAGGGTGGGGGTGTGTCGTGGTCGGCCGCGCCGTTCCCCGTGCCCCTGGAGGGCGGCGGCAGTGGTAGGCGGGCCTCGAAGGATGCTCCGCCTTCCGGGGGTGTCGTGACCGTCAGGGTGCCGTCGTGGCGGGACACCGCCTGCCGGACCAGGGCCAGGCCGAGGCCGCGTCCACCGGGACCCGACGGCTTGGTCGACCAGCCGCGCTGGAAGACCTCCTCCGCGTGAGCCGGGTCCACTCCCGCCCCGGTGTCCGTGACCCGCAGGACGAGGCCCTCCGCGTCCGCGAGCGCGGTCACGGTGACCCGGGCGCCCACCGAGCCCTGCGCCGCGTCCACGGCGTTGTCGATCAGATTGCCCAGGACCGTCACCAGGTCACGGGCGGTGAGGGCGGCCGGGAGCAGACCGTCGTCGATGCTGCTGTCCTCGGAGACCACCAGTTCGACACCGCGCTCGTTCGCCTGCGCCGTCTTGCCGAGCAGCAGCGCGGCGAGCACCGGCTCGCTGACCGCCGCCACCACCTGGTCGGTCAGGGCCTGCGCCAGCTCCAGCTCGGCCGTGGCGAAGTCGACCGCCTCCTCGGCCCGCCCCAGCTCGATCAGCGAGACCACCGTGTGGAGCCGGTTCGCGGCCTCGTGGGCCTGCGAGCGCAACGCCGTCGTGAAGCCCCGCTCGGAGTCCAGCTCACCCATCAGGGACTGCAGCTCGGTGACATCGCGCAGGGTCACCACCGTGCCCCGGCGCTCACCGCCCGACACCGGCGAGGTGTTCATGACGAGCACCCGCGACTCGGTGAGGAACACCTCGTCGACCCGCGGCTCGCCCGACAGCAGCGCCCCCGTCAGTGGAGCGGGCAGTTCCAGCTCCGCCACCGAGTGGCCCACCACGTCACCGCCCACCCCCAGCAGCTCGCGCCCGCCGTCGTTGATCAGCGCCACCCGGTACTGCCCGTCCAGCATCAGCAGCCCCTCGCGCACGGCGTGCAGCGCGGCCTCGTGGTAGTCGTGCATCCGGCTCAGCTCGGCCGCGTTCATCCCGTGGGTGGAGCGGCGCAGCCGGGCGTTGATGACGTACGTACCGATGGCCCCCAGCGCCAGCGCCGCCGCCGCGACCCCGAACAGCGCTTTGACCTGCTCCTCGACCCGCGCGCTTATCTCGTCGACCTTGATGCCCGCGCTGACGAGCCCGACGATCCGGCCGCCGTCCCGGATAGGGGTGACGGCCCGCACGGACTCGCCGAGCGTCCCGGTGTACGTCTCGGTGAAGGACTGGCCCAGCAGCGCACGGTCCGTGTGGCCCAGGAAGTGCTTGCCGATCAGCTCCTCGTTGGGGTGGGTCCAGCGGATGCCCTCGGGGTCCATGATCGTCACGAAGTCGACCTGCGCGCCGCGCTGCACCGCGACCGCGTACGGCTGGAGCGTCTTCGTCGGGTTCGCGGTGCGGATGGCCTCCCGTACGGAGGGGGAGTCCGCGACCGAGCGCGCCACCCCCATGGCCTGCCGGCCCGCCGCGTCCTCGGCCTGGCTGCGGTCGCTGAGGTACGTGAACAGCGCGCAGCCCGCGACCACGACGGCGACGAGCACGGCCTGCATGGCGAAGAGCTGCCCGGCCAGGCTGCGAGGACGTGGAGCTCTGGGGAGGCGCATGGCACCAGTGTGCCCGCCATGAAATGTGTGAACGAAATGAACGGAAGGGTGACCGCCCTCACACGCCGGGAGATAGTCACCGACAACCCCCGGACGTGAGCCGCACGCCGGATGATGCCGACGACGTCGTCAAGGAGGGCAGCCGTGACCACACCCGACACGGCACCTGCCGCTCCCGCAGCCAAGCGGGACCGCACGCACTATCTGTACATCGCGGTGATCATCGCCGTGGCCGCCGGTATCGCGGTGGGTCTGATCGCCCCCGATTTCGCCGTGAAGCTGAAGCCGATCGGTACCGGCTTCGTGAACCTGATCAAGATGATGATCTCGCCGATCATCTTCTGCACGATCGTCCTGGGCATCGGCTCGGTACGCAAGGCCGCCAAGGTCGGCGCGGTGGGCGGCATCGCGCTCGGCTACTTCGTGGTCATGTCGTTCGTCGCGCTCGCCATCGGCCTGGTCGTCGGCAACATCCTGGAGCCCGGTACGGGCCTGGCGGTGACCGACGCGATCAAGGACGCGGGCCAGGGCCAGGTCGTCGAGGCGAAGAACACCGAGGAGTTCCTGCTCGGGATCATCCCGACGACGATCGTGTCCGCCTTCACCGGCGGCGAGGTCCTGCAGACGCTGCTCGTCGCGCTGCTCACCGGTTTCGCGCTGCAGGCCATGGGCTCCTCCGGCACGCCGATCCTGCGCGGCATCGAGCACATCCAGCGCCTGGTCTTCCGCATCCTCGCCATGGTGATGTGGGCGGCGCCCATCGGCGCGTTCGGCGCGATCGCGGCGGTGACCGGCTCGGCGGGTGTGGATGCCCTCAAGAGCCTCGCCGTGCTGATGCTCGGCTTCTACGTGACCTGCTTCCTCTTCGTCTTCATCGTGCTCGGCGCGCTGCTGCGGATCGTCGCGGGCCTGAACATCTTCCTGCTGCTGAAGTACCTGGGCCGGGAGTTCCTGCTGATCCTGTCCACCTCCTCCTCCGAGTCCGCGCTGCCGCGGCTCATCGCGAAGATGGAGCACCTGGGCATCAGCAAGCCGGTGGTCGGCATCACCGTCCCGACCGGCTACTCCTTCAACCTCGACGGCACCATGATCTACATGACCATGGCCTCGCTGTTCATCGCCGACGCCATGGGTACGCCGATGGCCATCGGCGAGCAGATCCCGCTGCTCCTCTTCCTGCTGGTCGCCTCCAAGGGCGCGGCGGGTGTCACCGGCGCGGGTCTGGCCACGCTGGCGGGCGGTCTGCAGTCCCACAAGCCGGCGCTGGTGGACGGCATCGGCCTGATCGTCGGCATCGACCGTTTCATGAGCGAGGCGCGCGCCCTGACGAACTTCGCGGGCAACGCGGTGGCGACGGTCCTGATCGGTACGTGGACCAAGGAGATCGACCGCCCCCGGGTGGACGAGGTGCTGGCGGGGCGGATCCCGTTCGACGAGACGACGCTGCTGGACGACGGCCACGGGGGTTCCGCGGACGAGTCCGCCGGTCTGCCGGACCGGCCCGAGGCGGGCGAGAAGGAGCTGGCGAAGGCGTAAAGCGCGCGCTGCGCCCCAAGAGACTGCGCCGTTCCCCGCGCCCCTGATCAGGGGCGCGGGGAACGGCGCAGTCTCTTGCCTTGACGTCGGCGTCAAGGGCTACCGTCGCGGCATGCGAATCGGCGAGCTGGCGGAGCGGGCCGGGACCACCACGCGCACGCTCAGGTACTACGAGTCGCGGGGCCTGCTGCCCGCGCGACGCGGCAGCAACGGGTACCGGACGTACGACGAGGGCGACCTGAGGCTGCTGCGGCAGATCAGGACGCTGCAGGACTTCGGGTTCGACCTGGAGGAGACGCGGCCCTTCGTGGAGTGCCTGCGGGCCGGGCATCCGCAGGGCGACGCCTGCCCGGCCTCGCTCGCCGTGTACCGGCGCAAGCTGGGCGAGCTCGACACGTTGATCGACGAGCTGCGGTCGGTACGCGACCAGGTCGGCGGGCAGCTGGCGCGCGCCGAGCGGGCGATGGACGAGCTGGCGTCCGAGGCGGCGGTTCCGGGCGGTCCGGAACCCGTGTGCGAACGGGGAGGGCGAACAGGATGATCAAGGCAGTGGGTGTGGCCGAGGTGACGGACGACAGCTTCGAGGCGGAGGTGATCCGGGCGGAGCTGCCCGTGCTGGTGGAGTTCACCGCGGACTGGTGCCCGCCGTGCCGGCAGATCGCGCCGGTGCTGAGCGCCGTGGCCGCCGAGGAGGGCGACCGGCTCAAGGTGGTGCAACTGGACGTGGACACGAACCCGCAGACCACGAACGCGTACGGGGTGCTGTCGATGCCCACGCTCATGGTGTTCCGCGACGGGCAGCCCGTGAAGTCGATGGTGGGCGCCCGCGCCAAGCGGCGGCTGCTCGAAGAACTGGCGGACGTCCTCTGACGGAGACGGAATAGAGAAATCCCCCATCGGCAATTGCCGACGGGGGATTTCTCTGCGTATATTGAATGATTCGTGACTTGCATAAAGCAGATCACAAAGAAGTTCACTGTTCGCAGTATATCCGGCCGGGAGCGGAATTGTCAAACAGGGCCTCGCACGCAGACACAACCAATGGATTGCCGGACGATGAATTGCGCCGCGAGCAGGAATTCGTCGACGGCCTGTACGCGCGCGTCGACGCGTTGCGCGGCGGCACCGAGGCCTCGGTGACCGACGCCCTCGCACAGGGCAGCACCCCCATGCAGGCCCGCCTCGAACGGGACGTCCTCGTCGCCGAACGCTCCGGCCTGCTCGCCGCGCTGAACGCGGTGGACGGCTCACTCTGCTTCGGCCGCATCGATCTTTCCGACACCGACACCGACACCGACACCGACACCGGCTCCGCTTCCGATGTCTCTTCGGGACCCTCCGGTTCCACGCACCACATCGGTCGTATCGGTATCCGCGCCGACGACGCCGAGCACACCCCGATCCTGATCGACTGGCGGGCCCCGGTCGCCCGTCCCTTCTACCTCGCCACCGGCCACACCCCCATGGGCCTGCGCCGCCGCCGGCACATCACCACCGAGGGCCGTACCGTCACCGCCCTGCACGACGAGATCCTCGACCTCGGGGACCGGCTGCGCACGGGCCACGAGGACCCGACCGGCGACGCCGTGCTGCTCTCCGCGCTCAACTCCGCGCGCACCGGCCGGATGAGCGACATCGTGCAGACCATCCAGGCCGAGCAGGACCGCATCATCCGCGCCCCGCACCGCGGCGTCCTGGTGGTGGAGGGCGGCCCCGGCACGGGCAAGACGGCGGTGGCGCTGCACCGGGCGGCATACCTCCTCTACGAGCACCGGGAACTGCTCGCCAAGCGGGCCGTCCTGATCGTCGGCCCGAACCCCGCCTTCCTCGGCTACATCGGCGAGGTACTGCCCTCGCTCGGCGAGACGGGCGTCCTGCTGGCGACCGTCGGCGAACTGTTCCCCGGGGTACGGGCGACCGCCTCCGACACCCCCGGGGCCGCCGCCGTGAAGGGCCGCGCCGACATGGCCGACGTCCTCGCCGCCGTCGTACGCGACCGTCAGGCGCTGCCCGACCCGGTGATCGCCATCGAGCACGACCGGGACATCCTGATGCTCGACGCCGGCCTCGTGGGCGTCGCCCGCGACCGCACCCGGGAGACGCGGCTGCCGCACAACGTGGCCCGCGAACACTTCGAGGGCCACATCTTCAACACCCTCACCGACATGCTCGCCGAGCGGATCGGCACGGACCCCTTCGACGGTACGAACCTGCTCGACCCCAGCGACATCACGCAGCTCCGCGACGACCTCGCCGAGAACCCCGAGGTCTGGGCCGCCATCGACCAGCTGTGGCCGCGCGTCACTCCGCGGCGCCTCGTCGCGGACTTCCTCGCCGCGCCCGACGCGTACCTCACCGCGGCGGACGCGGAGGCGGTACGCCGTCCGGTGACCCGGGCCTGGACGACCGCCGACGTCCCCCTCCTGGACGAGGCCGCCGAACTCCTCGGCGAGGACGACCGGATGACGCGCGCCGCCGCCGAGCAGGAACGGGACCGGCAGGTCGCCTACGCGCAGGGCGTCCTGGACGTCTCGTACGCGTCCAGGACCTATGAATTCGAGGACATGGACGTCGAGGACGCGGAGGTCCTGTCCGCGCACGACATCATCGACGCCGAACGGATGGCCGAGCGCCACGAGGAGGACGACCACCGCAGTGCCGCCGAGCGGGCCGCGGCCGACCGGACCTGGGCGTTCGGGCACATCATCGTCGACGAGGCGCAGGAGTTGTCGCCGATGGCCTGGCGGCTGCTGATGCGGCGCAGTCCGACGCGGTCGATGACGCTGGTCGGGGATCCGGCGCAGACGGCCGAGGCGGCGGGCGTCGGTTCCTGGTCGGACATCCTGCACCCCTATGTCGGGGACCGCTGGGAGCACACCCGTCTCGCGGTCAACTACCGCACGCCGTCCGAGATCATGGAGGTGGCGGCGGTGGTTCCGCGTGCCGAGCGCGCGGATTTCGAGCCGCCGAGTTCGGTGCGGTCCACGGGGGTGCGGCCCTGGGCGCGGGAGACGTCCGATCTGGCGGGCGCGGTGGAGAAGGCCGTCGCCGAGCTCGCTCCCGCGGAGGGGCGGCTCGCGGTGATCGCGCCGCGGGCGCTGCATGAAGCGCTGGCCGCGCGGCTGGACGGGGTGGTTGCGGGGGAGGTGCCGGATCTCACCCTCGGGGTCGTGCTGCTTGATCCGCGGCAGGCGAAGGGGTTGGAGTTCGATGCGGTGTTGGTGGTGGAGCCGGGGTGTTTCGGTACGAGTGACCTGTACGTGGCGCTGACCCGCGCGACCCAGTCCCTGGGCATCCTCCACACGACCCCACTCCCGAAGCCCTTGGCGCAGTCCATCTGACCTGTTCCTCGCCCCCGCCGTACCGCCCCGCATCGGTGTTCAACACCTCATGCCAAGCGGGCACATCATCCGGCACCCCCAGCCGGTACTCCTGCCGCACCACGGGCGAGAAGTTGGACACGGCCAGCAACGGCGAGCCGTCCGCCGCAAGCCGCAGGAAGGCGAAGACGTTGTCCTCGGCCGCGTCCCCGGCGACCCACCCGAACCCCGCGGGATCGGTGTCCAGCTCCCACAAAGCCGGCACCTGCCGGTACACCCCGTTGAGGTCGCGCACGAGATCGCGTACACCCCGGTGATCGGCCTCGGCCCCGTACGACGGATCGAGGAGCCACCAGTCCGGCCCGTGCGCCTCCGACCACTCCGCGCCCTGCGCGAACTCCTGGCCCATGAAGAGGAGCTGCTTGCCGGGATGGGCCCACATGAAGCCCAGATAGGCCCGGTGGGTGGCCCGCTGCTGCCACCAGTCGCCCGGCAGCTTCGACACCAGCGACCGCTTGCCGTGCACGACCTCGTCGTGCGAGATCGGCAGGACGTAGTTCTCGCTGTACGCGTACACCATCGAGAACGTCATCTCGTGGTGGTGGTACCTGCGGTGGACCGGCTCGTGGGAGACGTAGTCGAGCGAGTCGTGCATCCAGCCCATGTTCCACTTCAGCCCGAAGCCGAGCCCGCCGAAGCCGCCGGGACCGATGTGGTGGGTGGCCCGGGTGACACCGTCCCAGGCGGTCGACTCCTCGGCGATCGTGACGACACCGGGCTCGCGCCGGTAGAGGGTGGCGTTCATCTCCTGGAGGAAGGCGACCGCGTCGAGGTTCTCCCGGCCGCCGTGGACGTTGGGCGTCCACTGGCCGGCCTCGCGCGAGTAGTCGAGGTACAGCATGGAGGCCACCGCGTCGACGCGCAGCCCGTCGATGTGGAACTCCTCGCACCAGTACACGGCGTTGGCGACCAGGAAGTTGCGCACCTCGCGGCGCCCGTAGTCGAATTCGAGGGTTCCCCAGTCGGGGTGCGCGGCCCGCAGCGGGTCCTCGTGCTCGTACAGCGGACGCCCGTCGAACTCGGCCAGCGCCCACTCGTCGCGCGGGAAGTGCGCGGGCACCCAGTCCATGATCACGCCGATGCCGGCCCGGTGCAGGGCGTCGACGAGGTACTTGAAGTCGTCGGGTGTGCCGAGCCGCGCGGTGGGCGCGTAGAAGCCGGTCACCTGGTAGCCCCACGAGCCGCCGAAGGGGTGCTCGGCCACCGGCATCAGTTCGACGTGCGTGAAGCCGAGGTCGGAGATGTAGACGGGCAGCTGCTCGGCCAGCTGACGATACGTCAGGCCCGGTCGCCAGGAAGCGAGATGGAGTTCGTAGACCGAGAAGGGGGCCTCGTGCGCCGGGCGGTCGGCCCGGCGCGCCATCCACTCCTCGTCCTGCCACTCATGACGCGAGGTGTGGATCACCGACGAGGTGGCGGGCGGCAGCTCCGTGCGCCGCGCCATCGGGTCGGCGCGCATCGTCTTCGTCCCGTCGGGGCGGGTGATCTCGAACTTGTAGAGCTCGCCCTCCCGCACGCCGGGGGCGAACAGCTCCCACACCCCGGAGGAGCCCAGCGAGCGCATCGGGAACGCGGTCCCGTCCCAGAAGTTGAAGGACCCCGAGATCCGTACACCGCGGGCGTTCGGCGCCCAGACCGAGAAGCGGGTGCCGGACACGCCCTGGTGCTCCATCGGCTCCGCGCCGAGCATCGTCCACAGCTGCTCGTGCCGCCCCTCCCCGAACAGGTGCAGATCGAGGTCGCCGAGCGTGGGCAGGAAGCGGTACGCGTCCTCGACCTCCTGCACCGTCCCCTCGTACTCCACCTCCAGGCGGTACTCCGGCACCTCCCGCAGCGGCAGCACGGCGGAGAAGAACCCGTCGCCGTCGTCGTGCAGTTCGGCCCGCAGTCCTTCGGCGACGACGCTCACGGCGAGCGCGTACGGGCGCAGCGCCCGGAAGACCACACCGTCGGGGACCGGGTGGGCCCCGAGCACGGCGTGCGGATCATGGTGCGCGCCCCCGAGCAGCCGGTCCCGGTCGGCCCGGTCGAGGACGGCCAGCGACCGCACCTCCCGCAGGGGCTGGGCGGGCGGTACGGCCTGTACGGGCGCCGGTGCCGGTGCGGGCGCGGGCTCCGTGACCTCGGCCCGTACCTCCTCCACCGCCGGCTGCACCTTCGCCTTGTCGGCGGCCTTGTCGGCGGCGGCCTTGGCCTTTGCCTTGGCCTTCGAGCTCTTCGGCTTCTTGGCGGGCGGGTTCGGGCGGGGCGTCACGGGCGGAGCCTCCTCGGCACAGTGAGAGGTGGAGCGGGGTGGGTCGGGGTGGTGGTCAGGACGGTTCGGGAAGGGACAGCCGACGGACCGCTGCCATCGGCACGGGCAGCCAGTCGGGCCGGTGCCGTGCCTCGTACACGACCTCGTAGATCGCCTTGTCGGTCTCGTACGCGCGCAGCAGCACCGGATCCGTCCGCGGATCACGCCCGCCGGCCTCGGCGTAACCGGAGCAGTACGCGGCCCGGCACGCGTCCGCCCAGCCGGGCACGGCGGACCCCTGGGTGCCCGCCGCCCGGAGCGAGTGCGCGGCGTAGTCGAAGGAGCGGAGCATGCCGGCCACGTCCCGCGCGGTCGGCTGGGGCAGGCGCCGCTCGGCGAGCGGCTTGGAGGGCTCGCCCTCGAAGTCGATCAGCGACCAGTTTCCGGACGGCGACCGCAGACACTGGCCCAGATGCAGGTCGCCGTGGATCCGCTGGGCCGTCCACGTCCGGCCCTCGCCCGCCAGATCGGCGAGCGCGTCGAACGCGGACCGCAGCCCCGGCGCGTACGGCAGCAGTGAGGGCACCGTCTGGACGGCCGCCGTCAGCCGCTCGGTCATGCCCTCCACCAGTAGTTCCATCTGCGCGCGTCCCATGGTCACCTCGGGCAGCGCACGGGCCAGCGCGGTGTGCACCTCGGCCGTGGCCCGGCCGAGCGCCCGCGCCGCACCGCCGAAGTCCTCACCCTTGGCGAGCTCGCGCAGGGCCAGGTCCCAGCCGTCCGTGGCGCCCTGGAGGAAGGGCTGCAGGACACCGAGGACGTACGGGTCGCCCGGCTCGCCCATGCCGACGGGGTCGTCGGCCAGCTCCGCGAGCATCCAGCCGGCCGGTGCCGGGACCCGTGCGCAGCCCTCGCGGGCCAGCGCCAGCGGCAGCTCCAGATCGGGGTTGACCCCGGGCACGATCCGGCGCAGCAGCTTCAGGATGAACGTATCTCCATAGACGAGGGAGGAGTTCGACTGCTCGGCGGTCACCAGGCGCGGCACCAGATCGCCCCGGATCTCCTGCGCCAGGTCCCGCTCGAAGCGCAGCTCGCCGATGTGCGCCTGTTTCCGCAGAGCCTCCAGGAGGACATCGGCGGGCCGCGGGTCGTGCAGGGCCTCGTACACGGTCAGTCCGGCCAGGGGTCCCTGCGTCGGATGGCCGATCAGCGCGGGCGCCAGCCGGGGCGGCAGTGTCTCGCGCACGCCGAGCAGCAGTTGGTAGCAGTCGGCCGGATGCGCGGGTGCGCTCTGTGTGGGCACGAGCGGCTGATGGGCCCGTACGAGCAGGTGGAGCAGACCGAGCCGGGAGTTCAGTGGCAGCACCTCGGTCGCCGAGACCAGGGAGAACCCGGTGACGGGACGGCCTTTGCCCGCGAACCACCGCTGCCGTGGAAGCCACTCGCGAAGCAGTGGATCGAGGGACGCGAGAAGGCCGGGGCTCGTCGAAGCGGAATGCGCTGAGCGGATGACTGCTTCGGACATTGGCGTCGCGTCCTTTCCCCGGAGTCGGGGTGTTACTACTGCGTGCCCAGGGCGGGGCGGGGGAAACCGCCCCGCCGTCCGTTGTGAGTGCCCGTCCGGGGCTTTCGCAACCCCCCTCTAGACGGCGTCCTTGCGGAGGCGGAACCAGTAGAAGCCGTGGCCGGCGAGGGTGAGGAGGTAGGGGAGTTCGCCGATGGCGGGGAAGCGGACGCCGCCGATGAGTTCGACGGGGTGGCGTCCGTTGAAGGTCTGGAGGTCGAGTTCGGTGGGCTGGGCGAAGCGGGAGAAGTTGTGGACGCACAGGACGAGGTCGTCCTTGTATTCGCGCAGGAAGGCGATGACGGCGGGGTTGGAGGAGGGGAGTTCGGTGTAGGTGCCCAGGCCGAAGGCGGGGTTCTGTTTGCGGATTTCGATCATGCGGCGGGTCCAGTGGAGCAGGCTGGAGGGGTTGCTCATGGAGGCTTCGACGTTGGTGACCTGGTAGCCGTGGACGGGGTCCATGATCGTGGGGAGGTAGAGGCGTCCGGGGTCGCAGGAGGAGAAGCCGGCGTTGCGGTCGGGGGTCCACTGCATGGGGGTGCGTACGGCGTCGCGGTCGCCGAGCCAGATGTTGTCGCCCATGCCGATTTCGTCGCCGTAGTAGAGGATCGGTGAGCCGGGCAGGGAGAGCAGGAGTGCGGTGAAGAGTTCGATCTGGTTGCGGTCGTTGTCGAGGAGGGTGGCCAGGCGGCGGCGGATGCCGATGTTGGCGCGCATGCGGGGGTCTTTGGCGTATTCGGCGTACATGTAGTCGCGTTCTTCGTCGGTGACCATTTCGAGGGTGAGCTCGTCGTGGTTGCGGAGGAAGATGCCCCATTGGCAGCCGGAGGGGATGGCGGGGGTTTTCGCGAGGATTTCTGATACGGGGTAGCGGGATTCGCGGCGGACGGCCATGAAGATGCGGGGCATGACGGGGAAGTGGAATGCCATGTGGCATTCGTCGCCGCCGGCGGTGTAGTCGCCGAAGTAGTCGACGACGTCTTCGGGCCATTGGTTGGCTTCGGCGAGGAGGACGGTGTCGGGGTAGTGGGCGTCGATTTCGGCGCGGACTTGTTTGAGGATCTGGTGGGTGGCGGGGAGGTTTTCGCAGTCGGTGCCCTCTTCGGCGAAGAGGTAGGGGACGGCGTCGAGGCGGAAGCCGTCGATGCCGAGGTCGAGCCAGAAGCGGAGGGCGGAGATGATTTCTTCGACGACGGCGGGGTTTTCGAAGTTGAGGTCGGGTTGGTGGGAGAAGAAGCGGTGGAAGTAGTACTGCTTGCGGATGGGGTCGAAGGTCCAGTTGGAGGCTTCGGTGTCGACGAAGATGATGCGGGCGTCGGCGTATTGCTGGTCGTCGTCGGCCCACATGTAGTAGTCGCCGTAGGGGCCGGTGGGGTCGTTGCGGGAGGCCTGGAACCAGGGGTGCTGGTCGCTGGTGTGGTTCATGACGAAGTCGATGATGACGCGCATGCCGCGTTGGTGGGCGGCGTCGACGAATTCGACGAAGTCGGCGAGGTCGCCGAATTCGGGGAGGACGGCGGTGTAGTCGGAGACGTCGTAGCCGCCGTCGCGGAGGGGGGATTTGAAGAAGGGGGGCAGCCAGAGGCAGTCGACGCCGAGCCATTGGAGGTAGTCGAGTTTGGCGGTGAGGCCTTTGAGGTCGCCGATGCCGTCGCCGTTGCTGTCCTGGAAGGAGCGGACGAGGACTTCGTAGAAGACGGCGCGTTTGAACCATTCGGGGTCGCGGTCCTTGGCGGGGGTGTCTTCGAACTTGTCTTCGACGGGTTCGTTGACGGTCATGTGGGTGACCCTCCGGTGGGCGGTGAGGACGGTCGCAGGACGGTCAGTACGTGTGCGGCCCGGTCGCCGGGCGTCAGGCGTACGTAGTTGGTCCTGCCCCAGGGGTAGATCTCGCCGGAGAGCTCGTCGCGCACCGGGAGTGAGTCGTGCCAGTCGAGGCCGAGTCGTGGCATGTCCAACGAGACCGTGGCTTCCTGGGTGTGGTGGGGGTCGAGGTTCACGACCACCAGAACCGTGTTCGATCCGCGTGCGTCCGTGACCGACTTGGAGTACGCGAGCACCGCCTCCTTGTCCGTGTGATGGAAATGCAGGTCACGCAGTTTTCGAAGGGCGGGGCTACGGCGTCTGATCGCATTGAGCTCGGCGATCAGGGGCGCGATGCTACGGCCCTCTCGCTCTGCCGACTCCCAGTCTCGCGGACGTAGTTGGTACTTTTCGGAGTTCAGGTATTCTTCGCTGCCGTCGCGCACCGGCACGCCTTCGCACAGCTCGAATCCGCTGTAGACACCCCAGGTCGGAGAGAGTGTCGCGGCCAGTACCGCGCGCAGTTCGAAGGCGGCCCGGCCGCCGTGCTGCAGGAACTCGTGCAGGATGTCGGGGGTGTTGACGAAGAAGTTGGGCCGCATGTGGGAGGCCGCGTCACCGGAGAGTTCGGTGAGGTATTCGGTCAGTTCCTCTTTGGTGTTGCGCCAGGTGAAATAGGTGTAGGACTGCTGGAAACCGATCGCGCCGAGCGTGTGCATCATCGCCGGGCGGGTGAACGCCTCGGCCAGGAAGATCACGTCCGGGTCGGTGCGATTGATCTCCCCGATCACCTCTTCCCAGAAGATGACCGGTTTCGTATGCGGATTGTCGACCCGGAAGATCCGTACGCCATGGCCCATCCAGAACCGCAGCACCCTGAGTGTCTCCCGCACCAGGCCCGCCATGTCCTTGTCGAAGGCGATCGGATAGATGTCCTGGTACTTCTTCGGCGGGTTCTCCGCGTAAGCGATCGTGCCGTCGGAGCGGTGGTGGAACCACTCCGGATGCTTCTCCACCCACGGGTGGTCGGGTGAGCACTGGAGCGCGAAGTCGAGCGCGATCTCCAGGTCCAGTTCCGCGGCGCGGCGGACGAAGTCGTCGAAGTCGTCGATCGTGCCGAGGTCGGGGTGGACGGCGTCGTGCCCGCCCTCCGGTGAGCCGATCGCCCACGGCACCCCGACGTCGTGCGGGCCGGGGTCCAGGGTGTTGTTGGGGCCCTTGCGGAAGGTCGTGCCGATGGGGTGGATCGGCGGCAGGTAGACGACGTCGAAGCCCATGCCGGCGATCGCGGGCAGCCGCCGGGCCGCCGTCTTGAACGTACCGCTGACCGGTGGCTTTCCTGGCTCTACCACCGCGCCCTCCGAGCGCGGGAAGAACTCGTACCAGGAACCGAACAGCGCCCGCTCGCGCTCGACCTGGAGGGTCAGCGGGTCGGCGGCGGTGACCAGCTCGCGCAAGGGGTGGCGGGCGAGGACATGGTTCACGTCGGGGGTGAGCGCGGCGGCCAGCCGGGCCGCCGGGGGACGGCCCGTGTCGCGCAAAGCCTCCACGGCGTCGAGGATCGCCGCCCGTCGGCCCTTGCTCTTCGGCACCCCGGCCGCGGCACGCTCGTACAGCAGCGCGCCCTCCTCCAGGACCAGTTCGGTGTCCATGCCCGCCGGGATCTTGATCCGGGCGTGGTGGCGCCAGGTGGTGACCGGATCACTCCAGGCCTCCACGGTGTACGTCCACAGGCCGGGCGCCGGTACGGAGACAGTGGCGCCCCAGCGGTCCGTGCCGGGTGCGAGTTCGCGCAGGGGTGTCCAGGGGCCCGTGCGGCCCTCGGGGCCCCGCAGGACGACGTTCGCGGCGACCGCGTCGTGGCCCTCCCGGAAGACCGTCGCGGAGATCTCGAAGGACTCTCCCACCACGGCCTTGGCGGGGCGCCGGCCGCCCAGGACGAGCGGACGTACGTCCAGGACGGGGATGCGGCCGATCACGGGGGTGCTCACGAAGGTGCTTTCGGGGGTGGGGGCGGGGGCCGCGGGGGCGGCCCGCTCGGGGCCGGACACCGTGGCCCTGGTCGGTTCCGCCGGATTCGCCCGCTCGGCGGTCCGGGTCTTCGGTGCCGGTGGGCGGTCCGCTTTCTCCCCCGGATCCGGGGGTGGTGTGATGCCGGGCGTCGGGGGTGGTGACGGCTGGTGGTGCTTGGCGGGCATGACCGCTCCTGTCCGCGTCAACGTGGGTGGGCGGATGAGAGTGTGGGGAGGTGGTTCCTGTAGTGCGTACCGAGGGAGCCTTCCCTCCCCTTTCGGGTGGGCAATCCGGCACTTTGTTAACTACTCGCGCGTATGTCCACACACAAGACCGGCCTCGCCCCCGGGGAATCCGCCACTGATGTGCGATGCGTCTACTGATCCTTGAAGCATCTACCCGGGATTCGCGGGACGAGACCGGTCGATGAACGAGTACTTGGTCAAAAGTCGCTGACCTGCAAGAGCTTGTCGGGGGAGGCCGGTCCCACGTCCGACAGCTCCCCGGCGGCGGCCCGGTCGACGAGGGCTTCGCCGACCTCCGCCGGGGTCGCCGAGGGATGATCGGCGAGATACGGCGCGACCGCGCCGGCGCCATGGGGCGACGCCATCGAGGTACCGGAGAAGGCCGCCGTACCGGAGTCGCCGGAGTGCGAGGCGGAGGTGACGTCCACGCCCGGCGCGAACAGGTCGAGCCGCGCGCCCCAGTTGGAGAAGTACGCCCTGGCGTCCTGCCGGTCGCTCGCCCCGACCGTGTTCGCCTCCTCGACGCGGGCCGGTGAGACGAGGTCCGCCGGGCCGTCGTCGTTGCCGGCCGCGACCGTGTACGTGACGCCGGACGCGATGGAGTCGCGTACGGCGGCGTCCAACCGCGGGTCCGGGGGACCGCCCAGGCTCGGATCGGCGACGACGCTCACCGTGGCGTCCCGGGCGACCGAGGCGACCCGGGGGTCGGCGGCCAGGCGGCGCGCCTGCCGCTCGCCGGCCCGCACCGCGTAGCCGTTGAGCGCCGTGCTGCAGGTGTGGCTTGTTCTCGCTCCGTACGTGGTGGCGACCGCCCTGCCCGCCTTCGACGGAGCCTTCGTGGCCGCCTTGAGCGTCACGATGTAACTGCCGCCGACGGAGCCGGCTCCCGCACTGCCGGTGATCCGGCCCTCGTGCGCGGCGTGCGCGGGCAGGGCGGGAGCCGAGACCGCCGCGGCCGTCAGGACCGCGGTCACCCCTCCCGCCCGGTGCAGCCGCCGTGTGCGCGTCACTCGCATGGTGTGCGCTCCCCTCGTCGACATGCGGCAGCCTCTCGTGCGGTGCGAACCCCCACAAGGCCGCACGGCGGGGCGGAATCGGCCATACCGTCCACGCGTCCCGGCCGATCGCGCCCCCCACCGGACCCGCAGTGCGCCACCGAGCCCCGGCACGGCACTCCGCGGAACGCTCCACGCCGCTACCGTCGTGGGTGACGTCCGTACGTCCTTGGTGACACGCCCTTTGTGAACACGCCCTTTGTGAAGGTGGAAGCCCGTGAAGGCCATCCGCAGGTTCACCGTGCGTCCCGTACTCCCGGAAGCCCTCCACCCCCTCAGCGATCTGGCGCGCAACCTGCGCTGGTCCTGGCATGCCGAGACCCGTGACCTCTTCCAGTCCGTGGACCCCGAACGCTGGACCGCCTCCGGCTGCGATCCCGTACAGCTCCTCGGGAGCGTGTCGTCCGGACGGCTGGCCCAGCTGGCCGGCGACCGAAGGTTCCTCAGGCGGCTGTCCGCCGCCGCCGACGACCTCAACGACTACGTGACGGGGGACCGCTGGTACCAGTCCCAGCCGCCCGAACTCCCCGCCGCCATCGCCTACTTCTCACCCGAGTTCGGCATCACCGCCGCGCTCCCGCAGTACTCCGGCGGCCTCGGCATCCTCGCCGGGGACCATCTCAAGGCCGCCAGCGACCTCGGCGTACCCCTGATCGGCGTCGGACTGCTCTACCGGCACGGCTACTTCCGCCAGTCCCTGTCCCGGGACGGCTGGCAGCAGGAGCACTATCCCGTCCTGGACCCCAACGAACTGCCCGTCTCCCTGCTGCGTGAGGCCGACGGCACCCCCTCCCAGGTCTCCCTGGCCCTGCCCGGCGGTACGGCCCTGCACGCGCGGATCTGGCTGGCCCAGGTCGGCCGGGTGCCCCTGCTGCTGCTCGACTCCGACGTCGAGGAGAACGACCTCGGCGAGCGCGGCGTCACCGACCGGCTGTACGGCGGCGGCAGCGAGCACCGGCTGCTCCAGGAGATGCTGCTCGGCATCGGCGGGGTGCGGGCCGTGCGCACGTACTGCCGGCTCACCGGCCACGCGAAGCCCGAGGTGTTCCACACGAACGAGGGCCACGCGGGCTTCCTCGGCCTGGAGCGCATCCACGAACTGTCCTACGAGGACCTCGACTTCGAGGCCGCGCTGGAGGCGGTCAGGGCCGGCACCGTCTTCACGACCCACACCCCCGTGCCCGCCGGCATCGACCGCTTCGACCGGGAGCTGGTGGCCCGCCACTTCGGACCCGACGCGGAACTCCCGCGCATCGACGTCGAACACATCCTGCGCCTCGGCATGGAGACCTACCCGGGCGGCGAGCCGAACCTCTTCAACATGGCCGTCATGGGACTGCGGCTCGGCCAGCGCGCGAACGGCGTCTCCGTCCTGCACGGCCAGGTCAGCCGGGAGATGTTCTCGGGCCTGTGGCCGGGCTTCGACCCGGCCGAGGTCCCCATCACCTCCGTGACGAACGGCGTCCACGCCCCCACCTGGGTGGCCCCCGAGGTGTTCCGGCTCGGCGCCCGGCAGATCGGCGCGCAGCGCACCGAGGACGCCCTGACCGTCGGCGGCTCCGACCGCTGGGACGCCGTCGCCGACATCCCCGACCAGGACATCTGGGAGCTGCGCCGCTCCCTGCGCGAGCAACTGGTGACGGAGGTACGGGAGCGGCTGTACGCGTCCTGGCGGCAGCGGGGCGCGGGGACGGCCGAACTGGGCTGGATCGACGGCGTACTGGACCCGGACGTCCTGACGATCGGCTTCGCCCGCCGCGTCCCCTCCTACAAACGCCTGACGCTGATGCTGCGGGACCGCGACCGGCTCATGGACCTGCTGCTGCACTCCGAGCGGCCCGTGCAGATCGTGGTGGCGGGCAAGGCCCACCCGGCCGACGACGGCGGCAAGCGTCTCGTGCAGGAACTGGTGCGCTTCGCGGACGACCCGCGCGTACGCCACCGCATCGTCTTCCTCCCCGACTACGGCATGGCGATGGCGCAGAAGCTGTACCCCGGCTGCGACATCTGGCTCAACAACCCGCTGCGCCCCCTGGAGGCGTGCGGCACCTCCGGCATGAAGGCCGCGCTGAACGGCTGCCTCAACCTGTCGGTCCTGGACGGCTGGTGGGACGAATGGTTCCAGCCGGACTTCGGCTGGGCGATCCCCACCGCGGACGGCACCGCGGTCGACGACGACCGCCGCGACGAGCTGGAGGCCGCCGCCCTCTACGACCTGCTGGAACAGCGGGTGGCCCCGCGCTTCTACGAACTCGGCCAGGCCGGACTGCCCGACCGCTGGATCGAGATGGTCCGCCAGACCCTCTCCCACCTCGGCCCCAAGCTCCTGGCCGGACGCATGGTCCGCGAGTACGTCGAACGCCTCTACACCCCGGCGGCCCTGGCCCACCGCTCCATGGACCACACGTCCGCGAGGGAGCTCGCGGGGTGGAAGTCGCGGGTGCGGGCGGCCTGGCCGCACATCACGGTCGACCACGTCGAGACGACGGCCGCGACCGCCACGGCCGAACTGGGCTCGACGCTCTCCCTGCGGGTCCTCGTCGGCCTCGGCGACCTGGCCCCGGACGACGTCGAGGTCCAGGCGGTCTCGGGCCGCGTGGACTCCGAGGACCGCATCACGGACGGCACGACGTTCCCGCTGAAACCGGCGGGCGGCCCGGACGCGGAGGGCCGCTGGCTCTACGAGGGCCCGCTCGCCCTCGACCGCACCGGCCCCTTCGGCTACACGGTCCGCATCCTCCCGGCCCACCGGCTCCTCGCCTCCAACGCGGAACTGGGCCTGGTGGCGGTCCCGGCGGAGGAGCTGGTGGAGGGAGCGGGGGTGCTGATGCGGTGAGCCGGGGTGTGGAGAGGCGGGATGTGGTGAGGCGAGGCGGCGTGCGGCGAGGGCGGGTGCGGCGGCCGGGGCCTACGCCTGGTCGAACTCCGCGCACATCCGCCGCAGCACCGCCCCGCACCGCCGCGCGTAAGCGTGCTGCAGGCCGCGCGTCGCCGGGCCGCCCGCGCGGGTGTACCACTTCGCCGGGCGGCTGAAGGCGGTCACGGTCAGCCAGACCGTGCCGTCGCCCGTGCGGTCGACCACGAACGCCTCCTCGCCGGACTCCGGGTGGCCGGCCAGGGTGCCGTAGGCCCAGCCGGCGCGGCGGGGTTCGTCGAGGGTCCAGACCACCCGGCAGGGCGCCTTGATGAGGGAGCCCAGACCGACCGTCACGTCGACGCCCGGGGCGGCCTCGGGGGCGTCCGTCGTGATGGTGACACCGGCCGCCTTGTGGAGTTCCCAGGTCATGACCGCCTGGGAGGCGGAGGTGAAGACCTCGTGGCCCTCTCCTATGCGGGTGCGGACGTGCAGCGGGTGGAAGCCGGGTGGGCACCGGCCGTCGCGGGTCGCGCCCACGTCCTCGTACGTGAAGGGCATGGGAACCAAGAGTAGGGCGGTACCCGGGACCGATCTCGTCCCGGGTACCGCCCCGCGCACCGCTAGCGGAGCGTCATGCCACGTTCACGCCGGACCAGGCAGCCGCCACCGCCTTGTACTCGGTGCTCGTCGAGCCGTACAGCGCCGACGCCGCGCTCAGCGTCGCCGTACGGGCGCCCGCGTACTTCGTCGTGGACGTCATGTACTCGGTGAGCGCCTTGTACCAGATCTTGATGGCCTTGTCGCGGCCGATGCCGGTGAGCGTCGTGCCGTTGGACGTCGTGGAGTTGTAGCTGACTCCGTTGATCGTCTTGGCGCCGCTGCCCTCCGACAGGAGGTAGAAGAAGTGGTTCGCCGGGCCGGAGGAGTAGTGCACGTCCACCGAGCCGAGGCTGGACGACCAGCTGTCCTTGGACGCGCCGTCCTTGCTCGGCTTGTCCATGTACCGCAGCGGGGTGCCGTTGCCGTTGATGTCGATCTTCTCGCCGATGAGGTAGTCGCCGACGTCGGACGAGCTGGCCGCGTAGAACTCGACCGCCGTGCCGAAGATGTCGGAGGTGGCCTCGTTCAGACCGCCCGACTCGCCGCTGTAGTTGAGGCCCGCGGTGTTCGCGGTCACGCCGTGGCTCATCTCGTGGCCCGCGACGTCCAGCGAGGTGAGCGGCTTGGCGCTGCCCGCGCCGTCGCCGTACGTCATGCAGAAGCAGGAGTCCTGCCAGAAGGCGTTGACGTACGCCGTGCTGTAGTGGACGCGGGAGTAGGCCGCGACGCCGTTGTTCTTGATGCCGGTGCGCCCGAGCACGTTCTTGTAGAAGTCCCAGGTGACCTGGGCGCCGTAGTGCGCGTCGACCGCGGCGGTCTGGGTGTTGGACGCCGCGCCCGTGCCCCAGGTGTCGTCCGCGTCGGTGAACAGGGTGCCGGTGCCTGAGGTGCCCCTGTTCAGGTTGTACGTCTTGTGCGAGCCGCGCGAGGTGTCGTTGAGCTGGTACGTCGAGCCCGACAGGGAGGTGCCGATGGTGACCTTGCCGGAGTACTGGCTGTTGCCGATGCCGGTCTTGACCGCCTCCCACTCGTACAGCTTCTTGCCCGACTCGGCGTCGGTGACGACGTGCAGCTCCTGCGGGGTGCCGTCGTGCTGGAAGCCGCCGACGACCGTCTCGTAGGCGAGGACCGGCTTGCCGTCGGCCGCCCAGACGACCTTGCGGGGCGCCTTGTCGGCGGCGGACTTCTTGCTGCCCTCGGCCTTCGCGGCGGACACGGCCTGCTTCTCGGCCGCCGACTTGGCGATGGACGGGGTGACGTCGGTGACCTTGATGGTCGCCTTGGTCGCCTTGGTCACGCCCGTGGTCTTCCCGGCCTTGGTCTCGTGGACGACCAGGTCGCCGCCGAGGACCGGGAGACCCGCGTAGGTGCGCTCGTAGCGGGTGTGGGTGGTGCCGTCGGCGTCCTTGAGGACGTCTCTGACGACCAGCTTCTCCTTGGCGCCGAGACCTATCTCGTCGGCGGTCTCCGTGGTGGCGGCGTCGGCCTTCGCGATGAGGGTCGTACGGGCCGCCGGGGTCAGCTGGACCGGCGCCGCGGCGAGGGTCGCGTCGGAGGTCTCCGCCGGGGTCTGGGCGGCGGCGGTGGTCAGACCGGTGGTGAGGAGGGCACCGGCCGCGACAGCGGTGGCGATGGCGAGCGTGGTGCGGTGGCGACGCGCGTAGAGGGGGGTCACACAAGCTCCTTCGTGGGGGGTGACCGACCGGTATGGGGAAGCGGCCGGACTGCGGTGAAGTTGCGGTGCGGGTGTGCCTGCCGTGCGAGGTGAACAGTGCCAGCTAGGTCGCGTACATGTCAGCGGGGCATCTGGAGGTTGGCCGGAAATCGTCCGCTGCCCGAAGATCGGCGTACGCATTGCGGACTTGATCGCCCGCAAAGACCGGGCAACGGAACCGGAATCGAGGAGCAAGGCGACGGCAAAGCACGGGCAAAGCAGTGCCGCCCCGGGACGTCGGTCCCGGGGCGGCACCCGCTGTGATCCGGGGTCGCGCGGCTAACTCTGCGGGAAGGTGATCTTCCAGCTGTTGATCCTGCCGGTGTCCTGTGCCGCCTGGTCCTGGACCTTCAACTGCCAGGTGCCATTGGCGACTTCGGTCGAGGCGTTGACCGTGTAGGGCTCGGTGACGTTGTCCGCGGAGTCCGAGGAGCTGAAGGACTTGAGGCGGTACGTGGAGCCGTCCGGTGCCACCAGGTCGATGACCAGGTCACCGCGCCAGGTGTGGGTGATGTTCGGCGTCACGATCAAGTTGGAGGGGGCGTTTCCGGCCTGGCCGGAAACAGTTATCGAGGAGGTGACGGCGGCTCCGTTGTCCGGAATCGATACCGCGGTCGTGTTCTCGAAGGACGTGCCGCCGCCCCCGCCGCCCGGCCGGGTGCCGACGTTGATGCCGGCCCAGGCGTTCTGCACGGCCGTGTACTCGGCGCTGGTGGTGCCGTACAGCTCACCCGCCACCGCGAGCGTGCCGGTGCGTGCCGCCGCGTAGTTGGTCGTGGTGGTGAACTTCGTGGTGAGCGCCTTGAACCAGATCAGCGCGGCCTTCTCCCGGCCGATGCCGGTGACCGGCAGACCGTCCGAGGTCGGCGAGTCGTAGGCGACGCCGTTCACGGTCTTGGCGCCGCTGCCCTCCGAGAGGAGGTAGAAGAAGTGGTTCGCGGGGCCCGAGGAGTAGTGGACGTCCACCGATCCGATCCCCGAGTACCAGCTGTCCTTGGACGCGCCGTCCTTGCTCGGCTTGTCCATGTACCGCAGCGGGGTGCCGTTGCCGTTGATGTCGATCTTCTCGCCGACCAGGTAGTCGCCCACGTCGGAGCTGTTGCCCGCGTAGAACTCGACGGCCGCCGCGAAGATGTCGGAGGTCGCCTCGTTCAGTCCGCCCGACTCGCCGCTGTAGACGAGCCCCGCGGTGTTCGCGGTCACGCCGTGCGTCATCTCGTGCGCGGCCACGTCGATCGACGTGAGCGGCTTGGCGTTGCCCGACCCGTCGCCGTACGTCATGCAGAAGCAGGAGTCCTGCCAGAACGCGTTGACGTAGTTGCTGCTGTAGTGGACGCGGGAGTACGCGCCGACGCCGTCGCCGCGGATGCCCGTGCGGCCCTGGACGTTCTTGTAGTAGTCCCAGGTCAGCGCGGCCCCGTAGTGGGCGTCCGCGGCGGCCGTCTCGGTGTTCGAGGCGGCGCCGTTGCCCCACACGTCGTCCGGCCCGGAGAAGAGCGTGCCGGTGCCCGACGTGCCGCGGTTCAGGTTGTTGGTCTTGTGGTTCCCGCGGGTCGTGTCCGTGAGGTTGTACGTCGACCCGGACTGGGCGCTGCCGAGCGTCACCGAGCCGCTGTACTGGGTGTTGCCCGTGCCGTTGTCGACGCCCTGGTACTCGTAGAGCTTCTCGCCGGTGGCCGCGTCCGTGATGACGTGCAGTTCGTTGGGGGTGCCGTCGTGCTGGAGGCCCCCGACGACCGTCTCGTACGCGAGCGTCGGCTTGCCGCTCGCCGCCCAGATCACCTTGCGGGCCCCGTCGGCCTCGGTCCTCTTCGAGCCCTCGGCCGAGGCCGCCCTGAGCGCCTGCTTCTCGGCGACCGCCGGCTTCACCGCGGCGCTGGTGGCGAGTCCCGTGAGCCGGGCCTTCACCGCCCGGGTGACGCCCTCCGTCCTCCCCGACTTCGCGGTGTCGACCACCAGGTCGCCGCCGAGGACCGGGAGTCCGGCGTAGGTGCGCTCGTAGCGCGTGTGGACGGTGCCGTCCGCGTCCTTGACGACGTCACGGACGACCAGCTTCTCCTTGGCGCCCAGGCCGAGGTCGGCCGCGGTGTCCGCCTTCGCGGAGTCGGCGTCGCTCAGCAGCGCGGCGCGCTGGGCGGGGGAGAGCTTGATGGCGAGGGAACCCTTGTCGAGCTTGCCCGGGGCGGGTGGGGCGTCGGCGGTCGCGGCGCCCGTCTGGACGGCCGCGGCGAGCAGGGCGGCGACGGCGACGAGCGCGCCGGCCGTCGCCTTGCGGGGGAGGGAACGGGCGGTGGGTCTGTGGGAGGTGCGTCTCAACACGGACTCCTTCTGCGTGGCCACGAACGCGTGGCCAGGGGGGACCGGACGGCCGAGAGCCGTCCGGGCAGAACAGGACGGAACGCAGAACAGACGGAACGCAGAACCACGTGCTTGTGCCTGTACGCCACAGCGGTTCCTGTGAGGTTGCTGCGGGTGGGTCGTGGGAAGAGTGGCAGGAGATCGGGTGTTCTGTCAGGTGCGCATCAAGAAGTTGGCCGGAAAGGCTCCGTTGTCCGGATGGTCATGTTCGGTATACGGACCGGTTGCCGCAGCACCGGACCGCCCCGCGGAGATCAGGGGGAGTCAGGAGCCGGGCGGGTGCTCGCCGTGCCACGAGTGCCACAGCGCCGCGTAGGCACCGCCGGCCGCCACGAGACCTTCGTGCGTGCCGAGTTCGGTCAGCCGGCCGTCCTCCATCACGGCCACCCGGTCCGCGTCGTGCGCGGTGTGCAGCCGGTGCGCGATGGCGATGACGGTGCGCCCTTCGAGTACGGCGGCCAGCGCGCGCTCCGTGTGCCGTGCGGTCGCCGGGTCGAGCAGTGCCGTGGCCTCGTCGAGGATCAGGGTGTGCGGGTCGGCCAGCACCACCCGGGCCAGCGCCAGTTGCTGGGCCCGGGAACCGTCCGTGACGGGCGCCCCGCCCGGCGGCCGGGCGTGGCCCGCGGCCGGGGGACGGCCGCCGGGGCCCAGCTCCGTGCCGAGCCCGTCCGGCAGTTCACGGACCCAGTCGTCGGCGCCGACCGCCGCGAGCGCCGCCCACAACGCGGCGTCGTCGGCGGCCGGATCGGCGATCAGCAGATTGTCGCGGACCGAGCCCAGGAACACGTGGTGCTCCTGGGTGACGAGCACGACCTGCCGCCGCAGCTGCTCCGGGTCCAGCCCGGCGATCGGCACCCCGCCGACCGTCACGCTGCCGGAGCCCGGCACGTCGACTCCCGCGAGCAGCCGGCTCAGGGTCGTCTTCCCGGCGCCCGAGGGGCCCACGACGGCCAGCCGCTCCCCGGGCCGTACGGTCAGGTCGACTCCGCGCAGCACCTCACCGCCGCGCTCGTACGCGTACCGCACCCCCCGTACGTCGATCCGGTCGTCCACCGGGGCGGAGGCCTTCGACGGCGCTCCCGACGGCGTTCCCGACGGCGAGCCCGCCCCGGTGCGCGGGGCCCGGGCGAGGCCCTCCACCCGTGCGAACGAGGCGCCGCTGCTCTGCAGTTGCTCCACCCGCATCAGGATCGTGTCGAGCGGTGACTCCAACTGGCGCAGATACAGGGCCGCCGCGACGACGGCGCCCACACTCATCGCGCCCCGCGCGTGCAGGGCGCCGCCCACCAGCAGGACGACGGCCACCGGCAGGACGTTCGAGATCTCCACGGACAGGAAGAACACCGACCGCAGGTCCAGCGTGCGCATGCGGGTGCGGCGGGACGCGTCGAGTGCGTCGCGGCTCGCGGCGACGCGCCGCCGCTGCAGCCCGAACGCCTCGACCGTGCGCGCGCCGGCCGTGGTGGCCGAGACGATCTCGGCGACCTCCGAGGTGGCGGCGCCCTCGGCCAGATAGGCGGGGCGGGCCCGGCGCAGATACCACCGCAGGGCCCACCAGATACCGGCCTGGGCCAGCACCGCGCAGACGCCCAGCAGCGGATCGAGCAGGAAGACCGCGCCGATGAGGAACAGCGCCTCCACCGAGGAGATCAGCAGCTCGGGCCCCACGTCGCGCAGGGTCGTGCCCACCGCGGCCACGTCGGCGGTGCCCCGGGCCGTCAGATCCCCGGTGCCCGCCCGCTCCACCACGGACGCGGGCAGGGCCAGCGTCCGGTCGACGAACTCCTCGCGCACCCGCGCCAGCGTCCGCTCCCCGAACCGGTGCCCCACGAAGCGGGCGGCCCGCGCCAGCAGCAACTGGACGGGCGCGCAGACCAGGACGACGAGCGCAAGCCGGTCCACGGCGGCGACCCCGGCACCGGCCCTGACCTCGTCGATGATGCGGCCGAGCAGCCAGGGACCGGCCAGCCCGGCGGCGGCGGCCAGCGCGTTCAGGACGAGTACGGCGGTGAAGGCGCGGCCGTCCGCGCGGATCAGGCGGGCGGCGGCGGCGCGCACCTCGGCCGGTCCGGCGACCGGCAGCCGCGCGCTCACCGCACGGCCTTTTCCGCAGCTGCCGCCCTTCCCGTCCCGCCGGCCTCCTGCGCCTCTTGTGCGTCTTGTGTCTCTTGCGCGTCCCACCCGCCGGTGTTCCCGGCCTCCCCGCCGTCCGGGTCCGCGTCGCGGGCCACCAGCGCCCGGTATCCCGGTTCGCTCGCCAGGAGTTCGCGGTGTCCGCCGACGGCCGCGACCTCGCCGTCGACCAGGTAGTACACGGTGTCCACGTGGTCGAGCACCAGCGGCGAGGTGCTGGTGACGAGCGTCGTGCGGCCGGCGCGCGCCGCACGCAGCCGGGCGGCGACCGCGGCCTCGGTGTGCGCGTCGAGCGCCGAGGTGGGCTCGACCGCGAGCAGCACCTCGGGGTCGGCGAGCAGGGCCCGCGCGAGGCGTACGCGCTGCCGCTGGCCTCCGGAGAGGCTGCGGCCCTGCGCGTCCACGGCCGAGTCGAGCCCGTCGGGCAGCCCGAGCACGATGTCGTCCGCGACGGCCGCGCGTACGGCCCTGCCGACGGCCGCGTCGTCCGCGCCGCTCGGACCGTGCGGGTCGAGGCGGCCGGCCAGCAGCTCGCGCAGGGTGCCCGCGAACAGGTCGGCCTCGTTGTCGGCGACCAGGACGCGCTCGCGTATCCGCGGCAGGGCGATCGCGTCGAGCCGGACGCCGCCCCAGGTGGCGGCCGACTCCACGTACCGGCCCAGCCGGTCGACCACGGCGGCGGACTCGGCCGGCCGGGCGCCGACCAGCGCGGTCAGCGCGCCCGGCACCACGCGGACCCCGGACCGCGGATCGTGCAGCACCGAGGGCTCGGCCGGGGCGTCCAGCGGGGGACGGGCGGCGGGGGCCGCGGAGGAGTTCTCAGCCGGACCCGCAGCAGAGTTCTCGGCCGGACCCGCCGGGGAGTCCTTCGCCGGGCCCGCGGGGGAGCCGTCCGCGATCAGGGGCTCCAGGGCCAGGAAGCGTACGACGCGCCGGGCGGCCACCACGCCCCGGCTGATCTGCTGGCCGCACTCGACGAAGAACGCCACCGGGCCCACCAGGACCGCGGCATAGCCGTACACGGAGACCAACTCGCCGACGGTGAGCGAGCCCTGGGCCGCCAACCGGGCCGCCAGCCAGGTCACCACGGCCAGGAACACCGTCGGCAGCCCCACCCCGAGCGCCTGGAGCCAACTGGTCACCGCCCCGACCCGGTACCCCTGGTCCCGCAGCAACCGCGAGTCCCGGCGGAAGGCGTCGGCGAACAGCCTTTTCCCGCCGAGGCCGTTGAGGACCCGCAGCCCGCCCGCGAGGTCCCCGATCCGCGCGGTCAGCGTGCCCTGCAGCTCGCGGTACTCCGTCTCCGCGCCCCGCAGCCGCCCCATCAGGGGGCCGATGAGGACGACGATCACCGGGATGCCGACCAGGACCACCGCGGCCAGCGGCGGCGAGACGGACAGCAGCAGCCCGGCCACGACGACATAGGCGGCGACCGAGCCGACGCCGGGCCCCACCACGGTCAGGGCCCCGCTGATCGTCAGCACGTCGCCGACGCCGATCGTGACGACCTCGCCGGTCCCCGTCTGCCGGGACAGCCCGGCGCCCAGCCGGGTCGCCTGCCCGACCACGAGCTTCACCGTACGGAAGTTGGCGTCCATCCGGACCTTGGTCATCGTGCGGTGGCGCAGCACGCCCACCACGGCGTTGAACACCCCGAGGCCCAGCAGCGCGGCGCACCAGCAGGCCAGCGCCGCCAGGTCGCCCGGCTCAAGACCGTCGTCGATCGCCCGGGCCAGCAGATACGGCGTCAGTGCCATGAGCACCAGCCAGACGGTGGCCAGCACCGCACCCGCCACCGACCGCCCCGGCTGCCGGGTGACCAGCCACCACAGATACCGGCCGCCGCCACGGAGATCGGGCACGCCGGGATCCTCGTACGCGAAGCGCTCCAGACGGTCCGTCCGTCGCCGGAGGATCCTTTCCAGGGTCACTCGGCGTGCTCCTGCACCAGGCTGTCCCGCCAGGCCCGGTGCAGGTCCGCGAAGCGGCCCGTGTCCGTGACGAGCCGGTCGGGGCTGCCGTCCTCGACGATGCGGCCGTGCTCCATGACGAGGACCCGGTCGGCGATCTCGACCGTCGAGAGCCGGTGGGCGATGACCACGGCCGTCCGGCCGCGCAGGACCGTGTGCATGGCCCGCTGCACGGCCCGTTCGCCCGGCACGTCCAGCGAACTGGTCGCCTCGTCGAGGATCAGCACCGCCGGGTCGGCCAGCAACGCCCGTGCGAACGCCACCAGTTGGCGCTGCCCGGCCGAGATGCGCCCGCCCCTCTTGCGTACGTCCGTGTCGTAGCCGTCCGGCAGGGAGCTGATGAAGTCATGGGCGCCGATGGCCTTCGCTGCGCGCTCGATGTCCTCGCGCGAGGCGTCGGGGCGGCCGATGGCGATGTTCTCGGCGACCGTGCCGGAGAACAGGAAGGCTTCCTGCGTCACCATCACCACACCGCGCCGCAGCTCGGGCACCGACAGGTGGCGCAGGTCCACGCCGTCGAGGAGGACGCGGCCGGTCGTGGGGTCGTAGAAGCGGGCCAGCAGCTTGGCGAGCGTCGACTTGCCCGCGCCCGTCGAGCCGACCACGGCTACGGTCTGGCCCGCGGGCAGCGTCAGCGAGAAGGTCGGCAGCACCTCGCCGCCCGTCCGGTACGCGAACCGCACGTCCTCGAACACGACCTCGCGGCCCGGCAGTTCGGAGACGCGCGCGGGCAGCTCGCGCGGCTGCGACGGCTCCGGCACCGAGGGGACCTGGGCCAGCAGACCCGCGATCTTCTCCATCGAGGCCGCCGCCGACTGGTACGAGTTGAGGAACATGCCCAGCCGGTCGATCGGGTCGTACAGGCGCCGCAGATAGAGCACCGCGGCGGCCAGCACGCCCAGCGCGAGCGACCCGGACGCCACCCGGTACGCGCCCCACAGCACGATGCCCGCGACCGCCGTGTTGGCGACCAGGCGGGAGCCGATGACATAGCGGGCCATCTCCAGGATGGCGTCGCCGTTGACGCGCTCGTGGCGGCTGTTGAGCGCGTGGAACGCCGAGTCGTTGACGGCCTCGCGGCGGAAGGCGCGCACCGGCCTGATGCCGTTCATCGTCTCCGCGAACTTCACGATGACCGCGGCGATGGCGGTCGAGCGGACGGCGAAGATCCGCCCGGCGCGGTGCCGGTAGAGCCGGATGAGGAGGTACAGCGGGATGAACGACGCGACGGCGACCGCGCCGAGGCCGAGGTCGAGCCAGAGCAGCATCGTGGAGATGTAGACGAACGACAGGATGACGGTGATGAGCTCCTGGAGCCCCTCGCTGAGCAGTTCGCGCAGCGACTCGACGTCCGTCGTGGAACGGGAGATGAGCCGGCCCGAGGTGTAGCGCTCGTGGAAGTCGACGCTGAGCGCCTGCGCGTGCCGGAAGATCCGGCCGCGCAGGTCCAGCAGGACGTCCTGGTTGACACGGGCCGAGGTCAGGACGAAGCCCCACTGCAGGGCGCCCGCCGCCACCGAACACAGCGCGTAGGCGACCGCCACCGCGATCAGCGGGCCGTGGTCGTCGGCGCGGAAGGCCGGTACGGCACGGTCGATCGCGTACGCCACGAGCATCGGGCCCGCCTGCACCGCCGCCTGCTGGAGCAGCAGGAGGACCGCCGCGAGGACGACGCGGCCCCTCATGGGCGCGAGCAGGGAACGCAGGAGGGTGGCCGTGGCGCGCGGGGGAGCGGGCAGGGCGTCCCGGTCGAAGGGATCGCCCTCCTGGGGCGGCGGCGCCGTCGGCCGTGCCGTGCCGCCGTCTGCCGGCGCGGTGGTGGTGGGCGCCGTCATCGGTTCTCCTCCTCGCTCGTCCGAGTCCTTCCCGACATCAGCCAGGCGTACTCCGCGCTCGTCCGCAGCAGTTCGTGGTGGGTGCCCACGGCGGTGACACGCCCGCCGGAGAGCAGGGCGACACGGTCGGCGAGCAGGACCGTGGACGGGCGGTGGGCCACGACCAGGGCGGTCGTCCCGGCGAGGACGCGCCGCAGGGCCGCTTCAACCAGGGCCTCCGTGTGGACGTCCAGGGCGGACAGCGGATCGTCCAGCACGAGGAAGCGGGGGCTGCCGACGACCGCCCTGGCCAGGGCGAGACGCTGGCGCTGGCCGCCGGAGAGACTCAGGCCCTGCTCGCCGACCTGGGTGTCCGTCCCCTGGGGCAGCGCGTGGACGAAGTCGGCCTGCGCGACGGCCAGGGCGCGGGCCAGCTCGGCCTCGCCCGCGGTGTCCGGCGCCCCCATCAGGACGTTCTCTCCCACCCCCGCCGAGAAGAGGGTGGGCTCCTCGAAGGCGACGGCCACGAGGGCGCGCAGTTCCTCCCTGGGCATCTCGGCGATGTCCACGCCGTCCAGCGTGATCCGGCCCGCGGTGACCTCGTGCAGCCGGGGCACGAGCGCGGTGAGCGTCGTCTTCCCGGACCCCGTCCCGCCCACCAGGGCCATGGTCTCGCCGGGCCGTATGTGCAGGTCGATGCTGTCGAGCACGGGAACGCTGTCGCTCCCGGCATCGGGATACCGGAACCGCACTCCCTCGAACCGGAGCCCGGCCCCCGCCCCGGACGTCCGTGTCCCCCCGGCCGTCGGTGCCGCCCCGGACGCCGGCGCGGTGTCCGCCTCCGGCTCGGCGTCCATGACCTCGAAGTAGCGTTCCGTGGCCGTCGCCGCCTCCTGGCTCATCGCGAGCAGGAAGCCGATCGACTCCACGGGCCAGCGCAGGGCGAGGGCCGTGGAGAGGAACGCGACCAGCGTGCCGGCCGACAGGGAGCCGTCGGCCACCTGCACCGTGCCGAGCACCAGGGCCGCGCCGATGGCGAGTTCGGGCAGCGTCGTGATCGCGGCGAAGATGGCGGCGAGCAGCCGCGCCTTCGCCAGCTCCGTGCCGCGCAGGGTCCGGGAGAGCTCCCGGAAGGCGAGCGCCTGGCTGCGGTGACGGCCGAACCCCTTGATGATCCGGATCCCCAGCACGCTCTCCTCGACGAGCGTCGTCAGATCACCGACCTGGTCCTGCGCCTGCCGCGCCACCCGCGAGTACCGCTTCTCGAAGAGCCAGCAGACGACCATCACCGGGAGGGCCGGCGCGAGCAGGACCAGGCCCAGCGTCCACTCCTGGGCCAGCATGATCAGCACGCCCACGACGATCGTCACCGAGTTGACCAGCAGGAACGTCAGCGGGAACGCGAGGAACATCCGCAGCAGCATCAGATCCGTCGTCCCCCGCGACAGCAGCTGTCCCGACGGCCAGCGGTCGTGGAACGCGATGGGCAGCCGCTGCAGATGCCGGTACAGATCGGCCCGCATCGACGCCTCGACCCCGGCGAGCGGCCGGGCCACCAGCCACCGCCGGAGTCCGAACAGCACCGCCTCCGCGACCCCGAGCAGCAGCAGGTACAGCGCCCCGAGCCACACCCCGCCCGTGCTCCGGTCGGCCACCGGCCCGTCCACGATCCACTTCAGGACGAGCGGGATCACCAGACCCGTACAGGAGGCGACCACCGCGACGACGGCCGCGACGGCCAACCGCCCGCGCACGGGCTTCACATACGGCCACAGCCGCAGCAGGCTGCGTACGGCGGAACGGCTCTCGGCGGGCCGGGTCTCATCGGTTCCCTCGGCGGGCGCAGGTGTGGTGGGCATCAGCAGCGAGCCTACGGTTCGGCACTGACAACACCCAGCGAGTTTCGGCTGGGCGTCGCGTGCCCGGCCGCTCAGCCCACCACCCGCAGCAGCAGCACCGCCCGCGCCGGCACGGTGATCGTCGCGCCCGCCCGGTGCTCCACGTCCGGCGCGGCCGACTGCTCCTCCCGCGAGGTGTCGACGAGGACCTCGTACGAGCGGGCCCACGGTGGCCCCGGCAGCAGGAAGCCCGCGGGTCTGTCCCCCGCGTGCAGCACCGCGAGGAAGCTGTCGTCCGTCACGGGCACGCCCCGCGCGTCCCGGCCCGGGATGTCCCGCCCGGACAGGTACATGCCCAGCGTGCCGGCGGGCGCGTACCAGTCCCGTTCCGTCATCTCCGTGCCCTGCGCGGTGAACCACGCCAGGTCCCGCAGCCCGTCCGCCGAGTGCGCCCGCCCGGAGAAGAACGCGCGCCGCCGCAGCACCGGATGCGCGTGGCGCAGCGCGATCAGCCGCGAGGTCAGGTCGAACAGGGCCCGCCAGCCGGGGTCGTCCAGCAGGCTCCAGTCGAGCCAGCTGATCTCGTTGTCCTGGCAGTACGCGTTGTTGTTGCCGCCCTGCGTGCGCCCCAGTTCGTCGCCCGCGACCAGCATCGGGACACCGGTGGAGAGCAGCAGCGTGGTCAGGAGGTTACGGAGCTGGCGGCGCCGCAGAGCGCGTGTCCGGGCGTCGTCGGTCTCGCCCTCGGTGCCGCAGTTCCACGCCCGGTTGTCGTCCGTGCCGTCCCGGTTCCCCTCGCCGTTGGCCTCGTTGTGCTTGCGCTCGTACGACACCATGTCCCGCAGGGTGAAACCGTCGTGGGCGGTCACGAAGTTCACCGAGGCGTACGGCCGCCGCCCGCCCCATGCGTACAGGTCGCTGGAGCCCGAGAGCCGGTACCCGAGGTCCCGCACGTCCGGCAGCGCGCCCCGCCAGAAGTCCCGTACGGCGTTGCGGTAGCGGTCGTTCCATTCCGTCCACAGCGGGGGGAAGGCGCCCACCTGGTAGCCGCCGGAGCCGACGTCCCACGGCTCGGCGATCAGTTTCACGCGGCGCAGCACCGGGTCCTGCGCGATGACGGCGAGGAACGGGGAGAGCATGTCGACGTCGTGCATGGACCTGGCCAGCGCCGCCGCGAGGTCGAAGCGGAAACCGTCGACGCCCATCTCCGTCACCCAGTAGCGCAGCGAGTCCGTGATCAGCCGCAGCACGTGCGGCTGGACGACGTGCAGGGTGTTGCCGCAGCCCGTGTAGTCCGCGTACCGCCGGGCGTCGTCCTGCAGCCGGTAGTAGCCGCGGTTGTCGATCCCGCGCAGCGACAGCGTGGGGCCCAGCTCGCTCGCCTCCGCCGTGTGGTTGTAGACCACGTCGAGGATGACCTCGATCCCGGCGGCGTGCAGCGCGCGGACCATGTGCTTGAACTCGCCGACCTGCCGGCCGTTGGTCCCGGAGGCCGCGTATCCCGCGTGCGGGGCGAAGTAGCCGATCGAGTTGTAGCCCCAGTAGTTCTTCATGCCCCGGCGCAGCAGATGGTCCTCGTGCGCGAACTGGTGCACCGGCAGCAGCTCCACGGCCGTCACGCCGAGCGCCACCAGGTGCTCGATCGCCGCGGGGTGCGCCAGTCCTGCGTACGTGCCCCGCAGTTCCTCCGGGATCCCCGGGTGCAGTTTGGTGAAGCCCTTGACGTGCAGCTCGTAGATGACGGAGTCCGCCCACGGCGTCTTCGGGCGCCGGTCGTCGGCCCACTCGTCGCCGGGTGTGTCGTCGTGCACGACCACCCCCTTGGGCACGTGGGGCGCCGAGTCCCGGTCGTCGCGCACGGTGTCCGCGACGTGCTGCTGCGGCCAGTCGCGCACATGCCCGTACACCTCGGGCGGCAGGCTCCCGAACTCGTCGCGCCCGGCACCGTCCACGGCGCGGGCGTACGGGTCCAGGAGCAGTTTCGCGGGGTTCCAGCGGGCGCCGGTCCACGGGTCCCAGCGGCCGTGCACCCGGAAGCCGTACCGCTGTCCGGGCCGCACGCCGGGCACGAAGCCGTGCCAGATCTCATGGGTCAGCTCGGTCAGCGGCACCCGGACCTCCCTGCCGCCGCCCTCGCCGCCCGCGTCGTCCCCGTCGTCCGGTGAGCCGAAGAGGCAGAGCTCGACCGACTCGGCCCCGCCCGCCCACAGGGCGAAGTTGGTGCCCGGGACCCCGTCGGGCCCGGTATGGAAGCGCGCCCCGAGCGGGGTCGGCGCACCCGGCCACGCGGCGACCTCCGGTGCCGAACGCGCCGTGCCGTTCACCGCGGGGGCGACCTGTGCGGGCAGCCCTCCGCCGAGGGCGCGCCCCTCCTGCACCGGCTCCCGCACTGCCTCCTGCTCGGCTGCGCTCGACACCCTGGGCCCTCCCGCGGCTCGGTCGGAGCGGCACGAGGAGGACCGCGGCGTCCCGGGCCGCGGTCTCCTGTCGCGTCGTCCTCCCCCCTGTTCTGCCCAGAGCCGGGCTCGCACTCACGTTTCCTGAGGCGCAGGCCGAACAAAGGCACGGAATGTCAGGCGCGCCCGGCGCCGCCCGGCGCCCGTCGAACGGACCCACTTCCCCGGGGGGCGTTGCGTCGTTGGGTCCCACGTGATGCACGCACAGACGCGCGCGGGGCGCGCAGGGGCCGCGCTGGCCGCCGTACTGACATGGGTGGGCCTGCTGGCCTCGGCCGCGGGATGCACCTCGCACGGGGTGGACGAGATGCTCGGCAAACCCCGCTCGCCGGAGGAGGCGATCCGGGTCTCGCCGGACGACGGCAGCAAGGGCGTACGGCCCGAGAAGGGCCTGCGGGTACGCGTGCCGGCCGGGCGCCTGGAGTCCGTGAAAGCCGTGAAGTCCCAGGACGCGCAGGAGTTCCCGGTGCCCGGCTCGATCGGCGAGGACGGCACGACCTGGCGGCCCGACGACCCGAAGCTCGCGCTGGCCGCCAAGTACACGGTCGACGCGGTCGCGCTCGACGCCCACGGCCGGCGGGTGGCCCGGCACGTGGCCTTCACGACGTACGTCCCCGACGAGCGGTTCATCGGATACGTCATGCCGGAGAACCGCTCGACGGTCGGCACCGGCATGATCGTGTCCCTGGAGTTCAACCGGGAGATCGGGAACCGGGCGGCGGTCGAGCGCGCGATCCGCGTGACCTCCGTACCGAAGACGGAGATCGCCCCGCACTGGTTCGGTGATGACCGCCTCGACTTCCGGCCCGAGACCTACTGGAAGCCCGGCACCAAGGTCACCGTCGACCTGCGGCTGCGGGACGTCGAGGCGGCCCCCGGCGTGTACGGGCTGCAGTACAAGACCTTCTCCTTCACGGTCGGCCGCGACCAGACCAGCCTCGTCGACGCCGCCGCCCACACCATGCGGGTGAGCCGCGACGGCGAACTCCTGTCCACGGTGCCGATCACCGCGGGGGCGCCGGGGAACACCACGTACAACGGGAAGATGGTGATCACCGAGATGCTGGAGGTGACCCGGATGAACGGGGCCACCGTCGGCTTCAAACGGGCCGACGGCAAGGGCGAGTACGACATCCCGGACGTCCCGCACGCCGTGCGCCTCACCTCCTCCGGCACCTTCCTGCACGGCAACTACTGGGCCGAGGGTGTGTTCGGCACGGCCAATGTCAGCCACGGCTGCGTGGGACTGCGCGATGTGAAGGGCGGCAGCTCCGCGACCCCGGCGGGCTGGTTCTTCGACCGCAGCCTCATCGGTGACGTCGTCGAGGTCGTCCGCAGCAATGACAAGAAGGTCGCTCCCGACAACGGCCTCGGTGGGTGGAACATGGGCTGGAAAGCCTGGAAAGCGGGCTCCGCGGTGAAGTAGCCCGACATAGGGGTACGCACAGGAAAGGCCCCATCGCGCGCCCGGCTCGATCAGTTGGGACTGAACGGTGACATTCCCGGGAGGTCATCTCTCCTGGCAGTGTGATTAATTAGCGCGATGCGTGCGCGTGACGCGCCGTAGTACGGGCCTGAACAGGCCGTGCGAGGGGAGAACGAACTTGAACGGGCGACCGATATCGGGGGCGTCGGTTGGCGCGCGGACACGGAACGGCAAGGGAGCCCTGGCACTTGTGCTGGGGGTGCTGCTGCTTCTCGTGACCGCGTGCGGCGGAGGAGGGGACTCGGGCTCAGGGTCCGGCGGGGACAAGGGCAAGGACAAGGATTCGAGCCAGGCGGACACCAAGGTCTCGCAGGCGGTCGTGACCATCGCGCCGAAGGACGGCGCCGACGCCGTCAAGACCAGCGGCGCGCTGAAGGTGACGGCGGCCAAGGGCAAGCTGACCGAGGTGAAGGTCGAGGACACCAAGGGCAACCCGGTCGAGGGGGAGATCACCGGCGGGGGCGCCAGCTGGACGCCCGCCGCCCATCTCGCCGCCTCGACCAAGTACAAGGTCCACGCCGTGGCGAAGGACTCCGAGGGCCGTGAGGCCGCCGAGGAGTCCGCGTTCACCACGCTGACCCCGAAGAACACGTTCGTCGGGATCTTCACGCCCGAGGACGGTTCCAAGGTCGGCGTCGGAATGCCCTTCTCGGTGCGCTTCACCCGGGGCATCACGCACCCGGAGGACATCGAGAAGGCGATAAAGATCAAGACCGAGCCCGCGGTCGACGTCGAGGGCCACTGGTTCGGCAACGACCGCCTCGACTTCCGCCCGGAGAAGTACTGGAAGTCCGGTACGAAGGTCACCGTCACCCTGAACCTCGACGGCGTCGAGGGCAGGCCCGGTGTCTACGGCGAGCAGGCCAAGACCGTGAAGTTCACGATAGGCCGCAGCCAGGTCTCCACCGTCGACGTCAAGACCAAGAAGATGACCGTCAAGCGCGACGGCAAGGTCATCAAGACCATCCCGGTCACGACGGGCAAGGCGGGTTACGAGACCTGGAACGGCCAGATGGTCATCAGCGAGCGCCTGCGGGTGACCCGTATGAACGGCGAGACGGTCGGCTACGGCGGTGAGTACGACATCAAGGACGTGCCCGACGCGATGCGCCTGTCCAACTCGGGCACGTTCATCCACGGCAACTACTGGGGCGGCGACGCCTTCGGCAACTACAACGCCAGCCACGGCTGCATCGGCCTGCGCGACCAGCGCGGCGGCGGTGACCGGGGAGCCCCGGCCGCGTGGTTCTTCGACCGCTCGATCGTCGGCGACGTGGTGATCGTGAAGAACTCCAACGACCGGATCATCGACCCGGACAACGGCCTCAACGGCTGGAACATGTCATGGGAGAAGTGGACGGCCTGACCCGCCGCTCTCTTCTCTGACCGTACGGCCCCGGTGTACTCCGTCGCTCCTCTGTGACGGAGCACACCGGGGCCGTACGCGTTAGCCTTCGTTAACCTCCTCCCATGACTGTGCATCTCGAAGTCGCCGAGGGCGTCGGCACGATCCGCCTCGACCGTCCGCCCATGAACGCGCTGGACGTCGCCACCCAGGACCGGCTCAAGGAACTCGCCGAGGAGGCCACCCGCCGCGAGGACGTACGCGCGGTGATCCTCTACGGCGGCGAGAAGGTGTTCGCGGCGGGCGCGGACATCAAGGAGATGCAGGCCATGGACCACGCGGCCATGGTCGTACGCTCCCGGGCGCTGCAGGACTCCTTCACCGCGGTCACCCGCATCCCCAAGCCGGTCGTCGCCGCGGTCACCGGCTACGCGCTGGGCGGCGGCTGCGAACTGGCGCTGTGCGCCGACTTCAGGATCGCCGCGGACAACGCCAAGCTGGGCCAGCCGGAGATCCTCCTCGGTCTGATCCCGGGCGCCGGCGGCACCCAGCGCCTGTCCCGGCTGATCGGCCCCTCCCGCGCCAAGGACCTCATCTTCACCGGCCGCATGGTCAAGGCCGACGAGGCCCTGACGCTCGGCCTGGTGGACCGGGTCGTACCGGCCGCCGACGTGTACACCGAGGCGCACGCCTGGGCCGCGAAGCTCGCGCAGGGACCGGCGCTCGCGCTGCGCGCGGCCAAGGAGTCCGTCGACGTCGGCCTGGAGACGGACATCGAGACCGGGCTCGCGGTCGAACGCAACTGGTTCGCGGGCCTGTTCGCGACGGAGGACCGGGAGTCGGGGATGCGCAGCTTCGTCGAGGAGGGCCCGGGCAAGGCGAAGTTCCGCTGAGCGGCCGGCCGTTGAATCGATACCGCCGGTCCACTTGCTGTTGACGCGATGTATCACCCGTCCGCGTGGAGATATGGCGCGGAGGGACGGCTTATCCGACTCTTAAGACAGCCTTAAGGCTGCCTTGCGGGGGAGCGCGGTCGATTGCCCCCAACGGCCCTGTTCACGCAGGCCAGTTGGGGTGCATGGGTCGCAGTGATGCCGATGGCATATGTCAATCGGATGATGCGGAACAACGGGTTCCGGGGGGTGTATTCCTCCGGAACACCCCGAAGAAGCCCTTCCGGGGGTCATGATGGGGGCATGGCGGGGCTGGAGGGTATCGAACAGCCGCGGCGGCACGGGAGTGCGACCGCGGCGCGTTGGTCGCCTGCTGTCGAGGACGAACACGCGCTGAAGGCACTGGAGCTGTTCGGCGATCCCACCGAGGCGGAGGTGCCGCTGCCGTCCCGGCCGGAGTCCGCCGCCGCGGCGCGCCGGCTCACCCAGGTCGTGGTGCTCCGCCAGTGGGGGCTCTCGCCGAAGATGACCGAGGATGCCGTGTTACTGGTGTCGGAACTCGTGGGCAACGCCGTGCGGCATACGGGGGCGCGGGTCTTCGGGCTCCGGATGCGGCGCCGGCGCGGCTGGATCCGGGTCGAGGTCCGTGACCCCTCGCGGGGGTTGCCGTGTCTGATGCCGGTGCAGGACATGGACGTCAGCGGGCGGGGCCTGTTCCTCGTCGACAAACTCTCCGACCGCTGGGGGGTCGACCTCCTGCCGCGCGGCAAGACGACGTGGTTCGAAATGCGGGTGGCGGACCGCTAGGGGTGCCTCGCCCCCGCCGCCCCTACCCGTTCCCATCCACACAGGGGGCTGCGCCCCCTCGCCCCCCTATCGCGCTGCGCGCTCGTCCTCAAACGCCGGACGGGCTACCAGATAGCCTGTCCGGCGTTTGAGGACCGGGGGTTCGGGGGCAGCGCCCCCGAGTCAGTGTCGGGAACGGGTAGGGGCGGCGGGGGCGAGACAAACCCGCTGGCAACCCCGCCCACGGACTCGCCGCCGAACGAGTGAGGGTCCGCCCCCGAAGCAGACCCCGCCGAGATCGTGCTCCCATGATCACAACCCGCTGGAAGCGTCACGCAACCACCCTCGCCCTCACCCTGACCGCACTCCTCACCACCTCCGCCGCAACACCCCCCACCAGCCCGCCCACCGCAAAGGCGGCAGCCGCCCCCGCCTGCCCCCGGTACGCGGACCCCGTGCACGCCGCCGCCGACCACCGCGTCGACGTCGACCGCATCACCCCCGACCCCGTCTGGCGCACCGGCTGCGGCACGCTCTACCGCAGCGACGGCCGCGGCCCCTCCGTCGTCTTCGAGCAGGGCTTCCTGCCGAAGGACGTCATCGACGGCCAGTACGACATCGAGCAGTACGTCCTGGTCAACCAGCCCTCCCCGTACGTCTCCACGAGCTACGACCACGACCTCTACAAGACGTGGTGGAAGAGCGGCTACAACTACTACATCGACGCCCCGGGCGGCGTGGACGTCAACAGGACCATCGGCGACACCCACAGGTGGGCCGACCAGGTCGAGGTCGCCTTCCCGGGCGGTATCGCGCGGCAGTACATCATCGGCGTCTGCCCCGTCGACAAGAAGACCAAGACCGAGATCATGAGCGACTGCGAGAGCAACCCGCACTACGAGCCCTGGCACTGAGGAGTCCGCCCGGGTGGTCGGCGCGCCGCGTGCCGGAGTGGAACGTTAATCTGACCTCGTCAGTGAAGCACCACGAAGGGGCGGGTCCGGTGGCGGACATCGAGGAAGCACGCAAGGCGTTCGAGCGCATCGACGTGGACGGGGACGGCTACATCACCGCCGCCGAGTTCAAGAAGGCCCTGGCCCAGGGCGGGGACTGGAACGTCACGGAGTCGGTGGCCGAGGCCGTCATCGCCGCCCAGGACCTCAACGGCGACAAGCTGCTCTCGTTCGACGAGTTCTGGGCCCACATCAACAAGTGACCCCGGCACAAGGGGCGCCCACCGGTTCACGGAGGGCGCCCCTTCGCCGTGTTCGGCCATCCGGGTGGAGAGTGGAATAGCCCGGTATGCCCCGGGGTTGGTACAGGGCGTCAGGAGCCCCTCCCACCCCTCGAAGGGCGAGTCCCATGAAGATCGGCATCATCGGAGCAGGAAACATCGGCGGCAACCTCACCCGGCGCCTCACCGCACTCGGGCACGACGTGTACGTGGCCAACTCCCGCGGCCCGCAGACGCTCACGGCCCTGGCGGAGGAGACCGGAGCCACCCCCGTGAGCGTCGAGGAGGCCCCCCGGGGCGCCGAGATCGTCGTCGTCACGATTCCCCTGAAGGCGATTCCCGACCTGCCGTCCGGACTGCTGGACCAGGCGGCCGACGGAGTGACCGTCATCGACACCGGCAACTACTACCCGCAGCGGGACGGCCGGATCGCCGCGATCCTGGACGAGGGCCTCACGGAGTCCCGCTGGACGGCCCAGCACCTCGGCCACACGGTCGTGAAGGCCTTCAACGGCACGTACGCGCAGGACATCCTGGACCGTCCCCGCCCGGCCGGCGCCGCCGACCGCATCGCCCTGCCGGTGGCGGCGGACGACCCGGCCGCCAAGCAGGTCGTACGCGCCCTCATCGACGAACTCGGCTTCGACACCGTGGACTCGGGCACCCTCGACGACTCCTGGCGCCAGCAGCCCGGCACCCCCGTCTACGGCCTCCAGGCGGACGTGGACGGGGTGACGAAGGCCCTGGCGGAGGCGTCCAGGGAACGCACCCCGGACTTCACCGCGTAACCCCTTCGCCCACCGCTCAGACGATCTCCAACGGCAGATGCGGCCCGGCCGGCAGTTCGACCTCGACGGGGTCCCCGGGCCGCACGAGCCCGCCGGCGACGACCACACTCATGATCCCGGACCTGAACCGGGGCCCGCCGTCCTCGCCCCGGCCCACGACCTGCTTCATGAGCCCCTTCTGAAAGGTGTCGATCTGCGCACAGGGATTGCGCAGCCCGGTGACCTCCACCACGGCCTCGTCCCCGAGCCGCAGCAGGGTCCCGGCCGGCAGTCCCAGCAGATCGAGGCCCCGGGTGGTGACGTTCTCCCCGAGCTGCCCGGCCGCGACCTCGAACCCGGCCGCCCGGACCTCGTCGAACAGTTCCTCGTGGATGAGGTGCACCTGCCGCAGATTGGGCCGCGAGGGATCCTTCCGCATGCGGAACCGGTGCTTGACGGTGACCCCGGCATGCACATCACCCTCGACCCCGAGCCCCGCGAGCAGCGTGACGCTCTCCCGATTCGGCTTGCTGAACGAGTACACATCATTGCTGCTCACCGCAGCGACACTCCCGCCCATTGCTGAGCAGCCTCCCCTCGTACCGGGACCGTTCGGCCGGACGCCTCAGGCGTCCTCGGCCCATTCTCGCAGGGCCGCCTTGCTGGAGAAATCGGCGACGTTCTTGTCCAGCGGGTCGTCCGTGTACTGGTGGAAGCGCCACTTGGCCTGGATGCGGGGCTTGCCCGACGACACATAGTCGGCGATCCACAGACCGTCACCGGCATAGGACGTCGTGTCCACGTTCAACCAGAAGCTCCGGTTGCAGTACAGAAGGACCCTGTTGTTCGGCCGCAGTTCGCGCACCTTGCGGATGAAGCGGTCCTTCTCGGCGTTGCTGGCGTGGGTGCCCTCGCCCGTCGTCTCCCAGTCCACGGCGAGGATGTCGCCCGCCTTCTCCGGGGCCTTGCTGACGAAGTACTCGGCCTGGGCGGTGAGGTTGCCGGGCCACAGGAAGTGGTAGAACCCCACCACGCAGCCGGCGTCCCTGGCCCGCTTCGTCTGCGCGCTCAGCTTCGGGTTGACGTACGTCCGGCCTTCCGTGGCCTTGACGAAGACGAAGGACAGACCTTCCGTGCTGTACGAGGACGACTGGTAGGCGCTTACGTCGATGCCGCGCAACATGCGTGACTCCTTGGTGCTGGGTGGCCGGAAACACGGACGTGCCTCCTGGGGCCTGTGGGGGGCAATCCCCTTTGTGGTGCCCGCACTTGGCCCGTACTACCCTCACGCCCACCGACGCCCCGAAGGTTGCGCCGGAGCACGCGCCCCCCGGAACAGGTCCAGGTTCCCAGCCGCTCAGCACTCGATGATGTTCACAGCGAGCCCGCCCCGGGCCGTCTCCTTGTACTTGACGGACATGTCCGCGCCCGTCTCCTTCATCGTCTTGATGACCTTGTCGAGGGAGACCTTGTGCGAGCCGTCGCCGCGCATCGCCATCTTCGCCGCCGTGACGGCCTTGACCGCCGCCATGCCGTTGCGCTCGATGCAGGGGATCTGGACGAGGCCGCCGACCGGGTCGCAGGTGAGGCCGAGGTTGTGCTCCATGCCGATCTCGGCGGCGTTCTCGACCTGCTCGGGGGATCCGCCGAGCACCTCCGCCAGCGCGCCCGCCGCCATCGAGCAGGCCGAGCCGACCTCGCCCTGGCAGCCGACCTCGGCGCCCGAGATGGACGCGTTCTCCTTGAAGAGCATGCCGATGGCGCCCGCGGCGAGCAGGAAGCGTACGACGCCGTCGTCCTTCTCCTCTGCCGTGGCGGAGGAGCCCGCGACGAAGTTCACGTAGTAGTGCAGAACCGAGGGGATGATGCCCGCGGCGCCGTTGGTGGGGGCGGTCACGACCCGGCCGCCCGCCGCGTTCTCCTCGTTCACCGCCATCGCGTACAGGGTGATCCACTCCATGGCGTGCGCCAGCGGGTCGCCCTCGGCGCGCAGCTGGCGGGCCGACACGGCCGCGCGGCGGCGCACGCGCAGGCCGCCGGGCAGGATGCCCTCGCGGGACATGCCGCGCGAGACGCACGCCTGCATCACCCGCCAGATGGCGAGGAGCCCCTCGCGGATCTCCTCCTCGGTGCGCCAGGCCCGCTCGTTCTCCAGCATCAGCGCGGAGATGGACAGGCCGGTCTCCCGGGTGAGCCGCAGCAGCTCGTCGCCCGTTCGGAAGGGGTACTTCAGGACCGTGTCGTCCAGCTTGATGCGGTCCGCGCCCACCGCGTCCTCGTCGACGACGAATCCGCCGCCCACCGAGTAGTACGTCTTTGAGAGCACCTCGGCACCCGAGGCGTCGTACGCCCACAGGGTCATGCCGTTCGCGTGGTACGGCAGGGTCTTGCGGCGGTGCAGCACCAGGTCGTCGTCGAAGGAGAAGTCGATGCCGTGCTCGCCGAGCAGGTCGAGGCGGCCCGACGACTTGATCTTCTCGACCCGGTCGTCGGCGCCCTCGACGTCCACCGTGCGCGGCGAGGCGCCCTCCAGGCCGAGCAGCACCGCCTTGGGGGTCCCGTGTCCGTGGCCGGTCGCGCCCAGGGAGCCGTACAGCTCCGCGCGGACCGAGACGACGGGGGCCAGCAGATCCTCGTTGCGCAGGCGAAGCGCGAACATGCGGGCCGCGCGCATCGGGCCGACCGTGTGGGAGCTGGACGGGCCTATGCCGATCGAGAACAGGTCGAAGACCGAGATGGCCACGGGAACTCCTCAAAACGGGGTGAAGCGGGGTGGAGCGGAGAGGGTCGGGCGGCAGGGATCCGGGCCACGGGGTACCGCGTGCACATCCAGTGTGCGCGGTACCCCGCGAAACGGACTACTTGCCCAGGCCGGGGTACAGCGGGTGCTTCTCGGCCAGAGCCGTCACCCGGGCCTTGAGCGCCGCCGCGTCGAAGACCGGCTTCAGCGTCTCGGCGATGACGTCCGCGACCTCGGCGAAGTCCTCGGCCGTGAAGCCGCGGGTGGCGAGCGCGGGCGTACCGATCCGCAGGCCCGAGGTGACCATCGGCGGCCGGGGGTCGTTCGGGACGGCGTTGCGGTTGACCGTGATGCCGACCTCGTGGAGCCGGTCCTCGGCCTGCTGCCCGTCCAGCTCGGACTCGCGCAGGTCGACCAGGATGAGGTGCACGTCCGTGCCGCCGGAGAGCACGTTCACCCCGGCCTCGCGGGCGTCGGCCGCCGTCAGCCGCTCGGCGAGGATGCGCGCGCCGTCGACCGTACGCTCCTGGCGCTCCTTGAACTCCTCGGTGGCGGCGACCTTGAAGGAGACCGCCTTGGCCGCGATCACGTGCTCCAGGGGGCCGCCCTGGAAGCCCGGGAAGACGGACGAGTTCAGCTTCTTCGCGAAGGCCTTCTTGGCGAGGATGATCCCGCCGCGGGGCCCGCCGAGCGTCTTGTGGGTGGTGGAGGTGACCACGTCCGCGTACTCCACCGGGTTCGGGTGCAGGCCCGCCGCGACGAGGCCCGCGAAGTGCGCCATGTCGACCCACAGGTACGCCTCGACCTCGTCCGCGATCCGGCGGAACTCGGCGAAGTCCAGCTGCCGGGGGTACGCCGACCAGCCCGCGATGATCACCTTGGGGCGGTGCTCCTTGGCGAGTCGCTCGACCTCGGCCATGTCGACCAGGCCGGCGTCGTCCACGTGGTAGGCGACCACGTCGAATTGCTTGCCGGAGAAGTTCAGCCGCATCCCGTGGGTCAGGTGACCGCCGTGGGCGAGGTCCAGACCGAGGATGGTGTCACCGGGCCGGGCCAGCGCGAACAGCGCGGCCTGGTTGGCGGAGGCGCCCGAGTGCGGCTGCACGTTGGCGTACTCGGCGCCGAACAGCTCCTTGACCCGGTCGATGGCGATCTGCTCGGCCACGTCGACGTGCTCGCAGCCGCCGTAGTAGCGGCGGCCGGGGTAGCCCTCGGCGTACTTGTTGGTGAGGACCGAGCCCTGGGCCTCCATGACCGCGACCGGGGCGAAGTTCTCCGAGGCGATCATCTCGAGGGTGGACTGCTGACGGTGCAGTTCGGCGTCCAGGGCGGCGGCGACGTCCGGGTCGAGTTCGTGCAGGGGCGTGTTCAGAAGCGACATCGGTCTGGGGTCCTTAGCGAGGAGCCGGAAGGGCGGGGAGCCGGAGTCAGGAGCCGGAGAATTCGGCGTACTCGGCGGCGGAGAGCAGGTCCTTCGGCTCGTCCGTCACCCGTACCTTGAAGAGCCAGCCACCCTCGAAGGGGGCGGTGTTCACCAGCGCGGGGTCGTCCACGACATCCTGGTTGATCTCGGTGATCTCACCGGTGACGGGCGAGTACAGGTCGCTGACCGACTTGGTCGACTCCAGCTCGCCGCAGGTCTCGCCCGCGGTCACCGCGGCACCGACCTCGGGGAGCTGGACGTACACCACGTCGCCGAGCGCGTTGGCCGCGTGCTCCGTGATGCCGACCGTCGAGACGCCGTCCTCGGCGCCCGACAGCCACTCGTGCTCCTTGCTGTAACGCAGCTCTTGGGGGTTGCTCATGGCGTGAATTCTCCTGTACGCGGGTGAGTGCTGATGCCGGGGGAGTACGGGTGAGCTGGGTGGATGTGCCCAGAATCACGTGTGGCGCCTGCCGACCGGCGTCACGGGCGGTGCTTGCGGACCAGTGTCACTTCCGGCGCTTGTAGAACGGCAGTGCCACGACCTCGTACGGCTCGTGACTGCCCCGGATGTCCACGCCGACACCGGTGGTGCCGGGCGCCGCGTGCTCCGCGTCGACGTACGCCATCGCGATCGGCCTGGCGAGCGTCGGCGAGGGCGCGCCGGAGGTGACCTCGCCGATCACCTTGCCGCCGGCGACGACGGGGTAGCCGGCGCGCGGGACCCGGCGGCCCTCGGCGATCAGACCGACCAGGACGCGCGGGGGCTGCGACTCGGCGCGGGCGGCGGCGGCGGACAGCGCCTCGCGGCCCACGAAGTCGCCCTCCTTCTCGAACTTCACGACCCGGCCGAGCCCCGCGTCGAACGGCGTGAGCGAGGTGCTCAGCTCGTGGCCGTACAGCGGCATGCCCGCCTCCAGGCGCAGGGTGTCCCGGCAGGAGAGCCCGCAGGGCGCGAGCCCGGCCGCGGCGCCGGCGTCGGTCAGCGCCTGCCACAGTTTCTCGGCGTCGGCCGGGGCGACGAACAGTTCGAACCCGTCCTCGCCGGTGTAGCCGGTGCGCGCGATCAGCGCCGGGACGCCCGCGACGGTGCCGGGCAGCCCCGCGTAGTACTTCAGGCCGTCGAGGTCGGCGTCGGTCAGGGACTTCAGGATGCCGGGGGACTCGGGGCCCTGCACGGCGAGCAGCGCGTACGCGTCCCGGTCGTCGCGCACCTCGGCGTCGAAGCCGGCGGCGCGCTCGGTGAGGGCGTCCAGGACCACCTGGGCGTTGGAGGCGTTGGCCACGACCATGTACTCGGTGTCGGCGAGGCGGTAGACGATCAGGTCGTCGAGGATGCCGCCGTCGGCCCGGCAGATCATCGTGTAGCGGGCCCGGCCGGTCTTCACCCCGCCGATGTTGCCGACCAGCGCGAAGTCCAGGAGCGCGGCGGCCTGCGGGCCGCTCACCGTGATCTCGCCCATGTGCGAGAGGTCGAAGAGACCGGCCCGGGTCCGGACGGCGAGGTGCTCGTCGCGCTCGGAGCCGTACCGCAGCGGCATGTCCCAGCCGGCGAAGTCGGTCATCGTCGCGCCCAGCGAACGGTGCAGGGCATCGAGCGCGGTGCGGCGCGGTTCAACGGAGGCGTTGCTGCTCATCGGCGGGGCTCCCAAGGCATGACGGCGAGGTCGTTCCTCCCCATCTGTCATCGGAACCTGAGAGGTTCGCCGTGGCCACCGGTGAACACCGGGGTCACTGACTTGCACCTTGGGTGGGGCCGACGCCCTGACGGTCAGGGGGCGGCCCGCTTTTCAGATGTGCCTCGTCCGCGCGGTAACGGGGGCCTGAGAGATTCAAGGGAGGGACTTGCTCCTTCGGCGCCCGGGCATTCGTACACCTGGGTGTACGTGTTTCCCGGAACTCTCCCGCGCGGATTCAAACGGCCGGTATGCAGTTGGCGGGCACATCATTGCACGCCCCCGGCCGGGGCAGCGGGCCGCGCGGGGTTCCGTGGGGGTAACCAGGGCGTTCACAGTGATCTGTGACGGGGCTGTGGCAGGACAAGAACAGAAACAGGGGGACCAGCGCATTACCTTCTCTTTACACTCGACGGAGATGGGTCTGCCGACCCCATGGGGAGGACGATCAGGGTGAACAGGACCACGGCGTACGCGACCAGTTCGGGCATCGCGCTGCCCAAGCAGCCACCCGCTCCGGCCAGGGAGGCGTGCGATCCGCTGGTGACGCCCGTCGTCCGCGATCTGCGGGCCCGCTCGGGACACAGCCCGCACGGTCTGCGCTTCGGCGCGGCCGATCTGGTGGTGGTCACGGGCCTGCCGGGCAGCGGCAAGTCGACCCTGATGCGCCGGGCGGTGACCGGCCGCCGCGTCGACTCCCAGGACACCCGCGACCGCTGGGACGAGCGCCTGGCCCGCTTCCTGCCGTACGCGGTCTACCGGCCCCTCGTGCGCGCCGCGCACTACGCGGGTCTGCGCCGCGCCCTGCGCTCCGGCGAGGGCGTCGTCGTGCACGACTGCGGTACGCAGGCCTGGGTGCGCAGCTGGCTGGCGCGGGACGCCCGGCGCCGCGGCGGCACCCTGCACCTGCTGCTCCTCGACGTCGATCCCGGCACGGCCCTGGACGGCCAGCGCGAGCGCGGCCGGGGCGTCTCGCGGTACGCGTTCGCGCGCCACCGCGGCGCGGTCGGCCGGCTGCTGCGCTCGGTGGAGAAGGGCGACCTCCCGGAGGGCTGCGGCTCCGCGGTGCTCGTCGACCGTGCCGCGGCGGACGTACTGCGCCGCATCGACTTCGGCGACTGAGGACGACGCGACGCAGGACGACTGACGACGACTAACCTCGTCAACCGCACAAGCGGTCGGAGCAGGCGGTGGAGATGGACTTCCAGGCACAGGACATTGCGGCACACGCGCACCCCCACACGGGATGGCCGGGCAACGAGCTGGAGGAGGTGCTGGCCGCCTCCCTGGGGCTCCCTCCGTCGCCCTCGACGGGGGCCCGGATCGTGGAGGTCCTGGGGCGCAGCTTCATCTGGGTGCCGCTGCCGGAGGGGGGCGGCCCGCACAGCGGACCGCTCGACCTGCCCACGATCGAGCTGGCCGGGCAGGCGTACGTGCCGGTCTTCACCTCGGAGCAGCAGTTCCGCCAGGTCGTCGGCGACCACATGGCGTACACGGTGGCGCCCGCCGTGGAGTTCGCGCGCGGTCTGCCGCCCCAGGCCGGCATCGTGCTCAATCCGGACGGCACGGTCGGGATGCCGGTGCCCCCGGCCGCCGTCGCCGAGCTGTGCCGGGCCGGCCGGACCGAACTGGACGGGCCCGCGAGCGGCGGCCGGGTCCGGCTCTTCCAGCCGGACTGGCAGGACGACCCGGTGGACTTCCTGGCCGCGGCCTCGGCGGAGTTCGAGGCGACCGGCCTGGTGCTGAGCGCCCGGCGCTGTCTGGCGAGCATCGAGGGCGGCGACACCGTGATGTTCGTCGGCGTGGAGGTGACCCACTGGGACGAGAACGCGCGCACCCTCCCCCTGGACGCCCTGGGCCGCGCCCTCGGCAGGATCCCCCTGCCCCACCCGGTGAACCTGGTCTTCCTCGACGTGGCCCAGGACCCGGTGGGCCACTGGCTCCGGGACGAGGTCCGGCCGTTCTACACCCGGGCGTTCTGAGGCGGGCCGTTCCGGGGCCGCCCGCAGGGTGCGCCCGGCCCCACACGGCCCGCACCCGACAGCGCACGGAGAGTCCCGAGCTCAGAACACCAAACCCGGCGGAGCGCAACGGTGCTGTCGGGATCGCCACTTAAGCTGGTTTCATGGCTCGGTCGGAGTGGTGCGATGTTCAAGTGAACGGGGCACCCCGTCGCATGCGAACCGTAGGACCGGTATGTCAGTGATGTCGCGAAGGGGCGGTAGAAGGTGAGCGCGTCGGGCACGGCCGCGGCCGGGCAGGTCGAGCACATGCTGCGCCAAGTGACGCCCGGGCGTTACGACGCCTACGAGGCGCTCCTGCGCGCGCTGGCGACCCCGCCGTCCGGCCAGGTGTGGATGCTGCTCTGGCACGGCCAGGCGGGCTCGCCCGACGCCCAGTACGGGAACATGGAGGTCGAGGGCTTCGGCTACGCCCCCTGTGTGACCTCCGCCCAGGAGCTCTCGGCCAGCGGCTGGAGCCGTTCGTACGAGGTGGCCGACGGGCTCGACGTGGCCCGCACCCTGTACCCCGACCACTACGGCCTCTGGCTGAACCCGCACGCCCCGGGCGGCGGTGTCGGCATCCCCTGGCTCGATCTGCGGCGCATCGCCACCGGCCTGGAGCGGCAGCCCGCGGGCCCGCTGCGGCTGTCCGAGCCCGGCATCGAGATCCCGCAGTTCTACGCCCTGCTCACCCAGAACGCGCACCGGACGGCCGCCGTCCGCTCGCTGCGCCGCGCCTGGGTGCAGCCCGCGCTCGGCGCCCCGTACCTCGCCATCGGGCTCGATGTGTACGACACCAGCCCGCCGGCCGTGGACTCGGTGCGGGCGATGATGCAGCAGTCGATCGGCGCGGTGCCGGACGGGCTGCCGGTGTCGACCGTGGCGATGTCCGACGAGTACGACCCGGTGGCTCTGTGGCTGCGCGCCAACGCGCGGCCGTTCTACGACCGGGAGGCGCACGCGGCTCCCGTCCAGGCGCCGGCGGCGGGCGGTTACGGATTCCCCTCCGCGTACTGAGATGATCTGTGCGGACACGGTCCACCCGCCCGGGTGGGCGTGATCCGTCAGAGGGAGTCCACACAGTGGAGCGTCCGCTCCCGCACCCGTACCGCCCCTGGGTGGTATGTCCCGATCTACGCGGGTAAATGGGTTGCGAGGCACCTTTCGCCCCCATTGTCATGTGTCCGCCCCCCGTTACCCGGCGTTCGGATAACGGAACCCTCCTGACGGCATCACGGTTACGCATCCATTCGCCTTGAAGTCTGGCTTCAGATCACCGAGGCGTTGAAGACTCCCCGTCCAGGGGGTTTAAACCTCCAGATGTGTACGACGGACTGATCACGCCGCTACAGCGGCAAGCGTGGGCCGGCTACCGCCGGTTGAGAGGGGTCCCTGCCACGATGACGGCACCATTGCACGAGCCGACGGCCGAAGCCGCGCCGAGCGCGGCCGAAGAGGCGGCGCTCGTTGCCGGCTCCGCCGAGGCGAAGGCGGTACAAGGACGTTCCCTCGGCCGCATCGCCTGGGAGCGCCTGAAGCGGGACAAGCTGGCCCTGGCGGGCGGCATGGTCGTTCTCCTGCTGATCCTTGTCGCGGTGTTCGCCCCGCTGATCGCGAACCTGGTCGGCCAGGATCCCGAGACGCACCACGAGGACCTGATCGACCCGCTCTTCTCGACCCCCACCGGGTCCCTCGGCGGCATCAGCGGGGACCACCTCCTCGGTGTCGAACCCGTCAGCGGCCGCGACATCTTCGCCCGCATCGTCTACGGCGCCCGGATCTCCCTGCTGGTCGGCTTCCTGTCGGCCCTGGTGGCCGTGGTGCTCGGCACGGTCCTCGGTGTGCTCGCCGGCTTCTTCGGCGGCTGGGTCGACGCCGCCGTCAGCCGCGTGATGGACGGCCTGCTGGCCTTCCCGCAGCTGCTCTTCATCATCGCGCTGGTCTCGGTCATGCCGAACGAGATGCTGGGACTGACCGGCACGGGCGTGCGCCTGTTCGTGATGATCCTGGTGATCGGCTTCTTCGGCTGGCCCTACGTCGGCCGCGTGGTGCGCGGCCAGACGCTCTCCCTGCGGGAGCGCGAGTACGTGGAGGCCGCGCGCAGCCTCGGAGCCGGACGGTTCTACATCCTGTTCAAGGAGCTGCTGCCCAACCTGGTCGCGCCGATCATCGTGTACACGACGATGATGATCCCGACCAACATCCTCACGGAGGCGGCGCTCAGCTTCCTGGGCGTCGGCGTCAAGCCGCCGACCGCCTCGTGGGGCCAGATGCTCTCCTCGGCGATCGACTACTACGACTCGGACCCCATGTACATGGTGATCCCGGGTGTGGCGATCTTCATCACCGTGCTCTCCTTCAACCTCTTCGGCGACGGCGTGCGTGACGCGCTCGACCCGAAGGGCTCCCGCTGAACTGCCGTACCCCCATGGGCCCGTCATCTGTCGACGGGCCGCTACATATCGGAGGATCCGAGTGAGTACCCAACGCACCACAGGGCGGCGCAAGCAGGCCGTGGCCGCCGCAGCCGTGGTCGCTGCACTGCTGTCCACGGCGGCGTGCGGCGGCGGCAACGACGACGACGGGGGCGGTTCGAAGAGCGGCGCGGCCGGCTTCGACGCTGCGAACAACAAGGTCGCCCAGGCCTCTGCGGCCAAGAAGGGCGGCACGCTGAAGTTCGCGGCCGCCCAGGACGCCGACTCGTGGGACACCACGCGCGGTTACTACGGCTTCATGTGGAACTTCAGCCGGTACTACAGCCGCCAGCTGGTGACCAACGCCACGGAGCCGGGTGCCAAGGGTGCCGCGGTCACGCCGGACCTCGCCGAGAAGACCGCCACGGTCTCCGACGACGGCAAGACCTACACGTACACGCTGCGTGACGGCATCACCTGGGAGGATGGCAAGCCCATCACTTCCAAGGACGTCAAGTACGGCATCGAGCGTGCGTGGGCGCAGGACGTGCTCTCGGGTGGTCCGATCTACCTTCAGGAGGTCCTCGACCCGAAGAAGGAGTACAAGGGCCCCTACAAGGACAAGTCCTCGGACAAGCTCGGTCTGAAGGCGATCCAGACGCCGGACGACAAGACCATCGTCTTCAAGCTGCCCGAGGCGAACTCGGACTTCGAGGAGATGCTCGCGCTGACCTCGGCGTCCCCGGTCCGCCAGGACAAGGACACCAAGTCGAAGTACGGCCTGAAGCCGTTCTCGTCCGGCCCGTACAAGTTCGAGTCGTACACGCCGAACAAGAGCCTGATCCTGGTCCGCAACACCGAGTGGAAGCAGGCTTCCGACCCGGTCCGCAAGGCGTACCCGGACAAGATCACGGTCAACTTCTTCACCAACGCCAATGACATGGACCAGCGTCTGATCAACGGCGACTACGACCTGGACCTCGGTCAGACCGGTCTCTCCCCGCAGGGCCGCACCAACGCCCTGAAGCAGCACAAGGCGAACCTGGACAACCCGGTCTCCGGCTACATCCGCTACGCGGTCTTCCCGCAGAGCGTCAAGCCGTTCGACAACGAGCACTGCCGCAAGGCCGTGATCTACGGTGCCGACCACGAGTCGCTCCAGACCGCTCGTGGCGGCCCGGTCGCCGGTGGTGACATCGGTACCAACATGCTGCCGCCGTCGGTCCCGGGCTCCGAGGGTCAGAAGTACGACCCGTACGAGTCGGCCACGACGAACAAGAACGGCAACGTCGCCAAGGCCAAGGAAGAGCTCAAGGCCTGCGGCAAGCCGAACGGCTTCAAGACCACCATCGCGGTCCGCAACAACAAGCCCGTCGAGGTCGCCACGGCCGAGTCCCTCCAGGCCTCGCTGAAGAAGGTCGGCATCACCGTCGACATCGACCAGTTCGACGGTGCCCAGACCACCGGCATCATCGGTAGCCCCTCGAACGTGAAGAAGAAGGGCTACGGCATCATCATCATGGGCTGGGGCCCGGACTTCCCGTCCGTCCAGGGCTACGGTCTGCCCCTGTGGAGCGGCGACTACATCCTTGAGAGCGGCAACAACAACTTCGCCCTGATCAAGGACAAGAAGATCGACGGTCTCTTCAAGGACTACACGAAGGAACTGGACGACACGAAGAAGGCCGCGATCTCCACGGAGATCAACCACAAGGTCATGGAGGGCGGCTACTACCTGCCCTTCGTCTTCGAGAAGTTCATCAACTGGCGCTCGAACCGTCTGGCGAACGTCTACACCTCCGACGGTTACAGCGGTCAGTACGACTTCGTGAACCTCGGCCTCAAGAAGTAACACCGACCGGCGCACCCGCCATACGGCACGAAAGGCAGGTGAAGGCCGGCGCGGCGTGACCCGCGGGCCACCGGACGACCTCCGGTGGCCCGCGGCCCCGCCGCCGGGCCGAGAGCAGTGCTCGCATACCTCATCAGGCGGCTCTTCGCCGCCGCAGTGATGCTGGTGATCATCATTCTGGTGGTCTTCGGTATCTTCTTCCTCGTCCCCCGCTGGGCGGGCGTGGACCCGGCCACGATGTTCGTCGGCAAGCAGGCGGACCCTGCGGCCATCGAGGCCGTGCGGCAGAAGCTCGGTCTGGCAGACCCGATCTTCGCCCAGGTCTGGGAGTTCTTCAAAGGCCTGTTCGTAGGCCGTACGTACTCCGGTGGCGGCGACGTCACCAAGTGCGCGGCGCCCTGCTTCGGTTACTCCTTCCGCAGCGAGCAGGCCATCTGGCCGGTGCTCACCGACCGCTTCCCAGTGACCCTGGCCCTCGCGCTCGGTGCCGCCGTACTGTGGCTGATCTTCGGTGTCGCGGCCGGTGTGCTGTCCGCGCTCAAGCGCGGATCCCTCTGGGACCGCGGTGCGATGATCATCGCCCTCGGCGGCGTCTCGCTCCCCATCTACTTCACCGGTCTGCTGTCGCTCGCGATCTTCAGTTACGGACTGGGCTGGATCGACGCCCAGTACGTGCCGCTCGAAGAGAGCTTCACCGGCTGGTTCGGCGGCATGATCCTGCCCTGGGTCACGCTCGCCTTCCTCTACGCCGCGATGTACGCCCGTATCACCAGAGCCACCATGCTGGAGGTCCTGGGCGAGGACTACATCCGGACGGCCCGTGCCAAGGGTCTGACCGAGCCCGTCGTCATCGGAAAGCACGCGATGCGTTCCACCATGACGCCGATCCTCACCATGCTCGGCATGGACCTGGGCGCGCTGATCGGTGGCGCGATCCTCACCGAGACCACCTTCAGCCTTCCCGGCCTCGGCCAGGCCGTCCTCAAGGCCATCAGCGACAAGGACCTGCCCATCATCCTGGGCGTCACGCTGATCACCTCGCTCGCGGTGATCGTCGCGAACCTGCTGGTGGACCTGCTGTACGCCGTGATCGACCCCCGAGTGAGGCTCTCATGACCGAACTCAGCAAGAGCGGAGCCGCCGTGGGGGAGCCCGTCAAGGACTCGCCCGCGCCCTCCGCCTTCCTCGAAGTCCGCGACCTCAAGGTGCACTTCCCGACCGACGACGGACTGGTCAAGTCCGTCGACGGGCTCAGCTTCTCGCTGGAGAAGGGCAAGACCCTCGGCATCGTGGGCGAGTCGGGTTCGGGCAAGTCGGTGACCTCGCTCGGCATCATGGGCCTGCACACGGCCGGTCAGTACGGCAAGCGCAAGGCGCAGATCTCCGGCGAGATCTGGCTGGACGGCACGGAACTGCTCTCCGCCGACCCCGACCACGTGCGCAAGCTGCGTGGCCGCGAGATGGCGATGATCTTCCAGGACCCGCTGTCGGCGCTGCACCCGTACTACACGATCGGCCAGCAGATCGTGGAGGCCTACCGGATCCACCACAAGGTCGACAAGAAGACGGCCCGCCGGCGGGCCGTCGAGATGCTCGACCGCGTCGGCATCCCGCAGCCGGACAAGCGCGTGGACAGCTACCCGCACGAGTTCTCCGGCGGTATGCGCCAGCGCGCCATGATCGCGATGTCGCTGGTCAACAACCCCGAACTGCTGATCGCGGACGAGCCGACGACCGCCCTGGACGTGACCGTCCAGGCGCAGATCCTCGACCTCATCCGGGACCTGCAGAAGGAGTTCGGCTCCGCGGTCATCGTCATCACCCACGACCTGGGCGTCGTCGCCGAACTCTCCGACGACATCCTGGTGATGTACGGCGGGCGCTGCATCGAGCGGGGTCCGGCCGAGAAGGTCTTCTACGAGCCCAAGCACCCCTACACCTGGGGCCTGCTGGGTTCGATGCCGCGGCTCGACCGTGAGCAGACCGAACGGCTGATCCCGGTCAAGGGCTCGCCGCCCTCGCTGATCAACCTCCCGTCGGGCTGCGCGTTCAACCCGCGCTGCGCGTACGCGGACGTCCCCAAGGACAACGTCACCCGCACGGTCCGCCCCGAGCTGTCCGAGGTCGGCAGCCAGCACTGGGCCGCCTGCCACATGACGCAGGAGCAGCGGGAGCGGATCTGGACCGAAGAGATTGCGCCCAAGCTGTGAGCGAGGACAAAGCTGTGACCCCTTCCGCGCAGAGTGGTGGCGCGACCCTCACCAAGGACGCCGCGCCCGGCGAGACGCTCCTGAAGGTGACCGGTCTGCAGAAGCACTTCCCGATCCGCAAGGGCCTGCTCCAGCGGCAGGTCGGCGCGGTGCGGGCGGTCGACGGCCTCGACTTCGAGGTCAAGTCCGGCGAGACCCTGGGTGTCGTGGGCGAGTCCGGCTGCGGCAAGTCGACGATGGGCCGGCTGATCACGCGGCTGCTCGAACCGACCGCGGGCACCGTGGAGTTCGAGGGCAGGGACATCACGCACCTCGGGGTCGGCGCGATGCGCCCGATGCGCCGTGACGTCCAGATGATCTTCCAGGACCCGTACTCGTCGCTGAACCCGCGCCACACCATCGGCACGATCGTCAGCGCCCCCTTCAAGCTCCAGGGCGTCACGCCCGCGGGCGGTGTCAAGAAGGAGGTCCAGCGGCTGCTGTCGGTGGTCGGGCTCAACCCCGAGCACTACAACCGCTACCCGCACGAGTTCTCCGGCGGCCAGCGCCAGCGCATCGGCATCGCCCGCGCGCTCGCGCTCAACCCGAAGATGGTCGTGGCGGACGAGCCGGTCTCCGCGCTCGACGTGTCGATCCAGGCGCAGGTGGTGAACCTGCTGGACGACCTCCAGCAGGAGCTCGGCCTCACGTACGTGATCATCGCGCACGACCTGTCCGTCGTACGCCACGTCTCGGACCGTATCGCCGTGATGTACCTCGGCAAGATCGTCGAGCTGGCGGACCGCGACTCGCTGTACAAGGCGCCGATGCACCCGTACACCAAGGCGCTCATGTCCGCGGTGCCGATCCCGGACCCGCGGCGCAAGTCGGCCAAGAGCGAGCGCATCCTCCTCCAGGGAGACGTGCCCTCGCCGATCGCGCCGCCGAGCGGCTGCCGCTTCCACACCCGGTGCTGGAAGGCCACGCAGATCTGCACGACGACCGAGCCGCCGCTCCTGGAGCTGAAGGTCGGTCAGCAGGTCGCCTGCCACCACCCGGAGAACTTCGAGGACCAGGCACCGCAGGACACCGTGCTGCTGACCGTCGCGAAGAAGGCGGCGGAGCTGGTGGCCGACGAGGTGCTCGCGGAGTCCGCGGCGACCTCGGCGGCGGTGGCGGCGGAGGTCACGGCCACCCCGGCCGAGACGCCCGCCGAGACCCCGGCGGCGACCGAGCCCGAGGGCGACGCTCCCGCCAAGGAGAAGTAGGGCCCGGAAGCAGCAGGGCCCTGAAGCAGTGGGGCCCGACAGAGATAAGTAAGACAAGTAACACCGAGCCCCCGCCTTGTAATGCAAGGCGGGGGCTCGGCGCTGGGTGAGAATGCAGAGGTGTTCCAGCAACTCTTCACTCCCTCCGTCCAGCACACCCTCGAACTCGTCGGCATCTTCTTCTTCGCGATCTCCGGCGCGCTGCTCGCCGTGCGCAAGAACTTCGACGTCTTCGGCATGGCCGTCCTCGCGGAGGTCACCGCGCTGGGCGGCGGCCTGTTCCGTGACCTGATCATCGGGGCGGTGCCGCCCGCGGCCTTCACCGACCTCGGGTACTTCCTCACCCCGCTCCTCGCCACCCTGCTCGTGTTCTTCCTCCACCCCGAGGTGGAACGGATCCAGCTCGGCGTGAACGTCTTCGACGCGGCCGGCCTCGGCCTCTTCTGCGTCTCCGGCACGACGAAGGCGTACGAGTACGGGCTCGGCCTCACCGCCTCCGCGACCCTCGGGCTCGCCACGGCCGTCGGCGGCGGTGTGCTGCGGGACGTCCTCGCCAACGAGGTGCCGTCGCTGCTGCGCTGGGACCGAGACCTGTACGCCGTGCCCGCCATCGTCGGCGCCACGATGGTCGTCCTGTGCATCCGCTACGACGTGCTGAGCCCGTACACCTCGGGGCTCGCGGTCGGCACCGCCTTCGCGCTGCGACTGCTCGCGATGCGCTACCACTGGCGCGCGCCCCGGGCATGGCACCGGCGCTCGACGGCGGTGGAGGTGCCGGACTGAGTCCCTCGGTTCGTGGAAAGCGGGTTGTGTATGTGGGGGACGTGGTTCATCTGATCGACACATGGAAAGCTACCGCTTAGTAATCACTTGTTGTACCGTTCACGCATGCCAGAAGCAGCTTCCGCGCACGCGCTGCGGGCCAGGATCGGCGACAGCGAGTTCGACCGCGACACCGCGCTCACCCGCCGCGGCCCCGGCGTCTACGACATCGACCTGTCCGCCGGGTGGACGATCATCAGCGCCGTCAACGGCGGCTACCTCCTCGCCGTCCTGGGCCGCGCGCTCGCCGACGCCCTGCCGCACTCCGACCCGTTCACGATCTCCGCGCACTACCTGACGGCGTCCCGCCCGGGCCCCGCGGTCGTGCGCACCGACGTCGTACGCACGGGACGCACCCTCTCCACCGGCCAGGCGTCCCTCTTCCAGTACGACGACGAGGGCCACGAGGTCGAGCGGATCCGCGTCCTGGCCTCGTACGGGGACCTCGACGCCCTGCCCGACGACGTCCGTACGAGCGCGTCGCCACCCGCGATCCCGCCGATCGACCAGTGCTTCGGCGCCTCGGACAGCCCCGACGGCGCCCCCGTACCCGGCAGCTCCGCCATCACCGACCGGCTGATGCTCAAGCTCGACCCGAGCACGCTCGGCTGGGCCCTCGGGGCGCCGTCCGGCCGGGGCGAGATGCGCGCCTGGTTCGGCCTCGCCGACGGCCGCGACGCCGATCCCCTCTCGCTGCTCCTCGCGGTGGACGCGCTGCCGCCGACCGCCTTCGAACTCGGCCTGACCGGCTGGGTGCCCACCGTCGAACTGACCGTCCATGTACGCAGTCGGCCGGCGCCGGGGCCCCTGCGGATCGCCATCACCACCCGCAACCTCGCGGGCGGCTTCCTGGAGGAGGACGCCGAGGTCTGGGACGGCGCGGACCGGCTCGTCGCACAGTCGCGCCAGCTGGCCCGGGTACGGCTGGGCTGACCTCCGTACGCCGGTGGGGAAGTTGGGGCGTTCTTTGCCCTAGCCACAGGCGGAGCACAGCGCGGGCCCGAGTGGGGCCATGGATGGCTGGTTGCATGCGCCTCTCGGACTGCCCCCATCCCGCGGAGTTGCCTTCATGAAGCGTGTACGTCACGTCCCCGCCGTCGCCCTGCTGGCGCTCGCGCCCCTTCTGCTGACGGCCTGCGGCTCGGGCGACTCCTCCTCGGGCGGCGGCAACGGAACGTCGGCTCAGCCGAGTTGTCGACCGCCGTCGGGCGGACCGGGCGGCGGCGCGTCGGGGCGGCCGAGCGGGGCCCCGTCGGGGATGCCGTCCGGGATGCCCTCGGGGGCGCCCTCCGGCAAGGCTCCGTCGGGCGCGCCCTCCGGGATGCCCTCGGGGATGCCGAGCGGCGGCCCCGGCGGTCAGGGCGGCGGCTGCGGCCCCGAGGGCCAGGGGCAGGGTCAGCAGACGCAGGGCTGAAGTCGGGGGAGCGCAGGGCTCGGGGCGCGTACCAGACCGTCGTACGCGCCCCTCGCGTGTGTCAGCCCAGCCAGTGGCGGCGGCCGATGCTGATCAGCCGCATCCGGCGCCTCGCCACCCGGGCGACCCGGTCCTCCTCGTCGGGGTCGTCCGGGTCCGCCTCCAGGAAGGCGCTGGCGGTCATCAGCATCTGGTCGACGTACAGCCCGGCGAGCATCAGCAGGTCGTCGTCGCTCCAGCCCTCCGACTCGACCTGCCCGGCCAGTTCGGCCCGCACCTCGTCGGCGAACCGGTCCATCTGCTCCGCGATCGCGGCCCGTACCTTCTGCACCCCGCCGTTGCGCTCCCGGGCGATGAACCGGATGTGCGCCGGATACGCGCGCACATGACGGGCGATCAGGGCGACGACGCGGTCTATGCGTTCGTCGCTGTCGCCGGCCGTGGACACCGTGCCGGAGATCAGCGGGTGCAGGCTGCCCAGCGCCTCCTCGACCAGGGCGACGCCGAGGTCCGCGGTCGAGTGGAAGTGCCGGTAGAAGGCGGTCGGGGCGACGCCCGCGGCGCGGGTGACCTCGCGCAGGCCCATGCTGCTGAGGCTCTGCTCCTCCAGCAGGCCCAACGCGGCCTCCAGGAACGCCTGTCGGGTCTTCTGTTTCTGGGCCTGCCGGACGCCGAGACTGTGACTCATGCCATGCAGTAAACAACTGTTCTCCGTAGGGGGAAAGCCGTCGGGCGCGTTAGACTTCAGAGTCAGTGGACAACTGTTACCACAAGCGTTCACCGAATCGTCATGAGAGGCGACCGATGCTGTTCCTCGTCGCAGCCCTTCTGCTGCTGGGCGTCGTGCTGGGCACCGTGGCCCACGCACCGCTCTCCTTCACCGTGGTGGCCGCCGTGGTCATCGGCGTCTGGCTGGCGGTCTTCGCGGTCCGCGAGCGCCGGGGCCGCCGCCGCCCGACCGCGGGCTGACCGCCCGGCCCCGGGCCGGCCGCCCGACCGCGACCACCGCGCCACCTGTCCGCGGCCGACTGCGTGCGCCACCTGTCCACGTACGACTGCCTGCTGGGAGCAAACTCATGGAACTCACCACCACCGCCGCCCCGCGGAACCGGAGCGCCGCCCGGGACGCCGACGGTATGGCCGTCGCGTCCTTCATCCTGGGCCTGGTCGGACTGCTCGCGCTGAACGTGATCCTCGGCCCCGTCGCCATCGTGCTGGCCGCGTCGGCCCTCCTGAAGGGCACCACCCGCCGCGGACGCGCCTTCCTGGGCCTCGGCCTCGGCGTCGCCGACCTCGTGGTCCTGGTCGCCTTCATGTCGGCGGACAGCACCCTGTCCTGGAGTTTCTGAGCCCGGCGGAGCCCGGACGGACCCGGCCGGTCCCCGGTACGGACCACGGCCGAGGCGCAAACGGCCCCCACCCGACCAAGTCGGTCGAGAGTGGGCCCTAGAATCGGGCTCACCATGGCATACCTCGACCACGCCGCGACCACCCCCATGCTTCCGGAGGCGGCCCTGGCAATGACCGCCCAGTTCGCCGTCACGGGCAACGCCTCCTCCCTGCACGCGGCCGGCCGCCGCGCCCGCCGCACGGTCGAGGAGTCCCGCGAGACGCTGGCGGAATCCCTGGGCGCCCGCCCCAGCGAGGTGGTCTTCACCTCCGGCGGCACCGAGGCCGACAACCTCGCCGTGAAGGGCCTGTACTGGTCCCGCCGCGACGCAGGCCCGGCCCGCACCCGGATCCTGGCCAGCCCCGTCGAGCACCACGCCGTCCTGGACGCCGTCGACTGGCTCGGCGAGCACGAGGGCGCCACGGTCGAGTACCTACCGGTCGACCGGTACGGCCGCGTCCACCCCGAGGCCCTGCGCGAGGCCATCGAGCGCAACCCCCACGACGTCGCCCTCGCGACCGTGATGTGGGCGAACAACGAGATCGGCACGATCATGCCGGTGCGCGAACTCGCGAACGTGGCGGCCGAGTTCGGCGTCCCGCTGCACGCCGACGCCGTCCAGGCCTTCGGGCAGGTCCCCGTCGACTTCGGAGCCTCGGGACTGGCCGCGATGACCGTCTCGGGACACAAGATCGGCGGCCCGTACGGCATCGGCGCGCTGCTGCTCGGCCGCGCGTACAACCCCGTGCCCGTCCTGCACGGCGGGGGACAGGAGCGCCATGTGCGCTCCGGCACCCTGGACGTGCCCGCCGTCGCCGCGTTCGCCGTGGCGGGCCGGACCGCCGCCGAACAGCGGGAGTGGTTCGGCCGCGAGATCGGCGCGCTGCGCGACGACCTGGTCGACGCGGTCCGCGCGGCCGTGCCCGACGCGATCCTCGGCGGCGACCCGGCGGAGGGCGGCCGACTCCCGGCCAACGCCCACTTCACCTTCCCGGGCTGCGAGGGCGACTCCCTGCTCCTGCTGCTCGACGCCCAGGGCATCGAGTGCTCCACGGGCTCCGCGTGCACGGCGGGCGTGGCCCAGCCCAGCCATGTCCTCCTCGCTACCGGCACCGATCCGGACCTGGCCCGCGGCACCCTGCGCTTCTCCCTCGGCCACACGTCGACGGAGGCGGACGTGGAAGCGGTGGCGAAGGCGATCGGCCCGGCGGTGGAGAGGGCCCGGACGGCGGGACTGAGCTAGCGCGGGCCGCCCGCCCTCCGCGGGGGGTTACGCGCCGCGCTCGGCGGTCGGGGTGGCCTTCGGAGCGGCCGTCTCGCCGGCACGAAGGGCCCCGCTTGCGCTCGCGCTCCCGCTCGGGCTCGCGCTCGGACCGGCGGTCCGCTCGGCGTCCCGCTTCGCCGCCGCACGCGCCAGCGGTATGTACCGGTCCCAGTCCCAGTGCGGCCCGGGATCGGTGTGGTCGGTGCCCGGCACCTCGACGTGCCCGATGATGTGCTCACGGTCGACGGAGATGTCGTACCGGGCGCATATCCGGGCGGTGAGCCGCGCCGACGCCTCGTACATGGCGTCCGTGAAATCCTCCGGCCGGTCTACGAAGCCCTCGTGCTCGATGCCGACGCTGCGTTCGTTGAACTCGCGGTTGCCCGCGTGGAAGGCCACGTCCAGCTCGCGGATCATCTGCGTGATACGGCCGTCCTTGCCGACGATGTAGTGCGCGGCGGCGCCGTGACCGGGATCCTGGAAGACCTTCACGGCACTCTTGAAGCTGCCCTGCGTGACATGGATGATCACACGGTCTATGCCGAAGTCGTCGGGCCGGTCCGCCCGCCGCCAGTTCGCCGAGGACGCGGCCACCCAGCGCGCGCCCCCGAAGTCGACCTCGCCCTCCTTGCGCGGCTTCTCCACACCGGGAGTGCGCCACCACAGACGCCCCAGCTCGTCCCGGGCCAGCACGGCGGTGCCCACGGCGGCAGCGGCCCCGCCGATGAACAGCGCGCGGCGCGAGATGCCCCGGTCCGAGTCGTTCGTCGTCTCCCCCATGTGATCGTCAACGGATACTCGCGGGCTCCGGTTCCCGGGGACCCGTACCCTTGAGGGGTTATGACTGAGACCTCGCAGCGCCCCCGCCCCCTCCGCGTCCTGGCCGCCATGTCCGGCGGCGTGGATTCCGCCGTCGCCGCCGCCCGTGCCGCGGAGGCCGGGCACGACGTGACCGGTGTGCATCTCGCCCTCTCGGCGAACCCGCAATCGTTCCGCACGGGCGCGCGTGGCTGTTGCACGATCGAGGACTCGCGCGACGCCCGCCGGGCCGCGGACGTCATCGGCATCCCGTTCTACGTGTGGGACCTCGCCGAGCGCTTCCGCGAGGACGTGGTGGACGACTTCGTGGCGGAGTACGAGGCGGGTCGCACCCCCAACCCCTGCCTGCGCTGCAACGAGAAGATCAAGTTCGCGGCCCTGCTGGACAAGGCCCTCGCCCTCGGCTTCGACGCGGTCTGCACGGGCCACTACGCGAAGGTGCTGGTGAACGAGGACGGCACGCGCGAGCTGCACCGCGCCTCCGACATGGCGAAGGACCAGTCGTACGTGCTGGGCGTCCTGGACGACCGCCAGCTCGCGCACGCGATGTTCCCGCTGGGCGACACGGTGACGACGAAGGACGAGATCCGGGCGGAGGCCGAACGCCGCGGCCTGGCCGTCGCCAAGAAGCCGGACTCGCACGACATCTGCTTCATCGCCGACGGCGACACCCAGGGCTTCCTGTCGAAGCGCCTGGGCAAGGCGGAGGGCGACATCGTCGACGAGTCGGGCGCGGTGGTCGGCAGCCACGAGGGGGCGTACGGCTTCACGATCGGCCAGCGCAAGGGCCTGCGCATCGGCACGCCGGCCGCCGACGGCAAGCCGCGCTACGTCCTGGACATCTCACCGGTGAACAACACGGTGACGGTGGGCCCGGTGGCGGCCCTGGACGTGAGTGGGCTTACGGCCATCAAGCCCCGCTGGTGCGGCGCGGCCCCGACGGGCCCCGGCACGTACACGGCCCAGCTCCGCGCCCACGGCGGCGAGACGGAGGTCCGCGCGGAACTGGTGAACGACACCCTGGAGGTCACCTTCACGGAGCCGGTCCGCGGAGTGGCCCCCGGCCAGGCGATCGTCCTGTACGACGACACGCGGGTGGTGGGCTCGGCGACGATCGCGACGACTGTGCGGGCGGCGGTCGCCAACGCGGGCTGAGGCTCCGACGGACCGCGCGGCGACCGCCCCTCAGCGTTCGTCGCGCATCGCCTGGAGACAGCCGGTCGCCGCGCGCAGGAACTCTTCACGCGCCCCCTTGAAGGCCTTCCAATCCGGATTGCTTCCATGCCCCTTGTGTATCGCGGCCAACTGCGTCAGTACGGCATGCCCCTCCTCGACCGGGCCGATCCCCTCCACCTCGATCACGGTGAAGGCGCCCCGCGTCGCGGCGTAGGCCGCGTCGACCGCGGCCACCGCGGCACTCTCGTCGGCGTAGCGCCCGTCCACCCGATGCCACGCCACATGGGATTCCGCGTCGGCAGCCACGAGGAAGGCGGCGTACGCGTCACGCCGCGCGAGGTACAACGACACGTCATCCATGGTCACTCCCGGGCGAGGGCATAGCGGACGCCGCAACGCTACCCAGCGCGGCGCGGCGTCGGCTCCGGAATCGCTGCCGGTCGCCGGTCGCCGGTCAACATCGCGTGCCGCTCACCCCCGGGTTGTGATAGCGCACCGACTGGTGAGGAGAGGGCAGAGGCCGGTTCAACAGACCTCCGTCGCTGGTCGGCGTGCACGCGGCATCCGGCGCGCACACTGTCTGTGGCGCGCACGTCTCGAACGACGGATTGCACTCGGGGAGGCACGTGGGCCGATCCGAGGTGGCCGTGTCCGGGAAGACGGTTTCGAGTTCGGCCCGCGCGGCACGCATGGCGACACCGCTGAAGATCTGCTCCAGAGGGCGCTCATGCACGTTGCCCACGGTCATCCATCGCGAGAAGACGAAGAAGCAGTACGAGCCCGGATGCAGCGACAGGACCTGCTGCACGACCCGCACAAACGGTTCAAGATCCTGATCGGGGAGCCGGCGCTTCGTTCTCTGATCTGCTCTCCGTCAGTGCTCGCCGTCCAACTGGACCGCCTCTCGCGCCTGATCGGCATGGACACCATCGAACTCGGTGTCGTCCCGATGGCCGCCCCACTGAGAATCCCGCCCACCGGCGGCTTCTGGATCCATGACGAGCGGCTGGTCACGGTGGAGGTCTGGCACGCGGACCTGTGGGTCGACGACAGGGACTCCATCGCCACCTATCTGCGCACGTGGCACACGCTCCGGGACTCCGCGGTGTACGGGGCTGACGCACAGAACCTGATCAACGCGGCGTGGCGCGCACTGAGCGGGACGTAGACGGCACGGTGGCCGTCTTTATCCCGCGTATGAGTGACAGGAGGGTGCGCTGGTCCGTCGCCAGGACCTCGGTGGGGCTGTCGTTTTCGCGGAGGGCGACGCCGTTCGTGGTCGCGGCGACTTCTACGCAGTTGTTGCCGCCGTCGCCCGAGAACGAGGAGCGCTGCCACCTCACTTGGGTCACGTCTGGGTTCGCCTCGCTGTCAGGGGCGCGAAGCCCGGAGCGGCATGGTGGCCGTCTTTATCCCGCGTATCAGCGACAGGAGGGTGCGCTGGTCCGTCGCCAGGACCTCGGTGGGGCTGTCGCTTTCGCGGAGGGCGGCGCCGTTCGTGGTCGCGGCGACTTCTACGCAGTTGTTGCCTCCTCCGCCGCAGAAGGACGACCGTTGCCAGGTGACCTGAGCCATGTCCGGGTTCCCCTCAGAGTGCGTGCGCGATGGTCCGGATGAACTTCTGTGACTCGTCGGCGGGCAGCGCCGACTGTTCCATCAGGTCCAGAAGAGCACGATAGTTCGCCAGAAGGGCAGGGGCATCCACGAACTGGGCGCCGAGCGTGGTGTCCAGTTGCACGGTGTCCAACTGCTGTACCGGGCCCTCGGCGTAGAGGACTGATTGCCCCGCTCCATGAAAGGCTCCGGCGCTGAAAGGGATCACGAGCAGCGTCACATGATCGCGATCGGCCGCGTCCGCAAGGTGTTCGAGCTGGGCCCGCGCGACGTCGCGTCCGCCGAACTCCAGCCGCAGAGCGGCCTCATGGATGATTCCGACGTACGGCGTCGGGTTCTGGCCGTTGAGGATGCCCTGTCGCCTGAGTCGGTGTTCGACCCGTAGCTCGACTTCCAATCGCCGCAGTTTGGGAACCGAGAACTCAAAGATGGCCCGTGCGTGGTCCTCCGTCTGGAAGAGGCCCGGAAGGTGAACCGTCTGCGCTGTGCGAATGCGGGTGGCGAAGTGCTCGACCTCCGAGACCTCCAGGTGGCCGTCGGGGAGCTTCCCCCGGTACTCGTCCCACCAGTAGGTGGCTCGGCGCGGTCCCGCCACCGCTGCCAGGGCGTCGACGAGCGCAGGGTCCGGGCACCTGTAGAGGCACGCAATCTGGCGTACTCGCTCCTCGCTGAGGCCGGTGCGTGCCGCTTCGACGTTGGAGATCATCGTCCGGTCCGACCCGAGCAGTGAGGCCGCTTCCTGAATGGAGATGCCCGCCTGCTCGCGCAACCGGCGCATCTCCGAGGCCAGGCGCCGTTTGCGGTGCGTGAGTGGGGTTCTTGGGGCCATGGTTCCTCTCTCATGCGCGCAAACAGTGTGCCCGCCCTGATGTGGTGATTTTAGTGAGTATGGCAATAGTTCACTAGAACGTGGAGATTGCACTCACTAGTGAGTCTTTGTGCTCTACGGTGTGACTCGCGCCACTTCGATTCCTGCTGGAGTCGGAAACGTACCGCCCCTCCCGTCTGCCCGAAGGTGTAGTCGTCGTGGGAGCGGCCGAACAGCTCGTGGCGCACGCCCACTTGTAGTCACGACCGCGCGCCCTCGGAGATGCCCCGTGAGCACAGAGCACGACCGGAGTCACCACCCGACCGGCCCTCCTGCCCCCGACTACCTCCTCCCCGCCCTCGACCCCCTGACCGGTCTCCCGGACCCTCCGCCCCTTTCCTTCACCGCGCCCTGGCACTACGAACTGCGCTTCCCCTGCGACCCGCGGGGCCCTGGCATCGCCCGTCTGACGCTGCGCGCCGTTCTGGACGCTCACGGTCTTCACGAACTCAACGACCGGGCCGAGCTGTTGACGTCGGAGCTGGCGACCAACTCCGTACGGCACACGAAGGGCCCCGCCTCCGTACGGCTCCAGTGGCTGCACCCCGTACTGCGGGTCAGTGTCTGGGACATGAGCCCGGACCTGCCGACGCTGCCCGGACCACTGGGCGCGCTGCCCGCGTCACCCGGGGCCCATGCGGTCGGCGGCCGAGGCCTGCTGATCCTGGGCATGGTCGCCGACCGGTGGGGCGGTTGCGCCATAGGCGGTGAGCCGATGGGGCCGGGCGGCAAGACACTCTGGTTCGAGCTGAACCTGCCCGTTCCACCGCCGAACGGCACCCTCGCACCCGCACTCGTCGCCTGACCCGGACAGCCCGCCGGCCTACCGGAGTACGAGGCTCTGTTACGGACGTCGGAGCCCGCCCGGCAAACCCGCGCGGGCCTGTTCTTGATCAGGCCCGGCCAGGGCCGCCTCGGCCGTTGGAGCGGATTACCCGGGGAAGTCCCCGCCCGGGCCACGAATCGGACGCCGGTCGCCCGCAGTCTGGGTTACGAGTGAGGCGACACCAGGAGTGTGCGGCGGGAGAGGCGGATCGAACGGCTCGCTGGCGGCCACCCGGCCTCGTCCCCGGAGAGGAGCACCCGACGGAGGGCAAGGCACCGGTAGGGAGCCGGCCAGTCGCACGCACCGCAGGCCGTTCGCGCACCAGCCCCACCGTCGCGGCCGTAGCGGCGTTCTGATCATCGCGACAGCGCGGACCGAGCAAAGGAGAGAGACCCGAGATGGCAACACAGGTCAGCAAAGCGGTTCTGGTACGCCTCGAAGCACTGCCCGGCAAGGAGGACGACGTCCGCGACTTCCTGAACCAGGGGCTCGCGATCGTCGAAGGGGAGCCCAAGACCGTCAGGTGGTTCGGAGTCCAGTTCGGACCCTCGTCGTTCGGGATCTTCGACGCCTTTCCCGACGACGACGGGCGCCAGACGCACCTGTCGGGTCAGGTCGCCCAAGCACTCGGCGCGAACACGGGCGTGCTCTTCCAGGAGCCCACGATCGAGCAGCTCGACGTCGTCGCGGAGAAGCAGCCCGTGTAGCGCTCCGGAACGTGACGGAGGCCCCCGCCGCGAACACTTGCGGCGGGGGCCTCCGTCATGCTGCCGAGGGCTCGGAGGGCGTAGCCGGGGTGGCGTCAGCCCGCCTCGACCGTCTCCACCTCGTAGAAGCAGAAGTGGTCCTTGATCTCGGCGACCTCCGGCTTCGGGTCCGGGTATGCCCACACCAGGTCCGGGGCGTCCGGGAGCGACCAGTAGGACGCGTCTCCCTTGAAGGGGCAGTGGGTGGACGTGTCCGACGGGGTCAGCAGGTCCACGTGGACGTCCTCCGGCGGGAGGTAGTAGCGCGGCGGGAGGCCCGTCTCGCGCAGCACCAGGGGGCGGGTGCTGTCGGCGAGCACCTTGCCGTTGTGGACCGCCCGGACGTGCTCGGTGCCCTGTTCGACGGTGATGCGATGGCCCTTGGTCACGGTTCGACTCCTCGGTAGAGGTCGCGCGGAGGTGGCTGACGTATGGCCCGTACGGCCGCGTCCGGTCACGTTCTTGATGAGTGCAGCGTCCGGCGCCGTCGCGTTCTTCCCTCCCCGGGTGCCGAAGGCGACCCGTAAATTGTGCGCATGAACATCTGCGTCTTCCTCTCCGCCGCCGAGCTCGACGAGCGCTACACCCGGCCCGCCCGCGAGTTCGCCGAGCTGCTCGGCAAGGGCGGGCACACGCTTGTGTGGGGTGGTTCGGACGTCGGCCTCATGAAGGTCGTCGCCGACGGGGTGCAGGAGGCGGGCGGGCGCCTCGTGGGGGTCTCCGTGGAGTTCCTGTCGGCGAAGGCGCGCCCCGGTGCCGACGAGATGATCGTCGCGCGGGATCTCGCGGAGCGGAAGGCGTTGCTCCTGGAGCACGCCGACGCCGTCGTCATCATGGTCGGCGGTACGGGCACCCTCGACGAGGCCACCGAGATCCTGGAGCTGAAGAAGCACGGGCACACCGACAAGCCGGTCGTCCTGCTCAACACCGCCGGGTTCTACGACGGGTTGAAGGAGCAGTTCCTGCGCATGGAGGCCGAGGGGTTCCTGCCCGTGCCGCTCACCGACCTGGTGTTCTTCGCCGAGGAAGCCGTCGGCGCGCTCGCCTATCTGGAAGAGAGCCGCGGCCAGCAGTGAGCGGGGGAGCACGCTGGGAGCGGCCCGAGTACGGGGCCGTGGGTAACGTACCCAGGCTCGTCTGAGTACGCGCGCTCATGACCGGACGGGTGGCGCGCGGCGAGTATCGGTGCAGCGGCGCACTCCAGGGGCGCCGGCCGTCCCAGCCGAGTCAGTTGTGGAGAACTCCATGTCCCGTCGTCTTGCCCTGTCCGTCGCCGCCGGTGTCGTCCTGCTCGGCGGCGCCGGTGGCTTCGCCCTGGCCCACGCCGGCGAGCAGCCCCCGGCCCTGGCGGACAGCGCCGCCCGCTACGCCGCTCCCGAGGGCGACCGCGACGGCTCGCTGACCTTCGGCACCGACGTCACGGCGTCCTCCGGGGTCAAGAGCGTGAAGGTGCTGGCGTGGCCCGAGGACTCGTCCTTCGCCGAGAAGGGGCTGACGAAGAAGGACATGGCCGTGGCGGAGTCCGCCGTCTGCGAGCCGGCCGGTGAGGACACCGCGCGCTGCACCTACACCGTCCCGGTCACCGCCGCCGACGCCGAGTCGTCCCCGCGCGGCGCCTGGCACGTCGCCGTCCTGGCCACCGACCGGAACGGCAACACGACGCTGGACACCGAGGCGGCCGGCTTCACCGTCCGCTGACCGGGGCGCCACCCCGACGGCGGGTACCGCCCGGGACCTGCCGTCGGGGCGCACCCGCGGATGCTGCGAGCATGGCGGGCATGGCTACTCATGTGATCACCGGAGCCGGCTCCGGCATCGGCGCGGCCGTCGCCCGCCGCCTCCACGCGCGGGGGGACGAACTCGTGCTGCACGCGCGCGACGCGGGCCGCGCGAAGGAGCTGGCCGCCGAGTTCCCCGGCGCCCGGACCCTCGTCGGCGACCTCGCGGACCCGGACCGGCTGTCCTGGGCGTTCTCCCACCAGACGCTCCCCGACCGGGTGGACTCGCTCCTGCACATCGCGGGCGTCATCGACCTCGGCAGGGTCGGCGACCTCACCCCGAAGACCTGGCGCCACCAGCTCGACGTCAATCTGATCTCGCCCGCCGAGCTGACCCGCCACTTCCTGCCCCAACTGCGGCTCACACAGGGCCACGTCGTCTTCGTGAACTCCGGTTCCGGGCTGAACGCGTACGCCGACTGGTCCGCGTACGCCGCCTCCAAGCACGGTCTGAAGGCCCTCGCCGACTCCCTGCGGCACGAGGAGCACGGCAACGGCGTCCGCGTCACCACCGTCTATCCGGGGCGCACCGCGAGCGCCATGCAGGCCAAGGTGCATCAGCAGGAGGGCAAGGAGTATGACCCCTCGAAGTGGATCGACCCCGAGTCCGTCGCCACGACCATCGTCATGGCGCTCGACCTGCCGAGGGACGCCGAGGTCAACGACCTGACGGTACGCCCCGGCCGCTGACCCACTCAGAACCGCCGCGGACCGGACCCGGACCCGCCGCTGACCGGACCGGGACCCGGCCGCCGACCGGACCCGGCCCAAGACCCGGCCGCCGCCGGGACCCGCGCCCGCCCTCCCGTGGGCCCCGGCCCCCCGCCGGTTCCGTACGCTTTCCGGGTGAGCGAAAAAAGCGAGTTCAGGCCCGGCCCCGCCACCGGCATCGGGTCGATGCCGGGCGGGGACGCCCGGGAGAGTGCCAAGAGCGTGGCCGGGACCTTCGAGGGCCCCGAGACAGGCATGCCGTACCTGGCGGAACTGCCCGCCCGCGGCCCCGGCGCCGACATGATCGGCCGGACCGCCGGAATGCTCTCCGAGCTGTACGCGCGCGTGGAGCCCAGCGGCTGGCGGCTCGGGGACCGGCCGGGCCGCGACACCAAGCGGGCCAGGTCCTGGCTCGGCGAGGACCTCGACGCCCTGGAGGAGTTCACCCAGGGCTACGAAGGGCCGCTGAAGGTGCAGGCCGTCGGCCCCTGGACGCTCGCGGCGGCCCTGGAGCTGCACAACGGCGAGGCGGCGCTCTCCGACGCCGGAGCCTGCCGGGACCTCGCCGGATCACTCGCCGAGGGGCTGCGCGAGCACCTCGCCGACGTACGCCGCCGTGTCCCCGGCGCCGAGATCGTCCTGCAGCTCGACGAGCCCTCGCTCATCGCCGTACTCCGGGGACAGGTGAGGTCCGCGAGCGGCTACCGCACCCACCGGGCCGTGGACCGGCAGCTCGTCGAGGCGACTCTCCGGGACGTGATCGGGATGCAGGAGGGCGGGCCCTCCGTCGTGCACTCGTGCGCCCCCGACGTGCCGTTCGCGCTGCTGCGCAGGGCCGGGGCGACCGGGGTCTCCTTCGACTTCTCGCTCCTCACCGAGCGTGACGACGACGTCATCGGGGAGGCGGTGGAGGCGGGGACCCGGCTCTTCGCCGGTGTCGTGCCGGGTACGGACGGTCCGTTGTCAGACCCTGCCGGTAGCGTCATGGGTGTCAGGACGCTGTGGCGCAGGCTGGGGCTGAGTCCGGGGCTTCTCACGGACGCGGTCACGCTCACCCCGTCGTGCGGACTCGCGGGCGCCTCTCCCGAGTACGCGCGCAGGGCGCTCGCCCACTGCGTACGGGCGGCGAGATCGCTCGCTGACAACCCGGAGTAATCAGAGTAACGGGAGGACGACACGGTGGCCGGCGACAAGGACGCACAGACCGCCTCGACCGAGGCCGGGGCGGAAACCGAGGCCGGGGCGGAAACCGGTGCCGAAGCCGAGGCCGGTGCCGAAGCCAAGGCCGGTGCCGAAGCCGAGGCAGGAGCCGGGGCCAAGGTCGAGGCCTCGGCCGCGGGGCCCGCGCCCAGCGAGGCACGGGAGAAGCACGCGCAGCTCGCCGAGCAGATCGAGGAGCACCGCTTCCGGTACTACAAGAATGACGCGCCGATCATCAGCGACGCGGAATTCGACACCCTCCTGCGCACCCTGGAGGCCCTGGAGGACGAGTATCCCGAGCTGCGCACCCCGGACTCCCCGACCCAGAAGGTCTCGGGGGCGGACGCGGCGGACTTCACGACGTTCTCAGCCGTCCAGCACGCCGAGCGCATGCTCTCCCTGGACAACGCCTTCGACGACGAGGAGCTGGCCGCCTGGTCCGACCGCGTCGCCAAGGACGTCGGCACGAGCGCGTACCACTTCCTGTGCGAGCTGAAGGTCGACGGCCTCGCGGTCAACCTCACGTATGAGCACGGGCGCCTCACGCGCGCGGCGACCCGCGGCGACGGCCGCACGGGCGAGGACATCACGCCCAACGTCCGTACGATCGCGGAGATCCCCGACCGGCTGACCGGCGAGCGCATCCCCGACCTCGTGGAGATCCGCGGCGAGGTCTACTTCCCGATGGAGAAGTTCGAGGAGCTCAACGCCCGCCTGGTGGAGGCCGGCGACAAACCCTTCGCCAACCCGCGCAACGCGGCGGCGGGTTCACTGCGCCAGAAGGACCCCCGCGTCACGGCCACCCGCCCGCTGCACATGGTGGTGCACGGCATCGGCGCGCGCGAGGGCTTCGACATCGACTGCCTCTCGCACGCCTACGAGCTGCTGCGCGAATGGGGCCTGCCGACGACCCGCTACGGCAAGGTCGTCGACGACCTCGACGGCGTGCGGGAGTTCATCGCCTTCTACGGAGAGAACCGCCACTCCGTGGAGCACGAGATCGACGGCGTCGTCGTCAAGCTGGACGAGATCCCCCTCCAGGGCCGCCTCGGCTCGACCTCCCGCGCCCCGCGCTGGGCGATCGCGTGGAAGTACGCGCCGGAGGAGGTCAACACCAAGCTGGTCAACATCCGGGTGGGCGTGGGCCGCACCGGCCGCGTCACTCCGTACGCGCAGGTGGAGCCCGTCACGGTGGCCGGCTCCGAGGTCGAGTTCGCGACCCTGCACAACCAGGACGTGGTCAAGGCCAAGGGCGTCCTCATCGGGGACACGGTGGTGCTGCGCAAGGCCGGTGACGTCATCCCCGAGATCCTCGGACCGGTCGTCGACCTGCGCGACGGCAGCGAGCGGGAGTTCGTGATGCCCGCCGAGTGCCCCGAGTGCGGCACACCGCTGGCCCCCGCCAAGGAGGGGGACATCGACCTGCGCTGCCCGAACGGCCGCACCTGCCCGGCTCAGCTGCGCGAGCGCCTCTTCTACCTCGGCGGCCGCAAGTCCCTGGACATCGAGAACTTCGGTTACGTGGCCGCCGCCGCGCTCACCAAGCCGCTGGAGCCCTCGGAGCCGCCCCTGGGGGACGAGGGGGACCTCTTCGACCTCACCATCGAGCAGCTGCTGCCCATCAGGGCGTACGTCCTCGACCAGGACAGCGGACTGCCCAAGCGGGACCCGAAGACGGGTGAGGAGAAGATCGCCACGGTCTTCGCCAACCAGGAGGGCGCGCCCAGGAAGAACGCTCTCGCGATGCTGGAGAACATCGCGGCGGCGAAGGAGCGCCCGCTGGCCCGGATCATCACGGGCCTGTCCATCCGGCACGTGGGGCCGGTCGCGGCCGAGGCCCTGGCCCGCGAGTTCCGCTCGATCGACCGCGTCGAGCAGGCCACGGAGGAGGAACTCGCGGCCGTGGAGGGCGTCGGGCCCATCATCGCCGCCTCGCTCAAGCAGTGGTTCGCGGTCGACTGGCACCAGGAGATCCTCCGCAAGTGGAAGGCCGCCGGCGTCCGCATGGAGGAGGAGGGCTCCGGGGAGGACGAGGGACCCCGCCCGCTCGCCGGACTGACCGTCGTGGTCACCGGCACGCTGGAACGTCACACACGCGACGGAGCGAAAGAGGCACTGCAGAGCAGGGGAGCGAAGGTGACCGGTTCTGTTTCGAAGAAGACGTCATTTGTTGTCGTAGGTGACAATCCTGGATCGAAGTACGACAAGGCCATGCAGCTCAAAGTGCCGGTTCTGAACGAGGACGGTTTCGCCGTTCTGCTCGAACAAGGACCGGAGGCAGCCGCTGAAGCGGCACTTCCGATCGAGGGGTAACGGTTGAAGACCACCCGTTCGGCGCATACCAGATGCATAGGGGCGGCCGTGTCGCATTCGGGCAACCGTGGACGACCGCTGCCCTTAGGAGCCTTCTGCGGCCTACTGTTGAGGTCTGCGCCTGCCGTGCCCAGCTGCGGTTGGGGCACCCCCTTGCTCTCCAGGAGTCGGGGGAAGGCTTTTCCAGACGCGGAGCCGCAGAGGGACTGATCGTGCATCGGGCCGCGCGGCGTGGGCACCGCCGGCCGTGAGAGGGACGGGAATGGAACCGACCGAGAGCGCCGCCCCGGACTCACGGCTGCGCCCACGCTGGATGACCGGCGTGCGGCGATGGGGGCACCCCTTGCTGGAGCGAAGCCGGGAGTTCGGGGCGGGCCTCGGCGTCACCGGTCCCGCGCGGCGGTCCCGCGTGCCGGGGCCGTCGTCGGCGCGGTTCGCCGGGGCCCGGCGCACCGGCACGGACGGGCACGGCTCGGGCCGGTTCCCCGCCGACCCCGGCTCCCCCTCCCAGTCGCCGGGCCAGGAGGGTGACCGGCGGCTGACCTGGCCCGCGCTGCCCACGGCGGTCCTGGTGGCCGCCGCGGCCGTGCTGGGCGCGGGGTTCTACCGCGCCTTCACCGGCCAGCACGCACTCTTCCCGTCCGGCTCGGCCGGCTGGGCGCTGGCCGCCCTGGTCGGCGTCATCGTCGGTCACCTGGTCGCGCTGGGCCGCTCCCGCTGGTGGGGCGGCACGGGCTCCGGAGCGGCCCTCACCCTCGCCGTCCTGCTGCTGTACGGCTGGGTGCCGGCCGGCATGGTCAGCCTCACCGTCGTCGTCCTCGTCGGCGTCGCCCGCCGGCACCGCTGGCGCCAGGGCATCCTGCACGGCGCGGTGGACATCCTCGGCCTCGGCGCCGGGGCGCTGATGCTGGCCGCGTTCGGCCGGGTGCCGTCCGTCGAGACGCCCTGGAAACCGGAGAACTGGACTGTTTTCACCGTGCCACAGGTGGTGTTGGCGGCCGGGGCGTATCTCGTCGTGAGCCGCGCGCTGCTCTGGTACCTCCACGCGCCGCGCACGCCCGGACTGCCCACCGTCGCCCGCACGGCCCTGGTCAGACAGGGGCTGGTGGCGGTCGCGCTGCTCGGTATCGCCCCGCTGATCTGTGTCGTCGCCATCGCCCTGCCCGTGCTCCTGCCGCTCTTCGCCGTTCCCCTCATCGCTCTCGACTCCACGCTCTGGATAGCGCGGGCCCGGGCCGAGGAGCAACTGCGTGATCCCCTCACGGGACTGCCCAACCGGCAGTGGCTGCTCGAACGGACCTGGCGGGCGCTGGACGACGCCGAGCGGATCGGTGCGCGTTCCGCGTTGATGCTGATCGACCTGGACCGCTTCCGGTCGGTGAATGACACCCTCGGACATCTCGCCGGGGACCGGCTGCTGTTGCAGATAGCGGACCGGCTGCGGATCGCCCTGCCGCGCGGAGCGGAGGCCGCGCGGCTGGGCGGGGACGAGTTCGCCGTACTGCTGCCCGTCGCCGACTCGACGACCACCGCGACCCGGGTCGCCCGCGGCCTCGTGACCGCGCTCGGATCGCCGCTCGACCTCGACGGGCTGACGCTCGTGCTGGAGGCCAGCGCAGGCCTCGCCGTCTTCCCCGACCACGCGCTGGACGCGGAGGGGCTGCTGCGGCGGGCCGACGTCGCGATGTACCAGGCGAAGCGGGACCGTACGGGGGTGGAGGTCTACGAGTCCAAGCGGGACTCCAACACCCCCGACCGGCTCGGCCTCCTGGGCGATCTGCGCCGGGCGCTCGACGCGGGGGACGTCGAACTGCACTACCAGCCGAAGGTGCGCTTCGACGGCCAGGTCGCCGGCCTCGAGGCGCTCGTCCGGTGGGTGCATCCCGAGCGCGGGAAGGTGCCGCCGGACGAGTTCATAGCCATCGCCGAGTCGTCCGGTCTGATGCCGCATCTCACCGAGTACGTACTGGAGGCGGCGCTCGCCCAGGTGGCGCGCTGGCGTGCGCAGGGGCTTCGGGTGCCGGTCGCCGTCAACGTGTCGCCCCGGGACGTGCACACCCCCGGTTTCGCGGGATCGGTGGCCGCGCGGCTCGCCCGGCACGGGGTCCCCGCGGGGGCGCTGCAGCTGGAGATCACGGAACACGTGCTGCTGGAGGATCCGCAGCGGGCCGCGGACACCCTGGCGGCGCTGACCGCGCACGGCGTGAAGATGTCCCTCGACGACTTCGGGACCGGGTACTCGTCGCTGGTGCACCTGCGGCGGCTGCCGGTGAGCGAACTGAAGATCGACCGCTCGTTCGTGGCGCGGCTCGCGGTGGACACGGAGGACGCCGAGATCGTGCGGTGCACGGTGGATCTCGCGCACTCGCTCGGGCTGCTCGTCGTCGCGGAGGGAGTCGAGGACGACGAGACGTGGGAGCGGTTGCGCGACCTCGGGTGCGACGCGGTGCAGGGGTGGCTGGTCGCCGCGGCGATGCCGTCGGACGAGGCCACGGCGTGGTTGCTGGCGCGGGGGTCGCGGGGCTGGCAGCGGCCCGCCGCGGCATTGCCTGCGGCAGCGGCGGACGAATAAAAAGCCCTTCCCACCCGCCCGTCCGTGACATGCACCTCGGCGGGTGGACGTTTTCCGCGGGGGGTTTCGCGCCGTCGGCGACTGCCCGTTCGCCTTCGCCCGGCGCCCCGGGGAAACCGATGTACGGGCATCTGGTCGCGCCCCATAGGATTGGGACACACCACACGCACTCACCCCTGAGGATCGCCGCATGCCTGGCATCACGCGCGAGGAGGTCGCCTACCTCGCCCGACTGGCGCGTCTGGAGCTGAAGGCCGAAGAGCTCGACCACTTCGCCGGTCAGCTCGACGACATCATCGGCGCGGTCGCCCGCGTCAGCGAGGTCGCCGACCAAGACGTACCGCCGACCTCCCACCCGCTGCCGCTGACGAACGTCATGCGCGCGGACGAGGTCCGTCCGTCGCTCACCCCCGAGCAGGCGCTCTCCGGCGCCCCGGCCCAGGAGCAGCGGCGTTTCAAGGTGCCGCAGATCCTGGGGGAGGACTAATCACCATGACGGACAGCACGAACACGACGAGCAGCAACGTCGACATCATCAAGCTCACCGCCGCCGAGATCGCCGCCGCGATCGCCGCCGGCGAGCTGACCGCCGTCGAGGTCACCGAGGCGCACCTCGCGCGCATCGGCGCCGTCGACGAGAAGGTGCACGCCTTCCTGCACGTCGACCGGGAAGGGGCGCTCGCCCAGGCCCGCGCGGTCGACGAGAAGCGGGCGCGGGGCGAGAAGCTCGGCCCGCTGGCCGGCGTGCCCCTGGCGCTCAAGGACATCTTCACCACCAAGGGCGTCCCGACCACCGTCGGCTCGAAGATGCTGGAGGGCTGGATCCCGCCCTACGACGCCACGGTCACCGCGCGGCTCAAGGCGGCCGACGTCGTCATTCTCGGCAAGACCAACATGGACGAGTTCGCCATGGGGTCCTCCACCGAGAACAGCGCGTACGGGCCGACCGGCAATCCCTGGGACCTCTCCCGCGTCCCCGGCGGCTCCGGCGGCGGTTCGTCCGCGGCCCTCGCCTCCTACCAGGCGCCCCTCGCGATCGGCACGGACACCGGCGGCTCCATCCGCCAGCCCGCCTCCGTCACCGGCACGGTCGGCGTGAAGCCGACGTACGGCGGGGTGTCGCGGTACGGCATGGTGGCGTTCTCGTCCTCCCTGGACCAGGGCGGTCCCTGCGCCCGTACGGTCCTGGACGCGGCCCTGCTGCACGAGGTCATCGCCGGACACGACCCGCTCGACTCGACCTCCGTCGACGAGCCGGTCCCGGCCGTCGTGGAGGCCGCCCGCAACGGCAGCGTGGACGGTATGCGCGTCGGCGTCGTCAAGCAGTTCCGCGGCGAGGGCTACCAGGCCGGTGTCGTGCAGCGCTTCGACGAGTCGGTCGCGCTCCTGAAGGAACTGGGCGCCGAGATCGTCGAGCTGGACTGCCCGTCCTTCGACCTGGCCCTGTCGGCGTACTACCTGATCGCCCCGTCGGAGTGTTCGAGCAACCTCGCCCGGTTCGACGGTCTGCGCTACGGCCTGCGCATCGGTGACGACGGCACGCACTCCGCCGAGGAGGTCACCGCCCTCACCCGCGAGGCGGGCTTCGGCGACGAGGTCAAGCGCCGCATCATGCTCGGCACGTACGCGCTCAGCTCCGGCTACTACGACGCGTACTACGGCAGTGCCCAGAAGGTCCGTACGCTCATCACGCGGGACTTCGAGAAGGCGTTCGAGCAGGTCGACGTGATCGTCTCGCCGACGACGCCGACCACCGCCTTCCCGATCGGCGAGCGCGCCGACGACCCGATGGCGATGTACCTCGCGGACCTGTGCACCATCCCGACCAACCTCGCGGGCAACGCCGCGATGTCGCTGCCCTGCGGCCTCGCACCCGAGGACAATCTGCCCGTCGGCCTCCAGATCATCGCGCCGGCCCTCAAGGACGACCGCCTGTACAAGGTGGGAGCAGCCGTCGAGGCCGCGTTCGTGGAACGCTGGGGACACCCGTTGATCGAGGAGGCTCCGTCGCTGTGACCGCCATGGCCAAGAAGGCAAAGAACTTCAAGAAGTCGAAGACCGGGCTGTACGTGTCGCTCGGCAGTACCGCGTTCGGCGCGATCAGCGTCGCCAAGCAGATCAAGCTGGCCCGCAGTGACGGGGACACGCTGAGGCTGATCGACGCGACCGTGTCCGCCGCCGCCATCGTCACCGGCCTCGCCATCCTCTACCGGGAGCTCAAGCGCCTGGGCGACGAAGACGTCCTGCTGGGCTGAGGGGAAAGTTTCACCGTGACTGTCACGAATGACCTGGTGTCGTACGAGGACGCGCTGGCGTCGTACGACCCCGTCATGGGCCTTGAGGTCCATGTCGAACTGGGCACCAAGACCAAGATGTTCTGCGGCTGTTCCACCGAGCTGGGCGCCGAGCCCAACTCGCAGACCTGCCCGACCTGTCTGGGCATGCCCGGCGCGCTGCCGGTCGTCAACGCGATCGGCGTCGAGTCCGCGATCAAGATCGGCCTCGCGCTGCACTGCGAGATCGCCGAGTGGTGCCGTTTCGCCCGGAAGAACTACTTCTATCCGGACATGCCGAAGAACTTCCAGACCTCCCAGTACGACGAGCCGATCGCCTTCAACGGCTACCTCGACGTACAGCTGGACGACGGCGAGGTCTTCCGCGTGGAGATCGAGCGCGCCCACATGGAGGAGGACACCGGCAAGTCGCTGCACGTCGGCGGCGCGACGGGCCGTATCCACGGCGCCTCGCACTCGCTGCTCGACTACAACCGCGCCGGCATCCCGCTCATCGAGATCGTCACCAAGCCGATCGAGGGCGCGGGCGAGCGTGCCCCCGAGGTCGCCAAGGCGTACGTCGCCGAGCTGCGCGAGCTCATCAAGGCGCTCGGGGTCTCCGAGGCCCGGATGGAGCAGGGCCAGATGCGCTGCGACGTCAACCTGTCGCTGCGTCCGCACGGCCGGGAGAAGTTCGGTACGCGCAGCGAGACGAAGAACGTCAACTCGCTGCGTTCCGTGGAGCGTGCGGCCCGGTTCGAGATCCAGCGGCACGCCGCCGTGCTCGACGGCGGCGGCACGATCATCCAGGAGACCCGCCACTTCCACGAGGACACCGGGTCGACGACCTCGGGGCGCGTGAAGGAGGAGGCCGAGGACTACCGGTACTTCCCGGAGCCCGACCTCGTGCCGGTCGCGCCGTCCCGCGAGTGGGTCGAGGAACTGCGCGCGGGGCTGCCCGAGCAGCCGCTGGCCCGCCGCAACCGGCTGCGCGAGGAGTGGGGCGTCAACGCCCACGACATGCAGTCGATGCTCAACGCCGGGGCCATCGACCTCATCGTCGCCACGATCGCGGCGGGCGCCGACGCGGCCTCCGCGCGCAAGTGGTGGATGGGTGAGCTGGCGCGCGCCGCCAACGAGTCCGGGGTGTCCCTGGACGCCCTGGCCATCACGCCCGAGCAGGTCGCCCGGGTGGCCGCGCTGGTCGCCGAGGGTTCGCTCAACGACAAGCTGGCCCGTCAGGTCATCGACGGGGTCGTCAAGGGTGAGGGCACGCCGGACGAGGTCGTCGAGAAGCGCGGTCTGAAGGTCGTCTCGGACGAGGGTGCGCTGACGGCCGCGGTCGACGAGGCCATCGCCGGGAACCCCGGGGTCGCGGAGAAGATCCGTGGGGGCAAGGTGGCGGCGGTCGGCGCTCTCGTGGGGGCCGTCATGAAGGCCACGCGGGGACAGGCGGACGCCGCGCGGGTCAAGGAACTGATCCTTGAGAAGCTGGGTGTCGAGGGCTAGTCCTCGACTGGGGCTTGCTTGTGCGGAGGGGCGTTGCACCTGGGGTGCGGCGTCCCTCCGCCGTTTCCTGCCGCAGATGCCCGTCCGGGGCGACAGAGTCCCGTGGAATGTCGTGTGAACTGTCTCGCACTCGTGTGAGTAAGGCCATGAACGGGGCCGACGATCTCTTTGGGCTGGAAGAGTGACAACGCATCGGTCATGCGTTCTTTGCGGGCAGTTCCCGATAAAGATCCACAAATCCCCCAGGGAGCTCGTCCGTGGCAGCCCTCGCACGCTGGTGTGTGCAGCACCGTCTCGTCGTCCTACTGCTCTGGCTCACCGCCCTCGGCGGAACCGCCGCCGCCGCACTCGTCGCCGGATCCGCGTACTCGAACGACTACCAGGTGCCGGGCACCGAGTCGGGCCGGGCCGCCGAACTGCTCCAGGAGAACTTCCCCGGGCTCGGCGGCGACGGCGACACCGTCGTGTGGCACTCCACCCCGGACACGGTCCGCGCGGCCGACGTCGAACAGACCATGACCCGCACCCTCGACCGGATCGCCGCCCTGCCGGGGGTGAGCACGGTCCTCAGCCCCTACGAGGGCGCCGGCGCCGGGCAGATCAGCGGCGACGGGCGTACCGCCTACGCCACGGTGACCTTCGACGAACCGGCCGAGGACATCGACCGGGGCGAGGCCGCGGCCGTCGTCGCCGCCGCGCAGGCCGCCCGGGCCGACGGGCTCCAGGTCGAGCTGGGCGGCCAGGCCGTCGCCCTCACCGAGTCCTCCGGCGGACACCTCGCCGAGATCGTCGGCGTGGCCGTCGCCGCCGTGGTCCTCTTCCTAGCCTTCGGTTCCCTCGCCGCCTCGGCCCTGCCCATCGCCACGGCGCTGGTGGGCGTCGGCACCGCGTACGCGGGAATCGTGCTGCTCGGACACCTGATGACGGTCGCCGACTTCGCGCCCATGCTCGGTCTGCTGATCGGCCTCGGTGTCGGCATCGACTACGCGCTGTTCATCGTGACCAGGCACCGCCGCGGTCTCAAGCGCGGCCTCCCGGTCGAGGAGGCCGCCCGTGAGGCGGTGGCCACCACCGGGCGCGCGGTCGTCTTCGCGGGCGCCACCGTCTGCGTCGCCCTGCTGGGCATGCTCATCCTGCGGCTCGGCTTCCTGAACGGCGTCGCGATCGCCGCCTCGCTCACCGTGGTCCTCACGGTCGCGGCCTCCGTCACCCTGCTGCCCGCGCTGCTCTCCTTCATCGGCACGCGCGCGCTCAGCCGCCGCGAACGCCGACGGCTGGCCGAGCACGGGCCACAGCCGGAGGTTCCCGCCGGGCTCGCCGCCCGCTGGTCCGCCTTCGTCGAACGGCACCCCAAGCTCCTCGGCGGGGCCGCCCTCGCCGCCATGGCGCTGCTCGCGCTGCCGATGTTCTCCCTGCACCTGGGCACCTCCGACCAGGGCAACAACCCGGAGACGGCCACCACGCGACAGGCGTACGACCTGATCTCGAAGGGCTTCGGGCCGGGTATGAACGGGCCGCTGATCCTCGTCACACCGGTCGTCGGCGCCCAGGACCGGCTCGCCCTCGACAACCTCGACGCCACACTGCGGCAGACCGAGGGCGTCCGGGACGTGACCCCGGTGACGTACGACGGCGACGGGGACACCGCCCACCTCGTCGTCGTACCGGAGTCCTCACCGCAGTCCCGGCAGACCAGCGAACTCGTCGACCGGCTGCGTACCGACGTGCTGCCGCGGGCCGAGGCCGGTACCACCCTCGATCTCCGGGTCGGCGGTATCACCGCCGGATACGACGACTTCGCGGACGTCATCGTCGGGAAGCTGCCCCTCTTCGTGGGCGTGGTGATCGGCCTCGGCTGCCTCCTGCTGCTGTTCGCCTTCCGGTCCGTCGGCATCCCCCTGAAGGCCGCCGCGATGAACGTCGCCGCCGTCGCCGCCTCCTTCGGAGTCGTCGTGGCGATCTTCCAGTGGGGCTGGGGCAGCGAACTTCTCGGCCTCGGCCGGGCCGGCCCGGTCGAACCCTTCCTGCCCGTGATCATGGTCGCCGTGCTCTTCGGGCTCTCCATGGACTACCAGGTGTTCCTGGTCGGCAGGATGTACGAGGAGTGGCTGGAGACCGGCGACAACCGCCGGGCCGTGCGCGTGGGCCTCGCGGAGACCGGCCGGGTGATCAACTCCGCCGCCGTGATCATGATCTCGGTCTTCCTGGCCTTCGTGCTCAGCGGCGACCGCGTGATCGCGATGTTCGGCATCGGGCTGGCCGCCGCCGTCGCCCTCGACGCGTTCGTGCTGCGTACGCTCCTGGTGCCCGCCCTCATGCACCTGCTCGGCGGCGCCAACTGGTGGCTGCCCGGCTGGCTCGACCGGCGCCTGCCGCGGCTCAGTATCGAGCCGCCGGAAATCCGTACCGCCGCTCCGGACCGCCGTGCGACGATCCCGGGGGCGCGCGGCGACGCGCCCGTGGACGCGGCGGACGCACCCGTGGCGGTACTCGTGAAGGAGCGGCAGCAGGATGTACGCGATATCCCTGGGTGACGACGGTGCCGAACTGCGGCCTCTTGAGCCGTGGCACGCGGACGAGTTCCTGGCTCATCTCGACCGCGGACGCGAGTTCGTCCAGCAGTACATCTCCTTCGGGTCGCGTGTCACCGACGCCGGCTCCGCGCGCGAGCTGCTCCAGTCGTTCGCCGACAAGAAGGCCGCCGACACGGGCAGCCTGCACGGGATATGGCTGGAGGGCCTGCTCGTCGGCGGTGTGCTCTTCCGTGTCTTCGACGCCGAGCACGGGGTCTGCGAGGTCGGCTGCTGGCTGGAGCCCGCGGTGTCGGGCCGCGGTCTGGTCACGCGCGCGATCCGCGTCCTCATCGACTGGGCGGTCGACGCACGCGGCATCCACCGTGTGGAGTGGCATGCGGCCGTCGCCAACGAGCCCAGCCTGAACGTGGCCCGTCGGCTCGGCATGAGCCGCGAGGGCGTCCTGCGCGAGAACTGGCCCCACCGGGGCGTACGACAGGACACGGAGGTGTGGTCGGTCCTCGCGGGGGAGTGGCGGGCCGCCCGCCGGGCCGCCGCCGGACAAGGGGATCTGCCGGCCCGTGCGTGAGGATCCTGGGATCTTTAAGAAATTCTCAGACAGCGTCCGTACGGTGCGGAGCATGGGAACCAAGACAGAGAACGAGGCCGGGATCGAGACCGGCACCGAGGCACAGCGCGAGGACGAGGCCGTGAAGCTCGGCAAGGGCGATGAGACGGGCGAGGCCAACAGCGAGGAGAAGGGCACGGCCGGCGAGGTCGGAGAGGTCGAGAACTCCGAGGACTCCGAGGCGGCCGACGGCGACCTGGAGCAGGACGAACAGGACGTCGTGGCGGCGCGAAGCGGTTCCGGGGTCGGCATGGGCGCCGCCGCGGTCGTCTCCGCGGGACTGGGCATCGTCTCGCTGACCGGCAGCTGGGTCGGCACGATCGCGCAGGCGCGCGACTCGCTGTACGGCCAGCTGGAGACCGCGCAGGGCTCGCCCGTCGCCACCCAGATCAAGCAGGTGTACGCCGACTCCTGGAACGCCAACGCCCTGGTCGCCGGCTTCTTCGCGCTGGCCGCGCTGATCGTCGGCGTCGTGGTGCTGGTGCGGCCGGCGTTCGGCAACCCGGACCGGATCCCCGCCCAGTCCCCGTGGGTCAAGTCCGTCGCCTGGGCGGGTGTCTCGCTCGGCGTCATCGGCCTGCTGCTGGCCGCGCTCAAGTACTCCGACGTCCTGCTCGGCATGCCGACGACCACCGGCTGACCGACCGCACCACTTTGCACGTACGCGAGGAACCGCGCGTCCTGAGGGGCCTTAGTCCCGCCGTGAGCCACTCACGGCGGGACTAAGGCCCCTCGCGCGTGCAAGATGCGGAACTCTCCCGATGTGGCGCACCCCCTGGGAGACGAAGGTGGAGGCATCACGAACGAGCGAAGCCGACGGTGACTCCCCACCGGTCACTCTTCGCCGGTCACTCTTCCCAAGGGGTACGAGATGTTCGAGTACGAGCTCCAGCAGATCCGGGCCGCGGAAATGATCCGCGCCGCCGACGACTACCGCATGGCCCGCGAGGCCGTCCGCACCCGCCGTGCCGCCCGGCACGAGGCCGCGCGGTCCGGTCACCACGACGGCGAGGGGCGGGTGAACGGCCACCGCCCCCGCAGGCCCCGGTTCGCACGCGCCGCGTGAACGCCGGGGCACCGAGGGGCGGCCGCACGGGGGTCGGCCGCCCCGCACGGAACGAAGGGGCGACGACCGCTCACCCGGTCACGGACCCGCCCCCGGCCGCCGCGGCCGGGCCCGAGGCCACCGGCATGCTCCGGCCGGACGGCCCGGGGGCCGCGGCCCGGCCGCGGATAACCAGTGCCGTCGTGTCCGACCCCTGTGCGATGCTCGGCGCTGTGGAGACCAGGTCCGTCAGTCCCGTCTTCGTCGGCCGGACCGACGAACTGGACGTACTGAACGACGCGCTCGCCCGCGCCACCGCGGGCGAGCCGCAGGCGTTGCTCCTCGGCGGCGAGGCCGGCGTCGGAAAGACCCGGCTCATCGAGGAGTTCGCGGCGGGCGCCTGCCGCGAGGGCGCCGTCGTGGCCGTCGGCGGCTGCGTCGAGATCGGCGCCGACGGACTGCCCTTCGCCCCCTTCTCCACCGCCCTGCGGGCCCTGAGGCGCCATCTGCCCGACGCACTGGCCACCGCGGCGGCGGGCCAGGAGGAGGAACTGGCCCGGCTGCTGCCGGAGTTGGGGGAGACCACCCGCGGACGGCACGACGAGGACGGCATGGCCCGCCTCTTCGAACTCACCGTCCGCCTCCTGGAACGCGTCGCCGCAGACCGCCCCGTCGTCGTCCTCCTGGAGGACCTGCACTGGGCGGACGCCTCCACCCGCCACCTCCTCGCCTACCTCTTCCGGACCCTGCGCAGCGGCCACCTCCTCGTCGTCGCCACCTACCGCGCCGACGACGTCCACCGCCGCCACCCGCTGCGTCCGCTCCTCGCCGAACTCGACCGGCTGCGCACCGTCCGCCGCATCGAGCTGCGCCGCTTCACCCGCGCCGAGGTCGCCCGCCAGATCGCCGGAATCTTCGGCTCCGAGCCCGACGCGGCCCAGGTCGACGACATCTTCGCCCGCTCCGACGGCAACGCCTTCTTCGTCGAGGAACTGGCCGTCGCCGCCCATGACGGCTGTGCCACCGGCCTCACCGACTCCCTGCGCGACCTGCTCCTCGTCCGCGTCGAGAGCCTGCCCGAGAGCTCCCAGCGGGTCGCCAGGATCGTCGCCGAGGGCGGCTCGACGGTGGAGTACCGGCTGCTCGCGGCCGTGGCACGGCTCTCGGAGGACGACCTCATCGAGGCGCTGCGGGCCGCCGTCGGCGCCAACATCCTGCTCGCCACACCCGACGGCGACGGCTACCGCTTCCGCCACTCCCTGGTGCGCGAGGCCGTCGGCGACGACCTGCTGCCCGGCGAGCGCTCCCGCCTCAACCGCCGTTACGCCGAGGCCCTGGAGGCCGACCCCGCCCTCGTACCGGCGGGGGAGCGCGCCGCCCGGCTGGCCAGCCACTGGTACCACGCGCACGACGCCGCCAAGGCCCTGCCGGCCGTCCTCGACGCCTCCGTCGCGGCCCGCCGCCGGCACGCCTACTCGGAGCAGGTACGCCTCCTGGAACGGGCGATGGAGCTGTGGGACACGGCCCCCGAAGCCGTACGCGCCGCCCTGCGCACCGCCGACTACAGCGAGGCCTATCCGCCCCCGCCGCCCGAGGTGCGCGCTGCGGGCGCCGGCGACCGCGACCCGGCCACCGCCCCGCTGCGGTACCTCGACCTGCTGGCCGAGGCCGCCGTGGCGGGCCGGCTCTGCGGGGAGCGCAAGCGCGCGCTGAAGACGACCAAGCGAGCCCTGCACCTCCTTGAGGACGAGCGGGACCCGCTGCGCGCCGCCTGGTTCTGGCTCCAGCGCTCCCGCCTCGTCGAGGGGCAGGGCCTCGGCGACGGCTGGCAGGAACTGGGCACCGCGCAGGACCTCGTACGAGGACTGCCGCCCTCAGAGGTGCACGCGGACGTCCTCGCCCATGTCGCCAACTGGCTGATGACGCACCGGCCGGGCCCGGACGCCCTCCAGGCCGCCGAACGCGCCGTGCAGTACGCCCGCATGGTCGGCGCCCGCGACATCGAGCTGAACGCCCGCCTCACCCTGGGCGGACTCCTGGTCGAGTCCGGCGACATCGGCGCCGGACTGGCCGAGGTGCACGAGGTCAAGGAACGGGCCACGGAACTCGGCGCCGCCTATGTGCTGGGCCGCGCCCATGTGAACTTGCCCTCCCATCTGGAGGGCGTCGGCCGCTCCCAGGAAGCCGTCGGCATCCTGGAGGAAGGCGTCCTGCTCACCCGCAGATACGGACTCCTGGACACCGAGGCCTGGATCTGGGGCAACCTCGGCGAGTCCCTCTTCTCGCTCGGCCGCTGGCCCGAGGCCGCCGAGGCCGGATACCACTCGGAGCGTGTCGGCCAGAGCGCCAAACCCCGGGGTTTTCGCACCATGCTCCACGCCCGCCTAGAACTGGCCAGGGGCGACCTGCCCACCGCCCGCGCCCGACTGGCCGAGGCCCGCGGCCACTTCGGCACCCACGACGCCGTGCCCCAGAACGCGCTGCCGCTGACCACCCTCGCGATCGGCATCGCCGCGGGCGAGGGCCGTCTCCTCGACGCCCGCACGGAACTGGCCGAGGCACTGCGTCCCGGCTTCCCGCCGGGCACCCAGCGCTACGGCTGGCCCCTGCTGCTCGCCGCGGCGACCGCGGAGGCCGACGCCCGCGGACTGCCCGCCGCCGAACCGGGCCGCGCCGCAGTCGTCGAGCGCCTGCGCACGACCGCCAAGTCCCTCACCACGAACGTGCCCGTATGGCAGGCGTACGAGCTCTGGGTGCGCGTCGAACTGCTGCGCGCCGAGGGCCGGGACACCCCGGACGACTGGGCCGCGGTCGTCGCGGCCTTCGAACCGCTGGAGCGCCCGTACGACCTGGCCCGTGTCCGCCACCGGCTCGCGGAGGCCCTGCTGGGCTCCGGCGGCACGGAGGACGAGCGGGGCCGCGCCACCGAGCTGCTGCGGCTGGTCCGGGCCCTCGCGGACCACCTCGGCGCACGGCCGCTCACCGACGCCGTCGCCCTGCTCGCACAGCGGGCCCGCCTCACCCTCGCCCCGCCTTCCGGCCGGACCCCCGTCGCCGTCGACCCGGCCGAGGCGCTGGGCCTGACCAGCCGCGAGCGTGACGTCCTGCGACTGGTGGCCGTCGGCCGCACCAACCGCCAGATCGCCGGGGAGCTCTTCATCTCCCCGAAGACGGCCAGCGTCCACGTCTCGAACATCCTGGCCAAGCTCGGCGTCTCCGGCCGCGGCGAGGCGGCGGCCGTCGCGCACCGGATGCGGCTGTTCCCGCCGGAGACGGCCGCCGCCGGCCCGGCCGGGCGGGCCCGCTGAGTCTCCCGAGGTGAGGTTTACGCTGGAGGAGACGCCGGGCCGAGGGAGCCGCTGTGTTCAACATGATCGAGAACCTCTTCGCACCGGGCCGCAAGCACACCGAGGACGAGAACAAGCGGCTCGAACTGACGCGCGTGGACCTGAACGACGGCGACCCCGGACGGGGCCCGATAGACCTGACCTCGGGCAAGGTGGTCGTACGCCCGCCGACGCAGCCCACGGGGGAGGGGGACGACCCCACGGAGCGCACCTAAGGGCTGTCCCCTGGGCCTCGTCCGGTCACGTCACCCGCAGCTCCAGGATCCGGTCGTCCTTGCCGCCCGGGGTTCCCCTGCCGTCCGTCTCGCTCGTGACCAGCCACAGCTTGCCGCCGCCCGCCGCCACCACCGTGCGCAGCCGGCCGTAGTCGCCCTCCAGGAAGGCCTGGGGCTCCGCCGACTCCTGCGTGCCCTTGAGCGGGATGCGCCACAGCCGCTTGCCGCGCAGACCCGCCATCCAGACGGAACCCTTCGCGTAGGCGATCCCGCTGGGGGAGGCCTCGTCGGTGCTCCACTGGTCGACCGGGCTCTCGTACCGGGAGTCGTCGGACTTCCCCTCCACGTCCGGCCAGCCGTAGTTGCCGCCCGGCTTGATGTGGTTCAGCTCGTCCCAGGTGTCCTGGCCGAACTCGGAGGCGAACAGCCGCTGCCTGGAGTCCCAGGCCAGTCCCTGCACGTTGCGGTGGCCGTACGAGTAGACGGGTGAGTCGAAGGGGTTGCCCGGTGCCGGTTCGCCCTCCGGGGTCAGCCGCAGGATCTTGCCGCCCGTCGACTTCTTGTCCTGGGCCAGCTCGGTGACATAGGTCTCGCCCGTGCCCACGTACAGCATCTTGTCCGGGCCGAAGGCGATCCGGCCCCCGTTGTGGTTCGTGCCCTTGGGGATGCCCCGGAACACCGTGTCGGGGGCACCCAGCCGCTCACCGGCCGGCCTCTTCGCGTCGTACTGCATGCGCACGACGCGGTTGTCCGAGTCCGAGGTGAAGTACGCGTAGACCATGTGGTCCGACGCGTACGTCGGGGACAGGGCGAGGCCCATCAGACCGCCCTCGCCGCCGGGGGCGACGCCGGGCACCGAGCCCACCTCGGTCTGCTTGCCGGTCTTCTCGTCGACCAGGGTGATCGTCCCCTCGTCGCGCGAGGACACCAGGAGGCCGCCCTCGGGCAGGGGCGCCAGGCCCCAGGGGGACTTGAGGCCGTCGGTGACGGTCCGCACGACCTTCACGGAGCCCTTGGCGGGCGGCGCCTCCTCGGCCGCCCCCTCGGAGGCCGGGGCCGAGGCGCCGGACTCCGAACCGCCGGACTGCGCACCGCCCGGTGACGTACTCCTGCCGATGTCCGGGTCCAGCCCGTCACCCGAGGAGCACCCGGCCGTCAGCAGGAGCGTGGCTGCGGCCAGCACGGCCGTCACAGCTCGACGTTGCACGATGCAGGATCCCTTCGACGCGGCAGGTTCTACCTGTCATACACCGACCGGGCCCCGCGGGTTCCCGATCACGGACACCAATCGTCGCCCCCGCCCGAACCGGGCGACCCACCGGCGGGGCCGCGGCTCGCTTCCGGGACCCTCCTCGGCCCCCGTACCCCGCCTCAGTCCCACGACCCCAGTGCGGCGGGCAGTGCCGCCACCTCGGCGAGATCCTCCGCCGTCAGCCGCAGCCCGGCCGCCGCCGCGTTCTCCGCGGCCCAGCACTCCCGCTTGGTCCCGGGCACCGGAACCACCTGCTCCCCGCGCGACAGCACCCACGCGAGAGCCACCTGCGCGGGGGTGACGTCAGCGCCCCCCGCGCCCGCCGAGTGACGGGCAGCGATACGGCGCAGACCGACGACTATCGGCTGGTTCGCGGCCATCATCTCCGCGGTGAACCGGGGATGCCTGGCCCGCAGGTCGTCGGGTTCGAACCCCTCGCCGGGCGTGAGGGTCCCGGTCAGGAAGCCGTTGCCGAGCGGCATCGCGGCGAGGAAACCGACCCCGCGCGCCTCGCACCACGGCAGCAGGTCCTCCAGCGCCTCCGGCGACCACACCGACAGCTCGGCCTCCACCGCGCTCACCGGGAAGACCTGCTGCACCCGCTCCAGCTTCCGTATGGTCCCGTCGTGCAGCCGCGCCCCCGGCCGGCGGCCGGCGCGGGCGCCCACCGCGCACAGCCCGAGAGCCCGTACCTTCCCGGCCGACACGAGCTCCGCCATCGCACCCCAGGTCTCCTCGACCGGCACCTCCGGATCCTCGCGGTGCAGTTGGTAGAGGTCGATGACATCCGTCTGCAGCCGGCGCAGCGAGGCGTCGCACGCCCGCCGCACGTAGCCGGGACGGCCGTTGGCCACGATGTGCTGCTCACCCACCAGCAGGCCGACCTTGGTCGACACGAAGGCCTCCGCACGCCGCTCCTTCAGCGCGCGCCCGACCAGCAGCTCATTGGTGAACGGCCCGTACATGTCGGCGGTGTCCAGCAGGGTGGTGCCCCGGTCGAGAGCCGTGTGCACGGTGCGCAGCGACTCGGCGCCCCGCTGCCGCGAACCCGAGTAGGCCCAGTTCATCGGCATGCACCCGAGACCGACAGCCCCCACTTCGAGCGCCGCCGCCCCGATCGTCCTGCGCTCCACCTGGCCGTGCCCTCCCTCTCCTTGCACCCCAAACTAACCTCTGCGTCCACGGGGCCTTCGCATAGCCTCCTGACCATGACGTACGAAGTGTGGCTACCGTTTCCCCCGGACGAACTCGACGGCCTTCCCGAAGGCCTCGACTACCGGCACTGGAACGGCGAGGAGGACTTCCCCGCCGACCCCGCCGACTGCGCCTTCTACGTCGTGCCCTACATGAAGGGCGGCGACGTCTCCGTAAGACCCCTGGCCGACATGACCTCCGTGCAGGTCGTGCAGACCCTGTCGGCGGGCATCGACCACGTCCAGCCGGGCCTCGAACTGCTGCCCAGGGGTGTGCGGTTGTGCAACGCGCGCGGTGTGCACGACGCGAGCACCGCCGAGCTCGCCCTCACCCTGATCCTCGCCTCGCTGCGCGGCATTCCCGACTTCGTCCGCGGACAGGACCGCGAGGAGTGGCGGTCGGGGTTCCGTCCCGCACTGGCGGACAAGAGCGTTCTGATCGTCGGCTACGGAGCGGTGGGCTCCGCCATCGAGGACCGGCTCGCGCCGTTCGAGCTCGCGCGGGTGGCGCGCGTCGCGCGCTCCGCACGTGAGACCGCGCGCGGCCCCGTGCATCCGATTTCCGCCCTGCGGGAGCTCCTGCCGGAAGCCGATGTGGTGGTGCTCATCACGCCGCTCACCGAGCAGACGAAAGGCCTGGCCGGAGCCGATTTCCTGGCCCGGATGAAGGACGGGGCGCTCCTCGTGAACGTGGCTCGCGGCGGTGTCGTCGACACCAAGGCGCTCCTCGCCGAGCTGGAGAGCGGCCGGCTCCGGGCCGCCCTGGACGTCACGGACCCCGAACCGCTGCCGCCCGGCCACCCTCTGTGGCACGCCCCGAACGTGCTCATCAGCCCTCATGTGGGCGGCCCCACCTCCGCGTTCTTCCCTCGGGCCCAGCGGCTTCTCGTGGACCAGTTGAACCGTTTCGTGAACCGTGAGCCACTGCGGAACGTGGTCCTTACGACGGGCTCGTAGTCCTCCCCGTTCCCGTCCGGGCGCGTACGACGGGCACCCGTGGGTACCCTCCGCATTCCATCGAACGCGCGCCGTGTCCAATCCCCCGTCGATCGTCACGGAGCGTAGAGGAACTATGTCCCTGAGTGACGAGACTGGTGTATCGTCCCGACAGGGGCTGCGCCGCGCACCATCCGGCGCCGGGGACTGAGAGACAGCAACAGCGAGGGGGGCGACGGGCGATGCACGGCCTATGGACCAACGATCCGACGCGACGGGGCCGCCGACGGCGGCCCTGGTGTCCACCCGCGCGCAGATGCGGCCACAGCGGCCACCACCGCCGGCCGGGCGGTCGCAGGCGTCACCCACATCCGACGCACCGGGACCAGAGGGACGCGGGGGCGGCGCGGCCCGGAGCGACACCATGAGCTCCCCGGGGGCGGTGCTCGCCCGCGGTCAGCTCACCGGGGACGGGTCGCAGATGGTCCCGCAGCTCGTGCTCGCCCTGCTGTGCGCGGGATACGCCGTCGGTTCCGCGCTCGGCTGGGGCTCACCACGACTCGCCCTGATCATGGGCGACTTCGGCCTGAGCGCGGCGGCGGCCACCGCGGCCGTCTCCTGCTTCCTCTGCGCCCGCGCCCGGCGCAGCCGCTTTCGACCCGCATGGCTGCTCTTCTCGCTCTCCTCCGCGATGGCGGCGGTGGGCAACTTCGTCTGGGGCTGGTACGAGGTCGTGCTGGAGAGCCCGGTCCCCAGCCCGAGCTGGGCCGACCTGTTCTTCCTTTGCTTCGCGCCACCCGCCATCGTGGGACTGCTCGTCCTCGCCAAACGGCCGGTGAGCAAGGCCGGCTGGGTCTGTCTGGGGCTCGACGCCTGGCTGATCGGCGGCTCGCTGCTCACGCTCTCCTGGAGTCTCGCGCTCGCCCAGGCGGCCAGGGCGGAGGAGCCGAGCGTTCCGCACACCGCGCTGTCGCTCGCGTATCCGCTGCTGGACATCGCTCTCGTGAGCATGGTGCTCGCACTGCACTTCAGGCGATCGGCCGTGAACCGCTCCGCGGTGAACACCGCGATCGGGGCGCTGGCCCTGACGGTGATGTGCGACGCCCTGTTCACCTCGCCGCTGCTCCACAACGACTACCGCTCCGGGCAGCTGCTCGACGCCGGCTGGTTCGCCGGCTCCCTGCTGCTCGCCTACGCCCCCTGGGTGGGGCAGGGGCACGGACACACGGAAGAAGAAGGGCACACGCGCGTGGTGTACGGCTACGTGCCCGGGCCCCGGCAGGGACAACCGGCACACGTGCCCCTCCAGGAGGGAGGCCACGGCCGGTATCCCCTCGGCCGCCCGATCAGCAGTTCGCTGGCGGCGCTCACCCCCTACCTGGCAGCCGCCGTCTGCACGCTGGGGATTCTCTACAACGTGCTCAACGGCCGCAGCGTCGACCGCGTGGTGCTCGTCACCGGGGGCACGGTCGTGCTCGCCCTCGTCGTGCGCCAGGGCATCATGCTCGTCGACAACATCACCCTCACCCACGAACTGGCCCAGAAGGAGAACCACTTCCGCTCCCTGGTGCAGGGGTCCAGCGACGTCATCATGATCGCCGCTCCGAACGGCATCCTGAGGTACGTCAGCCCGGCCGCGGCCGGGGTCTACGGACGGCCCGCCGAGGAACTGGTCGGGTCCGAACTCGCCACGCTGATCCACCCGGAGGACCTGGGCTGCGTGGTGCACGAGGTGCGCCGCTTCCTCGCCGCCGACCCCATGGAGGAACCCACCACCCGCATGGAGTGCCGCTTCAGGTCCGGGGACGACCGCTGGCTCAATGTCGAGTCGACCGTCAACCGCCACCACGGCGGCCTCATCTTCAACAGCCGTGACGTGACCGAACGGGTGCGCCTGCAGGCCCAGTTGCAGCACAACGCCGAACACGACCCGCTCACCGACCTGCCCAACCGCGCCCTGTTCACCCGCCGTGTCGGACAGGCCCTCTCCGGCCGCCGCTCCTCCGACCACGGCACCGCCGTGCTCTTCATCGACCTCGACGGCTTCAAGGCGGTCAACGACACCATCGGCCACCAGGCCGGTGACGAGCTCCTCGTGCAGGCCGCCCGCAGGCTCCAGGACGCGGTCCGCAAGGGGGACACCGCCTCCCGGCTCGGCGGCGACGAGTTCGCGGCCCTGATCGTCGGCGACGGCTCCCGTGACCGCACCGCGCGCGAGCGCCACATCTTCGAACTAGCCGACCGGCTGCGTACGACCCTGTCGCAGCCGTATCTCATCGACGGCAACGATGTCCGGGTCGCCGCCTCCATCGGGGTGTCCTTCTCCGAGCCGGGCCTGGGCGCGGGCGAACTGCTGCGCAACGCCGACCTGGCGATGTACCGCGCGAAGGCGGCGGGCAAGGGCCGCGTCGAGCTGTACGTGCCACAGATGCAGCAGGACGTCGTCCGCAAGGCGGAGTTGGCCACCAGACTGCGCGCCGCCCTGCACGACGGCGAGTTCGCCCTGCTGCACCAGCCCGTGGTCTCCCTGGACACCGGCCGGATCACGGCGGTGGCCGCGCAGGCGCGCTGGCGCTCGGCCCAGGGGGTGCTGTTCACGCCCGCCGAGTTCCTCCGGGTCGCCGAGGACAGCGACCGCACCGCCGAACTGGGCCGCTGGATGCTGGAGGAGGCGGTCGAACAGGCCGCCGAGCGCGCCGCCGCCGGGCTCGCCGTGCCCGTCGCAGTCCGTATGACCGCCCGCAGACTCCTCGACCGCTCCATGCCGCTGAGTTCCGTGGAGGCGCTGCTCACGCGGCACGGACTGCCCTCGGGCGCCCTCATCGTGGAACTGGCCGAGACGGACCCCAAGGTCTCCCTGGACGAGCTGGAGCGCCGCCTGAAGGCGCTCAGGCGGCTCGGCGTGCGGATCGCCCTGGAAGGCTTCGGCAGCGGGTACGCCACGATCACCGCGCTGCGCCGGCTGCCCGTCGACGTACTGAGACTGGACCGCTCCCTGATCGAGGGGGTCGTCGAGTCCGCCAGGCTCCACAAGATCACCGGCGGACTGCTGCGGATCGCGAACGACCTGGGGCTGCAGACGGTGGCCGACGGCGTGGATCTGCCCGAGCAGGTCGTCGCCCTGCGCTCGATGGGCTGCACCCATGGACAGGGCGTGGCCTTCTCCGGACCGCTGGACGAGTACCGCATGCGCCGGGCCCTCGCCGGGGGTGTCTACGCCGTGCCCCACGGCCCCGTCGAACCCGTCTTCGCGGGAGGCGTGGGAAGCAGCGTCTTCGCAGGTGGGGGCAGGAACGCGTATGCGGCGGGGGCCGCCTCGGGAGGGTATGGAACCGGCCTCGCGCTGCGCTCACATAATGAGACTCCCGTCCCACCCACTTGACACGCACAGCGCGTCGGGGGGAGGGTCTGTGCCATGCGCACCCGAATTCTCGTACTTGGAAAGCGCGTCGGCTGAGCAGGGAAGCACCGGATCGATGACCCGGAAGTCCCCGCTACCGCACCCGACGCGCTCCCCTCGCCTGCCTCACGGCACGAGGGGTTTTTTGTTGCACCAGTGACTGTCGATCAGTAACCGCGAACCGTACGAACTTCGCAAAAACCCTCAGCATCGAGAAGAGAATGCCGATGACCGAGCAGGCCACCGGGGCCCACCACCCGCAGCCGCGGCCCCGTTCCGGAGGACAGCAGTCCGCGCCCGAGCAGGTGACGGGAGCGCAGTCCCTCGTCCGTTCTCTTGAGGAGGTCGGGGCCGACACGGTATTCGGCATTCCCGGCGGCACCATCCTCCCGGCGTACGACCCGCTGATGGACTCCGAGCGGGTGCGGCACGTGCTCGTCCGCCACGAGCAGGGCGCGGGCCACGCGGCCACCGGGTACGCGCAGGCCACCGGCAAGGTCGGGGTGTGCATGGCGACCTCGGGTCCCGGCGCCACCAACCTGGTCACCCCGATCGCCGACGCCCACATGGACTCGGTGCCGCTGGTCGCGATCACCGGCCAGGTCGTCTCCAAGGCGATCGGTACGGACGCCTTCCAGGAGGCGGACATCGTCGGCATCACCATGCCGATCACCAAGCACAGCTTCCTGGTCACGAGGGCCGAGGACATCCCCCAGGCGATCGCGCAGGCGTTCCACATCGCCTCCACCGGCCGTCCGGGTCCTGTCCTGGTCGACATCCCCAAGGACATCCTCCAGGCCAGGACCACCTTCTCCTGGCCGCCGGTCATGGACCTGCCCGGCTACCGCCCGGTGACCAAGCCGCACGCCAAGCAGATCCGCGAGGCGGCCAAGCTGATCACCCAGGCGAAGCGGCCCGTCCTCTATGTCGGCGGCGGCGTCATCAAGGCCGGCGCCACCGCCGAGCTGAAGGTCCTCGCGGAACTCACCGGAGCGCCCGTCACCACCACCCTGATGGCGCTCGGCGCATTCCCCGACAGCCACCCGCTGCACGTGGGAATGCCGGGCATGCACGGTTCGGTCACCGCCGTCACCGCGCTGCAGAAGGCCGACCTGATCGTCGCCCTCGGAGCCCGCTTCGACGACCGCGTCACCGGCAAGCTGGACAGCTTCGCCCCGCACGCGAAGATCGTCCACGCCGATATCGACCCGGCTGAGATCGGCAAGAACCGCGCCGCCGACGTGCCGATCGTCGGAGACGCCCGCGAGGTCGTCGCGGATCTGATCCAGGCCGTGCAGAAGGAGCACAGCGAGGGCCACGCGGGCGACTACAGCGCCTGGTGGAAGGACCTCGGCCGCTGGCGCGAGACCTACCCGCTGGGGTACGAGCAGCCCGACAACGGCTCGCTCTCCCCGCAGCAGGTCATCGAGCGCGTCGGACAGCTCGCCCCGCAGGGAACGATCTTCGCCGCGGGCGTGGGCCAGCACCAGATGTGGGCCGCGCACTACATCCAGTACGAGCAGCCCTCGACCTGGCTGAACTCCGGCGGCGCCGGGACGATGGGCTACGCGGTCCCGGCCGCGATGGGCGCCAAGGCCGGCGCACCGGAGCGTACGGTCTGGGCGATCGACGGCGACGGCTGCTTCCAGATGACCAATCAGGAGCTCACCACCTGCGCCCTGAACAACATCCCGATCAAGGTCGCCATCATCAACAACGGCGCCCTCGGGATGGTCCGCCAGTGGCAGACCCTCTTCTACAACCAGCGGTACTCCAACACCGTGCTGCACTCCGGTCCCGGCGCCGACGGCAAGCAACCGAGCGCCGGCACCCGCGTCCCCGACTTCGTCAAGCTGTCGGAGGCCATGGGCTGTTACGCGATCCGCTGCGAGTCCGCGGACGACCTGGACAAGGTCATCGAAGAGGCGAACTCGATCAACGACCGTCCCGTCGTGATCGACTTCATCGTCCACGAGGACGCCATGGTGTGGCCGATGGTCGCCGCCGGCACCTCGAACGACGAGATCCTGGCCGCCCGGGACGTCCGCCCCGACTTCGGCGACAACGAAGACGACTGAGAGCCGTAGGTAAAGGAAGCAGACCCATGTCCAAGCACACGCTCTCCGTCCTGGTGGAGAACAAGCCCGGTGTCCTCGCCCGGATCACCGCCCTCTTCTCCCGCCGCGGCTTCAACATCGACTCGCTCGCGGTCGGTGTCACCGAGCACCCCGACATCTCGCGCATCACCATCGTGGTGAACGTCATCGAGGCACTCCCGCTCGAACAGGTCACCAAGCAGCTCAACAAACTCGTCAACGTGCTGAAGATCGTCGAGCTGGAACCCGGCGCGGCGGTCCAGCGCGAACTCGTCCTGGTGAAGGTGCGCGCCGACAACGAGACGCGTTCCCAGATCGTCGAGATCGTCCAGCTGTTCCGCGCCAAGACCGTCGACGTCTCCCCGGAGGCCGTCACGATCGAGGCCACCGGCGGCGCCGACAAGCTGGAGGCCATGCTCAAGATGCTGGAGCCGTTCGGCATCAAGGAGCTCGTCCAGTCCGGCACGATCGCCATCGGCCGCGGCTCCCGCTCGATCACCGACCGGTCGCTGCGGGCCCTGGAGCGGTCCGCGTAAGCGATCGAAGTACGACCGGAAACGGGTGGTCGGCGACCGTCGGCCGCCCGCATTCCGAGACCCCGGAACTTCCCCACAGCCCTCCGGCATACGGTGGGACGCAACACCTGCACACCAAGGAGAGAACCCAAAGTGGCCGAGCTGTTCTACGACGCTGACGCCGACCTGTCCATCATCCAGGGCCGCAAGGTCGCGGTCATCGGTTACGGCAGTCAGGGCCACGCCCATGCGCTGTCGCTCCGTGACTCGGGCGTCGACGTCCGGGTCGGTCTGCACGAGGGCTCCAAGTCCAAGGCGAAGGCCGAGGAGCAGGGCCTGCGCGTGGTGACCCCCTCGGAGGCCGCCGCCGAGGCCGACGTCATCATGATCCTGGTCCCGGACCCGATCCAGGCCCAGGTCTACGAGGAGTCCATCAAGGACAACCTGAACGACGGCGACGCGCTGTTCTTCGGCCACGGCCTGAACATCCGCTTTGGCTTCATCAAGCCCCCGGCCGGCGTCGACGTCTGCATGGTCGCCCCCAAGGGCCCGGGCCACCTGGTGCGCCGTCAGTACGAGGAGGGCCGCGGCGTTCCGTGTATCGCGGCCGTCGAGCAGGACGCGACCGGCAACGGCTTCCCGCTGGCGCTCTCGTACGCGAAGGGCATCGGCGGCACGCGCGCCGGCGTCATCAAGACGACCTTCACCGAGGAGACCGAGACCGACCTGTTCGGTGAGCAGGCCGTCCTCTGCGGTGGTACGGCCGCGCTGGTCAAGGCGGGCTTCGAGACGCTGACCGAGGCCGGTTACCAGCCGGAGATCGCGTACTTCGAGTGCCTGCACGAGCTGAAGCTCATCGTCGACCTCATGTACGAGGGCGGCCTGGAGAAGATGCGCTGGTCGATCTCCGAGACCGCTGAGTGGGGCGACTACGTCACCGGCCCGCGGATCATCACGGACGCCACCAAGGCCGAGATGAAGAAGGTCCTCGCCGAGATCCAGGACGGCACCTTCGCCCAGGCGTGGATGGACGAGTACCACGGCGGTCTGAAGAAGTACAACGAGTACAAGACGGCCGACGCCGAGTCCCTGCTGGAGACCACCGGCAAGGAGCTGCGCAAGCTGATGTCCTGGGTCAACGACGACGAGTGACTCCGTCGGTCCGGCCGTGGTACCGGGGTTGCGCCCCGGTGCCGCGGCCGTAGTTGTCCGCCCGTGGTGACGTCGCGGGCGCTGCCCCGGACCCCGCTCCTCAAACTCCCCCACAGCCTCAAGGGCGCGGGGGACCCCAGGGGCTGAAGATGTGCGTACGCGCTGATGTGCACGTGCGAGTGATCCTTCTGCGGAGGCGCGTGAACACGGCGCGTCGCCACTAGACTGCAGCACTACATACGCGTCGGGCCCACAGCGTCGTGCGTCTTCCACGCGGCAATCCTTCACCGCCTGCGGCCGTCGGGACGGCCGTCCGCAATGGACTTGTGAGGACTCACGTGAGCTCGAAACCTGTCGTACTCATCGCTGAAGAACTGTCGCCCGCGACCGTGGACGCACTGGGCCCGGACTTCGAGATCCGGCACTGCAACGGCGGCGACCGCGCCGAGTTGCTGCCCGCCATCGCCGACGTCGACGCGATCCTGATCCGCTCCGCGACGAAGGTCGACGCCGAGGCCGTCGCCGCCGCGAAGAAGCTGAAGGTCGTCGCACGAGCCGGCGTCGGCCTGGACAACGTCGACGTCTCCGCCGCCACCAAGGCCGGCGTGATGGTCGTCAACGCCCCCACCTCGAACATCGTGACCGCGGCCGAGCTGGCCTGCGGTCTGCTGCTCGCCACCGCGCGTCACATTCCGCAGGCCAACACGGCCCTGAAGAACGGCGAGTGGAAGCGCAGCAAGTACACGGGTGTCGAGCTCGCGGAGAAGACCCTCGGCGTCGTCGGCCTGGGCCGTATCGGCGCGCTCGTCGCCCAGCGCATGTCGGCGTTCGGTATGAAGGTCGTCGCCTACGACCCCTACGTACAGCCCGCGCGGGCCGCGCAGATGGGCGTCAAGGTCCTCTCGCTGGACGAGCTGCTCGAAGTCTCCGACTTCATCACCGTCCACCTGCCGAAGACGCCCGAGACCCTCGGTCTCATCGGCGACGAGGCGCTGCACAAGGTGAAGCCGTCGGTGCGGATCGTCAACGCCGCGCGCGGCGGGATCGTCGACGAGGCCGCGCTCTACTCGGCGCTGAAGGAGGGCCGGGTCGCCGGCGCCGGCCTCGACGTGTACGCGAAGGAGCCCTGCACGGACTCCCCGCTCTTCGAGCTCGACCAGGTCGTCTGCACCCCGCACCTCGGCGCCTCCACGGACGAGGCGCAGGAGAAGGCCGGTATCGCCGTCGCCCGCTCGGTGCGTCTCGCCCTCGCCGGTGAGCTGGTCCCGGACGCGGTGAACGTCCAGGGCGGGGTCATCGCCGAGGACGTCAAGCCGGGTCTGCCGCTCGCCGAGAAGCTCGGCCGCATCTTCACCGCGCTCGCGGGCGAGGTCGCGGTCCGCCTCGACGTCGAGGTGTACGGCGAGATCACCCAGCACGACGTCAAGGTGCTCGAACTCTCCGCGCTCAAGGGCGTCTTCGAGGACGTCGTCGACGAGACCGTGAGTTACGTCAACGCCCCGCTGTTCGCGCAGGAGCGTGGCGTCGAGGTACGGCTGACCACGAGCTCGGAGTCCTCGGACCACCGGAACGTGGTCACCGTGCGCGGCACCCTCGGTGACGGCCAGGAGGTCTCGGTCTCCGGTACGCTCGCCGGCCCCAAGCACCACCAGAAGATCGTGGCCGTCGGTGAGTACGACGTGGATCTGGCGCTCGCCGACCACATGGTCGTCCTCAACTACACCGACCGTCCCGGTGTCGTCGGCACCCTCGGCCGGATTCTCGGCGAGGCGGGAATCAACATCGCCGGTATGCAGGTCGCCCGTGCTGATGTGGGCGGCGCGGCGCTCGCCGTCCTCACGGTGGACGACACGGTCCCGCAGCCGGTCCTGACGGAACTGGCGGAGGAAATCGGCGCAACGCAGGCCCGCTCGGTAAACTTGGTCTGACCCCGACCCAAAAGATTGCGCCGTTCCCCGCGCCCCCGTCCGGGGGCGCGGGGAACGGCGCAATCGTTTTCGGGGGTTCGGGGGCGGCAGCCCCTGAGTTCAGGGACGGGAAAGGGTAGGGGCGGCGGGGGCGAGATCCGTCCTGGAGCATTCCAGGTCGCGGACCCGTACCTGGCGCAGCGTCACCGATGCCAACACCGCCGCACCCAGAAGAAGCAGCGCACCGGCAACCGCAGCCACCTGCATCCCACTTGTGAAAGCCTCCCGCGCGGCGACAACCACCGCGTCCCCCGCCCGCGAGGGCAACCCCCGCGCCTCGGCAAGCGCCGCCCCCAGCGTCTCGCGCGCCCCCGCCGGCGCCGAGGTCGGCATCTCGTGCCGGTACACCGCCGTGCCGATCGACCCCAGCAGCGCCATCCCCAGCGCGCCCCCGAACTCCGCCCCGGTCTCCAGGACCGAGGACGCGGTCCCCGCCTGCCGGGCCGGTACGGTGCCCAGCGCCAGGTCCATCATCTGGGACATCACGGCGACGATCCCGGAGGCGATGACGCCCGCCGCCGCGAGCACCAGCCACATCGAGTCCGTACCGGCGACCGCGAGCATCCCGTATCCGCAGGCGGCGAGGACGAAGCCGCCGGCGACGACGTACGCCCGGTGCACTCCTCGCCGGACGAGCCACGCGGCGACCGGCGCGGCGACACCGACAAGGACCGTGGGCAGCAGGGCCCACAGCGCTGCCTCCATGGAGCTCTTGCCGAGCACCGACTGGAGGTACTGCGTGGTGAAGTACGCCGAGCCCAGCATGGCGAACGACGAAGCAGGTTCAGTACCACCGCGGGCGCGAAGCCCCGGCCGCGGAAGAGCGCGGGCGGGAGCATCGGTGACGCGGCGGTCCGCTGACGCTGGACGAACAGCGCGGCGAAGAGCAGGCCGACGGTCACCGAGACGACGTAACGGACGTGCCAGCCCTCCGACGGGATCTCCTTGAGGCCGTAGATCACCGGCAGGACGGCCGCCATGGACAGCGGCACGCTCAGCAGGTCGAAGCGGCCCGGCGACGGGTCCCGCGACTCGGGGAGCAGGAACGGGCCGAGGAGCAGCAGGAGTGCCATCGCGGGCAGGTTCACCAGGAACACCGAGCCCCACCAGAAGTGCTCGACGAGGACGCCGCTCATCACCGAGCCGAGCGCGACACCGCCCGTCATCACCGCGGACCACATGCCGATCGCCTTGGAGCGCTGGGCCGGGTCCGTGAAGAGCGTGCGGATCATCGCCAGGGTGGACGGCATCAGGGTCGCGCCGCCGATGCCGAGCGCCGCGCGGGCCGCGATCAGTGTTTCCGGGCTGTTCGCGTACGCGGCGACCAGTGAGGCGGCGCCGAAGGCGGCGGCGCCTACCAGGAGGAGCTTGCGCCGGCCGACGCGGTCGCCGACCGAGCCCATCGTCATCAGCAGCCCGGCGAGCACGAAGGCGTACACGTCGAAGATCCACAGCTGCTGGGTGCCGCTCGGCTCCAGGTCCGCGCTGATCTGCGGAATCGCGAAGTAGAGGACCGAGACGTCCATGGAGACGAGGAGCAGCGGCAGCATCAGGACGGCGAGCGCGGTCCATTCGCGGCGGCCGGCCAGAGGTCCGGAGGGGGGTGCGGCGTCGGAGATCGGGTGCGGGGTGTTCGTCATGCGGTGGACTGTACGGGCGTATAAAACACGTGTCTAGTACGTGCGTGTAATACGTGTGAGTGAGACGCGTGAGTAAGACGTACGTCTGGGACGGTTGTCTGTCGCGGGGGTACGCTGAGCGGCATGGGACACCGTGAGGATCTGCTCGAAGGCGCCAAGCGCTGCCTGCTGGAGAAGGGCTTCGCGCGGACGACCGCGCGCGACATCGTCAAGGAGTCGGGCACCAACCTGGCGTCGATCGGCTACCACTACGGGTCGAAGGACACGCTCCTCGCGGAGGCGTACATCTCCATCGTCGAGGGGGTCTCCGACCGCTTCGACGGTGCGGACGGGCCGCGCGGGGCGGCCGGTTCCGAGCCGGGTTCGCTGGAGCGGTTCCACGAGGTCTGGGAGAGCGTCATCGCGACCATGCGCGCACCCGGCTCGCCCTGGCACCTGAGCATGGAGATCGTGGCCATGGGCGACAAGCTGCCCGGGGTGCGCGCCCATCTCGCGAAGGCCCAGCGCGAGGGGGCGCGCGGCATCATTCCGATGCTGATGGGCGGCCGGGAGGAGGACGTGTCCGAGGGCGACGTCGACACCCTCGGCAAGTTCTACATGACCCTGATGATGGGGCTCATCGCCCAGTGGACCTTCGACCCCGAGACCGCGACCGACGCCGCCGAACTCACCACGGGCCTGCGGAAGATCATCGCGGCGACGGAGGGGAAGGTGCCGGGTCCGAAGGGGGACCGGTGACTACTCCGGCCGCGGGATCCAGAGGCGTCCCGCCTTGATCGCCATGTGCAGCAGCAGCCGGTCCTCGCCGTCGTCCAGGTCCAGGTCCGTGAGCTGTTCGACGCGGGAGAGGCGGTAGTAGAGGGTCTGGCGGTGGATGCCCAGCTCCGCCGCGGCGCGGCCCGCCTGGCCCGCGCAGTCGAGGAACACCTCGGCGGTGCGGGCCAGTTCGCGGTGGGCGGGGGTGAGCAGCGGGCGGACGGCCGGGTCGTCGGCGGCGGCCGGGGCCAGCGTCGACAGCAGACGGTACGGGCCGATCGACGACCAGTGCGCGACCGGGCCCAGCCGGGGCTCGGCCAGGGCCGCGCGGGCGGCGGCGGAGGCCTCCTGCCAGCCGGCGGCGAGGTCGGTGAGACCGGTGCGGGGGACGGCGATCCCGGCCGCCGCCACCCCGTTGAAGCGCTGACCGGGCGGGGCGGACCCCCGTACCTCCTCGGCCCTCTCCAGGAGGCGGGCCGCCGCCGCGGTCGCCGGGGTGAGGACGTCGGGGGAGCGCAGCCGGACCAGCAGGGCCAGGCCCTGGGCGTCGGTGTTCCAGGGGAGGGCGCACAGCGCGGTGGCGCCCGGGATCGTCCGTACGGAAGGGGCGTCGTCCGGGTCGGCCGAGGGCCAGGCGGCCACGCAGAGCACGGTGTGCGGGCCCTCGCCGCGCGGGCCGAGGGCCGTCCGCAGTTCCGTCACCGCCAGCTCCCGCTGCCAGCCGCTCCCGGCGGTGAGCACGGCACGCAGTTCGCGGCTGAGGTCGGCGCCCGCCTGGGCCTCGTCCGCGAGCAGGGCGCCGATGCGCGGCGTCACCTCCATGGCCGCGGCGAGCTGCGGGTCGGTCGGGCCCGGTTCGTCGGCCAGGAGCCACACATAGCCGAGGGCGACACCCCGATGGCGTACCGGGAGGCAGACCCGGCCCCGGTGGACGCCCGCCTCCGGAGTCGGCGGGATACGCACCGGTCCTGTCGCTCGCGCGATGCCGAAACTCTCGAACCAGGTGCGGACCGCCGCCGTGGAGCGGCGCGTGAGGATCGAGCGGGCGCGCACCGGGTCCAGCGCGGAGGCGTCGAGTTCGCCCTCGCTGTCGTACGCGCCGAAGGCGAGCAGCTCGAAGTCGCGGTTCTCCAGCGTCGCGGGGGCGCCCAGAAGCTCCGAGATCTCGTCGACCAGGTCCTGATAGTCACCTTTGAATTCGGCCGTCACCTGGGCATTGTGCCTCCTTTCCGACCGCCTTCATACATCTGTCTGAGATCGGCGACACGGATGCGTGACAGCTGTCGATGGCTGACGATCGGGGGAATCCCTAGGTTTCACGGTGGTTCTCCGTCTACCGGCTTTCTGTGGAGGTGCCCCGTGCTGGGTCCCGTGATTCTCGCCGCCTCGCGCAGCGACCGGATGCGTCGTCTCGTCTCGGCGGCCCCGGTGACCAGGCCGGTCGTCGACCGCTTCATCCCCGGTGAGAGCGTCGACCAGATCGTGCCGATCATCCAGGACCTCACGGCCAAGGGCCTGGAGCTGACCATGGATGTCGTCGGCGAGGACATCACCACCCCCGAGCAGGCCGGGGCCGCCCGGGACGCCTACCTGGAGCTGATCGGCCGCCTCGCGGAACTCGACCTCGGGACGCGCGCCGAGATGTCGGTGAAGCTGTCCATGTTCGGACAGGCGCTGGAGGGCGGGCACGAGCTGGCGCTGGCCAACGTCCGCCCTGTCGTCGAGGCCGCCGCCGCCATCGGCACGACCGTCACGCTCGACGCCGAGGACCACACCACCCTGGACTCGATGTTCGCCATCCACGAGGAGCTCCGCAAGGACTTCCCCGAGACCGGCTGCGTCATCCAGGCCTACCTCTTCCGCACCGAGGCAGACGCCCGCCGCCTCGCCGCGAACGGCAGCCGCGTACGGCTCGTGAAGGGCGCGTACAAGGAGCCCGCCGAGGTCGCGTACCTGCAGAAGCCGGAGATCGACAAGGCGTACGTCCGGGTCCTGCGCATCCTCATGGAGGGCGACGGGTACCCGATGATCGGGTCCCACGACCCGCGCCTGATCTCCATCGCGCAGGAACTGGGACGGCGCGCCGGACGCAAGATCGACGAGTACGAGTTCCAGATGCTGTACGGGATCAGGAGCGACGAGCACCTCAGGCTGGCCGCCGAGGGCCACCGCATGCGCGTCTACACCGCCTACGGCACCGACTGGTACGGCTACTTCATGCGTCGTCTGGCGGAGAAGCCGGCCAATCTGCTCTTCTTCGCCCGGTCCGTCCTCACCAGGGACTGACCCGGGCGCCGAGCCCCAGGACTTCAGCAAGGGGGCCGCCATCACGGGCCCGAGCCCCGAAACGCCCGCTCATCAAGGAGTACGGAACCCATGGACGCAGTGACCCAGGTCCCCACGCCCGTCAACGAGCCGGTGCACGGCTATGCCCCCGGCTCGGCCGAGCGCGCCCGCCTGGAGGCGAAGCTCAAGGAGCTGGCCGAGAACCCCATCGACCTGCCGATGACCATCGGCGGCGAGAAGCGCATGGGCGGCGGCGAGCCGTTCCAGGTGGTCCAGCCGCACAACCACAAGGCCGTCATCGGCACCCTGCGCAACGCCACCGGGCAGGACGCCCAGGACGCGATCGACGCGGCCCTCGCCGCCGCGCCCGCCTGGCGCGCGATGTCCTTCGACGACCGCGCCGCGATCATCCTGCGCGCCGCCGAGCTGCTGTCCGGACCGTGGCGCGAGACCCTCGCGGCCTCCACGATGCTGGGCCAGTCCAAGACCGCCCAGCAGGCCGAGATCGACTGTCCCTGCGAGCTCGTCGACTTCTGGCGCTTCAACGTGAAGTACGCCCGTGACCTGCTCGCCGAGCAGCCCCCGGCGAACTCGCCCGGCGTCTGGAACCGCCTCGACCACCGCCCCCTCGAAGGCTTCGTCTACGCGATCACGCCGTTCAACTTCACGGCCATCGCGGGCAACCTGCCCACCGCCCCCGCGCTCATGGGCAACGTCGTCGTGTGGAAGCCGTCCCCGACGCAGACCCACGCCGCCGTGCTGCTCATGCAGCTCCTGGAGGAGGCGGGCCTGCCCAAGGGCGTCATCAACCTCGTCACCGGCGACGGCATCGAGGTCTCCGGGGTCGCCCTGGAGCACCGGGACCTGGCCGGCGTGCACTTCACCGGTTCGACCAAGACCTTCCAGTACCTGTGGAAGACGGTCGGCAACAACATCGAGAAGTACCGCACCTACCCGCGCATGGTCGGCGAGACCGGCGGCAAGGACTTCGTCGTCGCGCACCCGAGCGCCGACCGCGCCGTCCTGAAGACCGCTCTGACCCGCGGCTCCTTCGAGTACCAGGGCCAGAAGTGCAGCGCCTCCTCGCGCGCCTACATCCCGGCCTCCATCTGGAACTCCGGCTTCAAGGAGGAGTTCGCGGCCGAGGTCGACGGCATCACCATGGGTGACGTCACCGACCTGTCGAACTTCATCGGCGCTGTCATCGACGAGCGGTCCTTCGCCAAGAACAAGGCCGCGATCGACCGGGCCGCCGCGGACCCGGCCTGCACGATCGTCGCGGGCGGCACCTACGACGACTCGGTCGGCTACTTCGTGCGCCCGACCGTCGTCGAGTGCTCGGACCCGGCCAACGAGGTCTTCACCACGGAGTACTTCGGCCCGTTCCTCGCCGTGCACGTCTACGAGGACGAGAAGTACGACGAGATGCTGACCCAGATGGAGTCGGTCTCGGACTACGCGCTCACCGGCTCGGTCATCGCGGGCGACCGCGCCGCCGCCGCGTACACGATGGAGAAGCTGCGCTACGCCGCCGGCAACTTCTACATCAACGACAAGTCGACCGGTGCCGTCGTCGGCCAGCAGCCCTTCGGCGGCGGTCGCGCGTCCGGCACGAACGACAAGGCGGGCGCCCCGCAGAACCTGATGCGCTGGACGCTGACTCGCGCCATCAAGGAGACGCTGGTCGCCCCGACCGACTACCCGTACCCCCACATGGGCTGATCGCCGCCCGCCCCGGACCGGGACGTCCCCGTACACGGGCCGCGTCCCCACCGAACCGCCCCCGCCCCGGAAGCACCCCTCCGGGCCGGGGGCGGCGGTATGTCGGAAACGCATAAGTGCAGGTCAGGGAGGGGTGACCCAAGTCGCCGTCTCAGATAGTAGGAAGTCCGACTAACCATGGAGACAGATGCGGCGTCCTCGCTTAGCTTGGTAGGAGCCGAACGTCTCGCTGGACCCAGCGAATGGCGGTAGTGAGCCGGAGCCCCTGGCAGGCAACCCCTGCGGCACCGCTCCCCGCCCCTTCCGGCGTCTCGTAACCCCTCACCGTATTTCCGGCGGCCCTGCCGGAGGCAAGGAGTCGATTCACCATGGCCGAGACGACCGCCCGCCGAGTCCGTCACGTCTCCCGCACCAGCGAGTCCGACCGCAAGAAGGCCGCAGCCGCGCTCCAGCGCGCCCTCGACCGCCGGGACAACGGCGGCTCGACGGGCCACTGAGCCCCCTCCCCGCCGCCCGACGTCACGCGCAGAAGCCGGGAGCCGCGCCCGACCGGGGTGCGGCGCGGGGTCTCACGCCCCGCGCCGCACCTCGAAGTGGTCGATGCGCCTGCCGCTCTCGGCGAGCGCCGACACCGTGAGCCGGGGAGCCGGTCCCGCCTTCGCCTCCACGGAGAGGAAGGAGTAGCCGGTGTACCGCACCCGCGACCACTCCACGGTGTCGGGATTCTGGTTCTTCGACTTCGTCCAGTGATAGGTGTCCACGGACTCGCGGTCGGCGACCTTCCCCTCGTAGCTGTCCTTCACCCCCGAGGGGAAGCTGTACAGGCTCTTGCCCGCGCCGCCCGCCGTGACGTACACGATCCCGTCCCGCGTCGGATCCGTCGACGCGCCGATGGGCACCGGCTTGCCCACCCCGCCGTTCTTGACGGCGTCGGTGCGCTCGTACACGTGGTTGTGGCCGTTGATCACCAGATCCACCTGGTGCTTGGTGAACAGCGGCAGCCAGGCGTCCCGCACGCCGCCGTCCGAGGCGTGGGTCGACGTCGAGTAGGCGCAGTGGTGGAAGAAGACCACGACGAAGTCGATCCCCTTGTCCTTGCGCAGTTCCCCGAGCCGCTTGTCCAGCCACTCCGTCTGCCGGCCGTCCGAGTAGCCCTTGTTGGCCGGGATCTCGTACGACACGTCGTTCGCGTCCAGCGCCACGATCCCCACGTTGCCGTACGTGAACGAGTAGACGCCCGGCGCGTTCTTCGCGTCGAAGCCGTTGTCGGGGAGCGAGAAGCGCGCCGACTGGCCGCCGTACCCGTTCGGCGAGTACCAGGCCTCCATGTCGTGGTTGCCGGTCGTCACCATCCATGGAACCGTCTTCGCGACCGTCTCCGTCTGCTTGATGAACAGGTCCCAGGCGGTCGGGTCGTAGATGTCCGACTCCTCGCCGTGGCCCGTCACGTCCGCGTAGCAGATGTCGCCCGCGTGCAGATGGAAGGCGGGCTCCCGGCCGAGGATCAGCTTGTCGTTGGCGAGCGCGTCGGGGGTGACGCCCTGGTCGCCGAACGCGGTGAACACGAACGTCTCCGCGCGGGCGGGCGCCGTGGTGAACGAGCCGACCGTCGCGTGCCGTTCCTTGGTCGCCGGGTCGAACCCCTCGTGCCCGACGCCGTAGTAGTACGTCGTCCCGGGCCGCAGACCGTCCAGCGCCGCGTGCAGATAGAACTGGTCGAGGGCGAGCCGTACGCCGTCCAGCCCCGGCGTGTGCAGGTCGCGCACCTCGGCCTCGATCCGCCGGCTCAGCTCCCAGGGCTTGAGCCCCACCCGCACGTACGGCTTCCTGACCGCGAGGGGCACCTGCCAGGAGATCCGCATCTGGGTCCTCGGGTCCGCGCCGAAGGCGAGATGGCGGCCGAAAGGGGTGACGACCGCGCCGTCCACCCGTTCGGTGGGCGTGGAGCCGCCCGACAGGGGAGAGGGGGTACGGGTCGCCGCGCCCGTACCGGAGCCCGAGCAGCCGGTGAGCAGCCCGCCGGCCACCGCGCCCGCGCTCACCAGGGCGCGGCGGCGGGTGAACTTCGTCCGCAGGTACTCGTACTGCTCCGCCATGCTCATCCGGCGGGCGAGCCGCGGCGGGATGCCGACGTCGGGAGTGTCCATGCCTGTGAACTTCCCAGCAAGCGCCAACATCCGCCATACGTACAGGTGAACGGGGGACGGCGGATTCATGCGCCCACGCCGGGCGACCACCCGGCCCTGTCCGTATGACGGACGCCCCATGTCATCCCGTGGGACGGGGAGTAGGGTGCCGACATGTCTCGCAGCATCGATCTCGCAGTGATCCCCGGTGACGGCATCGGCCAGGAAGTCGTGGCCCAAGGCCTGAAGGTCCTCTCCGCCGTCCTCCCGCAGGATGTGAAGCTGGAGACCAAGGAGTTCGACTTCGGCGCCCGGCGCTACCGCGCGACCGGTGAGACCCTCACCGACGCCGACCTCGACGCCCTGAAGCGGCACGACGCCATCCTGCTCGGCGCGATCGGTGACCCGTCGGTCCCGTCCGGCGTCCTGGAGCGCGGCTTCCTGCTCAAGCTCCGCTTCGCCTTCGACCACCACGTCAACCTGCGTCCGTCGAAGCTGCTCCCGGGCGTCGCCACCCCGCTCGCGGGCCAGCCGGAGATCGACTTCGTGGTCGTCCGCGAGGGCACCGAGGGCCCCTACACCGGCAACGGCGGCACGATCCGCAAGGGCACCCCGCACGAGGTCGCCACCGAGGTCTCCGTGAACACGGCCTTCGGTGTCGAGCGCGTCGTGCGTGACGCCTTCGCCCGCGCCCAGGCCCGCCCCCGCAAGAAGCTCACGCTGGTCCACAAGAACAACGTGCTGACCTTCGCGGGCCACCTGTGGACGAACACCTTCAACAAGGTGGCCGAGGAGTTCCCCGAGGTCACCACGGACTACATCCACGTGGACGCCGCGACGATCTACCTCGTCACGGACCCCGCCCGCTTCGACGTGATCGTCACCGACAACCTCTTCGGCGACATCATCACCGACCTCGCCGCGGCCGTCTCCGGCGGCATCGGCGTCGCCGCCTCGGGCAACATCAACCCGAGCGGCGAGTTCCCGTCCATGTTCGAGCCGGTGCACGGCTCGGCCCCGGACATCGCGGGCCAGGGCAAGGCCGACCCCAGCGCCACCGTCCTGTCCGTCGCCCTCCTGCTGCGCCACCTCGGATACGAGACCGAGGCCGCCCGCATCGAGGACGCCGTCTCCGCCGACCTCGCGGAGCGCGGCAGCGCCACCCGTACCACCGAGGAGATCGGCGACGCGCTCGCCGCACGAGTATCCGGCTGACCCGCCGGTACCACCCCAAGCCGCCGGGTCGCTTCCGCACCCGGCGGCTTTTCGTATGCCCCGCCGGGTGTCACCATCAATCCCTGGGCCGCATTCACACCGTTTCCGCCCCCCGTGGACCCTCCCGCCGCGGGCGGTACCGCATTCGGCACATCTCGCGTGATAATCGAACGCGGAGCCGCGGAATGTGGGAATGCTCGGACGTCCTCACACTGGCCACTGGCAGTACAGGCGTGAGCGCGGCCCGTCACACACAACCGGTGAAGGACATACCACTCATGACGACGCCCACGATCGAGCTCAAGCCCTCGTCGACCCCGCTGTCCGCGGCGGACCGCGAGGCGATCCTGGCCAGCCCCGGATTCGGCCGCCACTTCACCGACCACATGGTGACGATCAAGTGGACGGAGGGCCGCGGCTGGCACGACGGCCAGCTCGTTCCGTACGGCCCGCTCTCCGTCGACCCCGCGACGAGCGTCCTGCACTACGCGCAGGAGATCTTCGAGGGACTGAAGGCCTACCGGCAGCCCGACGGCTCGGTCGCCACGTTCCGCCCGGACCGCAACGCCCTGCGCTTCCAGTCGTCCGCCCGTCGCCTGGCCATGCCCGAGCTGCCCGTGGAGACCTTCATCGAGGCCTGCGACGCGCTGGTCCAGCAGGACAAGGAATGGGTGCCGGCGCACGGCGGCGAGGAGTCGCTCTATCTGCGGCCGTTCATGTTCGCCACCGAGGTCGGTCTCGGGGTGCGGCCCGCGAACGAGTACCTCTTCATCGTCATCGCCTCGCCCGCCGGCGCGTACTTCCCGGGCGGGGTGCAGCCCGTCTCCATCTGGCTGTCCGAGGACCGGGTGCGGGCCGTCCCCGGCGGGATGGGGGACGCGAAGACCGGCGGCAACTACGCCGCGTCCCTGCTCGCGCAGGCGGAGGCCGCGGCGAAGGGCTGCGACCAGGTCTGCTACCTCGACGCGGTCGAGCACAAGTGGGTCGAGGAACTGGGCGGCATGAACCTGTACTTCGTGTACGGGGACAGGATCGTCACGCCCACCCTCAGCGGGTCCATCCTGGAGGGCGTCACCCGTGACTCGCTCCTCGCGGTCGCCCGGGACCTCGGCTACGGGTCCGAGGAGGCGCGGATCTCCAGTGACCAGTGGCGGCGTGACGCCGAGAACGGGACGCTCACGGAGGTGTTCGCGTGCGGCACGGCGGCGGTCATCACGCCGGTCGGCACGGTGAAGAGCGCTTCGGGTGAGTGGCAGCAGAGCGGGGGCGGGCCCGGCGAGGTCACCCTCAGGCTCCGCGAGGCGCTCCTGGACATCCAGCGGGGTGTGGCGGAAGACACCCACGCCTGGATGCACAACGTGGGCTGACACCCCGGACGCCTGAACCCACGTCCGGGGCGTACGCCACCCGCGGTGGACCACCGGTGATCAACCCAGTGCTCGCATCCTGAGACGGACGGTGAGCACGGCGGCGGTCTGTGCCAGACTGCCTCCGTGCTCTCGTTCGCCATGATTATTGGCAGCAGGCGCGCCGGTCCGCAGTGACCACCACGTACGACCAGGTACGGGTGGACACCGTCGTCTCGACCCGCGCGCAGACCTCTCGCACCCGCGAGGGGTTTTTCGCTTTTCTGGCCCACCCTCAGCCGGAGGCGAGAGCGCGAGGGACCATGTGGGGACGGCGGAGCCGGTCATTCCGGTACCGACCGAGATCTGATCCTCAGGAGCCTTGACACCATGACCGAAACCAGCGAGCTCGACGATTCGTTCCACGTCTTCGACACCACCCTGCGCGACGGCGCGCAGCGCGAGGGCATCAACCTCACCGTCGCGGACAAGCTGGCCATCGCACGGCACCTGGACGACTTCGGCGTGGGCTTCATCGAGGGCGGGTGGCCGGGTGCGAACCCGCGCGACACCGAGTTCTTCGCCCGGGCCCAGCAGGAGATCGACTTCAAGCACGCCCAGCTCGTCGCCTTCGGGGCCACCCGCAGGGCCGGCGGCAAGGCGAGCGAGGACCCGCAGGTCAAGGCGCTCGTCGAGTCCGGCGCACCCGTCGTCACGCTCGTCGCCAAGTCCCACGACCGGCATGTCGAACTGGCGCTGCGCACCACCCTCGAAGAGAACCTGGAGATGGTCCGCGACACCGTCTCCCACCTCCGCGCCGAGGGCCGCCGGGTCTTCGTCGACTGCGAGCACTTCTTCGACGGCTACCGGGCGAACCCGCAGTACGCGAAGGCCGTCGTACGGGCCGCCGCGGAGGCCGGCGCCGACGTCGTCGTCCTGTGCGACACCAACGGCGGCATGCTGCCCGCCCAGGTGCAGGCCGTCGTCGCCACCGTCCTCGCCGACACCGGCGCGCGGCTCGGCATCCACGCCCAGGACGACACGGGCTGCGCCGTCGCCAACACCCTCGCCGCCGTGGACGCGGGCGCGACCCACGTCCAGTGCACGGCGAACGGCTACGGCGAGCGCGTCGGCAACTCCAACCTCTTCCCGGTCGTCGCGGCCCTGGAGCTCAAGTACGGCAAGAAGGTCCTGCCCGCGGGCGCGCTGTCCGAGATGACGCGCATCTCGCACGCGATCGCCGAGGTCGTGAACCTCACCCCGTCCACGCACCAGCCGTACGTCGGTGTCTCGGCCTTCGCCCACAAGGCGGGCCTGCACGCCTCGGCCATCAAGGTCGACCCGGACCTCTACCAGCACATCGACCCCGAACTGGTCGGCAACACCATGCGGATGCTCGTCTCCGACATGGCGGGCCGCGCCTCCATCGAGCTCAAGGGCAAGGAGCTGGGCGTCGACCTCGGCGGCGACCGCGAGCTGATCGGCCGGGTAGTGAGCCGGGTCAAGGAGCGGGAGCTGCGGGGCTACACCTACGAGGCCGCGGACGCGTCCTTCGAACTCCTGCTGCGCGAGGAGGCCGAGGGCCGGGCCCGGACGTACTTCGACGTCGAGTCGTGGCGGGCCATCGTCGAGGACCGGCCCGACGGCAGCCACGCCAACGAGGCGACGGTGAAGCTCTTCGCCAAGGGCGAGCGGATCGTCGCCACGGCCGAGGGGAACGGGCCGGTCAACGCGCTCGACCGGGCGCTGCGGGTGGCTCTCGAAAAGCTCTACCCGCAGCTCGCCAGGTTGGAACTGGTCGACTACAAGGTCCGCATCCTGGAGGGCAAGCACGGTACGGAGTCCACGACGCGTGTCCTCATCTCCACCTCGGACGGGGCGGGGGAGTGGTCGACGGTCGGCGTCGCGAAGAACGTGATCGCGGCATCGTGGCAGGCGCTGGAGGACGCGTACACGTACGGCTTGCTGCGAGCGGGCGTCGAGCCGCCGGCGTAGCCCACCCCTTATTTCGCCCCCGCCGCCCCTACCCGTTCCCGTCCACGACTCGGGGGCGCTGCCCCCGAACCCCCTTTGTCCTCAAACGCCGGACGGGCTGAAAGATTCGCGGCCGGTCCGCGAATCTCCAGCCCGTCCGGCGTTTGAGGACGAGCGCGCAGCGCGATTACGGGGCGAGGGGGCGCAGCCCCATGCGTGGACGGGAACGGGAAGGGGCGGCGGGGCGGATTCGGTGGGGAAGGGTTGACGCCCTTGCGGGGCGTCAGTTAACTCACGGCGTGATTTAAGCCCCGCGAGATCACCCCGTCACCGCTTGAGCCGAGGGAAGGTCCATGCGAAGAACCGCCCTGCTCGTCTCCGCCACCCTGCTGACCGGTCTGCTGCCGTTCGCGGCAGCGGGTCCCGCCTCCGGCGCGGACGAACCCGCCCCCGTCCCCGTCGACAACTTCGAGGGCGAGATCCCGTTCGCGAACCCGCCCGCCGAGGGCATCTTCACCTGGGGCAGCGACGCGGACGATCCGCCCACGCTGCGGCTCGCTGCCCGCGACGACGCGCCGCAGGGCGACAAGGTCCTGGCCGGCACGTACGACATCAGCGGCTACGGAGGATTCACCCACGACTTCGCCTTCGCCGAGCCGGCCCACGACTGGTCGGCGAGCAAGGGAATCCGCTTCTGGTGGGACGGCCGCAACAACGGCAAGAAGGTCAACTTCGAGCTCAAGGACGGCGGCGCCAACGGCGAGGCCTCCGAGCTGTGGACGACGTCCTTCACCGACGACTTCACCGGCTGGAAGCAGCTGGAGATCCCGTTCACCGACTTCACCTACCGTACGGACTACCAGCCCGTCGGCGGCATCGACCAGGTCCTCGGACTCACCGAGACATGGGGCTACGCGCTCACGCTCCCGGTCGGCGTCAAGGACGAGTTCGCCATGGACGGCGTGGAGTTGTACGGCAAGGCCGACCAGGCGCTGAGGGCGAACGTCGTCACCGACGCCGCCGTGTACCCGGTGAAGGAGGGCCGCTCGGCCGCCGTGAAGATCACGGTCGCCACCACCGGCTCCGCGCCGATCGAGCAGCCCGTCACCGTCGCGTACGAGACGGCCGGCGGCACCGGCGAGTCCGGCAAGGACTACACCCCGGTCAAGGGCGAGCTGACCTTCCCGGCCGGTACGGCCTCGGGCGCCTCGCGGACGGTCACCGTGGCGACCCTGCGGGACAAGGCGGCCGAGAACGCCGAGACCGTCCCGCTGAAGCTGACGGTCACCGGCGCCAAGGCGCCCGCCGAGAACCCGCAGGTCGTCATCGACGCCCACGGACTCCCGTACCTCGACGCGAAGCTGCCGGTGCAGAAGCGGGTCGCCGACCTGCTGTCCCGGCTGTCCCTCGCGGAGAAGGCCGGCCAGATGACCCAGGCCGAGCGGGGCGCGCTCACCGCGCCGGGCGACATCGCCGCGTACGACCTCGGCTCGCTGCTCTCCGGCGGCGGCTCCACGCCGACCCCGAACACGCCCGCCGCCTGGGCCAGGATGATCGACGGCTTCCAGCTCCGGGCGCAGGCCACCCGCTTCCAGATCCCGCTCATCTACGGCGTGGACGCGGTGCACGGCCACAACAACCTCGTCGGCGCCACGATCCTGCCGCACAACATCGGCATCGGCGCCACCCGCGACCCGCAGGTCGCCCACGACGCGGGCAAGGTGACCGCGGCTGAGGTCCGCGCCACCGGCATCCCGTGGGACTTCGCGCCCTGCCTGTGCGTGGCGCGCGACGAGCGCTGGGGCAGGACGTACGAGTCGTTCGGTGAGGACCCGGCACTCGTCGAGTCGATGGAGACCGTCATCCAGGGCCTCCAGGGCGCGGCCGACGGCAGGGACCTGAGGAAGAACGACAGGGTCCTCGCCACCGCCAAGCACTTCGTCGGCGACGGCGGCACGGAGTTCGGCTCGTCCACGACCGGCTCGTACACGATCGACCAGGGCGTCACCAAGGTCACCCGGCAGCAGCTGGAGGCCGTCCACCTGGCTCCGTACCAGGACGCGGTGGACCGGGGCGTGGGCACGTTCATGCCGTCGTACTCCTCGCTGGACATCCTCGGTGACGGCAAGGGCGCGGTGAAGATGCACGCCCGCGCCGACATGCTGAACGGAGTCCTCAAGGGCCGCATGGGCTTCGACGGCTTCGTGATCAGCGACTGGCAGGCCATCGACCAGATCCCCGGCGACTACGCGAGCGACGTCCGTACGTCGATCAACGCGGGCCTCGACATGATCATGGTCCCGTACGCGTACAAGGACTTCCACACCACGCTCCTCGACGAGGTGCGGGCGGGGCGCGTGAGCGAGAAGCGGATCGACGACGCCGTCTCGCGCATCCTCACGCAGAAGTTCAAACTGGGCCTCTTCGAGAAGCCGTACGCCGACACGAGCGGCGCCTCGAAGATCGGCTCCGGCGAGCACCGGGCCGTGGCCCGCGAGGCCGCCGCCGAGTCGCAGGTCCTGCTGAAGAACGCGGGCGGCGTGCTGCCGCTGAAGAAGTCCCAGAAGGTGTACGTCGCCGGGTCCAACGCCGACGACATCGGCAACCAGACCGGCGGCTGGACCGTCACCTGGCAGGGCTCGTCGGGGGACATCACCGACGGGACGACGGTCCTGGAGGGGATGAAGGAGGCCGGCAGCTCGGTCACGTACTCGAAGGACGCCTCGGCGCCGACCGGCGGATACGACGTGGGTGTCGTGGTCGTCGGCGAGACCCCCTACGCGGAGGGCATCGGCGACGTCGGCAACGGCAACGACCTCGCACTGTCCGCGGCCGACAAGGCCGCCGTCGACACGGTGTGCGGCGCCATGAAGTGCGCGGTGCTCATCGTCTCCGGTCGGCCGCAGCTCATCGGCGACCAGCTCGGTGACATCGACGCGCTCGTCGCGTCCTGGCTGCCGGGCACGGAGGGCGACGGGGTCGCGGACGTGCTCTACGGGAAGCGGGCCTTCAGCGGGCAGCTGCCCGTGACCTGGCCGAAGTCCGAGGCACAGTTGCCGATCAACGTCGGCGACACGGCGTACGACCCGCAGTACCCGTACGGATGGGGGCTGACGACGCTCACGAAGGTGTCGTCGGGCGGGCTCGCGACGCTGAAGGGCCTCGCCGTCGCGGCCTCGCTCGCCGAGCGGGTCGGCTCGGAGAAGGCGGGGCGCGCGGTGGTCGCCAAGGCGCGGCTGCTCGTCCAGCAGAAGGTCGGGCAGGGGATCACGTCGGCGGTGGCCAAGCCGTTCGCCGACGCGGACCATCTGCTGCTCACGGGGAAGTACGCGCAGGCTGTGGCGAAGCTGACGGTCGCTTACAAGGCGGCCTGACCGGCCACCCGTCGGGTCGTGGACGTGTGTCCGCGGCCCGACGGGGGCCGGCCGCGCCCTTGAAGAAGCGCCCCGGCGCCAGAAGGTGTGGGCCGCCGAACGTGGCGGCCAGGAGTAGGTTCGGGGGTATGAGGGGCGTACTGGCACGAGGACTGGCCGTTTTCATGATCGCGTTCGCGGCGCTGGCCGCCGGGAGTACCGGCGCCGGCGCCGCCACCGACGTCTCGGCCGTCGCCGACGCGCTGCGCGAGAGTCCCGTGTACGTGGACCCGTCCATGGCCCGAGTCCTGTCGGAGGCGGACGCCGACGCCCTGGCCGCGCGGATCGAGAAGGCGGACAAGCCGCTGTTCGTCGCCGTCCTTCCCGGGGACTTCCCCACGGAGAACCTCTTCCAGAACCTGCGCACCGACACCGGTGTCACGGGCCTGTACGCGATCCGGCTCGGCTCCCGGTTCGACGCGAAGGCCGACTCCTCCGTCATGCCGAACGCCGCCGTGCGCAACCTGGTGACCAGTGTCCGGGGCGAGGACGCCCTGACCCAGCTGAACCACTTCACCGACAGGGCCCTCGCCAACGTCGGCGGCTCGGCGCCCGGCAGCTGGAGCGAGGGCGACGACGGCGTCGGCACCGGCGCCCTGATCGGCGTCGGCGCGGTCGTCGTGGCGGGCGGCGCGGGCGCGTACGCCCTCGTCAGGCGCAACCACCGCCGCAAGGAGGCGGAGCGGCGGGCCGCGCTCGACCGGCTGCGGGTCGTCGTGGAGGAGGACATCACCGCCTTCGGCGAGGAACTCGACCGGCTCGACTTCCACCCCGCGGAGGCCGGCGCGGACGACGCGATGCGCGCCGACTACGAGCGCTCCCTGGACGCGTACGACAAGGCGAAGTCCTTCATGGCCGCGGCCACCCGCCCCGAGGACGTGCGGGGCGTCACCCAGGCCCTGGAGGACGGGCGCTTCTCGCTGGCCGTGCTCGCCGCGCGCCGCGAGGGCAGGCCCGTTCCCGAGCGCCGGGCGCCCTGCTTCTTCGACCCGCGCCACGGTCCTTCGGTCGCCGACGCGACGTGGACGCCGGCGGGCGGAGCGCCCCGCGAGGTGCCCGTCTGCGCCGCCGACCAGGTCCGGTTGGCCGAGGGCACCGATCCCGCCGTGCGCGAGGTCGAAACGGAGCACGGGCGGCGGCCCTACTGGGACGCGGGCCCGGCGTACGGCCCCTGGGCGGGCGGCTACTTCGGCGGCGGCATCCTGCCCGGCCTCCTCGTCGGCACGGTGCTCGGCTCGATGATGGCCGGCCCGGCGTACGCGGCCGACTACGGCTCCGGTTACGGGGACTTCGGCGGCGGCGGGTACGAGGGCGGGGACGTGTCCGGGGCCGACTTCGACTCCGGTGACTTCAGCGGGGGCTTCGACGGCGGCGGTGGCGGTGGGGACTTCGGCGGCGGGGGCGGAAGCGACTTCGGCGGGGGCTTCTGAGCGGCGGTACGGCCACCGGCACGGAGCCGAGCGGCGTGGTCACCCGCCCGGACAGGGACACCCGTACGGGCCCGGCGCGATTCCGCTCGGCGCCGGGCCCGTGTGCGGCGTACCGCGGGGGTCTCCGTATGGGTCAGAGAGTCGCTGCCGCCGAGGCGATCGCGGACGCGAAGGTCGAGACCTCGCTGTAGACGCCGGGGGCGTTGGCGCGGGCGCAGCCTATGCCCCAGCTGACGATGCCGACCTGGATGAAGGCGCCGGCGTTGTCCTTGCGGAACATCGGGCCGCCGGAGTCGCCCTGGCAGGTGTCCACACCTCCGGCGGCGTAGCCGGCGCAGATCTCGTCACTCGCGACGAGGCCGCTGTACCCGCTGTACGAGCGGCAGGTGGCGTCGCTGACGAACGGCACGCCGGCCTTGAGCATGTAGCGCTGCTGGGCGCCGCCCTCGCTGGCCGAACCCCAGCCGGCGACGGTGAAGGTGCCGGAGTTGTACGCCGTGGTGGTGGCGATCGGCAGGGTCGGCTGGTTGATGGGCGTGGCGAGCTTGATGAGCGCCCAGTCCTTGCCGTTGCCGTTGTAGCCGGGGGCCCGGTAGATCTTGGTGGACTTGACCTGGACCCGGCCGGAGGTGGACTGCAGGTCCACGACCCCGGCGGTGGCGGTGATGCTCGTGTTGTTGCCGGTGGCGCCCACGCAGTGCGCGGCGGTGAGCACGATCTGCTGGGTGTAGAGCGCGCCGCCGCAGCCCATGGAGAGCCGGACCATGAAGGGGAACTCGCCCTGTGCGGCGCGGGTGCCGCCGACGACGGGCGCGGGCGCGGCCTGTGCGGAGGACAGGGGCTGAAGGCTGATGACCGCGAGGGTGGCGGCGCCGGCGACCGCGCATCTCTTGAGTGCCTTGAGGAGGTTCTTCAACGTGGGGCCTTCCGTGGGGGGTGGAAGTGACAGGCGCATGCCAAGTCGAACGGGAGAAGTTTCCGTTGTTCTCGTCATGAGCCGGTCAAGTTGTGTTGAAGGATTATGGGAACGCTGTGAGCGCCGCCACAAGGGGCGAAAACCGGCCGTTCATGTCAGGTGCGGTCCGGCAGGGCCAGCCATTCCTTCCACGACAGGTCCCGGCCGATGAATCGAGGCCGCTCGAAGGGCCACGCCTCGGCGATCCAGCGCGGCACGAAGGCGTCCAGGTCGCGCTCCAGATCGGTCCCCGCCTGCTCGTCGACGACCCACCAGGAGATCTCGGCGTCGGCTCCGGTCTTCTCCGGCGGGTCGATGTACACGCAGCCGTACTCGGTGGTCTCCGCCTCGTCGAACAGCACGTAGTTGAAGGACTCGTGCGCGTCGATCTCCGCCGCGTGCCGTTCGAGGTCGGCCTTGTTGGCCTCGTAGGTGATCGTGGCGGCGGGCCAGCCCCAGGCCTCGCCGAAGATCGACCACAGCCGCTCACGGGAGCCCATCACCGCGGGGTAGTCGAGCGCGGCGTCCGCGCCGGAGATCGGCCGCAGGTGCAGGCCGCTCGGCGCGTCCGCGCGGAGGGGGTGGGCGAAGTCGGTGGGCAGCCAGGTCATGCGGGGAGGCTAGCGTGCGGGGCGCCCGTCCCGCGCGGTTATTTCGGCCGGCGGTGACGGGGGTCGCAGCGTCCGGGTCAGGCCGCGTTCTTGATCGCCGAGATGTCGAACGTCAGCTTGATCTTGTCGGAGACCAGCACCCCACCCGTCTCGAGCGCCGCGTTCCACGTGAGCCCCCACGCGGAGCGCAGAATCTCGGCCTTGCCCTCGAACCCCACGCGCTCGTTGCCGAACGGGTCCTTCGCCGCCCCGTTGAACTCCAGGTCGATCGAGAGCGGCTTGGTGGTGCCGAGGATCGTCAGGTCACCGGTGATGCGGTAGTCGTCCCCACCGAGGGCCTCGGCCGAGGTGGACCGGAAGGTCATCGTGGGGAACTCCTCCGTCTTGAAGAAGTCCGCGCTCTTCAGGTGACCGTCACGGTCCTCGGAGCCGGTGCTGATGCTGTCCATCGTGACGTCGATGGAAGCGGTCGACTTCGCCGGGTCGCCACCGTCGAGGTGCAGGCTGCCGGTGAAGTCCTGGAAGCCGCCCTTGACGTTCGTGACCATGGCGTGGCGCGCCACGAAGCCGATCGTCGAGTGCGCGGGGTCGATCGTGTAGTCACCGGTCAGAGCGGCGAGGTCGGGGCTCACGGCGCCGGGCGTCGCGGATGCGGTGTCGGTGTCCTTGCGGCCGAAGATTCCCATGACTGGCTCCTTGGGGGGACGAGCTCCGGCCCTGCGCCGAAGCTGTTTAACGTTCAACTAGAGCGACCATAGACCTATTCCCTACGTGTTTCAACTGTGGTCGCGGCGTGTTGCCCCGGTTACGCCCGGTTGCCATTGGTCCACTCCCAAGGTGACCGGGCGACCCCCTGGTGGACACGTGCAGCGCTCGGGCACGATCACTCTGCTCCACCCGCACCTCCACCCCGACTCCCCACGCCCGAAACCATGACCGAAAACCAAGGCTCAGGAGGCTCAGGAGATGACTCCCGCCCGACGTACGGTCCTGCTGGCGGCGGCGCTCGCGTCGGCGGCCCCGCTCCTGGCGTCCGCCCCCGCCGCGCACGCGGCCGACGACGACCCGTACGACACGCTCCGCCGCCGGTGGCTGGAGATCGCCCTCGGCGCGGGGTACGATCCGGCCGCCGAGCCGTACGCGTCCCGCCTCGCCGAGACCGGCGAACTGGCCCGCGGCTTCCGGGCGTCCATGGCGCCGACGGCGAACTCGCTGTGGCCCGGCTACCCGTACGACCCGCCCGCCGGTGTCACCCAGAGCTACAGCAGGCTGTGGACGATGACGCAGGCGTACGTCCAGGAGGGGACCAGGTCCACCGGCGACGCGGGCCTGCTGGCCGACGTCCTGCGCGGCCTCGACCACCTCTCCGCCACCGTCTACAACCCCTCCACCACCCGCTACGGCAACTGGTGGGAGTGGCAGATCGGCAGCCCCCGCCTCCTCATGGACATCGTGGCCGCCCTGTCCGGCGAGCTGACGGACGCGCGGGTCGCCGCCGCCTGCGCCGCCGTCGACCACTTCGTCCCCGACAGCATGCTCGGCGACTACACCGGCACCTCGACCGGCGCCAACCGTGTCGACCTGTGCCGCTCCGTGGCCCTGCGCGGCATCCTCGGCCGCGTCCCCGGGAAGATCGCCCTCGCCCGGGACGCGCTCTCGCCCGTCTTCCCGTACGTCACCGAGGGGGACGGGCTCTACGCCGACGGGTCGTTCGTCCAGCACACCTGGGTCGCGTACTCGGGAACGTACGGGCAGGTCATGCTCGACGGGCTCGGCCGCCTCTTCGCGCTGCTCGCCGGTTCGACGTGGGAGGTGACCGATCCCGGCCGGCAGATCATCCTCGACAGCGTGGAGAAGGCGTACGCGCCGCTGATCCACGACGGGCTGATGATGGACAGCGTCAACGGCCGTGCCATCAGCCGGGGTTACCTCAAGAGCGACGACCGGCAGGTCATGCGCGGCGACCACTTCCACGGGCAGGCGCTGATCGCCGCGATCGCGCTCCTGGCGCAGGGCGCGAGCGCGGCGGAACGCGACCGTTGGCAGGGGCGGATCAAGGGCTGGATCGAGCGGGACACCGTCACGCCGATCCTGACGGCGAGGCAGTTCGGCGTCGCCGACCTGGCCCGTCTGCACGCCGTCGCCGACTCGGCCCTCCCTGCCGCCCCCGAACCGCCCGGTCACCAGCTCTTCGCGGCCATGGACAGAGCGGTCCACCGGGGCGCAGGCACCGGCAGCGGAAGGGGCCCCGGCTTCACCGCCAACATCTCCATGGCGAGCGAGCGGATCGCGTACTACGAGTGCGGCAACGGCGAGAACCCGCGCGGCTGGCACACCGGCGCCGGAATGCTCTACTGGTGGGCCGGCGGAAGCCGCTCCGACCAGTACACGGACTGGTTCTGGCCGACCGTCGACTGGTACCGGCTGCCCGGCACGACCGTCTCCACCAAGCGGCTCGCCGACCGGGCGGGCGGCGAGTGGGGTGAGCCCAAACCAGCGGCGCGCTGGGTCGGCGGCACCACGGACGGCGAGTTCGCGGCGGTCGGACAGCACTTGCCGGGCCTCGGCTCGACCCTCCAGGCCCGCACATCGTGGTTCTGCCTCGACGACGCGATCGTCTGCCTCGGCGCGGGCATCACCGCAACGGACGGCGTCCCGGTCGAGACGATCGTCGACAACCGGAACCTGGGGGAGGGCGGCACACAGCGTCTCGTACGCGGACCCGGGTGGGCGCATCTGGAGGACCACGGAGGCTGGATCATCCTGGACGGACAGGAACCGCGCACCCTCCGCGAGGACCGCACCGGCGCCTGGTCCGACATCAACACCACCTCCACCACCGAACGCCGGACCCGCCGCTGGCAGACGCTCTGGCTCGACCACGGCACGGACCCGGTGGACGCCACGTACGCCTACGCCGTGCTGCCCGGTGCCTCGCGCCGCACGGTCGCCGCCCGCGCCGCCGACCGGCACCGGCTGTCGGTCCTCGCCAACGACTCCGGCCGTCAGGCGGTCTCCGTACCGGCGCTGGGGCTGCTCGCGGCGAACTTCTGGCGCCCGGGAACGGCCGGCCCGCTCACCGCCACGGCCCCCGCGAGCGTGCTCGTACGCCGCCGGGGCGGGACCGCGACCGTCTGCGTGAGTGAGCCGCCGCGTACCGGCGAGGCTCTGGAGATCGTCTGGGACCGGCCCGTACGCGGGGCCGTGCGCGCGGACCCGGGCGTCGAGGTGCTGGCCACCGGACGCCGGCTGCGGCTGCGGATCACTCCAGGGACGGTATGCGCATCGCTGGAGTGTGAGGTGACTCTCAGCTGAGCGCTTTGTACGACCCCTACAAGCCAAAGGCCCTCTGAGCAGTCGGATCGCCTGCACGCCGGGAGGGTTCTGTTCAGGGCTACCAGTAAAACGGGCCGGAGACTGTACGGAGTCGACGGCCCGCTTTCCTTGGTGGACTTCGTAAGGTCACTACATGACCGTTTTGGACGAGACCGAATCCTTGGCCGACGAACCCGCGGATGCCCGTGGGCGCGTGGCCGAGCTGCAGGCGATCCGTGCGGAGGCTCTTCGCGGACCCAGCGACAAGGCGACCGCGGCGCAGCACGCCAAGGGCAAGCTGACCTCCCGGGAGCGGATCGAGCTGCTGCTGGACGAAGGCTCGTTCAACGAGGTCGAGCAGTTGCGGCGGCACCGGGCGACCGGCTTCGGCCTGGAGTCCAAGAAGCCCTACACGGACGGTGTGATCACCGGCTGGGGCACGGTCGAGGGCCGCACGGTCTTCGTGTACGCCCATGACTTCCGTATCTTCGGCGGCGCGCTGGGCGAGGCCCACGCCACGAAGATCCACAAGATCATGGACATGGCCATCGCGGCCGGCGCGCCCCTGGTCTCGCTCAACGACGGCGCGGGTGCCCGTATCCAGGAGGGTGTCTCGGCGCTCGCCGGATACGGCGGCATCTTCCAGCGCAACACCCGCGCCTCCGGCGTCATCCCGCAGATCTCCGTGATGCTCGGCCCGTGCGCGGGCGGCGCGGCCTACAGCCCCGCCCTCACCGACTTCGTCTTCATGGTCCGCGAGACCTCGCAGATGTTCATCACCGGACCGGACGTCGTCAAGGCGGTCACCGGCGAGGAGATCACCCAGAACGGCCTCGGCGGCGCGGACGTCCACGCCGAGACGAGCGGCGTGGCGCACTTCGCGTACGACGACGAGGAGACCTGCATCGCGGAGGTCCGCTACCTCCTGTCGATGCTCCCGCAGAACAACCGTGAGAACCCGCCGGCCACCGAGTCCGAGGACCCGGCGGACCGCCGCTCCGACGTGCTCCTGGACCTGGTGCCGGCGGACGGCAGCCGGCCGTACGACATGACCAAGGTCATCGAGGAGCTCGTCGACGACGGCGACTACCTGGAGATCCACGAGCGCTGGGCCCGCAACATCATCTGCGCCCTCGCGCGGCTCGACGGCCAGGTGGTGGGCATCGTCGCCAACCAGCCGCAGGCGCTGGCGGGCGTGCTGGACATCGAGGCGTCGGAAAAAGCGGCGCGTTTCGTCCAGATGTGCGACGCTTTTAACATCCCGATCGTCACGCTGCTGGATGTGCCGGGCTTCCTGCCCGGTGTCGACCAGGAGCACGGCGGAATCATCCGCCACGGCGCGAAGCTGCTGTACGCGTACTGCAACGCGACCGTGCCGCGGATCTCCCTGATCCTGCGCAAGGCCTACGGCGGCGCGTACATCGTCATGGACAGCCAGTCCATCGGCGCCGACCTCACCTACGCCTGGCCGACCAACGAGATCGCCGTGATGGGCGCGGAAGGCGCCGCGAACGTCATCTTCCGCCGCCAGATCGCGGAGGCGGAGGACCCCGAGGGGATGCGGGTGCGCATGGTCAAGGAGTACAAGGCCGAGCTGATGCACCCCTACTACGCGGCCGAGCGCGGCCTGGTCGACGACGTCATCGACCCCGTCGAGACCCGCGAGATCCTCATCCGCTCCCTCGCGATGCTGCGCACCAAGCACGCGGACCTGCCCTCCCGCAAGCACGGAAACCCGCCGCAGTAGTAACGCGGCGGACCCATCGCGGCAATCCCGCGTACCTCTCTCTCACGGAGACTGACACTTATGGACATGCCTGATATCCGCGTCGAGAAGGGCCACGCCGAGCCCGAGGAAGTAGCCGCGGTCACCGCGCTCATCCTGGCCCGCGCGGCCTCCGCGCCCGCCGAGGCGCCGGCCCACCGCGGCCACCCGAAGGCCGGCTGGCGCCGCCTGGAGCGCACCCCCGGCTTCCGGGCCCCGCACTCCTGGCAGGGCTGAGCCCTCAGCGCGTTCGATCGCCGGACCGGTTCCATGAGGAACCGGTCCGGCGATCGCTGTTTCCGGGCCCCGGACCGCTCAGCCGAGGCTGTTCAGCATCGCCTCTTCGACATGGTCGGCCGCGTTGCGGTGGCCGAGGGCGTTGGGGTGGACGAAGGACAGCTGGTCGGGAAGAGTGACGAAGCCCTCGACCCACTTGGCGTCGTCGCAGACGCTGTGGTCACGGGATGAGTCGTAGAGGTCGACGAAGGTCGCGGCCTCCTGAGTGCCGGTCGACCTCTCGATGGTCCGGTTGAGCGGTTCCAGGACGTCCTGACGCAGCCAGTCAAGGTCGCCCCGGGTGATGGTGCCGAACTTCGTCAGGTCGCCGTAGCCGCACTTGCCGGTGTCCCCGGGGACGATGGTGGGGTAGCCGACGGTCAGGATCTTCGCGTGCGGGGCGCGCTCGTGCAGCACGGTGAGCATGCGATCGTACTCCTCGCCCACCCTGTTCAGCCGGGCCGGTACGCCGTCGGCGAGCGCCTCCCTGCACGGGCTGCCGTCCCCGCCGCTCTCGCCGCCCAGCTGCGTGCACTGCGCGAGAAGCTCGCCGAAGCCGACGCTGTTGCCGCCCACGCCGACGGTGATCACGTCGGTGCCGGGGCCCACCGCGGCGGACTGCGGAGGTACCGGGGGGAACGGGTAGTCCGGGTCCTCGGAGAGGGGCGGCAGGTGACGGCCGATCGGGTACTGGGGCGTGTCGGTGACATTCTCGACGGTGGCGGCGCCGCAGGTGACATTGGTCAGGTCGAAGAGCGAACCGAGGTCGCGGTCGATGACCTGGGGATAGGACCGGTCGGTGCGGTCGCAGCCGTCCCGGGGGTACTCGAAGAGGTCGCCGGCGGCCTGGATGACCCCGGCGCTGTAGGAGTCACCGAGGGCGACCCACTGGCGGTCCGCGGCGGCGGCGGGCTGTGCCCCGGCGAACTGCGCGGGGACAAGGGCGCCTGCGGCGAGAGCTGCGGCCGAGCCGAGCAGGGCCAGTCGAGTACGGAAGCGAGCCACGAATCCTCCAGGATCACGGTGTCGGCGTCGCTTTGACCATAAGGAGACCGTCACTCAAAGCACTAGATCCATTACGGACGGTCATGCGTGAAGGGTGGGGTGCGTCTCTGTGGGTGACCGGGTCGCGGCGTGTCGACCTCTCGCCTTCCGGCGGCGACCGCTCGGAGGCGAGATCTGCCCGGTGGAGGGGGATTTCTGACCGGATGGGGGAGTCCGGCCGGACGTACGGCCTCTCGGTGGCTGTCTTGTTCTCGATCAGCCGACGACCCGTCGCCGCCGTGCGCGACCCGGACGCACTCGGGGCCCGGACGCACTCGGCGACCCGGACGCACTCGGGGGCGGCAGCCGGTGCACGGCTGCCGCCCCCGATCGGAGCTCAAAGAGACCCGACTACCGCAGCCGCGCCATCAGCGCGTGCTCCACCAGCGTGATCAGCGCCGACTTCGCGTCGGCGCGATGCCGCGCGTCCGTCGTGATGATCGGGGTGTCGGGGCCGATCTGCAGGGCCTCGCGGACCTCGTCCGGGTTGTACGGCTGGCTGCCGTCGAAGCCGTTGAGGGCGATGACGAACGGCAGTCCGCTGTTCTCGAAGTAGTCGACCGCCGGGAAGCAGTCGGCGAGGCGGCGGGTGTCCACGAGCACGATCGCGCCGATCGCGCCGCGTACCAGGTCGTCCCACATGAACCAGAAGCGGTCCTGGCCGGGCGTACCGAAGAGGTACAGGATCAGGTCCTGGTCCAGGGTGATACGGCCGAAGTCCATGGCCACCGTCGTGGTGGTCTTGTCCCCGGTGTGGGTGAGGTCGTCGATGCCCGCCGAAGCGGACGTCATCACGGCCTCGGTACGCAGCGGGTTGATCTCCGAGACGGCCCCGACGAACGTGGTCTTGCCCACGCCGAAGCCGCCCGCCACCACGATCTTCGCGGACGTGGTGGAGCGGGAAGGCCCTCCGCTAGAGCTTGCGAAGTCCACTGAGCACCCTTTCGAGCAAAGTCACGTCTGGCTGACCGCCGGCGTTCTCGTCGCCGCCGGGCTGATGAATGGCGACCAGGCCCGCCTCCGCCAAGTCGGCGACAAGGATCCTGGCCACACCGAGAGGGATCGTCAGCAGGGCCGAGATCTCGGCCACCGACTTGATCTCTCGGCAGAGGTTGCAGATGCGCTGATGCTCGGGCAACTGGCCCTGCATCTGGTGCGGCTGCGCTGTGGTGTGCACCAGCGCCTCGATGGCGAGCTGGTATCGCGGCCTGGTACGGCCGCCCGTCATCGCGTAGGGGCGGACCAGCGGATTGCTGGCGCTCCCCGCGGGGGACGGTTCGGGCGAGCGCCGCTGCGGCTGCACGGGCTGGATGCGCGGCGCCGACGGCTGGTCGTAAGGAGAGGGACCCGGACCCTGGGGAGAGTACGGCTGCTGGCGTCGGGGGCTCGGTGCGGAGGGGAAGTTGTAACGGTTCGGCGAACCGTCGCCGCCCTGGCCCTGGCCGGGGCCGTAGGACCAGTTGCCCGAAGACGAACCGCCTGGGGGTGTTGCCACTTTCTCCTCCTCCGAATGTGCCGGGCCCATCAATATGGAGCCGCGTCCCGAAACCTTACGGCCACGGGACGCCAAAACGCATCGCTTGTCTGCTAGTTGAGAAGGCTCCCCTGAAGCTCGGCACGCAGATCCGGCGTGAGGACCGTACCGGCACGATCGACCAGAAGGGCCATCTCGTACCCAACGAGACCGATGTCCGCTTCCGGATGTGCGAGAACCGCGAGCGAGGAACCGTCGGAAATGGACATGAGGAAGAGGAATCCCCGCTCCATCTCCACAACCGTCTGATTCACCTGCCCGCCTTCGAAGATGCGGGACGCGCCCGCGGTGAGTGAGGTCAGGCCCGACGCGACGGCCGCCAGCTGGTCGGCACGGTCACGCGGGAAACCGTCGGACATCGCCAGAAGGAGTCCGTCGGCGGAGACCACCACGGTGTGGGACACCCCGGGGGTGTTGTCCACGAAGTTGGTGATCAACCAGTTCAGGTTCTGTGCCGCCTGGCTCATCGGGCTCACACTAACGCTCCTGGTTGTAGGTGCTGTCAGGACCACCATGCTGGTTCCTGGAGGCCTGACCGTTCGTTTCACTGCTTGCATCTCGGCCCCGCTGCACGCCGCGACGCAGGTTGCTCAGCCTGCCCCGGACGTCCTCGGGAGCGCGGGAGACCTGGGGGCCGCCCTGTGGGGTCGATTCCGCGGTGCCCTCGACCAGATTGGCCTTGGGTACCCGCCGCGGCAGGCCGGAGGAGGTGACCCCGCCCGCCTTGGGCTGCTTCAGCGCTTCGGCCCGGTGCCACATCTGGTCGTTGTTCGACCGCCAGTCGCCCTTGCCGCCGGTGCCGTTGCTGCCGCCGCCGTTGCTGTCGTTGTTCGCGAAGGGTGCCGGTGACTCCTGGCCCGCGGACTGCTTGCCGACCGCGGTGGCTCCGCGGCGGGGAAGTCCGGCGTCGGTGGTTCCGCGGCGCGGAAGCCCGGCGTCGGTGAGCTCGGGGGCGCCGGAGGAAACCGGTCCCGGAGCATCGAAGCCTACGCTGTCCGGCCCGGCCGCCTCAGCGGTCTGCGCGGACTCGGCCTGGGGAGCGTACTCGGCGGGGAAGCCGTTCGTGTACGCGTCCTGCTCCGGCCAGTCGTCCTGGTAGGGCTGCTCCTGGAAGGGCGGGAACGCCTCCTGCCCTGCGGCCGGGTCCGGCTGCTGCCCGCCCTGGCCCGGCTCCGCGTAGGCACCTTCCTGATAGCCGCCGGCCTGCGGGAAGTACGTCTCGTCGTACGACGTCTGCTGCTGTCCCTCGTACGACGTCTGCTGGTCGTAGGCGGGAGCGTCGGTGTACGCGGGCGTCTCGGTGTATGCCGCCGCCGTGTCGTCGAACGCGGGCTGCCCGTTCTCGTACCCCTGGCCGCCGTTCTCGTAGGCCTGCTGCGGGTCGAACTCGCCCTGGAAGGACGGAGCCTCGGCCTCGGGGTCGTGCGTCTGGGCCTCCAGCGCCGCGCGGCGCTCCTCCCGCATGAGGGAGCGGCCCACCGGGTCCAGCTCACGTATGTCGTCCGGGACCTCGGGGTTGTAGCGGCTGTCGTCGAAGCCCAGTTCGGCGGCCGTGCGCAGGGCAGGCTGGGCGCTCTGGAACTCCTCGCCCCCGAAGGGCGACGGCTGCTGCTGCTCGGGCCCCGGGATGATCTGCGAGACCGTGAAGTCGTCGCGCTGCACCTGGTAGTCGCCGCCGCCACCGTGGGTGATGGCGTCGGGGAGCATGACGAGCGAGGTCGTGCCGGCCTGCTCGCCCGAGGGGCGCAGCTGGACGCGGATGCCGTGCCGGTCGGACAGCCGGCCGACCACGAACAGGCCCATGCGCTGCGAGATCGCGGCGTCCACGGTCGGCGGGTTGGCCAGCTTGTGGTTGATGTCCGCGAAGTCCTCGGCGGTGAGGCCGATGCCCTTGTCGTGGATCTCGACCATGATGCGGCCGTCCGGCAGCCGGGTCGCGGTGACGCGGACCTTGGTCTGCGGGGACGAGAACGTGGTGGCGTTCTCCAGCAGCTCGGCGAGCAGGTGCACGAGGTCGGTGACGGCACGGCCGTGGATCTCGGCCTCCGGCACACCGGACAGCTCGATGCGCTCGTACTGCTCCACCTCGGAGGAGGCGGCACGCAGCACGTCGACCAGCGGGACCGGCTGGTCCCAGCGGCGGCCCGGCTCCTCGCCGGCGAGGACCAGGAGGTTCTCGCCGTTGCGGCGCATACGGGTCGCGAGGTGGTCCAGGCGGAAGAGGTTCTCCAGCTGGTCCGGATCGGCCTCGTTGTTCTCCAGGTCGGTGATGAGGGTCAGCTGGCCCTCGATCAGGGACTGGTTGCGGCGCGACAGGTTGGTGAAGATCGCGTTGATGTTGCCCCGCAGGAGCGCCTGCTCGGCGGCGAGCCGGACGGCCTCGCGGTGGACCTGGTCGAAGGCGCGGGCGACCTCGCCGATCTCGTCCGTGGTGTTGATCGGGATGGGCTGGACACGGGTGTCCACCCGGCCCGGGTCGGTGCGCGAGAGCTGGTCGACCAGCATCGGCAGGCGCTGCTCGGCCACGCCGAAGGCAGCGTTGCGCAGCTGGCGCATCGAGCGGCTCATCTGGCGGGCCACCATGCCGGCCAGGATGAAGGCGGCGAGCAGGGCGATGACGACCGCGGCACCGGTGATGAAGGCGTCACGCTTGGCGTCGGAGGCGATGGTCGAGGCCTCGGACACGGCCTTGTCGCCGAGGTCCGCCTCGATGGTGCGGTAGGCGTTGTACTTGGCGGTGTTGACCGCCCACCAGTTCTGGGCGGTGATGCCCTTGTCGGCGAGCGCCACCCGGGCACTGGCGTCGGTCGTCGCGAGGGTGCCGATACCGCTGACCATGGCGGTGTCGCCGGACGGCGGCGGGACATACGTCTGCCCACGGGCCGCGGCGGCCTCCGCGGCCTCCTTGGCCTGCGCCGCGCCCTCGGTCTGGATCCGCTTCTTGGCCTGCTCCAGCTTGGCGGCGTCGCTCTCCGTACCACCGCCGATGTACTCCTCGACGGCGATGCCTTCGAGGTAGGCGTACGAGGTGAGGGCGACGCGCTGCTTGGCCAGGCTCTCCTCGGAGGGCCCCGGCTTGATCAGCAGATGGGTGCCGATGGAGCGCTGGAGCGAGAGAGCGGCCTTGGAGAGGGAGATCGCGTAGACCGTACGGCCGTAGCTGGTGATGTTTCCGGTGCCCAGACCGAGTTCGTTGGCGAACTCCATCAGCGGGTGCTGGATCTCGACGTAACCCTCTTCGGTCTCCACGCCCTTGAGCTTGGAGGTGTACGCGGCGGCGCGCAGGGCGGTGAGCTTGGGTTCCTGCTCACGGAAGATTCCGAGCCGGCGTTCGAGTCCGGCCTTGGCCGGCATGTTCTTGGCGGCCTCGTTGAAGGCGACGGCCGCGGCGTCGGTCTCACGGCGGGCCTTGACGACGGTCGCGTCCTTCTCGCCCTTGCCCTCCAGCAGGGGGGCGGCCGTGATGTCGCGCTCGGAGTACAGCTTGTCGCCGTAGGTCAGGGCGGCGCGGACCAGGCGCGCGGTGTTCTCCGCGTCCTCGGCCTCCCGCCAGGTGTCGATCGAGCTCTTCACCTGGAAGCCGCCCATGACGAGGCCGACGACCACGGGTATGAGCAGGATGGCATTCAGTCTGGTCGGTACGCGCCAGTTACGCGGAGAAAGACGGCCCCCGCCGGAGGGGGGTGGGGCCGTCGGCTCCGAGCCGGGCACATGTGCGGGTGCCGCTCCGCGCGGCGGCGGGGTGAAGTTGCCCCGTGCCGACGGCTCGGGACCGTTCTTGCTTCGCCTCACTCGACCAACAACCTCTCGGCTCGGCACCTTCGTCGTGCCGCGTGTGTCTTCCGGCCCTTACTACTGGGCAGTTCTGGCATTCCAGCACGTCAGTGTGTGCACGTCCAAACACTCGGAACCAAAGATTCCGGGTGAGGTGAGTCGCGAATAAAACGGAACATAAAGAACGAGCCCCGCCAAAAGGCGGGGCTTTTGTGAGCACAGCGGCATCAGGCGACCGCGTCGCGTGGCGGCACCACTCGATATCTCTGTCGAAACGTTATGAACACCGAGGCCGACCGTGTCAAACGACACAGCCGGCTCCAATGCGTCTACGACAACTTCTGTACGGCGTTGCCGACTTGGGTGCCGAGCCTCCAGGAGCGCCATTCTCCGGGCGCCCCCTACCGCAGGCGCGCCATCAAGGCGTGCTCGACGAGCGTGATCAGAGCACTCTTGGCGTCCGAACGATGGCGGGCGTCCGTCGTGATGATCGGGGCGTCGGGCCCGATCTGCAGAGCCTCGCGAACCTCTTCGGGAGTGTAGGGCTGATGCCCGTCGAAGCCGTTGAGGGCGATGACGAACGGCAGTCCGCTGTTCTCGAAGTAGTCGACCGCCGGGAAGCAGTCGGCCAGGCGGCGGGTGTCGACCAGCACCACGGCGCCGATCGCGCCGCGCACCAGGTCGTCCCACATGAACCAGAAGCGGTCCTGACCCGGTGTACCGAAGAGGTACAGGATCAGGTCCTGGTCCAGGGTGATACGGCCGAAGTCCATGGCCACCGTGGTGGTGGTCTTGTCTCCGGTGTGGGTGAGGTCGTCGATGCCGGCGCTCGCGGACGTCATCACGGCCTCGGTGCGCAGCGGGTTGATCTCGGAGACGGCACCCACGAACGTGGTCTTGCCGACGCCGAAACCACCCGCCACTACGATCTTCGCGGAGGTGGTCGCCCGCCCTCCGTCAGAGCTTGCGAAGTCCACTGAGCACCCTTTCGAGCAGTGTCACGGCCGGGGCGCCACCATTGCTCTCGTCGCCACCGGGCTGGTGGATCGCGACGAGTCCGGCTTCCGCGAGGTCCGCGACAAGAATCCGTGCCACGCCCAGGGGCATGGAGAGCAGAGCCGAGACCTCGGCCACCGACTTGACTTCACGGCAGAGGTGGCAGATCCGCTGGTGCTCGGGGAGCAGCCCCATGAGCGCTGCCGGATCGGCCGTGGTGCTGATCAGTGCCTCTATGGCGAGCTGGTAGCGCGGCCGGGTCCGGCCGCCGGTCATCGCGTACGGACGTACCAGCGGCTGGTCGCCCTCATCCTCGTACGAATGAGCGTACGGATCATGAGAAGCGGTGGGCGGGGTCATGGATCCTCCGGGCGGGACAGCAAGTCGGTCAGTCGTGCCGTCTGACGGGGCCGGTGGGGGGAGGGCGGCCGGACGGTTTTTTCTACATTCGGTAGAACCTTGCTAGTGGAGCAGGCTGCCCTGGAGCTCTGCCCGCAGATCCGGTGTGAGCACTGCGCCCGCACGGTCCACCAGCAGAGCCATCTCGTAGCCGACGAGGCCGATGTCGCAGTCCGGGTGGGACAGGACAGCGAGGGAGGACCCGTCCGAGATGGACATCAGGAAGAGGAAACCCCGTTCCATCTCGACGACCGTCTGGGCCACTGTGCCGCCCTCGAAGATGCGTGAGGCACCGGCGGTCAGGGACGTGAGTCCGGAGGCGACGGCCGCGAGCTGGTCGGCGCGGTCGCGCGGGAAGCCCTCGGACATCGCCAGAAGGAGTCCGTCGGCGGAAACGACGACGGTGTGGGACACCCCGGGGGTGTTGTCAACGAAGTTGGTGATCAACCAGTTGAGGTTCTGTGCCGCCTGGCTCATCTGGCTCAACTAACGCTCCTGCTGGTGAGTGGGGCTGGGGAAGCTGCCGGTCTGGCCGGTACCGGCCTGGCGCCCCTGCTGAATGCCCCTGCGAAGATTGGTCAGCCGTCCGCGTACGTCATCGGGCGCACGCGAGACCTGCGGACCGGTTTGGTGCTGTTGCTGCTGCTGAGCCGTTCCCGCGACAAGGTTCGCGCGGGGGACCCGGCGCGGCAGACCCGAGACGGTCACGCCACCCGCGGTGGGCTGGCGTACCCGCTCGGCCTGACGGCCGAGTTCGTCATTGGGAGTGGTCCGCCAGGAGGAGGCGGAAGCGCCGGCGGTCGCCGGACGCTGCGGGGCCGCGGGAGCCTGTGCGGGCTGCTGCGGTGTGTGCTCGCTCTGGGCGCCGTCGCCGCCCTGAGCCTGGTTGAACCAGTTGGTTTCCAGGGTGTCGTACAGGGGTGTACGTCCGTCGCCGGGACTCGTCGCCGGCGGCAGTTCCCAGCCGTCGTTCGACGCCCGGAGTTCGTCGGGCCGCTGGTTCGCGCCCCCGTTGTCCGGCTGCGGGGGAAGCGTGGGACGGCGGCGCGGCTGCGGGCGCTGCTGCGAGGGACGGTTGCCGTTCGCGGGCCGCTCGTACTGCCCGGTTCCGTTGTCCTGCCGCTCGCCGTAGCCCTGCGCCGGGAACTGCCCGGTGTCCTGCTGGGCCGGCGCACCGTACTGACCGTTGGCGCCGGTTCCGGTGTCGTAGCCGTTCGGGGCGTACTGCGCCGGGTCCTGGCGGTTGTACTGGCCGCCCGCCTGGGGGTTGTGACCCGCGCCGGAGTGGTTCGGCGCACCGAACACGTCCGTGCGGACGAACTGTCCGTTGTCCTGCGACGGGCCGTTGCCGTGCGGCGCGTTTCCGCCGGGACGCGGGGCGTCGTAGTCGGGCCGCTGGAACTCGGCGGTGGAGGCGGGCCCGGCATGCCGGTCGTCGATCCTCGGCATCTGCGAGGTGACGTCCGGCTCCTCGTGGCCGCGCGGGGCGTCGTGCGCGGAACGCGGTACCGGCGGCTGCGCGTTGTCGTCGCTCCAGCTCGGCACCCGCGGCTGCGGGTTGCCGCCCGGCAGCTCGGCGCGCGGACCGCCGCGGGGCGGCAGCTGCGGAGACTGCTGCTGGGGGCGACGGCCCTGCTCGCCGTTGCCGGCCGACCGCTGCTGGGGCTGCTGGGAACCGGGGCCGCGGTTGCCGCCCATGGTGTCCTGGCGGTTGCCGCCGAACAGGTCCTGCTGGCCGCCGGAGTTGTTCCCGAAGCCGTTGAAGCTCTGCTGGGCACCGGCGCCCGCGGGAGCCGGCCTGCCCTGCGGGGGGTACGGGGGCTGCTGCTGGGACTGCTGGGGCTGCTGGTTGCGGTTGCCGCCCGGCGCACCGGGGCCGCCCGGACGGCCGCCCGCCTCGGGCCTCGGCAGTGCGGCCCGCGGCGCGGAACCCGCCCCGACCTGGCCACGCTGCGGCGGGGGGTTCAGCCCGCCGCCGTTGCCGCCGCCCTGACCGCCCTGGCCGAGGGCGGGGCCGCTGCCCGCGCCGCCGCGGCGGGCCGCCGCGACACCGGCCGCGGCCTGCGCCGCCGCCGGACCGCCGACGGGCGGAGCACCCTGGCCCTGCTTGCTGCCCGGAACCTTCTTGCCGCCCTGGGCGACGTCGACCGGGAGCATGACCAGCGCGGTCGTACCACCGGAGTCGGACGGGCGGAGCTGGATGCGGATGCCGTGCCTCTGCGACAGCCGGCCGACCACGAACAGACCCATGCGGCGCGAGACCGAGACGTCCACGGTGGGCGGCGAGGCGAGCCGCTCGTTGATCGCCGCGAGGTCCTCGGGCGAGAGGCCGATGCCGGTGTCGTGGATCTCGATCAGTACGCGGCCGTCGGGCAGCGCGTGACCGGTCACCTTGACCTTGGTCTGCGGGGAGGAGAACGACGTGGCGTTCTCCAGCAGCTCGGCGAGCAGGTGCACGAGGTCGTTGACCACGCGGCCGGCGACCTCGGTGGTGGGCACCGAGGAGAGTTCGATGCGTTCGTACTGCTCCACCTCGGACGCGGCGGCGCGGAGCACGTCGACCAGCGGGACCGGGCGGGTCCAGCGGCGGCCGGGCTCCTCACCGGCGAGGACCAGGAGGTTCTCGCCGTTACGGCGCATGCGGGTCGCGAGGTGGTCGAGCTTGAACAGGGAGGACAGCTGGTCCGGGTCGGCCTCGCGGGACTCCAGTTCGGAGATGAGCGAGAGCTGACGCTGGATGAGGCCCTGTGAACGGCGCGAGAGGTTGGTGAACATCGCGTTGACGTTGCCTCGCAGGAGGGCCTGCTCGGCGGCGAGTCGCACAGCCTCGCGGTGCACGTCGTCGAAGGCCGCGGCCACCTGGCCGATCTCGTCCCTGGAGTGCACACCGACCGACTCGACGGACGTGTCGACGTCCTGCGGGTCGGACTCGGAGAGCTGCTTGACCAGCTCGGGCAGACGGTCCTGGGCGACCTTCGTCGCGGTGTCCTGGAGGCGGCGCAGCGAGCGGATCATCGAGCGGGCCACCACGAAGGCGCCGACCAGCGAGACACCGAGCACCAGCAGGATCAGCGCACCGGAGAAGATCGCTTCCTGCTCGGCGTCGTTGCGCAGCTCGCGGGCCTTCTGCTCCATCTGGTTGAGGAGCGTCAGCTCGATCTTCGACATCTCCTGGATCTTGGAGGAGTCGGCGTCCACCCAGTCCAGGTAGGAGCGCTTGGCCTGCAGCTGCAGACCGTTGTTGCGCTGCAGCACGCGCGACAGGTAACCGTCGGCGTCCTTGATGGTCGGGCTCGGCTCGTCGAGCGGCTTGGTGAGCTGGTCGGCGTCGCCCTCGTAGATGTTGGCGAAGCTCGTGAGTTCGAACTTCTGGTTCTCGAAGGCGGAGAGGCCGTACTGCCGGTCGTTCGGGGAGAGTGCACCGAACGTCTTGTCCGTGGCGGGCAGAGCCGCGGCGATGATCGCGCGCTGGACGGACGCGTACTCCTTGGCGGTGGAGAACGCCGCCAGGGCGCGGGTGCGCTGGATCATCTCCGGGTTGCTGGTCGCCTCGGCCATGTCCTGGGAGAGACCGAGCAGCTGCTCGATGAGGCGGTGGTACGCCTCGACCGACTGGGACGAGTTGTCCTCGTCCTGGAAGGCGTTGTTGCGGACCTTGTTGAGGGTGTTCAGCTGGGTGGCGATGGCCACCACGTTGTCGCGGACACCGTCGAGGTTCTCGTTGCTGTCCGCGTCGTCGAGCTCGTGGGTGCCTTCCAGGAAGTTGGCACGCGCACGGTCGGTCTTGTCGCGGAGGCCCTTGATGGTGACGTCGCTGGCCTTGGTGCCGTTGGCGAGCGGACCGGCCGACTTGTCGCGCTCCGTCTGGAGCGCCGCGGCGAGCTCGGTCGCCTGCTTCGTCATGTCGGTCAGCAGCTTCATGTTCTCGAGCTGCTGGATCTCGTCCATCGTGTCGCTGATGCGCAGCGCGCCCAGCGAGGTGGCCGCGACCACGGGCAGCGCGAGCAGCGAGACCAGACGCGTGGAGATGCGCCAGTTGCGCAGCGCCACACGCGAGCCGGGGCCGGTGGGGCCCTTCGCCTTCGGCTTCGGCGGCGCGGCGGCCGGGGTGCCGGGAGCACCGTTCGCCGCGGTCGGACCGCCCTTGCCCTGGGCGCCCTTGGGCGCACCGGGCCGCGCGGAGCGGTCACCGCCGTTGCCGGCCTGCGCCGGTCCCGGGTTCTGGGCGTGCTGGGGCGAGGAGCCGACTGCCCTGGGGCCAGTCCCGCCTTGCGGCTCCGGCTCCGCCGAAGCGCTGCCATCCCTCTTGAAACGTCCCTGCACTAGCGTCGCAACCTCTGGACCAGGCGCCCCCTCCGCGTGAACGGACGGGACGGTGTCGGCGTCTTGGGAGTGCCCTGAAAGCACTCCCAGTGGTGGTCGTGAGTGACCGGCGCAGGTTCCCCTTTCCCGCCGCCACTCGGCGCTGCGTTGCGCCCCTGCGCGCCGGGTCGTTCCTGCGGCGGTCCGAGGAATTCCAGCACAGTGCCGGATCTCCAACAAGGCCCATGGGTCATGCTGTGACCTCCGTGACGCGTTGTGAGGGCAGCGTCACGAGACGTAGAAAGTGACCTCATCCATTTCGGACACATGGGGACGAGACCTTCGTGGGCGGGTGGTGTCCCAGTCGCCATGATCAGGAGCGGAATGATGTCTTCCCTGACGCAATGTCCGTTTAATGCCTTGTGGCTGGGAGTCCGGATTGCCCTATATGCCTGGCGGTAAGTGAGGAAACTCACATGACGATCACGGCGTCTTCACGGCTTCGACAGGGAACCGAATGTTTAGCCTGACGCTTTACAGGGATGGCAAATCCGACAACCCGCGCCTACGCGACGGTCCCCGGACCCGCCGGCGCCTCCAAGGAACAGGGCCCGCGACCCCAGATGAAGACGACGATGACCTTCCTCAACATAGCCAACCCGCGACGCACCACCCTGGCGCACCTCGAAGACGCCGAGGAACTGCGTACGCCGGAGCGGGAGGGGCACGCCGTCGAGCTCCCCGCACAGACCGCCAACCCGCGCCGCACGATCCTGATGGACGTCCCGGTCGCGGCCGGCGTCACCGAGTAGGCACCTGTCCGGCACGGCCCCGGCCCGTAATGCGCGAGGCCGCCGCCCCTTGCCGCGTTAGCCTGGAGCATCAGACTCCGGCCAGCTCAGTGAGGGGCGCAAGGACACCGTGCGCATCGCCAGGTTCTCCATCGACGGCAACGTCGCGTTCGGTGCGGTCGAGGGCGAGAGCCCTCCTGGATCGACCGACGGCCTCGTGCTCGACATCATCAAGGGCATCCCGTTCGCCGACTTCGAGCTCTCCGGGACCAAGGTCCCGCTGAGCAAGGTCCGCCTCCTGCCGCCCGTACTCCCGAACAAGGTCGTGGCCTTCGGCCGCAACTACGCGGACCACGCCAAGGAGATGGGCGGCGAGGCGCCCGACGCCCCGTTCGCCTTCTTCAAGCCCTCCACCTCGGTGGTCGGCTCCGGCGACGACATCGCGTACCCCTCCTTCTCCGAGGAGGTGCACCACGAGGCCGAGCTGGCCGTGGTCATCGGCCGGATGTGCCGCGAGGTCCCGCGCGAACGCGTCAAGGACGTCATCCTCGGCTACACGTGCGCCAACGACGTCACCGCGCGCGACATCCAGCGCCGCGAGAAGCAGTGGGCCAGGGCCAAGGGCTTCGACTCCTCCTGCCCGCTGGGCCCCTGGGTGGAGACGGACCTCGACCCGTCCGACCTCACCATCCAGTGCACGGTCAACGGCCAGCAGCGCCAACTGGGCCGCACCAGCGAGATGATCCACTCCATCGAGGATCTGATCGTCAACATCACCGAGGCCATGACGCTGCTCCCCGGCGACGTCATCCTCACGGGCACCCCCGCCGGGGTCGGCCCCCTCAGTGCCGGCGACGAGGTCGCCGTCACCATCGAAGGCATCGGCACTCTCACCAACAAGGTTGTCAAGCGTGGCTAGCGCATCCGACCCCGCCGTCCGAGTACGTTTCTGTCCCTCCCCGACCGGCAACCCCCACGTGGGCCTGGTCCGCACGGCCCTCTTCAACTGGGCGTACGCCCGCCACACCGGCGGCACGTTCGTCTTCCGCATCGAGGACACCGACGCGGCCCGCGACTCCGAGGAGTCGTACGAGCAGCTCCTGGACTCGCTGCGCTGGCTGGGCTTCGACTGGGACGAGGGCCCCGAGATCGGCGGCCCCCACGCGCCCTACCGCCAGTCGCAGCGCATGGACCTCTACAAGGACGTCGCCCAGAAGCTGCTGGACGCCGGCCGCGCCTACCACTGCTACTGCTCGACCGCCGAGCTGGACGCCCGCCGCGACGCGGCCCGCGCCGCCGGCAAGCCGTCCGGCTACGACGGCCACTGCCGTGACCTGAGCGCCGAGCAGAAGAGCGTGTACGAGGCGGAGGGCCGCACGCCCATCGTCCGCTTCCGCATGCCCGACGAGCCGATCACCTTCACGGACCTGGTCCGCGGCGAGATCACCTACCTCCCGGAGAACGTGCCGGACTACGGCATCGTCCGGGCCAACGGCGCCCCGCTCTACACGCTCGTCAACCCCGTCGACGACGCCCTGATGGAGATCACCCACGTCCTGCGCGGCGAGGACCTGCTCTCCTCCACCCCCCGCCAGATCGCCCTCTACAAGGCGCTCACCGAGCTGGGCATCGCCAAGGAGACCCCGGCCTTCGGCCACCTCCCCTATGTCATGGGCGAGGGCAACAAGAAGCTCTCCAAGCGCGACCCCGAGTCCTCGCTGAACCTCTACCGGGAGCGCGGCTTCCTCCCGGAGGGCCTGCTGAACTACCTGTCCCTCCTCGGCTGGTCGCTCTCGGCGGACCGCGACATCTTCACCGTCGAGGAGATGGTCGCCGCCTTCGACGTCGCGGACGTGAACCCCAACCCGGCGCGCTTCGACCTCAAGAAGGCCGAGGCCATCAACGCGGACCACATCCGCCTGCTGGACGTCAAGGAGTTCGCCGAGCGCTGCGCCCCCTGGCTGAAGGCCCCCTTCGCGCCCTGGGCGCCGGAGGACTTCGACCCGGCCAAGTGGGACGCGATCGCCCCGCACGCACAGACCCGCCTGAAGGTGCTCTCCGAGATCACCGACAACGTCGACTTCCTGTTCCTGCCGGAGCCGGCCGTCGACGAGGCGTCCTGGGCGAAGGCGATGAAGGAGGGCTCGGACGCCCTCCTCGCGACGGCCCGCGAGAAGCTTGAGGCCGCCGACTGGGCCTCCGCCGAGTCCCTCAAGGAGGCCGTGCTGGCCGCCGGCGAGGCGCACGGCCTGAAGCTGGGCAAGGCGCAGGCCCCGGTCCGCGTCGCCGTCACCGGCCGCACGGTCGGCCTGCCCCTCTTCGAGTCCCTGGAGATCCTGGGCAAGGAGAAGTCGCTGGCTCGCATCGACGCGGCCCTGGCGAAGCTGACCGCGTAGGCGGCGCACGGGCGGGGGCGGCATCCGCACCGGATGCCGCCCCCGGCGCGTCCGCCGCGCGCGCGGGGCCGGAGGTACCGTCGGACCATGACGATCGAAGCCGTGCTGTGGGACGTGGACGACACCCTCTTCGACTACACCACGGCCGACCGGACCGGGATGCGCGGACACCTGACCGCGGAGGGTCTGCTCGACGGATTCGCGTCCGTGGAACAGGCCCTCGGCCGCTGGCGCGAGCACACCGACGCGCAGTGGGCGCGGTTCGCGGCGGGCGAGGTGGACTGGGAGGGCCAGCGCCGGGACCGGGTGCGGGCGTTCCTGGGCCGGCCCCTGACGGACACGGAGGCGGAGGACTGGTTCGTCCGTTACCTCCGTCACTACGAAGGGGCCTGGGCGCTGTTCCCGGACGTCGTGCCCGTCCTCGACCTGCTGGCGGGCAGCCACCGCCACGCGGTGCTCTCCAACTCCAGCCTGCGCGTCCAGGAGTACAAGCTGCGCGTCCTCGGCGTACGGGACCGCTTCGAATCGGTGCTGTGCGCGGCCGAACTGGGCGTCTCCAAACCCGCGGCCGAGGCCTTCCACACGGCCTGCGAGGCCCTGGACCTGGCACCGCACCAGGTCGCGTACGTCGGGGACCACCCGGAGATCGACGGGCGGGGCGCGGCCGAGGCCGGCCTGTTCTCCGTCTGGATCGACCGCACGGGCGTGCACGCGGTCCTACCCCCCGCTCCGGACGCCGCCCCGGGCCCGCCCGCGGATCCGCTCCCCGGCCCGCGCCGGATCGCCTCGCTGGCCGAACTCCCCGCGATCCTCCGGCCCGATACCCGTTTTGGAGCGCCGTCCACCTTCGGGTAATGTTCTTCCTGCGCCGCCGGAGTGCGGGCCGAAAGGCCACAGGTCGGAGGCGCAAGCTAAAACAAAAACCCCACGGGGTTGAGTTTCAGTGGCCTATGGTGTAATTGGCAGCACGACGGTTTCTGGTTCCGTTAGTCTAGGTTCGAGTCCTGGTAGGCCAGCTCGCAGAGCTTATCTGCACACGCAGAGACCAGCTCTGCAAGGCCCCCGTTGTGTAGCGGCCTAGCACGCCGCCCTCTCAAGGCGGTAGCGCCGGTTCGAATCCGGTCGGGGGTACAGATCCTTCTCAGGGGGACAGTCCGGGTCGCACCCGCTGTGTCTCATGCAGGATCGCTAGGGCCCCCGTTGTGTAGCGGCCTAGCACGCTGCCCTCTCACGGCAGTAGCGCCGGTTCGAATCCGGTCGGGGGTACGGAGTGGTCTAGACCACTATTGGGCTATGGTGTAATTGGCAACACGACGGTTTCTGGTTCCGTTGTTCTAGGTTCGAGTCCTGGTAGCCCAGCTGGATCACTTGTGGTCCTCGCCCCCGTTGTGTAGCGGCCTAGCACGCTGCCCTCTCACGGCAGTAGCGCCGGTTCGAATCCGGTCGGGGGTACAGAGAGAAGAAGCCCTCCCCGCCAGGGGAGGGCTTCTTTCGTGCTGGGCGTGATGACCGTACGGACGGGCAACTCCGGCCGTTCGCTGCGGCGTTGAAGCGATCGGCCGGGGGAGTCGTCGGGAGGTCGGGATACGGGCGGCCGGCTCAGCCGGTGCGGCGCAGGGCCTCCGAGAGGCGTGCGGCGGCGTCGATGATCGCCTGGGCGTGCATCCGGCCCGGGTGGCGCGTCAGCCGCTCGATCGGGCCCGACACGGAGACGGCGGCGACCACGCGGTTCGAGGGCCCGCGCACCGGCGCGGAGACGGACGCGACGCCCGGCTCCCGCTCGCCGATCGACTGGGCCCAGCCCCGGCGCCGCACGCCCGACAGGGCCGTCGCCGTGAAACGGGCGCCCTGGAGGCCGCGGTGTAGGCGCTCCGGCTCCTCCCAGGCCATCAGGATCTGGGCCGAGGAACCGGCTTTCATGGTGAGCGTCGAGCCGACCGGGACGGTGTCCCTGAGGCCCGACAGGCGCTCCGCCGCGGCGACGCAGATGCGCATGTCGCCCTGGCGGCGGTAGAGCTGCGCGCTCTCGCCCGTGATGTCGCGCAGATGCGTGAGCACCGGGCCCGCCGTCGCGAGGAGGCGGTCCTCGCCCGCCGCCGCGGCCAGCTCGGCCAGCCGGGGGCCGAGAATGAAGCGGCCCTGCATGTCGCGTGCCACCATCCGGTGGTGTTCAAGTGCCACGGCGAGGCGATGTGCCGTGGGCCGTGCCAGTCCGGTCGCCGCGACCAGTCCCGCGAGGGTGGCCGGACCGGACTCCAGTGCGCTCAGGACAAGGGCTGCCTTGTCCAGAACGCCGACGCCGCTACTGTTGTCCATGAAACGATACTCGCGTCTCACTCTGTGAAACGCAAGTTCAATTTTCCGTGGAACGCGCCACCCTGATACGTACACGGCCCGTGGACCGACGGGCCTGGCGGAAGACGTCCGGTACGGGGGGTACGGGCGCAGGCCGCCCCGGAAATCTCTAGTTGGGCCGGCGCCACACAGGCCGGCCGGAGGGAAAGCGATGGGTAGGACACTCGCGGAGAAGGTCTGGGACGACCACGTCGTCCGGCGCGCGGAGGGCGAGCCCGACCTTCTCTTCATCGATCTGCACCTGCTGCACGAGGTGACCAGCCCCCAGGCCTTCGACGGCCTCCGTCAGGCGGGGCGCCCCGTGCGTCGTCTCGACCTCACCATCGCGACCGAGGACCACAACACCCCCACCCTCGACATCGACAAGCCCATCGCGGACCCGGTCTCGCGGGCCCAGCTGGAGACGCTGCGCAAGAACTGCGCCGACTTCGGCGTGCGCCTGCACTCGCTGGGCGACGTCGAGCAGGGTGTCGTCCACGTCGTCGGCCCGCAGCTGGGCCTGACCCAGCCCGGCACCACGGTCGTGTGCGGTGACTCCCACACCTCCACGCACGGCGCGTTCGGCGCGCTGGCGTTCGGCATCGGCACCTCGCAGGTCGAGCACGTGCTGGCCACCCAGACGCTGCCGCTGGCCCGCCCCAAGACCATGGCCATCACGGTCGACGGCGAACTGCCCGAGGACGTCACGGCCAAGGACCTGATCCTGGCGATCATCACCAAGATCGGTACGGGCGGCGGCCAGGGCTACATCCTGGAATACCGCGGCTCCGCCATCGAGAAGCTCTCGATGGAGGCCCGTATGACCATCTGCAACATGTCGATCGAGGCCGGCGCCCGCGCGGGCATGATCGCCCCGGACGAGACCACCTTCGCGTACATCGAGGGCCGCGCCCACGCGCCCACGGGCGAGGACTGGGACGCCGCCGTCGCGTACTGGAAGACCCTGAAGTCGGACGACGACGCGGAATTCGACGCGGAGGTCGTCATCGACGCCGCCTCCCTCGCGCCGTTCGTCACCTGGGGCACCAACCCCGGCCAGGGAGCACCGCTTTCGGCGGCCGTCCCCGACCCCGCTTCGTACGAAGACGCTTCGGAGCGGTACGCCGCCGAAAAGGCCCTGGAGTACATGGGGTTGACCGCCGGACAGCCGCTGCGGGACATCAAGGTCGACACCGTCTTCGTAGGTTCGTGCACCAACGGCCGGATCGAGGACCTGCGCGCCGCCGCGGAGATCGTCGGGGGCCGCAAAGTCGCCGACGGCGTACGCATGCTGGTCGTCCCCGGCTCCGCGCGCGTCGGTCTGCAGGCCGTCTCCGAGGGCCTCGACCTGGTCTTCAAGGAGGCCGGCGCCGAATGGCGGCACGCGGGCTGCTCGATGTGTCTGGGCATGAACCCCGACCAGCTGGCCCCCGGCGAGCGCTCCGCGTCCACCTCCAACCGCAACTTCGAGGGCAGGCAGGGCAAGGGCGGCCGTACGCACCTGGTGTCGCCGCAGGTCGCCGCCGCCACGGCCGTACTGGGCCATCTGGCGTCCCCCGCCGACCTGTCCGACGCCGACGTCCGCACCCCCGCTGGAGTCCGATAGCCATGGAAGCATTCACCAAGCACACCGGCCGGGCGGTCCCGCTGCGCCGCAGCAACGTGGACACCGACCAGATCATCCCCGCCCACTGGCTCAAGAAGGTGACCAGGGACGGCTTCGAGGACGGGCTCTTCGAGGCCTGGCGCAAGGACTCGTCCTTCATCCTCAACCAGCCCGAGCGCGCGGGCTCCACGGTCCTGGTCGCGGGCCCCGACTTCGGTACGGGCTCCTCGCGCGAACACGCCGTGTGGGCCCTGCAGAACTACGGCTTCAAGACGGTGATCTCGTCGCGCTTCGCGGACATCTTCCGCGGCAACTCTCTCAAGAACGGCCTGCTCACCGTGGTTCTGGAGCAGGCGATCGTGGACGCGCTCTGGGAGCTCACCGAGAAGGACCCCGAGGCCGAGATCACGGTCGACCTGGAGGCCCGTGAGGTGCGCGCCGAGGGCGTCACGGCCGCCTTCGAACTCGACGAGAACGCCCGCTGGCGGCTGCTGAACGGGCTGGACGACATCTCCATCACCCTGCAGAACGAGGCGGACATCTCCACGTACGAGGCCGGGCGGCCCTCCTACAAGCCGCGGACCGTGCAGGTCTGACCGGAGCCGGACCGCACGGCTGATCCCAGTCGGCCAACAAGCCTCTGTACCCCCAATCGTGGACGGTTGGGGGTACATCCGTGTCTGCCTCCGGAAGGGGTGTTTCGGCCTTTGTGATTGGCCTCAACTACCCTTGTTTGGAGGGCCTTTGATGGGGTAGCCGAACCCCGGTAGAGCCTTGTGGGGAGGTGTGCGGGAGGCCGCCGGGAGGCGGTAGTTACCCCCTGCGCAGGCGACAACTCGCCCCAGATGGCACAATCTGTGCATGGAACACGACGGCCAACTCGACCTCTATGCGGCAGTCGCGTCCCAACTCAAGGAAGCGCACGCATCGGTGCGCGCACTGCAAGTCCCGGAGGGCGTACGGATGGCGCTGACCCGGAAGCTGCTGGTCATTACGGCCGTGGCCAAACACGATCTCGCCGATGCGACAAGGCGTCTGGAGAGGTTCACGACGGACCTCGACGAGGGCCGAATCCCCGAAGAGGAACGCTGAGGAACTTGGGCGACGCCCCAGTTCGTTGCGGCACAAGGGTGATTAGCCCGTTTCGTGTTTGATTTGCGGTATATATCTGCCTAACGTGCGAAAAAGCTTGAACACTTTCGTTCTGGCAATGTCTCCGAAGGGGAAGACGTGAACAAGGCGCAGCTCGTAGAAGCGATTGCCGACAAGGTCGGCGGGCGTCAGCAGGCCGCTGACGCGGTCGACGCCGTACTGGACGCCGTGGTGCGTGCAGTTGTCGGCGGGGACCGGGTCTCGGTCACCGGCTTCGGTTCCTTCGAGAAGGTGGACCGTCCGGCCCGTTACGCCCGCAACCCGCAGACCGGAGAGCGCGTTCGGGTCAAGAAGACCTCCGTGCCCCGTTTCCGCGCGGGCCAGGGCTTCAAGGACCTGGTGAGCGGCTCGAAGAAGCTCCCGAAGAACGACGTCGCGGTCAAGAAGGCCCCCAAGGGCAGCCTGAGCGGTGGCGCTTCCGCCACGGTCAAGAAGGCCGCCGCCAAGAAGGCCACCACCGCCAGGAAGGCGACGGGCGCGGCGAAGAAGACCACGGCCGCGGCGACGACCCGCAAGGCGACCGCGGCGAAGAAGACCACGTCGGCGGCTGCGAAGAAGACCACCGCCACGGCCAAGAAGGCGACCGCCAAGAAGACCTCGGCGACCGCGAAGAAGACCTCGGCCGCGGCGAAGAAGACCACCGCGAAGAAGGCGGCGGCGAAGAAGGCCCCCGCGAAGAAGGCCGCGGCCAAGAAGGCGCCGGCCAAGAAGTCGGCGGCCCGCACGACCACCACCGCCAAGAAGGCCACCGCCCGCAGGTAACAGGGGCGCAGGGCATAAACGCGCCGGGCCGGGCTCCCACGGGGGAGCCCGGCCCGCGGCGTTTGCGCAGACGCATGGCGTTCGCGAAGACGCATGGCGTTCGCGAAGACGTGCCGCGTTCGCGAAGACGTGCCGCGTTCGCGGAGACGCGCGGCGTTCGGAGACTCGGAAAGCTCTGCCTCAGAAGGTCTGCAGGGTCACCAGGGTGATGCGGCGGCCGTCCTTCCCGCCCTCGCTCCCGGCCTCGCCCTCGACCTCGATCCGTACGCGCTGGCCCGGACGGAGCAGTCTGAGGCCGCCCTTGTCGAACGCCGGGGCGTCGAAGGGGACCGGGGTGCCGTCGTCCAGCAGCACCTGGCCGGAACGGGTCTCGGGGTCGTATGTGTACGCGGTCGCCTGCATGGGGAAAGCGTATGCGCTCCCCGCGCCCCTTCGGGTGTTCAGGCCGCTCTGATGCGTTGGGCCGCCGCCGCCGTGCGCGGACCCGTGCCCAGCGCGAGAGCCGCGCGCAGGTCCGCGCCGGTGTCCACGTCCTGGCGTACGGAATCCACCCCGCTCAGGAGAAGTTCCGTGGCGCCCGAGGCGTGATGGCGCGCGCGGGAATCCGTTCCGAAAGAGGGCAGCAATTCCTGGCCCGGGGACGCGGCCAGGAGAGTGGTGCCGATTCCGGCGGCATCCGCGAGGAAAGCGCGGGGGAATTCGGCGGCGGCCGTGAGCACACGGCCCAATTCGAGAGGGCGCAGCGCGGGCAGATCGGCGTTCAGCGCGGCCAGCGGAGTGTGCGGGTTCGCAGTCCGTACGACTGCCCCCGCGTGCCGCAGGGCGGCGTTCAGGCCGCCCCCGGGCTCGTCCGGGACGATCCGGGCACCCAGGGCGGCCAGTTCGCGCCCGGCCAGCGCGTCGCCCGTGACTACGGCCACATCCGCGACCTCCGGGCAGGCCAGCGCCGCGGCCACGGTGTCCTGTGCGAAGGCGAGGGCGAGCCCGGACCGCAGACCGTCGGCTGCGGTGTCCGAGAGCCTGCTCTTCGCCCGCGCAAGGGCTTTGAGAGGTACGACCATGATCCATTGCACGAGCGCCTCGTCCCTCCCTTGTCCCTCCCATTGTCCCCCGGACACCGCGGCGGGGCCGAAGCCGGGGCGTACGGTGTTCTCGACAGACCGGCGGCCTGGGGTGACACTTGTGCGGCCCCCAAGGCCCAAGAGGAAGGTGTTCGCGTGTCCCGCCGCAGAATCGGCTTCTGGTACCGCTTCTCGGCGGTCCTCGTCAAACCGCCGCTGGTGGTTCTGATCAAGCGGGACTGGCGCGGAATGGAGAACATTCCTGCCGAGGGCGGATTCATCACCGTGGTGAACCACAATTCTCACGCCGACCCGTTCGCGTACGGGCACTTTCAGTACAACACCGGCCGGGTTCCGCGTTTTCTCGCCAAGAGCGGGCTTTTCAAGAGCGGATTCGTGGGGGCGGCCATGCGGGGCACCGGGCAGATCCCGGTGTACCGCGAGAGTTCCGACGCGCTCAGCGCCTACCGCGCCGCCATCGACGCCGTGGAGCGCGGGGAGTGCGTCGCCTTCTATCCCGAGGCCACCCTCACCCGTGACCCCGACCTGTGGCCGATGGCCGGCAAGACGGGCGCCGCCCGGGTCGCCCTGCAGACCAGGTGCCCGGTGATCCCGGTGGCCCAGTGGGGCGCCAACCACCTGCTGGCCCCGTACGCGAAGAAGCCCGACCTCCTGCCGCGCAAGACGCACCATGTGCTGGCGGGCCCGCCCGTGGACCTCTCCCGGTTCTACGACAAGGAGATGACCCCCGCCCTCCTGAAGGAGGCCACCGAGGTCATCATGGCCGCGATCACCGCGCAGCTGGAGCTGATCCGCGGCGAGAAGGCGCCGGCCACGCGGTACGACCCGCGCCTGGTCCGTATCGAGCAGCGGCGCGGGACACGGGAACAGGACGAGCAGGAAGCGCACGACGAGCACGACGAACTGAACGCGCGCCGCGAGCCGGCCGCGCGGGAGAAGTCCGCACGGGAAACCGTGCGGGACACGACCGAGGCAGAGCACGAAAAGAGGCACGGCAAGTGACGACATCCGGCAGGCCCGTCAAGGCGACCGTCTTCGGGACCGGATCGTGGGGCACCGCCTTCGGCATGGTGCTCGCCGACGCCGGGTGCGACGTGACGCTGTGGGGACGGCGCGCCGAGATCGCGGAAGCGGTCAACTCCACCCGCACCAACCCCGACTACCTGCCGGGCATCGAACTCCCGGAGAACCTGCGGGCCACCTCGGACGCCGCCGAGGCCGCCCACGACGCCGACTTCACCGTGCTCGCCGTGCCCTCGCAGACCCTGCGCGAGAACCTGGCCGACTGGGCGCCGCTGCTCGCGCCCGGCACGGTCCTCGTCTCCCTCATGAAGGGCGTCGAACTCGGCTCCGCCATGCGGATGAGCGAGGTGATCGAGGACGTCGCGAAGGTCGGCGCCGACCGGATCGCCGTGGTCACCGGGCCCAACCTGGCCCGTGAGATCGCCGCCCGGATGCCCGCCGCCGCCGTCGTCGCGTGCACGGACGAGGGCGTGGCCCAGCGGCTCCAGACCGCCTGCCACACGCCGTACTTCCGGCCGTACACCAACACCGACGTGGTGGGCTGCGAACTCGGCGGCGCGGTCAAGAACGTCATCGGCCTCGCCGTCGGCATCGCGGACGGCATGGGCCTCGGCGACAACACCAAGGGGTCCCTCATCACCCGGGGTCTGGCGGAGACCACCCGGCTCGGGCTCAGGATGGGCGCCGACCCGCTGACGTTCGCCGGACTCGCGGGCCTGGGCGACCTCGTCGCGACCTGCTCCTCGCCGCTCTCGCGCAACCACACCTTCGGCACGAACCTCGGCCGCGGCATGACCCTCCAGGAGACCATCGCGGTCACCAGGCAGACCGCCGAGGGCGTCAAGTCCTGCGAGTCCGTACTGGACTTGGCGCGCCGGCACGGAGTCGACATGCCCATCACGGAGACCGTCGTCGAGATCGTCCACGAGGGCAAGCCGCCGGTCGTCGCCGTCAAGGAACTGATGTCGCGCAGCGCCAAGCCGGAACGGCACTGAGCCACCCCGCCACCGGCCGCTGACTCAGGGTCCTGCCACCGGGTACCCTCAACCCGATATGAGCACCGAGAACCTTCCCCAGAGCCCTGAGCAGCCGCCTCGCAAGCCGCGCGTGGCCGTCGTCTTCGGCGGGCGCAGCTCCGAACACGGGATCTCCACGGTCACTGCCGGAGCCGTCCTGCGGGCCGTCGACCGGACCAAGTACGACGTCCTGCCGATCGGGATCACCCGGGAGGGCCGCTGGGTGCTCACGGCCGACGACCCGGAGCGCATGACGATCAGCGAGCGTCGTACGCCCGACGTCGAGGCACTCGCCGAGTCGAGCGAGGGCGGCGTGATCCTGCCCGTCGACCCCGCCAGCCGCGAGGTGGTCTACAGCGAACCGGGCTCGGTGCCCAAGGCGCTCGGCGAGGTCGACGTCGTCTTCCCGATGCTGCACGGCCCGTACGGCGAGGACGGCACCCTGCAGGGTCTGCTGGAGCTCTCCGGTGTCCCGTACGTCGGCTCGGGTGTGCTCGCCTCGGCCGTCGGCCAGGACAAGGAGTACATGAAGCGGGTGTTCACCTCCTTCGGGCTGCCGGTCGGCCCGTACGTGGTGATCCGTCCCCGTGAGTGGGAGCAGGACGAGTCGGCGGCCCGCAAGAAGATCATCGACTTCGCGGGGGAGCACGGCTGGCCGCTCTTCGTGAAGCCCGCGCGCGCGGGGTCGTCGATCGGCATCACCAAGGTCGACGACCTGTCCGGCCTCGACGAGGCGATCGAGGCGGCCCGGCACCACGACCCGAAGTTCCTCGTGGAGGCGCTCCTGCGCGGTCGCGAGATCGAGTGCGGGGTCCTGGAGTTCGAGGACGGGCCCCGGGCGTCCGTGCCGGCCGAGATCCCGCCGGTGCAGTCGCACGCGTACTACGACTTCGAGGCGAAGTACATCGACTCGACGCCCGGCATCGTGCCGGCCCCGCTGACCCCCGAGCAGACCACGGAGATCCGGCGCCTGGCCGTCGAGGCCTTCGATGCCGCGTCCTGCGAGGGTCTGGTCCGCGCGGACTTCTTCCTCACGGAGGACGGCGAGTTCGTGATCAACGAGATCAACACGATGCCCGGCTTCACTCCGATCTCCATGTACCCCAAGATGTGGGAAGCGACGGGAGTCCCGTACCCGGAACTGGTGGACCGCCTGATCCAGGCGGCCCTGCACCGCCCGACGGGCCTGCGCTAACACCCCCACAAGGGGCGCGGGGAACGGCGCAGTCCTTTGCCGTTGCTCTTAAGGGGCGCGGGGAACTGCGCAACCTCAGCCACGGCGTACCCGCACCCGACAGCGAACCGGCGCAGCGCGAACCGGCGGGGCCGTCAATCAGCGATCCCCTCGGGAACCGCCTCCTTGATGGCCCCGGCCAGATCGACAAGAACAGAAGCCGTGTCCCGCCCCGCCGGCACGGTCACCTCGACGTACACGGCCCGCCGCGCGGAGGTGAAGCGGGTCACCCCGCCGTCCCGCTCCTCCATCAGCCACCCCACCCCGTTGACCCCGCCCCCGATCGCATCGGGATCGCTCCCGTCGGCCACCTTGGGGTCGACCATCTTCGCGGGCCGCGACACCCCGCAGCGCAGTATGATCGCCGGGCTTCCCCAGCCCGCGGTCAGCGCCGACCGGGGCTCGGGATCCTTCCGATCGAGCCCGTCCACCTTCCGTGGCAACGACTTGTCCAGGTTCTGGCACAGCTTGGCGGCCTTCGCCCCCGGACTGGGAACCGCGACCGGGGCGTTGTCGTCTGCTGAGGAGCAGCCCGTGGCAGCGATCAGCAGAACGAGGGCGGGCAGCCCGACCAAAGAAGCACGCCGGTGACGGAAGAAGTCCACCGGCCCAGCGTAGACGGGGACTACAGGTGCACGACCGGGCAGGTCAGGGTACGCGTGATGCCGTCCACTTGCTGGACCCGCGCGACCACCATGCGGCCGAGCTCGTCCACCGTGTCGGCCTGGGCCCGCACGATGACGTCGTACGGCCCGGTCACGTCCTCGGCCTGGATCACCCCCGAAATCTTGCTGATCGTCTCGGCGACGGTCGACGCTTTGCCGACCTCCGTCTGGATCAGGATGTACGCCTGTACCACGGAACCTCCAGGGCGGCCACGAGGATCATGTGGGGAAAAGGAACGCCACGGTATCGCGTCGCCGCACGCCACGGGGAGACCCGCGGAGGCGGGGGCTTGCGCGCCAGGGTGCACGGACCGCACAGGTTGACGGTCGATTCGACGGTACCGACGTACGGGACGCCCCGCGACCGGACGCACGCAGCACGGACGCGGTCACAGATGTAGTCACAGACGCAGTCACGCGAGCACCAGAAGCAGCACCAGCAGCACCGGAAACAGCACCGGAAACAGCACCAGCAGCACCGGAAACAGCACCAGAGACAGACAGGACGACTCGCCTCATGGGCACGAAGGGAACAGGTGAGACTCGGTGAAGGGAACCGTGGGCGAGTTGGGGGAGTTCGGGCTCATCAAGGAGCTCACTTCCCGGCTCACCACCACCCCGGCGGTACGCGTCGGGCCGGGTGACGACGCGGCGGTCGTGGCCGCCCCCGACCGCAGGGTCGTGGCGAGCACCGACATCCTCCTGGAGGGGCGGCACTTCAGGCGCGACTGGTCCACGGCGTACGACGTCGGGCGCAAGGCCGCAGCACAGAACCTCGCGGACATCGCCGCCATGGGCGCGGTGCCGACCGCACTGCTGCTCGGCCTGGTCGTCCCGGCCGAGCTGCCCGCCACCTGGCCCTCCGAGCTGATGGACGGCCTGCGCGACGAGTGCCAGGTCGCGGGCGCGGCCGTGGTCGGCGGAGACGTCGTACGCGGCGACACCATCACCGTGGCGATCACCGCGCTCGGTGATCTGCGCAACCACGAGCCGGTGACCCGGGCCGGCGCCCGCCCCGGCGACGTGGTGGCCGTGACGGGGTGGCTGGGCTGGTCCGCGGCCGGGCACGCCGTGCTCTCCCGCGGTTTCCGCTCGCCGCGCGCCTTCGTGGAGGCCCATCGGCGCCCGGAACCGCCGTACCACGCGGGCCCCGCGGCGGCCGGTCTCGGCGCGACCTCCATGACGGACGTCAGCGACGGGCTGATCGCCGACCTCGGGCACATCGCCGAGGCCAGCAAGGTACGCATCGACATCCGCTCCGGTGCCGTCGACATCCCCACGCAGATGAACGACATCGGTCAGGCCGTCGGCGTGGACCCGATCCAGTGGGTGCTCACCGGCGGCGAGGACCACGCGATCGTCGCGACCTTCCCGGTGGACGTGAAGCTGCCCGCCCGCTGGAAGGTGATCGGCGAGGTCCTCAACCCGTCGGCGCTGCCCCAGGTCACGGTCGACGGGGCGCCCTGGACCAGCAAGGGCGGCTGGGACCACTTCGGGGACATCGAGTCATGAGCACCCCGCCGGGTGTCCCCGCCCGCACTCCGCCGAGTGTCCCGCCCCGTACCCCGCCGCGTGTGCTGACGGTCGCGGGTTCCGACTCCGGTGGCGGGGCCGGGATCCAGGCCGACCTGAAGACCATGCTCGCGCTCGGCGTGCACGGCATGAGCGTGCTCACCGCCGTCACCGCGCAGAACTCCCTCGGTGTCCAGGGCGCCTGGGAGCTGCCGGTGGAGGCGGTGCGCGCCCAGTACCGCAGCGTGGCCGACGACATCGGCGTCCAGGCTGTCAAGACCGGCATGCTCTCCTCCGCCGAACTCGTGGAGGCCGTCGCCGAGTTGATCGGCGGCACCGACGCGCCGACGGTGGTCGACCCGGTCGGCGTCTCCAAGCACGGGGACTCCCTGCTGGCCTCGTCCGCCCTGGACTCCGTACGGACGAGGCTGCTCCCGGTGGCCACGGTGGCGACACCGAACCTCGACGAGGTGGCCCAGCTCACGGGCGTGACGGTCGAGTCGGAGGACGGGATGCGGCGGGCGGCGGAGGCCGTGCTGTCGTACGGGCCCGACTGGGCGCTGATCAAGGGCGGCCACCTGAGCGGGGACGCGGTGGACTTCCTCACCGACGGCTCCGACGAGCTGTGGCTGCGTGCGCCCCGGTTCGACAACCGGCACACGCACGGCACGGGATGCACGCTCGCGAGCGCGATCGCCTCGGAACTGGCGAAGGGGCGGTCGGTGCCGGACGCGGTCGTGGCGGCGAAGGAGTACGTCACCGGGGCGATCGCGGCCGGCTTCTCGCTCGGGGCCGGGATCGGCCCGGTCCATCACGGCTGGCGGCTCACCTCAGCCACCGGGTAGCCGGGCCGGGTAGGTCGGCCGTGCGGCCCGGGAACAGCAGAAAGCCGGTCCTCCGTGAGGGGGACCGGCTTTGAGCGGTGGACCAGCAGTGGCTGCGCGCTGTGCAGATGTCAGCGCGAGACCTTGCCGGCCTTGATGCACGAGGTGCAAGCGTTGACGCGCTTCGGCGTCCCGCTGACCACGGTACGGACGCGCTGGATGTTCGGGTTCCAGCGACGGGACGTACGGCGGTGCGAGTGCGAGATGCTGTTGCCGAAGCTCGGCCCCTTGCCACAGACGTCGCAGTTGGCAGCCACGGGTCACTCCAAAGACTTCAGATGCTCTTACGGTGGATCCCGGCATGCCGGGATCAGGATCGTAGGATCTGAGTGGCGCTGCCAGGGGGAAGGCCCGATCGGATCGGGCAACCGGAGCAGCATACAACGACTGCGTCCGTACAACGAAACTACCATGTCCCGCGCGGGGTCCCTCCCGGCCCTCTTCCGGCCGGCACCCCACCTGGGTCTACGCTGCGTCGGACGTTCGGCGCTCGGTCCGGCCGCTCGGACCGGCTGCTCAAGGAGGCGCAGGTGCCGCAGGTGCCGCAGATATTGGACGCGTCCGCGGTACGGGTCTGGTGCGGACTCGCGCTGGAGGCCCTCGGCCGTGCGCGCGAGGAGATCGACGCGATCAACGTCTATCCCGTCGCCGACGGGGACACCGGCACCAACCTCTACCTGACCGTCGAGTCGGCGGCCGGGGCGGTCGAGGCGGTCTTCGCGGCACACGCGGCGATGTCCGTCGCCGGCACCGCCCCCGGTGGACCGGTGCCTGATGAGCCGGTTTCCGACGGGGCGTTGCCTGATGGGCTGGTTCCTGGCGGACCGGCGCCTGACGGGCTGGTTCCCGACGGGTCGGCGCTGGGCAAGCCCGCGTCCGACAGGCCGGTGATCGAGCCGCCCACGCTCGCCGACGCCGTACGGGCCATGGCGCACGGCGCGCTCATCGGGGCCCGGGGCAACTCGGGGACGATCCTCGCGCAGCTCCTGCGGGGCATGGCCCAGGTGCTCGCCGAGGACACCGGCGCCGAGCCGGCCGACGGTTCCGGCCTGCGCCTCGCCCTGCGGCACGCGGCCGACGCGGCCAGGCAGGCCGTCGCGCATCCGGTCGAGGGCACCGTCCTCACGGTCGCCTCCGCCGCCGCCGACGCGGCCTCCGGCGCGGAGGGGGACTGCGCGGTGATCGCGCGGGCCGCGTACGAGGGCGCGCGGGCGGCGCTCGCGGCGACTCCCGGGCAGCTGGCCGTCCTGGAACGGGCCGGAGTGGTCGACGCGGGCGGGCGGGGACTGGTGGCCGTGCTGGGGGCGCTGGTGGAGACGTTCACCGGGGAGGCCGCCGCCGTGGGGCCGGTCCCGGTCCTCGCGCCCCACGCGCGCGTGGAGGCCCGGCCCACGGAGTGCGCTGACGGCGGTCCCGATATCGGCCCAGGGCCAGGCCCCGGTTCCGCTCCCGTTCGGGACGAGAGCGGCCCTGCCTTCGAGGTGATCTACCTCCTGGACGCGGACGACACGGCCGTGGCACGGCTGCGGGACCGCCTCGACGCGCTGGGGGACTCGCTCGTCGTGGTCGGCGGGGACGGGCTGTGGAACGTGCACGTGCACGTCGACGACGCGGGCGCCGCCGTGGAGGCGGGCGTAGAGGCCGGCCGGCCGCACCGGATCCGGATCACGCACTTCGGTCCCGCCGACGCGCACACCACGGGCTCCACGGTCCGGCCGGTCCGGGAGAGGGCACAGCGAGCGGTCGTGGCCGTCGTCCCCGGGGAGGGCCTCGCGCGGCTCTACGCCGAGGCGGGGGCCACCACCGTCCTCGCGCGTCCCGGGGAGCCGCCGGCCAGCGGAGAACTCGTGGACGCGGTACGGCGGGCCCACGCGCTGGAGGTCGTCCTCCTGCCGAACGACGCCGAGCTGCGCCACACCGCCGCCGCGGCCGCCGAGCAGGCCCGTACCGAGGGCGTACGGGTGGCGCTGATTCCCACGCGCTCGGCGGTGCAGGGGATCGCCGCGCTCGCCGTGCACGAGCCCGAGCGGCGCTTCGACGAGGACGTGGTCGCGATGACCTCGGCGGCGGGCGCGACCCGGTACGCGGAGGTGGAGGTCGCGGAACGCCAGTCCTGGACCATGGCCGGCATCTGCCAGGCCGGCGACGTCCTCGGTCTCATCGACGGCGACGTGGCCGTCATCGGTACCGACGTCACGGCCACGGCCGAGTCGGTCCTCAACCGGATGCTCTCGGCTGGCGGCGAGATGGTCACCCTGGTCCTGGGCGACAAGGCCCCCACGACGATCGCCGACCATTTGGAGGCGCGGGTCCGCGAGTCCTACCTGGCGGTGGACACGGTGGTCTACCGAGGCGGCCACCAGGGAGCCCTACTCCTGATCGGAGTGGAGTAACCACCCCTCGCAGGGGTGCGGGGAACTTTCAGGGGCGCGGGGAACGGCGCAGTCTTTTGTCTTTGCCTTCGGGGCCGCAGGGAACGGCGCAATCTTCCGCCCTTGCTTTCAGGGGCGCGGGGAACGGCGCAATCCTTTGCCTTTAGGGGCGCGGGGAACTGCGCGACCAGCAACAGCGCACCCGCACCCGCAATCCCACGCCCAGGCCTCGCCGCTCAAAACCCTTCCGTAGCCCGCAACAACCGCTCCGCCTCGGCGACCCGAACAGCCACCACCTCGTCGGCACCGACACCGACACCCGCGCCGACATCCGCGTACGCGGAAACCACCTCCCGAGCCCGCCCCGCCGCCCACCCCGGACGGTCGAGGTCGGCCTCGATCCACCCGGCGGCAAGCTGCGCCCCCGTGCGGTCATGGAGCGCGTCCGCCCCGAGCGAGCGGAACCCCGACACGGCCAGCGCGAAATGCTCCAGCGCCTCCTCGAACAGGGCGCGGATCGTCTCGTCCTCGGCGTCGTCGGGCACGGACCGGGCCACCAGATCACCGAACTGCCGATGCGTATGCGCGAGTTCGGCGACGAGCGACTCACGAGCGCCCTCCTCGTCCTCGGCCCCGGCCACACCCGCCTCGCACACACCGACGGCCCGCCCCATCAACTCCCGCGCCCCATCGACCCCCGCACCGCCCTCCGACGCCCCGGCGTCCCTGGCGTCCTCAGGGCCCCCGCCGTCCCGCCCCCGCACAGTGAGCCACGCACGGGCCCGCAAGGAGCGGACCAGCCCGTGGACGTTCCCGAGGGTCGCCCACAGCTCACCGGCGCGTTCGTAGGACAGCTCCGCCTCGCGATCCAGCCCCGCCTGCCCGAGCGCCTCCGCGGCCAGGTGCGCGAGCGTCGCGTGGTCCTGCTGCTCGGGCCACCGCCGGGCGATGTCCGCGGCCCGCAGCCAGTGCTCGGCGGCCTCGCGGTACTCGCCGAGCTCGGTGAGGCAGTCGCCGAGCCACCACCGGGTCTGCACGATCGCCCCCTCGCCGTGCGTCTCCGCGCTCAGTTCCGCCAGCGCCGACTCCAGGACCTCCGCGGCCTCCGCCCACCGCTCCCGGCGCAGCAGGAAGCCGCCCAGCTGATGCCGCGCCCAGGCGCCCAGCGTGGCGCTCTCGCCGCCCTCGTCGGCCCAGTGCGACGCCTCCAGGGCGTGGTCCGCCGCGGGCCCGAACCGCCCCGTGGCGCCGAGTATCTCGGCCAGTTGGAGGTGCAGCTGGGCATGCCCGACCGCCTCCATGTAGGGCGCCCCGTGCTCCAGCGCCGCCCTGGCCGCCCGCTCGGCCGCCTCGGCGTCGCCCAGCTGGCGCGCGAGACCGGTCAGCCGGGCCTCGTACTCCGCCGCGAACCACGGCACCCCGGCCGCCACGAACGCCTCCGAGGCCGCCGTGAGCAGCTCGGCGGCCTGCTCCGCGTTTCCGGAGAGCGCGGCCAGCTCGCCGAGCATCGCCTGTGCCTCCGCGGCCCGCGAGGCGACCAGGAGATCGTCCCCGGCGCCGGGCCCCGCGAGGGCCAGCAACTCCCTGGCGGCGGCCCGCGCGGCGGTCCTGGCGGCGGCAACGGCCTTCGGGACGCCCCCCGAACCACCGTTCAGCCCGTTCGTCCCCGCCGCCTCGTGCACCCGCCGCAACAGGATCCGGGCGCGCCCGACCAGCACGGAAGCGGCCTGCCCGAGCCCGGTCGCACCCTCCGCGAAGAGCGCGAGCACCCGCTCGTACGGCTCCGAGACCGCGGCCAGCGCCTCCTCGCTCCGGCCGGACAGGGCCAGCGCGTACGCGCCACGCGCGCGTGCCGCCAGCGCCTCGCCCGGGTCGCCGGCCTCCTCGTACAACCCGGCGGCGCGGGCGAACAGCTCCACACCCTCCGGGCCGAGGCCCATCGCCTCGTGGTCGGTCATCTCCGCACGGTCGCGCGAAGTCAGCCCCAGGCCATCGACGGCCCCGACGGCCCCGCCGCCCCCGAGGTCCCCGGCCTCTCCGACGGCCTCGGCGACCGCCGCCCACGCCGCGACGGACCCCGGATGCAGCGAAGCGGAGAGCCGCCGGGCCTCGGCGAGCAGCGCGGGCAGCTCCGCCGCGTCCTCGGCGACCGGAGCCGCCGCCGGCCGCACGGGGGCGGCGGCGAAGGCGGTGACGCCGCCGGTCCGCGCCGCCGCGCGTATCCCCAGGGGCAGGCGCTCCACCAGCGGCTGCCGGTCCATGCGCCGGCGGACACGCTCGCTCACCCGTGTCGTGCCGTTGCGCGCGTCGAAGCGCCCGGCCAGGGAAAGGGCCTCCACGCGCGCGTGGGCGGCGAGTTCGGCCGCCGTCCAGGTGCGCCCCGCAGGCCCCGGCACGGCCCGGGTGCCGAGCCCGAGCGCGGTCAGCCGGTCCGCCAGCAGGGCGGCCACGGCCAGGAAGTCCATGCGGCTGCGCGGCTCCCCGCTGTCCGTGAAGTACGAGGGCCGCTCCGCGAGCAGTTCCAGGGCACGCGCCTCGTTGCCGCTCAGCGCGCAGAACTCCACATGGTCCGCGTACGCGCCGCGCATGCTCTCCATGGGGCGCACCAGCCGGAAACCGCGCAAGTGGTGGGCGCGTGCCTCCTCCGTACGGCCGAGGTGCAGCAGCGGCAGCAGCGAGGACGCCAGGACGGCGTGCGGTTCGTGGGCGCAGGTGTACTCGCCCTCCAGGACCGGCCGCCACAGATCGAGGGCCTCGGCGTCCGCGCCCCGTTCCGCCCGCCAGCCGCCCTGGTCGTGCAGTTCGCAGGCGTGGCAGTCGGCCATGGTGTCCCGGTCCGCGGCGAGCCACGCCGCGTACGCGCGCTCGGCCCGTCCCAGGTCCCCGACCTCCCGAGCCACGTGGAACTCGGCGGCGCGCACGGCCCGTTCGGAGTGCCCGGCGAGGCGGTAGCGGTGCTCCATCTCGCCGAGCCACTTCTCGATGGAGGCGAGCGGTATGTGCGGCTGGCCGAGCATCCCCGAGGAGACCCATTTGAAGACCCAGTGCAAGGAGTGGGTCTCGTAGGCGTCGAAGTCCTCGGGCCGTTCGTCCCACATGCGCAGCAGGCGCGCGAAGGGGACGAACATCCGGTCCTTCTCGGAGCTGTAGTTGTAGACCTTCAGCTGGTGGCCGAGCGCCTCGATCACGGCGAGCGGGATGTTCAGCTTCTCGGCCTCGGTGAGCAGTTGTTCCGCGCGCGCGTTGCGGGCGGGGCCCTCCGGCTGCTCGTAGTTCTCCTGCATCGCCCGGCGCAGCGCGTCGAAGTCCGTGTGGTCGTCCAGGGGCCGGCTCATCGGGGGCCCTCCTCGGGGGAGTCGTGGTGGGTGGCCCACTCCAGGAGGCCCATGAAGGCGCGGTTCAGGAGCGCCGAGTCCGCGGGCCGCAGCGGACGCTGGGCCATCAGCATGGCCTGTCCGTAGAGCGACTCCGTGGCGGTGCCGATCAGCTCCGGGTCGTCGAGCGAACCGATCCGCCGGATCAGCGGGTTCAGATGGTTGAGCACCAGCCGCGCGCGCGGGGCACTGCCGCGCAGTGAGCCGAGGATGCCCGCCCACAGGTCGTCGGCCTGTTCCTCGGCGTCCGCGCGGGCCTGTTCGTGGCGGGCCGCCCGGTCGTCCAGGTGCAGGGCCGGTACGGAGAGCGGATGGAAGGCCCGTAGGACGACATCGCATCCCAGGGGGTCGAGTGTGGCCCGCGCGGCCCCCAGGAAGGCCGACAGGGCCAGTTCCACCGCCGGGTCGACCGCGTCCAGATGGGCGGTCACCGTGTCGGCGTCCAGCTCCGCGACGACCGTCCCGGGGCGCACGGAGGGCAGGGCCTCGATCAGTTCGGTGTCGTACGTGTAGCCGCCGTTGACGACCCCCACGCCCTGCGCGGAGGCGATCTGCGCGACCTGCCGGTACTCCTCCACCGTCCGCGTGAAGTGCACCACCGGATGCCGCTGCGCGAACTCCTCCAGGGACAGCCGTCCGTCGGTGGTCTCGAACGGCAGCCACGGCAGCATCGTGCGCAGCATCTCGCGGTCGTGCCGCGCCAGGGACTTCACGCCCAGGTGGTGCACGGTGAGGAAGGCGCCGAGCCGCTCCGGGTCCCCGGCCGCGAGCCCCGTCAGCCAGGCCCGGATCCGCTCGCCCAGCGCCTCCCGTACGCCCGCCAGGGTCTCGTCCTCGTACAGCGACTCCCTCGACGCGGTGGGCCGCAGGCTGTCCGTGTCCAGGACGCAGCGCACGAAGAACGCCCAGTCGGGCAGCAGCTGTTCGGCCCGGTCGGTGAGCAGCATGCCCTTCAGGTGCACGCGGTGACCGGCGCGCTGGGCGGGGCTGACCGCGGACGGCAGCACGTACGCCACGCCGCGGATCCCGGCCAGCGGCACGTTCAGCTCGATCGAGTCCAGCGGGGTGAACCCGAACAGGTCGTGGCAGTGCCGGGCCAGCGCGACCCGCCGGGCGGCCGGACCGGGATACGAGCGGTCCCAGGGCGCCGGCAGCTCCGTCACCCTCTCGTCGCCCACCCGGACGTCGTACGGCAGCAGCGAACCGAAGTCCCGGGCCAGCGACAGCACCCGCTCCTCGGCCAGCCAGTCCGCGGCGCCCGGACGGGCCTCCAGGTACACGGTGGTGCCCGGTTCGGTACGGGCCTCGGGCGGCAGCGTACGGACGCGGTACGAGCCGTCGTCGGTCGCCGTCCACTCCACGGGTGGTGCGTCGGGCGTACGCGCGCTGCGGCTGACCACGCGGACGCGCTCGGCGACCACGAAGCAGGCGAGCAGGCCGATGCCGAACTGGCCCAGGAAGCCCGAACGGGCCGACTCCAGGCCGTCCGCCCGCTTGGAGCTGCGGCCGATGGTCGCCAGGAGACTGTGCACATCCTCCTCGGTGAGCCCGATCCCGGAGTCCTCCACGCGCAGGGTGCCGTCCTCGGCGAACAGCCGCACCAGGGCGGGCGAACCGGGCTGCTCGGCACGCCGGGCGGTGATCGCGTCCACGGCGTTCTGCAGCAGTTCGCGCAGATAGACCTTGGGGCTGGAGTAGAGGTGATGGGAGAGAAGGTCCACGAGGCCGCGCAGGTCGACCTGGAACGTATGGGGTGACTGGGATGCCTGAGACGGCTGTGAGGTCTGGGAGTCCATCGTCGCTGCGCCGGTGGGGGGACGTGCGACGGCGCGGGGTCGGGCGGTCCCGTGACGAGGCGACCGCGAACAGTGCCGGAGCCGGACATCCTAAGGCCGGAACGGGCCGTCTGACCAGGGGATTTCCAGTGCGTATAGGGCATTGTCAGTGGTGTGGTGTGCAATGGATCTCGTGCCCGCCCTCGAAGAACCACTGAAGAAGGTGCTCGGACCCGCCACCGCGAAGGTGATGGCCGAACATCTCGGCCTGCACACCGTCGGCGACCTGCTGCACCACTATCCGCGCAGATACGAGGAGCGCGGGCAGCTCACCCACCTCGCCGACCTGCCCATGGACGAGCATGTGACGGTGGTCGCCCAGGTGGCCGACGCCCGCCTGCTCACCTTCGCCTCGGCCAAGGCCCCACGCGGCAAGGGCCAGCGCCTCGAAGTGACCATCACGGACGGCAGCGGCCAGCTCAAGCTGGTCTTCTTCGGCAACGGCGTGCACAAGCCCCACAAAGACCTCCTGCCCGGCACCCGCGCGCTGTTCTCCGGCAAGGTCTCCGTGTTCAACCGCCGCCTCCAACTGGCCCATCCGGCGTACGAGCCACTGCGCGGGGAGGACGCGGACGAGACCGTGGACACCTGGGCCGGAGCACTCATCCCGCTCTACCCCGCCACCGCCAAGCTGGAGTCCTGGAAGATCGCCAAGGCGGTGCAGACGGTGCTGCCGAGCGTCCAGGAGGCCGTCGACCCGCTGCCCGAGCAACTCCGGGAGGGCCGGGGCCTGGTCTCCCTGCCCGAAGCCCTCCTCAAGATCCACCGCCCGCACACCAACGCGGACATCGAGGACGCCCGCGCCCGCCTCAAGTGGGACGAGGCCTTCGTCCTCCAGGTCGCCCTGGCCCGCCGCCGCCACGCGGACTCCCAACTGCCCGCCGTGGCGCGGAAACCCAAGCAGGACGGCCTGCTGAACGCCTTCGACGCCAAGCTCCCCTTCACCCTCACCGAGGGCCAGCAGAAGGTCTCCAGGGAGATCTTCGACGACCTGGCCACGGAGCACCCGATGCACCGGCTGCTGCAGGGAGAGGTCGGATCCGGGAAGACGATGGTGGCCCTGCGCGCCATGCTCGCCGTGGTCGACGCGGGCGGCCAGGCCGCGATGCTCGCCCCCACCGAGGTGCTCGCCCAGCAGCACCACCGCTCGATCACCGAGATGATGGGGGAGCTGGCCGAGGGAGGCATGCTCGGCGGGGCCGAGGACTCCACGAAGGTGGTGCTGCTCACCGGCTCCATGGGCGCGGCCGGCCGCCGCCAGGCGCTCCTCGACCTGGTCACCGGCGAGGCCGGGCTCGTCATCGGCACGCACGCGCTGATCGAGGACAAGGTGCAGTTCCACGACCTGGGCCTGGTCGTGGTGGACGAACAGCACCGGTTCGGCGTCGAACAGCGCGACGCCCTGCGCGGCAAGGGCAAGCAGCCTCCGCACCTGCTGGTGATGACCGCCACGCCCATCCCGCGCACGGTCGCCATGACCGTCTTCGGCGACCTGGACACCTCCGTCCTCGACCAGCTCCCCGCCGGGCGCTCGCCCATCGCCAGCCATGTCGTCCCGGCCGCGGACAAGCCCCACTTCCTCTCGCGTGCGTGGGAGCGCGTGCGCGAGGAGGTGTCGAACGGCCATCAGGCGTACGTCGTCTGCCCCCGCATCGGCGACGAGGACGACGACCCGAAGAAGGCGAAGAAGAAGCCGTCACCCGAGGACGAGGCCGAGAAGCGCCCGCCCCTCGCCGTCCTCGAAGTCGCCGACCAGCTCGCCAGGGGCCCGCTCCAGGGCCTCGATGTCGAAGTGCTGCACGGCCGCATGCCCCCGGACGACAAGGACGCCGTCATGCGCCGCTTCGCCGCCGGGGAGACGCACGTCCTGGTCGCCACGACGGTCATCGAGGTCGGGGTGAACGTACCGAACGCGACCGCGATGGTGATCATGGACGCCGACCGGTTCGGCGTCTCCCAGCTCCACCAGCTGCGCGGCCGGGTCGGCCGTGGCTCAGCCCCGGGCCTGTGCCTGCTCGTCACCGAGATGCCGGAGGCGAGCCCGGCCCGCCAGCGGCTGACCTCGGTGGCGTCCACCCTCGACGGCTTCGAGCTCTCCCGCATCGACCTCGAACAGCGGCGCGAGGGCGATGTCCTGGGCCAGGCCCAGTCCGGGGCCCGTACGTCGCTGCGGATGCTCGCGGTCATCGAGGACGAGGAGATCATCGCCGAGGCCCGGCAGGAGGCGACGGCCGTGGTGGCCGCGGACCCGGACCTCGCGCACCTTCCCGGGCTGCGCACGGCTCTGCAGGCTCTCCTGGACGAGGAGAGAGAGCAGTACCTGGACAAGGGCTGAGAAGGCGCCGTCCCCCGGGGCTGCGCCCCCAGACCCCCTTGTCGGCCTGAACGGCCTCGTCCTCAAACTCCCCCAGCTACCGCTGGGAGGTGCCCCCAGACGGGCTGAAAGACGAAAAGCACGGCGAAGCCGGCTCTTCGCCTTTCAGGGGCGCGGGGAACGGCGCGGCCAGCCCTCACTCACCCGCAGCCACCCACCGGGCGAACCAACCCCCACCTGCCAGACTGGACCCGTGACCACCCCCTCCGGCAAGGCCAAGGACCCCACATGACCCGTGTGATCGCCGGCACAGCAGGCGGACGCCGCCTCGCGGTCCCGCCCGGCACCGGCACCCGGCCCACCTCCGACCGCGCCCGCGAGGGTCTCTTCTCCACCTGGCAGTCCCTGCTCGGCGGCCCCCTCGAAGGCGACCGTGTCCTCGACCTGTACGCCGGCTCGGGCGCCGTCGGCCTGGAGGCCCTGAGCCGCGGGGCCGGACACACCCTGCTGGTCGACGCCGACGCCCGCGCCGCCCGCACGATCCGGGACAACGTGCGGACACTCGGCCTGCCCGGCGCCGAGGTGAGGTCAGGCAAAGCGGAACAGATCATCCGTACCGCCGCCCCCGAAGCCCCGTACGACCTGGTGTTCCTCGATCCGCCGTACGCGGTCACCGATGACGATCTTCGCGAGATCCTGCTCACACTCCGTGCGGAGGGCTGGCTCGCGGGCGATGCGCTCGTCACCGTTGAACGCGGTACGAGAGGCGGCGAATTCCGATGGCCGGACGGCTTTGAGGCACTGCGCTCCCGCCGCTACGGCGAGGGAACGTTTTGGTACGGTCGCGCCGCCTCTACGTGCGAAGACGCACGATGACCGGACCGGAGAGCGAGGGATCTGAAGTGCGCCGCGCCGTCTGTCCCGGGTCGTTCGACCCGATTACCAACGGACATCTCGACATCATCGCCAGAGCGTCCAAGCTGTACGACGTCGTGCACGTCGCGGTGATGATCAACCAGTCCAAGAAGGGCCTCTTCGAGATCGAGGAGCGCATCGACCTGATCCGCCAGGTCACGGCGGAATTCGGGAACGTCGAGGTGGAGTCCTTCCACGGCCTCCTCGTCGACTTCTGCAAGGAGCGCGACATCCCGGCCATCGTGAAGGGCCTGCGCGCGGTCAGCGACTTCGACTACGAACTGCAGATGGCCCAGATGAACAACGGCCTCTCCGGTGTCGAGACCCTCTTCGTACCGACCAACCCCACCTACAGCTTTCTCTCCTCCTCGCTGGTCAAGGAGGTCGCGACCTGGGGCGGAGACGTCTCCCACCTGGTCCCGCCGCTGGTCCTCGAAGCCCTCACGGAACGCCTCGCGAAGGACTGAGCAAGTCCGCCATCCGGTGTCGGGCGGGGCGGGAGTGGTCGTACAGTCGAACCGTCCGTCTCCATCACAGCTGTAGAGAGTGGCGAGCACACGGTGGACGTGCAGAAGAAGCTCGATGAGATCGTCTCGGCGGTCGGCAACGCCCGCTCGATGCCCATGTCGGCCTCGTGCGTGGTCAACCGCGCCGAACTGCTCTCCCTGCTCGAAGAGGTACGCCAGGCACTGCCGGGCTCTCTCGCCCAGGCCCAGGAGCTGATCGGCGGGCGCGAGCAGATGGTCGAGCAGGCCCGCCTCGAGGCCGAGCGGATCGTCGAGTCCGCGCACGCCGAGCGCGGCTCGCTGATCTCCGACACCGAGATCGCCCGCCGCTCGCAGAACGAGGCCGACAGGATCCTGGCCGAGGCCCGCAAGGAGGCCGAGGAGGTCCGCGCCGAGGCCGACGAGTACGTCGACTCCAAGCTCGCGAACTTCGAGGTCGTCCTCACCAAGACCCTCGGCTCGGTAGGCCGCGGCCGGGAGAAGCTGCTGGGCACCGGACCCGGCACCGACGAGCAGGGCTACGAGGACGAGGACGCCCCAGAGCGCAGCCTCGACCCCGAGACCCTGCGTCACAACGCCGACCAGTACGTCGACGTCAAGCTCGGCGCCTTCGAGGCCGTCCTCGCCAAGACCCTGGACGCCGTCGGCCGCGGCCGGCAGAAGCTGCACGGCCGCATCGCCAGCGACGACCTGAGCGACCTGGGCGCCTTCGGCGAGGACGGGCCGACCGGGCAGCACACCACCGACGCCGAGTACCTGGACGGCCTCGCGGAGATCCCCGAGCAGTCCGCCAGGACCCGCGCCCCCGACCGGCCCCAGCCCCCGGCGGACCTGCCCCACCAGCAGCAGTACGGACAGCAGGACGCGTACGCCTACCAGCAGCAGCCCGCCGACCCGTACGGCTACCAGCAACAGCAGTACGCGCAGCACGACGGGTACGGCTACCAGCAGAACGCCGACCCGTACGCCGCCTACCCGCAGCAGGGCTACGACCAGCAGGCCGCGTACGACCAGAGCGGACAGCAGACGTACGCCCAGGCTCCCCAGCTCTCCCAGCCGCCGCAGCCGCAGGAGAACGCGCTCGACGAGACCAGTCTCTTCGACACCACCATGATCAGCGCGGAGCAGCTGCGGGCCTACGAACAGGGGCGCTGAGGCACCGGCCACGCGCCCCGGCGGGGCCGCGGGAGGGGCGCGGGCACCCGATTGGGCCGAGAGCGAAAGGTCCAGTATCCTGGCTCTTCGGTCGTGTGCACGTCCGCGATCACCGCTGCCCGGGAATCACCGAGGGCAGTACCCCGAGCATCGAGATCGAAAGCAGGAACGGCTCTGAACGCCCGCCTCGACCACCGCAACCCTCTTGTGTTCGACACACACGAGCTGGGGCGGCGTCCCGGTGCGCTGCAGCGCCTGACCCGTGAGATCGACGCTCCCAAGGACCTCGGTCTGCAGGGAGTCATCGGAGTGCCGGAAGGCGCCCCGGTGAGGCTCGACCTCCGCCTTGAGTCGGTCATGGAAGGGGTGCTTGTCACAGGCACCGCCCATGCACGGGCCAAGGGGGAGTGCGTAAGGTGTCTGGAGCCGGTCGAGCAGCAGCTCGACACGGATTTCCAGGAGATGTTCTCGTACCCTGACGCCGACGACCGGGGCCGTGTGAAAGCGGAGCCGGCCGACGACGCCGAGGACGACGAGGACACGCTCTTCATCGAGGACGGCTTGTTCGACCTCGAACCCGTGCTGCGTGATGCGGTGGTGCTCGCACTGCCGATGCAGCCGGTGTGCCAGGACGACTGCCCGGGTCTGTGCTCCCAGTGCGGAGCCCGGCTCGCGGACGACCCGGACCACCATCATGACGCCGTCGACATCCGTTGGGCGGCACTGCAGGGACTCGCCGGTTCACTCGAAGATGGCGAGAAGGACGAGTTGGGCGGCGGCGCGCTTCCATCAGCGCCCGCCGACGAGAAGCAGGAGAAGTAGCCGTGGCTGTTCCGAAGCGGAAGATGTCGCGCAGCAACACGCGCCACCGCCGGTCGCAGTGGAAGGCTGCGGTCCCCACCCTGGTTGCGTGCGAGCGCTGCCACGAGCCCAAGCTGCAGCACATCGCGTGCCCCGCTTGTGGCACCTACAACAAGCGCCAGGTCCTCGAGGTCTGAGCGGCTGGTGAGAGGCACTGTGTCTAGCCCCAAGAAGGCGGACGACGCCAAGGCGGAAGTCGGCGCCAAGAAAAAGGCGGAGAACACAGCCTCGTCCCACACCCTTCTGGAAGGGCGGCTCGGGTACAAACTTGAGTCCGCCCTTCTGGTGCGTGCACTGACCCACCGTTCGTACGCGTACGAGAACGGCGGTCTGCCGACCAACGAGCGTCTGGAGTTCCTCGGGGACTCCGTACTCGGCCTCGTGGTCACGGACACGCTGTACACCACCCACCCCGACCTGCCCGAAGGCCAGCTGGCCAAGTTGCGGGCCGCGGTGGTCAACTCGCGTGCGCTTGCGGAGGTGGGCCGTGAGCTCGACCTCGGCTCCTTCATCCGGCTCGGCCGGGGCGAAGAGGGCACAGGTGGCCGGGACAAGGCGTCCATCCTCGCCGACACCCTTGAAGCGGTGATCGGCGCTGTCTATCTCGACCAGGGCCTGGACGCGGCGGGCGAACTCGTCCACCGTCTCTTCGATCCCCTGATCGAGAAATCCTCGAATCTGGGTGCGGGCCTGGACTGGAAGACCAGTCTCCAGGAACTCACGGCGACCGAGGGGCTCGGGGTTCCCGAGTACCTGGTCACCGAGACCGGCCCCGATCATGAGAAGACCTTCACTGCTGCTGCCCGCGTCGGAGGCGTCTCGTACGGCACCGGCACCGGCCGCAGCAAGAAGGAGGCGGAGCAGCAGGCCGCGGAGTCCGCCTGGCGGGCCATCCGCGCCGCCGCGGACGAACGTGCCGCGGCAGCCGCGACCGCCGAACCGGAAGCCCCGACGGCCGAGGTCACGGAGGAGACGCCCGACGCCTCCTCCTCGCCCCCGCCCGACCCGGCTTCAGCCTGACCCACGCCTTTGCCCGCCCCCGACGAACGGGGGCGGGCGAAGTCTTTTCTCTTTTTTTGGGGGCGCGGGGAACGGCGCAGTCTTTGGGCTTTTCGCCTTTCGGGGGCGCGGGGAACGGCGCAGTCTTTCGCTTTTCGCCTTTAAGGGGCGCGGGGAACGGCGCAATCACCCCCACCCACCCGCACCCGACCATGGAACCGCCCCCCTCCGGAGGAGCCCGTGCCAGAACTGCCCGAGGTCGAGGTCGTACGACGAGGCCTCGAACGCTGGGTGAGCGGCCGCATCGTCGCGGACGCACAAGTCCTGCACCCCCGCGCCGTCCGCCGCCACCTCGCGGGCGGCGAGGACTTCGGAGCCCGCCTCGAAGGGCACCGCGTCGGCCTGGTCCAGCGCCGCGGCAAATACCTCTGGCTCCCGCTCGCCGACTCCGGGACCGCCGTCCTCGCCCACCTCGGCATGAGCGGCCAGCTCCTCGTCCAGCCGCACACCGCGGCGGACGAGAAGCACCTGCGCATCCGCGTCCGTTTCGAGGACGACCTCGGCACGGAACTCCGCTTCGTCGACCAGCGCACCTTCGGCGGCCTCTCCCTGCACGAGACCTCGCCCGACGGGCTCCCCGACGTCATCGCGCACATCGCGCGCGACCCCCTGGACCCGCTGTTCGACGACGACGCGTTCCACGAGGCGCTGCGGCGCCGGCGCACGACCGTCAAACGCGCCCTGCTCGACCAGTCGCTGATCAGCGGCGTCGGCAACATCTACGCGGACGAGGCGCTGTGGCGCGCGCGACTCCACTACGAGCGCCCCACCACCGGTCTCACGCGCCCGCGCACGGCCGAACTCCTCGGCCACGTACGGGATGTGATGAACGCGGCACTCGCCGTCGGCGGCACCAGCTTCGACAGCCTCTACGTCAACGTGAACGGCGAGTCGGGCTACTTCGACCGCTCGCTCGACGCGTACGGGCGTGAGGGCGAGCCGTGCCGGCGCTGCGGCACCGTGATGCGGCGCAGGCCCTGGATGAACCGGTCCAGCTATTTCTGCCCGCGCTGTCAGCGACAGCCGCGTGTGACGTCGTAGCGCTCGCGCGCCCCCAGTACCTCGTCCATGCGCCCCTCCACGAAGTGGATGAGGGCCAGCAGCCGTTCGGCGACCTCGCGGCCCAGCGGCGTCAGTTCGTAGTCCACCCGCGGCGGGTTCGTCGGCTGTGCGTCCCGGTGCACCAGCCCGTCCCGCTCCAGCGCCTGCAGGGTCTGGGAGAGCATCTTCTCGCTCACGCCGTCGACGCGCCGGCGCAGTTCGTTGAAGCGCAGCGATCCCTCGGGCGCTGCCAGCGCGCTCAGCGTGAGCGCGCCCCAGCGGCCGGTGACGTGCTCGAGGGTGCCCCGGGAAGGGCACGTTCTGGAGAACACGTCGTACGCGAGGTCGGGCGTATCAGTGAGGTCCACCCGGTGAGCGTACTCCGAGGCAGTGCTCACCAGAAGAGGGCACTAACCAGAAGTTAGTGCCCTCATCCGTGCCCTCATCCGTGCTCTCTTCCGGGTGTCCTGGGGTCAGTACCCGAAGAAGTGGGGGGCCGGGTTTCTGACCTGCGGTCCCGTAATCGATCAACGCTGCGACCTGCGACTTAGCTGTCGGTGGTTGTCAGCGTTGGTCGTCGTTGAGCACCCTCGCACGGCCCAGAGGCGGCCCGGGAATCACCACTGCCCGACCCCCTTCGCCCCCAGGTTCGGCGACGGCAGCCATCCGTGACCTAGGGGGATGTAGGGCGGCAACTTCCTGGGCATTCCCGCTGCAAACCGACCCAGGAAGCAGTAGCATTCCAGCAAGTGCTGCCTTTAATCGGTTTCGGGGGATCAATGGAAGATCAACTCGTGATGGCCACTTGGGGTCTGGTCATTGCCACTTTCCTTCTATTTCTCGCCGCGCTAGTTCCAGTATTTGAGGGTGTTACGCAACGTCGTCGAGTGCGCAGGAATGTTGCGGCCTCGCTGATTCCCGACATGAATATACTTCGTAGTCGCCTTCAGGGGGACGAGAAGTATTTGCGCAACGTAAAACAAGTTGATAAAAAGATTGTGTCCTTTGTTCTTGGCGGCAATGGAAGCAACCTGGAGACGCTAAGTGAATTGCTCTCCAGTCGAGATATTGACCTCCTCTTCATTAATGAGGTCTATATTCTTCGGCATCAGCTCACGCAGGCTCGGATTGAGCTGACGGCGGCGCAGCGACTCTTTCGGGAGGATGCGAACGACGGAGAGAGTGTTCGCAAGCGGGATGAGCATATTCGACGGGCGTGTCGTCTGTATGGTGCCTCACTCTTGACCCTTTCGGCCGCAGAGGACCTCGTTCCTGAGTGGGCTAAGAATGTTGCTGGCGAGAAATTCTGGGACCGCTTCTCTCGCCTCTCGGAGGAGCGGGAAGAGCGGGCCGGCAAGCAAATGGTCTCCTCTGACTTTAGGCATTCTCGCGACAGTCTATAATGTGGACCTCGGTTTACCGTGAAATTTGGATTTCCGTGCCCCGCGTCGGATCTGTCACCGAAGAGCGTGAGCTGCCTGTGAACGCGGCATTCTCGTAGCAGTGGCGAAGGCGTAGGTAATGCAGGTCACTGGCCTGTGGCGATGGTCGTACTGGGTTGCTGCTGTCTGCCTCGGTCCGTGGCTGTTGATGTGAGTGACGGACGTCAGATGGTGTCACCTGGATGAGTCTGTCCTGACGCCGGGCGGTGTGGCCATGCCCGATCTCTCCTGCTGTCGCCCACAGGTCGGGGGAGAGAGTTTGAGGTCTGGTGATCTGCGGGGCGAGAGCATGAAAGGGGGCCATTACACTTGACCCAATGGAGAGGGCTAGTTGCCCTCACCGTACGAAGTAGGCTCTCGGCCCCCTTTCTTGCTCTCGGAGGGGCCCCGCAGATCAGCAGACCTTAAAGTCTCGGAGCGACCGCCCCAGCCCCGTGCGATCCCGCCCCTTCGCTGCCCGCAGCATCCGGCAGACCGCAGCCGTGGCGTACCTGCTTTTTGATCTCAAAGCGTCGGTTGGGCCTGTTGCGGATCAATGCGTGCCGGACATGTGGCAGTGCCCGCCCAAGGTGTGGCCTGGTGCTCGTGGATGGGTGGGGAATCAGGATCGTTCCGGTGCATCGGCCCTGGTGTGCCAGCGCGTGCAACGGGGCCACCCCGGGGCAACCTTGGGTGGCGCGGGGCCGGGGGCCGGGGCGCGCGGGCCGAAGGCAGGAGCGAAGCCCCGAGCCCCCGAGCCCTGCGCCGGCCCGCAGTGCGGGCCGGTGGAGGGTGTGAGACCCGTAAGCGGCGACTGGGAAGCCGGGAGGCCAGCGCGACCGGATGCCGAAGGCAAGAGCCCCCCGCCCTGGTCCCGTGTGCCGGGGACCATGTGCCGAGGGGCTGTGGTGCTCCCGTTGTGGTCGGTGGAGCGTGTGGGAGCTGAGTGCTTCCATGGTGGTGCTGTGGTGCTCTGTCATCTCATCGTGCGCCACGGCTGAGGTCTGCCGGATGCTGCGTGCAGCGAAGGGGCGGGCCCTCTCCCCACCCGCAGGGTGGGGCTTGATGAGGTAGAGAAACCCGTAACTGGCTACCGCTATTGCGCGGGCACAGCTCGGCTACTCAAGATCGTAGTCAGCAGCAAGCTCGCGGTCCGGGCCCATGAAGTCGCGAGCAAACTCAGTGACTTGCCCGTACTGGTCCCAGTAGGTGTTGGCCATGGTCAGGGCCAAGCTTCCCGCTTCGAGATCAAGGAGCGGCGCCAGGTCTTCAGGCACGGCACGAATGGCCACGACGTCACGTCGCTTGACCGCTCGGCGCCCCGTCCGATCTTCGATCAGACCAAAGGTCATCTTTGGCAACGGGCCTGTAGACGTGAGTTCCGGGGCAGCCTCTCCCAACTCCCCCGGCAGCCATGACGTCGAGAGTGCGATCACTCCATCTTCGTCTAGGTACCGTCGGCGTCGCTGGACTACGGGGACGCCTTCATCGACTCCAAGGGCGTCGGCCACCTCTGCGTCCGCTGGCACCACGTCAGCACTCACGATCTCGACCCGTTCGCCTGGCCGGAAGCCGGTCCCGGTAGTCCGCTGGAGCTGAAGCCGGTCCGGTCCAGTTGTGATCTTGCTGGGCATACGCGCCACCGTCCCAATCCCCTGGATGGTCTCTGCATACCCTTCTGCCCGCAAAACTCCCGCTACGCGCGTTGCCGTGGCAACGGAGACACCCTCGTCGCGGACGATGTCGCGGACAGATGGGATGCGGTCGCCCGGATCCAGCTCGCCACGCTCGATCTGCCCTTTGATCTGCGCGGCAATGCGCCGGTAGGGCGGTAGGGCGGACGTTGGTCCAGACATGATCTCACTCCTGTTCTAAAGCACTTCAGAACACCCCTTGACGGTGGAGGTGCTCTAGAACACTATAGAGCTGAGCCTGCTGCTCTAACAGGGTGGGAATCAGTACATGTCTTTCGCCGGGGGCGACGCACCTACCGCCAAGCAGTTTCGCCGCCCCCTTCGTCCCACGGAGGGAAGCTCCATCATGCCTGCAACGTTGGTTGCTCCGCATATCGCGCCCGTCGTCTTGACCGAAGATCTCTCAGGCATGGAACGCGTGGTCGCGCTCTACGCCTCGGACATGCCGACTCGGTACCGCTACCGCCGGGGCGATGACGCTTCGGTCCTGAACTGGATCTCTCAGGGTATGGCTCGGCTCGGCCGTGAAGAGATCCGGCAGCGCGCTTCCCGCTTGGCCGGTCACCGCAAGCTGTGGATGCGCGACATGACCACCCCGGAGATCGACCGCCGTCACAAGGTGCGGTTCCCTTCTGTGCGGCGCCTTGGGGTCGCGGAAGAGGCGGCCTCGCTGTCCATCTCGCTGGTTGGGGTCGCCCCGGCTGCGCGGAACCTTCCGGTCGTGGTCGACGGTCCGTGCCCGAAGTGTGATGACGCCGGGAAGCTCTGGGTCAACAAGGTCATCGACGAGTTCTCCGGTTGGTACGAGGAGGGCTACGTCCCGTGCTGGGTGTGCCAGAGCGGTGGTGCCGCGTGACGGTCTTCCCCGTCGCCCCTGAGGCCGTGGCTGGTGTCGCGGCCTCTGTAGGTACCGACCCGTTGACCCTGGCCGACCTGCTTCGGGTCGCCAATTCCCCGGGCTTCGACCGCTGGCAAGAGCAGGTGCGCCGTACCGGCGGCTGCGCCCACCCGATCCGGCTTCAGGGCCAGACTGTCACTCACGACCGCGCGACCGGCGATGTCCTGTACTCCTACAGCACCGAGCACGAGCCGGGTGGCACGCTCCGCGTCGCGTGCGGCAACCGCCGTGCCTCGCGCTGCCCGTCCTGCGCCTGGACGTACGCCGGGGACACCTATCACCTGATCCGGGCTGGGATCACGGGTGACGTGAACAAGGGTGTCTCGTCGGTCGTGCGGGATCACCCCCGGGTCTTTGCCACCCTCACCGCGCCCTCGTTCGGGCCCGTGCACAACCGGCCGGACTCCGGGCGCTGCCGCTGCGGGAGCTCCCACGATGACGATGACCCCGTGCTCGGTACGGCGCTGGCCCCGGACCGCTACGACTACGCGGGCGCGGTGCTGTTCAACAACTACGCCGGGGATCTGTGGCGCCGGTTCACGATCTACATGCGCCGGGAGGTCGCCGCTCACGCAGGCCTGACCCAGTCGGCTATGACGGAGGTGTGCCGGGTCTCCTTCGGCAAGGTCGCGGAGTTCCAGAAGCGCGGCGCCGTGCACTTCCACGCCGTGGTGCGCCTGGACGGACCGGACGGGCCCGACTCCCAGCCCCCGGCCTGGGCCACGGTCGCACTCCTGGACGACGCGATTCGCGCTGCTGCCGCACGGGTGTCCGTGCCGGTGCCGGCCGCCGGGAACTTCCCCGAGCGCACGCTGCGGTGGGGCTCGCAAGTGGATGTGCAGCCGATCGGCGCGCTCGGCCAGGAGGAGCTGACGGAACAGGCCGTTGCCTCCTACGTCGCCAAGTACGCCACGAAGGCAGCGGAGACCACGGGCACCGTCGACCGCCGGATCGGAGAGCTGGCCGAACTCGACCGGCTGCCGCTGCCCGCGCACACGCGACGGCTGATCGAAGCGTGCTGGGACCTGGACGACGCCTACCCGGACCGGATGCTCGCGCGCTGGGCTCACATGCTCGGCTTCCGCGGGCACTTCTCGACCAAGAGCCGCCGCTACTCCACCACCCTGGGCGCGCTGCGCCAGGTGCGGGCCGACTACCGCGCCCGCCAGGAACGTCGGGAGCGGGGCCTGTCCGAGGACCTTGACGACTCGGAGGGCTCCATGCTGGTGCTTGCCCACTGGACCTACGCCGGACAGGGCCACACTCCCGGCGAGTCCTGGCTTGCTGCCTCCATTGCCCAAGACATCCGGCTGAACCGCGAGATCGCACGCGACGCCATGGCCGACATGCCCGACCTAGATGACTGGGAGGTCTGGGCGTGAAACGACCCTTGCCCGCTCGCTACCTGAGCCCGGTCGACCTCGCGGATCTCCTCGGAGTCCCTGTCGAGACGGTCTACCAGTGGCGCCGAAAGGGCACCGGCCCGCAGGGCTTCCGTGTCGGCCGACACCTCCGTTTCGATCCCGAGGACGTACGCGTCTGGGTCCAGTCCCTCATGGAAAGGGCCGCCTGATGGCCGGACACATCCAAGACCGCTGGTACAAGACCGAGGACGGTCCGGGCGGCAAGCCGGTCAAGGTCAAGACCGACCGCTTCGGCGTCGGCTTGCGGTACCGCGCCCGGTACGTCGGTCCGGACGGCTCCGAGAAGTCCAAGAGCTTCCCCGACAAGCAGAAGCGCAAGGCTGAGCAGTGGCTGACCAACGTCGAGGCGGACATGTCGCGCGGCGACTACGTCGACCCGGACGCGGGCAAGATCACGTTTGAGCAGTACGCCACAGAGTGGATGACCACACAGATCACTGACCCGTTGACGCGAGAGTCCGTCGAGAGCCGTCTCCGGCTCCACGCGATTCCGTACCTGGGTACTCGGCCGCTGGGCTCGTTCACCCCGTCGCACCTCCGTCTGTGGCTGCGGACGCTGGAAGATCGAGGGTTGTCGGCGGGTTACCGGCGGGGGATCTTCGCGCACGTCTCGACGGTCTTCACTGCGGCAGTAGAGGACCGGATCATCCGCCTGAATCCCTGTAGCGCTCGATCGGTGCGGGCGCCTCGGCTCGAACCTCGCAAGGTCAAGCCCTGGACTGCCGGGCAAGTCAAGGCCGTTCGCGCCGCGCTGCCGGAGCGCTACCAGGCCCTCGTGAACGTCGCGGCCGGTCTCGGGCTACGACAGGGTGAGGCGTTCGGGCTGGCGGTGGAAGATGTGGACTTCCTCGGCGGCGTGGTGCACATCGTCCGACAGGTCAAGTTGCTGCAACGTCACCGCGCGGTGTTCGCCCCGCCGAAGGGCGGCAAGGAGCGCGACGTTCCTCTGCCCGAGTCCGTCGCCTTCGCACTGGCTGGCCACCTGAAAAGGCACCCCGCCACGGTGGTCACCCTGCCTTGGAAGACGCTCGACGGCCCGCCGGCCACCGCGTCGCTCCTCTTCACTGGCTCCATGGGCCTGGCGCTCGACCGGAATCGCTTCAACGATCGCGTGTGGAGGCCAGCCCTGCGGGCCGTAGATATCCAGAGTGGGCGGGACAACGGCATGCACGCACTGAGGCACTTCTACGCCTCGGTGCTCCTAGACGCGGGGGAGAGCATCAAGGCTCTGAGCGAGTACCTCGGGCACCATGACCCGGGCTTCACGCTGCGGACGTACACGCACCTGATGCCGTCGAGCGAGACGCGCACTCGGGCAGCCGTTGATCACGTCTTCACTGACGATGATCCTGCGGACGACGGCCCGGAGACGGCCCAGGGCGCAAGCTAGGCGTCTGACCTGCGACTATCTCAGTACCCGAAGTCCTGCGTCCACCAGGGGCCGCCCGACGCGAAGTGCGCGCCGACGCCCAGGGTCTTGAAGTCGCAGTTCAGGATGTTCGCGCGGTGGCCGGGGCTGTTCATCCAGGCCTCCATCACGGCGTCGGCGTCGGCCTGGCCGCGGGCGATGTTCTCGCCGCCGAGGTTCGCTATGCCGAGCTCCTCCGCCCGGTCCCAGGGGGAGGCCCCGTCCGGGTCCGTGTGGTCGAAGAACTCCCGGGCGGCCATGTCCTTGCTGAAGGACTCGGCCAGCGCGGCCAGCGAGCTGGACGCGGTCACCGGGCTGCAGCCCGCCTTGGCCCGCTCCTCGTTGACCAGCGAGAGGACCGCGGCCTCGGCCGTGGACGGGGTGGAAGCGGCCTTCGACGGGGTCGTCTCGGGGGCCTTCGTCGCCGGAGTCCTCGTGGCGGGCTTCTCCGTCTTCGACTCCTCGGCGGCCGGAGCCTTCGTCGACGGCTTGGCGGAGGGCTTCTTCGCGGCCTTCTCCGGAGCCTTCGTCGGCGAGACCGACGGGGAGGAGGGGGAACGCTCAAGGTCACGGCTGGTGCCCGGGTCCACGCGGTCGTCCGCGGAGCCGCTCGTGCCGCCCTGCGTCTCGACGTCGGTCGGGGTGTCCTGGGCGCGGACCTTGTCCGCACCGCCGCCACCGATCGAGAGGGAGTCGCTGCCCGGTATCACCCCGGAGGCGACGGCGACGGCACCCATCGCGACGGCGGCCGAGACACCGAGCAGACCGGTGCGTACGGGCGTCGCGGCCTTCCTGCGGCGGCGCTGACCCCCTCGGCGGGCCCCGCGGTCGGGGGCGTAGTCGCCCGGCGCGTGACCGGCGGGCTCGTCCCCGGTGAAGAGGTAGGCGTCGCTCTTCGTGTACAGGTCGCCCGTCTCGTGAATGCCGCCCGGCGAGTCGTACATGCCCGCGGTCGAGTAGGGGCCGCCGGTCAGATAGTCCCCGGCGGTGCGGTGGTCACCCGCGGTGGCGTAGTCGCCCAGGCTCGGGTAGTCGCCCAGGCCGGCGAAGTGGCTCACGTCGTCCGTCGCGTGGCCGCTCGTGTACGTCTCGTACGTATCTGTGACCCCGGTGGCGCGGCTGGTGGCGGCGCGGCCGGCGGCGGAGCGTCGGTGGCGTCCCATCTCGTGGCCTTCCCTCATGCGTGCGATCAACGTTCCTCACCCGAACGAGTGAGGCTCATTGGGTCGGGACGGTACCCCATGGTGCAAGAGGAGGAAGTGCTCCGAGAGCAATTAGCCCGTTAGCGTGCAGCCATGAGTGAGCATACGAGGCTGGTCGTCTGGGTACGCGGGCGCGTGCAGGGCGTGGGTTTCCGCTGGTACACGCGAGCCAGGGCCCTGGAGATCGGCGGCCTGAGTGGTTTTGCTCTCAATCTGGAGGACGGACGGGTCCAGGTGGTCGCGGAGGGCCCCCGGGAGGGGTGTCAGGGGTTGCTGGAGTGGCTCATGGGAGACGACACGCCGGGCAGGGTCGACGGAGTCACTGAGATCTGGGACACGCCCCGGGGCGGCTACGACGGCTTCGCCATCCGATGAGATCCACTCCGCGGCGACGGTCGCGGCCCTCTCCGAGGTGAGTGCGGGGCGTGCGCGGGGTACCCGTCCCTGAGAGAAAGCACCAGGTGGTTGCCAGGAAAGCACCGGTCGTGGCAGGCTCCGCCGACAAGGATGATCTCCACGCCCCACGGGCCCCGCCGCCAGGGCCGCGCCGCCGTTCTCCGGCCGCGCGGCGAGGGTTGCCCGCCAATACGGGGCGTGATCGTGTTGACCGTCAAACTTTTTGGTGAGACGCTGAAAGTCCCCGCGCACCTCAGCTGTTTGGCATGTAAGAGCGGCAGTAGAAACACAAGATCGCCAAGCATCGCGGGTGCGATTCCCTCACGACCCACACCGCTTCGGTCGGTCACTCAGTGTGGAGGACCATCCATCATGGCAAAGGCGCTTCTCGGTTACGTCGGCGGCTCCGACCCGCGACTCATTGCCGAGATGCGACGGCTCCAGCAGCGCGTCCAGGACCTGGAATCCGAGCTCGGACGAATCCAGGCCGAGAACGACGCGCTCGCGGCTGCCGCTTCTCACGACTCGCTTCTCGAAAGCATCGACGTACCCCAGGCGGAGCCTGCGCTCACCTGATCGCTGAAGAGCACCCTCACCACCACCAGTGAACAGGCTGCCTGTGTCAGCCGCTAACAGAGTTGCAAGGGACGCTTCGGCGTCCCTTCTTTCTTGCCCCCGGATGCTCCGTCGGTCGTCGCACGCTGTTCACCCTCTTCAACGTCTGATGTGCCCTGCGCGTTCATGGGCGAAACCGCGCGTTCGCGGAGTGAGACCGACCAAAACGTCCGACCCGGAAGGTAAAGTCCGGCTGCGTGCACCTCAAGGCTCTGACCCTGCGCGGGTTCAAATCGTTCGCCTCGGCCACCACGCTGCGGTTCGAGCCGGGTATCACCTGCGTCGTGGGGCCCAACGGCTCCGGCAAGTCCAATGTCGTGGACGCACTCAGCTGGGTCATGGGGGAGCAGGGCGCCAAGTCGCTGCGCGGCGGCAAGATGGAGGACGTCATCTTCGCCGGCACCACCGGGCGGCCCCCGCTGGGCCGCGCGGAGGTCTCGCTGACGATCGACAACTCCGACGGTGCGCTGCCCATCGAGTACGCCGAGGTCACCATCACGCGGATCATGTTCCGCAACGGCGGCAGCGAGTACCAGATCAACGGCGACACGTGTCGACTGCTGGACATCCAGGAGCTGTTGTCCGACTCCGGTATCGGCCGTGAGATGCACGTCATCGTCGGGCAGGGCCAGCTCGACTCCGTCCTGCACGCCGATCCGATGGGCCGCCGTGCCTTCATCGAGGAGGCCGCGGGCGTCCTCAAGCACCGCAAGCGCAAGGAGAAGGCGCTGCGGAAGCTGGACGCGATGCAGGCCAACCTCGCGCGTGTGCAGGACCTCACGGACGAACTGCGGCGGCAGTTGAAGCCCCTCGGCCGGCAGGCCGCCGTCGCCCGCCGGGCCGCCGTCATCCAGGCCGACCTGCGGGACGCCCGGCTGAGGCTGCTCGCCGACGATCTCGTACGGCTGCGGGGGGCGCTGCAGGCCGAGGTCGCCGACGAGGCCGCGCTCAAGGAGCGCAAGGAGGCCGCCGAGGCCGAGTTGCGGAAGGCCCTCCAGCGCGAGGCGGTGCTGGAGGACGAGGTGCGGCGGCTCGCGCCGCGGCTGCAGCGCGCCCAGCAGACCTGGTACGAGCTGTCGCAGCTGGCCGAGCGGGTGCGCGGCACGGTCTCGCTGGCGGACGCCCGGGTGACGAGCGCCACCGCCCAGCCGCCGGAGGAGCGGCGCGGACGCGACCCCGAGGACATGGAGCGCGAGGCCGCGCGGGTACGTGAGCAGGAGGCCGAGCTCGAAGCGGCCCTGGAAGCGGCCGAGTACGCCCTGGAGGACACGGTCGCCCACCGGGCCGACCTGGAGCGTGAACTGGCGGTGGAGGAGCGGCGCCTGAAGGACGTGGCCCGGGCCATCGCCGACCGCCGCGAGGGGCTGGCCCGGCTGAGCGGTCAGGTCAACGCGGCCCGTTCGCGGGCCGCCTCCGCCCAGTCCGAGATCGACCGGCTCGCCGCTGCCCGCGACGGGGCGCAGGACCGCGCGGTCGCCGCCCAGGAGGAGTACGAGCAGCTCAAGGCGGAGGTCGACGGGCTGGACGCGGGTGACGAGGAACTCGCCGCGCGGCACGAGGCGGCCAGAAGGGCCCTCGCCGACGCCGAGTCCGCGCTGACCGCGGCGCGTGAGGCGGCCACCTCCGCCGAGCGCGGGCGCGCGGCCACGCAGGCACGGCGTGACGCGCTCGCGCTCGGCCTGCGCCGCAAGGACGGTACGGGGGCGCTGCTCGCGGCGAAGGACCGGCTGGCGGGTCTGCTCGGCCCCGCCGCCGAACTGCTCACGGTCGCCCCGGGCCACGAGGTCGCGCTGGCGGCGGCCTTCGGCGCGGCGGCGGACGCGATCGCGGTGACCACGCCCGCCTCGGCCGCCGAAGCGATCCGCCTGCTCCGCAAACAGGACGCGGGCCGCGCGGCGCTGCTGCTGGCGGGTGCCCCGGAGCCGACGCCCACGTCGGGGCCGGGGGCTCCCACGACCGACGGGGTCTCCCCGACGACCGGCGGGCAGGGGCCGACGGCCGGCGGGGAGAACCCGACGACCGGCGGCCAGGCCCCGACGACCGGCGGGGAGGACCCGACAACCGGCGGGCAGGGGCCGACGGCCGACGGGGAGGACCCGACGACCGGCCGTCAGGGCCTGACGACCGACGGGCAGGACCGGCACCTCGCGGGTCCGGGCTCCGCCGGGTCCAGTGGTCTTGTTGGGTCCGTTGGGTCCGTCGGTTCTACCGGTCCTGGCGGTCCTGGCGACCCAACCGGTTCCGGCGACCCAGCCGGTTCCGGCGCCCCGGCCGGTGCCGACGGCGGAGGTGGCGGGCATGTCGTGGCCCGCCCCGGCGACCCCGCCCGCCTCGGCGACCCCGCCCGTGCCGGGGACGGGCACACCCCGGCCCCTCCCGGTGGGGCGCCGTTCGCGGCCGATCTTGTGCGGGCGTCGGCCGAGTTGATGCCCGCCGTGCGGCGGCTGCTGCGGGGGATCGTCGTGGTGGACACCCTGGAGGACGCCGAGGATCTCGTCTACGCGCGGCCCGAGCTGACCGCCGTGACCGCCGAGGGGGATCTGCTCGGGGCGCACTTCGCGCAGGGCGGTTCCGCCGGGGCGCCCAGTCTGCTCGAAGTGCAGGCGTCGGTGGACGAGGCCACGACGGAGCTGGCGGAGCTCGCCGTGCTGTGCGAGGAGCTGAGCGCCGCACAGCACCGCGCCACCGAGCTGCGCAAGGAACGAAGCGCGCGCGTGGAGGAGTTGGGCGAGCGGCGGCGCGCGGGGGAGCGGGAGAGGTCCCAGGTCGCCCAGCAGCTCGGCCGGCTGGCCGGGCAGGCGCGGGGTGCCGTGGGTGAGGCCGAGCGGAGCACCGCCGCGGCGGCACGTGCGCAGGAAGCGCTCGACCGGGCCGTGGAGGAGGCGGAGGAGCTGGCCGAACGGCTCGTCGTCGCCGAGGAGATGCCGGTCGAGGAGGAACCCGACACCTCCGTACGGGACCGGCTCGCGGCCGACGGTGCCAACGCGCGGCAGACCGAGATGGAGGCCCGGCTCCAGGTGCGTACGCACGAGGAGCGGGTCAAGGGGCTCGCCGGGCGGGCCGACTCGCTCGACCGGGCCGCGCGCACCGAACGCGAGGCACGGGCCCGGGCCGAACAGCGCCGGGCGCGCCTGCGGCACGAGGCCGCGGTCGCCGGGGCGGTCGCCTCCGGCGCACGGCAGCTCCTCGCCCACGTCGAGGTCTCCCTCGGCCGGGCTGACGAGGAGCGCACAGCCGCGGAGAGCGCCAAGGCGCGCCGTGAGCAGGACCTCGTCGGCGCCCGCAGCCAGGGCCGCGACCTCAAGGCCGAGCTGGACAAGCTCACGGACTCGGTGCACCGCGGCGAGGTGCTCGGGGCCGAGAAGCGGCTGCGGATCGAGCAGTTGGAGGCGAAGGCGCTGGAGGAGCTGGGCGTCGAACCGGCGGGCCTGGTCGCGGACTTCGGGCCCACCCAGCTCGTCCCGCCCTCCCTGCCCGCCGAGGGCGAGGAGCTGCCGGACGACCCGGAGCATCCGCGCAACCAGCCCCGCCCCTTCCACCGGTCCGAGCAGGAGAAGCGGCTCAAGGCGGCCGAGCGGGCCTACCAGCAGCTCGGGAAGGTCAACCCGCTCGCGCTGGAGGAGTTCGCCGCGTTGGAGGAACGCCACAAGTTCCTCAGCGAGCAGCTGGAGGACCTGAAGAAGACGCGTATCGATCTTCTCCAGGTGGTGAAGGAGGTCGACGAGCGGGTCGAGCAGGTCTTCACCGAGGCGTTCCGGGACACGGCACGGGAGTTCGAAGGGGTCTTCGGGCGGCTGTTCCCGGGCGGCGACGGACGGCTGATCCTGACCGATCCCGACAACATGCTCACCACGGGCGTCGACGTCGAGGCGAGGCCGCCGGGCAAGAAGGTCAAGCGGCTCTCGCTGCTCTCCGGCGGCGAGCGGTCGCTGACCGCCGTCGCGATGCTCGTGTCGATCTTCAAGGCCCGCCCCAGCCCGTTCTACGTGATGGACGAGGTCGAGGCGGCGCTCGACGACACCAATCTGCAGCGGCTGATCGGGATCATGCGGGAGCTGCAGGAGGCCTCGCAGCTGATCGTCATCACGCACCAGAAGCGGACGATGGAGGTCGCCGACGCGCTGTACGGCGTCTCCATGCAGGGCGACGGAGTGTCGAAGGTCATCAGCCAGCGACTGCGCTGACCCTCGCCCGAACGGCGGTATCCGTCGTCCCGCCCGCCCGGGAGCAGCCGTACGCGACCCGTGGCGGTTGCGGCGTTCCCCGCGCCGCTTACGGGGTATTCGTAGCTACGCAGTCCTTATCTCTTCAAGTCTTGAACACTACTCCGTCACATTGAGTGGTTTCTCGTCGCCAAGTCCATACCGGACCCCCTGTTGACTTCGAAACTTGAAGGCATAGTCTCTGCTTCGTTGCTTTTACCTTCAGGTGGTGGGTGGCGTAAACGTGTGCGCCACTGGAGACACCGTCCGGAAGGGCTCGCCCCCACCCCCGGCAGTGAGGCCGGTGGCCCGAGGAGTTACACGTGACCAGCACAGCGCCGCAGTCACCCAAGTCCGGAGCCCGAGCGGCTCACCCCGAGCATCTGGGGCATGTCATCTTCATCGCGGCGGCTGCCGCGATGGGTGGATTCCTCTTCGGCTACGACAGTGCCGTGATCAACGGTGCGGTCGAGGCCATCCGTGACCGGTACGAGGTCGGTTCCGCTGCCCTGGCCCAGGTCATCGCCATCGCCCTGATCGGCTGTGCGATCGGCGCGGCGACCGCGGGCCGGATCGCGGACCGGATCGGCCGGATCCGCTGCATGCAGATCTCGGCGGTGCTGTTCACCGTCAGCGCGGTCGGTTCCGCCCTGCCCTTCGCCCTGTACGACCTGGCGTTCTGGCGGGTGATCGGCGGGTTCGCGATCGGTATGGCCTCGGTCATCGGCCCGGCCTACATCGCCGAGGTCTCCCCGGCCGCCTACCGCGGCCGGCTCGGCTCCTTCCAGCAGGCCGCGATCGTGATCGGCATCGCCATCTCGCAGCTCGTCAACTGGGGCATCCTCAACGCGGCCGACGGCGACCAGCGCGGCAACGTGATGGGCCTGGAGGCCTGGCAGGTCATGCTCGGGGTGATGGTCATCCCGGCCGTCCTGTACGGCCTGCTGTCCTTCGCCATCCCCGAGTCCCCGCGCTTCTTGATCTCCGCGGGCCGCGACGCGCGCGCCCGTGAGGTGCTGCGCGAGGTCGAGGGCGACCACATCGACCTCGACGCCCGTGTCGCCGAGATCGAGCAGGCCATGCGCAGCGAGCACAAGTCGAACTTCCGGGACCTGCTGGGCGGCAGCTTCTTCTTCAAGCCGATCGTGTGGATCGGTATCGGGCTCTCGGTGTTCCAGCAGTTCGTCGGTATCAACGTGGCGTTCTACTACTCCTCCACGCTGTGGCAGTCGGTGGGCGTGGACCCGACCGACTCCTTCCTGTACTCCTTCACCACGTCGATCATCAACATCGTCGGCACCGTGATCGCCATGATCTTCGTCGACCGGATCGGCCGCCGCCCGCTGGCCCTCATCGGCTCGGTCGGCATGGTCATCGGCCTCGGCCTGGAGGCCTGGGCCTTCTCCTACGACCTCGTCGACGGCAAACTGCCCGCCACCCAGGGCTGGGTCGCGCTCATCGCCGCCCACGTCTTCGTCCTCTTCTTCGCCCTGTCGTGGGGTGTGGTGGTGTGGGTCTTCCTCGGCGAGATGTTCCCCAACAAGCTCCGCGCCGCCGCCCTGGGCGTGGCCGCCGCCGCGCAGTGGATCGCCAACTGGGCCATCACCGCGAGCTTCCCGTCGCTGGCCGACTGGAACCTGTCCGCGACCTACGTGATCTACACGGTCTTCGCCGCGCTCTCCATCCCCTTCGTCCTCAAGTTCGTCAAGGAGACCAAGGGCAAGACCCTGGAAGAAATGGGCTAACCAGGGCCGGCCCGTGGGCCCGTCGGGCCGACACCGCCCCACCGGCCCGGGGGGAGGGGCTCAAACCCCCGCCGCCCCTCCCCCCGTACACATAAGAGGGTGTGCCGCCCCGGTTCCGTGGCCTACAGGGCCTTGAGCCGGGGCAGCACGTTTTCGCAGAACAGGTGCATGCTGCGCCACCCCTCGTCGACGGACATCCCGCCGGACAGCGGATGCAGTACGTAGCTGTCGAGGCCCAGCGCCAGGCACTCCTCCGGTGTCACGATCCGGTAGACGCCCTCGGCACGCAGCTCCTCCACCGTCGTGGCCGCGGACTTCACCGCCGAGCGGATGTCGGAGGACTGCCAGGAGGCGTACGTCCTGGCCTCGTGCAGAAAGTGCCGGCCGTGCTCGGCCCAGGCGCGGTCCGGGTCCTCGGCGAGGTGCAGCAGCGGGGTCACGGCCGCGGGCATCATGGTCCAGCCCTCGGTGCCGTACTCGACGAGCCGCTCCTTGTAGTACGCCTCGATCTCCGGCAGGTGCGCGCTGGGGAAGAACGGCAGACCGAGCCGCGCCGCGCGCCGGGCCGCCGCCTTCGAGGAGCCGCCCACCAGCAGGAGGGGGTGCGGCTCCGAGAAGGGCCGCGGAGTGACCCGTACCGTACGGCCGCGGTACTCGAAGTCCTCGCCGGTCCATGCCTTCAGCAGGGTCTCCAGCAACTCGTCCTGGAGGGCGCCGCGGCGCTTGTAGTCGACGTCGAAGAGGGCGTACTCCTCGGGCCGGTAGCCGATGCCCGCGACCGTGACGAGCCGGCCGCCGCTGAGGAGGTCGAGCACGGCGATGTCCTCGGCCAGGCGCAGCGGGTCGTGCAGCGGGCCGATGATCGCCGAGACCGTGACCGCGATCTTGCGGGTGGCGCCGAAGACCGCGCCCGCGTTGGTGA